>CBDCIT010000035.1:0-134679 GCA_965217615.1 Alphaproteobacteria bacterium
GTCGCGGAACGCGAGATTCCTCCTTGCGACATCGGCGAGCAGAAATGGCGTCGGTTTTTCGGCGACAGATTTTAGTGGTTCGGGTGCTTTCCTTTGCGGCGATTTTCGCTGCGTTCACAGCGGTTGCCGTCGGCTCCCCGCGTGCCGCTGAAACAGTTGACCTGGAGCTCATCCTCGCGGTCGACGTATCCGGCAGCATCGACGAGGAAGAGGCCCAATTGCAGCGCCAAGGCTATGCGGACGCCCTCAGCGATCCACTTGTAATCGGCGCCATAACATCGGGAATGCTGGGTCGCGTAGCGCTCACATACGTCGAATGGGCGGCATTTGGCCACTATCGGACGGTTGTCGACTGGTCGCTGATCGATGGTGACGAAAGCGCCAAGGACTTCGTCCGGAGATTGGTGACAATTCCGGTGGTAACCGCTCGCCGTACGTCAATTAGCAACGCGATCGAAAACTCGCTGCCGACGTTCGAGGCTAACGAATTTGAAGGGATTCGCCGCGTCATCGACATTTCAGGAGACGGCGCAAACAATTATGGCCGTTTCGTCAATGAAGCACGCGATGACGCAGTGGCTGCGGGCATAACTATCAACGGATTGCCAATCATCAACGACCGGCCAAGCCGCTTTGGTTGGCGCAGCATTCCCAATCTCGATCTCTACTACGAACATTGTGTGGTTGGCGGACCTGGTGCCTTTATTGTCGTAGCCGAAAACTTTCAGGCGTTCGCGACGGCCGTTCGACGAAAATTGATTTTGGAGATTGCGCGCACGGGTCCGAACGGCGGTTCAGCGACAGAAAAACAGGGAAACACTTTATTTGCCGGCACTGGCACGAACGACCTTCACTTGATCGCGGAACGCGAAATACCAGCGTGCGACGTCGGTGAGCAGCGCTGGCGGAAGTTTATTGGCGACCGCTTTTAGGCGCCTACCGCTCGCGCAATGCGTCGTCCATCGAGGCGAGAAACGGGTCCAGCAGATAGCGGAGGATGGTGCGGCGACCCGTATGGATTGAAGCGACGACCTGCATGCCCGGGAAAAGATCGTACCTTAGGTCGCCGCCGAAATGGTCCGCGTCGGTCTCAATTCGGACCTTATAGAAGGGCACGCCTTCTGCGGTAACCAACGTGTCAGGGCTGACGTTCGTTACCGCGCCGGTCAGCCCGTCGAAACGTACGGCATCCGATGAGGCGAGCTTGACGATTGTTTTGTGGCCAGCCCGCACGTAACCGATATCCTGGGTCGGCAGGCGCGCTTCGATAACAAGGCGATCCTGGCCTGGGACGATTTCCGCGACCGTGAGGCCCGGACGCACGACACCGCCAAGCGTAGCCACATTGAGTGTCTTGACGACGCCATCGACCGGCGAGCGCAGAACCGTGCGGCGCACACTGTCCTCGAACTTGAGTAACCGCTGCGTCCGTTCTTCAAATTGCCGGCGTGAATCCTCAAGCGCCGTGCGGGCTTCTTCATTGAATCGGTTTTGTATCCCAGCGAGCTGTACCTGCGCTTCCTTGAGTGTCGACCGCGAACGCGCCAACGCCGCCCGGTCTTCGGCGGTCCGGCCTTTCAAACGACTGGCGTTCTGCAACAACGATAAATGGTTGTAGCGATTGGTTAGGTCATCCTTGAGCAACTCATCGCTGATTGAGATCTGCTCTTCAAGAAGTGCAAGCGTCCGCCGGTTGTTCTCGATGCGAGCCGAGATCTCCTGAATGTCTTGGCGCCGCTGGGTTATCAATTCGTTTTGGCTCGCGATATCGTTTGCCAGCCGAACGCGCCGCGCGCGAAATAGTGCCCGCGCCTGCCTCACAAGATCTGGATGGTCTTGGAGAAGCTCGTCGTCAAAAGTCGGTTGATCCTGACCGGCGGCCTCGGCCTCGAGACGCGCAATCTCCGCCATGAGTGCGTTAACCGAGGCGCGAAGCTCACCTACGTCAGCATCGCTTGCGGTCGATTTCAGCACAACCAGTGGCTGGTCCGCCTTTACGAGATCGCCTTCCCTGACCAAGTTCTCACTGACGATGCCGCCTTCCAAATGCTGCACGTTCTTGACCTGGCTCGAAGGCGTTACCTGGCCAGTCGCTACACTCACGATGTCGAGTTCGCCAAACGTGATCCAAACACCAAATCCAAGGACAAGCGCCAAGCAAACGAAAAAAATGCGCGTGTCACAGCGCTGACCGTCTCGTCGGCGTCCAAGACCTCGCTATCGGGCTCGCCTTCCATTACGCCTCAACCTTTTTTGTATCACTCTTGTCGGCTCCCGACAGCGGTATCTCCTCGATCGCATCGGCCTGTGCAGTTTGCGCGTTCAACCATTCGACGGGTGATACCACCGCTGGTACCGGCTTTGTGCTCATATCAAGCACAATACGTGCACCCTTAACGATGTTGGGGTCAGCAGAACATGCGATGATCGTATTGCTGGAGTGGGAAAACTGGTTCAGCACCTGATAAATTGTTTGGCAGCCCTCTGCATCAAGCCCTTCGGTCGGTTCGTCAAACAGAATGAGTTTGCCCTCCATTCCAAGCGCGCGGGCCAACGCCAACCGGCGGCGTACACCGACTGCAAGCGTCCGGCCCTGATCACCCACAGGTGTCTGCAAGCCCTTTAGGCTAAGATCGATAAACCGGCGCAAACCCGCGGTCGTAAGATTTACGAGCAGGCGCTCATCGTCTAGCTCCGGGTTGGAGACACGCAAGTTTTGGGCGATCGTGGTATTCAGAAATGTCGGCTCTTGGGGCAAATAGACAAGTCGCTGTCGCCACCATTGTGGCGTCAACTGAGCTATGTCGACACCATCGGCAAGAACATGACCGCGTGTCGGCTCCAACAAGCCTGCGACAATTCGGCAAAATGTTGTCTTACCGGTTCCGTTACCGCCAGCAATTACAAGTACGGCCCCTGCCGGCAGCGTCAAGTTGAGCGACTCAAAGAGTGGCGTTCGCTCGCCTGGCCATACTGACCTGTTCCCCAAAACTTGGTCCAGGCCGAATGTTAGGCTAGGACTGTTTGAACGGAAGTCAGGATGCCACGTAAACGACATGCCGCGGAACAGGTTATCGGTAAGCTACGGGAGGCGGAGGTTAGCCTGTCGGGCGGCCAAACGGTGCCCGCGGTTTGCAGGACCTTGGGTGTTTCGGAACAGACGTATTACCGTTGGCGCAAGGAGTACGGCGGCCTAAAGATTGAGCAGGCACGGCGCTTCAAGGAGCTCGAGCGGGAGAATCTGCGGCTGAGACGAGCTGTCGCTGATCTGACGCTGGATAAGCTGATTCTGAAGGAAGCCGCTGAGGGAAACTTCTAAGCCCCGAGCGCCGCCGGGGCTATGTTCAGCACATCTCCACGCGGCATGCCCTGCCCGAGCGTCGGGTGTGCCGGGTCATTGGGCAACCACGCTCGACGCAACGCTATCGGCGTGTCGAGGCTGACGATGAGGCGGCGTTGACCGCGGCCATTGTGCGGCTGGCCAGCGCGTACGGTCGCTACGGCTATCGCCGGATCACGGCGCTGCTCCGCGGCGAGGGCTGGTACGTGAACCACAAGCGGGTCGAACGCATCTGGCGACGGGAGGGACTGAAGGTGCCTGCAAAACAACCAAAGAGGGGCCGGCTATGGCTTTGGTGCATGGAGCCGCGATGGTGTGATCGCCCATTCCCCGGTTGGTTAGCGGATCCTGATTGTGTTTGGTTTCGCCGCACGGATAGAGCGATTGAGTACGTCGATCTGCATGGCGATTTCGGTTTGTTGGGATTGGAATGTGCGAGCGGTGAGCTTGCCGCCGTTGAGCCTCTTGACGCGAGCCATGGCTGTTTCGCCAAGCGCTCTCAATCCGTAGCCCTGTCGTTTCTGCCAGTTCATCCTTCCCTTCGACGCGATCTCCGCCGCATGGTGCTCCCGTTCCGATCCGCCATGAGGGGTGTCCGGGGGAGGAATGGATGTGGCGCGTGGCGGGATGATGATTTCAGGTGGTGAATTCGGTGGCCGAGCTTCTCGGATCGCTTTTGTCACGGGCTCCCCGTCATAGGCGCCGTCGGCAAACACGCGCCGGATCATCCCACCGGAACCGGCGACCAGCGGTCCCGCCATCGTCGCATCGGCCGTGTCGTCACCGGTCAGTTCATGCGTCCGGATCTCGCTGCTGGCCGGGTCAACCGAGATATGCAGTTTGCACCACGAGCGCCGCGTTTCACCGTGCTTGGCGCGAGCCCACTCGCCAGCGCCAAAGAATTTCAGGCCCGTGGAATCCAGCACGATATCCGTAGGCCATTTGTTCGTGCTAGTTTCCACAACGACATCCACCGTTCGCCGCCGCCGCGACAGCGTGGTGTGATCCAGCACCGGCAGATCGCACCCCATAAAGTCCACGAGGGAACGCACAAAGCCTTCCGTCTGGCGCAGCGGCAGTCTGAAGACCATCCCCAGCATCAGTGTCGTGGAAATCGCCAACTCTGAAAACCGCCGCTGGCCACCAGGAGTTCGCCGTTTGGCTGCGTCCCATTGCTCCAGGGCGCGCTCATCAATCCAGAAACGAATGTCGCCGCGCCGAACCAAACCACGGTCATAATCCGGCCAGTTCATGACCCGGTACTTGGCTCTGGGGATATGGTGGCGACGCGATGCGTGGAACTTGAAAGGCATGACAAACTCTCAAAGACGGAAGCGGAGCCAGATATCCTAATCCTCAGGTCCATGCACCAAAGCCTTTCGAAGAGCGACCCCGAGGCCAAGATCGCCAAGATGAAGGACGGCACGACGCATCTGGCCTACAAGCCCGAGCACGCGGTGGATCTGGACACCGGCGCGGTGGTGGCGGCCGAGCTGCACCCGGCCGATGAGGGCGACACCACGACGCTTTCCAAGACCCTGGCGAAGGCCGAGGCAAACCTCGGGGCGGTGGATGCGGCACCGACGGCGGAGGACCCGGCCGAATGCGTCGCCGACAAAGGTTATCACTCACGGGCGGTCTTGAGGGCTCTGGACGACAGTCCCTGGAAGACCCGGATCGCGGGTTGTGTCTCGAAAGTGGTGGAAATTGGTTTTGGCGCCTCTCCGAGCGGGCTGAGTTTTGCGGCGGTCAGGCCGCTCGGTCAAGGGTTTCGTCGGCGATTAGCTGATCGAGGGTTTCCCATCCATCGACTTTGCGCATCTGGATTTGGCCGGAAGCGAGGAGCGCCCAGAGGAGCATCGGCACTGTTTCGGGACACGGCAGCACGGTCTGTGTTTTGATCCGGCGCTTGAACTCCTCGTTGAGACGCTCAATGGCGTTGGTCGTTCGGGCTGATTTCCATTGGCTCTTGGACAGGCGCGTGAAGGTAAAGAGCTTGTCGCCCGCTTCTGCGAGGCTGTCCGCGACGGCCCTGCATTTCAGCCGCCACTTGCGGACAAACGTCTTGCGGCGGGTTTCCACCTCGGAGGCAGTGTCGGCATAGATCATATCGCGGTAATCTTCGCTCAGCTCGTCATGCATGTGTTTGGGAGCATGACCCAGAAGGTTGCGGTGCTTGTGCACGGTGCAGCGTTGAACGGGAAGGTCATCGCCCCAAAGCGCCGACAGAGCCGCCTCCAGTCCCGGCGCGCCATCGACGATGACAAACCCGGGCCGTTTCAGTCCACGCGCATCAAGGTCGTCGAGGAACTGGCGCCACGCCGTCTGGCTTTCTCCGCCCATATTCCCGATCGAAAGCAAGACCTTCTGGCCATCCCGGCGCACCCCTATAGCCGCGAGAACCGAGATGTTGGTGGCCTTGCGATCCAGTCGGGTCTTGATCACAGTGCCGTCAAGGATCAGCCGAACGATATCCTCATCCGCGAGGCCACGGCTGCACCAGGCGTCCCAATCGACCTTCACCTTGCGCCACGCCCGGCTCACAACGTCCTTGCTCACAGCACCCCGGAAGAGCCCGAACAGCGCGCGTTTCACCCGCCGCGTGTTGGTTCCGGACAGATACACCGAAGCGATCAGCGCCTCGGCCTTTCTGGTCAGCCGCTGGTAGCGCGGCAGCGCCCGCGAACGCCATTCCGACGCCCGACCGTCTTCCTCAACGATCCGTGCACGCGGCACGCTCACCCTCTCGGTCCCGAATGTCCCCGTCAGTTGCCGCTCCCGGTGCCCGTTCCGATACCCTTGCCGAAGCGCGTCCTCTCGACCGTATCGGCAGCGCCCGAGAAACTGCGCAAGTTCCTCCTCAAAAACGGCCTCGATCGTGGATCTGATGTTCTCCCGCAGCCGGTCCTCGAGCGGATCATAGCCGGCGTCATTGGCCAGTAGCGAAAGCGCGGAAGTCTCGGTAGTGTTCTTCATGGCGTGATCTCCTTGGCGGTGCTAGCCGCCGGTTGGGTGGTTGTCTTGTCACCCGGAGATTACACCATCCTCAAATTTCCACCACTTTCGAGACACAGCCCGGATCGCGGCGCCCAAGCAGACCGGCTTTTCGCGCTGGCACGGTGATGAGGCGGCGCGGCGCGCGGTCACCAACAACCGTGCGCGGCTCAAGTCCGGGGTCGCCCGCGAGGCCTTCAAGCTGCGCGCCGAGATCGTCGAGCGCTGCTTTGCCCACAACCTCGATCGTGGCGGCATGCGACGAACCTGGCTGCGCGGGCGAGAGAATGTGCACAAGCGATACCTGCTCCACGTCGCCGGCCACAATCTATCGTTACTGATGCGCCAGCTCATCGGCGCCGGCACCCCGCGGGAGGCCGTGGCGGGCGGATATGGCGGTATTTTCGTTCTGCTCACGCCCACCGGGGCCATGCTGGTGGCACGGGGGGTTTCGCAAAGCGGCCAGTCGGCTTTCGCCGCCGCATTCCTCATCTGGGGGTGAGAGCCGGAAAAAGCCACTTAATCAACGGGCTGATAAGGAGCAGCTGGCTGCACAGTTTGCACTCGACCACGCTGGGCGGATGGGTCTCTTTGTTCTGTCCTTTTCGTTTCTCTCCGGGCTGCCGCGGGACGCGGACCTGGTCTTCGACGTGCGCTTTCTCGTCAACCCCCACTACGATGTTTCACTGCGGTCGCTCAGTGGCCGCGATGCGGAAGTCGGCGCGGTTGTTGCCGCAGATCCTGACTTCGAGCCCTATTTTGCCGACCTTACGGCAATGCTGAATCGGCTCCTTCCGCGCTACGAGCGCGAAGGCAAAAGCAATCTGACGATTGCTATCGGCTGCACCGGTGGCCGACATCGCTCCGTCTACGTGGCTGAGCGGCTGGGACAGTGGCTCGAAACGATCGGTCGGGACTTTCATCTGCAGCATCGCGATCTCGAGAGTGACGCTGGTCGGGATATGATCTAGGTCGGCGAACCGTCGGCTCTTCAACCGGCGAAATGGAAATTACATAAAGGAATCCTTATATTTCACTTGCGGGCAAATCGGATGCTGATATAGCATCGCCTACGCGCAGGTTTTGCTTGTTTCTTGGAATTCCAATCTCGAAGATTGCGGGTGATATTCGCCGGTTGCGGGCGAAGGCTGCAGGACTGAATCGTAAAAGGAGATAACGGCATGAACGCTGCGACCGACTACAAGGTGGCCGATATTAATCTCGCCGATTGGGGTCGCAAGGAAATCGCGATCGCAGAGACCGAGATGCCGGGATTGATGGCGCTGCGCGAGGAGTTTGCGGATACCAAACCGCTTGAGGGCACACGGATCGCCGGTTGTCTCCACATGACAATTCAAACGGCCGTGCTGATTGAAACGCTGATCGATCTTGGCGCCGAAGTGCGCTGGTCATCCTGCAATATCTTCTCGACCCAGGATCATGCTGCCGCGGCGATTGCGGCGACAAACGTGCCCGTCTTTGCCTGGAAAGGGGAGAGCGAAGAAGAATTCTGGTGGTGCATTGACCAGACGATCGAGGGGCCGAATGGGTGGCGCCCGAACATGATACTTGACGACGGTGGCGATCTGACGCTCGTGATGCACGACAAGTTTCCGGCATTGCTGAAGGACGTTAAAGGGCTTTCCGAGGAAACGACGACGGGCGTGCATCGCTTATACGAAATGGCCAACGCGGGGACGCTCAAGGTACCGGCTTTCAACGTCAACGATTCGGTCACCAAGTCCAAGTTCGACAACCTTTACGGATGCCGCGAAAGTTTGGTCGATGGCATCAAGCGGGCGACGGACGTGATGCTGGCCGGCAAGCTCGCCGTGGTGTGCGGTTACGGAGATGTCGGCAAAGGGTGCGCCGTCGCATTGAGAGGGCAAGGCGCCCGGGTCGCCGTTACCGAGATCGATCCGATCTGCGCGCTGCAGGCTGGCATGGAGGGCTATGAAGTTGTCACGATGGATGACGCTGCATCGATCGGGGATATCTTCGTGACGGCGACCGGCAACCTAGACGTCATTACCCTGGATCACATGCGTCAGATGAAGGACCGCGCGATCGTCTGCAATATTGGCCATTTCGATTCCGAGATCGATGTAGCCGCGCTGCGCAATTACAAATGGCACAATGTTAAGCCGCAAGTGGACGAAATTGAGTTTCCGGAGGGCAAACGCATTCTACTGTTGGCGGAGGGTCGCTTGGTCAATCTCGGCTGCGCGACCGGTCATCCGAGTTTCGTGATGAGCGCCAGCTTCACGAATCAGGTGCTGGCGCAGATCGAACTCTGGGACAATCATGCGACATACGAAAACAAGGTCTACGTATTGCCGAAGCACCTCGACGAACGGGTTGCCGCCCTCCATCTGTCGAAACTCGGCATCAAACTGACGCAACTTACGACCAGTCAGGCCGAGTACATAGGGATCGATAAGGCCGGTCCCTATAAGCCCGACTACTATCGGTACTGACGATTTCCACTTACGGCCTCGCCGACGCCTCCCCTTCGGTCGGCCGAGCCTTGCCGTGCTAGCCCAGCGGCAGGTAAAACTTCGGTCATGGGCACCGGCACCGCCACGCTGCTGCGCTATGAGCTGCCCCGCTTAGAGGCGACTAGTTTACTCGCGCGGCGTTTGGCGCCTTTCCTTCGTGCGGGCGATATGATTGCGCTCAAGGGTGAGTTGGGCGTTGGCAAGACGACGTTTGCGCGGGCGCTTATTCGGGCTTTGGGTGTCGCTGATACCGAGATTCCGAGTCCAACCTTCACGTTGGCGCAAGGATATCGGGGTCAAACGCTCGACATTTGGCATTTTGACCTGTACCGACTTCGTTCCGCCGATGATGCGTTGGAATTGGGTATCGACGACGTACGCCGCGATAGCCTTGTGCTGATCGAGTGGCCCGAGCGGTTAGGGACTTCGCTCGGCATAGACCGACTCGAAATTGCCTTCGAATACGTAGTCGACGAGGATGCGCGCCGCGTCGCACTCGACGGCGAGATCAGCTGGTCGGAGCGACTCTCGGATCTGAATCTCGATGGATCGTGACGATCTGATCCAGAACTTCTTGGAGTCGGCCGGTTGGGGCGACGCCGTGCGCTCGCGCCTCGCTGGCGATGCGTCCTTTCGCCGCTACGAGCGTCTACGCCATGGAACGTCTCGCGCGGTGCTGATGGATGCGCCACCGCCGGAGGAGGACATCCGACCCTATCTTCGGATCGCCGGGTGCTTGTCGGGTCTTGGCTATAGCGCGCCGGATATCTTCGCCGCCGACGAGGCGAACGGGTTGGCGGTGATCGAAGATCTGGGTGATGAGTCCTACACGCGGGTGCTGGCGGCGGGGGGCGACGAGAAGGCGCTCTACAAGCTTGCCCTCGATCTGTTGATCGACCTGCATCGGCAGTTTCAGACGGATCCATCGATCCCGGTCTACGACGACGAGCGCTTTCTTGCCGAGGCTGCATTGTTCGTCGACTGGTATCTGCCAGTGATCCGTGGCGCCGAAATTAAGGCATTGTCGCGTGACGAATTCTTGCAGTGTTGGCGCGATCTCCTGCCGCTTGCGCGGAAGGTTCCAACGAGCCTTGTGCTGCGCGACTACCATGTCGATAATTTGATGCTATTGAGGGATCGCGAGGGGCTCCGAGCCTGCGGGTTGCTGGATTTTCAAGATGCGGTTGTTGGGCCCGCTACCTACGATATTGTGTCGCTCCTGGAGGATGCCCGGCGGGATGTCTCGCCAAAACTCTCAGATTGGCTGGTTGGCCAATATCTCGACGCCTTTCCGAACCTAGATCATGACATCTTCTGCGCGTCATACGCCGTTATGGGTGCGCAGCGGAATATGAAGATCATCGGCATTTTCACGCGACTCGATCGGCGTGACCGAAAACCGCAGTATCTCGGTCATATCCCGCGTGTCTGGCGCTGGCTGCATAGCGATCTTGCACATCCGTCGTTGGTGCCGATTGCAGAGTGGTTGGCTCGTGCGCTTCCGCCGGCCGAGCGCCTGCAGCCATCCCCCCTGACCGTGGCTGCGTCATGACCGAAATTTTGAGCGCCATGATTTTGGCGGCCGGAAAGGGCACGCGCATGCGTCCGCTTACCGACCGACGCCCGAAACCACTCGTGAAACTGGCGGGGCGGGCGCTGATCGATCATGCTTTGGATCAGCTGACAGCCGTTGGCGTGCGTAGCGTGGTCGTCAACGCGCACCATCTGGGCGATCAGCTTGAAAGGCATCTAGACAGCCGCTCGGGAGTCGTCTTGTCACAGGAATCAGAACTCCTGGAAACCGGCGGTGGCGTCAAACACGCGCTCGGTTATTTTGGCAATGAGGCGTTTCTAGTGCTGAACTGCGACGCGGTCTGGCTCGACGGGACGGCACCGGTACTGGCGCAGCTTATGGCTGGCTGGCTGGATGCTGAAATGGATGCTCTATTGCTTCTCTATCCCGCAAGCGAGGTCCCCACCCATCGAGGCAAGGGAGACTACGACGTCGACGCAGATAACCACGCATACCGACTCCAACCCGGTCAGACGGCGCCGTATTTATTTACCGGCATACAGATTCTCCACCCGCGCCTCTTCGAGGGCGCGCCGGACCAGCCATTTTCCCTCAATCTGCTGTACGATGCAGCGGAACGCGCGGGCCGCCTGTACGCCAAGATTCACGACGGCCGATGGTTTCACGTCGGCACTCCCGACGAGCTAAGTTACGCCGAGCGGGAATTGTTGGCGGGGCCGGCCGCAGCAGGCACGCCGTGAGCGAAAAATCTCATGTCTTCACGATCAGTCCGGGTCGTCCATTTCTCGATGCCCTAGCGACCCAGCTTTTAGCGGAGACAAGCGGCGATCCTCTGGAATTGGGCCGCTATACCGTCCTTCTCCCAACGCGTCGCTCCTGTCGCGCGGCAGGCGAGGCGTTTCTCAGATCGGGCGGTGGCAGGCCACTCGTTCTTCCTACGCTGCGGCCAATTGGCGAAATCGACGAAGACCTGATGATTCTCGACGAAGTTCCCCGCCTCGAAGAGGCGGATATTGCGCCGGTAGTTCCGAGCCTGCGTCGCCAGCTTCTGTTGACGCGCCTTATCCTTAGCTGGCCGCGAAAGAGCCGCGCCATCACACACGACCAGGCCGCGAGGCTCGCCGCTGAGCTGAGTCGCCTACTCGATCAGGTGCAAACCGAACGACTGACCTTCGACGGGCTTGCCACGCTCGTTCCCGAGGACTACTCGGCGCATTGGCAGGAAACGCTGGATTTTCTGAAGATCCTCACCGAACACTGGCCGGCGATTCTGGCGGACGACGGCGCGCTCGATCCGGCTGAGCGCCGAAACCGCGTGCTCGCAGCCCAGATCGCCGCATGGACGGATAACCCGCCCAAAGATCCGGTTGTCGCCGCAGGTTCGACAGGCAGCATTCCGGCAACTGCCGATCTTCTGGCAGTTGTCGCCACGCTGCCCAACGGCCGTGTCGTTTTGCCCGGGCTTCAACGCGAGGCCGGTGAGGGTGATTGGGCGGCCATCGGCCTAGAACAAACACATCCGCAAAACGGCATGGCGCACCTGTTGGCCCATCTCAGGGTCGCGCCAGAAGACGTCGAGGAATGGCCGAGCGCAGGCCGACGTCGTTCACCGGGCCGCGTGAGCCTGGCCACCGAATTGTTGCGCGCAGCCGAAACGACCGATGCGTGGCGAGCGTTGCCGGCGCTGTCGCCTTCGTCGTTGCGGGGGCTTGAACGTATCGACTGCGCCAATGAGGGGGAGGAAGCGGGCGTAATCGCGCTCAAATTGCGGCACGTTTTGGAAACACCTGGCAAGACCGCAGCGCTCATCACTCCGGATCGCAGCCTCGCCCGCCGTGTCGCGGCGGAGTTGCGTCGTTGGCAGATCGAGATTGACGATTCGGGAGGACAGGCCCTCGGTGACACGGCGCCGGGGACTTATCTCCGCGCGTTAGCCAAGGCTGCGGCTATGGCGTTCTCGCCGGTTGCCCTCCTATCTCTGCTCAAGCATCCGCTGGCGGCTGGCGGCATGGCTCCCGGTACATTCAGGTCGCTGGTTCGCACGTTGGAACGGGCCGTGTTGCGTGGTCCGCGGCCTGGCCCCGGATTTGGGGGGTTGCGCGCCGTCCTCGAGGTCCGAAAGGACACCGAGCAATTCGAACCATCTCAGATCTCCGCCCTTAGCGCTCTGTTCGACTTCCTCGAAAGCGGGGTCCAGCCGCTGGCCCAAGCGATCGCCAGCACATCGGTCCCGATCGCAGAGCTGATCGAGCGGCAATTAGCGGCCGCCGAGGCTCTAGCTGCGAGCGAAGATATGGATGGTGGAACGCAGCTGTGGGCAGGCGATGCGGGAGAGGCGTTGGCAAACTTTTTTGCCGAACTGCGCCAATCGGCCAACGTTTTGCCTCAGATTCCCGGTGTCGCCTTCGCTCCCCTGATTGAGTCCCTGATGTCGGCGCACGTCGTACGTCCGACATTTGGACGTCATCCGCGTCTCAATATCTGGGGGCCGCTGGAGGCACGGCTGCAGCACGCTAACTTGATCATTCTTGGCGGGCTAAATGAGGGGACGTGGCCGCCTGAGCCGGCGGCTGACCCTTGGTTAAGCCGGCCGATGCGCAAGGCATTTGGCTTACCGCAGCCGGAGCGACGGATCGGTCTCTCAGCGCATGACTTTGGACAGGCATTTTGTGCAGGCGAAGTCGTGCTGACGCGCGCCAACAAAGTCGACGGCACCCCGACCGTACCGTCGCGCTGGCTCGTGCGTCTTGACACGGTGTTGGCCGGTGCAGGGCTCGACCCCGCAAGCATACAATCGCCGCGATGGCAGGAGTGGCACCGCGCGCTCGACCAGCCGAGGACACCTCTGCGCATTGCCCCGCCTGAACCGCGCCCGCCGCTTTGTGCGCGGCCCCGACGGCTCTCAGTAACGCGCGTTGAAACGTGGATCCGCGATCCATATGCGATTTATGCACGCCACATTCTCGGGCTCGCGCCAATAGACCCGTTGGAAGCCGATCCGGGCGCGGCAGTGCGAGGCATTTTCATTCATCGTGCGCTCGAAGCTTTTCTCAAGGAAACGGCTGGGGAAATGCCGGACGACGCAGTAGAGCGGTTGTTGGAGCATGGCGAGCATGCCTTTGGCCCGGCCCTCAGCAAGCCGTCTGTCCGCGCCTTCTGGTGGCCGCGTTTCGAGCGTATCGCCGACTGGTTTGTGCAGCAGGAGCGCGCGCGCCGGCCGGCGATAAGGCAATCCCTTGTCGAGGTCTACGGTCAGCTAGAGATCGCGGCACCGGGCGGCATTTTTACTTTGTCGGCCACGGCCGATCGTATCGACCGTGGCGCGGACCGCCGCTATGCGATCATCGATTACAAGACCGGTAGCGCGCCTGCGAGCACCGAAGTTGCGCTTGGATTTGCGCCGCAACTACCTCTTGAAGCTGCGATCGCCATGGCGGGAGGATTTGAGGGCGTAGAAGATGGAGCGGAAGTGGGGGGCTTATCGTACTGGCGCTTGACGGGTGGCGAGCCGGCCGGCGAGGAGCGCAGCGTTGGCGAAGATGCAATGCAAATGGCAACGGCGGCGCTCGCAGGACTGCAGCGTCTTGTCGCTGCCTACGACGATGAGACGACGGCCTATCTGTCCGTACCAAATCCTAGACGAACAATGCGCTACAACGACTATCTGCACCTCGCCAGAGTGCAAGAATGGTCGGCTAGCGGTTCGGAGGATGGACCTTGAACGTCCTCGCACCCGATCGTCCAACCAGCGAACAGCAAAACGCATCGGATCCTCACGCCAGTATCTGGGTGGCGGCCTCTGCGGGCAGCGGCAAGACCAAGGTCCTGGTCGACCGTGTGCTGGCCTTGCTCCTCGGCGGAACCGTACCAGCACGTATCCTTTGCCTCAC
This sequence comes from Alphaproteobacteria bacterium, assembly GCA_965217615.1. Lineage (GTDB taxonomy): Bacteria > Pseudomonadota > Alphaproteobacteria > UBA8366 > CAVOAK01 > CAVOAK01. Next base: position 14,257 of record CBDCIT010000035.1, read on the forward strand.
CTTCACGAAGGCAGCGGCGACGGAAATGGCGATCCGCGTCAATGCGACGTTAGGGAATTGGGCAACTTGCAGCGACGACGACTTGACGGCCGCCATTGAGACGCTGTCGGGCGCGCCTGCGGACGCCGACGGGATGGCGCGCGCGCGACGATTGTTGGCCCAGGTTCTGGATGCCCCCGGTGGGCTGAAGATCTTGACGATTCACAGCTTCTGCGAGTCGTTGCTCGCGCGCTTTCCGTTGGAAGCGGGGATTGCTCCGCACTTCGAGGTGCTGGACGAACGCAGCGCTGCTGAAATGCTTGCGGCCGCCCGAGACAATGTCCTCTCCGCCGCGCGCAGCAGCGTAGGATCAACCAACAGTACAGCGCAGGCGCTCGCCACCATCAGCCAACATATCCGCGAAGACGAATTTGCAGAACTGATGACGGTGCTTGCCAATGAGCGCGCTCGCCTCAAGCAGCTGCTTGAGGGACCGGGCCGAATCGAGCGCACAATTTTTGCGATCTATGACCGGCTTGGCGCCGATCCTACGGCCGATGAGCGCCGGCTCGTTGCTGACGCGTGCGACGACGACGCGTTTGACCAGATTGGCCTCAAGTGCGCCGTACAGGCGTTGGCCGAAGGCAGCGAGAAGTCCGATCAGCCGCGCGGCCGAGCGATCGGCACTTGGCTCGCGGCCGGCTTGCAGCAGCGGCTGGACTCCATCGAAGATTACGCAGGCGCGTTTCTAACGAGGGAAGGACGGCCGCGCGTCCAATTGATCAGCAAGACGGCGCAGAAAGCCGACCCGGCTGCCCAGGCTATTTTGGTCGTCGAGGCGGCGCGCCTTGCCGCACTCGCGGAACGCAGGCGCGCGCAGATCACGGCGCACGCATCGGCCTCGCTTTTGCGCCTGGGAAAGGCGTTCATAAGCGCATACGACGCGCAAAAGGCGATTACCGCTCGGCTCGACTATGACGATCTTATCCTTACGGCTCGCCAGCTCCTGGAACGGCCGGGCATTGCGTCATGGGTTCTCTATAAACTCGACGGCGGACTCGATCATATTCTTATCGATGAGGCGCAGGACACAAACCCCGAGCAATGGGGGGTGATAGCAGCCTTAGCCGGCGACTTCTTTTCCGGCGAGAGCGCCCACAGTGGCCGCCGCACCGTATTTGCCGTCGGTGATACGAAACAGTCGATTTACAGTTTTCAACGGGCAGATCCGGCGGCATTCAGACGAATGCGCGATCATTTCGCAAGCCTAGTCAATGCCACGCGCGCAGATTGGCGCGACGTCGATCTCGACCTTTCGTTCCGATCGACGGAGGCGGTCCTCAACGTGATCGACGCCGTGTTTCAGGATCCAGCGGCCGCCGATGGCGTGTTGGAGGACGGGCACGAAATGCGTCATCGAGCGGCACGCTCGGGTCATGCGGGGCTGGTTGAGGTGTGGCCACCTGCCTCGCCAACGGATATGGCGCCGGAAGAGCCTTGGACTTTGCCAGTTGAGCGCCGGCCGCTGGACAGTCCGCGAACCCGCCTCGCCCGCTCCATCGCTCGGCGAATAAAGCGATGGATCGGTAGAGAAATCCTCGAGTCGAGGGACCGGCCCGTCCGTGCGGGTGACATCATAGTGCTGGTGCGCCGGCGTGGTGCCTTTGTCGAGGAACTCGTACGTGCGCTCAAAGACGCGAGTGTGCCGGTCTCGGGCGTCGATCGCATGGTTCTGACCGAACAACTGGCGGCGATGGACCTGATGGCGTTGGGCGCATTTCTTCTGTTGCCGGATGACGACCTGACGTTGGCAACCGTGCTTAAGGGGCCGTTCCTTGGATTTAACGACGATGAGCTGTTCCAGGTCGCCTGGCGTCGTGGTGACAGCAGTCTGTGGCGTCGGCTTGGCGAACGGGCTGCGGCGGACAAGAAGTGCGCAGCCGCGCGAGGCTGGCTGGAGCGCTTGCTTGCACGTGCCGACTTTACGCCGCCGTTTGAATTGTTTGCGCATATTCTAGCCGCGCCATCGATTGGCGAGAGTAGCGGCAGGGCAAGTCTTGTCGGTCGGCTAGGCGTCGACGCGGGCGATGCGATAGACGAATTTCTTAATCTCGCGGTTGCCTACGAGCGGGCGCACATTCCCTCCTTACAAGGCTTTCTTTATTGGGTCGAAGCGGGTCGCGCCGAGGTCAAGCGCGACCTCGAACAGTCCGGGCGCGACGAGGTGCGGGTGATGACGGTCCATGGGGCAAAGGGTCTAGAGGCGCCGATCGTCATATTGCCTGACACGATGGCAACACCGGCGACCCATAGCCCCCGGATCCTTTGGCACGAGGGCTTGCCACTATGGCCACCAAGAAGGTCCCATGAGGAACGCGTTTGTCAAACGGCCCGGACTGCAGCATATCAGTTGCGGGACCAGGAGTATCGACGGCTGCTTTATGTCGCAATGAGTCGCGCGGAGGATCGGCTTTACGTCTGCGGTTGGCACGGAGAGCGTAAGCCGCCGCCGGAGTGTTGGTATGAGCTCGTCGTCAATGGGTTGGCGCGCCTCGACAATGTGAGCCAGTTTACGTTCCAAGAGCGCGGCGACGACGGCTGGGGTGGTCGCGGCCTGCGCCTTGTTGGTGAGCAAGGCGTACCGGCCAGCGGAGATGGCCGGGATCGGGGCAAAGCAACCCGTCCACCGCGCCTTAAGCCTTGGACACGGCTGCCACCGGCGGCTGAACCCGCCCCGCCCCGCCCCCTCGCCCCGTCACGTGCCGAAGAGAGCGAGCCGACCGTAAGATCGCCGCTCGATGCCGATGACGGCGCGCGATTTCAACGCGGCCTGCTAATCCACCGCCTCCTGGAAATCCTGCCGACGCTGCCAATGCGGCGGCGGCATGCGAGTTGTCAGCGCTATCTCTCACGGCCGTTTCACGGCCTCGACCAGGCGCAGCAGTCCGAAATAGAGGCCGAAGTCTTCGCCGTCCTCACGGACCCAGAACTGGCACCTCTGTTCGTTGCTGAAGGACGGGCGGAGGTGCCGATAGTCGGTACGCTCGATAGTCCGGATGGGCCGCGGGTCGTGTCTGGCCAGGTGGATCGACTCGTGGTCGGCGATCGGGAAATATTGATCGTAGACTACAAATCGAACCGCCCGCCGCCGAAGCGCCAAGACGATGTGCCCGAGCTATATATGCGCCAAATGGCGGCCTATAGGGCTGTTTTGGTCGGAATTTGGCGGGATCGTCCGGTCCGGTGCGGCCTCTTGTGGACCGACGGCCCACGACTTATGTATTTGGACGAGGCGCGGCTTGACCGGTTGTTCCCCGGTCCATAGAATCGGCGCCGGGATGAGCTCGTCGCAACGACGCAAGCGGGAGCCGAATCCACAATGGAGGACAAGGCTATGAGCAGCGTTAAAGTGAACGACGAAGACTTCGAAACCAACGTGCTGAAGAACGAAAATCCCGTGTTGGTCGACTTCTGGGCCGAATGGTGCGGTCCCTGCAAGACGATTGCGCCGGCGCTTGAAGAGATTGCCGGCGACTTGGCCGGCCGGCTGACAATCGCAAAACTGAATATCGACGACAACCCGCAGACGCCTGCCAAGTATGGCGTGCGGGGAATACCCACACTCTTGCTGTTCAAAGAAGGCCAGGTAGCGGCAACTAAGGTCGGCGCATTGCCGAAGAGCCAGTTGGCCGAGTGGGTCGAATCCGTCCTCTAAAAACACCCAAGTAGAAGCTCCCGTCTAACAACGCCGACTCAAGCGGCGCGCTTATTCCACGACCATATCGCGACTTCCGAACTTGCTATCGAAGCGCCGTATGACTTCGAGAAGTTCTGTGGGCAGGCGCGACTTACCTTCCTGGCTGATCGGTTGGGGTATGCCGTAGAGCACCTCGGCGATGCCCCCGGAAAAACAGGCCAACGTGTCTGCGTCGCCGCCCAAAGATACCGCATTGCGGATCGCATCCTCGAAATCCCTCGCGTCGAGCGCGCAGATAATTGCCGGGGGCACCGTGCCGAGGCTGGAGACGTCCAAGTCGTAGAGGGGTCTGATTGCGTCGACGGTGGTGTCGAGATCGTAGCCGAACCGATTGGCGATATGCTGCCGGATTTCAATCGCCGATTCGCCGGATAACGCCAGAAACACTGTTGATCGGCGTGGAATATTGACCCCCTTGGTGGGGTAATCGGCGTCCAAAATTGACCCCCCTGGTTTTGTGCTCTTGAACACACCTTGTTGTTTGGACAGACGAGGTGGGGGAGATGCTGGTTGTGGAGACGATTGCGCGGATCCGTCGGGATCATCTGGTGAAGGGCGTTCCGATCAAGAAGATCGCCCGGGATTTGAGGGTTTCGAAGAACACGGTGCGCAAGGTGGTACGGGGCGATGAGACCTCGTACAGCTACGCGCGCAAGATCCAGCCGCTGCCGAAGCTTGGGCCGTGGGTGGAGGAGTTGGAGCGCCGGCTTGAGGCCAACGAGAAGAAGCCGCGCCGGGACCGCTTTTCTCTGCTGCGGATTCATGAAGACCTTGCGGCTCTGGGCTATGGCGGCGGCTACGACGCGGTGCGCCGCTACGCCAGGACCTGGCGTCGGCGGTGGCGGCTGTTGTCGCCGTCGCAGGGTTTTGTGCCGCTGAGCTTCGATCCCGGCGAGGCCTACCAGTTCGACTGGAGCCACGAATACGCGCGCCTGTCGGGTGTGACGACCAAGGTGAAGGCAGCGCACATGCGGCTCTGCTACAGCCGCATGCAGCTGGTTCAGATCTTCCCGCGCGAGAGCCAGGAGATGGTGTTCGAGGCGCATGAGCGCGCCTTCCGTTTCTTCGGCGGGGTCTTGCCGGCGGGGCATCTACGACAACATGAAGACGGCGGTGAGCATGGTCTTCGTGGGCAAGGAGCGCGCCTACAACCGGCGCTTTCTGGAGCTGTGCTCCCACCATCTGGTGGAGCCGGTGGCGTGCACTCCGGGTGCGGGCTGGGAGAAGGGCCAGGTCGAGAGGCAGGTGGGTGACGTCCGCGGCCGCCTGTTCGTGCCCATCCCGCGGGGCGGCTCCTACGCCGAGATCAACGCGTGGCTGATGGATCGGTGTATCGAGGACGCCAAGAAGCGGCCGCATCCGACGATCGAGGGCAAGACGGTGTGGCAGGTGTTCGAGGAGGAGCGGCCCTTCCTGATGGCCTATCGCGGCCCCTTCGACGGCTTCCACGCCACCGAGGTATCGGTCTCCAAGACCTGTCTGGTGCGCTTCGACAACAATCACTACAGCGTGGCGGCCCGCGCCGTCGGGCGGACGGTCGACGTGCGGGCCTATGCCGATCGTATTGTCATCCGCCAGGATGGCGAGACCGTTGCCGAACACCCCCGGAGCTTTGGACGCGGTGAGATCGCCTGCAATCCATGGCACTACGTGCCGATCCTGACACGGAAGCCCGGTGCGCTGAGGAATGGCGCGCCTTTCAAGGGTTGGCAACTGCCCGGCGCGCTGGGCCGCATACGGGCGCGGCTGACGGGTTGCAACGACGGTGACAGGCAGTTCGTGAGGATCCTCGCGGCGGTGCTGGAGGACGGGCTGGAGGCGGTCGAGGCGGCCTGCGCCGAAGCGCTCGCCTGCGGCGCCTGCAGCGCTGATGTTGTGCTCAACATCCTCGCCCGGCAGTGCCAGCAGCAGCCGCCGCCGGCCATCCCAACGCCCGAGGGCCTGCAGCTTCGCCACCAGCCGGTGGCCGACTGCCGCCGCTACGACCGCCTGAGGGAGGCCGGTCATGGAGCGTCATGATGTGCTGGCGATGATGACGGCGCTGAAGCTTGCAGGCATGCGCGCCGCCTACGACGACATCCTCGCCGACGGGCTCAAGCGCCGTCATCCGGTGCAACAGATCATCGGTACGCTGCTGCAGACCGAGGTCGCCGACAAGCAGGCGCGCTCCATCAAGTACCAGATGACGTCCGCCAAGCTGCCGACGGCCAAGGAGCTGGCCGACTTCGACTTCGCCGCTTCCCCGGGCAATGAGCCCCTGATCCAGGAACTCGCCGGCGGCGACTTCCTGGAGAGCAAGCGCAACATCGTGCTGGTCGGCGGCACCGGCACCGGCAAGACCCATCTCGCCGTCGCCATCGCCCGCGCCTGTATCAGAAAGGGCGCCCGTGGCCGCTGCTACAACGTCGTCGACCTGGTCAACCACCTCGAGGCCGAACTCCGCTCCGGACGCCAAGGCCGTACCGCGGACCAACTCGTCCGACGCGACTTCGTCATCCTCGACGAACTCGGCTACCTGCCCTTCGCCCAGGCCGGCGGCCAGCTGCTGTTCCACCTGATGAGCCGGCTCTACGAGCGCACCTCGATCATCGTCACCACCAACCTCGCTTTCGGCGAATGGCCCTCCGTCTTCGGCGACCCCAAGATGACCACCGCGCTGCTCGACCGCCTGACCCACCATTGCGAGATCATCGAAACGAGAGCTGGCGCTTCAAGAACCGCTGCTGACCCGGCAGGCCGTGCCTGCGGCCCGCTTGCCCCGGTGGGTCAACAGGCTTGACGTATACGTCAAGCCCACGCGGCTTCGCTCCGCGCACCGCAAGGCACTACACGAAGCCGCTCGGGTCCCCCCTATTGACTACCGGGACAACCTCCGCCGTGCCACTCAGAGGGTCAATATGGCGAGTTCAATCGGTCGTCGCAACACTCTGGCATAGGAGGTTGCTATGACGGTACGCAGACGGCGGTCGGATCGGTCTGGACGGAGCAAGTTGCATTCGCCAGGTCGACCGGACTCGGCACGGCGTGAGGAGCTTGTTCGGTTCTGGGCAGCGATTGCGACGGGGCGTTCGAGCGAGGACGCGGCCCGAGATGCCGGTGTATCCCCTCCGGTAGGCTCGAGGTGGTTCCGGAGGTCGGGCGGCATGCCACCATCACATTTATCACAACCGGCCAAGCCGCTGTCAGGACGTTACCTGTCTTTCGAGGAACGTGAGGAGATTGCTCTTCTGCGCGCCCAGGGAAGAGGCATACGTCATATTGCTTGCCGGCTGGAGCGAGCACCGTCGACGATCTCCCGCGAGGTGCGGCGCAACGCGGCGACCCGAAGCGGTGGCCTGGACTACCGAGCAACGACGGCGCAGTGGCATACTGATCGGTCCGCCAAAAGGCCGAAGCCAGCCAAGCTGGCAACGAATGAGGCGCTGCGGCGCTATGTGCAGGATCGGCTTGCGGGTCGGATCTCGGCACCGGATGGAACGGTGATCGAGGGGCCACGCGTCGTCTGGAACGGTCGTCGGCATGGGCCGCGGCAGCACAGGCGATGGGCCAGGACCTGGAGTCCTGAGCAGATCGCGCACCGTCTTCGGATCGACTATCCTGGGGACGGGCCCGAGGATCAAGCGATGCGGATCAGTCATGAGGCGATCTATCAGGCGCTCTACGTACAGGGCCGCGGCGCACTCCGTCGTGAGCTGACCGCCTGCCTTCGCACGGGAAGGGCACTGCGCGTACCTCGGGCACGTAGCCGCCGCCGGGAAGCTATTCGCCGAAGACCTCCTCGATACGGTCATCGTCTGCGACCGCTATAGCGCCTACAAGCGACTCGCTCGCCTTCGCGAGGGCAAGGTGACCCTTGCATTCTGTTGGTCACATATGCGCCGCGATTTTGTCGAGTGCGCGGCCGGCCAGATGAGACTGACGGACTGGTGCCAGGGATGGATCGAGCGGATCGCGTCGATCTACCGCCTGAACGAGGCGAGGCTGGCTCATTACGACCCCGGGATCGAGCGCCAGACGCCGGCGTTCGACGCGGCGCAGGGCGCGTTGAAGGAGGCGCTCGACGGCCTGTTCGCGCAGCCGAACTGGAGCTTGCCGGCCTGCCGGACCCGGCGCGCGAGGGCAAGGCGCTGCGTTCGCTGCTGAACCATCGCGAAGGGCTGAGCGTGTTCGTCGACCGCCCGCAGGTGCCTCTGGATAACAATCGCGCCGAAAGAGTTTTACAAGGTCCGGCCATAGGGCGACGGCTGTCGTTCGGTTCCGACAGCGAGGACGGCGCCAGGTTCACGGCGATCATGTACTCGGTGGTGGGCACGCTCTCGATGAATGGCATCGACATCCTGAGCTGGCTGGACGCGTGGCTCGCAGCGTGCGCGGAGAACGATCGTAAACCGCCGGGCGACCTGTCGTCGTGGCTGCCATGGTCGATGAGCGAGGAGCGCAGGCGCGAACTCATGGCGCCGGCGTGACCGGCGCGATCGGGTGCCGTTATTACGGCCGCGACTTCACCGCCGGGGAAATGGCGCTGCTGCGCGCGCTGATCGCCGGGCCGCCGCCGTTGAACCGCCATATGCTGTCGAAGGAGTTCTGCCGGCGCATCGGCTGGTTCAAGCCCGACGGCGGCCTCAAGGACATGATGGCCAGGGTCACCATGCTGGCCATGCACAGGGACGGCCTGATCGCCCTGCCGGCGCCGCAGGGACGGCAGAACCGGCCCGGGCCGATCGTCTTCGGGCCGGACACCGAACCGCCGCTGTTCCCGGCCCCGACAACCCTCGACGAGATCCGTCCGCTCGACCTGCGCCCCGTCGTGCGCGGCACCCGGGAGAGCAAGCTCTGGAACGAGTTCGTCGCCCGCTACCACTATCTCGGATACAAGACCCTGGTCGGCGCCCAGATGCGCTATGCCGTCCATGACCGAAACGGCTGGCCACTCGCCATGCTCGGCTTCTCCACCGCCGCGTGGAAGCTTGCCCCGCGCGACACCTTCATCAGATGGACACGGCAACTGCGCGAGAAGAACCTTCCCTTCGTGGTCGACAACCCGAGGTTCCTGATCCTGCCCTGGATCAAGATCCCCAACCTGGGTTCGCACATCCTCGCCCTCATCCGCCAGCGCCTGCCCGACGACTGGACCGAGCGCTACAACACCACGCCCGTGCTCATCGAGACTTTCGTAGAGACCCCGCGATATACCGGCGCGGTCTACAGGGCATCGGGCTGGATCCATGTCGGCGCCACCCAGGGGCGCGGGCGCTACGACCGGGACAGGCAGTACGACAAGCCGAAAAAGGATGTCTGGCTCCGGCCCCTGCGACGGGACTGGAAACGCACCCTCAATCGCTAAGATCCACCGGGGCCGATAGAAACGTCCGCGCTGATTCCACGGCCTGAACGAACACTTACCTCTAACCCTCAGTGGCTAATCGCGAGCGAGGTGTCCAGCGCACTTAACCGCGCGCCCTGTTCCCGCGGGAGCATCCACCTGCCAGCGCAGACGACCTTGTTTCCCTTCGCTTGTTGCACTCCAGTACTGGCACTGTCCCGCTCTCAGGCCGCGGCCCGCGCCCATCGCCCATGATGTCAGGCTGCACACGCATGCACTGTTTTTCCTTCGTTTTGCACATATATATCCGGAATTCCCCATGACTTGGTTATCGACGCCGGTGCGGAACTGTTCAGCCCCGAAGAGAATAATTCCGGATTCGCTGACGGTGCTCGAAGATTGCCGGCTGGAGCCGGCGCTATCGCAGGCGCGGACCGGCGAGCCGGTGCAGTTCGAGCGGCTCGGCTACTTCTGTCGCGACCCCGATTCGACGGCCGAGCGGCCCGTCTTCAACCGCACCCTCGCCCTCCGCGACACCTGGGCCCGGCTCCAGGCCAAGGTCGGCGGCAAGGCTCGGCTGGGGACTTAGGGGTAGGCGCAGGCCTCCGCCGTTACCTCGACGAAGGCGCGGTCTCCGGACACGACGCTGAATCGATACTCGGTGCCGGCCCGGACCATCGCGTGATGGAGTGGCAGGATACCCTCGACGTCCGTTCGTTCGCCGCCGATCCCGGTGAAACTCAGCGTGATCGGGTGGACGGGATCGAACCAGGCCTCGGGATTGCCCGCCTCGTCGGTGGCCGAGCGGCCTAGGGCGGTTACCGTGATCGTGTTCTCGGCGAAGCTCACCGAGTCGTTGGGGCCGTCGTAGATGGGTGTCTGTACGACGAACCGCCGGGTCGCGGGCGTCTCCGCGCACTCGCGCTCGTTTCTCGCGGCGCCGATCACGAAGGCGAGCCGGGATTGCTCGACACCCGCGGCGAGCCGGTCGCGAACGGCGTCGAGCAGTTCCCTTGCCTCGGTCGGGGCGACATCGCGCTCGTAGCGGCGTTCGAGCTCGGCAATCCTCACGGCGTCGGCCTCGACGGTGCCTTGCAGCCGGGCGTTCGTGATCTCCAGCTCGGCCACGGTCTCGAAGAGCCCCGCCACCTCCGCCTCAAATTCCGCTACGCTTCGTCCAGCCGAAATCGAGCCGTACCGCTCGGCTAGCAGACCAGCGGCGAAGCCCAGCGCCAGCACCACGAGCCAGCGAAACAGGCGGCGCCAGAAATGAGGTCGTTTCCTGTCTCGACTATATCCTAGCGACATCGCTCGCTCTCCCTCTCCACGAGGGGCGCACGCTACATCTTAGCTGGGATTCCCCATGTTGGAACCGATCCACGCGGGAAAGCGTGCCAAAATCGTTCCGGATTGGCAAGCCGCTTGCTGCTGACGGTCGGCGTTGGCCACATGCGCGATAGAGGGGGCTGGGGCCCCTGGCGGCGTCCGATATTGGGTTCGACACGACATTCGGGACGCACCGGTCCCGTGATCGGCCAGCGGTGATCGGTCTGCCGACGGTCATGCCGGACTTGGATTCGGTCTGAGCCGGTCGATGCGGCGCAGGATGTCGGCGAATAGGTTACGAGGAATGACAACCTCGGCCATCTGGAACGTGACGTAGCGCCCGTGGCGCACGATCTTCGCTCTCCGATCTTGATGAGCTTCTCTCGCAGGCTGGTCAGTGACCACTGTTCCACGGCATCGGGCAACGCCAGGGTGCGCATGAAATTACCGAGGTTGTAGGCCAGCGCGTGAAGCTGCAGCCGGACGGCGTTGTGGTCGAACCTGCGGCACGACAGCCGGGTCCACTTGATGGCGTTCTTGCCTTCCTTGATGTGCTGTTCCGCCGTGCCGCGCTGATTGTAAAAGGCGACGACGCGCTCAGCACGGCGCGAGAGGTTGGTCACGATAAAGCCGACGCGCGGGTACAGTTCACCTGGATGCCACTCGACCTTGGCGACGACCAGACGGGGCTTCGTCCAAGTGGCAGCCCGATAGCTGAAGCTGGCGTAATACCGGCGCACGTCCTTGGGCGGTCTGCCGACGGGGCGCTTGAGCAGATGGCCGATGCTGTCCTGGAGCACTCTGTTAGCCGGCAGGCGGATCGCGTACCTGAAGCCTTCGGCTTCGAGGAACTCGTAAATCCCGGGCAATGCAAACGCAGCATCTCCTCGGAAGTAGCGCCGAAGCAGCCTGTCTCGATAACGAGCGACAACCGGCTCGAGCACGTCGCGCCATTCGTGGGCGCTGTGCACGTTGCCGGGGCGAAGCGCGCAGCGCTCCAGATCGCCGAACTGGTTGAACACGAACAGCGGATGATTGCAGGTGCAGCCGAAATGGCCGTTGTAGGCTGTGCCTTCCTGCTCGCCATGGGTCGGGCTAACGGAGCTGTCCATGTCGAGCACGATGATCTTCAGCCGGTTCCGTGCATGCACTCGGTCGATCCAGACTCCCGGAAGAGCGGTGAGCGCAGCGAGGTTGTCGTCGATTGTCAGCAACTCAGTCTCGAACCGGCCCATCTGGCTGGTCGATGCGCCGCCGCGCTCGACAGCCTTGCCGCCGACGACCCACCGCATCGCGGGATCGCGCCCGAGCCGGTCGGCGTCGTTCACATCCTCGTATCCGGCGAGCCGTCCAAAGACGGATTGGCGAGGCAGACCGACGCCGCCGTGCCAACCGTTCTTGCCGGTCCTGCTGTCAGCCAGGACATCACTCGCCAGTACGGTCAGGCCCAGTGCATCGTCGAGTTCGCGGTAGGCGAGCAGGCCGGCGTCGGATGTGACCCGCGAACCGTGGAACTCCAGCTTCAGCCTTCGGTCGAAACAGGGCCGAAGTGGGCTGCGATCCGATTCACCCTCCGGGTTCCGCATCCGAGCCACCTCCACCTGATATAAGCCGCTAATTCTTGAACCAGAATCAGATCAAGACCGCATCAGATGGATCAGTCACGTGGGAAATGCGGGATATATAGACCCGCATTTCCCAGATAGACGATGATTTCTGACGGTCTCAACGCCGATTCAAGTATAATAATCAAATGGATAATGGCGATAGGGGGCACAATAAATGGCACATCCGATGGGTGAATCGAAACGGGACGGACTTCGGGTCGATTTCGACCGCCGCCTGAAGCTGGAATTTCACGGGTCCAAGATCACCTCTGACGGCGGGTTGCTGGCCTATCGGGAGCTTGATGATGCCCTTGGCCTGACCGAGGTTGCCGGGACTATTTTCCAGGACAGCCGTACCGGCAAGAACGGATGGCACGGCATGACGGGGCAGTTCCGTCAGTCGGTGTTTGGTCGCCTTGGTGGTTATGAGGACGTAAACGACGCCGACCGTCTCGGACGTGATCCTGCCATGCGGTGGATTGTTGGTGGCAAGGCCGTCGAAAGACAGGCTGCGTCCACCAGCCAGATGGGGCGGTTCGAGACGGAGCTTCTGGCGACCGATGCGAACATCGAAGTCCTGGCTGGGATGAACGGGGCGTGGATCGACAAGGTTCATGACCGCCGCCCACCGAAGATGATCATCCTCGACATGGACTCAAGCGTCAGCCCGACCCATGGCGAACAAGAGGGAACGGCGTACAATGGTCACTTCGGCTGCACCTGCTACCATCCACTATTCCTGTTCAACCAGTTCGGCGATCTGGAGCGGTGTTCCCTTCGCCCCGGCAATGTCCACAGTGCCGACGGTTGGCGTGAGGTTCTGGAACCGGTCGTTGAGCGTTATCGGGAACGGAACCTGCGCCGCTACTTCCGAGGGGACGCCGCCTTTGCCGCACCGGACATCTACGAGTTCCTGGAAAGTGAGGGTTTTCTCTACGCGATCCGGTTGCCGAAGAACCAAATTCTTCAGGAAAGCATTGCCCACCTGCTGACCCGCCCCGTCGGTCGTCCGCCGAACCATGTGCGGCGCTATTACGCCAGCTTCAGGTATCAGGCTGGAAGTTGGGACAGGAAGCGGCGCGTGGTGGCCAAGGTGGAATGGCACCCCGGCGAGTTGTGCCCCCGCGTCGGCTTTATTGTCACCAACCTGTCGCGGCCCGCCGAACGGGTGGTGGCGTTTTATAATCACCGTGGGACAGCGGAGCAGTACATCAAGGAAGGCAAATACGCCATCAAGTGGACCCGTCTGTCATGCAGCAAGTTCCGCAACAACGAGGTTCGGCTCCAGTTTCACGCCCTGGCTTACAATCTGGGCAACTTCATGCGGGCGCTTGCATTGCCGAAGGAGGTGGAACACTGGTCGCTGACCACGCTACGGGAAAAGCTGGTGAAGATCGGGGCCAAAGTTGTCCGCCATGGCCGTTATGTCACGTTCCAACTGGCCGAGGTCGCCGTGTCGAAAATCTTGTTCCAGAAAATCTTGGCCTTGATTGATGATCTACGCCGAAGCTCCGTTCCGGCGTAGGCCGAGGAAATTGACGGCAAGGTGGAAAAGACAGGAGAGGTGTGTCTGGATGGTGGAAATCTTTGCCAAATGGCCTTCCGAACGTGGTCAGCCCGCCAAAGTCGGGTCATCGGAGGGCTGGGAAGGGAATGGAGTTCCCGTGGCGGTGCAATGTAGATACGATTGCCATGGATTTGAAGGTTAGCTGGGAAATGTCGGTCAATATAGCCTTCCAATATGAGCGAAAGGCGTTGGTTGGTGGCGGTCGCCGAGCTGGCTTGCTCACCGCCTTTGCCAGCGCCGTCGACGAGAATTTGTATCACTGCGCGAAATTGATTTAAGGCGGACACCTTGTCGCCGGATGAGACCGACGCCAGCGCAAGGGTTCCTCGCATTTCCGCGGCAACATAGTCGACATGTCCGACTTGGCTGACCCTTTTGTCGAACGCCCCTTGCAACAGATCTCCCACGCTCTCGGGTTGACCTGAATATATCTGCGCCAAAGCCCAACTCACATTTCCGGCCGCAAATCCGCCGCGGGCCTCAGGATCGTCCTTCAACGCACCCGCTGCAGCCTCGAATTCGGCCAACGCCTCGACCCAGCGCCCTTGGATTACCAGCACCTCGCCAATGCGCGCTCGGGCAGCCGCCTTTGCCAACGACCCTTCAGGTACGCGCGCCTGATCGAAAATATCGAGTGACGTTTGCGCAAGAACGGCCGCGTCTTCCAAACGGCCCTGCTCGAGCAAGATGGAGCCTAGATTATCGATCACCGCTGCCGTATGCCCGGAGTTTCGTCCATGCGAGCGCAGCGCCGCGAGCAAGGCGCTGCGAGCCGCATTCTCTGCATCGACAAGCCGGCCCTGACGCCGCAAATTCTGCAAAAGGCCCAATGCAATATTGTCAAACCAAACCCGTGGCTCATGGCGTCGGCGCCGAGAATGGCCTTGCCGACGATTTTCGCCTCATCGCTGCTCAGACGGCCGAGCGCCTTGCGGTGAAGCGCTTCGGCCTTCTCGTAGTCGCCGGTCGCGTCCAAAACGGCGGCCTCACCTGCCTCAAGCCCTGCCTGCAGCAATCGCTGGACTGACGTGGGAATTGGCCAGGAGGAAATATCGCCGCGATAGCGTTGCGCCTGCTTGAGCGCCGAGGCCGCTTTTTCGGCATCACCGCCACGCGCATGAAGCATGGCCAGCACACTGTTCGCTGCAACGAAATAGCCGCGTCCGTACTGGTCGTCGAACAGGCCGAGGGCGCGATTTATCGCCGCAATGCCCGCGGTGTAGCTGCCGGCGAGTGCTTCGGCGCGCCCGAGATCCCATAGGAGAATTCCTTGATCGTTTCCGCTCAGCCGACTGTGTTCGATGGCTGAGCGATAGTCGGCAACTTCTTGCTCGAAGCGGCCAAGAAAGTGTGCGGCGCGCGCCCTCTCGCGAAAGAATTTGGCAAGCACGCCAGATTTAGCGCCTTCGGGCACCGCGCGCTCTGCAATCTTAATCGCCACCTCAACCGCTTTTAGACTTTCGCGTTCACGGTCGAGTACCGCGGTGATATCGTGGATGCCGCGCGGCGGCGCGTCGGATGTCCCGATTCCCTGCTCGTCAATGCGCAGAGTCTCGGCCGGTAAAACGGCTTGTCGGACAACCAGCGCGGCAGCGAACACGATAAGAAAAACCAGGCGGGACAAGGCGCGACTCCGAATCTCGGACGAAGAACAAAGGTTAAACATATGATGGGCCGGAGGACTTAGCATACATAACGACCCGCGACGGTAATTATTCCACGTCCTCAGATCACCTTCTGTGCAAAGTTCGCTTCCATTTCGCGCAGTTTATTCTTGATTTGTTCCCTGTTTGTCCGCTACTGTTAATCGATGATGGACATCTTACCCGACCGCGAAATCAAAGGGCGCGGCGCAATCAGCAACCGGGCGGGGCGCTTCGAGCCGACGAACCATGTCGCCATAGACGACGGATGGCAAACGCCGGAGGAGGACGCCCCGAGGCTGAATACTACCCTCAGCATCGACCATGCGCGTTCGGTCATAACCTACAATGACTCGCCCGATGTTGGCTTCGACCGTTCGATCAACCCCTATAGAGGCTGCGAACATGGGTGCATCTACTGTTTTGCGCGACCAACCCATGCTTGGCTCGGCCTATCGCCGGGCCTCTATTTTGAATCCAAATTGTTTTACAAGCCGGACGCCCCGGAGCGCCTTGCACAGGAGCTACGGCATTCAAAATACCGCCCGGCCGCCATTGCGATTGGTACCAATACGGATCCCTACCAGCCGATCGAACGCGAGTGTCGGCTGACGCGGCAAATCTTGGGGGTTCTCGCAGCGTTTCGCCACCCCTTCGGCATCGTCAAAAAGTCGGCCTTGGTCGCCCGAGATCTGGATATTATCGGGCCGATGGCGGCACGCGGTCTGGCCTCTGTCACCATCACGGTCACAACACTCGACGACGGATTAACGCGGCGTCTTGAACCACGGGCGGCGCACCCCAAGAGGCGGCTTGCGACGATCAAGACATTGCGCGAGGCGGGCGTCCCGGTTTCCGTGCTGTTTGCACCGGTTATTCCAGCGCTCAACGATTGGGAACTTGACCGCGTGCTCGAAGCCGCGGCACGGGCTGGTGCAGATGGCGCTGGCTACGTCCTGCTGCGCCTGCCGCGTGAAATCAAGCAACTCTTTATCGAGTGGCTGGAGACACACGAGCCAGACAAGGCGAACCGGGTCCTCAGTCTCATTCGTCAAACCCGTGGTGGTGAGCTTTACGAGCCTACGTTCGGCGAACGAATGCGTGGCAGCGGCCCGGTTGCTCAACTCCTCGAGCAACGGTTCAAAGCCTGCTGTCGTCGCCTCGGTCTTAATCGGCGCAGCCTAACGCTGCAGACCAGTGAATTCCGCCCGCTGCCAATGGCCGGCGATCAATTGAGACTGCTCTAAGCCAAGCAGAGCGGCAGCGAATTCGCGTGACCGTCTAACTCGCCAACGGCGGCTGCGGCGCGGCTGGCGGGCTGTTAGTATCGCCGCCCATGGGCGGCGAGCTACATCTCACGGGAATTGCGATCGTTGCGGTTGCGGCGACCCTATGCGGCCTCCTCATGGCCCGACTCAAGCAGCCCGAAATTGTCGGCTATATCCTGGCGGGCATTATTCTCGGCCCGGCCGGTTTTGGTCTCGTCAGCGATCGTGAACAAGTCGGCGCGCTGGCTGAACTTGGTGTGCTCATGCTGCTCTATTTCGTCGGCATGGAGCTGTCGCTCAGAAGCTTCCGACATCTCTGGCGTGTCGGCCTGATCAGCACGGTCATGCAAGTCGGCGGCAGCTTCCTTGCGATGTGGGCGCTTACCACCTATCTCGGCTGGCCGCTCAAAACCGCCGTCTTCTTCGGTTTCGTGCTCGCATTGTCGAGTACTGCGGTGGCGATAAAAATGCTGGGTGACATCGGCCAGCTCCGCACGCGCGTCGGGCGCATTACGGTTGGCGTTCTGATCGCACAGGATCTGGCAGTCGCGCCGATGATGCTGATCGTTGGCAGCATGGCCGGTGATGGGATCACCGCCTCGGTCATCTTTCGGCTTGTCCTTTCCGTGGGCGTCGTCGTCGGCGTCATCGCCTTCTTGACACGCCGGCAACGCACGAGCCTGCCGTTCGCCCCGCTGATCGTCGGCAACCACGACCTGACGTCGATTGCTGCCTTGGCCTGGTGCTTCGGGATGGCGGCGGTGACTGGCTTAGTCGGACTCTCAGCCGCCTTCGGCGCCTTCTTGGCCGGCCTCGTTGTTGGCAACAGCGCTCAGCGCCAAGATATATTCAGAACCGCGAAACCGTTCGAAAGCGTCTTAATCATGGTGTTCTTCCTGTCGATCGGACTGCTGATCGACTTGCGGCACTTGTGGGAGAATCTTGGCCTCGTCCTGCTGTTGTGGATGATGGCGACCGTCTTCAAGACGGCGCTCAATACCGCCGTGCTGCGTTTTTTGGGCGAACCATGGCCACGCGCCTTCGAATGCAGCCTGATTCTCGCACAAATCGGTGAGTTCTCTTTCGTGCTGGGCGCCGTCGCGATCGATCGAGGCTTGATCGACACCGACCTACACCGATTCATCGTCTCGGTGACCGCGCTCTCGCTATTCTGCAGCCCGTTCTGGATGGCGAGCGCGCGCCGCCTAAACCACCGCGCGGCGTATCGGGTGCAAGGTCTGGGCGCCCTATTGCGCCTCATTTACTTCCGCGAATGGCGCGTCTCACGCCAAGTCAGCCGATCGATCATCGATCACATAACCGACTGGTTTGCCGCATTGCGCGAACTCGCGAAGCGAACGATTCGGTGGAAGCCAACTGTATTGGCGCGACGCAGAATGCCCATAGCGTCGACCCCGGCCAAAACCCAAACCCGCGGCCCCGGAGCCGTCGACGGCACAAATCGCGATGCAAGCAAAGGCGAGACCTAGTGCCCGACTTCGCATTCGAGAAGGCGGCGGGCGGACGCGTTGCTGGAATTGACGAAGCTGGCCGGGGCCCCTGGGCTGGGCCTGTGGTGGCCGCTGCGCTAGTTCTCGCGCCTGGTATCCCTGACCAACTCGCCCGACGGATCGACGACTCCAAGAAACTGCGGCCCGACATCCGGGTAGCGCTGTTCAAGGAACTGAAAGCGCACGCCCAGATCGGCATTGGTATCGCCAATGTCGTTGAGATCGACAGCCTCAACGTCCTGCACGCGACCATGGTTGCCATGCAGCGTGCTCTTGATGCTCTCGATGAGGTTCCGGATCTGGCACTTGTTGACGGCAACCGGGCGCCGAATCTGCCATGCCGCGTTCGTGCCATCGTGCGCGGCGACGCGCAATCGCTATCCATTGCCGGCGCGTCAATCGCCGCAAAAGTAACCCGTGACGAACTCATGGCCACACTCGCCGTCAAGCACCCCGGCTATGGCTGGGAGCGCAATATGGGTTATGGCACAGCCGAGCATCGAGCCGCGTTGAACGCTCTTGGCCCAAGTCCCGAGCATCGCCTCAGCTTCGCGCCGGTCGCCCGTGCGGCACGGCCGAACAAGTAATACACCGGACATCCAAGTTTAATAAAAGTATTGACGTCACAAATTTACCGAATCATGATCGGCCAATGAAAAAACAAAACCAAACAACTGAAGAACTTCCAGTAAACCAAATTCTTGTCGGCGACTGCATCGAGACGATGCTTGGCTTGCCCCAAGAGTCGGTCGACATGGTCTTTGCTGATCCGCCGTACAACCTTCAGTTATCGGGCGAATTACATAGACCAAATAACTCGTGCGTGAACGGCGTCGACGAGCAATGGGACAAGTTCGACGGTTTCGCGGAGTACGACGACTTCACGCGCGCTTGGCTGACGGCGGCCAAGCATGTCCTGAAGCCGGATGGCACGCTGTGGGTGATCGGCACTTATCATAATATATTTCGCGTCGGCACCGCGCTTCAAGATCTCGGTTATTGGCTGCTCAACGACATTGTCTGGGTCAAGACCAATCCGATGCCTAACTTCCGCGGCAAGCGTTTTACCAACGCGCACGAAACGATGATTTGGTGCACCAAGGAGCGTCGCGCGCGCTATACGTTCAACTACGAGGCCATGAAGTCGCTCAACGACGAATTACAAATGCGCAGCGATTGGTTGATTCCGCTGTGTAGCGGGCCCGAGCGACTGCGCGACTCCGACGGCAACAAGAGCCATCCGATGCAGAAGCCGGAAGCGCTTCTGCATCGGGCAATACTCGCCGCGAGCAACCCAGGCGACATCGTCCTCGATCCATTCTTCGGCTCGGGAACCACAGGCGTGCTCGCAAAGCGTCTGGGCCGCAACTTCATTGGCATCGAACGCGAGCAACGCTACGCAAAATTGGCAACGCGGCGGCTCGCGACCGAGCCGCCACCGGCCGAGTTGCATCTCGTCGAAACACCATCGAAACGACGCGAACCGCGGGTACCCTTCGGTTGGCTGGTCGAACGCGGCATGTTGGCGCCAGGAACTATTCTTCATAGCGCGGGCCGACGGTGGGCGGCCAAGGTACGGGCCGACGGAACGCTGATCGCCGTCAACAATTTGGGCGAACACCGCGGCTCGATCCATCAGGTGGGTGCGGCACTGCAGGGTGCGCCGGCCTGCAACGGTTGGACGTTCTGGTATCTAGACGTCGAGGGACGAGAAGTGCCGATCGATCTGTTGCGCCAGAAGTTGCGGGCCGAACTCAATTGACTAGGTTCGTCTCAGCCCGAAGGCGCGCGAACGCACTGCACGGACGCGACGGCACGGACTAGATACCATGCGTTTCGGCGTCATCATGCATCTGGATGCGGACTCCGCAGGCCGCATACGACAAGTCCAGCGAGCGCTGACCGGCGGCAAAGACGACGATCCCCTTGATCTTTATGACGTCATCTACGGAGTCGAGCCGCACATCACGCTTGCCCTTTACGATGAAATCGAGCGGTCGCTAATTGTTGAAGCGATAGACAAGACATTCCGGGACGTTGGTCCGATGCCTATCGATTTTGCGTCGATCGCTCTTTTCCCCGGAAGCGTCCTTTATCTCGCGCCGCGTGTCACCGTCGAGCTCTTAGAGATTCACCAAGTCTACCATCGACACTCCAAGACAATGGCCGACGCCTGCAACCTCCACTATTTGCCGGATGCTTGGGTCCCGCATTGCTCGCTCGGCGTCCCGGCGCCCGCGGAGGAATTGAGCCAGGCAATGTTGAACGTCGGGTATAGTTGGACGCCGGTCGAAGGCCATCTCGTATCGGCGGAGTTGGTCACCTATCCGCCAGTGACGAGCTTGCACCTTCATCCGTTCGCCTAAACCGAGCACGCCGACCCAAGCGACGGGGCAAAACGTTCGACCTGGCCTCGCTCACGCGTGCTTCACCGCGTGCGACACGACCTTCTTGATCAGCGACGGCAACGCATGATCGCCCAACTTCTCTAGCGGACACCAGAACCCTTCTTGGAGAGTGCGATCGCTGGCGCGGCCGGCAAGAACGAGGAGTTCCAAGTGGAAATGCGTAAATGTGTGGCGGACGAGTCCCGGTAGCAGTCGGCCGCTCGAAATCGCGATCGGTGCCTCCTTGTGCGCCGATCTCTCGTCGGGCATTGAGGCCTCATTCCAAGTGCCGGACGGCACTTCGACCATACCCCCCAGCAACCCCACGTCGGCCCGGCGGCGCAGCAACACCGCGCCATCATTATCGGTGATCCAGTAGGCGATCGCGCGGCGCGTCGGCCGCGACTTCTTTGGCGATCGACGCGGCAACACATCCGATCGTGACTTACCTGCGCATCGTTTTTGCCACGGGCAGATCATGCACTTGGGATTGCGCGGTGTGCAGATCGTTGCGCCGAGATCCATGACCGCCTGGGCATAATCTCCAGATCGTTCGGCCGGAGTCAGGGTGGCGGCAAGATCGCGAAGCTGTGGTTTCACCCCTGGCAAGGGTTTATTGACTGCAAACAACCGTGCCATGACGCGTTCGACATTGCCATCTACGACGACGGCCCGCCGATCGAACGCGATAGCGGCAACTGCGGCTGCCGTATAGGGGCCGATCCCTGGAAGCTTGACGAGCGCCGCCTCGGTAGAGGGAAACGCCGCGTCATAGTCACGCACAAGCGTTTGCGCGCAACGATGGAGATTGCGCGCTCGCGCATAATAGCCAAGGCCTTGCCAACAATGCAGGATGTCGTCGAGATCGGCCGCCGCAAGTGCGTGGACAGTCGGCCAATGGTTCAGAAACTCATCGAAGTAAGGCCGGACTGCCGCAACGGTCGTTTGCTGCAGCATGATTTCCGATAGCCAGACGCGGTAAGGATCGGATATTTCACCTGGCAGCGACCGCCACGGCATACGCCGACGATGGCCATCGTACCAAACCAACAACGCAGCAGCGAGTTCGGCAGCAAGGTGTGCGTCGATACGCCGCAATGACGACTTGAGCCTGCGTGCCATTGGCGCGAGACTAATGTATCGGTAAGCCACGGAGCCAGAAGTTTGAGCGGTAAGCAGGAAGACGGCAAAGCGAAGGCGTCGGCATCCCTTGTCGATCGCGTTGGCGGCATTCGAACTCTGGCAACATTAATGCCGAAGCTGACGCGTCCGATCCTCGGCCGAAGGGGATTCGCGGTTGCAAGTGTCATTACCGAATGGGCAACGATCGTCGGTATCGAACTTGCCGGAAGCTCGCAGCCCGAAAAGCTGGTCTTTCCAAGAGGCGAGCGCGTCGGTGGTGTGCTCCACGTGCGCGTCGCGGGCGGTGTAGCGACCGAACTCCAACATCTGGAACCACAGGTCGTGGAGCGCATAAACGGACATTTTGGTTATCGTGCGGTCAGCCGACTGAAGCTGGTGCACGTGCCACCGGCCACGCTTACCGACACGAAGAAAAAGGCCGCCACCCGCGCTAGTGGTGCCGTGCCGGAGGAAGCGCCGCCTGAAGTCCGGCAACTCGAAGAGATCGAACATCTGGAATTGCGCAATGCGCTGGAAAAACTCGGTCGGGCGATCGCAGCCCGCAACCGTCGTTAAGACTGGCGCCGGCCACTCCTCGCTGCAGATCTCCACAGAGTTCAATGTTGGCCACGGCGACGACGACTCTCGCTTGTGGCTCCGAATTACCGGCCGTATACTCCGGACTTCCAAGCGGCGTCCGGAGGAGTCTTTGCGGCTAATTCGTCTATTTTCATTAGTGGCGGTGATCATACTCTTCCCGACTATGGGAAGTGCCGCGAACCTATCCCTTGAGGACGCGCTTAACGAGCGCGTACTTGGCGACCCGGCAGCGCCGATAACAATTGTTGAATATGCATCGCTCACTTGCCCACATTGCCGAAGCTTCCATCAGGACGTTCTACCAGCGCTCAAGGAAGCCTACATAGATACCGGAAAAGCGAAGCTTGTCTTCCGTGATTTCCCACTGGACGGGCTGGCGCTACGCGCGTCGATGATGGCGCGATGCGCACCCGCCGACCGGTATTTCAAATATATCGACGCTCTGTTTCGGTCCCAGTCGAGCTGGGCGACCAACGCCAACCCATTGGTCGCGCTCGCCCGCGTCGGCAAGCTGGGCGGTATGAATCAAGTCGACTTCGACGCCTGCATGCAGAACGAGGCACTATTCGATGGCATCCTGCGGTCCCGACAAGTGGCCGCGGTCGAGTTTTCCGTGAATTCCACACCGACCTTCATCATCAACGGCGAGAAGATGACGCAACGTCCATCATTCGAGTCGTTTGTATCAATGCTGAAAAGGCTGGCACCGTGATTCGCCGTTCAGCTCGATCCGTCTATTAGCCCAAGGCGGCCCGTGCATTTTACAAAACTCCGCGTTTCAGGGTTCAAGTCGTTCATCGATCCAACCGAGCTTTCCATCGAGCCCGGTATGACCGGCATTGTCGGCCCGAACGGGTGCGGCAAATCCAACATCGTCGAGGCCCTGCGTTGGGCGATGGGCGAATCCTCGGCCAAGCGCATGCGCGGCGGCGAGATGGACGATGTGATCTTCGGCGGTTCCGACAGCCGGCCTGCGCGCAACATTGCAGAGGTCTCGCTCCATCTCGACAACGCCGACCACACCGCACCGGCTCCGTTCATCGAAGTTGACGAGATCGAAATTTCCCGGCGTATCGAACGCAGCGGCGGCTCGACCTACCGCATAAATGGCAAGGAGGTGCGCGCACGCGACGTACAGCTTCTGTTCGCCGATATTGCGACCGGTGCCCATTCGACGGCGATGGTCAGCCAGGGTAGAGTCGGTGCGCTGATCGGCGCGAAGCCCGTCGAGCGCAGGATACTTCTGGAGGAAGCCGCGGGCATTCGCGGGCTGCATTCGCGCCGGCACGAGGCCGAACTGCGCCTCGCCGCCGCCGAAGGGAACCTGGAACGGTTGGAAGATATCGTCGGCGCGCTCGAGGGCCAGTATCAGGGTCTTCAGCGCCAGGTGCGTCAGGCAGCACGATATCGCCGGCTGGCGGAAAATATTAGGCGCCATGACGGCATGTTGATGCATCTGAAGTGGCAGAGTGCGATGGAAGTCCAGGACGGCGCGCAAGGCGAACTGGATACCGCGGCGGCGGCAGTCACCCAGCAAACCGAAACCGTCGCTGCAGCGACAACCGCGCAGGCGGACGTGGCCGCCATGTTGCCCGAACTCCGACGGCGTGAGACCGAAGTGGCCGCGGAGCTACAACGGCTGGTGCTCGCCGCCGCCGAGCTCGACCGCGAGACCGAGCGTATGGCGCAGGCGCGCGACGAAGCGGATCGACAGCTTTCGCAAATCGCGGCTGACGTCGATCGCGAGCGCGTACTTGCAAGCGATGCGGCGGCAGCACTTGAGAGGCTTGAAGCGGAGAAGGCGGAGTTCTCGAACGCAAACGACGATGAAGACACGACACGTATGTCAGCGCAAAAGGCGTGCGACGAGGTGACTGCGGCGGTCGAAAGCAAGGACAAGGAACTCTCCATACTCTCGAGACATGCGGCCGATATGACCGCGCAACGCTCGTTGCTTGAGCAACGGCGCGATGACTTCAACGATCGCAAATCGCGGCTCGATGAGCGATGCGACGAGCTTGAGAATCAGCTCAAGACGTTGGCGGCTGAGCCCGATGGCGAGGCTGATCTAGATCAAGCGACGAGGGAAATGCGGGCTGCCGAAGAAACCCTCGCCAAGGCAAAAAACGACGCCGAATTGGCCGAGGGGGAACACTCGGAGACCCTGGAAGGTGAGGTGCAGGCCCGGTTGCGGCTGAGTGAGGTCGAGGCAGAGCTGGCACGCCTGGAGGCTGAGGCGCAGGCGCTCGCGGACCTGACCGAGGCCCCCGAGGGCGATCTCTTCGCCCCGCTGATCGACGCAATCACCGTCGAAGCAGGATATGACGCGGCATTGGGAGCGGCACTTGGTGACGATCTCGATGCACCGGCGGATACTGCAGCACCGGTTCATTGGGCGGCACTGGCACCGCTCGAACCAAAGCAGCCGCTTCCGGCCAACGTTGAATCGCTGTCGCGCTACGTCAAGGCGCCCGCGGCCTTGACACGTCGCCTCGATCAAATTGGCGTCGTTGCGGCAACCGCCGCCGGAGAAATACTTCGCGATTCATTGCGGCCAGGCCAGCGGATCGTTAGCCTCGATGGCACACTTTGGCGTTGGGACGGCTACACGGTTGCGGCCGGTGCATCGACGGCCGCGGCAACACGTTTGGCACAACAAAACCGCCTCAACGATATTCACGCCCTGTTGTTGACCATGAAGGCAGACGTCACCGAATGCTCGTCGGCTCACGCAACGGCAAGTGCCGCAAATATCGACGCGACAAAGCGGGAACGGCAATCACGGGAGTCGTTGACGCTGGCATTCGCACGTCTTGATTCCGCTCGCGAGGCACATGGTCGCGTTGCCAACAGTACTGTTGCAGCGCGAGCGCGCCTCGGCAATATCAAGGAGTCCATTGAGCAGGCGCAAGCCGATATCGCCGAGACCGAAGCGGGCGCGGAAGCAAACCTGTCGGCGTTTTCCTCTCTTGAGAACCCGACAGCTGCGGACGAACAGAGCGCGCGATTGCGGGAGGAAATTCAGGGGCTTCGTATGGCGGAGGCCCAGCGGCGCAGCGAGCTCGGACGACTCGTGCATGAGGCAGAAACGCGCGCCGCACGATTGGCATCGAACCAGCAGGAGGTGACTCAATGGAATGACCGCGCAGAAGGCGCGCGCCAACGGATCGGCGATCTGAAAACGCGCCTCACGTCGGCCGAGTCGGAGCGGGCGCGCATTGCCGATAGACCCGAGGAGATCGATGCACAGCGTAATCTTCTGTTTGATAAGACCACGAAGTGCGAGGAGAAACGCAAGCGCGCGGCCGATGAGCTGTCCGCTGCGGAAGATGCACTTCGCAGCGCGGACGGCGCAGTGCGCCGCGTCGACCAGCAACTTGCAGAGTCGCGAGAGACAAAAATCCGGGCCGAAGCACAGCTTGAGCAGGCGATCCATCAATGCGAGACCGTCGCAGCGTCGATCAACGAAGAGCTTGGCTGCGAGCCCGCTGGTATACTGGAAAAGATCGATGTCGACGGCGCTGCAATCCCCGACGCGGAGGCGCTGGAAACGCGTCTTGGGCGCTTGAAACGCGAGCGCGACAATATGGGCCCGGTCAACCTGCGCGCCGAATCTGAGGCACAGGTGCTGGAAGAGCAAGTTCAGTCGATGCGGTCGGAGCGTGAAGAGTTGCTTGCGGCAATTTCCAGGCTGCGCCAGGGCATTGCGGCCCTCAACCGCGAGGGACGCGAACGACTGCTAGCGGCGTTCACCAGCGTCAACGAACATTTCCAGGAACTCTTCGTGCGACTGTTCGGCGGCGGTCGCGCCTACTTGACGCTCACGGAAAATGACGACCCGCTGGAAGCAGGACTCGAAATTATGGCCAGCCCACCCGGCAAACGGCTGCAAGTGCTCTCGCTGCTATCCGGCGGCGAGCAAGCGTTGACGGCCCTCTCACTTCTGTTCGCGGTATTTCTCACAAATCCAGCGCCGATCTGCATCTTAGACGAAGTGGATGCGCCGCTTGACGACGCCAATGTCGACCGGGTTTGCACGCTCCTTGAGGAAATTTCCTCGACCGGGCGCGTCCGCTTTCTCGTAGTTACGCATCATCGGATGACCATGTCACGCGTCGATCGTCTATTCGGTGTCACGATGGGTGAACGGGGCGTGAGTCAGCTCGTGTCGGTCGACTTGAGCAGTGCTCAGACACTCCGACAATCCGCTTAATCTCGGATCCGTCACAAAGAAAATTGTTCTATTTTTCAACTAGTTCTGGAAATAATCGCGGGCCATATCGCCTTGACTCTAGCCCCGACGCGCCAGTATGGTGCGGGCGCTTTTTTGGCTTGAATTTGGGGTGAATTTCGACGACTCCAGCGGCGGGGTCCCACTCTTCTATGAACGAGCGCGAAACGTCGTCCCGGCTTAGTGAACTGGACGCAAGGCTACGCGCAGCGCGCGACGCGCGTAACGTGAAGGAGCATGATCGGGCGACCAAATCGAAGTTGAGCGGCGTGGGGTTTGCATTTCGCATCGGCGTCGAGTTGGTTGCAGCGCTGATTGTGGGCGTCGGGATCGGGTTGCTTTTGGACCGTTGGCTCGATACCGCACCATGGTTCCTGATCGGGGGATTTTTCATCGGCGCTGGTGCCGGCATTGTGAATGTATACCGTGCGACATCGAACTATGGGCTGGCGGTCGGCTACCGTGAACCCACAGATGCGACGGGCGAAGAGAGCAAGTCTAAAGCACCCACAAAAGGCGTAGCGCAGGATCGGGAAACCGGTAACAGAACGGCCAAGGAATAATCGAGACGAATCGTGGCAAGTCCGTTAGAGCAGTTTGAAATTCATCCAATCGTTCCGATCCATATCGGCGGCGCGGATTTGTCGTTTACTAACTCGTCGCTCTGGATGGTTGCCGCCACTGCTGCGGCAACGATTTTCCTGACGCTTTCGATGCGGCGTCACGCCCTGGTGCCTGGCCGCTGGCAAGCCCTAGCCGAACTTTCGTATGAATTTATCGCCGGCATGATCCGCGATAATGTCGGCGACGAGGGTCGACGATACTTCCCTCTGATCTTTACGCTCTTCATGTTCATTCTGTTTGGAAATCTTCTGGGTCTGATTCCGTTCTCGTTTACGTTTACAAGCCATCTCGCGGTGACCGCGGTGCTGGCCGTGCTGGTCATTGTCGGTGTGACGATGGTCGGTATTGTCAAACATGGGCTGCATTACTTTAGCTTCTTCGTGCCGCAAGGCGTGCCAAGCGTCATGTTGCCGCTGATGATACCGATTGAGATCGTCTCCTACCTGTCGCGCCCGCTGAGTCTGTCGATTCGTTTGTTCGCAAACATGATGGCCGGACACACGATGATTAAGGTTTTCGCGAGCTTCGTGTTCAGTTTGGGCGCCGTCAGCTTCGGCATCGGCGGCCTTGCCCCACTTGCGATGAACGTGGCGTTGGTCGGCTTCGAACTGCTGGTGGCATTCCTCCAGGCCTACGTGTTTACGGTGCTGACCTGCCTTTACCTCAATGATGCACTACACCTTCACTAGCCGTCGTCGATATACGTGCGGCCCCTGCTTTGGATTTTCGCCCATTTACCAAAACAACCTGAGAACATAGGGGAAGACTTATGGAACTTGATGCCGCAAAAATGGTTGGAGCTGGTCTAGCGGTAATAGGTTTGTCCGGTGTCGGCGTCGGCATCGGCAATATCTTTTCATCGCTGATCGGGTCGATTGCCCGTAACCCTGCTGCCCGTGCCCAAGTATTTCCACTCGGCATGCTGGGATTTGCGTTGGTTGAAGCTGTGGCGCTTTACGCGCTGCTGATCTCCTTCCTTATCCTCTTTACCTGAGGCAGCGGCGACGCGGGAATTTGGGGCCCGAGAAATGACGGCCAGAATGAAAAGATTCAACACTCGTCCATTCGCGTTTGTAAGTGCTGGCGCGTTGGTCGGACTAACGCCGGTACTCGCGGCCGCCGCCGAAGGCGGTGGCATGCCCCAATTCGACTCGTCGACATTCCCAACCCAATTTGTCTGGCTTGCCATAACCTTCACTTTACTCTTCCTCGCAATGCGACAGATCGCGTTGCCACAGATCGCAGACGTGCTTGAGGCCCGCCGTAACAGAATCGACGGCGACCTGGACCGCGCAGCAACGATGAAAGAGGAGGCCGAAGCAGCGTTGGCAGCCTACGAGGAAACGGTCGCCGAGAGCATGGCGAAAGCCCACGACCTGCAGCGTGAAATGGCGGCATTGTTCACGGAGCAGGCGGCGCAAGCTCGCTCGGAACTTGCCGCGCGCCTTGCAGAGGAGACGCGGGCGGCCGAAGGCCTGATTGTGGATGAGAAGACGCGATCGCTGGTGGGAATTCGCGACGTCGCCGCTGAGCTGGTGCGCGCCTCGGCGAGCAAGTTGGCTGGCGTGGACCTCAGCGAGCAGGACGCGGCAGCGGCAATTGCATCGGTCGCGCCGGAGGACAAACGATGACCGATCTGTTGCGCAGCGCCGAGTTTTGGGCTCTGGTTGCCTTTGTTATATTCGTTGCTGGCATATTCAAACCCGCACGCCGGGCGCTGACAGGCGCCTTGGACCAACGCATCGAGGCTATTAAAACGCAGGTAGATGAGGCCAAGCGCTTGCGCGAAGAAGCGCAAGCCGCACTCGCAAACTACCAGCGCCAGCAACGACAGGCGGAGCAGGATGCCGAGGCCATCATCGAACGGGCTCGGGAGGAAGCGGTGCGCCACCGCGAGGAGGCAGAAGTTGCCCTGCAAGCTGTTCTTGCGCGACAGGAAGCCCAGTCATTGGAGAAGATCGCGCAGGCCGAGGCGACAGCTCTAAGAGACGTGCGGGAAACTGCTGTGAATTTGGCGATTGCGGCTACAGGAGAGCTTCTTTCCGAACGACTTAAGGGTCTCGAAGGGAGCGTATTGATCGACGCTGCCATCGAGGATCTGCCCGAGAAACTCAACTAGGCGGCACTCAGGTCTATCGATCGGCCGCGATGTTACCAGTTTCTGCGCCGTACACTGCCTGCGATTGCAACCTCGGCTACTAACTTTCTATGATGCGATCGCGGGCCGTTAACCAAGGGATCCCATATGCCATATGTCGCGCGTGATAACGTTGGCCAGATTACTGCAGTTTCCGACCGCCCGACCGATATTGCCTACGACTCGGTGCCGCCCAACGACCCCGAACTCCAGGCCTTCATGAGCGATGCGGGCAACGACCACGCCCGCGAAAAGCTCAGCGCATCGGACCGATATTGCCTACGACTCGGTGCCGCCCAACGACCCCGAACTCCAGGCCTTCATGAGCGATGCGGGCAACGACCACGCCCGCGAAAAGCTCAGCGCATCGGACCTTGAGATGGTGCGCATTATCGAAGTGCCTAAGGTCGACGTGTTGATCGGAAAAACCTATTCAATTTCACAGACTTACCGCGAATCGCGCAAAAGAAACTGCTCAACCGGAGACAGCTTCGGCGCAATCTTTCCGTCTTGACTAACCTGGTCGGCGACGCAGACGATATCTTCTAGAACCGAGCTCAGTCGGCAGCCTCTTCATAGGCGTCCAACGGCGGGCAAGAACAAACGAAATGACGGTCGCCGTGGGCCTGGTCGATGCGGTTGACCGGTGGCCAGTACTTCTCCTCACGAAGCGAGCGAACCGGAAATGCCGCCTCGATTGGCGGGTAGGGATGCGTCCATTCACCTTCGATCAAATCGATCACCGTGTGCGGCGCGTTCTTGAGCGGATTGTCCTGCCTATCCATCTTTCCTTGTTCGACGGTGGAAATCTCACGGCGGATGGCGATCATGGCGTCACAAAATCTGTCGAGCTCGGTCTTTGATTCGCTTTCGGTCGGCTCGATCATCAATGTTCCCGCCACTGGCCAGGACATCGTCGGCGCGTGGAAGCCATAGTCAATCAGACGCTTCGCAACATCGTCCACAGTGACGTCGGCGCTATCCTTAAGGGCTCGCAAATCGACAATGCACTCGTGGGCCACCATTCCGCCGGGGCCGGTGTAGAGTATCGGATAGTGTGGCTTTAGACGCCCGGCGACGTAATTCGCATTGAGGATCGCTACTTCCGTCGCCTTCTTCAATCCATCGCGTCCCATGAGAGCGATATAGGCCCATGAAATCGGAAGTATTCCAGCGCTGCCCCATGGTGCGGCAGCGACTGCACCAGTAGCATCTTCTGCGGTTGCGGATATGGCCTCCGGTAGGATTGCGTGACCCGGCGCAAATGGCGCCAGATGAGCCCGCAGTCCAATTGGACCGATGCCCGGACCGCCGCCGCCGTGGGGAATACAGAACGTCTTGTGCAGATTGAGATGGGCGACATCGGGGCCGAACTCCCCTGGCCGGCATAACCCAACGAGAGCGTTCATATTGGCGCCGTCCATGTAGACTTGGCCGCCATGCCCGTGAACGACATCGCAGATCTCCACGATGGATTCCTCGAAAACGCCATGGGTCGAGGGATAGGTGACCATCAACGCCGCAAGCGAATCGGCATTTTTATCCGCCTTTGCGCGAAGGTCAGCGAGATCGATGTTGCCGTCATCGTCACAGCCGACGACGACGACCTTCATGCCTGCCATTACTGCACTTGCCGGGTTCGTTCCATGCGCCGAACTGGGGATTAGACATACGGTGCGTCCCGGCTCTCCCCGACTCGCGTGATAGCGGCCTATCGAAAGTAGGCCAGCATATTCTCCCTGAGACCCCGCATTTGGCTGCAGGGACACCGAATCGAAGCCCGTTATTTCGCATAGCATCTTCTCGAGCCCGTCAATCAGACGCAGATATCCATGAGCTTGATCAAGGGGTACGAAGGGATGGACGCCACTGAATTCGTGCCAGGTGATCGCCTCCATTTCAGCTGTCGCATTGAGTTTCATCGTGCATGAGCCCAACGGGATCATAGAACGGTCGAGGGCAATGTCCTTTCCCTGGAGGCGTCGCAGATAGCGCAACATCTGCGTTTCGGAATGGTGGCTGTTGAAGATGGGATGAGTTAGAAACGACGAGCGCCGCGTCAAATGATCAGGGATCGCAATCGCCGTCTCGCCGTCGAGTCCGTTTACCGAGACGCCCGCTTCAGCCTTTCCGGCAAATACCTGAAGGAGTTTGTCCACGTCGGCTGATTCGGTCGACTCGTCAAGCGACACGGCGATACGGTCGTTGTCGACCCGGCGCAAGTTGTAGCCCGCTTCACGGGCGCGCGTCAGAATTTCATCCACACCGCCCTTCGCGCGCACGCATAGCGTATCGAAGAAGGCATCATGTTCGATCCCGTATTCAAGCCGGCGCACACCTTTTGCAAGAATGCAGGTCAACCTGTGGACACGTTCGGCGATCGTTCGCAACCGATCGGGGCCGTGATAGACGGCGTAGAAACCGGCGATTACGGCAAGTAGCACCTGCGCCGTGCAGATATTGCTTGTCGCCTTCTCGCGCCGGATATGCTGCTCGCGCGTCTGCAACGCGAGCCGGTACGCCGGGCGCTTGCGTGCGTCGAGCGACATGCCGACGAGACGGCCGGGCACGTTTCGCTTGAATTCGCTTCTTGTTGCAAAATACGCGGCGTGGGGTCCGCCAAAGCCCATTGGAACGCCGAATCGCTGCGAGTTGCCGACGACAATATCAGCCCCCCATTCGCCAGGTGGCTTCAGGAGCGTCAATGCAAGCAGGTCGGATGCTACACAGACAAGCGCGTCCCTCCCATGAACGGCCTCAACCAACGCCGAGTGATCTTCAATCCCACCCGTCGTTGCGGGATATTGCAGCAGAAGACCAAACATCTCCGCTGGCGCGTCCCCATGATCGCCGACGACAATCTCCACGCCCAGCGGCGCGGCCCGCGTCCGCAGAACATCGATTGTTTGCGGATGACAGATACTCGACACAAAGAATATGTCGGATGTGGCCTTGCTCACGCGGCGGCACAATGTCATCGCCTCCGCGGCCGCGGTCGCCTCGTCCAGAAGCGATGCGTTGGCGAGTTCCATCGCCGTTAGATCCATCACCATCGTCTGGTAGTTAAGCAGCGCTTCAAGCCGGCCCTGAGAAATCTCCGGTTGGTAAGGGGTATAAGCGGTATACCACCCGGGATTCTCGAACACGTTGCGAAGTATGACGAGCGGTGTAATACAGTCGTGATAGCCCATGCCGATAAGCGAAATCAGCGGCCGGTTTTGGCCTGCCATGTCGCGGAGTTCGGACAACACATCTTGCTCGCGTCGGCTCGGCGACAAGCGGAGTGGCGCGCCTGAACGAATGGATTTTGGAACAGTTCGGGCGACGAGCTCGTCAAGCGACTCAATCCCGAGTGCGCCAAGCATCGCGTCGATTTCCGTGTCGGAAGGACCGATGTGACGGTGGACGAAGTCCGTCCTTTGCTCCAGCTCAGCTAGCGAGCGGCGATCCTTCGGCATTAGTCTCTTTCCCTTAGAGCGATCACTGGTTCCTCGCCCCCAATTCTGAGAGTGCGCGCACAGCCGATGTGTCGCTTTGAGGACATCATCGATGTCTGTCGAGAGAGCTCAATCTTCCTGCTTCGCGTAGGATGCGTAGTCATCATTGTCCATCAGGTCTTCAAGCTCAGCCAAGTCAGCCAGCTTCAGCTTGAAAAACCAGCCTTCCCCTTCGGCTGCTTCGTTGACTGTTCCCGGTTGGGCGACCAATGCCTCGTTGATCTCGATTACCTCGCCCCCCACTGGCGAATAAATCTCGCTCGCCGCTTTAACCGACTCGACAACCGCAGCTTCCTCGCCCTGGCCGATCACCTTTCCGACCTCAGGAAGTTCGACAAACACGACATCGCCCAATTGAGCTTGCGCAAAGTCGCTGATGCCAACGGTTCCTATGTCGCCATCGACGCGTATCCACTCATGTTGGTCGCTATACTTTATCTCGCCCATCGTTCCTTCCCCCAAGACACGTTTCCTCACTTCTGACGCTGACGCGCGTCGACAAATGCATGTTTCGTCACCATAGCCGCCAGCGGCTTGCCGCGTACGACGACCAGAACGGACGTTCCGACCCCCGCGTGAGTTGAAGCCACATAGCCCATGGCTATCGGCCCGCCGACCGAAGGCCCGAATCCGCCGCTCGTTATCTCACCGATATGGCGACCATCGGTGTCGGTCAATTCAGAATGTTCGCGTGCCGGCGCACGACCCTCAGGACGGATTCCAACCCGCCGGCGCAAGGTTCCGTCACGCAACTGACGTTGGATAACAGCCGAGCCCGGAAATCCGCCATCCTCTCGTCGGCGTTTCGAGATCGACCATTCGAGGGCCGCCTCCACCGGAGTCGTCGTCGCATCGATATCGTGACCATAGAGACAAAAGCCTGCTTCCAGCCGCAGCGAATCGCGCGCGCCCAATCCGACGGGAAGGACCTCCGGCTCAGCCAATAGCTTGCGAGCCAGTGGCTCTGCATGGCCCTCCTCAATCGAGATTTCGAATCCATCCTCGCCGGTATAGCCGGACCGGCTGACGGTCGCGGGAACTCCTGAGACTTCGACATCGGCAGACGACATGAACGTCAGGGAAGCGACACCTTGCGCATGCCGCGAAAGAACGGATTCAGATGCTGGTCCTTGAAGCGCGATAAGCGCGGCGCTGCTCCGAACGTCAACATCGACGCCTGCCGGGAGTCTTTCGCGCAAAAGATGGATGTCGGCTTCCTTGCAGCCAGCATTGACAACGACAGACAGCCCGTCGTCGACCCGTGTCACCAAAATGTCGTCGCGGATGCCGCCACCATCATTCGTGAACTGGGTATAACGCATCCGCCCCGGCGCAAGGCCGGCTAAATCGCACGGAACCAGCGTCTCCATCGCCTCTGCCACGCCGTCGCCGCGTAGCATGACTTGCCCCATATGCGAAACGTCGAACAAGCCGGCCTTGGCACGCGTCTGCGTATGTTCAGCAAGAATGCCCGTCTCGTAGTGGATCGGCAGTTCATAGCCGGCAAACGGCACCATCTTCGCTCCCAGCTCCATATGCAGGGCAAAAAGCGGCGTGTGCCTGAGATCTACAGACGCGGGATTGTTCACCGAGGGCCTTCCATACACACAGGGTTGCACAGTCAGCTCGATACTCGAACCAACTGCCCCCTCTGTCTACGAACCTGAGAGAATCACCGGCGCTGCCGGCTTACCCCTTCGGTGAGGCGAAGAATACCCTCGCCTGCTTTCCAGAGTGCCCTCCGCCTGCGGTCCATTTGCCTGAGAGATTCCGGGGCGGTTGCTCCTTCGGCGCCGACGTATGTTTCGCCGGTCTCTCCCACAGGTATCAGCGAGCGCGTCCAACTTGGGGTGTAATTAACCCCGCGCGAAAGCTAATGGTCTTGCCCGGAATGTCAACTGCATATGACCAGCATCGTCACACAAGCCCGTGACCCGTCATCGGCGGAGGCGACCGCGGTTGTATTCCAATTCCTCAGGGGTCAGTACGAAACCAATAAAGATGAGAAATTCGTCGGCGCTCTGTCCTGGCTCCTTTGGAATAATCAAATCAAACTCCTCAGAGTAGCTAGCCCGTGTTTGGTTCCCTGGAAATTCAACCTGTGCCCTAAAAGACTCGCGCGCCGCTCGGTATCCGGCGCGATAAACGACATTACGATCTTGATCAACAATCGCAATGAAGAATTCAAACGTTGCCTGCCGAGATGTGTCCGCAACTCCGCGGTTCGCAAAAATTAGCAGCTTGAGCTCAGCCTCGATTTCATCATCGTCGATGTTGCATTTACCGCTGCTACCACCGCCTTCGGAGAACACAACTTCAAACAGAATGTCCGTGATATCACGGCCAGGACCGGGTTTGAAGCGTGTCATCCGACCCGCCTCCTCAAACACTTGGGCAACGGGGCAACGCACTACCGGCGCTTCCCGCGCGGTGCAGCCAACCAAGACCAGCCCTGCCGCCAGCAAGACTAGCCGCCGCAGCCTACCAGCCAGGAGTATCTCCCGCCGTCTTCGCTCTGGTTCACTACAGATTGGAATGCGTGCCGTCACAGAAGGGCTTGTTGGCGGATTGCTTGCATCCGCAAAAATATGCAGTCTTGGTCTCTTCTGCCTCAACAGGGATCGGTTCCATCCCTACTGCCGTGTGACTACCGTCGCAGAACGGCTGTTTGGCACTGCGTCCGCAGGCGCACCAGTAGTATGTCCTGCCGGACTCGACGTCAGTCGGATAGGGACCCTTTTGAGCGATGATTGACTCGGCCATATTGCAATTCCTTCTCTAATTCCTGTCTATTGGCATCCGAGACTTCACGCGACTCAGCGGTGGCGACGCTCGGCCCGCGGCGATACTAGTTAAGCGCTCACTGCGGTACAAGCGCCCGTCGCTTTGGTGCTTTATACTGGCTCGAACGCAGCGATTAACGGTACGTCACCAGATTACGGTGCCGTTCATTTCCCACTACCTGAACCAGACCGATGGCCGTATATACGGAAGTTGCAGATGAGGAATTACGGGCGTTCGCCGCCGAATATGATTTCGGCGACGTTCTCTCTTGCAAGGGCATCGCCGAGGGCGTGGAGAATACCAACTACCTGCTGCACACCGACGTCGATACCTTCATCCTGACGCTCTACGAGAAACGCGTTGCACCAGATGCATTGCCGTTCTACCTGGATCTGATGGCGCATCTTGCTGACAACGGCTTTCCCTGCCCGACTCCTGTGAAGGGACGCGACGGGCGGGCTCTGCGAGAACTGTGCGGACGTCCGGCGGCGGTCGTGACATTCCTTGAAGGCATGTGGCCGCGCCGCATACAAGTGACACACTGTGCGCAAGTCGGAAGCGCGCTCGCCAAGATGCATTTGGTCGGGGCCTCGTTCAAAAAGACAAACCGCAACACCCTATCGGTCGAGCACTGGCGAGCCCTGTTCGCATCATGCCGCGAACGGGCCGACGAAGTAGGTGAGCATCTAACAGATATCATAGAGGCAGAACTCGACATCCTTGAGGCGAATTGGCCGAGCGATCTCCCTAGCGGGATCTGTCACGCGGATTTGTTTCCCGACAATGTTTTCTTCATCGGCGGGCAGCTTTCCGGGATCATCGACTTCTACTTCGCCTGTAACGAGCATCTAGCCTACGACGTCGCCACTTGCCTCAACGCCTGGTGCTTCGAACGGGACATGAGCTTCAACATCACCAAGGCCCGGCACATGCTCTCAAACTATCGCAGAGTGCGTGAGGTATCATCGGCCGAGCTGGAGACGTTGCCACTGCTCGCGAGGGGAAGCGCTCTAAGATTCATGCTGACGAGGCTCTACGACTGGCTGAACCAACCCGAAGGGGCCCTGGTTCGTCCCAAGGATCCCCTCGAATATCTTACTATTCTGCAATTTCATCAGAGTGTTGACGGACCCGGAGCGTACGGGCTCGAGTAATGGCCGGAAAACAGGTCGAGATTTACACCGACGGCGCGTGCAGCGGTAATCCTGGACCAGGTGGGTGGGGCGTCATCATGCGCTACAACGGTGTTGAAAAGGAACTTTCCGGTGGCGAGTTGGAGACCACGAACAACCGCATGGAACTGATGGCCGCAATCCAAGGACTGGAGGCTCTGACGCGAGGAGTCCAGGTGCGTATCTATACGGACAGCACCTATGTTAAGGAGGGGATCACGTCCTGGATCCACAGGTGGAAACGGAACCGCTGGCGCACCGCTGGGCGCAAACCGGTCAAGAATATGGATCTGTGGCAACGCCTCGAGCAGGCGCTTGCCAACCACGACGTTGAGTGGCGTTGGGTCCGCGGACATACTGGCCACCCGGAAAACGAGCGCGCAGATTTTCTGGCGCGCGGCGCCATACCCGACGATGTCGATGGCAGCGCACACTCAGCATAGCCGGCACACCCTGCCTGCAATTCTATGCGTCGCCGGATGACGCGTTAAAGCGCGCTGATGCACGGCGCTTATAGGGCGGCGAGCACGCTTTCCGCGCTCGAGACGTCGAATACGCCCGCCTCCTCTACGTTGAGCGTCGTAATCACACCATCCTCAACGACCATGGCAAATCGCTTGCTGCGTACGCCAAGCCCGGTACCCGTCAGATCGAGTTCGAGACCAAGCGCTGTTGCAAGCTCCGCGCTCCCGTCAGCCAGCATCACGACGTTGTCGCCGACCTGACGATCCTTGCCCCATGCGTCCATCACGAACGCGTCGTTTACGGACATGCAGGCGACCATATCGACGCCCTTCGCCTTGATCTCCTCTGCATGTTTAACGAAACCTGGAAGATGTTTCATCGAGCAGGTCGGCGTGAAAGCACCGGGCACGGCAAACAAGACCACTTTCTTGCCGGCGAATAGATCAAGGGTGCTGATCTCCTCCGGCCCACTCGCGCCCATCTTCTTGAGTGTCGCGGCTGGCACTCGATCACCGATCGAAATCGTCATTCGCATCCCCCCATATGATGTTTGAGATTTCTGTGAAGTGCCTAGTATACAAGCAAATGAAAGCGCCATATTTATTGACGCCTTCGAACAAGGCAAACACAAGACTAATTGGCGTCGGTCAGTTGGCGACGAGGCGGGTGTCTGAACCAGCCAGCCGGGCCGCTTTGAGCACTGCCGAACTGGTCAGCAGCTCAGGCAACACCAAGCCGGACGGCGACTTTGATCCATAGATCGCATTGAACGGAATTCCGTATCGACCATAGCTCGCCAGATACTGCGAGATCACCGGATCGGGCTGCGACCAATCCCCGCGCATGGAAACGACGTTGTCTTGCGACAGCCACTTCGCCACATCCCCCTGCTCGAGTACGGTCTTTTTGTTGACCTGACAGGTGATACACCAGCTCGCCGTCACATCGACAAAGACGACCTTGCCGGCAGCAACTAGACGATCAATCTCTTTTCGATCGAAGGCGCGCCACTGACCTTGTGTCACCGACGAAGAATACTGCTCCGACGCTCTGCCGGCCGTCGTGTCTCGCACCAGCGGTAGGGCTATTGCTGCGATCGCCAGACCGGCAACAACCTTGCCCGCATACCGCCCCAATTTCGAGGCATCGAGGCGACGGGTGAGAAAAACGATGGCGATCAGGGCCATCATTGCGGCGACGATTGCGGATGCCTCGGTTCCGATCTGCAGTTTCAGAATAAACAGCAGCCACACAGCGGTCGCAACCAACGCCAACGCCAAGACGTAGCGCAGCCAATTCATCCAGCGGCCGGGTCGAGGCAGCCGTGTCGCCAGTCCCGGAAAGGCAGTGACCAGCAAGTAGGGTGCCGCGAGCCCAACCGCCAGGGCCGAAAAGACGATAAGGATTTCCGCTGTACCACGGCTTAACGCGAAGCCGACTGCCGTGCCGAGGAAGGGCGCGGAGCATGGCGTGGCAAGCAACGTGGCAAATGCACCGGTGAGGAAGTTTCCGCCAATCGAGCGATTGTCTCCGCTCAATGCGATCCTAGTGATCGATTGAGGCAGCTGAATTTCGAACAAACCGAACAGGTTGCAGGCAAACAGCGTAACGATAACGGTCATGGCGACGAGAAATACTGGCTGCTGGAACTGGATTCCCCAGCCAATCGCTGCGCCCCCGGCCTTGAGCGCGATCAACACGCCCGCAATAAGCATGAACGAGGTGAATATTCCTGCCGTCGAGGCGAGGAAGCTGAGGCGGACGGCCGAGCGATCGCCTCCGCCATGCTGTACGACGCCCAGCAGCTTGAGTGAGAGAACCGGCAATACGCAGGGCATAAGATTGAGGATCAGGCCGCCTAGCAGGGCCAGCAGGAGAATTGTAGCAAACGAGCGAGCGGCTGCTCCGCCGCTGGCCTGTAAAATCGCCCCCTCAGCGTCCACGCTATACATCTGCGTGAGGCTGATGGGTATGGTTTGCTCCATCGCTCGGACGCCGTCGACCAGCGTCAGAGTTAGGCCGGTGTTCGTGAGTGCAGCATAATCAATGCCGATGCCGGTCGCTTTGATAACAGCACGCTGGCCGCCGTCGCGAAGTTGAATGACCGGTGCGCCAAAGCCTACCTGCTCTGGGCCCTCGACATAGAGATCCGGCGCAACGAACGGCGACAACGCTTGTGCCTCAACCGTAATAGTCACTTCATCACCACTGGCCTCCAAGGATGCCCGCTGTATTGAGAGACCAGCGAGCGTTCCGTCGCTGGGGACGCGCGCGTTGAACCGTGCGATCGGATTTGCGAGACTTGTCGGCTGGGCCGGCCCGGCTGGGAGGTTGAGGGCCACCGTGGCCGTTTCTGGAACACAGATTTCTTTGCAGATGAGATAGGGAATGCTCGCCCGCACCGCGATCGCCTGTCCAGGGTGCTCGAGACGCACGTCGAGAGGAAAGATAACGTCGTCGTCGTAGCCGAGCGTCTGCAACCCAAAGATCGTGAAACGGAGAGGCGCCGGCCAGCGCATGTTCACCGCAGCCAGGTTCTCACCGTCGCTCCACTCCGGTTGTGGCGGAAAGCCAGCGTCGCCTGGCGTGCGCCAATAAATCTTCCAGCCTGACTGTATGCGGAACTGCAGCCCCAGCCGAAGTTCCTCGCGATCTCCCACCGCTGCAACCGAAGAAATAAGCCTGGCTCGCGCGAATTCGCCTTCATGCCACGCGCCCGACTCGGCTGCGACGACATCGGCCGATACGAACAAGAGGGCCACGACAGAGCCAACAAGGCATGCAAGCGCCGCATTCACCGAGCGGCCAATGAAAGATCCAGCAAACATATGAGAGGAATATAGCTACGATGACGCAAATATCACGGTCACAAATACGTGCGCATCAGCCCCGTATGCGCGCTGCAAGCCGTTGCATTCCATGCTGAAAGCCCGATCGCCCGCCCATAGCAGAACCCACGCGGCAACTTCACACTGTTTGAATATATAGAAAGCGCCACTATCATAGAGGCGGCAACGGACAACGAAAAATAGGTTGGCAGAAACCCACTATGTCGAACGACGACGAATCAGAAGGCTATCTGACTGGCCAACTGCTTGTAGCCATGCCGTCGATGCACGATTCCCGCTTCGCGCAGACGGTTATATATATGTGCGTCCATAGCGCCGAAGGCGCGATGGGTCTGGTTGTCAACCGACTTGTAAACGAACTCACCTTTCCGCAACTCCTGCAACAACTCGAGATCGACACGCCGGGAACCGGCCAGGAGATCCGCATACATTTTGGCGGCCCAGTGGAATCTGGACGAGGCTTTGTTCTGCACTCGGCCGACTACAGCCAAAGCGGTACGATCATTGTCGATGAGAATGTCGGGTTGACGGCCATCATAGACATCCTGCGTGACATCGCCGACGGCAAGGGACCGGATCGCTCGCTGCTAGCCTTGGGCTACGCCGGTTGGGGTCCGGGACAACTCGACCACGAAATAACGCAGAACGCATGGCTGCAGGTTGCAGCCGACGATATGCTTATTTTCGGCATCGACCTCGAACGTAAATGGGAACGCGCGATTGCGAAACTGGGGATCGACCCAATATTGTTGTCGGGCGACGCCGGTCACGCGTAGCACTTTGTGTCCTCGCGTAGCATCGTCACACCCGGTCGCTCATCCGCGCGGAGGATTGCGAACGTAATGTGATCCTGCCACTGACCGTTAATACGCAATAATTGCCGCGCCATCCCTTCCTGTTGAAAGCCGCTCCTTAAAAGCAAGGAGCGACTGGGTCCGTTGGCGGGCAGGCAGGCTGCTTCTACGCGGTGCAGGCCGAGCGTCTCGAAGCAAAAGTTGAGGGTTAATTGCACGGCCTCGGACATCAATCCCTGGCGTGCGTACGGTTGACCGATCCAATATCCAATGCTTGCGCTTTGGGCGACACCGCGGCGCACGTTGGAGACCGTAATACCACCCAACA
The DNA here is from genome assembly GCA_965217615.1 of Alphaproteobacteria bacterium. GTDB lineage: Bacteria > Pseudomonadota > Alphaproteobacteria > UBA8366 > CAVOAK01 > CAVOAK01. The sequence goes on from CBDCIT010000035.1 coordinate 55,228, forward strand.
GCTCATCGCTTCCGCGTTCTAGAATAAAGAACGCGCACGCGCGCTCCTCCCTCCAATCCTCGATCAACCGCGTTAGACGCCGTCGGAACGCCGAACGCGACGTTGCGTCGGGTGGCCACGAGGGCTCCCATGGTTCCAGAAATTCGCGGCTTTGGGCGCGCAGTTCGGTCCACTTTTTTTGGTCACGGCGTTCTGGCGGCCGTAGATGGACACGCGGGCCAGCGAGACGAACAGCGTAAGGTTTGGTTCCGATGAGTCCAAACATCGAATGCCCCCTCAGGGGCTTCGCTCGCTGGTGCGCAGCGACGCTCTACGAAGCCAGTCGCGATTCCGTCTGAGCATAGGGTTCAAGCCGTTCTATGGGTCCAAGCGTGGCCAGGGTCGGTCTACCGGAGAAAATTCGCGCCGCCAAGGCTGAGACCACTGGCACATCCACCGCTTCGACATGAGCCACAAGCTCTTCTATCGGCAGCGGCCGACCGAAGATCAGCATTTGCTGCGCCAATTGCTCCGCGCGGGCACCGGTTGATTCAAGCGACATCAAATGCGATGCCCTAATCTGATTACGCGCACGCGCAACTTCCGGTTCGCCCAATGTCTCCGGAAGTTGTCGAATTTCCGTGCACAGGACAGGCAACAGCTCTTCTACGTCACTCTCGCCCGTGCCCGCATAAATGCCCATTACGCCGCAATCGCGATAGCACGAGTTATACGAGAAAATTGAATAGGCCAGACCGCGGCGCTCCCTTATTTCTTGGAAGAGCCGTGAAGACATGCCACCGCCAAAGAGCGTCGAAAGCACGGACGCAGCGAAGTAGCTTTCATCGTGGTAGGCAATGCCTGGAAACCCGAGCACCAAATGGATCTGCTCAAGTTCGCGTTCTACGCGGCGGTCACCGCCACGATAAATGGCAGGCTCCGCCACACCATTCTCTTGCCGCGAAAGCGAAGAGAATAGGCGATTTGCCAGCTTAACCAAATAATCGTGCTCAATGTTGCCAGCCGCACACAACACCATGCCATCACTGCTATAGGTGTTTTCCATATAGCCCATGATCGCCTCTCGAGGTATGGCGCTAACCACCTCCGTCCTTCCTAGCACCGGCCAACCCAGGGGCTGGTCGGGAAATGCGGTTGCCTGGAAGAAATCGAACACGAGATCGTCGGGCGTGTCCTGCGACTGGCCGATTTCCTGCAGGATAACTGCCCGCTCTCGCGCCAGTTCTTCCGGGTCGAATATGGAATGCTGCAGGATGTCAGCCAGCACGTCGACGGCCAATTCCACATCCTCCTTCAATACCTTTGCGTAGTACGCGGTGTGTTCGCGGCTCGTATAGGCGTTGAGATATCCTCCAACTGACTCGATCTCTTCGGCGATCGCCAGCGCCGTACGCCGGTTGGTACCCTTGAACGCCATATGCTCCAACAGATGGGCAACGCCATTGATCTCTTCACATTCGTTGCGCGTGCCGCTCGCGACCCATACGCCAACCGTCGCCGTCTCAACTGCCGTCATCGTATCCGTGACGACCCGCAAACCGTTGTCGAGCGAAGTCACTCTTACTGTCATGCCGCTAGCTCCACATTGTCGCGAATGAAGGCCCGAACGGCACCCAAATCGTTAGGTAACACCGTGTAGTGCTCAGGCCGTTGCAGCAGATCGGCGAGCCTTGATGGTAGGTTGGGTTTCACGCCAGTTGCCTGCTCCACCGCCTCTGGAAACTTTGCCGGATGCGCGGTCGCCAACGAGACCACTGGCACGGCCGCATCGCTCTTCTTTTCGCGCGCGATCCATGCACCGATGGCGCTGTGCGGATCGAGCAATTGCCCCGTACTTTCATAAAAGTGCGCGATCGCATTGGTGGTATCTCTGTCATCCAGGCGCATACCTTCGAACACCGATCTCGCTTCGCTCAGGCTGGCGCCGTCGACGGCAAACCTACCTGTCTCGCGAAGGGTTTTCATATCGCGGTTAACCGCATCGCCGTCACGGCCGTGCAGCTCGAACAGAAGTCGCTCGAAGTTGCTGGAATTCTGAATATCCATACTTGGACTCAATGTTGGCTCGACGGGCGCTGCCGCCATCTCACCGGTTTCGAGGAACCGCGTGAGGATATCGTTGCGATTTGAGCCCACATAGAGCCGTTTGATTGGAAGTCCCATCCTGCGCGCCACGTCGGCGGCAAATACGTTGCCGAAATTTCCCGTTGGCACGGAGAACGCGACCGCGCGGTCAGGTCCGCCCAAAGCTAGCGCCGCGTGAAAATAGTACACGGTTTGCGCCATGATTCGCGCCCAATTGATTGAGTTTGCGGCCGCCAAGTGCTGCTCTTCGCGAAACGGCCGATCATTGAACATCGCTTTGACGAGATCCTGGCAATCGTCGAATGTGCCCTCGACCGCGACATTGTGCACATTTGCGGAATCTACCGTTGTCATCTGCCGACGTTGTACTTCCGAGACCCTACCCTGAGGATGAAGTATGACGATGTCCACGGCATCACGGTCGCGGCAGGCCTCGATCGCGGCCGATCCGGTATCACCGGATGTCGCGCCAATGATCGTTACCCGTTCGTGTCTGCGATCGAGCACGTGTTCGAGCATCCGCCCGAGCAGCTGTAAGGCTACATCCTTGAAGGCGAGCGTTGGTCCGTGGAAAAGCTCCATCAGCCAAAGATCGCTATCGAGCTGCACCAGCGGCGTGACGGCGGAGTGGTCGAAAATGCCGTACGCATCGCGCACGATATTCTCGAACGTCGAGGTAGAGATCGCATCGTCGAGAAACGGCGCCATAACAGCACACGCAAGCTCGGGATAATCCAACCCGCGCAGCGCTCGGAGATCGTCGTCGCTGAAGCGCGGCCAGTCTTCAGGCACGAACAGGCCGCCGTCGGACGCAAGCCCTGTCAGCAAGACTTCGTCGAAACTCGCCCGCGGCGCGGCGCCCCTGGTGCTGACATAGTACACGGTGCTGTCCTCAAACCATCCTGGTTTCAACTCAACCCGAAGGTCGCGCAAGGTAATCGTCGCAATAGTCGCAGGCAAGACGGCTTCGACAGACTAGGGTCCAGCCTCATTACAGCCACCAGATGACGGCGGCGGCAAGGGCGATTGGGGCGATGAAGTTTTTGATGTTGCGGTCGAAGCGGGTGGCTATACGGCGCCAGTCCTTGAGGCGGCAAAACATGCGCTCGATGATGTTGCGCTGCCTGTAGACGGTCTTGTCATAATGGTATTGGACCTTGCGGTTCTTGCGCGGTGGGATGACGGCCGTGGTTCCGCGTTCTGCCAGCCAGTCGCGCAGGGCTTTGCTGTCATAGCCCTTGTCGGCGACGAGTTCGGCGGCGGGCGGCATGGCTTCGATACAGCGCTGGGCGACCTTGGAATCATGGACGTTTCCTGGTGTCAGGAGCAGGACGAGGGGCCTGCCTTTCGCATCGCAGACAGCGTGGAGCTTGGTGTTGCGGCCCCCCTTGGTGCGGCCGATGCCATGGGCCAAGGCCCCCCTTTTCCGCCGCCGGCGCAGCGATGAACCTTGATGCAGGTTGAATCGATGAACAGCCGGTCGGGGGCGTCTTCGCCGCCCGCCAGCGCGCTGAATATCCGTTCCCAGATGCCGCGCTCCGCCCAGCGTACAAAGCGGTTGTAGAGCGTCTTCTTCGGTCCGTAGACCTCACGCGGACAGTCGGCCCAGCGCCCGCCATTCCTCAGGGCATGGACGATCCCGCTCAGCACCCGGCGATCGTCAACGCGCGCCATGCCGCGCGTATCCGTCGGCAAAAGCGGCCCAATCCGAGCCCATTGCGCATCCGAAAACCAAAAGAAATCCGACATTTCCATCGCCTCCTCGCTGGAAACAATGAATCATGCCAGACCCGCTTTGGGAATCCCCTTAATGGGTCCGGACCCTAGGAACGCTTCTATTGCGGTTTATCAGCCCGTTGATTAAGTCGGCGCCGTCTGATCCTCTGGTTCCCTGATTTGCAGGGGGGTTTGCCGATGGCGATGGGACGGCAGAAGGCTGGTCAGGGGGACCTGATGGTGAGCTGGTCGGAGATGCCGCGCTCTCCGGGTCATGTGTTTTATGACCGCTTGCAGTCGGTGCTGATCGAGGGCGGCTTTGACGCCTTTGCCGAGGCGAGCTGCCGGCCTTATTACACGGCCCGGATGGGCGCGCCCTCGGTGCCGCCCGGGCGCTATTTCCGGATGCACCTGGTGGGCTACTTCGAGGGCATCGACAGCGAGCGCGGTCTGGAGTGGCGCTGCTCGGACTCGCTTTCGCTGCGGGCGTTCCTGCGACTGGGGAGCCGTGATCGGGTACCGGACCATTCCTGGCTGTCACGAAGCCGCACGCGCCTGCCCCATGAAGTCCACGTGGCGGTCTTCGACTGGGTTCTGGTGCTGATCGCCGAGGCGGGGCTGATCAAGGGCGAGCGCATCGGCGTCGATGCCTCGACCATGGAGGCCAACGCGGCGCTGCGGAACATCGTGCGGCGCGCCAACGGCGAAGGCTACCGGGAGATGCTGGAGCGCCTGGCCCGGGAAAGCGGCGTCGAGACACCCACGGCCGAGGATCTGGCGCGTCTGGAGCGGAAGCGCAGGGGCAAGAAGCTTTCCAACACGGATTGGGTTTCGAAGAGCGACCCCGAGGCCAAGATCGCCAAGATGAAGGACGGCACGACGCATCTGGCCTACAAGCCCGAGCACGCGGTGGATCTGGACACCGGCGCGGTGGTGGCGGCCGAGCTGCACCCGGCCGATGAGGGCGACACCACGACGCTTTCCAAGATCCTGGCGAAGGCCGAGGCAAACCTCGGGGCGGTGGATGCGGCACCGACGGCGGAGGAGCCGGCCGAATGCGTCGCCGACAAAGGTTATCACTCACGGGCGGTCTTGAGGGCTCTGGACGACAGTCCCTGGAAGACCCGGATCGCGGCGCCCAAGCAGACCGGCTTTTCGCGCTGGCACGGTGATGAGGCGGCGCGGCGCGCGGTCACCAACAACCGTGCGCGGCTCAAGTCCGGGGTCGCCCGCGAGGCCTTCAAGCTGCGCGCCGAGATCGTCGAGCGCTGCTTTGCCCACAACCTCGATCGTGGCGGCATGCGACGAACCTGGCTGCGCGGGCGAGAGAATGTGCACAAGCGATACCTGCTCCACGTCGCCGGCCACAATCTATCGTTACTGATGCGCCAGCTCATCGGCGCCGGCACCCCGCGGGAGGCCGTGGCGGGCGGATATGGCGGTATTTTCGTTCTGCTCACGCCCACCGGGGCCATGCTGGTGGCACGGGGGGTTTCGCAAAGCGGCCAGTCGGCTTTCGCCGCCGCATTCTTCATCTGGGGGTGAGAGCCGGAAAAAGCCACTTAATCAACGGGCTGTTAGGCAATGATACTCTCGGTCGGCGTTTCTAGACTTCGGGCATATCGAACTAGTACATCCGCCCGATAAACATCCCGACAACAGTCAAGTCGGCAATTCCAACTGGAAGGGCCGGTCGCTAGGGGAGGTTCAGAATATGGCAGGTTGGTTCACAAAGGCGCGCAAGCGTCTGAAAGCGTAAGTGTTCGTTCAGGCCGTGGAATGGGTGTCGTCAGGCGCATCTCCCGCGTTGAGGCGAAGCCCCACAAGGGGCTGTCTTTCTGCTGGTAACGCAATTTGCCATGCGCTATCGTCGTGCGCATGGCGGTTCTGGACGAGGATTTTGGCACCGACCTGACGCTGGCCGAGGGTAATGGCGGGGTCCGGTCGTCCCCCGTGTCGGTGCCGGAGCGCGCGCCGCGCGACTGGCGGTCACAGTGTGAGCGGGAACGGGCGCGGGCAGACGCGGCCGAAGCGCACGCGGAAGAGCTACGCTGGGCGGAAGTGGCCTCGCGTACCGATACCGGTGCGTGGAAGTCGCGGTTCAAAGCTTGCCGGGGCAGGTTGAGCGAGGCCGTCGAGGAGACGAAGGAAGCTCGCCGCGCGGCAAGGGATGTGCCTTCCTTGCAGGCCGAGGTGGCGCGCCTGGAGACGCTCCTCTTCGAAGCCGGCATCGAGTCGAATGAGAGCAGCAAGATCGAGGCGCTGCGTAAGGAAATCGCACGACTGCGCAAGGCTCTGGTCGCACCGGAGGCCCGACAGGGCACGATCCGCCCGCGGCCCGCGGAGACCCGTCGGCGGCGCACCGCCCTGGAGCGATCTCCGGATCAGAAAGACACCATCAGGACGCTACGCAAGGAGATCACCCGGCTCAACAATGAGGTGGTCCGGCGGGACAAGCGGATCCTCCAGCTGAACAAGCGCCTCGGCCAGGAGAAGCAGAGGACGGAGAGCATCAGGGAGACCGCCAGGAAGCTGTCCAGCGAGTCCCTTCGGCTCCCTCGGGAGGTGAGGATATTGGGCCACAGCGAGGCCCGTGCCCGGTCGCTGTCCGACGAGGTTTTCTGGCTGCGCCATGCCCTGGAGGTGTCCAAGGCCGGGAAGGAGAAGTTGAAGGCCCGGCTTGTCAAGCTCCGGGCGGCCGGGGCGACGCTGTCGAAGCTTCCGTGCGACGAGGCCACTCAACTGCGCGCGGCGTTGAGGCGATCGCGGCGCCAGAAGACGACGCTCAACACGCTGCGCAAGGAGAATGCCCGGCTGCACAGGACCGTGCGGAAGTTGGAGACCCGGAAAGCGGCGCTGGAGGTTCGGCCTGCCAAACTTCGCGCGATCAGGAAGGCACTCGAGTCCGAGCTTGCCGGGCTTCGAGCGGTCGGGAAGACGTTGTCGAAGTCGCTGTCCGTTGCAGACGCCGATCTCCGCAGGGCCCTGCGAAGGTCGCGGCGCCAGAAGGCCACGATCAAGTCGCTGTCCCGGGAGAACGCCCGGCTGCGCAAGGGCGCGAAGACGTCACGGAACCGGATCGAGACGCTGGAAGCCCAGCTTGAGAGGCTTCGCGCGACCGGAGCGGTGCTGTCGAGAGCGCTCTACGGCCGCAAGAGCGAGCAGCAGGACAAACCGCGCTCGGAGCGTAAGCGCGGCCAGCAGCACGGCGCGCCCGGCCACGGCCGCACCCAGCGGCCCGGGCTCGAGGAGCGAACCGAAGAGTACAACCCGCCGCCGGATGCGTGCGTCTGCGGACGGTGCGGGCAGCCCTATGCGCCGAACGGCGCCGAGGAATCCACCCTCGTCGAGATCGAGGTCAAGGCCCACAAGCGGGTGATCCGCCGGTCGCGCTGGCGCAGGGCCTGCGAGTGCGCGTCGTCGCCCATGGAAGTCTCGGCGCGCCCGGTGCCGCGGCTGTTCCCCAGGACGCTCTACGGGACCAGCTTCTGGGCGCGCTTCCTGTTCGAGCACTGTGCCTGCTTCCGCCCCCTGCACCGGGTTGCCGCGTGGTTCTCCAGCCAGGGGCTGCCGGTCTCGCCGGGGACCCTGGCCGACAGCCTGAAGCGGTTCGTGCCGCTGTTCGAGCCGCTGGCCGCAGCGATCCTTGCGCACCAGAACAAGGCGGTGCTGCGCCATGCCGACGAGACCGGTTGGCGCGTCCAGGAGCTTCGCGGGGAAGACCGGTCGAGCCGTGCCTGGCTGTGGGCCTCGGTGAGCAGCGACGCGGTCTACTTCCACATCGATCCGAGCCGCAGTGCCGAGGCCGCCGGGAAGCTATTCGCCGAAGACCTCCTCGATACGGTCATCGTCTGCGACCGCTATAGCGCCTACAAGCGACTCGCTCGCCTTCGCGAGGGCAAGGTGACCCTTGCATTCTGTTGGTCACATATGCGCCGCGATTTTGTCGAGTGCGCGGCCGGCCAGGTGAGACTGACGGACTGGTGCCAGGGATGGATCGAGCGGATCGCGTCGATCTACCGCCTGAACGAGGCGAGGCTGGCTCATTACGACCCCGGGATCGAGCGCCAGACGCCGGCGTTCGACGCGGCGCAGGGCGCGTTGAAGGAGGCGCTCGACGGCCTGTTCGCGCAGGCCGAACTGGAGCTTGCCGGCCTGCCGGACCCGGCGCGCGAGGGCAAGGCGCTGCGTTCGCTGCTGAACCATCGCGAAGGGCTGAGCGTGTTCGTCGACCGCCCGCAGGTGCCTCTGGATAACAATCGCGCCGAAAGAGTTTTACAAGGTCCGGCCATAGGGCGACGGCTGTCGTTCGGTTCCGACAGCGAGGACGGCGCCAGGTTCACGGCGATCATGTACTCGGTGGTGGGCACGCTCTCGATGAATGGCATCGACATCCTGAGCTGGCTGGACGCGTGGCTCGCAGCGTGCGCGGAGAACGATCGTAAACCGCCGGGCGACCTGTCGTCGTGGCTGCCATGGTCGATGAGCGAGGAGCGCAGGCGCGAACTCATGGCGCCGGCGTGACCGGCGCGATCGGGTGCCGTTATTACGGCCGCGACTTCACCGCCGGGGAAATGGCGCTGCTGCGCGCGCTGATCGCCGGGCCGCCGCCGTTGAACCGCCATATGCTGTCGAAGGAGTTCTGCCGGCGCATCGGCTGGTTCAAGCCCGACGGCGGCCTCAAGGACATGATGGCCAGGGTCACCATGCTGGCCATGCACAGGGACGGCCTGATCGCCCTGCCGGCGCCGCAGGGACGGCAGAACCGGCCCGGGCCGATCGTCTTCGGGCCGGACACCGAACCGCCGCTGTTCCCGGCCCCGACAACCCTCGACGAGATCCGTCCGCTCGACCTGCGCCCCGTCGTGCGCGGCACCCGGGAGAGCAAGCTCTGGAACGAGTTCGTCGCCCGCTACCACTATCTCGGATACAAGACCCTGGTCGGCGCCCAGATGCGCTATGCCGTCCATGACCGAAACGGCTGGCCACTCGCCATGCTCGGCTTCTCCACCGCCGCGTGGAAGCTTGCCCCGCGCGACACCTTCATCAGATGGACACGGCAACTGCGCGAGAAGAACCTTCCCTTCGTGGTCGACAACCCGAGGTTCCTGATCCTGCCCTGGATCAAGATCCCCAACCTGGGTTCGCACATCCTCGCCCTCATCCGCCAGCGCCTGCCCGACGACTGGACCGAGCGCTACAACACCACGCCCGTGCTCATCGAGACTTTCGTAGAGACCCCGCGATATACCGGCGCGGTCTACAGGGCATCGGGCTGGATCCATGTCGGCGCCACCCAGGGGCGCGGGCGCTACGACCGGGACAGGCAGTACGACAAGCCGAAAAAGGATGTCTGGCTCCGGCCCCTGCGACGGGACTGGAAACGCACCCTCAATCGCTAAGATCCACCGGGGCCGATAGAAACGTCCGCGCTGATTCCACGGCCTGAACGAACACTTACCTGAAAGCAGCGGCTAAGCATCTCGATATTCACAAAGAAGTCATAGAAAAGCTCAAATATCCAAAAGAGACGCTCGCCGTATCACTACTCGTGCGTATGGACGATGGCTCGCGTAGGGCGTTTAAGGCATGGCGCTGCCGCTATGACGATACCCGTGGTCCTACCAAGGGCGGAATCCGCTATCACCCCGCAGTGAATTTGGACGAGGTCATGACGCTCGCGTTTTGGATGACGTTCAAATGTGCGGTTGCCAATTTGCCGTATGGCGGCGGCAAGGGTGGCGTGGCCGTCGATGCGAAAACACTGTCACGAACTGAGCTGGAGCGCCTGAGCCGCGCGTATATCCAGGCTTTCGCTAATTTTATCGGGCCCGACCGAGATGTGCCTGCGCCCGACATGTACACAAACGGCATCGTCATGGCTTGGATAGCAGACGAGTATTCAAGAATGGCGGACGCGCCGACACCCGCGGTAATTACCGGTAAGCCGATTGCGTTGGGCGGTTCGTTGGGACGCGACGACGCAACCGGCCGTGGCGGATACTATGTACTCCGCCATCTCGAAAAAGAGCTTGGTGTTTCACCGGAGAAATCGCGCGTCGTCATGCAGGGATTCGGCAATGCATCGTTCCACTGCGCACGCCTCCTACATGCCGATGGTTATAAGATCATTGGCTTGTCGGACTCGCGCTCGGCAATTTAGGACACCGATGGCATGGATCCGTTGGCCGTCATGGAGCATAAACGGAAGACCCGAGGGCTTGGTGGTGCGCCGAGCAACGGCAAAATACAGGAAATGACCAACGCCGAGCTTCTCGAACATGAATGCGATGTCCTCATTCCAGCGGCAATGGAAAACCAGATCATCGAGGAGAACGCGGCCAACATAAAAGCGCCGATCATTCTGGAATTGGCGAACGGCCCGACGACGCCTGCCGCCGATGCCATACTCAACAAGGCTGGAAAGATCATCATCCCCGATATACTCGCAAACGCCGGCGGGGTGACGGTTTCCTACTTCGAGTGGGTCCAGAACAAGGCCGGCTATTACTGGCCCATCGACGAAGTCCAGAGCAAACTTAAGGGCACCTCTAAGAATTCGCGATTTGACAGAGGATGATTGGTTAAACGGGCTGTGGCCGTCTGCGGCCATGCTGGCACCGGGATTTCCGGGAGTTTCCCGCGCTCCAATTGAGCTATTTCCGCTTCAAGACCGTGCCCAGGCGATCTCCTACTCAGAGTATTGTCACACCGCCGCGGCGAGGCGGTTCAGTTGGACCAGACGGCGCATGTTGTAGGCGAGGTTCTTCAGCCCTATCCGAGCCTTTGCCCGCGCCAGCCCGACACTACGCAGCAGCGTCCCGCCCATGTCGTTGCTCTGGGCCCCGAAAACATGCTCGACGCGGACCCGAACGGACGAACGGGTCTTGTTGCCTTGCTTCTCGCGCTCGCTCAGCGGCTTGTTGCGGCGGGCTTTGCGATGGATCCGGCTCCTCAACCCCTTCTTCTTCAGCGCCGCCTCGATCTCCGCCGAGCGATAAGCGCTGTCCGCCCATACGCCCAAGGCCGTGTTGTCCCCATCCAGGATATCGTCGAGAACCTTACTGTCGTGCGTCGCCGCGTCGCTCACCTGATAGCGCCGCACCAGCTTGTGCCGACGGTCCACGTTGACATGGTTCTTGTAGCCGTAATGGCTCCTGCCGTGCTTCTTGGTCCACCGCGCCTCGACATCCTTTTGGCGCCGCTTTGCCGGCTTATCCTGCCAGCATTCCGGCGTCTCGCCAGCCTTTATCCCCGCGTTCTCCTTGCGGCTGTTGCGCTGTTTGGGCACCGCCACGATCGAGGCGTCGATGATCTGGCCGCCCATCGCCAGATAGCCCTGATCCTTCAGGTGGCCATCGAACGTCTCGAATAAGGTCTCGATCACCCCAGCTTGCGTCAACTGTTCGCGGTACAGCCACACTGTCTTGGCATCGGGAACCCGGTCCTCCAGACCCAACCCCAAAAACCGCATGAACGACAGGCGATCCCGGATCTGATGCTCAACCTGATCGTCCGACAGATTGTAGAGTGCGCTCAGAATGATCGTCTTGAACATCACCACCGCGTCCCACGGCTTGCGTCCCGCCCGCGACTTGCGCGCCTTGTCCGAACGCCGACACACCGCATCCAAACACCCACGGAAGTCTTCCCACGGAACAACCTCGTCGATCTTCGCCAGAGGCTCGTTCTTGGCGTCCAGCCCGGTATACCGCTTCGAAAGATCAAAAAATCCTATCTGACCCATGAACACCCCTCCCGATGTCAACAAATCGTCAACCCGATTCTAAACCGACGGTGCGCGAAAATGGCATTTTTAGAGGGGCCCTTAAGCAAATCATGGAGCCCGAGGCGCGCCGCATCTGGGATGTTGGACAGGAGAAGGAGTTAGATATGCGCACCGCCGCCTACGTGCACGCGCTCGACCGCATTGCTGCGGCTGTCGAGGCACATGGCACGCAGGCATACTTTGCGGGTTGACCCACTCGGATAGCACCGCACGTCACATCGGAGCCAGACGCGCCGACGCTTCCGAATCGCTAAATGAGATTTACACGCATATTCTCGCGCGCAACGATCGCGCCTGGCCACATCAGACGAGCCTCGGCCTCAACCCGCTCCATGAACAAGTCCTCATGATCAGGATCGTGGTGGTAAATCGCAAGATTCCGAACATTAGCTGCGCGACATGGGCGCACGCCTTCCTGCCACGTGGAGTGACCCCAGCCAATTTTGTCCTCGAACTCATCGTCGGTGTGGGTGCAGTCATAAATCACCAGGTCCGCACCTTCGATCAGGCCGAGGATATTCTGATCGGGCTTGCCTGGAACGTGCTCCGTATCTGTGACGTAACACACAGCTTTTCCCTTATAATCGATTCGATAGCCCGTCGCGCGGCCCGGATGATTAAGTGGTGTTGTGCGGACGTTGATGCCGCGCCCAATCTTGAACGAATCCCCGGCCGTAAAATCCTCGAAAATCAGTTTGCTTCGTAATGCCTCCAGCGGCACGGGAAACACTGGCTGCGCCATCTGCCCCGCCATGATCTTCTTGATGCCACCGACTTCCGGGGCATGGCCGGCCATAATCGTAAATTCAAACTCGTCGCTGAAGGCCGGCCCGAAGAATGGGAAACCATTAATGTGATCCCAATGCGTATGCGATTGCAGCAAATGAGCCCGGCCCACATCTTTCCTCATGAACCAATGGCCGACGTTTCGAATGCCCGTACCAGCGTCAAGAATCATCCGATGACCGCCGGCGGTCACCTCGATGCAGCTCGTATTGCCGCCAAAAGCAACATGCTTTGGTGACGGGCAGGCAATACTGCCCCGCACGCCCCAGAACTTTACTTTAAAGCTCATTTCACACGGCTCCAGAGATTTCCCACGAACCCCTGACATGCGAACAACGCACCAATGTGACAAATAGTCTGGCCCGTCGCTGTGGCCTTCATCACACGCGCAACCATACTGAGTTCAGACCTATCCGACGAGGCCATCTGTTGCAACAGGCGATCGGGCAATGCTGTTCTCCCCCCAATATGGCTGTGCTTTAGATGCTGAACTGCAAGTTGCCAAGGCGTTTTGTCAGTTTCATGTTTTCGTCGTAGTCAATTGGCACCGCTAAGATGGAGGGTCCGTCTTGGTCAAATGCCTCCGTCAACGCCGCCGGCAGGTCTGCTCCAGATGTCAGCGTGCGCCCCCACATACCAAACGACTTGGCCAGCAACTCGAAGTCTGGATTATTAAACGCAAGGTCGCTGTGCCGACCGAATGAATTCTGCTGTTTCCATTTTATGAGCCCGTATTCACTGTCGCACCAGACCATGATGACGGCCTTGATCTTGTACCGGACCAGCGTTTCCAGATCTTGGACATTCATCAGAAAGCCGGCGTCTCCGCAGATCGCCAATACACGCACATCGGGATTCGCGAACTTAGCGCCAAGCGCGCCAGGCAGCGCAAAGCCCATTGAGCAAAATCCGTTGGAGATGAGGCATGTATTTGCGCTTTCGCACTGGTAGTAGCGTGCAATCCACATCTTATGTGCGCCGACGTCGCTGAGCACAATGTCGTCGGGGCCGAGGAACTGCCGAACGTCCCAGAGGACTTTCTGCGGCTTCATCGGAAACGAGCTGTCATCTTTCTCCAACGCGAAATCGTCCGCGATAGCCTGTCGTAACGTCGCACGCTCGGCAATATCGAACAGGGGCAGTCCTGGCTTGTCGTCAAAACGACGGTTCAGCTCCTCATTGATCTGCCACAGCGCATCGGCAACGTCTGAGACCACATCGACGTCAACGGGGTAGTCACCGTCCACTTCCGCCGACAAAAAATCTATATGGACGAGTTTCTTGTTTCCCCTGTTCGTGTTCCAAAATGACGGCGCGTATTCGACCAGATCGTAGCCAACGGCGATGACAAGGTCAGAGTCGTCGATCGCAACGTTGATGTAATCGCGACTCTGGAGACCGATCGTGAACAGGCAATGCGAATCGCTCATGGGAAGGGCGCCTTTCCCCATGAAGGTATTGACGACGCCAATTCCGGCTTTATGCGCTAGCCTGGCCAACTGTTTTGCAGCGCGCTTTCGCACGGCGCCGTTACCGGCGAGGATGATGGGATTCTTCGCCTGCCCGATCAGCTCGACCACCTGCGCAACTGCTTTATGGTCGGCCGCGGCACGTCTCGTCTTGACGACTTGCATTGGCGAAAGCTCGATTTCCTCCTCGGCAATATCCTCCGGCAATTCAATGACGCTGGCGCCCGGTTTCTCGGCTTCGGCGACCTTGAAGGCCTTGCGCACGACTTCGGGAATATTTTCCGCGCTGTATATGGAATGCGCCCATTTTGAAATCGGCCGAAACATGGCTATAGAGTCCATGTTCTGGTGACTCTCTTTATGGAGGCGCCTTGTGGACGCCTGACCGATAATGCTGACGACAGGCGCCCGGTCCATGTTGGCGTCGGCAACTCCGGTCACCAGGTTCGTCGCTCCAGGTCCCAACGTGCCGAGGCAGATACCCGCCTTGCCGGTAAGCCGGCCGTAGGCATCCGCCGCGAAAGCCGCTGCCTGTTCGTGCCTGCAAAGCACGAAGTTGATCGGACTGTCGATCAACGAAATCATCACATCGGCATTTTCTTCGCCGGGCACCCCGAAAATATGGGTGACACCTTCCGCTTCGAGGCAACGCACAAACAAATCGGATGCTTTCACGACAATTCTCTCATTTTTCAGTTACGGGACGGCAGGATTGTAAGCGAACCGGCGCGAAGTTAATCGCCGCGCGCCAGCGCCCCTCACGGATGGAGGCGGATTGTCACCCGCCTATTCTTAACCTGGTTTTCTGGAATGACTTCACCATAGATATCGCGGTGCGGCACTTTCGGGCGCTTGTCGGCATAGCCGGAGGCCTTCAGGCGCTCCGGTGCAATACTAAGATCGATTAGGAAACGGACGACGGCCGAAGCGCGGACGGAAGACAATTCCCAATTCGACGGAAATCTCGCGATTTTGATCGGAATATCGTCCGTATGGCCTTCGATGTCGACGAAATAGAAATCGTAGGGCGGTTGGCTGACCTTGAAGGCTATGTCGCGCAATATCGCCTCGGCCTTAGCAGCCCGTTGATTAAGTGGCTTTTTCCGGCTCTCACCCCCCCCAGATGAGGAATGCGGCGGCGAAAGCCGACTGGCCGCTCTGCGAACCCCCCCGTGCCACCAGCATGGCCCCGGTGGGCGTGAGCAGAACGAAAATACCGCCATATCCACCCGTCACGGCCTCCCGCGGGGTGCCGGCGCCGATGAGCTGGCGCATCAGTAACGATAGATTGTGGCCGGCGATGTGGAGCAGGTATCGCTTGTGCACATTCTCTCGCCCGCGCAGCCAGGTTCGTCGCATGCCGCCACGATCGAGGTTGTGGGCAAAGCAGCGCTCGACGATCTCGGCGCGCAGCTTGAAGGCCTCGCGGGCGACCCCGGACTTGAGCCGCGCACGGTTGTTGGTGACCGCGCGCCGCGCCGCCTCATCACCGTGCCAGCGCGAAAAGCCGGTCTGCTTGGGCGCCGCGATCCGGGTCTTCCAGGGACTGTCGTCCAGAGCCCTCAAGACCGCCCGTGAGTGATAACCTTTGTCGGCGACGCATTCGGCCGGGTCCTCCGCCGTCGGTGCCGCATCCACCGCCCCGAGGTTTGCCTCGGCCTTCGCCAGGGTCTTGGAAAGCGTCGTGGTGTCGCCCTCATCGGCCGGGTGCAGCTCGGCCGCCACCACCGCGCCGGTGTCCAGATCCACCGCGTGCTCGGGCTTGTAGGCCAGATGCGTCGTGCCGTCCTTCATCTTGGCGATCTTGGCCTCGGGGTCGCTCTTCGAAACCCAATCCGTGTTGGAAAGCTTCTTGCCCTTGCGCTTCCGCTCCAGACGCGCCAGGTCCTCGGCCGTGGGTGTCTCGACCCCGCTTTCCCGGGCCAGGCGCTCACAGCATCTCCCGGTAGCCTTCGCCGTTGGCGCGCCGCACGATGTTCCGCAGCGCCGCGTTGGCCTCCATGGTCGAGGCATCGACGCCGATGCGCTCGCCCTTGATCAGCCCCGCCTCGGCGATCAGCACCAGAACCCAGTCGAAGACCGCCGCGTGGACTTCATGGGGCAGGCGCGTGCGGCTCCGTGACAGCCAGGAATGGTCCGGTACCCGATCACGGCTCCCCAGTCGCAGGAACGCCCGCAGCGAAAGCGAGTCCGAGCAGCGCCACTCCAGACCGCGCTCGCTGTCGATGCCCTCGAAGTAGCCCACCAGGTGCATCCGGAAATAGCGCCCGGGCGGCACCGAGGGCGCGCCCATCCGGGCCGCGTAATAAGGCCGGCAGCTCGCCTCGGCAAAGGCGTCGAAGCCGCCCTCGATCAGCACCGACTGCAAGCGGTCATAAAACACATGACCCGGAGAGCGCGGCATCTCCGACCAGCTCACCATCAGGTCCCCCCGACCATCCTTCTGCCGTCCCATCGCCATCGGCAAATCCCCCTGCAAATCAGGGAACCAGAGAATCAGACGGCGCCGACTTAATCAACGGGCTGTTAGGCAACATCTGGGCAGAGCCGGATTTGAAAAATGAGCGGCTGGCAAACTCGATTACGACGCCTTGGTCATCGAAACTCGACTCCACATCTTCGGTAGAGATTTCGGCGTCTTCGACGATCGAGTTTAGGTTGTTCAACAACGAAAAAATGGGTCGGTCGGTGGTATCTCGCTTGCCGACTTCCTCCGAGATCCCCGCCGCTGCTTCCTCGAACATCGGCAAGTCGATCTTCGAGAACGAAATCAGCATGACAAAGAACGCCATGAGCAAAGTGATGGCGTCGGCGTAGGTGACCAACCAATCCTCAGACTCGTCGCCGGCTCCGCCATAGGTGCGACGTTCCCGTTTCACGCCGCTTCCCTACCGCCGGAACCACGCCGGAGTTGCTGATCGATATCAAATCGGATTGCCGGATCGAGATAGCTGTTCATACGATCTTGGATGTGTCGCGGGTTCTGTTTATCGGCCAATAAGGCAAAGCCCGATGCAACCAGCTCATGGCGGAAACGAAGGATCTCCTGCCGCTGGGTAATTTTGGTTGACGCCGGCGTCAGGATCAGGCGCGAAAACAGCACACCATAGAGCGTTGTGTTGAGCGCCACGGCGAGACCCTTGCCCAACTGCGTCGGATCACCACCCATCCCATCCAGCATGATGATGAGGCCAACCAGTGTGCCGATCATGCCAAAAGCCGGTGCGGTCTGTGCCATCGCCTTGAGGATGTTAGCCTGCACCATGTTGCGCTCGTAGGTCGTCTGGGCAACGTTGAACAAGATGTCCTCGACGATCGACCCTTCGTATCCCGTCACGACCAGTTCCACGCCAAAGCGCAGGAATTCGTCGCGCTCCACCTTCTTGACCTCCGACTCAAGCGCTGGATAACCACGCTGTTGTACGAGATAGCCCCAGCGGATAATCCGGCCAACTTCGCGGTTGAGAACGCCGCGACCGACGCGTTAAACCGCCAGTGTGCTGCCGATGCTCTTGAGGGCCAACCAAACGTAGCGCGCTTCCTGACCGACCAAAGTAGCGGCGAGCGTGCCGCCGACAACCATCAGCACGCTGGAGCCGCTGGCGAACAGCCAGAAGTTTCCGCCGGCGATCCAAATCGCGCTGAGAAACAGCGAGAATCCGAGAATAAAGCCAAGCAGGCTATTAATTGACATGAACTATCGGGAACGCCTTGGCGTGGCGCCAGTAGGCATCCCTTCCCTTTCGTCGTCGCACAACAACTAGATAGTATAATAACCGTGCTGGCGGATTTACGAAACAGTTGATCAACAATAAGCTAAATAGCTGCAAGTAGGACAGCTAATTGCATATTCGATATACCCAAAGAACATTGCCCGCGTGAGTGAGTTCGTTTGCGGATTTTCCAATTCGTTCAGCCAATACCACGAATTACCCGCGGATAGTACGCGGCGAGACTGACGCCGCGGAGGACCATTAGACCACTCAAGGCAAGCCAGAGTCCGTGATTTCCCAACGTTGGCAAGAGCAACTGCACGGCAATCAAGTAGACGGCGGTCGAAAATAACATTGCGTTCCGCAACTCGACCGTCCGCGTCGTGCCGAGAAAAATCCCATCGAGAAGAAATGCCCAAACTGAAAGAATTGGCGCGACGATTAGCCAGGGCAAGTATTGCGACGCGGTCTCACGGACTGACGCGACGCCCGTCAGTATGGAAATCAACTTGTCACCGCCGATCCAAAAGGTGATGGCAAAGAGGCCAGCGACAATGCAGGCCCAAAAGACGGATGCTGACACAGCGCGCCGAAAGCCCTGCCGGTGTCCCGCGCCCGCAGCACCGCCGACCAATGCCTCCGCGGCATGAGCGAAACCGTCGAGACCGTGCGACGCTAAGGCCAAGAAATTCATCAGAACCGCGTTCGCACCCAGCACAACGTCACCGAGCTTTGCGCCTTGCGCGGTGAAATAGGCGAAGCAGAAAATCAGACAGAGAGTGCGAATGAAAATATCGCGGTTGACGGCGAACAAATACTTGAACCGCACTGGGTCGAATATTTTTGTGGCGGAAACGGCACTGGCGCCCTGTAAACGGTGCAACACAAAGAGCAATCCCAGCGCCAGCCCACTGTACTCAGCGATCACGGTCGCCAGCGCCACGCCTTCGACTTGCCAACCCAGCACCAGCACGAAGACAAGATCGAGGACGATGTTAATTCCGTTGAGAAATATTTGCAGCGCCAACGGCACCCTGGCGTTCTGGAGACCGAGAAACCATCCGAGCACGACGTAGTTCGCGAGAGCCGCCGGCGCGCTCCAAATGCGGATCGCAAAATAGGCGCCGCCGTGACCTTCAACTTCTGAACTTGCTTCTAAGAGCGCAAACGCCATCGCCCCGATGGGCTTTTGCAGGAGGAGGATAATCGCTCCAAGACCGACGGCGGTCAGCAGTGCACGGTAAAGAGTTGCGCGAACTTCGTCGTCACGGCTACCGCCCCATGCCTGTGCGGTCAGGCCTGTGGTTCCCATGCGCAGAAACCCAAAACCCCAGTATAGGAACGTAAAAATGAGAGCGCCGACCGCGACCGCGCCGAGATAGTATGGCTCCGGAAGATGACCGACCACCGCGGTATCGACGGCACCGAGCAACGGGACCGACAAGTTGGATAGGATGATGGGCGCGGCCAACCGCCAGACGCGCCGGTGCCAGTCGCGGCTACTGATGTCGAATTCTGGTGCGGTCATACGTCCACGCTGTCGCACCAGCGCCGCCAAACCTCTCTCAGCGCGTGCTCGTAGGCTGCCGTGAAGCGTTCTGCATCGGCCAACTTGGATTTTGCGACCGTCTGCCGCAACTCCGCGCGTGGCGGCCTGTCACCGACCAGGTCGCCGGCGATGGCTATGTATTCATCCTCGGACGACGCTATCCATTCGGGCAAACCAGCGGCCGATAACAAACTGACGCCGACGCGTCCCGCATGGCGTGAACCGGCTAGCGTGATGACCGGTACTCCCATCCACAACGCTTCACACGTCGTCGTCGCGCCACAATAGGGAAATGTGTCGAGCGCAATATCCACCTCGGCATAGAGCTGGAGATGGTCGGTGCGCGATTGCATGCGGGCGTGGCACTGCAATCGCTCTGGTGCAACGCCATGCTTGGCAAACGCGCCCGCCATTTCTTCGCGCACAGCGGCATCTGCTAGTTGGCGCGCTTTAAGAAGAAGCTGCGACGACGGCACAGCTTCGAGCAATCGCGACCATGACGCGATCACCGCTGGCGTGACCTTGCTCAGGTTGTTGAACGACCCGAATGTCACTGGACCCTCGCGCCTGTCCCCCGCGACCGCCGGGCAATCAGGCCGCGGCGTGTAGCACAGAAAGCTACCCGGCAATCGCAGCAATGTTTCGCTATGCCAGCGAACGGACTCACCAACCGGATCAGCCTGCTGATCAGTCAGGCGATAGTCCATCTGCGACAATCCGGTTGTCGCCGGATATCCGATCCAGGATCCTTGCACCGGTGCTAAGCGCTGCCCGAAGAGTGGCAGACGATTATCCGCAGTGTGTCCGGCCAAATCGATCAATATGTCGATCTCGTCGCGGCGAATTTGCGCCGCCAATACTGAGTCCGAGAACGCAGCGGTTCGACGCCAAGCGTCGGCTGATTTCCGCAGGCGGTCGGTCATGTCATCCTCAGTAAGCCCGTCGGAATAGCAGGTGACGTGAATGTGCCGGCGGTCGTGATTGGCGAGGACACCCTCGACGAAATAGGCGACCGAGTGATTAAAAAAATCAGGAGAAAGATAACCGATCCGCAGGAGCCGATTCGGATCCACCGCAATGCCATCGAAATCAATGGCCGGGGCCGCCAACGCGCCCTCATGTTGCGCCGCCCATCCGAGATGCTGGTGAAAAAGCGACGCCTCGTCTTGCTCAGAGTCTCCGCACAGGCAAAGCAGGAGATTTGAATGCGCGCCCGCATCGTCAGGCTTGAGCTGCAAGGCCTGTCGATAGGCGGCGACGGCCTCAGTCAGTGCGCCGTGGTCTTTCAGGGCAATTCCGAGATTGTTGTGTGCATCGGCCAATTCGGGTGCTAGTTCGATCGCCCGGCGGTGTTCCGCTATGGCCTCTGCAAGCCGACCCTGGACCGCGAATGCGGTCCCAAAATGGGTGTGCGCAGCGGCAAAATCGGGCGACAACTCGATCACCCTTCCATAGTGACCAAGCGCACCTTCGATGTCGCCTATCGTTTGGAGAGTAACGGCGAGGTTGTTTTCTGCTTCGGCATATGTTGGCTCTAAAGCCAGCGCAGCCCGATAGGCGGCAATCGCGGCCGTTGGTTTGCCCGCTTGTTTTAGGACGTTTCCCAGATTGTTGTGGATCGCCGCAAGATTCGGGTTGAGCAACAGCGCCGTCCTCAACGCGGCTTCGGCCTCTTCAACCCGATCGGCTGCAGCCAGTGCATTACCGAGATCGTTTTGAAGTTCCGCCAAATTGGGTCGGGCTGCCGTCGCCGCCTGGAAATACTCGACTGCCTCCTGCGGCGCGCGCCGATCCAGGAGAATTGCACCGAGCCGTGCGGACGTCAGACCATCGGCTGGATCGTTCGCAAGTGCGTGCCGTGCAAATTTCTCTGCCTCCTCCAACATTCCGTTGCCGTGCAGTAGCCGCGCCAACAGAGCATGGGCGCCGATCTCTCCCGCGCCCGCGGCCTTGCGAAGCAATGATTCGGCGCGCGCGTCGTCACCGGCATCAAACGCATCACGTGCTTCGGAGACGATCGAACCAGAGTTGATAGATCGTGTCATCGTCGGCCGACCGATCTAGTGCCGTAGAGCCGGATGCCCTGAGTTCTGGCTTCCACCATCGAGTTGAAGAGTCCCTCAGCCGTCGACATCGGCGCCGGGAAGTTCGCGCCTTGCAGCAGCGGGAAGCATCGGATCCAGACTCCGCTCTTCAACAAAAGCGATAAGCAAACTCTCATCCGACAGAAGATGGTCCAAGACACCCGCAAGAAATTCGGGATCCGAACATCGATCGCGAACTTGATCGGGGCCCGTGCCAGACAGACCCAGAAAACGTCCGAGACGGTCCGACTCCAGTGCCAAGAAGGCAAGCGCCTCGAGCGCCACGACCTCCGCTTGCGCGCGCCCAAGTTTCACGGCTTCTCCTCCATCATCGGTTTGCGCTATCGTCGGACGCAGTAAGACTCGATGCAAAGTGAACTCCGCTCGATCATAACATCCTGCGTGTCCGACGGTGAAAGCCGAGTCGCCATACGCACCCCGAAACTAGAGCACCGCTATGACGTTCGACGCACCTTGGGATCCCAACCAATATCTCACATTTGCAGGATCGAGGTTGCGGCCCGCGCTAGATCTGATGGCGCGCATACAGATTGAAGCGCCGATGTCGATCCTTGATCTCGGATGCGGCGCCGGAAACGTGACGCGGTTCCTCGCGCTTCGCTGGCCCAATGCGGCCATCACGGGAATCGATAGGTCGCAAGAAATGCTCGAACGGGCAAAGCAAGAGGTGCCGGATATACAGCTTATCGAAGCCGATCTTGCAACATGGAACCCCGCGCGGTCGGCCGAACTTGTATTCTCCAATGCAGTGCTGCAGTGGATACCTGACCATGCTGAGCTTGTTCCAAGGATCGCCGGGTTCGTTTCCGACGGTGGCGTGCTGGCCATTCAGATTCCCCACAACGACAATGCACCCACAGGAACAGCCGTCAAGGAGTCAACGCGGGCTGGACCCTGGCGGGAGAAATTAGACGCGCTTGAACGTGTATCGCCAACACAAGACCCAGATCTGTATTTTAAGCTGTTGGCCCCACTGGGCTGCACACTCGATGTTTGGGAGACCGAGTATCATCATGTTCTCGAGGGAGACGACCCGGTATTGGAATGGGGAAAGGGAACGTGGCTTAGAGTCCTGCTTGATGGCCTCGACGGAGTGGAGCGCCAAGGCTTTGAGGATGCGTGCCGCATCCGCCTCAAGGCGGCCTATCCGCCACTACCCGACGGACGGACGATCTATCCCTTCCGTCGGCTGTTCCTTGTCGCCCAATTCTAAGCGCGCGAGAGCAGCCAAATTGATCCACTTGCACTTCTGAATCGCGCGTCCTCGGATGAAAATATCGATGAGTAAAGTAGACGACCTCCTTTCCGAAGGGCTCGAACATCATAGGGCAGGGCGCCTCGCTGCTGCACAGCAAGCCTACTTCGAAGCCGAAAACCCCGATCCAGAGAATACCGAGGCGCTTAACTTGCTCGGTATTTTGGTGCATCAGACGGGCAAGCATGAGCACGCGGACAAGCTCCTTCGCCGCGCCATCGCTGGGGCTCCACAAGTTGCAAAGTATCATGGCAATCTAGGAACCGTACTCAATGCGCTGGGTCGCTCCGATGATGCACTGAAGAGTTATGCAACCGCTCGAGAGCTCGATCCAAGCGACGCGGGGTTTCCATACAACGCGGCGACTGTATTGGTTTCGTTGGGACAAACCGATGAGGCAGTGGCGTTGTTCCAAACGGCAATTGAGCTGCGTTCGGATCATTTAGAGGCTCGCGTAAACCTCGCGAGTACACTCAGCATGCTTGGGCGCGACGAAGAGGGCGAGGCCGAAGCCAGAAGGGCCGTTGCGCTGTTGCCCGAAGCTGCAGAGACACATTATTGTCTCGCGCAGATTCTCTTGGTTCAAAGAAAACATCATGCCGCAGCGGAAAGTTTCGATGCCTCTTTGCGCTGTGACGCAGAAAACTTTTCCGCGACCGCAGGCCTGCTGAATGCCCGTCTGGCAACCTGTGATTGGCGCGACTATGACGCTCTTGTCGAGCATGTCCGCAACGAGATCGCCACAGATAACCAGCAAACCGGCGCGCTCGGTGCTTTCGGCGCCTTGTCCTTACCCCTGAAGCACGACGAACTCGCCAAGGTCGCAACCATGCGTGCGACTAGGCTCTTGGCGAGCGCTAAGGGTCGACGCAACGCGCCAACCGTCGCCGCTACCCCGCGAACCCCGTCAAAGGTGCGGATCGGATTTCTATCAAATGACTTCCGCGATCACCCGGTGGGACATTTAGTCTCCGCGCTATTCACGGTGCACAAGTCAGGCCGCGTCGAGACTTACGCCTATTCGACAGGCGAAGACGATCAAAGCGCCTATCGACGGCGCGTCGAAGAAGGCGCGGATCGGTTCGTGGATCTGCGAAAAGAAGGCCACTTGTCAGCGGGAGGGGTCGCCGAACGAATTGTTGCCGATGGAATCGACATTTTGGTCGATCTTGGCGGCCTCGTGCTCGGCACCCGTCCGGACGTCTTGGCTTTGCGGCCAGCGCCGCTTTTGGTCGCCTGGCTCGGCTTCGCCGGCACAACCGGCGGGCTGCACGACTACACGCTCGTTGGGCCAGACTTGGTTACGCCTGAGAGCCGGGCCAGTTTCAAGGAAGCCTTGGTGACGCTGCCGCACGGGTGGTTGATACCGGACGACTCCACAAGGCATTCCGAAGCGGAGTATTCGCGAAACGACGCCAGCCTGCCTGAGGACGGGCCGGTGCTGTGCTGTTTCAACGGCGCGCATAAGATCGAGCCATTGGTGTTTGCCCTATGGATGCGGATTCTCGAACGCGCACCTGACGCGGTGTTGTGGTTCCGGCTCGGCGACGAGGCCTTTTCGAACCTGCGGGCGGCTGCAACGCATGCCGGCATCGATCCGCAGCGGCTCATCAACGCGCCGCGTGTCGCCGACAAGGTGGATCATCTGGCGCGGCACGCATGCGCAGACTTGTTCCTCGATACGTTGACATTCAACGCCCATTCCACCGCGCTCGACGCGCTTTGGGCGGGCGTTCCCCTGATCACATCTCCTGGAGCGACGTTTCAGAGCAGAGTTACGGCAGCTATCCTTCGCGTCGCCGGCCTTGACGATCTGGTGGTCGAAGATATATCCGCCTACGAAGAGCTGGCCGTTGCGCTGTGCGCGAGCCCCTCCCTGCTTGCCGACGTCAAGACTCGTCTAGACTCCGGCCTTGAAGGTCCGGCATTTCAGACGCTTCCGTTCGTGCGGAGTCTGGAGAACGCCTTTACCGAAATGTGGCGCCGACACGCCGCAGGGATCAAGCCCACCGATTTCGAAGCCCCAGTGTATGAGTAGCCAGCCGACAGTTACCCTGTCATCGTGTCGGCTGCTTTTAGTGGGTAGTGGGGATAAGTCCGCGCCGCGAGCGAATCGGGGCAAGTAGTTATGACCTGATTGTGGAAAACTCGCTTTGCATAATGTGGGAAAGTAGGCGCTTCGCCATGCGGCACTTTCTATTATTCTGCGCGATCAGATGCCTTGCGACGACGCCTAACAAGCAGCGCCGAGGCCGACCAACAACGCTTAGCATGTAGATCAAGACGGCATTCTCATGAGCAACAGCGCATCTCTGAACGTACCTGCCCCCATTCCGGACACCGTTCCGATGACGGGAATTTTACCGTCGCAGGACATCAGGCGGCTGGCGGCCAAGGGCTCGATCCGCGGCCAAGAGGTAATCGTTGAGCAACAGATACAGCCAGCAAGCCTCGACCTGCGCCTCGGATCTAGCGCCTACCGTATCCGAGCCAGTTTCCTGCCCGGCCGCACGGCGAGCGTCGAGGAGAAGATCGACGAGTTCGCCATGCATGAAATCGATCTTCAGAACGGCGCCGTTTTGGAGAGAGGCTGCGTCTATCTGGTACTGCTGATGGAGAGCCTAGACCTGGATGAGAGTCTGACGGCGCTCGCAAACCCCAAGAGCTCGATTGGCCGCCTCGACGTCTTCACGCGGCTGATTACCGATCGCAGTGCCGAATTCGATCGGGTTCAGGCCGGCTATCGCGGGCCGCTATACGCCGAGGTCTCGCCATTGACCTTCAGCATCGTGGTTCGCAAGGGTGACAGGCTGTCGCAGCTCCGGCTAAAAGGCGGATCATCGGCGGTCGGCGAAACGGGCCTTGCCAACCTGCATGCGAAGCTAAGCGAACAACAGTCCAGCAAAGAGCAACCGGTACGTGGCGCTCTGCCGGTTACCGTCGACACGCGTGGATCCGGCAGATCCGACTTGATCGGCTACAAGGCGCGAAAACATGCGCCGCTCATTGATATCGGACGCACCGACTATTACGACACACAGGATTTTTGGGAGCCGATATTTGCGGGCCGCGCTACAGGCCTCGTCCTAAACCCCGACGACTTCTACATTCTCGCATCTAAGGAGCCGGTCGCCGTGCCACCGGACCACGCTGCGGAAATGGTAGCCTACGACACGCTCGTCGGCGAGTTTCGCGTCCACTACGCCGGATTCTTCGATCCCGGCTTCGGTGATCCCGACGGCGGCGGCGCAGGCTCAAAGGCAGTCCTCGAAGTCCGCTCGCATCAGGTTCCCTTCATGATCGAGGATGGCCAGATCGTTGGACGGCTGATCTATGAGAAACTGGCCACCTTGCCCGACAAGGTGTACGGCGGCGACATAGGATCGTCTTACCAGCGCCAGGGCCTTGTCCTCAGCAAGCAATTCCGCCGCTGAAGCGCGCCGATTTCTCCACAACGGCGGCGCGATAAATTCTCGAAGGTGCGGGTTCGAAGCTTAAGCGGCGACGCGGCTTGGATCGACGTCTGTCGCCACGCAAAAAAGATAGTCTCCGCGTTTCACCGGCGCATGGATGTGTTCCATGACGATCAGACCTTCATGACTGAACGTGACCTCAGTCGGCACGAGTTCGGGCGCTTCCAGTGAGTGTACGCAGCCAGCCTTCTGACCTTTCTTCACGGTGTCTCCCAAGCCGCAATAGGGCTCGAACAACCCCTCGGTGGGCGCCGTCGTGAAATAACTGCTGTCGCCATATTCAATGTAGCGCGTCTTCGGTACATCCTTGTCTGCCGGATCGGCTGCGAGAATGCCAACCTGTCGCAATACCCGATTGACGCCCTGGGTTCCGATAGCCATTGCCTCGCGGGACACCGTATTGCCGCCGCCAAGTTCGGTCGCCAGGCTGGCCACGCCTTGGCGATCGCATGCCGCCGAAACCGAGCGTGTCGAGGAGGTCTTCGAGACGACGACCGTCAGTGGCGCAGCGAACGCCTCCGCCATGGCGATTTTCTTTTTCATCAGTGCTTCGCTGCCGCCGACACGCAAATAGCCGCACGGCGGCATTTCAGCGGAGTTGCCACCGGTGTGAAGGTCCATCCCGTAGTCGCATAAAGGGAGCACGACGGTCTCGACGAAATAGGCGATCTGTTCCGTGGGTCCACCATTGGGATCGCCCGGAAAGATTCGGTTCAGATTGACGTCGTCGGCCTCGGCACACCGCTTGTCGTCCATCACCGCGAGATAGTTGTGTGCTGGCATGAGGATCAGACGCCCGTTGACACTGGCCGGGTCAAGTTCGCGAATAAGCCGCTGGACGATGATCTGACCTTCATACTCATTGCCGTGTGTGCCGCCCGTAATCAGGATCGTCGGGCCTTCGCCATTGGCGATGACGGCAATCGGGACGGGTATCACGCCGCCCGCGTGCTTGTTGTCCGACCACATCAGCCGGACGAATCCAACCTGACGACCGGTCCGGTCAAAATCGACAGTGCAGCCGAGTGTGGATTTCTTAGTGGTTTGTTTTTTCGCCATTCTGCGCACTCCCTCACATCAGAAGGCCCTCGCCTTCCGACTTCCATAATTTACGCCGTGATACGGCCAGTCAGACCAAGAGGAAAAGGGTGGGCCGGTCTCCCGGCGCCACCCTGATCTCAACTTGTCGCAGAACCAATCAGGCTCTGCGAACAAACGAAGTTACTTATTTACTCTTTTCGGATCGAGAGCGGCCCAGTCGATCGTTCCAAACCAATAGTCGAAGCGCTCTTGTATGAATCCGCCCGCTCTCCGCCAACTGATCCAGTTGTTGACGTAGGTGAGAAGGACTCCGTCGCCTTGTCGCACCGCAACACCGGCCCCCGAGTTATCTGAGAATGCCCTGTTTCCGAACGGTTTGATGATGGCATCGGGATTTTCCTTTAGCCAAAATGTCGGCTTCGGCTCAGAGCTGAATATGGCATGAGCGTTGCCGTTCAATACTTCCTGTATGGCCATGGCGTCATCGTCGAACAACCGATGCGTTGCCTTCGGCAGATGTTTTTTTGCCGCGTCTTCCGCCGTCGACCCACGGCGCGAAACGATTGTAACTGTCGGCTTATTGAATTCGTCGAGCGTCTTCATACCCGTGACCAGCTTCATATTGGCCGCGAAACCCTGATGCAGTGGGTTTGAATAGGGAACCGAAAATGACACCGTAAGCGCCCGTTTGGGCGTGGGTGACATGCCGCCAACGATGAGATCGAACTTGCCGGCGAGCAACGCCGGGATGATGCCATCCCAAGCGGTCGGAACATTATTATACTTAACGCCCATGTCTTCTGCGAGTTTCCGGCCGACGTCGATTTCAAAGCCGACAAATTCGCCTTTTACGCTTCGGAACGACCATGGGACAAACGTGCTATGTCCAACGTTGAGCACGCCCCGCTTCTTGATCTCCGTAAGCACGCTGTCTTTAGTGATCTGTTGCTGAATTCCTTGCGCCGAAGCCTGGGCCGTGAGACCGGCAGCCATAAACGCCGCAACAGCGGAACCGAGCAGTAATTTAGCTAACCTCATAGGAACTTCCTCCCTTTTCCGGATGAACGCCCAGCATCCAATCAACCAAGCGCCCATTCAGGAACGCCGAATCAGGCCGGGCTTGCAAATATCCCCGAACTCGTTTGTTCAATACGCCGAAGCTCACGTGCATAGTATATACGCGACTGCCACATGCCAATCACATCGTCGGCGCGAATTCTAGATCCTTTAGCCGGGACCAGCCCTATGAATTTGCGCCGCAGCAGTCATCCCTGAAATATTGGCGCCCGCTACTCGGGTCGCCCAGCCCGGCACGCATGCCTCGCCGGCGAAGAACAGGCGGTCGCCGACCGGCCGCGACAGTATTTCGCGCATTTGGGCGGACCCGGGCCGGGCCGCCGAATAGGTGCCCCTCGCCCACCGATCCGCTGCCCATTTTTGTCGCGTGGGCCTTCACGAAATGTTTATCGATGTCCGCGCCAAGAATTTCCCGAAGCGACGATCTGGCGAATGCAATTGCGGTAGCCTCGCCTTCCGACTCAAGCTCGCGCGCGAGCGAACCGCCGACAAATCCGATCGCCAGTTTCGTCCGCCAACTTGTCGCCAAGGACGAGCAGCCCCTCGCCGTTATCCTCGATCACCGAGAATCGATGGTCGATCGCAATCTGCGTGAGCGGGTTGCGATCAGCCGAATGGAGCCATTGCGCGCCGTGATCGTAGGCATGTCCGAATGTGGAATTTTCCGTGTAGGCCCTCCCGCCTGTGCGATCACGGGCCTCGAGCAGCACGACGCTGTGTCCGTTTTCGATGAGTACGCGGGCCGCGCTCATGCCAGCCATTCCGGCCCCAACAATGACAACGTCAGGGTTGACAGGCAACGCCGCCAACGCAGGCCAGGCCGCGCGACCGACGTCAGGCCTTGCAGCACAGCACGGCGGCCTATACGCGCCATCGTAGAACCGTGACCTAACCAAGACGCCTGCGGTTCACGCGGCCGCATACCGACTGCTCTCGTCTTATGTGGCATCGATCGCATATGATCGTGGCTCAATATCCACGCTAATTCGCAGATGCCATGACCTCGACGCCCCGCAGTTCGCCTTCGTTTTCGGTATTTTCTGGCCTTTCGGCCAACTCGCGCGGCATCGGCATGGTGTTCGCATCCACGATCGGGCGCGGCGCCGTACAGGGGATGGTACGGCACACTGTATTGGAGCTCCACCCCTTCGAAGTCGCATTTTTTCGTAACTTCTTCGGGCTGATTTCGCTCCTACCCTGGTTTTTGCGGCATGGTTTGGGACCACTGCGGACGAAACGTCTCGGTCTGCACCTCTTGCGCGCATCAATCAGCGTGTTTGCCGTGCTTGCCACATTCTATGCGATCAGCATTACACCATTGGCGTTGGTTGCTGCGCTCAGTTTCACTGCGCCCATCTTCGCCACCGTATTGGTTGCCGTGATCCTCGGTGAGCGCGCCGGCGTCCGCCGTTGGCTGGCGATACTCTTCGGTTTCTTCGGAGCTTTAGTCATTCTGCGGCCTGGCTTTGCGACAGTACAGCCGGGCGTCCTGCTGGTACTCGGGGCTTCGGTCATCACCGGGTTTCCGTATTGCTTATCAAAGTGCTGGGGCGAACCGAATCGAGCGTCACGATCACCAGCTATATGGTTGTGCTGATGGGACCGTTGACGCTACCCGTCGCCATCTGGTTCTGGGAATGGCCGAATGGGCATCAGCTTGTTTGGCTCATAAGCATCGGCGGCGTCGCTACATTCTCGCAGCTCATTTTCACTCAAGGCGTCAAGGAAGCGGAGGTCGCGGTTGTGATGCCGCTACAATTCTTCCGCCTCTTGTGGGCGGCAATCATCGGCTACGTGTTTTTCGCCGAAGTGCCGGACGCGTTCACCTGGATCGGCGGAATCATGATATTTTCGAGTGGCATCTACATCGCCAATCGAGAACGACGAATTGCGTCGGAAAATAGGTTGGCGGCCGATGCAACGAGGGTCCTCGGTTAGCGGCGCTGCAGCAGGAGATCGCCTCGCTACCGACAGACGCGTTTGACAACTCGATCGCTTTAGCTCCCTCAATCGAGATTGGACGCGATCGCCAACAAACACGATATAGATAGCAGACCGCAAATGTGTAACCGGTTAGCCGCCGGTCCATACTTCGGAGGCAATCGAACTATGTGGCAGAAACTTATCGACGCGTTCGCGACAGGTGGCTCCCATCGCCATCTCCCGACCCGCGTACAGATCGCCATACAAAGGCAACAGGACGCAAGTGAGATCGTCATTAGCGTCATACAACTGGCAGTCGTCACAGCCTTCGTAACGCTCTACAGCATTTCACCTAAGACATTTCCGCCCGAGGTTGAATTCAAGCCCGTGCCATGGGTTTTGGGCGCATACCTCGTCTTCACGCTGGTGCGCTTAGCCATTGCATTGCGCGGCCGGCTGCCGGGTTGGTTCGTCTCGCTATCCGTTGTCGCCGACATGTCGCTCCTCCTGCTGACGATCTGGAGTTTTCACCTTCAATATATGCAGCCCGCCTCGTTCTATCTGAAGGCGCCTACATTGCTTTACGTCTTTATCTTCATCGCGCTCCGGGCGTTGCGCTATGAAGCACGCTTTATCCTGCTGGCAGGCGCGGCGGCCGCGCTTGGATGGCTGATTATGGTGCTCTACGTCGTCATCGCCGTTCCGGGAGACACCATGATTACACGCGATTATGTCGCGTATCTCACATCCAATAGCGTTTTGCTGGGTGCTGAATTCGACAAGATCATTTCAGTGGTCATGGTCACGGCAATCCTGGCGATGGCGGTAACAAGAGCGCGCGGGCTTCTTGTCCAGTCGGTCGCGGAGACGACAGCGGTGCGAGAACTCTCTCGCTTCTTCTCTTCGGAAATCGCCCAGCAGATCACGGACTCCGAAAGCGAGATCGCCGCCGGCCAAGGTGTTGTGCGCGACGCCGCCGTGCTCAACGTGGATCTACGGGGCTTCACCGTATTTGCGGACCAAGTTCAGCCCAATGAGCTGATCGCCGTGTTGTCTGAGTATCAGAGTCGCATCGTACCAGCGATCCAGCGGCACGGTGGCTGCGTGGACAAGTTCCTAGGCGACGGGATTATGGCGACATTCGGCGCCGCCGTACGGAATGATACGTTCGCAGCCGACGCATTCGCTGCCGTGGAAGATGTGCTTGCCGAAGCGACAAACTGGAACGACGAGCGGAGAGCGGCCGGAAAGCCGGCCATGGAGGTGAACGCCGCGGTTGCGACCGGCCGACTGGTTTTTGGCGCAGTCGGCGATGCGAACCGACTTGAGTATACGGTCATCGGGTCGCCTGCGAATCTTGCGGCAAAACTCGAAAAGCAAAATAAGACTGAGCGCTCGTTAGCGCTCTCAACTGCCGAGGCGTTGAGCTTGGCGGAAGATCAGGGCTACCGGCCAGCGGCAACGTTCGAACGACGAAGCGAAACGAGAATCGCCGATGTCAATGAACCCGTTGATCTCGTGGTTCTGGCGGCCTGAAGAAATCGGTGGCAGACTTTTGTCTGCCGCCGATCAATACGAGTAGAACGCGTGGTCCAATCAGTCGTCCGACCTTACGCCACGTGTTCGACCACCCAATTCTGGAAGTAATGGACGTTCTGTTCCCAGGTTGGTGAGAACTGCACCACGTCCGCAACCGGCGAGTAGCGCGCAGCCTGCTGCAGAACAAAGCAATTTTGGTCCTGGCTGCGAATACCGCCCTTGTCGTTCCACTTTCGCGTCTTACCCAACGACATGTTGATTGCGTTTTCGCGCGCCTCGGCGAGCTTGTCGTCGGTCGCCGCATCGCCGACAAAGTAGAACGACTGGACGGCGCGCGTCCGGCTTGGTGAGAGTGGTGTGTAAATAACCGGCGCGCTTCGGTTGAGGCCAAGAGAGACCGTTGTATTTGGCAGGCAGGCAACGATACCGGCGGGATTGGGCTTTGTGGCGCCCTTCTTCAAGGGAATCTCCGGCAGCTCCGAGGGGTACATATTCCGCGGCGGCCGCTTCGGGCTTGGCCGCAGCGAGAGAACATTGCCTTCAGAGACCATCAAGGTGAAGGGCTCGCCCGTGTCGAGCTCGACCTCGTCCGACATCTTATCGAAGATCCCGTGATGGACCCAGATGTGGTGATAGACCTCCCAATTCTCGTTCACCATCTTCCAGTTGGCCTCGTATTCCCAGTCGATCCGGAATGCGGGGCGCATGCAGTCGATGTCGAGATGGTCGTAAAGATCGATCGCCGGCTTGAGATAATCGTGCAGCGGCTCAGCATTGCCTTCGAAGTTGATGAAAACGATCCGATGCCACTCGTCGCAGCGCACAGGCACGAGCCCGTTTTTCTTCTTGTCGACACCGAAATTCTCGGCGTTGGGCGTGCCATCAAAGTAAGGCGTCGCAATCAGCTTCCCCTCAAGGTCCCAAGTCCAGGCATGGTAGGGACATTGCAAATTCGAAAGGCCCTTCTCCGGCTTCTGCAATACGATTGTCGCGCGATGGCGGCAAACGTTGTGGAAAGCACGAATCTTGCTTTTCTTGTCACGCACCAAGATGAGCGGAAGCCCAAGGACGGTGACCGGCATCGCGTCGCCCGGCTCAAGGATATCGTCGGCATAGGCGACGCCCATCCAGGTACGTGGAAACAGCCGCTCCTGCTCAAGATCGAAGAACTCCTGGCTCGTATAGGCAGCGCGGGGCAAACCGCGGGCTTTCTCGATCGGCTGTGCGAGATTGGACGCAACTTCCGGACCAAGTATTTCTGCAAGATTGCGTGTCATTTGCGATTCCTATTCTGTTTGCAAACGATTGGAACGGAACATCACCGTCTCCAATTAGTCTAAATCCAACACCACTTGAGCACAATGACTTCGCCGACTGTTCGCGGCAAGCGCCGGCGCGCGCCGAAGCTTCATCTCTAACTCAGGGTCCTTACAAGCCAGTTTTGGAAGTACTGGACGTTGCTTTCCCATGTTGGCGAGAATTGCACAACGTCCGCCGCGGGCGAATAGCGGGCAGCCTGCTGCAATTCGAAACAATTGTGGTCCTGGCTGCGGATGCCGCCCTTATCGTCGAAATTCCGTGTCGGCCCGAGCCAGCGGTTGAGCCGCTCATTGCGAGCATCGGCGTACTTCTCGCCGGTCGCCCCGTCGCCCGCGAAATACCATGCCATGCTCGCCAACGTGCGGTCCGGTGCCAGCGGAATGTACACGACCGGCGCATAGCCGCCATTGTTCAATGAAGCGGTTACGTTGGGGAGGATCGCGTTCGTCGCACCCGAAATCCCCTCTTCGCCATTCTTGGTGGGAATCGGCGGCAGCTCGACTTCCGGTGCAGGACCCATTCGCTTTCGCGGCGGTCGATTCTCACCGCCTCGCAGGGTCATGACGTTTCCTTCGGCGGTCGTAAGCGTGAAGGGCTTGCCGGTTTCGAAGTCAATCTCCTCTGACATCCTGTCGAAGATGCCGTAGTGGACCCATACGTGATGGTAGACTTCCCAATTCTCGTTCACGAGCTTCCAATTGCCCTTGAACTCCCAGCTGAAACGGTGCCCCAATTTTAGGCTGTCGAGATTGAGATGAGCGTACATCTTATCTGCCGGCGCCAAATACTCGCCCAATGGCGCGGCATTGCCTTCGAGGTTGACGAAGACGATCTTGTTCCAGACGTCGCAGCGGACCGGGACCAGACCGTTCTGCGACGCATCGACATGGAAATTCTCTGAGTTGGGCGTGCCGTCGAAATAGGGCGTTGCCTTGAGATTGCCTTCCAGGTCCCAGGTCCAGGCGTGATACGGGCACTGCAGGTTGGACAGGCCCTTTTCCGGCTTCTGCAGCACGATCGTCGCGCGGTGGCGGCAGACATTGTGGAAGCAGCGGATCTTGCCCTTGGTGTCGTGGACCAGGATCAATGGCAGGCCCGAGACGGTAATCGGTATCGCATCACCAGGCTCCGGCACATCGTCCACAAAGCCGATACCCTGCCATGTCCGCGGAAACAGCCGCTCCTGCTCGAGCTCGAAAAACTCCTCCGTGGTGTAGGCCGCCCGTGGCAGCCCCCGCGCCGTTTCAATCGGCTCCTGAAGCTTGGCGATCGAGTCCTTGCCCAGTATTTCTTCTACCGTTCGCGTCATATATATCCCCCAACAGGTGCCAAAATCGCAACGCGGTCCGCCGCCACAGCGACTCCCCAACAATGGAATTTCTCTATGCCGAAGTCACAACGCCCACGAGGCGCCTGCGGGACGAAGTTTATTACCAATCCCTTGTCTGCCGCAAGACAGGCGGCATTTGACAGCGCGCCACGCGTGTCGACGCGCGCTGCGGGACACATCCCAACACGCCGTTCAGTCAATACAAGGCGTTCGTGTCTCAGGCGAGATTCTGAACAACCCAGTTTTGGAAGTATTGAACGTTGGTCTCCCAAGTCGGCGAGAACTGCACGTCGTCGGCCGCCGGCGACATGCGCGCGCGCTGCTGCAGCTCCATACAGTTATGGTCCTGACTGCGAATGCCGCCGCGCTGGTTGTAGTCGCGGGTGGAACCCAACCAATTGTCGAGCGCCAGCTCTCGGGCTTTCTTGTATTCCTTGCCGGTGGCAGCATCGCCGACAAAATACCAGGCCATCTCTGCACGCGTCCGGCCAGAACTGAGCGGAATATAAATTGCCGGGGCATATTGGTTGCCACCTAGCGTTGCGGTGGTGTTGGGCAGCAACGCGTTTGTGAAGCCGACGCGCGGGTTCGTCCCCTCTTTGATCGGCAGTTGTGGCAATGGATTCTTGAGTTTCGAGCCCGGATTCTTGCGGGGCGGGCGCCGGTCGTTGCCCCTGAGAGTCATAACATTGCCCTCAGCCACCATGTCCGTGAACGGTTCGCCGGTCTTCAGGTCCACCTCCTCCGACATCTTGTCGAAGATGCCCTCATGCACCCAGACGTGATGGTAGACCTCCCAGTTCTCGTTCACGAGCTTCCAGTTCGCATCGAATTCCCAGGACACGCGATGAGCAATCCGCAGGTCGGAAAGATCGAAATCTTCGACCATCTTTTCGGCCGGCGCCAGATACTCGTTCAATGGGGCCGCGTTGCCTTCGAGGTTGACGAAGACGATCTTGTTCCAGACGTCGCAGCGGACCGGGACCAGACCGTTCTGCGACGCATCGACATGGAAATTCTCTGAGTTGGGCGTGCCGTCGAAATAGGGCGTTGCCTTGAGATTGCCTTCCAGGTCCCAGGTCCAGGCGTGATACGGGCACTGCAGGTTGGACAGGCCCTTTTCCGGCTTCTGCAGCACGATCGTCGCGCGGTGGCGGCAGACATTGTGGAAGCAGCGGATCTTGCCCTTGGTGTCGTGGACCAGGATCAATGGCAGGCCCGAGACGGTAATCGGTATCGCATCACCAGGCTCCGGCACATCGTCCACAAAGCCGATACCCTGCCATGTCCGCGGAAACAGCCGCTCCTGCTCGAGCTCGAAAAACTCCTCCGTGGTGTAGGCCGCCCGTGGCAGCCCCCGCGCCGTTTCAATCGGCTCCTGAAGCTTGGCGATCGAGTCCTTGCCCAGTATTTCTTCTACCGTTCGCGTCATCGAATATTCCTTCCTACGACGCACAAAGGCTAAGTTGCCCCGTCCATCTGCGCTCAGCTATGGCCGTTCATTATTCATGCTAACAAACGCCAATGCGTGCAAGCATGAACAATAGGTCGGAATTAGCAGTAAATCTACGTTTAGCAGCAATCGCACGGCAAACTGTGCCGGTTCGCTAATATCCTATCTTTGGGCGCAAAATCCATATCTAAACTGCAATTCGGACGTTGACACTCAGGAACCATCGTCCCGTGGCCTCATTGACCATGAAACGACTCTCCGGCCTTTCCGCCAATTTGCGCGGCATGGCCATCGTGTTTGTCTCGACCTTCGGATTTGCTTCCTCCCACGGAATGGTCCGCCAAGTCTCGTCGGATCTGCACGCGTTCGAGATCGTTTTCTTCCGCAATTTGCTGGGCTCGCTGGTGCTTCTGCCATGGTTCGTACGCGGCGGTATTACACCGCTCAAAACGCGCCAACTCTGGCTTCATGTCATTCGCGTCGGCATAAGCATCGTATCGACCTTTGCCTTTTACATGGCGCTGATCATAGCGCCGCTTGCCCAGGTAACCGCACTTTCGTTCCTCGGTCCCATAATCGGTGCCTTTCTGGCCACTCTGTTCCTCGGCGAGATCGTGCGCATCAGACGATGGGCAGCGATCCTGTTCGGCTTTGCCGGCACCTTTATCGTGTTGCGTCCGGGTGTGGGTACGATCGAGTTCGGCGCCGTGCTGGCGCTTGCCTCGGCAATTGGTTGGGGGTTTTCCATGACCCTCGTCAAGTTTCTGAGCCGGACGGAATCGAGCGTGACGATCATGAGCTACAACATCATGCTGATGACGCCGCTGTCGCTACTGGCGGCGTTGTATGTTTGGCAGTGGCCGACATGGACGCATCTGATGTGGCTCGGCGCCATAGGTTTGATCACGACCGCTGCAGGGCTCGCGTTCACCCAGGCCATCAAGGACTCTGCCATCAACGTCGTTGTGCCGCTCGATTTCTTCCGCCTAATCTGGATCGCCATTATCGGTTTCGTCTTTTACGGGGAAGTTCCGACAATTTTTACCTGGATCGGCGGAGCGATGATTTTTGGTAGCGCGACCTACATTGCCTACCGCGAGAGCAAGCTGACCCGCGCAACTCCCAGCAAGTTCACCTCGTCACAGCACACCTAGGCAAATTCGCGGCCCCCGGCGCCATATCGCTCGCCATATCACCGGGGTTGTGTCGATAACAAACTGAGTTGACCGCTTTATGTACCATATGAATTGACCGCTTCTGTTGTGGTGGTTTGGCTCGGTCGCGTCGAAGCGGGTCACGCGGCCTGGAGCCTGTCGTCGTCGATGGTTTCGCCGTCGGCGCGGTAGCGCGCCAGACACCTGGGTCCGTGGAAGACGGCCAGGTGGCCGTCGGGATATTCGTGCACCCGGACCTGCGCCTTGACGTAGTGGTGGCGGTGGCGATCGGCCGGGATCTGCAGCGTGCGGTTCTTGTAGCGCACGGTGTTGTCGCCCGCGACGACGCGGTCCTCCTGGGCGCAGAGGATGTCCTCGAGCGTGCCGGCAAAAGCCACGAAAGCCGAGCCGGTGTCCGCGGCCGGGCGGGCGAAGCGGGCGTTGTGCGCCGGCCAGAAGAGCTCCTCGAGAAAGCGATTGGCCTCGGCCATGGTGGCGATCCCGGCGAGGCGCAGCTCCTGGGGCAGGCGCTTCTGCAAGGTCCCGAACATGCGCTCCGAGCGGCCCCGGGCCTGCGGCGAATAGGCCGCGATCAACTCGATGCCGAGCTGCGCCAAGGCCCGGCCGATCTGGGTCGGGTTGTCCTTGTCCACACCGCCGCCTGCCTCGGGCGTGTGCCAGTAGTGCGAGGCCCGATCGGCGTAGAGCGAGCAGAACAGCCCGTTTTCGGCGATCACCTCGCCGAGCCCGCGGAACGTGCTCATCATGCCCTCCTCGGCAACGAAGAAGCCCGAATAGACCTCCGATGTCGCATCGTCCATGGTCACGATCAGATCCCACCACTGGCCCGCAACCCACTCGTGGCTCGAGCCGTCCTGGTGCAGCAGCATCCCCACCACCGGTCGGCGCGGCCGCTTCCGGCGGTGCGCCCCGCGCCTGGGCGCCGGCTTGATCTTGCCGTGCGCCTGCAAGCTCAGGCGAAGCCAGTTGTAGCTCAGCCCGAAGCCATGCTCGCAGACCAGCTTCTCGTGGAAGTGCTTGGCCGTGAAGTCCGGGTAGCGCGTCTCGAACAGCTCCAGCACCCGCATCACCTCGTCCACCGGCGCGCGGCGCGCCGAGACCCGCCCAAGGCGCCGGTCGTACAAACCCTCGGCACCCTCGGCCTCATAGCGCTCCCGCCAGCGCCGGAACGTCCGCTCCGACATGCCCAGGATCTCCGAGGCCTCGGCCTGGCTCAAATCACCCCGATAACAACGTCCGTAGACATCCTCGAACTTCATCAATCTCAGTCCCTGCAACTGCTCCGTCCGGCGCATCCGATTCCTCCAGATTTGGAGGAAATCTAAAACCGGACAGATCATCTGTTACATAGACCGGTCATATCGTGTGTTAGCGACACATATCACCGGGGTTGTGGGACTCCGAGCGGTTCCGTGCGATACTATTGGCTAGGTTGAAGATCAGGGATCGGATAATGCCGATACTACGGTCGCTCTTTTGGTATGCCGCGCAACGAGTCGCCAGCGATCCGGAGGCTCGGGCTAAGGCAGCGAAACTGCTCGAGCACGAGATCAAGCCGCGTGCGCGGGCGGCGTGGCATCAAACGAAGCCCGCCATCGCGCGTCTTGCCGACCGGCTGGAGCGAATCGCCGGTGATCCAGGCCCGATCGACACGGAGCAGCCGCGGCACAGCGAAGCCGGCGAGAGTTCGAATGCCAAGGCGTTCCGGCGCAAGCTCGCAAGGAGATTGGGCGGTGGCCGCCTCTGGCTCTGGAAGTAGCCCAACTCGATCAGACCATCCGCCCCAAACTTAGGTCCGGTTCCCTCGGCACTCGTATACTGCCAACTGCTTCGCGCGAGGTGCGGGATTTACGCCTCGTCGTCAGGAATAACCGCCGTTACGTCGATCTCGACGATCCATTCCGGCCGCGCAAGGCCAGTGACGGTGACGCCGGTCGAGCAGTATGGGATCCCTTTCATCCATTTCGCCATGGCGCCATATACGGCTTCGCGATGCCGCCAATCGGTCACGTAGACCGTCGCCTTGACGATATGCTCGAGCTTCGATCCCGCATCTTCCAGGACTTGTTTGATATTGCTCATGGCCTGATCGGCCTGCGCGCCCGGCTCGTTCGGTATCGTCGTGCCATCCAAGTCCCAACTGACCTGGCCCATCATATAGATCGTATTGCCCGCCCTAATCGACTGACAGAATGACAGGTCGCGTCCATAGCTTTCCGGATAAGGCCTGATGATCGTGTGAGGCATCGATATCTCCCTTGATTATGTGAGGTCTCGGGATTCGGCCAACCGTGCGGTTAGACCAGCCCAAACTTGATTGGCATTGGACTCGCCGCAACGTCGCATGCCCAACATTGTGGAACAAGCAGACCTTCCGCGGCCGGCGATTTTCGGGGGAGCAGGTTGAAAGACGAAGTGCTATACCATTTGACAGTCACATAATCGCGACAGAACGCCGCAGCGAATCTTGGGCACCGAGCAACGTCATATCGGCGCTTATGGTATTAAGACGTATTGCGCAATTTCTTGAGCTGGCGTGTGACTTTGGCTTGGCGCTCTTCATAGCCAAGCGGCAACGTGTCGACGATGACCCGCCCGACGGCGCTTCCAAGGGTTTGGCGCAGTTCACGTTCGTCGCCGGCCGTTTTGGGAATGGCCAGCACGACATCACCTGAGATCGTCGACACGCGGCCGTCCGCATTGAGGGCAGGTATTTGCGGTGGCTCACCTTTCTTGACGCGGCGTATGCCGCGCCGCAGCATCGCTCTTAGCATGCCGACGCCGGTGTCGGTCTGACCCAAACGTTCGAGCTTGTGGACGGTGATCGGGCCTTGGCCGACCTGCGCTTCGAAATCGCCGGGCTCGCGGCGACTCTCCTCCGAAGTGCGCTCGATTCCA
The DNA here is from genome assembly GCA_965217615.1 of Alphaproteobacteria bacterium. Classification (GTDB taxonomy): domain Bacteria; phylum Pseudomonadota; class Alphaproteobacteria; order UBA8366; family CAVOAK01; genus CAVOAK01. Next base: position 94,924 of record CBDCIT010000035.1, read on the forward strand.
GTCTGGCCGATGAAATCCACCTTGTTGAGCCCAATTCGATCGTAGTCGGGCTCGTTACCGACCATATCGTTAAAGTGGCGCCAGGCGATCAGCTTACAGTTCGTGTCGTCGACCGGAACCACCCATTTCGAGATACCTGCACGGGTGAACCATTTCTCGCTCGAGGCATCCTCGTAAATGTTGGTCGGCTGCGCAAAATTGGGCGCGATGGTCTCGGCCACCCGGACCCAGATGAAATCGCCCCAACGCCGGGTGTTGGTCAGGTAGACGCGTGCCCCGTCGCGCGTCCGATGCCACGCGAGGAGCCCGGTCGCGCCCCAGGACGGCGAGAACTGGGTCCCCGTCGAGCGTGTGTGCAGGAAGACGCTATGGAAGGGATCCTGGGGGTTTTCATTGACCTGAAGCCAGTTGCACGGCATGTCGATGGCGTAAGGCACCAATTCCGAATCCGCGATCTCGAACGTGTCGTAGATCGGAAACGCGGGTTTCTCCTCCGGCGGGCCCAGATAGGCAAAGACGAGTCCCTTGTATTCGAGCGCCGGGTAGGCGCCATGGTGCAGGCTATCCTTGATCGGACTGTCGTCAGGCTCGCCGGGTGTTTCCAAGATCCGGCCATCCACATCGAACAGCCAGCCATGATAGCAGCAGCGGATGCCATGCTCGGCGATCACGCCATACTCAAGCGAGGTGCGGCGATGACTGCATTGCCGGTGCAAGAGCCCGACGTTTCCCGAGAGGTCGCGGAAAGCGACCAGTTCCTCGCCCATGATGCGGAGCGCCAAAGGAAGATCGGTCAACTGCTCCGACATGCAGACAGGCTGCCAAAAGCGGCGCAGATACTCACCGCACGGCGTCTCCGGGTCGGAGTGCGTCAGATCGGCGTCTTCCTTCGCCGTCTCCGAACGGTGGTAGCCGTTGTAGGCCGTTTTGAGCCTGTCGGCAGTGGCGGTCATTGCATCAACTCCTTGGCGGCGGCATTCAGGCCGATACTAATGCAAATGTAAAGGTGATCGCCACATTGGCCGTTCGCCGCCGATGACTCATAGTGCACCCATGATCGACACACCGCTCTCCGTTCTTGATCTGGCACCGGTCGTCGACGGCAGTGACGCCCGCCAGGCATTGCTCAACACCTTGGACTTGGCCAGCCATGCGGATGCGTGGGGCTTCACACGATACTGGCTGGCAGAGCATCACAACATGCCGGGCATCGCCAGCGCCGCGACGGCGGTAGTGATCGGACAAGTGGCCAAAGCGACGTCGATCATTCGGGTGGGCGCCGAAGGCGTCATGCTGACCAACCATGCGCCGCTCGTCATTGCCGAGCAGTTCGGCACCCTGGCCGCCCTCTTTCCGGGCCGGATAGATCTGGGCCTGGGCCGGGCGCCCGGCACCGACCAGCGTACTGCTCATGCGCTACGCCGCACGCTCGATAGCAGCGCCGATGCATTTCCCCAAGACGTGTTGGAGCTGCAGCATTATTTCAAGGAACCGGAACCGGGCCAGGCGATCCGCGCCGTGCCGGGCTCTGGCCTGGATGTGCCAATTTGGATTCTGGGGTCCAGCCTCTACGGCGCCCAGCTCGCCGCCGCCCTTGGTCTGCCGTACGCCTTCGCTTCGCACTTCGCACCGGCAGCCTTGATGCCGGCCATCGAAATCTACCGCGAACGGTTCGAGCCCTCCTAGCAACTCGACAAACCATACGTCATGTTGGGCATGAACGTTATCGCCGCCGACACCGACGAGGAAGCGCACTTTTTGAGAACCTCGGTCCTGCAGTCATTCGTCAACTCGCGGAGTAGCAGGCCGGGCAAACTGCCGCCGCCGGTCGCCGATTTTGAAGACCGGCTGCTGCCTGCTGAACGCGCGATGCTGGACCAAGCCTTGTCCTGCTCCGCCGTCGGCACACCCGACGCCGTCGAGCATCAGATTTCTGCCTTCGCCGAAGAAACCAATGCCGACGAGATCATGATCACCTCAAACATTCACGACCACGCCAAACGGCTGCATTCGTTCGAGCTGGTGGCGGCGTTGATGAACACCGGATCTCAGGCTCACGAAAGCGCCGCCAGCTAGGCGGACCCGTCAATCGGTGCGCAAGGCGGCCCGAACCATACGTTCCAAGGCGTCAAGAAAACGCAAACGATCCTTCTTGGAGAACACCGGATTGTAGCCGGCACTCTCGCCGGTTTCCCGCAAGTGAGCGTTCAATTCGCGCATGGCAAGGGCCGCGCCAATACCAGCCTGCGTGAACGGATGGCCATCGGGCCCGAGAACCGCGGCCCCGGCTTCCAGACAGCGGGCGGCGAGCGGAATATCGGTAGTAATCGCGATGTCGCCCGGACCGGCCCGGTCGGCGATCCAATCGTCGGCGATGTCGGGACCCTGCTCCACCAGCACGCGTCGCACCAAGGGATCGTCATCAAGGCGCATCCATTGGTTCGAGACCATGTGAACGACAAGCCCGTGACGACGCACGACACGCATCACCTCGTCTTTGACCGGGCAGGCGTCCGCGTCGACGTAGAGCGCCACCAAGATCAGGCGGCGTCCGCGCCGGCCAGTTCCAGCGCTTCGTTTGCCTCAAGCCATCGTGTTTCCGCGTCGGTGAAGGCTTTCTCGACTTCCGCCCTTTTTTTCGTCAACTCGGTCGTGGTCAGGTTCTTGTCCGACCCGTCATAGGTTTTCGGATCGAACAAGGCGCGATCGATATCCGTGCGCAGCGCCCCCAAACGCTCAAGCTTCCGTTCAGCTTTAGTTACAGCCTTGCGCAGCTCCTTAGTCTGTTCGCGTTCTTTGGCGGCAAGCCGGCGTTCGTCCTTGCGGCTCCGTTTCGGGACGGATCGGCGGTTATCTTTTATGCTGCGGTTCGAGCCGCCTAGCACAAAATCGCGGTATTCATCCAATGTACCGGCGAAATCCTTGGCCCCACCATCAGCGATGACCACCAGCCGGTCCGCCGTCAACTCCAGCAGATGCCGGTCATGGCTGATGATGATAACCGCCCCGCTATATTCGTTCAGCGCCTGGACCAGCGCCTCGCGCGCGTCGACATCCAGATGGTTGGTCGGTTCGTCGAGGATCAGCAAATGGGGTGCGTCGCGGGTGATCAAAGCAAGCGACAGGCGTGCCCGTTCACCGCCCGACAGATGGCGCACTGAGAGCTCAGCCTTCTCACCGGAAAATCCGAAGCGGCCGAGCTGCGCGCGCACAGCGCCCGGTTTGGCATCGGGCATCAGGCGCGTCATGTGTTGCACCGGCGTATCCTCAGTGCCCAATTCCTCAACCTGATGCTGACCAAAATAGCCGACCCGTAGTTTGCCGCTTGCCGTCATTGAACCGGCCATGGCCGGCAATCGTCCCGATAGCAGCCGCGCCAAGGTCGTCTTGCCGTTGCCATTGCGGCCGAGAAACGCAATCCGGTCGTCGGGATCGAGACGCAGGTTGAGGTTGCTCAAGACCGGGGCGTCCGTATAACCGACCGCTGCATCGTCGAGCACGATCAGCGGCGGCTTTAGTTCCTTCGGATTGGGAAAGTGGAACGACCGGCTCGGATCTTCGATCATCGCTGAAGTCGGCTGCATGCGCGCCAGCACCTTGAGCCGGCTTTGGGCCTGGGTGGCCGTATGCGCCTTGTAGCGCCAGCGATCGACAAAGGCTTGCAGGTGCGCGCGCTGGCGGTCTTGCTTGAGCCGCATCGCCTCGACCTGTGCCAGGCGCTCGCTTCGCTGGCGCTCGAACGCATCGTAGCCGCCGCTATAGAGCGCAAGCTTGCCATTCTCCAGATGGAGAATCTGATCGACCACGTTGTTCAGCAGGTCGCGTTCGTGACTGATTACCAGCACGGTGCCGCGATAGGCCTTCAGAAACGATTCCAGCCAGAGTGTGGACTCAAGATCGAGATGGTTGCTGGGCTCGTCAAGCAACAGTAGTTCAGGCGCAGAATACAATAGCTCAGCCAGGGCCACACGCATGCGCCAGCCACCCGACAAGCCGTCGAGCGAGCGATGCTGGGCCTCCTCGTCGAACCCCAGGCCGGCTAAAACGCGCGAGGCGCGCGTAGGCGCAGAATGCGCCTCGATGGTATTCAGGCGTTCATGAATTTCGCCGATCCGATGGCTGTCGGTCGCTTGCTCCGCCTCGGCCATCAGGCGCGCGCGCTCCTCATCGGCGGCCAGCACGCGATCGAACGGTGACTCCGCGCCGCCCGGGGCTTCCTGAGCGATATAGCCGATCCGCATATCGCGTGGCGTTTCAACGCTGCCGCCGTCGGCGTCCAACTCGCCCGCCACGACCTTCATCAAGGTCGATTTTCCGGCGCCATTGCGACCGACGAACCCGACACGGCTCGTGGAGGGGATCGACGCTGAGGCGCGGTCGAGGATCACCTTGCCGCCGAGACGCACGGTTATGTCGGAGATCGTCAACATGGCGCGGCTGATAACACGACCCACCGTCTACGTCAGCAGGCTCTGCTTCAACGTGCCCACATAGAATGGGGCAGGGTGCAGCGAGACTAGCTGCTGTACTTGCGGGTGAGAGTCCCGTCGGCGCAATTCTCAGTTTAGCGCCGTAGTGATATCCGGCAGGCATGCGGGGCGACCCGGTGGTCTGAAAGCCCGGAAGTAAAAGCCCCGGAGGGTCGTAGTGCCTCTCAGGTCTGGTCAGTTCGGTGGGGCGAGCGAACAGTAGGGCCGTAACGAAAGTGAACGGATTAAGCGTCGAAAATCATGTCCTGCATGAAGCTGATTTGCGGGGTAAACGGAGCTGCCAAGGGTTTCCTGCCTATCCGATGGCCAGTGCCGGTGCGGAAGAACTGAGGCGCACGCATCGGGGCTCCCGGCGTATTGAAGGCGGCAATACTGGACAGTACAGCAGTGAAAGTCCGGAAGGTGTGGAGGTCAGACAGGATGATCCTTGGATGTCAAAGACCGTGTCTATAACTGGCTGTGCCGGGAAATGAGACGGAGATCTCCAGACTGGCGGATGAGGTCGTCAAGCGTTGATGGGCGGGACAACATAACCCGGCTGGAGCGAGGACCTCAGAGCTCAGGTGGCAGTGCTGCTACCGTATGGTCCGCACACAGAGGCGGACGGTCTTCAAGGCGGTCGGCACGGTCTAAGGACGGAGCAAACGAGGGCTGTGGTCAGGAGAATGGCTGGGTCGACCTTAACCCTGACGCGTCCGCGGAAGGCTCCACTCCGAACTGTGAGGTGCCTGATGCTTGAAGCCGGACCGGGGAAAACCCGATGTCCGGAATTTTAGGGGGGGGCGGCTGGAAACGTGGCCTATGGTGGAACTGTGAACCCACCCCGCAACCGAAAGGGCGGGGCTGGAAACCCTCCACCTACCGGTGTGCGCGCCAGTGCCCTACCCGACACAGGCACGAAGGCACAAATTCCGCCAAAAAACAGGGATTTACAAGAAAGTGGCGTCCCCTAGGGGATTTGAACCCCTGTTACCGGCGTGAGAGGCCGGCGTCCTAGGCCACTAGACGAAGGGGACGCGGTCTTGAACGACTCCCAACTCTTATCCGAAAACGCTAGCCGCCATCAACGGGTTTCCGCGGCGCACTCGGGCGCAACGCCGGCAGCGTGGCCTTGCGCCGCCGCGATCATCGCCTCGACGTCCTGCTCGGCGGTGTTGAACGCAGTGACCAGGCGGATGCAGTTTGGGCCGCCGGCGGCCCACGGGTAGAACTTGAAACCATCGGCAAGCAGACCTTCGCTGACATGCGGCGGCAGCGTAACGAACAGCTCGTTGGCTTGCACCGGATGCAGCAGCTTCGCGTCGGGCACGTCGGCGAACGCCTTCGCAAGACGTGCCGCCATGGCGTTGGCGTGCTTGGCGTTCTGCAGCCACAGATCGTCATTGAGGTAAGCGTCGAGCTGGGCCGATAGGAACCGCATCTTCGACCAGAGGTGGCCGGCGCGTTTTCGCCGATAACCAAAATCTTTGGCCAAGGCCCGGTCGAAGAAGACGACCGCCTCGGCCGCCAATGCGCCGTTCTTGGTGGCCCCAAGGGACAGCACATCCAGGCCGGCGCGCCAGGTCGCGTCGGCGGGATTGCACCCCAACGAGACCAGCGCGTTGGCAAAGCGCGCGCCGTCCATGTGCAGCTTGAGATCGTGCGGGCGACAGAGATCGGCGATCGCTCGCGTCTCATCCAGACTGTAGATGGTGCCCGCTTCCGTAGCTTGGGAGAGCGTGATTGCCGCCGGCTGCGCGTGATGCACGAAACCGACCTGAAATCGGCCAAGCGCTGCGTTCAGACCATCGGGGGTGAGCTTGCAGTGATCGCTCGCAAGCGGGACGAGCTTTGCGCCGCTGTAGAATTCCGGCGCGCCGCATTCATCCTCCCAGGCATGGCTCTCCTCATGACAGAAGATCGCACCAAAGGGTGGCGCGAGCGTCGACAGCGCAAGCGCGTTGGCGGCGGTCCCGGTTGCCACCGGAAAGACCGTCACGTCGGTCTCGAAGATGTCGTTGAAACGCTGACGCAGGCGATCGGTCAACGCGTCTTCGCCATACGGCATTGCCGCGCCCTCGTTGGCGCGCGCAATGGCATCGATGATCTCTGGCGATGCGCCGCTGACATTGTCGCTGCAGAAGTTCACTGTTCGCCCGTCCTATTTTCCAGCATGATCGTGCCCAATTGCCGGCCGGTTTCAAGGTCGAGTACGAGGAGTCGTGTCCCACCTTCCGCCAGGGTCAGATGAATGATAAGTCGATCTTCTTCAAGGACAAAACTCTCCACTACAGCGCTTGGCGGCAGCTCGATATTGCGTTCACCGAAACTACGCGAAGCGCCCCCGTCGGCAATCGCTAGATCGCCAACCTTGTTTACAATGCCATAGATCACGAGACCCGCAGCGGCCACGATCATGACACCAAGGAAGATCACCAGAGCGTTCAATACGCGCATATCATGGCCTCGGATGCGACACACATGACAGGAATCGACTCCGCAGTATCGCACACGGTTTCGGATGAGGAGGCCGGCGACCGATTCGATCGCTTGCTTGCCCGATCCTGTCCTAGACTGTCCCGCAGCCGAATCCAGGCACTGATCAAGGATGGCCACGCCAGCGCCGACGGCAAGACGATAACCAACCCCTCATACCGGGTCAAACCAGGTCAGGCGTTGCTGGCCGTGGTTCCGCCTGTTCGCCCGTCAGTTGTACACGCGCAGGACATTCCACTGGTCATCCCGTTTGAGGACGACGATCTCTTGATCGTCGATAAGCCCGCCGGACTTGCCGTTCATCCAGCGCCCGGAACACCGGATTCGACATTGGTTAACGCGTTGCTCGCTCACTGCGGTGAAACACTGTCAGGCATCGGCGGTGAACGTCGGCCCGGCATCGTGCACCGTTTGGACAAGGACACCAGCGGGCTGATCGTCGTTGCGAAAAACGACACGGCGCACGCAGCGCTTGCCGCCCAATTTGAAGCCCGCGATGTCGAGCGATCCTACGCCGCTGTCGTTTGGGGGATTCCGGTTCCAGCCAATGGTGAGATCGCCGGCAATATCGGGCGCAGTCCGCGCGATCGAAAGAAGATGGCGGTCGTCGCTCCGCCGAAGGGACGGAAGGCCTTGACCAGGTACCGTATTGAGCGCGCTTTAGCAGACCGTGCAAGCCTGATCGAGTGTCGGCTGGATACTGGACGGACACATCAGATCCGCGTCCATATGGCGCATGTCGGCCATCCATTGATTGGCGACCGAACTTACGGCGGCGTGTCCAGCGCGCGAAAGAAGAAACTATCCGAACAACAGGCGGAGGCGGTGTTGGCGTTTCCGCGCCAGGCCCTGCATGCGCAGCTTCTTGGATTTAGACATCCGAGGCGGCAGGTTCCGTTGCAGTTTAAAAGTGCATTACCCTATGATATAATTGAACTAATAAGAACCTTTGACGAAGTTTAGCATCCGTCGCGACTGCGTCGGTTTGTTGATCTATTTTGCAAACGTACGCGGCGCATTTTGGAGCTCTTGGGGAGGAGCGCATCAAAAGCGCCCAAAAAGCTTCGGAGTCCGATTGTTATGGCCACTCTTCCCAGCGTCGCGGTCATCAGCCCGGAGGGCAACCTTCACCGCTACCTCAGCGAAATCCGCGAGTTTCCGATGTTGGAGGCGGACGAGGAATACATGCTTGCGAAAGCCTGGCGCGAACATGACGACGTGGCGTCCGCACACAGGCTCGTGACCAGCCATCTGCGCCTGGTGGCGAAGATCGCGATGGGGTACCGCGGCTACGGCCTGCCTGTCGCCGACCTGATCTCGGAAGGCAATGTCGGCATGATGCAGGCAGTCAAGCGGTTCGATCCGGAGCGCGGATTCCGGCTGGCGACTTATGCGATGTGGTGGATACGCGCCTCGATACAGGAATATGTCCTGCATTCTTGGTCGCTTGTAAAAATAGGCACGACAGCCGCGCAAAAGAAGCTCTTTTTCAACCTGCGCAAATTAAAAGGTCAGTTGCAGGCCATCGACGAAGGCGACCTCAGCCCAGACGACGTGACGAAAATCGCCCAGAGGCTGGACGTTCCAGAAAAGGACGTTATCTCAATGAATCGGCGCCTTGCCAGCTCCGATCATTCGCTGAACGCATCGCCCAAGGCCGACAGCGAGGGGGAGTGGATGGATTGGTTGGTCGACGAGACCGAGAGCCAGGAAATCCAATTGGCCGAGTCGCAGGAATTGTCGAAGCGCCGTCTCTTGCTGAATCACACCATGAGCAGCCTCAACGACCGGGAACGCCATATCCTCGTCGAGCGCCGATTGCGGGACGATCCGAAGACGCTCGAGGACCTTAGCCAGGAGTATGCCGTTAGCCGCGAACGCATCCGTCAAATCGAAGTTCGCGCATTCGAGAAACTTCAACGGGCCGTTCGGGCTGCGTCGCGGGACGGTCAGCTTTCCGGCGAAATTTGACCAGCGCAACGATCTATTACCCGCCGAGGCGGGCTATTGGTCATCATCGCCTTCCTCTTCCTCCTCTTCAGCAAACTCGTCATCGAGATCCGGCTCAGACGGATCCGGCTCGACTTGGGTTTGGCTGGGTACCAATCCAGTGCTTGGGCTTTGGGCCTCGGCCGCTTCGGTGGCCGAGCGGCGTACGGCATTCCCCCACTCATTCATGAGCTCCGTCTGACGGGCCTTGAGCGCCTGTTGTCGTATCTTGTGATTGACAGCCATCCACGCCGCAACAACGGGTGGGGTTGTGTAATATATCAGCCAACCTACTGCCGCCGCACCGTACATCGCGAACCACGCAAATGGATCGACGAGAATTGCGATTACAGCGTCGACCGAATGGTCACCGGTCCACAATCCGAGCGCGTAGGGAAGGCAACCACAAAAGTTTAGATAGCCGACCGTACGCGACGCGTATTTCATCGGATTACGGTCGACGATATAGGCAACGATGGTCGGCACCATGCCAACCGTCAGCAGGATGACTGTTGGCAAAGCGGTGATGACAAAGACTGGAGCAAGAAACCAGGCCAGAATCTTGTACATAGCTCGCGGCCCCTTGGCACCGCCCTGCTCTTCCACCGGTGGGTTGTTGTCCGCCATCTTGCGTCCCGTTAGAAAAGCCAGACCAGAGCGATCACAAGGGTTACGCCCGTCGTAACAAATCCGGATACCACTGAGGATATCTGAGCGCCCGTGAGCGCCGACAACGAACCCCTGTTTTTACGCTCGTAGTCGAGTTGTTCTTGCGCTTTCACGCTATAGGCAAACTCCGCGACAGCGCCCTGAAATGATCGGGCCTCCGCACTGAGCATTGTTTGATTATCGACCGCGTTGACCAGCTCATAGATGCGCCCGCTCTTTGCGACTCGCCGCAGCTCGTCGCGCACGCGCTTGCGTTGTCGCCGGCTGTGAAATCGATTTATCGCAGGTTCCAGAGCTTTCGCAGTTGCTTGGGATAATGCCGGAAAGATACGTGTCGGCTGGTTTTCCTGGATCGAAGACAATAGTTTCGCGGCGGCAACGATCGGCACGTATTGATCTGTGCGATTGTCCATATCGTGCAACTCGGAATTGACCGAGATTCTAAATCGAGCGGCAACGAACGCGCCAATGTGACGGTCGACATACTGCTTTACCTCTCCTTTCTGTTGCTGGGCGACACGCTCAAGCGCCGGCAATAGGTCGTCGACCGAAATGACGTAGTCCCGTTCCAACATCGGCGACAAACAAGGTTGATTGGGGTTTAAGTCGTATATTGCACGCTCGACGCCGTAACCGACGCCGGTTCGTTCAAGAATCGGCTTCAGTTTCTCGTATTCGCTCACGCAACTCATCAAATCGGGGCGCGGTCGGCTCTGGCTCTCCAACCAAAAAGAAACCAAATTGAAGCGCAATATTGCCCCAAAAAGTTGATGTGCATCAGGAACATCGGCGAATGCCGCCAAGAGAGGCCCAAATCCGTCGACCATGGCGCGGAAGTCGCGGTATCGTATCGGGGCGCTGGGATGGAGCACGATGCACGTTCGCGCCACAAGCCGGTCGTCGTTGTCGGCGCCGATCGCGGCCGTGCTGGCAGCCTCAAGCGCCGCGTCCGCCATCTCATCGTCACCAATGCTGCGTCTAATCCATGTTGCTATGGTTCCGTTGCGGACAAGTTCAACCGACTCGTTCCAATCTTTCGATATCCCCTGGGCTAAGTCGCGGGTCGTCACATACCATCTTCCCCGAGGGCAAGAGCGCGGCCTGCTTTTGGCGGCAAAACTTGAGGCTTCGGGCTTAAACGACGTCCGTTGATCCAGTACACCAGATCCTCAAGGCCCCAACGATCAAGCGGATCATCGTTCAACAATCCGCGCAGCGGTTCCATCATGGTGAGCGAGACGCGTTCGGAACCGACTAGCGCCGTGTACGATCCTACCGCCAATTTGCGCCGCAGAATCTCCTCGTCGCTCATTCCAAAGCAGGGCGTGTGGCCGATCAACAGGGCCAATGTCGTAACACCGACCGCATATAAGTCGTCGACAATCCCACCCTCGACTCGCCCTGCCGGCGTGGCCAATCCCGATTCGATCGTTTCGTAAACGACAGGCTGTGTGACGGCGATAGGCGCAGATAGACATTGGCCGAAGACCATCCTGTTACCTGCTTCGTCGTCAAAAAACAGGTTGTCTGGCCGGATTGCTCGATGCGTGACTCCGTGAGACGCAAGATCGCGAAGAACGTAGGACGCCTGTTGCAGACAAAGGCGTGTAACCAGCTCCTCTTGCAATGGTGTGATTTTTTCCTCAAGTGACGGAAATACGCGTCGGCCGCGCGGCTGCTCCACGACGATGACAGGGCAGCGCCGACCCTCGTGAGGCCAGTCCACGATTCCTGCGTCCACAACGCTCATCATTGCAGGGTTATCGATGCGCTGCAGCGGCGCGACCGCGTCCAATCGCGGTGGCAGCTTCGGGTCGCAGACAAGTGCAATGATTTCGCGCCCCGGATCCCGGCGATGGGTCGCCGTGTAGGCGACGGCAGGTGCCGAATCGAAGGCGGGCAACGGCTGGTTCGGATTGATATCCATGCGGTCGTGTATCGAGACAGTGCTCGAACCGCCCTCACCGCCCTTCAAATTCAGTGCCATAGTGTGCCAATCCCCCAAAACAGGATGTTTGCGCCAGCCGTGACGCCGCTCGATCGCGGCACAAGCTGGTTACTGGGCGAAGGGGTCACGCACGAGGATGGTATCCTCTCTTTCCGGGCTGGTCGACAACAAGGCGACCGGCGTTTCAATCAACTCTTCGATTCGACGGATGTACTTTATCGCTGTCGCCGGGAGATCGGCCCAAGAGCGTGCGCCCTTCGTGCTCCCTTCCCACCCCTCGTGGGTTTCATATATGGGCTGCACCTGGGCCTGCTTGGTACCGGCAGCAGGCAGATGGTCCAGCGTGCCTCCGCCCAATCGGTAGCCAGTGCAAAGCTTAATTTCCGGCAATTCGTCGAGCACATCAAGCTTGGTGAGAGCGATCCCGTCCATCCCGGCTATTCTTGACGCTTGGCGTACCATCACTGCGTCGAACCACCCGCAGCGGCGGCGACGGCCAGTCACGGTCCCAAACTCGCGTCCACGCTCGCCGAGCAGCTGCCCAGTAGAATCACCAAGTTCCGTCGGAAACGGCCCCGCGCCGACGCGAGTCGTATAGGCCTTGGTAATGCCAAGCATGTAGTCCAACGCTCCAGGACCGATGCCAGAACCCGTCGCTGCCTCCGCTGGTGTCGTATTGGAGGATGTTGCGAACGGGTAGGTCCCGTGATCGACGTCGAGCATGATACCCTGTGCCCCTTCGAAAAGGATACGCTGTCCTGTCCGCCGCGCTTCGTCGAGAAGCTGCCAGACTGAGGCCATATAGGGCAGGATTTTTTCGGCAATGTTGTCCAACTCCGCGAGCAGCGAGTCCTTCTCTACTTCGGGCTCCCCCAGACCGCGCAGCAATGCATTGTGGTGCACCAAGAGCGCCTCGACCTTTTCAGCAACTACGTTGGGTTCGGCAAGATCGCAAACTCGCACGGCGCGGCGCGCTACTTTGTCCTCGTAAGCGGGACCGATGCCCCGGCCGGTTGTACCAATCTTTTGGCCGCCCCGCGCGACCTCCTCGCGAACGTGATCGAGGCGCTTGTGCAATGGCAGGATTAGCGACGCGTTCTCGGCGAGCTTCAGCGTATCTGGATTGACGTCCACGCCAGCCGCCCGAATTTGTTCGATTTCTTCGATCAATGCCCAGGGATCGACGACGACACCGTTACCAAGAATAGAAAGCTTTCCTGGTCGCACGACACCCGACGGCAAGAGGTTAAGCTTGTAGGTCGTTCCGCCAATAACCAAGGTATGGCCAGCGTTATGGCCACCTTGAAAGCGCACGACGACGTCGGCGCGCTCGGACAGCCAATCGACGATCTTGCCTTTACCTTCGTCACCCCATTGTGAGCCGACGACAACGACATTGGTCATGGAACGCCAGTCCTCGTTCTAATGCGCTGCGCGTTCGCGTTAGCTCGGCCGCCTACACATGGCCGCGCGCACGTCCGGCAGGTTTGCCGCAGCACTCGATTTCCCTGGTTGCTGTCGATCATCGCCGGATCATCGTCAAAGACCCATTCGCCAATCCATAAATGATATCCTTCAAGCCGTTGCCATCAAGGTCAACGGAGACAATCGATGTCGATATTACACTAGCATTCCTGATCGACTGCAGCTCCGCGAAGCTGCCGCCGGCGACGGTCACAACCTTCAGTATGCGTCGGTCCTGCGCAGGCAATACGACGTCCAACACGCCGTCGCCATTTGCATCCAACACGGTGGCGAGCCCCAAAGCAGTAGATCCGATCGCATGGTTGGAAAAGCCAGGCCAACGACCTACTTCATCAAGACGCGTCCCGGTTTGCCGATAGAATGCAAGCCAACCGCCAATATGCGGCGTGATAACCGCGGCGAGTTCCACCAACGCATCTCCATCGAAGTCCGCGGCTCCTATCGGATTGAGCCAACGATTCGGCCGCCCGATTGGTTGGGCCTCGGCAATTCGGACGAGCGCGTCGTCTCGCAAACCGAACACCGAGAGCGCTGCTCCCGCCTGCAGGTAGGACCTGACCACGATAATTTCGTCGTCTTTATCTCCATCGATATCGTGGAGCCGCGGCAACAGGTCCTCGAAAACCGAGTCCTTGCCCAGCGCGAATTCATGCCTGCGGCCGTTCATCCCCTCAACGGCTAGTCCGCCAGCCTCAATTGCATCGCCAAGAATGCCGTGTCGATAGCGTGACGTCGGCGACACGAGCCAGGCGGCACGTATGTCGAGTCTGCCGACGGCAACCGATGCATGGGGAATAATTCCCGCCGCAAGATCGCCGCCCGTCGGCGGCAAGCGTTCCAGCGACGCTTTCGAATGACCGTCGAATTCCAGGCGATAGCGGGAGCTGTTGTCGACCACGATGACTTCGTTGCCGGCTAGGGATAGGACAACATCGATCAAATGGTCGAACTTTGCCACCTCCACCGGTTGCCACTGGTCAGCTGAGGCGACAGACAGTGGATTCAATACTGTACACATAACGGCAATTGCGGGGGACAAGCCTATCCGACGAACGACTGGTGCGACGCCTGTTGCCCGATTCCGCCTGGTCATCTGCTGGACACGGTCATTGGGGTACATTGAAAGAAAGCGGCTTGACCTGGACAATGTTCTCGAATTCGCCGAGTCGCTTTTGTACATCGCCGCTGATCGGTTCATCCAACAGAATGAGCGCCATCGCATCACCGCCACGTTCCGCGCGACCAAGGTGAAATGTTGCGATGTTGACGCCCGCATCGCCCAGCGTTTGACCGATCTTGCCGATAGTCCCTGAGATGTCCTTGTTGCGAAGATAAAGCATGTGCGGGCCGACCTCCGCCTCGATGGGAATTCCATTGACCTCAACGATTCTCGGCTTGTCGCCTCCGAACAGTGTCCCCGATACGGTGCGTCGTCCGCGACGGGTCCTGACCGCTAAGCGAATGAGTGTTTGGTAGTCGCCCGGCCGCTCGTATTTGGTCTCACTGACGCTGATGTTTCGCTCGCGCGCGACCGCCGGTGCGTTGACTATGTGCACGCGATCGAGAAGCGGCGCTAGTAGCCCTACAAGCACAGCCGACACTAGCGGGCGTGTGTTGAGAGTTGCCGCCTGCCCTTCAAACTCGATCGACACAGCCTCGATCCCGGTCTCGGTCAGCTGACCGGCGAAACTGCCAAGCTGCTCAGCAAGGCCCATATACGGCCTGAGCTTTGGTGCCTCTTCGGCGCTGATGGATGGCATATTGACCGTATTGGTCGCAGCTCCGGTTAGCAGAAAATCTGACATTTGCTCGGCAATTTGAACGGCGACATTCTCCTGCGCCTCGGACGTCGCCGCACCCAAATGCGGCGTCGCGACAACGTTCGACCGGCCGAACAAAACATTTTCGGTGGCCGGCTCACTTGAAAACACGTCCAGCGCGGCCCCGGCGACCTGTCCACTATCGAGTGCGGCCGCGAGATCGTCCTCGACGATAAGTTCCGCTCGGGCGCAGTTGATCAGGCGCACGCCTTTCTGCATTTTGCTGAGCGCTACTGCGTCTATCAGGTTTCGCGTGTTGTCGGTCAGCGGCGTATGCAAGGTTATGAAGTCGCTGCGCGCGAGCAACGCTGGCAGGTCTACCATTTCGATTCCCAGGTCGGCGGCTCGTTCCACCGACAAATAGGGATCGTAGGCGATCACCCGCATCGCCAATCCCACGGCACGCTCGGCGACGATGGCACCAACATTGCCACAACCAATAACACCGAGAGTCTTGCCGGACAGCTCGACCCCCATGAATTTTGATTTCTCCCACTTCCCCGCCTGCGTTGAAGTGTTTGCCTCGGGGATTTGACGGGCAAGGGCAAACATTAAGGCGAGCGCATGCTCCGCCGTCGTCGTCGCGTTGCCCAATGGCGCGTTCATTACGACGATGCCGCGCAACGTCGCCGCTTCAAGATCGATATTATCGATGCCGACCCCTGCGCGGCCGATGACCTTGAGCACGCCCACATTCTTTAGGGCCGCCTTCGTGACCTTGGTTGCCGAGCGGACGACCAGCCCATCACTGTCCTGGAGCGCAACCGCGAGTTCACGTTCATCGAGGCCGATTCTGACGTTGACGTCGATTCCCCGCTTGGCGAAGGTTTCCCCAGCCCGCGGGCTGAGTTCGTCAGCGATCAGAACTCTTGGCAAGTCACATTCTCTTACGCGGCCTGATTTGCAGCGCCAACTTCCGTAAACGCCCAATCCAGCCAAGGCAAGAGCGCTTCAATATCCGCCAGCTCTACTGTGGCGCCGGCCCAGATACGCAGTCCCGGAGGCGATTCATGGTACGCGTTGATATCATAGGCGACGCCCTCCTCCATCAACAGATCGGCGATACGCTTGGGCGTAGCGTCACGTTTCTCGCCGGCCAACCCGCAAACCTCGGAAAGTTTCAGGCAAATCGATGTACACGATCGGATCGAGGGATCCGCGACGACAAATTCGACCCAGTCCGTCCGATCCACCCACTGCGTGATCGCCGCCAAATTATTCTCCGAACGCTCTATCTGCGCCTCCAGCCCGCCGATGCTTTTGGCCCAGCGCATCGCGTCGAGCGCGTCTTCGATGCAAAGTAGAGACGGGGTATTGATCGTACTGCCTTGGAATATGCCTTCGTTCAGCTTGCCGTCTTTCGTCAACCGGAACAGTTTCGGCAACGGCCATGGTGGCACATAGCTTTCCAGGCGTTCGACCGATCGCGGACTCAACACCAACATGCCATGGGCCGCTTCGCCACCGAGCACCTTCTGCCATGACCAAGTTGCAACGTCGATCTTGGACCAATCTATGTCCATGGCAAAGACGGCCGAGGTTGCATCGCAGATCGTCAGTCCCTCGCGGTCGGCGGCAATCCAGTCGGCGCTTGGCACGCGAACGCCGCTTGTCGTCCCATTCCATGCAAACACGACGTCATGCGAGAAGTCGACAGCTGACAGATCGGCGATTCGACCAAATTCGGCTTCGATGACTCGCGCATCGGAAATGTTGAGCTGTTCGAGGATGTCCACAGCCCAACCACTACCGAAGGCGTCCCATGCAAGCACGTCGACGCCGCGTTGACCCAACAGCGACCAAAGCGCAATCTCGACCGCGCCTGTGTCGGATCCTGCGACGACACCGATTCGGTAGTCATCCGGTATCTGCAGAAGCGCACGTGTCTCATCGATAACGGCCGCTACTTTTGCGCTAGCGGCTTGCGACCGATGGAGGCGGCCCACTGTCGCGTCGGCAAGTGCGTCCAGCGACCAACCCGGCCGTTTTGCGCACGGCCCAGACGAAAAATAAGGAGACTGCGGACGCGCGTTGGGTTTGTTCATGACCTGCAATCCTTGGAAACGATTGTCACCCGCAACGGCGGCAGATGAAGCGGGAGCCTAACGCCGCCCCGACAATGTGGTCAACGCCAGCGCGCGCACGATTGTGCGACCGAGGCGACACGACCCGGTTTTGTCGGCTGCGGAACGCGGTGGCCCGTCCTCGCTATGCGGTTACTCGGCCGCGGCTGCCGTGTCCTCGGCGTACCGCGCGTAGGCATTTATGAAAAAGTCCGGTGGATTTGCGGCTTGCTGGACCGCTGGCCGCCCGCGCATCGACGAGACCCAGGCGTTGAGGCGCGTGCAGTCGTCGGGGATTGTGAATCCACGATAGTGCATAAGAGCTGTGAAACGCTCGAACCAAGGCCAGAAAGCAACGTCGACTACGCTGATGCTATCACCCATCCAATACGGGTTGGCGCCGAGTTTTTCTAAGCCCGACATCTCCATGTAGCGCAAGGCTTCCAATAGCTTTTCGGCCTTCTCCGGTCGCGCCGACGGATCGGTCTCGCGCAGCAGACCACCGAATGCGGATGTGAAACGGGTGTTGCAATAGTCGACCCAAATACGCGCAAGCGCGCGGCGCCCCGGATCTTGCGGCACCATGGCCGGCGTCGGATAAACTTCGTCGATATACTCGTTGACGATGGCCGACTCGTAAATTCTGACGTCGCCCTGCTCCAGTGCAGGGACTTTCGTATAGAGCGATACACTGGCAAACCAATCAGGCTTGTTTTTGAGGTCAATCTCGATCAACTCGAAGTCGATGCCTTTCTCGTACAGCATTAGCCGTGAGCGGTGCGCAAACGGACAGGAATTCGAGCTATACAGCTTCAATTCGGACATGACGGACTACCCCCTCTTTTGACATCACGCGAAACGGTCAAGTGCATAGTACAAGAGTGACAACGCCGCGGCGAAGATGCAAGGGCCAGTCGGTCAGCTCGCTGGCCTTGAGCGCATCGGCAATCGCCTCGTGAAGGCTGGTGAACGCGCGAAGATCGCGGGTTGACTGCGGAGCATGGCTCCGTCAAATGAAGATGTCCTCCGATGTTACAGACCTCGCAAATTCGTTCGCTCGGACCTGAGAGCATCGCCGCTGCGGCCGCGCTGCTCAAATCAGGCGCGTTGGTCGCCTTTCCAACGGAGACCGTGTACGGGCTCGGTGCGGACGCGACCAGCGACCTGGCCGTTGCGAAAATCTTCGACCTCAAAGGGAGGCCGCACTTCAATCCGCTGATCGTACATCTGCCAGACTTAGAGCGCGCTAGCGCCGTCGCACTCTTTGACAAGCGGGCAGAAGCCCTAGCTCACAGGTTTTGGCCGGGCGCGCTGACGCTGGTCCTCGCCCGAAATCCGGATACCAACCTATCGCATCTGGTCTGCGCCGGCCTACCGACCGTTGCGGTCCGGATTCCCGCCCACGAGGGCGCGAGAGCACTTCTCAACGAAGCAGCATGCCCCGTTGCGGCACCTAGCGCCAATCGATCTGGCCGCATCAGCCCAACGACCGCACGGCATGTCTGCGACGCGTTCGGCGATGAAATCGCCATCGTTCTCGACGGCGGCGCGTGCCGGATCGGCGTCGAGTCTAGCGTCGTTGATCTCAGCGGCAGCGATTCGGTCCTGCTGCGTCCGGGTGGAATCTCAATGGAAGAGCTGGAGCAGGCGTTAGGCCGAACGCTGACGACGGCTTTGACCGACGACAGCAAGCCGCGCGGACCTGGAATGGCTGGACCGCACTATCGCCCCTCGATTCCACTGCGTCTTGATGCGTCGTCGGCACGGCCGGGCGAGGCCCTTCTTGGTTTTGGGCCAGCCAACAGCGCAACCCTCAACCTTTCGCCGTCGGGCAACCTGCGAGAAGCTGCCGCAAGCTTGTATTCTCATCTCCATGCCCTCGACAACGACAGCTTCTCTGCAATCGCTGTAATGCCGGTCCCAGACCACGGTCTCGGACTTGCGATCAACGACCGATTGCGCCGCGCGGCGGCAACGTGACTCAATTCACGAGGAGGGGGTAATGACGACCCTTGACGATGTCCTTCGCTTTTGGTTTGAGGATTCGACACTCAAGGACTGGTTCGCCAAGAGTGAGGCATGTGACGAAAAGATCCGAACCGAATTCGGCGAAGCATACGATACGGCGGCGGAGGGCGATTTCAGCAAATGGCGCGTAACGGCGTCGGGATGCCTCGCGTTGGGCATCCTCTTGGACCAATTCCCGCGCAACATGTTCCGCAACAACTCGAAGGCCTTCGCTACAGACTAGCTGGCAAGGGGCGTTGCCACGCACGCCTTAGAACGCAATTTTGACGTCGAAGACGGTCTTACTGACAACCACCGCTGTTTCTTGTATCTGCCGTTCGAACACAGCGAGGCGATCGAGGATCAACTCTTGTCGCTACGTCTCTTCCGGGAACGCACGCAAGACGAGCGCTACGTTGACTATGCCGAGCGGCATCATCGAATCATCGAGCGATTTGGGCGGTTTCCGCATCGCAATACAGTAATGGGCCGTGAGAGCACCGTAGAAGAAAGGGAGTTCTTAAGACAGAATAAGACCGGCTTCTAACACATCGATTGCGTTTGAAGGTGCCTCCGAAAGCTGCGCTACAACGCGCATTACTTGTTGCTTACCCGGGTATGAGCTACATCCTTGGCGGGCAGCTCGAATTCAAAAGGGACAACCATGGCACCCGATACCGTCGGGCCGGATTTCACCCGGACACTCGAACGAGTCAAAGAAATCGTAGGGCCCAAAGGTTGGAGCAGTGATGAGGCTGAGCTGGCGCCGCTGCTTCACGACCAACGCGGCTATTACACCGGCCGCTGCGCGCTCTTGGTGCGCCCGGCATCGACCGATGAGGTCGCGCGGGTCGTCTCGCTCTGTGCCGAGCAGGGAATTGCCATCGTACCACAGGGCGGCAATACCGGTGTGTGCGGGGGTGCTACTCCGCACTCACACGGCCGAGAAATACTCCTCGCGCTCGGTCGCATGAACCGGGTGCGCGCGACCGATCCGCTCAACTACACGATGACCGTCGAGGCCGGCTGCATCCTCGCCGACGTTCAGAAAGCGGCCGAGTCCGTGGATCGCCTGTTTCCGCTAAGCCTCGGGGCCGAAGGCACTTGCCAGATCGGTGGAAACCTGTCGACCAACGCCGGCGGCGTCGCCGTCCTGCGATACGGCAACATCCGCGACCTCGTGCTGGGCTTGGAAGTCGTATTGCCAGACGGCCAAGTTTGGAACGGTTTGCGCGGACTGCGCAAAGACAACACGGGCTACGACCTGAAGCAGCTGTTTGTCGGCGCCGAAGGCACACTCGGTATCATTACGGCTGCCGTCCTGAAACTGTTCCCCTCGCCGAAAGATGTACAGACGGCATTTGCCGCGCTCTCCGGGCTCGACACGTCGACCGAGCTGCTGACCCGTGCGCGGGCCGCAAGTGGCGACGCTGTGACCTCGTTCGAGTTGATGCCGCGCATTGGCCTCGACTTTGCCCTCAAACACATTTCCGACACCGTCGACCCCCTGCAAGATAGGCATGAGTGGTATGCCCTGATTGAGTTCACGGGCGCTCGCGCCGGCGGGAACATGCGCGACAGCATGGAGGCACTGCTTGGCGAGGCCGCCGAATCGGGCCTTATCACGGATGCGACAATTGCCACCTCGGAGAAACAGCGCGACGAGATATGGCGCAACCGCGAAGCCATGGTCGAGGCCCAGACATTCGAGGGCACCAGCGTCCATCATGACGTGTCCGTGCCAGTGAGCCGTGTCCCCGAGTTTATCCGCACAGCGAGCGACGCCGTCGCCGAAGCAGTGCCCGGCATTCGGACAGTTGCGTTCGGCCATCTCGGAGACGGCAATATCCATTTCAATCTATCCCAGCCGACGGAAATGGATGGCGACGCCTTTCGCGAGTTGGCCTCATCGCTCAACCGCACCGTTCACGACATTGTCCACGCGCTCGACGGCTCCTTCAGCGCTGAACATGGTGTCGGACAACTCAAGCGCGATGAGCTGACGCACTATAAGAGCGCACTTGAAATCGACATGATGCGCCGCATTCGAGCGGCACTTGATCCGAACGGCCTGATGAACCCGGACAAGGTGCTGTGATTGGGCCGGAGTGAAGCGCACAACCGAGGACAACCCATGGCCGACTACAAGGCGCCGCTGCAAGACATGGCGTTTGTCATGAATGAGCTCGGCGTGTTTCAAACCGTGGCCGACCTGCCGGGCAACGGAGATCTTAGCGACGAACTCGTCGGCAGCATTCTTGAGGCTGCCGGAAAGTTTGCGGGCGATGTTCTGGCGCCTCTCAACCAGAGCGGCGACCGGCATGGCTGCCGTATGGAGGACGACACGGTGCGCACGCCCGACGGCTTTCGCGAGGCCTACAGCACGTTCGCCGCTGACGGCTGGACCGGGCTCGCTGGCGACGCTTCTTATGGCGGACAGGGCCTACCCGCCCTCGTTTCTATCGCCGCCAAAGAGATTTGGGCGTCGGCCAACATGGCCTGGTCACTGTGCCCGGGCTTGAGCCAAGGCGCGATCGAACTTCTCTCAGTTCACGGCACGACGACGCAGAAAGAAACCTATCTGCCGCGGATGATCTCCGGCGAATGGACCGGCACGATGAACCTAACGGAGCCGCAAGCCGGCTCCGACCTCGCCCAACTCCGTTGCCAGGCGGTCCGAGATGGAGATCGCTACCGGATACGTGGCCAAAAGATCTTCATCAGTTGGGGCGAGCACGACATGGCCGACAACATCGTCCATCTGGTGCTTGCCCGCACGCCCGACGCGCCAGCAGGCATTAAGGGCATATCCTTGTTCATTGTGCCAAAGCTGCTCGTTGATGGTGAGGGCAGTCCCGGCGCCCCCAACGATCTGCGATGCGTTTCCATCGAACGCAAGCTCGGCATGCATGCGAGCCCGACCTGTGTCATGGCCTATGGCGACGGCGACGGCGCGATTGGTGAACTCGTCGGCGAGGAGAACCGTGGGCTCGAAAAATTGTTCACGATGATGAATCTGGAGCGTCTGAGCGTTGGAGTGCAGGGTTTGGCAACGGCCGAGCGCGCCTATCAGCAGGCAAGAGACTTTGCGCTGGAACGCGTCCAGGGGCGCTCACGTACCGAGGCGGGATCGGATCCGGTAACGATCATCAACCACCCGGATGTGCGCCGCATGCTGCTCACCATTCGCGCGAACATCGAGGCGATGCGGGCCGTGATTTACGAAGCCGCCGCGCTGATTGATGTTTCGAAGAAACACGCCGATGCGGCAACCAGGTCCGCCGCACAGGCGCGGCTGGATCTGATGACGCCCGTCGTGAAGGGATGGTGCACCGAACTCGGTGTCGAGCTCACCTCGCTGGCGCTGCAGGTGCACGGTGGCGTTGGTTATGTCGAAGAGACCGGTGCCGCCCAGTATCTTAGGGATGCGCGCGTCGCACCGATCTACGAAGGCGCAAACGGCATTCAAGCAATGGATCTGGTTGGGCGCAAAGTCTTACGCGACGGCGGCGAGTCTGCCTTCTCCTTCATTCAGGACATCCGGGTCTGCACGGAGGAATTGGGAGATGAGGCGGACACCAAGGTTATTCGTCACCACTTGGAAGTCGCGGCAAGCGCATTGGAAGATGCCACTCGATGGCTCGTCCAAGAGGGCACAGACGATCCCTTACGCGCTTACGCGGGCGCGACGAATTATTTACAACTCATGGGACAAGTGGCCGGTGGAGCCATGATGGCCAGGGCCGCGCTAGCAGCGCGCAGGTCAACTCAGCAACGGCGCGAAAACACCGGCTTCTACAGGGCCAAGCTCGTCATGGCGCAGTTTTATGCTGAGCATGTCCTCTCGCAATCGCCAGCCTTGCTGACACCGATTTCCGAAGGCCATGAGACCATCATGGCACTATCCAGCGAAGAAATCTGACACGCCGTTAGCGAGCGGACTGAAAGCGTTCGACGCCGTCGTCTCCAGGCAATGCGTTCAGCATTTCCCGGACGGACATTCCGCTCACGGGATGGAGCAAATCGGGGGCGATATCGGCTAGCGGCCGCAACACAAATGCCCGCTCGACAAGGCTGGGGTGGGGCACCGCGAGGTCCGGCGAGTCGATCCGCTCGTCTCCAAAGAAGATAATGTCCAAGTCGATAAGCCGCGGGCCGTAGCGCTCGGCAGGCGTGCGGCCGAGCGATGATTCCAACGCTTTCACGCGGTGCAGAAGATCGATCGCCGTCAAAGCCGTCGTCCCTGCGACAACCATGTTGAGAAACCGCGGCTGGTCTTCGATGTATTTCGGTTCGGTCTCGTAAATCGGCGACGTTCTTGTCACATCGAGGAAGTCGCTGAGCCCGGCCACCGCGAGCTCAAGAATGCGAACCCGATCGCCAAGGTTACTTCCCAACGCAATAAAGACGTCGGTCACAAGTTAGCTCGCCTTTGGTCCGCCTTCGGCGGGCGCATGCAGAATCGCGTCGGTCATTCGAGCGATTCTCACCATCGCTTCCACATCGTGGACCCGGATAATATCCGCACCTCGTAAGATACCGATGGCGGACGCTGCTGCGCTTCCCTCAATGCGCTGTTCGACCGGTACGTCAAGAACACGGCCGATGAAGGATTTGCGGCTCGCGCCGAGGAGCACCGGAAATCCCAGTGCCTTGATACGGTCCAGCTGATTGATGATGGCGAGGTTCTGCGTAACCGTCTTGCCGAAACCAATACCGGGATCGAGGATAATCTGGTTGTCGGCAACACCAGCTGCTCTCGCAGTATCGACCATCTCCATAAGTTCCGTGCAAATATCGACCATCAGGTCGTCGTAGACAGCGCCCACGTAGCTGCCGCCAAGACGAGCGTCGAGCTCGACGTCGTTCGGACGGCTTCGATTGTGCATCAGGATCACAGGCGCTCCCCGCTCCGCCGTCAGTCCTGCCATCGCTGGATCGGCGCGCAAACCCCAAACATCGTTGACGATATCAGCACCCGCATCGAGCGCCGCAGAGGCGACACTGGCCTTGAAGCTATCGATCGAAATTACGGCACCCGGCAGGCTCGCCGCCGCGACAACGACGGGGATGACGCGCGCTATTTCCTCCTCGGCTGAGATCGGCTGGGAGCCTGGCCTGGTGCTTTCACCGCCGATATCCAAAATATCGGCGCCTGCGGCGAGGAATTGGCTCGCCTGTTCGGTTGCATGGCTGATCGTCTCCGCCTCCGAGAGAAGGCCGTCACCGGAGAACGAGTCCGGGGTGATGTTGAGAACGCCCATAACGAAGGTTCTGGCGCCCCAATTGAAGTGATCGACAAGCCGCATAATCGTTCGGTGGTAGAAGTTAGCGCGTCGCCATGCTGACGCCCACAGCCGCGAGCGGGACACTATGCGCTCGCGTGTTGACCACGCAAGTACGACGGCTTGACAGCAAGCACCTAGCGCGGGACAACGCGGTTGCCCGAGTCGGGCGAGCAAACCATAATCGCCGCGTGGCAGGCTGAGTGGCCCAAGATACAAAGGATACGGCATTGACACTTGCAGTCCCTAAACGCCAATCCGGCGCGCCGTCGTCGGATATGGCAAGAACGCGACTCTACAACATGTTCGTTCATGATTTGGTCGTGCCGTGGCGGGTCGGCGTGCGCTCGCATGAGCAAAACGGTGAGCAGCAGATACGCCTTAACATCGATCTCCGGGTGCGTGAACCGAAGCGCCTTGACGCTGAAGATTACGGCCAAGTCGTGTGTTACGAGCAAATCGTCGACGGCGTGCAGGCGCTTGCTGCGGTGGGTCACGTCAAGCTGGTTGAAACGATCGCCAAGCGCGTTGCCGACATGTGCCTTGCCGACCCCCGCATCGAAGAGGTGAAGGTACGCGTGGAAAAACTCGATGCGGTTCGGGAGGCTGTGAGCGTCGGCATCGAGATGGTTCGGACACGTGAGGATTTCGGCGGCGATCCGTCTCTGCGGATGGTCGAAGACGACTAGATCATGTACTAATCATTGGCATCGTAATTAGACGATGGAATGCCGCACCGACGTCCGCTAGGTGCCTGGAAGCAGACCTCCTGCGCAGCTTCCGTCGCTTCGGGATTTAGCCAGAAGCGGACATAACGCCCAAGCGTTGAATCTTCAGATTCGCGCAGATATTCCGAACCTGGTTGTTCTCTAATTGCGAATTCCAAGCTTCACGGTGCTGCGTGATGCATGTGCGCCGGTTATGCCTTGCCTCCTAAGAGCGCCTCTTCGAAGGGGAACGTTGACAGTAATTCCACACCGCTCTCGGTGATAAGAACCTGCTGTTCGAGCTTGACACCTTCATCGCCACCTTCAGCACCGATGTAGCTCTCGACACAGATGGTCATGCCGGCTTCAAGCACGACCTCCTCGCCCCAACGCTCCAGGTTTTCGACCGTATGGCAATACGGCCACTCGTCGCACAGGCCAACGCCGTGGGCTAAGAATGGATAGCCGTTCGCAATGTAGGGATCAGGCACCTTCCAGGCCTTTTCGGCGAAATCGCGGGTCGTGAGTCCGGCCCGCAGCAACGCCATGTTGTGCTCGATCTGCTCGTACGCAAGTCCATAGAGTTTGCATTGCTCAGCGGTAGGTCTGCCCGGTCCGCAATGGAAGGTACGCGAAACGTCGGCGCAGTAACCGAACGGCCCAATCATATCGGTGTCGAAGCCAACGAGCTCGCCGGCGAGGATCATCCGGTCGCTGCATTACTGGCACCACGGATTGGTCCGCCCGTCGGAGGTAAGCAAACGAGTCTCGATCCACTCGCCGCCCATAGCGATATTGGTGTGGTGAAGGATGGCCCAGAGCTCGTTTTCGGTCATCCCGGGCTCGAGCGCCTCGCGCATTCGCGCCATACCAACGTCGGCGACGGCAGTGGCCACGGTCATGCAAGCTAGTTCGTCGTTAGACTTAATCGCTCTGGCGAACTCCATCACGGTCTGGCCGTCGAACAACTCTATGCCATGCTGTATCAGCGCGGCGGTAGCAAGCGGCTCGCAATGATCTATTGCGAGCCGGCGATTGCCGCCGCCATGCGTCGCAACGAGATCGGCGATCTCGTCAGCCCAGAGTTTGACGTTCTCCTCGACGCGCGCGCCCGCAACCATGTATCGCCACAAACGCGCCGTCCGCATTTCGTCCACGACATCGGCTTCCGCCCGCGGCAAATTGATTTTGTATGGGATATCGAACAGCACAACTGGTCCTTCGGCCGGCACGAAGCAGTAGCGCGCCATATAATGAAAGTTGAACACGGCGTTGTCGCGCGTCCCGGTCGCATATCGGATGTTGATCGAGTCATAGAGAACGCATGCTGCATAGTCGTGCGCCTTCAATTGCTCACGCACCCGTCCCAGGCGATAGGCACAAAGACGGGCGACGTCGATGTTAGGTTCTGTGTCCGTGGTCCCCCGTCCGGGTGTGTTGCGGGCACGGGTTATATTTAGCGTTGGTGGGGTCTTCGACGGCATGGCGGGGCTCCTGCGATTGGAGAATGCGCCTATGATAGCGCAAAGGAAGTGAGGCCCCCCACCGCACTACGACTTAAACCGCTTGTTCAGCGGCGCTCGAACGTCTGCTTATGACCCTTAGGTGACCTTGCAGGCTCGCGCATTGCATGACACAAGGTCGAATGTTCGATGATGCTGTAATGGATGTTCCATCTATTTTGACCGCAATTGAGGCGGATACCGTTGCGTTGGGTTTTGACATGCCCTCTGAACGGCAGACCGGTACATTGCTTCGTACACTTGCGGCAAGTTGTCCAAACAGCGAATTGCTAGAACTGGGGACCGGCACGGGATTGGCAACAGCT
Organism: Alphaproteobacteria bacterium; assembly: GCA_965217615.1. Taxonomy (GTDB): domain Bacteria; phylum Pseudomonadota; class Alphaproteobacteria; order UBA8366; family CAVOAK01; genus CAVOAK01. The sequence goes on from CBDCIT010000035.1 coordinate 121,690, forward strand.
TGGCTGCTAGATGGTATGGATAAATCCTCCTCTCTAACGACAGTAGACAACGATAAGTTGGCCACTGATGTGGCCTTGCGCCATCTCGGCAATGATGAACGTCTTCAACTCTGTGTCCAGGACGCGAATGTCTGGCTGGCCAACAATTCAAATAGCTCTTTTGATCTGATTTTTGCTGACGCCATGCCCGGAAAATATGAAAATTTCGAGCTAGCATGGAAGATGCTGTCCCTTGGCGGCAAGTATGTAATCGATGATATGTCACCACAGAACAACTGGCCCGAAGGACACGCGTCAAAAGTCCAGAAATTCCTTACTGAACTAGATCATCGAAACGATTGTCGGATAGCAAAAATGTGTTGGAGTAGCGGGATTGTTCTTGCTGTTCGAACAAACTGATGTTTGCCGAACTTCTGTTCATGGCTACTAGGAGCGTGCGCCGTAGAAGTTTTGATGTTGGGCGATTGGCGCGCGGCCGCCGGAGAGGTGGGATTTTGGCCCGAGTGTGGACATCTGGCCCGCCCGACTCTGGGATGGAAATCCCAGACCGGAAGGCAGGAACGGAAGAGATTCGCGTTTCATACGCGGTCGATGGGCACTGCGCGCCCCGGAGCAAGTGCGTTGGCAGGCCAGCACCTGCCTCAGCACGTGGCCACCGTCCCCATCCGCTTGATGTTCAACGCCAAGCACACGAGGTCCCACTCGCCGCGCACCTTCGCCAAGCCTCGCAGGCTGAATCGTCGGAATCCGAGCACCTCCTTGATCCACCCGTTCGGCGCCTCCGAGAGCCACTTGCGTTGCGCGTACCGGGCTTTGCCCGCGGGGCTCGCCAGTTTCTCACCCATGCGGTGCGTGGCAGGGAGCCGGGCCGACCGCCACCTGGGACTTGCCTTCACGCCCCAGCGCTACGTGCGCGTCGATGCCGCGATCTTCCAGCTCCAACAGATCCGGCTCGTTGCAGTAGCCCGCATCGGCCAGTACCACCGCAGGCTCGACCCCAAACGTCTCGTTGATCTCGTCGAGCATCCCCACCAGCTGACCCTGGTCGCTGGCCTGTGGCCCCACCTCAGTCGCGACGATGATCTGGTGCTCCCCATCGACCGCCATCTGCGCGTTGTAGCACTGCTGGAACCCCTCGCTGCTGGTCTTCATGATCTGGCTCTCGGGATCGGTGAAATTGCTCTGCGCCTTCGGCTCGGGCTCGCCGTAGGCCCGCTTGTAGGGCCCCCCGGGGATTGCGGTCCTGCCCAGGCTCGCGCCCGCGCTCATCGTCGCGCCCGCGTTGCGCCGCCTCCAAACGCGCTTTGGCTGCCTGGATCGCCGCCAGGCGCTTCTCCCTGCGTTGCAACTCCTCGGGCAACTCGTCGCCCCGCAAATCCTCGCCCCAACGCTCGTCTTCTTCGGCGTCCACCATCCCCGCCTTCGTCAGCAGCGCCTCGATCTCTGCCTGCAAGCGAGCCGCCTCTTTGCCCATCCGCTCATAGCTCATCGCCTTGCGCTTGCTCGCGTTCGCTCGCACCTTCGTCCCGTCGACCGAGAGCTTGCCGAACCGCGCCAGTCCCATCTCGTGCGCCACCTGCACCACCCCCACAAACAGCTCGCTGAACTCCGCCAGATGTCGGCGTCGGAACTCACATACCGTGCGATGTTGCGGGAAGTTGCCCGCCGCGAGCATCCGAAACGCTACATCCTCCTCCAGCTTCCTCGCCACCGCGCGCGAGGAGAATGTGCCCCTCGCGTTGGCATAGATCAGCACCTTGACCATCATCGACGGCTCGTAGGGGGCGTTGCGTCGACCGTCCCCCTCGTAGGGCGCATAGAACGCCGTCAAGTCCAGTGCATCGACAACATCGCTGACGTGATGAGCCAGATGCCCTGGGGGAACCCACTCCTGCAAGTCCGGCGGCAAAAGCAAGGGTTGGTCCGGCTGGTAGGCACGAAACGTGGTCGGCATCGGGAGTTCCCACACGAAACTGGCGTATCGGATCATACTTCCCCCTGCGCAAATCCACCCACAACCCGTCCGCCATCAACTTCGCCACGCGGACCTTTCTGCGGCGCACGCTCCTAGCGGACCATTAGCGCGAGGGCGGAGTTAACCGTTAAGACCGCCTCCTAGCTTGCAACGTCAACGGCGTCGACCAGCCGCGCGCCTCGCGAGGCCATGAAGTAGAGACCCATGTAGTGGGTCACGTCCTGGGGATGGCTCGCGGTATCGGGCAGGCCGAGTGTTTTTGCCGTCTCAAGCGGCAAGTCGTAGGTCGCGCAGCCGCTCTCGTATACGAAGATATCCGTACAGCTCGGCATCATGCCGTGATTGCGAGCGGATAGCGTCGTCAAAACGAAGTCCATCACGCAAATATCGGTGCAAATGCCAACGATCAGGAGCTGTTCAAGTGCACGTTCGTTGACCCAATCGACCATGCAGTTGCGCCCGTCCGCCTCGATTGCACCGACGAAACCGTTGATACAGTCTTTTCGAATGAGAGTTGCGTTGGGCTCACTCTCCAGCCATTTGAGCTCGGCCACGAGCTCCTCCTCGCCGGTACCTCTCTCACAATGCGGCGGATACGGTGGTTCGGCCTTGCCTGGCTCGTGTGTGTCGAGGAAAGCGAGGATCGGCCAATTTCGACCGGCAAATTCGCGCGCCAGGCGATCGGTTTCTCTCACCATGCCCGAGACCTGAGCATTTTCGACCTGCGGCGCAAGATTGCCGTAGCCGACGGAGGCGAAGCCGTTCACCTCGTCGACAATGACGAGGCCGACCTTGCCATCGCCAAGACTAAGACGCTCGCTGGTAACCGGCATCGCTCCTTGCAGCGTCTGGACGATCGAACGGGAGGCGTCGGTCGGCATTTCTCTCGCTCCTCTATTACGGTTCGTCTCTATTAATTGGCGGTTAGATGCCGCATCTGCAACCACTATCAACACCGGCTGCTGATGTTTACCCGACCGTCGGGCAAGTCTGGTCTGTCGAATCACGACCGCTCATGTTATGTGCGTTCGGCAGTCACAATCACCCGATCCGGAGCAGCGCCATGAGGTTAGCCGCGGACCGAAAGAGCAGCGATGAGCGTCGCACGATGGCGCGCCTTCACGGGCATTACTATAATCGCGCTCCTCGCCGTGCTTTGGGGCAGCAATTGGCCGGCAATGAAGTTGGCTCTGACCGAGATACCGCCCTGGACATTTCGGAGCATCGGCCTCGTCCCCGGCGGTGTGGGCCTGCTTGCGATCGCCCGCGTCGCCGGCCACAGCGTAGCAATTCCGCGGCAGAGCGGAGCCATGCTGTTCGTCATATCGTTGTTCAACATCACCATTTGGCATGTTCTCTCCGCCTACGGCCTAACTTTGATCGAAGCGGGACGAGCTGTGATTATCGCCTTTACCATGCCGTTGTGGGCCTTGTTGCTAAGCCGTTTCATCTTGAAGGACCCGCTGTCTGCCAGTCGCCTTACCGCGCTGGCGTTGGGCCTCGCCGGACTGGCGATCTTGATCGGACCCGATCTTCGGGCACTTGGCGCGGCTCCGCTCGGAGCATCTTTCATGCTCGCCGCCGCCTTCTCTTGGGCGTTGGGTACGGTTGTCATGAAAACGCGTGAATGGACCATGCCGATTCTAGTCCTAACAGGCTGGCAGCTGCTTATTGGTGGCGTGCCGGTTGTCGCGGGTATGCTCGTTCTCGAGCTTCCCGTGGACTTGGCGATGGTCAGTATTCCGGGCCTGATCGGCCTTGCGTATACCATCGTCGTTGCGATGTTTATCTGCCACACGATGTGGTTTGCGTTGGTGCGAATTTTGCCGGCGGCAATTGCGGCGCTTGGCACGCTTGCCATCCCCATCGTGGGCGTCTTCTCCAGCGCGCTGTTTTTGGAGGAGCAGGTCGGCGTCCGCGAAGTTATCGCATTATGCCTCGTCGTCGCAGCGCTGGGCACCGCGCTGGGATTGCCGCATGTCGGATGTCGAGTCGAAACTCGCCCGTGATCGCCAGTCCTACGCACTTCCACACTTGCGATTCGGCCGCAAAACTGGAAGCATGGTTGTCGTAGCGCCATTTCTCGGGGCGCGTCGATTTCGTCAGCCAATAAACATGATTCGCATCTTTTGATTCCACTCGCTGTTTCTGATTGCGCTATGCGCGCTTCTCGTGTCGGTTCTGATTTCGGCCGCGTCGACTCCAGCCGTTGCGGATTCTACAGACGAAGAGGCGGTGCAGTTTATCCAAGGCCTCGCCGACAAGGCGCTTGCCGTGCTGCGTGAGGATGGCGGTTCGCTCGAAATGCGGGAGTCTGAGTTTCAGACACTGCTGTACAACGGATTTGCGCTCGATCGCATCGGCAGGTTCGTAGTCGGCGGCCATTGGCGCAAGATGTCCGCGGAACAACAGGAAGACTATCAACGACTCTTCAAACAATGGGTGTTGAGGACCTACTCGGTGCGGCTCGGTGGGTACTCGGGTCAGACATTCTCGATTGTCAACGTCGTTGAGGCCGGCAAGACTGACCGCTACGTACGCACCTTGATCGACCAGCCTAAGGGCGGTGAATCGGTAAGGTGCGATTGGCGCGTCCGGCATATCGACGGGTCGCACAAAATCGTCGACGTCGTCGTTGAGGGTGTAAGCATGGTGGTGACCCAACGGCAAGAATTTGCAGCGGTTGTCAGGCGTCACGGTGTTGACGGTTTGATCGAAGCACTGCGCGCGAGGGTCTCAAAGTTTCCGGCAAAGGCGGGGTGACGGACAAACGATTACAGCGTGGAGGGGAGCAATGTTGAGGGGCGCATTGCGAGAACACAAACGGCAGGCACACCTGTCATGGTTGACGGCGCTCGCTTTATCTCTGGTCGTCTTGAGCACTGCCAGCGCAGCCGACTTCAAGACGGGCTATCAGGCATATCAACGGGGAGTTTTCGCTCTCGCCCTGCAGCACTGTCGTCCACTGGCCGAAGCGGGCAACGCAAAGGCGCAGTTCAATCTGGGTGTGATGTATGACGAGGGACGAGGTCTCGCGCCAGACAAGAAGAAAGCGACCGAATGGTGGCACAAGGCTGCGGCACAAGGCGACGAAAATGCGATGCATAACCTCGCCATGTCCTATCTCTTTAGCGCAAAGTCCGACGCCAATCACGCGACGGCGATCGAACTGATCGAACAGGCCGCCAAGAAGGGCTTGGCGCGTTCGCGGTACGCATTTGGCAAAATCTATTTACACGGCCACGGCACGGAAAAGGATGAGGAGAAGGCGCGAAGTTGGATCCTCCAGGCCGCCGAAAAGGGCAACCGGCGGGCGCAGTACAATATGGGGAAGATCGTTCGCGACGGCATTGCCGGACCTGCTGACAAGGCGGCGGCAGCGCAATGGTTCTTGCGCGCTGCACGCCAGGGTTATGCCAAGGCGCAAAACCATATCGGTGTGCGTTATGCGCGCGGTGAGGGCATTGAGAGTGACCAAGTACAGGCTCTCATGTGGCTGACGATTGCCGCCGCCGGCGGGCACAAACTTGCCGATATCAATCGCGCCGCGTTGACGCGAAAGATGGATGCGAGCGGAATCGCGGAGGCGCTGGATCTCGTCAAGAATTGGCGACCTAAGTCCGAATAACGAGCTCAATATCTCCGAATCGGAGTGTTCATGAAGGCTTGTGCTACCCTGCTTCTCGCCGCTGTACTTGCCGCGAGCCTTGCGGGATTGGCCGCACCTGCGCAGGCGGCCGACGCCGCGGCAGGAAAGAGATTCTTCAAGAAGTGCGCAGCCTGCCACAACCTCACGGCCGATAGACATAAGATTGGACCTGGACTATTGGGACTCTTTGGCCGCCGTGCGGCAACTGCCCATGGTTTCAAGCGCTACTCCAAATCCATGAAAACGGCAGGTGCAAGGGGTCTGATTTGGACCGAAGGCGTGTTTCTTCAATACATAGCGAACCCGAATCAATTTCTTCGTGATTTCCTTGGGGACCCAAAAGCACGATCCAACATGACGTTTGCCGGGATCAAGAAGCAGAAGGATCGGGAGAATCTTTTGGCATACCTGCTGGAAGCTACGAACTAACGCGAACGCCACCGGACGCACTGACCCCACCTGCAGCGAGATACCAGATGCCGCTACCCTCCCAAGACATTGCCATGTTGTCGGCAACCGAGCTTATCGCCCAATATCGGCGTAAGCAGCTCTCGCCTGTGGAGGCAGTTGAGGCGGCGCTGCACCGCATCGACAGTCACGACGGCGTCGTCAATGCATTTCGGCTGGTCGACGCGGGCGCGGCGATGGCGGCGGCAAAAACTTCCGAACAGCGTTGGATGCAGGGTGAGCCGCAAGGTCTCGTCGATGGCATTCCAACGACCATAAAGGACCTCGTCCTTGCACGTGGCTGGTCGACCCTTCGCGGCAGCCGGACAACAGATGAAAATCAGACATGGGACGAGGACGCGCCAGCGACCGCACGATTGCGCGAGCATGGTGCCGTCATCCTGGGTAAGACGACGACGCCCGAATATGGCTGGAAGGGCGTGACCGACAGTCCCTTGACCGGAATCACGCGAAATCCCTGGAATACCGGGCGCACGCCCGGCGGCAGCAGCGGCGGTGCCGCGGTTGCGGCGGCGCTGGGCATGGGCGCGCTCCACGTTGGCACCGACGGCGGCGGATCGGTCCGTATTCCTGCCGGATTTACCGGGATCTTCGGCCATAAGCCGAGCTTCGGCCGCGTGCCTGCCTATCCGCCAAGTGCGTTCCCGAACTTGAGCCATGTCGGCCCGATGACCCGCACGGTCGGCGACGCAGCCTTGATGTTGAACGTACTGTCGCTTTCCGATGCGCGCGACTGGTCCGCTCTCCCCTATGACGGTCGCGATTATCGCGTCGGGCTCGAGGACGGGATCGCCGGCCTGCGCATCGCCTTCAGCCTGACACTCGGTTTCGCCGACGTCGATCCGTCGGTCGAGGGTCCGGTCCGTGAAGCGGTAAGCAGATTGAGCGACCTTGGCGCCGTCGTGGAAGAGTTGGATCCGGGGTTCGAAAGCCCGCGCAGGACATTTCTTACTTTTTGGTACAACGGTGCTGCGCGAATGTTGGCGAACTTCACCGACGCGCAGCGCAAACTGGTCGATCCGGGCCTTCTGCACGTCGTTGAAATGGGTGCCGAGACAAAGCTCGCGGACTACCAGCAGGCGACGGCCGACCGCATTGCGCTTGGCCAGCACATGAAGCGATTCCACCAGACCTATGACCTGCTTGTCACGCCGACATTGCCGATTCCAGCATTCGACGCCGGTGTGGACTTTCCAAATAAGGACAGTTATGCGCGCTGGGCCGATTGGACACCGTTTACATACCCCTTCAACCTGACGCAGCAGCCGGCCTGCTCCGTGCCGTGCGGCTTCACCTCCGACGGCCTTCCGGTCGGGCTGCAGATTGTCGGTCCAATGTTTGAAGATGCGCTGGTCCTGCGCGCGGCCCGCGCATTCGAAAGCGCGCAACCCTTCAAGATGCCCGGCGTACCGGTTGACTAAACTGACAGGGCGTTGATCCTGATGATTGACGGGTTATTGGGCGAGTTCAATCGGTCGTCGCAACACTCTGGCATAGGAGGTTGCTATGACGGTACGCAGACGGCGGTCGGATCGGTCTGGACGGAGCAAGTTGCATTCGCCAGGTCGACCGGACTCGGCACGGCGTGAGGAGCTTGTTCGGTTCTGGGCAGCGATTGCGACGGGACGTTCGAGCGAGGACGCGGCCCGAGATGCCGGTGTATCCCCTCCGGTAGGCTCGAGGTGGTTCCGGAGGTCGGGCGGCATGCCACCATCACATTTATCGCAACCGGCCAAGCCGCTGTCAGGACGTTACCTGTCTTTCGAGGAACGTGAGGAGATTGCTCTTCTGCACGCCCAGGGAAGAGGCATACGTCATATTGCTTGCCGGCTGGAGCGAGCACCGTCGACGATCTCCCGCGAGGTGCGGCGCAACGCGGCGACCCGAAGCGGTGGCCTGGACTACCGAGCAACGACGGCGCAGTGGCATACTGATCGGTCCGCCAAAAGGCCGAAGCCAGCCAAGCTGGCAACGAATGAGGCGCTGCGGCGCTATGTGCAGGATCGGCTTGCGGGTCGGATCTCGGCACCGGATGGAACGGTGATCGAGGGGCCACGCGTCGTCTGGAACGGTCGTCGGCATGGGCCGCGGCAGCACAGGCGATGGGCCAGGGCCTGGAGTCCTGAGCAGATCGCGCACCGTCTTCGGATCGACTATCCTGGGGGGACGGGCCCGAGGATCAAGCGATGCGGATCAGTCATGAGGCGATCTATCAGGCGCTCTACGTACAGGGCCGCGGCGCACTCCGTCGTGAGCTGACCGCCTGCCTTCGCACGGGAAGGGCACTGCGCGTACCTCGGGCACGTAGCCGCCGGCGGGGAAAATCCTTCGTCACGCCTGAGATCATGATCAGTGAACGATCGGCGGAAGCAGCTGATCGGGCCGTACCCGGACACTGGGAAGGTGACCTGATCATCGGCTTGGGCAGATCGGCGATCGGCACTCTGGTGGAACGCACCACGCGGTTCACAATGCTGCTGCATCTTCCCCGAATGGAAGGCCACGGCACCGTCCCGCGCGTGAAGAACGGGCCTGCGCTTGCCGGTCATGGGGCTGAAGCGGTTCGCGATGCCATCGCCCGGACGATCACGACATTGCCAGCGCAGCTTCGCCGCTCGCTGACCTGGGACCAGGGAGCAGAGATGGCCAGGCATGCGGATCTGCGGATCGCAACCGGCCTTCCCGTCTACTTCTGCGAACCGCACAGCCCTTGGCAACGCGGAACGAACGAGAACACCAATGGACTGCTTCGACAGTACTTCCCGAAAGGAACCGATCTGAGCGCACACAGTCCGGACGTACTCGCAGTTGTTGCTGACGCGCTCAATACACGGCCCCGCAAGACCCTCGGATGGAGAACTCCCGCCGAAGCTCTGGACCAGTGCTTGCAGGCCAGTCAAACTGAACGTGTTGCGACGACCGGTTGAACCCGCCTTGTTGGCAACCTCGAAAACCAATTTTGATCGCTCGAGAGTCGGCGAATTATGGCGATGTTAAAAGTATGGGGCCGAAAATCCTCCTCCAACGTGCAAGCCCTAATGTGGTGCATTGCTGAATTAGGCATTGAATACGAACGTGTCGACGCTGGATTTGTCTACGGTCAGGTTGATACTCCTGAATATCTTCTGATGAATCCCAACGGTACTGTGCCAACTCTACAAGACGGCGGAAACCCGCCGTTGTGGGAAACAGGTGCAATCTTACGCTATCTCGTCAATAAGTACGGTTCTGCCGGATTTTGGCCAGCGGATCCGGTTGCCCGTGCAAATGTCGATAAGTGGGCAGAATGGTCAAAATTAAACATCACGCTGTACTTCACGGGTCCGATTTTTTGGCGTGTTGTCCGGACACCTCCTTCAATACAAGACCCGGTAGTAATTGACCTTGCGGTGCAACGTCTAAACAAGCTTCTCGACATCGCGGAAACGCAGTTATCTGAGTTCAAGTTTCTCGCCGGAGAAAAATTTACGCTCGCAGACATACAATTTGGTCACTGTCTATTTCGCTACTATGACATAGACATCGAACGCAATGAGCATGCGTGTGTTCGGCGCTATTACGACGGATTGACCGAAAGGGAAGCCTTTCGCGAACACGTGATGGTTTCGTACGAAGAACTGAGAGAGACCGACTAGCAACCCGATTTTTCGAAGGCCGCTTGGTGATTTTGTAGATAGCCCAAGTCTGGCCGCCACCTAATATCTGCTCGGCGTCATAGGCGGAAGATTTGCGGCCATTTAAAGCGCACAGCGCCTAGGCCAGTCAGACGCTGAGGGCTTGGGCCATGTCCTCTTTGATGTCTTCCACGTCCTCAAGGCCGACCGACAAGCGGACCAATCCCTCGCTGATGCCAAGCCGCTCGCGCTCCTCGACCGCTAAGCGCGCATGCGTCGTCGTCGCCGGATGGGTAATCAGGCTCTTGGTGTCGCCCAAATTGTTCGCGATGTCGACGAGCCCCAACGCGTTGACGAATTTGAACGCCCGCTCCTTGCCGCCGTCGAGCTCGAAGGAAACAATCGTCCCCCCGCGACGCATCTGCCGCTTTGCCAGATCGACCTGGGGGTGGGAGGCGAGTTCAGGATAGAGCACACGTGCGACATCGTTGCGTGCCTCGAGAAAACGCGCCACCTCGAGCGCGTTGTCGCATTGCCGCGTAACGCGCAGCTCCATCGTGTCCATTGCCTTGACGAGAACCCACGCGTTGAACGCGCTGAGCGCGGGGCCAGTGTGGCGCAAAAAGGTCATAAGCGGCCCGCGCACGAACTCCTTTGTCCCCAGTACCGCGCCGCCCAGCGTGCGTCCCTGCCCGTCGATATGCTTTGTCGCCGAGTAGACGACCACATCGGCGCCGAGCTCGAGCGGCTGTTGCAGCATTGGCGTCGCGAATACATTGTCAATGACAAGCAGCGCGCCCGCAGCATGCGCAAGGTCCGCCACCGCTTTAAGATCGATTATTTCGAGCGTCGGATTGGACGGTGTTTCGAGAAACACGGCCGTTGCCGGTTTCGAGAGCGCTTGCTCCCATTGGCCAACATCGGTGCCATCCACGAACTCCGTCTCGATCCCGTAGCGCGGCAGGAACTCGCCGAGGATGATGCTGCATGACCCGAATAGCGCGCGCGACGCGATGACCCGATCGCCGGTCTTGAGCTGACACATCAGTGAAGCGAACACTGCGGCCATGCCGCTGGCTGTCGCGAAGCAGTCCTCCGCGCCCTCGAGCTCGCACAGCCGCTGCTCGAACATCGATACCGTGGGATTTCCATAGCGCGCGTACATATAGTGGTCGTCTTCGCCGCGAAAGGCCGCTGCTGCCTGCTCCGCCGAGTCATAGACAAAGCCCGACGTCATATAGATCGCCTCGCTGGCTTCGCCGAACTGACTACGGGTGAGGCCGCCGCGCACGAGCACGGTTTGCGGACGATACTTCGTCTTTATTGAACCACTCATCGCGGCGTCCCTGCTGGCATTTCTTCTCGCATAACGCACCGGCTGCGGCGCGTGGAGGCCCGTCATTAACCTATTCCTTCGCCCGCAATCAATGGCAAGGTAGATATCTGGCACCAACACAGCGATGGCAGGCGGCGGGAATCGCAGCGAGAATTCAACGCGATGGGATAATCCGGGCATGTATACTCACGATGCCCAAGACGTAGCGGACGCGACAATTTGCGCGCGTTAGGCTCAGAACGGAAGACACATAGGTAGGCTCATGATCCTCCATCTCAGCACCTGGAAGGAAGTCGAAGACTATCTCGCCCGCTCGAAGGGGGTCATCATCCCCATCGGTTCGACCGAGCAACATGGTCCAAACGGAATCATGGGCACCGATTCGATTTGCGCCGAGGTCATCGCCCAAGGTGTCGGCCAATCCATCGACGCACTCATTACACCGACGATCTATTGCGGCGTCGCCCAGTTCAACCTGGACTTCGCCGGCACGCTGACAGTCCGGCCGACAACGCTGATCGCCCTCATTAAGGACACGATCTTCTCGCTCGCCCATCATGGTTTCGAGCGCTTCTACTTCCTCAACGGCCATGGCGGCAACGTCGCCCCGGCGCGCAGCGCGTTTCAGGAGATCTACCACGAGAAGAGCCTCGCGCCGAGCAACCGGCCGAAGATCCGCTGCCGCCTGCGCAGCTGGTGGGAGCATCCAAACACCGACAAAATGAGGCACGAGCAGTATGGCGAGTGGGAAGGGTTTCATTGCACACCAAGCGAGGTCGCAATGACGCAGTTCGCCTACCCCGACTCGATCAAATCAGTAGAGACCGGCGATCCGACCAAGGTCTCGATGGCTTATATCAGGGACCATCCGAGCGACGACCACTACGAGGCCGAACACCACCGCCGCATCTTCCCCGACGGCCGGATCGGCGCGGATTCATCGCTCGCCACGCCAGAGCTTGGCAAAGAGCTGGTCGAAATCGCCGTTAAGGATGTCTGTGAGGACTATCAGCGCTTCCTCGACGAAGACGACTAGGGCGTAGTTAGGCCTGCCAGCAACATTGTAGCCGGCGTCTCGCGACATGGGCATTGCTCGCAAAGGTTAGGATCTCCGCATTTCTTCACAAAGCGGATCATTATTCGGACCGACGTTTACGACCGCTACTGACCCAAATCGGACTTTGAACACGATGATTAGCGCGGGATCACGATCAGAATTGTCGGCTAGATGGCTACATGGCAGATTTGGCAGAACTTTGGACTTCCAGAGGAAAGCCCGAATGTCTCCATTTGCACGTTGTAAGCGAGGCCGATGACAATTTTATCTACGAGCACGCTCCCGGAGCGCTTCGAGGATGTCGAGCATCTCGAGGAGGTCATGACGCGGCAGTCTGAGGCCCTCGTCGAGGACATGGAGCGCCTCGACGGTGACATCCTGATATTTGGCTCCAGCGGCCAGCTGGGACAGACGGTCTGTGGGCTCGCAAAACGGGCGGCGCCCGACAAACGGATTATCGGCGTCGCCCGCTTTGGCCAACCCGGCATACGGGAGAGACTCAAATCCTGGGGTGTTGAGACGGTGACTTGCGATCTTTTGGACCGGACCAGCGTGGCAAACTTGCCACGGACCCCCAACGTCGTTTACGCGGTGGGCGGCAGGTTTGGGCCCGTCGGGGATAGGGAACTTGCCTGGATGACGAACACATTCGGTCCGGGGAACGTTGCCGAATCCTTCGTGGATTGCCGTATGGTCATCTATTCGTCGGGCACCGTTTACCCGCTTTTCAGCGTTCGCAGCCAAGGCGCGACGGAGGACGTGGCTCCCCAACCGGCAGCCGATGAGTTCGCCAACTCCTGTCTCGCTCGCGAACGCATATTCCAGTACTTATGGAAAAAGCACGATACTCCCGGCTGCATCATCCGTCTTGCCTATGCCAACGAAATGCGC
>CBDCIT010000036.1:0-12156 GCA_965217615.1 Alphaproteobacteria bacterium
TGATCGATGGCCTGGATCGGTTTTCCACTTTCAAGGGTCGGGACCATAACTCGCACGTGCCCTCGATCGCGGCTTCGCGGATGTTGCGTGTTTTCGAGCCCATGCGACCCGACCTCATGGGTGCCGAACTGAGCGCCTCGCAAATCATCGATATTCTGAGGGCCATGATAGATCCGCGTTCCCAGAAAGTCTGACCTTTGGGCTACTGAACAATGGCGGGAGTTGGGGATTCGCTGGGGACGGAGGTGAGCGGGGTGGTGCGCTTGTCCATGACGCCGCTAGTTGGGCTCAACGAGCTGACGGGTCATGGGCGGTCGCGGGTTCGCTGTCATGAAACGGAAAGCGGCCAGAATCACAAAGCGAAGGGGCAAGGGCTCCCGCTAGCCTTCATGAACTCCAGCCACGGGTGGCACCGCGCAAGCGGGCCGTCGGGCGCTTATTCTTGTAAGCTGGCAAGACTGAACCCACGCGAAATCACGAACCGGGAGCGATGCCATGACGGGAACGAGCGAGGGTCGGCTTTCGTTGCCGGCCTTCGATCCAATGACGGTCGAGACGGTCGAGGACTCGGGTTACCCCGAACCTTACCAGAACCAAATCGGCACGGGGATCAAGCGGGCGCTGGGCGATGCGGCGGGGCTCGAGAACTTTGGCGTCAACCTGGTGCGGCTCGAGCCGGGCGCGTGGTCCTCAATCCGCCACTGGCACACCCGGCAGGACGAGTTCGTCTACGTCCTCGACGGTGAGCTTGCGCTCATCACCGATGGCGGCGAGCAGATCCTGGGCCCGGGCATGGCCGCCGGGTTCCCGGCCAGAGCGGCCGACGGCCATCACCTGGTCAACCGGGGCGCGCGGGCCGCCACCTATCTGGAGGTTGGCGACCGTTCGCCGGGCGACGACGTGATCTATCCCGACGCAGACCTCGCGCTCAAGCACGGGGCGGAACGCCACAGCTTCACGCACAGCGACGGCCGCCCCTATTGAGGCGGCGGCCCGGCCGGGTCGCTTCAGGCGCCCGGATAGACATCCTACCGGCCTGACCCTGCCGCCGCCTCGTGCTAGTGGATCGAATCTAACGCTTGGTGCCCACGTTTGACGGCGGCGACGATCTTGTTGGGATTGGCGGTCCAAACGAACGGTGTGGGGTCGTCGTTGGTTTCGGCGATGAAGCGGTTGATGGCGGTCTGGAGATTGACGCTTGCCTATCCGGTTTACACCCACACCCACTAGGGCTAGAATGGGCGCAAACCGGATATAGGGGAGCGCGCCATGGACTCGTAACCCTGAACGTGCCGGCCAATTGGATTGCCGCTACGGACGCGCTGCTGCAAAATCTGATTGTCCGCTGCGCGGTCGCGGCGCCAATAGGCCCCGAATCACGCTCGCTTGTTACCCATGCGTTACCCGGGGGCCGTGTACTTCGCAGAGCGTTGCAGAAGCGGTGTGAGGCTGACGAAAGGTCCGCTAATAGCCAACAGCGGACGTTAGGACTCGCAGATTCGGACGGGTGACGGTCCGACCTAGGAAATAATTGCGCGAGGCGGCGTTTTTTACCTCGTGCCCACCTTGGGTGGGATGGCTATCGCGGTCCCAATTCCCGGTGGTCGAAAAAACGCACCGCTTCAGTGCCTTATGCGCTTAGTTAACGAAATGCTTCGGTGTGGCACGGCTGTTGCGCGGCATCAGCCAGCGCCAAAGCGCTCGAACGCGTTCGCGGTTGTACGGAGAAGGAGCGAACAGAATGGTTCTATCCGTCAACACGAACCAAGGGGCGTTTGTCGCCCTCCAGAACCTGACGCGAACGATCAAGGATCTGGAACTCACCCAGTTGCACGTCACCACCGGCTTGAAGGTCAACGGCCCAAAGGACGACGCCGCGACCTTTGCCATCGCCCAGAACCAGCGCGGCGACATCGCCGGCTTCTTGGCGGTAAAGACCGCGCTTGCCAGCGGCGAAGCCTCGGTCGGCGTGGCCGTTGAAGCGGCCAAGGCGATCAGCGACCTGCTCATCACGATGAAGCAAAAGATCGTTCAGGCCAACCAGGCCGGACTCGACGCCAATTCACGGACCGCGATTCAACAGGACTTCGCGCAGCTTCGCGAGCAGATCAAGACCATCGTCGCCACGGCCGAGTTCAGCGGAACGAACATCATCCAAACTGCCGGTACGAACCTCTCGGTGCTGAGCACCGTGGACGGCTCGACGATCACCATCACCGCCCAGGATCTGTCCGTGACCGCGCTTGGCATCAGCGCCAGCGATCTGACCTCGAGCACGAGCGCGAACCTGGCGCTCACGGCCATCAACGCCGCGATCGTTACGGTATCCAACGGCCTGGCCAATCTCGGTTCCTCGGCGACGCGGCTGGACGTTCAGGTCGATTTCGCGGTCCGGCTCATCGATATCCTCAAGGTCGGTGTCGGCAATTTGGTGGATGCGAACCTGGCCGAGGAGAGCGCCTCGCTGCAGTCCCTGCAGGTCAAGCAATCGCTTGGCATCCAGGCCTTGTCCATTGCCAATCAGAACCCGCAGGCCATCCTACAGCTCTTCCGAGGTTAGTCCGGCAGAGCGTGAGCCAGAAGGGCAGGGCGTGAACATGAAGCTAATGCCGGCACGGTATGTGAAGCCGTTCCTCAAGGGACACGAGAACGACTCCGTGGCGCAGAAGGGATCGCCGAGGCCTTTCAGCGCACGGTGAAGATGGCTCATGCGCCGCTAGGCGCTGCCGGTCATCCAGGTAGGGTCCGCAATGGGTCATTACCGGGCTCTCCAGCAACCGCGTCCAAAGGTCTGCTCTTAGCCAAAACCGGACGTTCACGACTGTGCCCGACGAGCCCCGGAATAACTTGCTCCCGGATCGAACTGCCGCGTCGGTCGTCGCGTCAGTAAACCAACTCGTCCTCGCCGCCACCCTGGGCGAGCACGATCTCACCCGAGTCTGCCAGTTCTTTCGCCTTGTTGATCATCTGATTCTGCGCCTCATCGACCTCGCTCAAACGCACTGGACCCATCGCCTCCATGTCTTCGCGCAAGATCTTGCCCGCGCGTTCGGACATGTTGCTGAAGAAAAGATCGCGCAGGTTCTCCGAGGCGCCCTTGAGCCCGAGCGCCAAGGCCCCCTTCTCGACGTTGCGTAGGAGCGTCTGAACACTTGAGGGATCAAGGTTGGTCAGGTCCTCGAAGGTGAACATCTTGGCCTTGATGCGTTCGGCCGCGTCGCGGTTTCGGTCCTCCAGGCCGGCCATGAACTTGGCTTCGGTCGAACGGTCGAAGGTGTTGAAGATCTCAGCCATCAGCTCGTGCGGATCGATCTGCGAGGAGCGCGAGATGTTGGTCATGAACTCGCCGCGCAGCGTCACCTCGATGCTGTCGAGGACCTCCTTCTGCACCGGCTCTAACTGCAGCATGCGCACCATGACCTCCATCGCGAAGTCCTCGGGCAGGACGCCGAGGACCCGCGATGCGTGGTCGGCCGTGATCTTGGTTAGAACGACGGCCGCGGTCTGCGGGTACTCGTTCTTGAGGAAGTTGGCGAGCAGGACCTCGTTCACGTTGCCGAGCTTGTCCCACATCGTGCGCCCGGCGGGGCCGCGAATCTCCTCCATGATCTCAGCGACCCGATCCTTGTCCATGCCCTTCATCAGCAGGCGTTCGGTGCCCTCAAAGGTGCCCGAGATCGCGCCTGGGCTGACGATCATGGTGACGAACTCCTTTAGGAGGCCTTCGATTACGTCGGCGTCGATCTGGCCGAGATTGACCATGACCTGCGTGACTTCGCGGATTTCGTCATCGTCCATCTGGGCGAAGAACTTGCTTGCCCGCTCCTCGCCCATCGTGAGCACCAAGACGGCCGCCTTCTGCGGGCCGGTTAGTTCATCTATGCTTACGGCTATTAATAGGCATCCTTCGTCGCTAGCGCAGGGCCCGGCAGTTCGACCAACTCAAAGGGGATCGCCGCGAAAATTACAGGGGGCAGAAATGCGGAGTCAATTGGGGAAAACCTCTTCCATCGAATGACGGACAAGGTGCGCAGGCGGATCAGCCGATGAGCCTCGGCGACCGACGGCTCCTTCTGGTCGGTCCGCTCTCCGGCTCCGAGCGGACGAAATCGGCTGGAAAGCGGACACGGAACCCCGAGGTCCGGCGCGCTTCCTGTCCTCTTGGCTCTAAGTATCGTTCGGTGCCACCCGTGCGTCTGCGCAACGCCACCCGCTGCCTCAGTCTATTCCCGATTCTTGCTCCCCGACCCGGTTCGCGCCGAGCGGCGCTTTCGCGCTCCGGCCCATCGCCCGAAGCGCTGCGGCAAGTTGCTCACGAGTCTGGGCAACATCCGCGTGGTCGGGGCCCAAGGCCCTCTCGCGTATGGCCAGGGCGCGCCGATAGAGCGGCTCGGCGTCCGCATGCCGCCCCTGACCGGCGTAAAACGCCGCCAGCGCGGCAAGCGTCGGCGCAAGACCGGGATTATCAAGCCCGAGGTCGCGCTCCTTGAGATCGATCAGACGCCGGAAGAGGGACTCGACCTCGACGAAATCGAGCCCCACCGAATCTGGGGTGCCTGCGTTCGGTGCGCCCACGCCCGCGGCGCCTTCGCCGCTGCCGACGAGCGAATCCAGGAGCCGTTCCGCCTCGCCTACGTCGCCGCGTCGCAATGCGTCGCGCACCGCACCGAGGTCTTCGCCACGGCGCGCCGGCGCTGTCGCGACCGTAGTCTCGAGCGCCGCGCGCGTAACGCCGGCCGGCTCGCGCGCGGTCTGGTCCGTCGCCGCGTCCCACTCGATGATCGAGACGGCGCCGCCGGCAATCACCATCAGCAGCCCCGCTGCACCGGCGGACCAGAGGAGCCTCCGTTTTCGCAGTCTCGCGGGCCGGCCGCGCCCGCGCCTGGGGGTCGCGCCGCTGCGGGTGTGAAGCGTCGGGCGCAGTTCCTTGGAGGTGTCTTCGGCCGGTGGGGCGAGGACCCCCTTCGGGACACGAAAGACGCCCCCATTTGTGGCCTCGAAAGGGAAACCGACGGCTCCGCGCACTTCCTCGACCGCGCCTTCGGTGAGGCAGATGCCTCCCGGCTCGGCCTCTCTTTCCACTCGCATCGCCTCGGCAACGCCTTCGCCGTACACCCAATCGCCGTCGGTGATCAGCTCGCCATAGCTCACCCCGAAGCGGAATTCGACCCGCTTTTGGCGCGGCACGCTCGCGTTCCGTTTCCCCATGCCGCGTTGGATATCGACGGCGCACTGCACCGCCCCTCGGCGAGGTCGTCGAACTCGGCGATCAGGTTCTCATTGGCTTGTCCGGCGAAGTGGCCGCGGAACTCAGCGATGCGTGGGGCGATAAGCGCCCTCTGATGGGCGTTGAGGCGCGCGAGCGTCTCCACGTGATCGAGATCCATCAGGCGCGAAAGGCCGACGACGGCCGACGCTTGAATGGATGCCATCCGGCTAACCGGGGCATCAGACATCGCGGTCCCCCCCAATCGAGCTCAGACGCAAAAGCGGGGGACTCGCGGGACCCAATCTATTGCACGCGACGGCGGAACGTCGATTGGGGGAAGCTCTAACGGCACCCCGCAATCGCCCGACTCATTATAATGTCCGGAGCGACTCCTACTCCGCCACCCTGATCCGTAGCCAGACTGCCCAGTCTTCCATATCGCCGGCATCCATCGACTCGTCCTCGCACCAATCGGTCAAGAGGTTGGCGCTACAGCAAATGTCGATGGCGCCAATCACCGGCTGCTCGGAAATTGGTAGAAGGTCTGCTTTGGGTCATCACCGGACCTTGGGTGGTGTGCCGTGCGGCGTCCGCTGAACCCCCGCAAGCAGACGTGGCACGGCTCACCTATGTTATGAATTGCCATTTACCGCCTCGAACCATGTGTTCGTCTAATCCAGCATTAGTCGAATGGTTTCCACAGTAAAATCACCTTTGGCAGCACCGTGAGTGCTGCCAAAAGGGCGATGAACATTGCCGACGCGGTTAACACACCAAAATAAATAGTGGGGATGAAGTTGGAAAACACCAAAATCGAGAAGCCGAAGACGATGGTCATGGTTGTGAAGAACACCGCTTTGCCGATATTGGCATGGCAAACGTGCAGGGTCTCCACATAATTGTTGTTAAGTGCGTATTCTTCTCTGAAGCGGTAAATGTAGTGGATACCATTGTCAACTGCGATACCGATGGTGATGGCGGCGATCGTGATGGTCATCATGTCCATGGGGATTTCCGCCCATCCCATCACAGCCAAAACCACCGCGGCACCTAGTAAGTTTGGCAGAACGCCGATAATCGACAAGGTGATTGATCGGAACAAAACTAGGAACATGATCGCAATACCCAGCATCACTACACCAATGGTCTTAATCTGCGAACTGAATAAACTTTGCAGCATATTGTTGTAGAGCACTAGCAGTCCACTCACGATCACGTCCTGCTCCTCAAATCCGAGCTTCTCCCCTAAATCTCGGCGGACTGTCTCCAGCAACTCGTTGCGGCGTAAATCCGGTTTCGAATCCAACACACGGGCAAAGAGCCGTGCCTCATTGGCATCAATGGAGACATAAGGGTCCATGATACGCTTTCTTACCTCAGGGGGAATTCTGGTATACAGGATTGCCAGCTGCAAATTGTCCAGCTCCTCTTCGGCTAAGGCTTCGCCAATCCGCACCGCCGAAGCGAGCGAGAGCACTTTGCCAATTTCCGGCAGTCCATCGAGGTAGTCGTGTACTTTTTTGATGCGCTCGACCTTGTCGGCGGTAAACCAATACTCCGGTGAGTTGGCGTGTAGTTCGGCGTACTCACGCTCCATTTGTATCTCTGCATCGGTCAACCCTTCAAGGTCCTCGGCCGTCAGGAAGAGGTCAGAGTCGTCCGCGAATTTTATCAGTATTTCCAGTGGAGTAGTGCCACCGAGCTTTTCATCGATGAGCTTGAGACCTTGATATATCTCCGTGTCGTCGCTGAAGTAGTTGATAAAACTGTTCTCGACACGCAACTGGGTGATTCCCGCTACACTCACGACGGTCAACGTTACCGCTAACACCAGGATCTTGTTGCCTTGAGTCTCGGTCAGACGGGCCAGATATGCAGGTAAGAGAAAACGGTCACTGTCGACGGTGGGTTCGGATCCAGTTTTCCCTGTCACCAACAGCAACGTGGGGAACAGTAGAAACGAGGTGACAAATGTCACCGCCAAACCGGCGCTCATCATCCACCCGAAGTCGATTACCGGCTTGATTTCGCTCACGACCAGGGAGCTAAATCCTATGATGGTAGTTAGCGCGGTGTATAGACAGGGTTTCACCATCTTATGCGTGGTGGTTCTGACCAGCGCCAACTGATCGTCACCGGGATGATCTCGTTTGATCTGCCGGTAACGCACGATCAAATGAATGTTCATTGAGATGGTGATGATCAGCATAAGGGCGAGAAAATTGGATGAGATGACGGTGACCTTCCAACCGATCAATCCCAGTACCCCCACCATGATTAATCCGGCGTAAAAGCAGCTGAGCAGTGGGAGCACGATCCACCGCAATTCCCGGAAGATGACGTAGAGAACAATAATGAGAAACACTAGAACACCACCACCGAAGACGATCAAGTCGTTGCGCACAAATGTCACCAAGTCATCGGTAATCATCGGCAGACCGCCGAGATGTAGAACGCCATGCCGGCGGTATGGCTCGATGATGTCTCTGATGTGTGCAACGTCAAGGTGGCGTTGCTCATTTAGCGCTTCATGAGCCTGATCGTATTCGGTGGTGATGCGTTCCAGGGTTTGCGTTTCTTCGACAGAGAGACCGGTATTTCGTCTTTTGGCACGCAGCTCATTTCGAGTTTGGAGTAAGCTGTTGTGCCGTTGATCCGCGACTAGTCCCAACAGTAAAGCGGTCGTTCGACCATCTACACTGACGATGAGCTCGCGGAAAATGGGGCTATTGAGCAGCTCGTCTTTGGCCTTGCGCCGGTCGACACCGGGTTTTTCCAGGCTTGGTATATCGTTGATTAATTCCGTGAACGGTATGTCCGAGCTTTTGAATAGTGGGGCATCGAGTATCGTGAGCACCGTGTCCACGATGGAGACTTTCTCGAGTTCCCCACGGAGTTGCTTCAAAGGCTCTAATGCTTGGTCCGAGAAGAGGTCTTTGTCGGGGGTGTACGTCACAACGAGTAGGTCACCACTCGGATATCGCTCTTGGATTTTCCGGAACACCTTGAGGTCCACGTCGTCTTCCAGCAACAAGGAGTCGGCCGATGCGTCCAACTTGAAGTCCTTTGTGTGATAACCGAAGAAAACCAGAATTGAGAGCAGCACGACCAGAACTAACTTAGGATTGTGGAGCACCAGAATGTCATAGGCGTGCAGAATACGAGACGTCATGAAGTTTCCTCTTACGATGGCGTGATCTTGGAGATAGGCCCTCGTTCCGAAGGCCATCTGCCCAGATTCTCCGCCATTCAGACGCACCCCTCCGGTCGCTTTCTCCTGGCCATCAATTTCTCCGGCCTACGCCGGAGCGGGTCTTGGTCGCGGATCATCAATCGGGCTCAGGATTTCCGGAGCAGTTCCTCGACACCGCCGCTTCGGCCAATTGGAACGCGACGTACCGACCGTAACACACACCAAAAGTCGTCCCCGAGATGAACCCGATTAGATTAGCGCATGAAGGCCGCCCTCGTTGCGTCAATGTCCGGTAAGGGTCATTAGCAGACTCTCCGGCAACCACGTCCATGGGTCCGCTATTAGCCAATAGCGGACCCTTCGTCATATTGAGCGAAGGGCGCTAAAACCCCCGCCATGACCCGGTTTTGGCCTCAGGACTCCTGCGCAGTTGCCCAGGGCATTGGAACTTTGGTCACTCGGGCAGCCCTGCCTTCCGCAAGCCGTCAAGCAGCCGATCAAAATAGCCTGGATGGCCGAAGTGATCCCAATGCAGGCGCGTTCTCCGCAGTGTGGGCGCCTTGCCAAACCTTTTCTCGTGCCGCTCGGTGACGTTGACCCCAAATTCCGGACCAGGTGGTTCTTCACCTATGCGGCCTGAGCGATGGTCATATCGCTCCTGGCCTGTGCCGGCGTCCGGTAGCCGATGCTCGAGTGGCGCCGTCGTTGGTTATAGAAGATCTCGATGTACTCGAATAGCGCAGCCCTGGCCTCGCGCCGGGTAGAAAACCGGGTACGGTGCACGAGTTCGGTCTTGAGAGACCCAAAGAAGCTCTCCATAGGGGGGTTGTCGAGGCAATTCCCCTTGCGGCTCATGGAGTGCGCATTCCGACGCAAAGCGGCCAGTGATTCCGATCCAAAGCGGCCAGTGATTCCGATTTAATCCGGCCACCGATTCCGACGCAAAACGGCCAGTCTGAATGGGTCAGTGATCGCGCTCGTTGGGTGATCCTTTGAAGGGTTACCCTCGCGCCTTTTCCAAGAGGAGCGAGGATGCCCAGGGAGAGATTGCCCATGCGCAAGATACGTGATGTTCTGCGGCTGCATGCTGGGGGATTGTCGAAGCGGCGGATCGCCGCCAGTTTGACTATCGGCCGCACGGCGGTCGGAGACTATATTCGCCGCGCCAAGCGCGCCGGTCTGGGCTGGCCGCTGGCCGAGGGTCTTGCGGACGAAGATCTGGATCGCCTGCTGTTCCCGCCGGCGCCGGTTGTTTATCCGCGGGGACGCCCGCCCGCCGACTGGCCGGCGCTGCATCGCGAACTCAAGCGGCCCGGCGTCACCCTGTCGCTGTTGTGGGAAGAATACCGCGCCGTCCACCCGGATGGTTATGGCTACAGCCAATTCTGCGCGCGCTATCGGGCTTGGAAAGGCAAGCTCGACGTAACCATGCGCCAGAGCCATGTGGCCGGCGAGAAGATGTTCGTCGATTACGCCGGCGCCACGGCCGAGGTGATCGACCCGGAGAGCGGCGAGGTCCACGAAGCCCAGATCTTCGTCGCCACTTTGGGAGCCTCCAGCTACACTTATGCGGAAGCGACCTGGACGCAAGGCTTGCCCAACTGGATCGGCTCCCACACCCGCGCCTTTGCCTATTTTGACGGCGTGCCGGCCCAGGTCGTGCCGGATAATCTGAAGTCCGGCGTCGTCAAGGCCTGCCTGTACGATCCCGAGATCAACCGCACTTACGCCGATCTGGCGGCCCATTACGACACCGCGATCGTACCGGCGCGGCCACGCAAGCCGCGCGACAAAGCCAAGGTCGAGGTCGGCGTCCAGCTGGTCGAGCGATGGATCCTGGCGCGCCTGCGTAACCGCCGTTTCTTCTCCCTCGCCGAGCTCAACCAGGCCATCCGGGAACTGCTGGAGACGCTGAACGGTCGGGTGACGAAGCATCTCGGCGCGTCGCGCCGGCAGCTCTTCGAAGCTCTGGATTGCCCGGCCCTACAACCACTGCCGGCGCAAGCCTACCAATACGCTGAATGGAAGCAGCGCCGCGCCGGTCTCGATTACCATGTCGAGGTCGCCAAGCATTACTATTCCGTGCCCCATGCCCTGGCCAAACAAAAGCTTTGGGCGAGGATTACCGAACGCACGGTCGAGGTCTTTCATAAAGGCAGACGGGTGGCAGCGCATATGCGCGGCTCCGGCAACCGGCGCCACACCACGGTGGCCGAACACATGCCCTCGGCGCACCGCCGTTACGCCAGTTGGACCCTTGAACGGATCCGCCGCGAGGCCACGGCCAATGGCACCGATACCGAGGCCCTGATCGACCGCATACTGCGCACCAGGCCGCATCCCGAACAAGGCTTCCGCACCTGTATCGGCATCTTGCGCCTGACCAAGAGCCATGGCGGCGAACGCTTGGAGGCGGCTTGCGAGAGGGCCCTGGAGATCGGAGCGCAGTCCTATTCATCCGTCGTCTCGATCCTCAAAAACAATCTCGATCGCCATAAGCCGGCTTCGTCAGCCAAGGGGGCCGCCACGGGGCCGGCGATCGATCACGCCAACATCCGTGGCCCGCACTACTTTCAGTAAGGAGGAGACTTATGCTGCAACATCCCACTCTCGACCAACTCAAACAGCTCAAACTGCACGGCATGGCCCGCGCTTTCGCCGATTTGAGCGACAACCCCGGCGCCGGCGAACTCGATCATGCGCAATGGCTGGCCCTGCTGCTCGACCGCGAACAGGCCGAGCGCGATGACCGCCGCCTGACCTACCGACTCAGGAACGCCAGGCTGCGTCACCCCGAAGCCGCAATCGAAGATGTCGATGACCGCAGTCCCCGCCGCCTCGACAAAGCCCTCTTCCAGCAACTGGCGCGCGGCCAATGGATCGCCAGAAAACAGAACCTGATCATCACCGGGCCCTGCGGCGTCGGCAAATCCTGGCTCGCTTGCGCGCTCGGCCAAAAAGCCTGCCGCGACGACGTCTCCGTGCTCTACAAACGGCTGCCCAGAATGTTCGCCGAACTCGAGATGGGTCGCGCCGATGGCCGCTACCCGCGTCTGTTTCGGGCCCTCACGAAGGCCAATCTGCTGATCCTCGACGACTGGGGGCCGGAACGCCTGAACGCCGATCAGCGCCGCGACCTCATGGAAATCGTCGAGGACCGATACCAGAACGCCGCCATCGTGATCACCAGCCAGCTGCCACTGTCAAAATGGCACGAGATCATCGGCGAACCCACTTTCGCCGACGCTATCCTCGACCGCATCGTCCACAACGCCCACAGGATCGACCTCGACGGCCCTTCAATGAGGAAACCCATGGCCGACAAAAACAACGCCGACACGATTGACCAAACACAAGGAAAATGACATCAAAGGATCACCCATCGGCGACGATCACGCCGCCCAAACCGACCCCCGGCCAAAGTGGCCGTTTTCGGGACTGGATCCCGGAGGATGATCTGGCGCATTTCGTGATCGAGGCGGTTGAGCGCGTCGAGATGGGCGCCTTCAAGGTAAACCAACGCGGCACCGGCTCGGCGCAGTATCACCCGCGGATGATGCTGGCACTATTGATCTACTGCTATGCCAACGGGATCTTTTCGAGCCGTCGGATCGAGCGCGCGACGCATCGCGATATCGGGGTGCGCTTCGTTGCCGCCAACAGCCATCCCGACCACGATACGATCGCGACCTTCCGGCGAGACAACATGGCGGCGGTGAGCGAGAGTTTCCTTCAGGTTCTGCTTCTGGCCAAG
>CBDCIT010000037.1:0-11540 GCA_965217615.1 Alphaproteobacteria bacterium
ACAGTTAAACAAGCTCAGCGAAGATGACGGACAACCCCATATCGTTTATGGCGGAACGGTATGGCCGGAGCGCGCGTTTGGGCCCACCGAGGGTGCTTGGCTTTGGTTTGCCGATATTGCCGAACAGGTCCGCGTGCACTTCCACCTCTATCCCGTCAACAATGACGACGAGGCTACCTTTGACGATGTGTTCGCTGACTACATTGAAAGAGCTCAGTCGAGCCAGTACTTCCATCTGCACAAGCCGGTCTATGGCGACGCATGGATGAGCGAACTCTCGCGCTATGACTACGGCGTGTCCTTTCACTACAACCATCTGTGCGACATTCCGGCCAAGCTGTTCACGAGTTTTGGCACCTATGCCTGCTACTCGAACAAAAGCACCGAGTTTTTGGAACTCGGCATCTACCATCTCGCTAACCCGCGTACGCTTGGCGCATGGTTGATCAAACACTATCGGGTTGGCGAAGGTGTCGATTGGCAACGGCTGCACACAAACGAATTTTGGCGCGGCCTCCAAGACCGAGTGCCGGTTACTGGCCAGCGCAGTTTTGAGGTGCCTCCCGCTTGGACGATACCCGACAATGCCGGCAGGCTGGCTGCCTTCTATCGCCGGATAGCCGATCGTCCGCCGGCGCCACCGGCGCCGAACCACGCTAAGCCTGACGAGGCGTTGCAGTCCTTGCGTTCAGGTCCGGACTCTCATCCGGAAATGGAAAACGTCTCTCTTTAGTCACCGGCGGCGGAACGGTGACGCTGGCTCGAATCCGACGGGAGTCGGCAAGCATGGCGCGTTACTGGCCGAAGTTCGCTGAATTATGTCCACACCTGTTTTGCGACCCGCATGATGTTCTCGCCGAGGATGCCGCGAACCTCTTTTTCGCTGTAGCCGTGTTTGAGCATCAATTCGGTCAGTTCCGGCATCTGCTCCGGTCCGATGTAGTGGATATCGCGCCAATCGGGTCCGATGGACGCGCCGCCCGAGGCGTGTAGATGCGCCGCCTGATGCAAATCCATCTGGTTGAAGCGGCCGCCGAATGAAGTCTGTCGCGCGCCGACCGACGGATCCGCCGGGGTCGCCGCCCTCGCCTCGAACGGCTCGCGACTCCATCCATCCGTCACGTAGTCGGTGCCGATCCCCACGTGCTCCGGGCCAATCAATTCCGCGACGTAATTGATGTGCTTCAGCATCATCCCGGGCGACGCATCGTTATCGCCCATGAAGACGCCGACACCGTTGATGCACATGACACCGCCGGTCTTGGCGCATGCCTTGATCTGGTCATCCTTAACGTTGCGCGGGATGTCCCACACTGCGGCGGGATTCGAATGCGAGAAGATAACCGGGGCCTTCGAGACCTCAAACGCGTCCATTGTCGTGCGGTAACCGGTATGGGTCACATCGACGATCATACCGACGCGGTTCATCTCTTCGACCACCGCGACGCCAAACCGGCTCAAGCCGTCGTCGGTGCACTCCATGCACCCGTCTCCGACGAGATTCTTCATGTTATAGGCCATCAGCATGTGACGGATGCCGAGCCTGTAGTACATCTCGACCATATTAAGATCGCCTCCGAGCGGGTTTGTGCCCTGGAAGTGCAAAACAATGGCGAGTTTTCCCTCGAGCTTGGCCCGTTCCACATCGGCGAACGTGTCAACCAGCACGAACTTGTCTGGGTTACCAAGGAAGTAGGCGCGCCTGTTGGCGATGGCTGGGATCGCGTCGACAAATCCCCCGCCCCAATCTGACAACATGGTGAGCGAGGCGAGCGTGTAGCCGTGCTCGACTGCGCGGGTAAGTATAAGCTGTTGGGATGCTGCGTCGCGTGTTGTCTGCCAAGGAATTGTCATATCCCAGACGTGGGCGTCGTTTAGAAGCACCGCCGCTTCCTCGGAAATATTCCAATCGGCCATTTCGTCCTCCCGTCGTTGGTTACCCGCCAGGCGATGCAAATCGCCGCACCGGGCTTTTGTGCGTCCAGACTAGCTCGTTACTTCTAATCATGACCAGCCAATCCAGCGCTTAATGGTGCGCCGATTGGCAGTGCTGTTACGCAAAATAGTGTGGCCTGACGCCGCAGCAGTACTGGAAGTCCAAGCGAGGGCGACCCGCGCAAAGAACAGCGCCGCAAGCTAACGTCCGCTTCTGTCTATTAGCGGTCCATCGTCGCGAAGTATGGAGACGTCCGTATGTGGTTCAGAAGCGGCCATATATAGGAGGGAAAGCGGCGCGAACTGGGCTTCCCAACGCCGCCGATTTCAACTGTTGAAGTGAATTCCGCCAACGGGCGATCAACTCAACGGCGGCGCCATGCTGGTCCACGGGGTTTCGCGTTCATAGGCGCGCCCAGCGCGAAACAGCAGATCTTCGTCAAATGCCCGGCCGACTAGTTGAAATCCGACGGGCAGCTTGTTGCCGTCAAAACCCGCCGGCATGCTCAGCGCTGGCAACCCAAATGCGTTAAAGGGTCGAGTACAGTGGCTAAGCACACCCCAGAACGCCGTGAAATCATCGTCGGCGTCGAACTCGCTGGCGCTGACCGTAGGAACTGGCATCGGAACGACAGGCGCGTAGAACATGTCTGCCTCTTCAAACACCGCGGCGCTGAACTCGTGCAACGTACTTGTCCGCAGGTTCAGCGCATCTAGGTAGGTCGTTGCCGGAAAATATAACCCCGGCGCCAACATTGAGAATGTATGGGGACCGTAGTCGCCGGGGCGCTCGGTAAGCCAGCGTCTGTGTATGGTCGCTCCCTCAACCTGAACGATTATCGCGAAGATCCTAGCAACAAGTTCGAGAGAACGAGGTACGGTTACCTCCACGATTTCCGCTCCAAGGCTTCTAAATACATTGACGGATTCGCTGAGGATGCCGCGAATTTCCGGGTCAACCGGGTCATAGAAGTAGTTGTTGGGCACTGCTAGACGCAGCCCCGCAACGCCGCTCTCGATCTTCGCCAAAAAATCAGGGACAGGCAGGCGGCTCGTCATCGGATCCATCGGGTCGTATCCGGATATGATCTTGGTCAGCAGCGCGCAGTCGCTCACCGTCCGCGTCAACGGTCCCGGGTGATCTGTGGAGAACGAAAGCGGCATCGCACCGTGCCGGCTTGCACGTCCGTAGGTCGGTTTCATCCCGACTAGGCAGCAGCAACTGGCCGGGATACGGATCGAACCGCCCGTATCGGAGCCCAGTGCGCCGTACACAAGTCGTCCCGCGACTGCTGTTGCAGGACCGCTTGATGATTCACCAGGAAAATGCGTCAGGCTCCACGGGTTGCGAGGTGACCGCGGCAAGGTGCTGCCGATTCCAAACTCTGCCAAAGCGAGACTCGCGATATCGAGCGCGCCTGCATCATCGAGCTTTTCCAGTGCCGTCGCCGAATGATCGGGCACGAAGTCGGCTCGGATCCGGGAACCGCACGTGCAAATGCGAGACTGGCGATAGAACAAGTCCTTGTGTGCGAGCGGGACACCATGGAGCGGTCCGCGGATTTGCCCAGCGGCGAGTTCATCGTCCGCCCGTGATGCTTCCCGTAATGCGGCATCAGGATCGAGTGTTACGATAGCGCCGATCTTATCATCCAGCCGTTCGATCCTGGCGAGACAGGCCTGCGTAACCACCGTGGATGACAGCCTACCGTGCGCAATCGCGGAAGCGACTTCGACAAGGCTCAGCTCAACAATTTCATCATCCGTCATCGGAAACTCAGCATTGGTGATATTGCGGTTATGGTGATCGATACGCCATACTAGCACTCCAAAATATCGCAAAGATCACTGGATATAACATCCGCGCAAAACAGGGAGGTAAGTCATGTTAATGCGAGCATCACATGTGCTGGGCTTTGTTGCTGTCATCGCCCTGATTGGAGTGGGCTTTCACTCCGCAGCCAAGGCGCAAGATCAGTACCGACAAAATCTTGCGTCGAGCAGTGTTCTCGAAACGATCAAGAAACGCGGCAAACTCATCGCTGGCGTTTCGGCCTTTGTGCCGTGGGTAATGCGGTCCACCAAAGGCGAATTGATTGGCTTTGAGATTGACGTTGCGAAGGAGGTTGCCAAGGAAATGGGCGTCGAAATCGAATTTGTGCCGACACAGTTCGACGGCATAATTCCGGCCCTTCTGACTGGCAAATTCGACATGATCATGACCGGTATCTGGATCACGTTGTCGTGGAATATGAACTCCGTAAATTACTCGAACCCTTACGATTGGACGGGTCTGTCGCTCGCTGCACATAAGAAGCTCACCGCCGGCTTCAAGCATGATGACTTCAACAGTAGCGACGTCACAATCACGCTGCGTCGCGGTAATGCTGTTGGCGTTCAAGTGGCGAAGAAAAGGTGGCCGAAGGCCATCATACGACAGTTCGATGACGACCAGCCTGCGCTCCAAGACGTTCTGAACGGCCGCGCCCATGCGTTCCTTACGGCAGAACCGAAACCATCGAACTATGTGGTCCTAAATCCCGATGTTCTTTACAAGCCGTTTGGCGACAATCTCCTTACCAAGAATCCAGCTGGGTTTGCGTTACGTAAGGGTGATCCGGACGCCTTGAACTTCCTCAATAGCTGGATCGTGCTCTACACATCGAGCGGTTGGCTAAAGGAACGACATGACTATTGGTTCGGTACGCTCGAATGGCAGCCATTGGTGGCGCAGAAGTAAGTACCTTGTCCTGATTCGGGAAACTGCGACTAAGAAGGTGTAACCGCCCGCGTCGCAGTCCCGATGGCCAATTTTAAGTCATCCAGGCGATTGCCGCGCGGCTGTTCGTGCCGGGTTTCGTACGTCCGCTTCTGGCTATAAGCGGACCAACGTCGTAGCGCGGAGAAATGTCCGCTTATGACCCAAAGCGGAAGTTCAACGCGCCCAACGCACGCGGTCTTTTAGACGAACCCGAGCCACCGACTGCCGCTGAGTCAAGGACACTTCGACTTCACGAAACATGCTGATATTCTGTTCCGGCGTGTATGCCAAAGCTGTTCCGCTGCAGATCGAAATCAACATTCGAAGATATCGTTAATATTGGCGCGATGATTGCATCAAATTATCGTCAAGCAAGTAAGGATTGCTAAGTTGGTGCGACTAAATCCGCTCAACTCCCGATACTCGACGATAGTCGACGCGGAGAGTTGGAGGCCGCAAAGATGACCCCAATTTTCGTAGGTGGCTACCTGCGTTCCGGCACGACCGTGCTGCAATCGATTTTGTGTAGAGGCAAGAGCACCAACCCCATAATAGGTGAAGTCGTTTTTTGAGGGGAATACTCGAAACCTATGGTCGGAGCCTTTTCCTCTACGAACAGCACACGAAAGACTACTTCGATAGCCCTGCCCAATTGCGTGAGTTTTGCGCAGACCTAGTGAATCAATTCCTTAACCATATCCACGAGCGTTTTGGGGAGCCCAAATTTCTCGTCCTAAAGCATCCGCAGCTTACTTCGTTTTTTCCCTTACTCCATGAACTAGTACCGGAGGCGAAGTTCTTGATCTCATTGCGCGATCCCCGTGACACGATTGCGTCCGCCATAACGGCTCGCAATCGTGGCGCTCAAGAACTTTTGGACAAAACGCCGGCGCAACTCGCTGCCGGCCTCACAAGCTTCTATCTGTCGTGTCTCGGAAGCTGTGACGTCTCTATTCAACATCAATTGGCATACGTGAAATACGAAGATTTGGTTCGTGAGCCGGCCAAAGTGATCCCGAAGTTGGAGGCGTTTACGGAAATTGACCTCAGCGATGTCGATCCCGACGACAAAATCGGTTCGACATCGCAATGGGTTCTCGATGTCTCCAAGACGGAAGGGCAGCCGTTCTACTCCGAGCTTTACGGGAAGGCCATATCGCCAGAGCGCATCGGACGCCACGTCGATGTGCTTTCGAAGGACGAGATTGCGGCGGTCGAACGCGCCTGCGCGCCTTTGTTCAGCTTCTACAAGGTCGACAATTTATCGATGTTTTATGCCAAAGCCGTTCAGGGTGCTTCAGGCAAAATTCCTTCGGTCGAAGTGGAAATTTTCGAGATCGATTGTTTAATGAAGGCTGCTCAACCGTTGTTTGCTGATGGCTACAAGCTGACACTAAACTTAGCGGCTTAAGTGTCTGCTCCTGGCTACAAGCGGACCATTAACGTGAGGTGAGGAAACGTCTGCTTACGAGCCTATACCGGTCATCCGTAACGAACTGCTCGAACGACCGCATACGACCTTGAGCTGACAGTTCGATGACACGGCGGCAAGTGCAAATCCCCCGGTCAGTGCCAATTGGCAACCAGCTCGGAGCAGATATCATCAAACGATGGAATCTTAATTCCGGTTGCCGTAACCCGCATTTCCCAAGTATCGTCGATATTCAGTGCGGCGAGAAGGCGATTCTACAAGAATCATGAAGTTGTAGCATACATGGAGCGGCGGATATGGCACACCCGATGGGTGAATCGAAACCGAGGTGCCTTCGGGTCGTTTTTGACCGTCGATTGAAGCTTGAATTCCACGGTTCCAAGATCACCTCTGATGCCGGGTTGCTCGCCTACCGGGAGCTTGACGATGCCCTCGGCCTGACTGAGATGGCCGAGGGTGTTTTCCAGGATAGCCGTACCGGCAAGAACGGATGGCACGGCATGACGGGTCAGTTTCGCCAGTCCGTTTTCGGGCGCCTTGGCGGCTATGACGGTGTGAACGACGCCGACCGTCTGGGACGCGATCCCGCCATGCGCTGGATTGTTGGCGGCAAGGCCATCGAAAGACAGGCCGCTTCCACCAGCCAGATGGGACGCTTCGAGACGGAGCTATTGGCCACCGACGAGAACGTTGAAACCTTGGTCGACATGAACGGGGTGTGGATCGACAAGGTTCATGACCGCCATCCGCCGAAGATGATCATTCTCGACATGGACAGCAGCGTCAGCCCGACCCATGGCGAACAAGAGGGAACAGCGTACAATGGTCACTTCGGCTGTACCTGCTACCATCCGCTATTCCTGTTCAACCAGTTCGGCGACTTGGAGAGATGTTCCCTGCGCCCCGGTAATGTTCACAGTGCCGACGGATGGCGGAATGTTCTGGAGCCGGTGGTGATGCGCTATAAGGAAAGGAAGGTGCGGCTGTATTTTCGTGGCGATGCCGCCTTCGCCTCACCGGAGATATACGAATATCTCGAAGCCGAGGGATTACTCTACGTCATCCGGCTCAAAGCGAACGCGATTCTCCAGCGGAACATTGCCCATCTGCTTACGCGACCTGTCGGTCGCCCGCCCGACCGACCATGTTCGCCGTTTCCACGCCAGCTTCAGCTATCAGGCCGGATCGTGGAACAAGAAGCGCCGTGTCGTGGCCAAAGTGGAGTGGCACCCCGGCGAGCTGGTTCCTCGCGTCGGTTTCATCGTCACTAATCTGTCGCGCCCTACCAAGCGGGTGGTGGCGTTCTATAATCACCGTGGCACGGCGGAGCAGCACATCAAGGAAGGCAAGAACGCCATCAACTGGACCCGTCTGTCATGTCGCAAGTTCCGCAACAATGCCGTTCGGCTCCAGCTTCACGCCCTGGCCTACAATCTGGGCAACTTCATGAGGACACTGGCTTTGCCGAAGGAGGTGGAGCACTGGTCGATGACGACGTTGCGCGACAAGCTGGTGAAGATCGGGGCCAAGGTTGTCCGACATGGCCGCTACGTTACGTTCCAATTGGCTGAGGTG
The DNA here is from genome assembly GCA_965217615.1 of Alphaproteobacteria bacterium. Lineage (GTDB taxonomy): Bacteria > Pseudomonadota > Alphaproteobacteria > UBA8366 > CAVOAK01 > CAVOAK01. The sequence goes on from CBDCIT010000037.1 coordinate 7,704, forward strand.
GCGGTGCCGAGGGACCTGTTCCGGAAAATCCTGAGCTTGATTGATGATCTGCGACGAAGACCCGCTCCGGCGTAGGCCGAGGGAATCGACGGCGAGGAGAAAGCGACAGGAGAGGTGTGTCTGGATGGCGAGAAAAATGACCGAGTGGCCTTCCAAGCGCGGGCCGATTACCAAAATCATGCCATCGGATGGCTGCATAGGGGATACAGTTCCCTTGGCGGTGGGAAAGTGGTACGATTTCCACGAATTTGGATGGTATATGGGGAATGTCGGCGTAATCAACTTGTCGGGGCGCATCGTCGTGTCATGTTGCCGCGGCTCGCTGGTCGGAAAATCGTCGATTGAGCAGCGCGTTACTTTACCATCGTAGCCATATCGCCCTCGCCAGGTTTTGATCAGCTTTTCCAGCATGGCGATGCGGCTCAGTGCATCGCTGCCGCATACATTGAACAGGCCGTTATGATTTTGCTCGACGAGCCTGACGATCGCTTCCGTCACAGTCGTGATTGATACCGGCGAAAAGAACTGATCTTCGGCGCAGCTGATGTCGTGGTTCTGCACCAGTTGCTCCGCCCAACCCGTCAGGAGCGTTCCGTCACCGCGCTCCACGCCGACGACGCGGCCCAAGCGGACGATAAGGGCGGCCTTGTAGGTCTCACGGATGTGGTCCTCGATCTCGGCTTTCAGACGACCGTAAAGCGTTTGTGGACTTACGGGATCCTCTTCGGTGTAGCCGCCTGCGTCATCCCCAAACACCGTCTCTGAAGATGCAAAGACGGCGGTGATACCGTGTGTGTGCAACTGCGCGAGCAGGCCAGCCATTCGATCGACATTCAGTTGTCGCGCACCTTCGGGATCGCGCATGCAGGCTTCAGGATTAGCGAATGCCATTAGGATGACTGCATGACTGAAGTCTTCCGGTGACTTGACGATATTCTCTAGCGACTGAGTACAAGCGTCGAACTGGATGCCGCCTTGGAGCGGCTGCCGATGCCAGGTGGCAACGACCCGCTTGGATCCTAGTGCAGCGCACAAGTGCCGGCCGACAAAGCTATTGCCGCCAAGAACTAGGATTTTCTTAGCCCCCGTCATCTCAGTGCGCCGTGGAAAGGTGCGTTTTCCTGGTGGGTGCGAACCCCACCCAACAATTGTCGCTTTCGGTTGGTAGCAGCCAGGGCGGCCTACGGAGGTAACGATGTAGACCGAAGCACTCTGGTGACAAAGGGCTGTGTTGAGCAGTTTAGCGACCATGCAGGCGTGTGCCAGGCTAACTGGCAGAGGATAGCCGGTGAGAGTCCGGTAGGGAGTAGAGGTTAACCACCACTCTCGCCCCGAGTCATGCGCCGGTCGTCGCGAGGCGGCAGGTGAAGCGTTGACAGGGGTGCGGATGGGCAGGGCAACGGAGCATCGAAAGGTTGCTTGTCTGGAGAGCCGAGACTGTGCCTGCGGTCGAAGGCAACACCGACATCACCGACATGGTGAGGGGATGTTGGGCTCCACGGTGTCGAAGAACCCATGCACGTTCGTACGTCCTCATTGCCGGGACCTGGGAGGTCTCCATTTTGCCCCGAAGTCGTAACGGGGCCGCAAAGGAAAGGATGTATCCGTAACCGATGACGCACGGAATGGAGAAGTCGGATGAGGGAATAGTACCGATGAAAGCGACGAACAAGGGCGCGCAAGCGCCTGCGGAGTCGCCGGAGGGAAGTGCCTCAACCAAGGGGAATCCGCGAGATCAAAGCACGTGCCGGACGCAGTGTCGGGAAAGCGTGTCACAGGCGGTCGCGTGGATACGGCAGGCTGTAACGAGGAAACCGCAGGAGAAACTCACTGCGCTGCTACACCATGTCACGATAGATGCCCTGACGTGGGCGTTCTTCGAGTTGAAGAAGGACGCCTCGCCGGGGGTGGATGGGATGACGTGGGGAGAGTACGAGGAAGGGCTGGAAGAGCGGCTGCTCGACCTTCACGGACGCGTGCACTCGGGAGCGTATCGGGCGCGGCCATCCCGGCGGGTCGAAATACCCAAACCGGATGGCGGGACACGACCGCTCGGCATTGCCGCACTGGAAGACAAGATTGTCCAGAAAGCGGTGGTGGAAGTTATCCTGACGCCAATTTACGAGCCGGATTTTCTCGGGTTCAGCTACGGGTTCCGACCGGGGCGTGGGGCGCACGACGCGCTTGATGCTCTGGCCTTCGGGATAGAACGGCGCAAGGTCAACTGGATAGTGGACTGTGACATCCGCGGATTTTTCGACAATGTCTCTTGGGACTGGCTGGTCCGGTTTCTTGAGGATCGCATCGGAGACAAGCGGGTCATCAGGCTGATCGCCAAATGGCTGAATGCCGGCGTCATGGAAGATGGCGAGTGGCGGGATAACTTGCGAGGAACGCCTCAGGGCGCGGTGGCTTCACCGATTCTCGCGAACTGACGTTGACCCCAAAATCCGGACCAGGTGGTTCTTCACCTATGCGGCCTGAGCGATGGTCATATCCCTCCTGGCCTGTGCCGGCGTCCGGTAGCCGATGCTCGAGTGGCGCCGTCGTTGGTTATAGAAGATCTCGATGTACTCGAATAGCGCAGCCTTGGCCTCGCGCCGGGTAGAAAACCGGGTACGGTGCACGAGTTCGGTCTTGAGAGACCCAAAGAAGCTCTCCATAGGGGCGTTGTCGAGGCAATTCCCCTTGCGGCTCATGGAGGCCTTGATGCCATGGAGGCGGAGCAGCTTGCGGTAGTCACCGCAGGCATATTGCACACCGCGGTCGGAATGGTGGATCAGCCCCATGGGCAACCGGCGGCTGCGGATCGCCATCTTCAGCGCCTCCTCGCACAGGACGCTCTTCAGCCGCTCGGACATCGACCAGCCGACGATCTCCATCGTGGCCAGATCCTTGACGGCGGCGAGGTAGAGCCAGCCTTCGTCAGTTGGGATGTAGGAGATGTCAGCGAGCCAGACCGCATCGGGCGCAGCGGCTTCGAAGTTGCGGTCGAGCAGATTGGGCGCGATCGCATGGGAGTGGCGGCTGTCGGTGGTGATCGGCGCCCGCCGCCTGCCTCGCGGTGGACGAATGCCGTTCTCTCGCATGAGCTTGGCGACCGAGCGCTTCGAGATGCGTAAGCCGCGGGCCTTCAACTCGGCATGGATCCGAGGCGCGCCGTAGCACCTCTTGCTCTGCTCGAAGATCTCCCGGATCTCTGACCCGAGCCTGCCACGCCGGGCAGCGCGTTCAGCTCTCTTTGGGGCCGCACGCCGCCGGGCGTGGAACCAGCTGTGAGCAACCCCCAGGACCCGGCACATGAACCGGATGGCGTGCCCTGAAGCATGGGCGGCGATGAAAGCGTGCTTCGTCTTCATGTCTTCGCCGCCCATTGAGCGAAAAAAGCCGAGGCTTTGCGTAGAACCTCAACCTCCTCCGTCAGCCGCTTGTTATCCCGGCGAAGCTGCACCAGTTCAGCGGCCTCGGCTTTCTGCGCCGCGGTCGCCGCGGCCGAGCCCGCGGCCTCAAGCTCGAGCCGCCAAGTCTTCAACTGCGTTGGCGTGACGCCGAGCTCGGCAGCCACACTGCTATGCGTCGCACCCGGCTCCGACAGCCGGGCAACCGACTGTTCCTTGTATTCCGGCGAAAATCGCCGCCTCGTCTGCTTTGTCATCTCGTCCCTCCAGATCGGTATTCAATTTACCGCCTGGTCCGGGATCCGGGAGCAATGTCACTTTGTCATCTCGTCCCTCCAGATCGGTATTCAATTTACCGCCTGGTCCGGGATCCGGGAGCAATGTCACTATTGACTACCGGGACAACCTCCGCCGTGCCACTCAGGGGGTCAATATTGCA
>CBDCIT010000038.1:0-56365 GCA_965217615.1 Alphaproteobacteria bacterium
TTCAGTTGGACCAGATGGCGCATGTTGTAGGCGAGGTTCTTCAGCCCTATCCGAGCCTTTGCCCGCGCCAGCCCGACACTACGCAGCAGCGTCCCGCCCATGTCGTTGCTCTGGGCCCCGAAAACATGCTCGACGCGGACCCGAACGGACGAACGGATCTTGTTGCCTTGCTTCTCGCGCTCGCTCAGCGGCTTGCTGCGGCGGCTTTGCGATGGATCCGGCTCCTCAACCCCTTCTTCTTCAGCGCCGCCTCGATCTCCGCCGAGCGATAAGCGCTGTCCGCCCATACGCCCAAGGCCGTGTTGTCCCCATCCAGGATATCGTCGAGAACCTTACTGTCGTGCGTCGCCGCGTCGCTCACCTGATAGCGCCGCACCAGCTTGTGCCGACGGTCCACGTTGACATGGTTCTTGTAGCCGTAATGGCTCCTGCCGTGCTTCTTGGTCCACCGCGCCTCGACATCCTTTTGGCGCCGCTTTGCCGGCTTATCCTGCCAGCATTCCGGCGTCTCGCCAGCCTTTATCCCCGCGTTCTCCTTGCGGCTGTTGCGCTGTTTGGGCACCGCCACGATCGAGGCGTCGATGATCTGGCCGCCCATCGCCAGATAGCCCTGATCCTTCAGGTGGCCATCGAACGTCTCGAATAAGGTCTCGATCACCCCAGCTTGCGTCAACTGTTCGCGGTACAGCCACACTGTCTTGGCATCGGGAACCCGGTCCTCCAGACCCAACCCCAAAACCGCATGAACGACAGGCGATCCCGGATCTGATGCTCAACCTGATCGTCCGACAGATTGTAGAGTGCGCTCAGAATGATCGTCTTGAACATCACCACCGCGTCCACGGCTTGCGTCCCGCCCGCGACTTGCGCGCCTTGTCCGAACGCCGACACACCGCATCCAAACACCCACGGAAGTCTTCCCACGGAACAACCTCGTCGATCTTCGCAGAGGCTCGTTCTTGGCGTCCAGCCCGGTATACCGCTTCGAAAGATCAAAAAATCCTATCTGACCCATGAATACCCCTCCCGATGTCAACAAATCGTCAACCCGATTCTAAACCGACGGTGCGCGAAAATGGCATTTTTAGAGGTGCCCTTTACAAGATTAGGCGGGTTACAACTGATAACGGGGGCCGATTCTGTTTGGCCATAGCCTTGGAGAACGCGGAGCCCAAGCGATTGAAAAATTACCCCAATCTCGTAGTTGAGCGGAGCCCCTCCCGATACGAAAGCCTTGAGTCGACCGCCAAATCGATGCTGCACCTTGGAGCGAACTAAACGGTCCATAATGCGGTCCAGTATCTGCGCGCCGATACCCATCTCGTCTGGCGCCTCATATTTGCGCCGGCCGAGATCCAACGTCGATTTGAACATCTTTGCGCGGAGCCCACCGGATTGCTCAACGCCACGCACGATCCGCGAGTGAATCGTTTCATAAAGACGTGGCACGGCTGTCATTATGGTTGGTCGCATCTCAGCTATGTTCTGCACGAGCCTGTCTACGCCTTCCGCATAATAGATTTCGGCGCCAATCGACAAAGGAAAGAACTGTCCAGCGGTATGTTCGTAAGAATGAGACAGCGGCAGGAACGAAAGGAAAATCTCAGTGTCCTCGCCGTAACCCGGCAGAGCTTTCAGTAATTCGTCTGCGCCCATGCAATTGCAGATAATGGCGCCGTGCGAGAGTATGACGCCTTTGGGTAGGCCGCCGTGCCTGAGGTGTAAATTATGCACGCGGTATCCCCCCGTTGCGACTTGCTTGCCTCGGACTCAACGTCATCGGGTACCGAGCTGGCGCGATCCCGTAGGGTATCGAGCGATAAAATCTCGACGCCTTGCGAGGAGCTTTGATCGCATTCTTCAATCGTGATCACCGTATCTGTGCAAGTGCGTTTGGCAGCCGGAACTACGCGTTCCGCCAATTGCGCAGTTGAGAGATGGCAACTTTGGCCCCACTGTCCTGAAAAATGTGTGCGTGACCCTCGACAGTGTTGGTCGTATATGCGGGGACCGTCACGGCACCTGCCGACATTATGGCAAGGTCGGCAATAAGCCATTCAGGACGATTCTCCGAGACAAGACCAACGCGGTCACCGGTGGAGACACCCAGGGCTCGCAAGCCCCGGGATAGTACTTTGACCGCCTCGGACACATCATACCAAGTGAGTGACTGCCATTGTCCTTCCTCCTTGCGCCATAAGAGGGCCTTCTCTGCCAATCTTTCTGCCTGCGAGAAAAATAGAAGCGGTAAGTTCTGGGTTGAGTTGTAATCCATGGTAATCAATCTAGTTCTGGTCTGCGGTCATTGTGCATGTGACTTTGAACGGAGAGAATATCTCCAAGGATGCTGGTTTGAAAGATGGGACATAAGCCGGTTGGTGAAGCAATCCCGAAATAGAGACCGCGGCCGAGTAGAAAGGGACGCTAATGTCGCCGGACGCGTTAAGCGTTACGTAAAGGTCGGTGGCGTGGTCGGGACGCTTGCCGCGCGGCTCGCTGGGTCGCGTTACCTTGGTTTTGGGCTAGATCGCGACCGTCACGCCGGCGAGTTGCGCGACGCTCTGGGCGGGCTCAAAGGCCCACTGATGAAAGTGGCACAAATCCTTGCCATGATTCCTGACGCGCTTCCCAGGGAATATGTCGAAGAGCTGGCACAACTCCAAGCAAACGCGCCTGCTATGGGCTGGCCATTTGTTCGCAGGCGTATGGTGAGCGAGCTCGGCGCCAGTTGGGAAGACCGGTTTGCCTCCTTTGAGAGGACTGCCGCCCACGCAGCGTCTCTGGGACAAGTCCACCGCGCGACTCACGCTGATGGTCGCCGGCTTGCGTGCAAGTTGCAGTATCCTGATATGGCGTCAGCGGTTGAGGCGGATCTGAACCAACTCAAACTCGTCCTCCGCGTCTACCAGCACTACGACAACGCGATTTCTACCGGGCTGATACACGCTGAGCTAACCGCGCGTCTTCAGGAAGAGTTGGATTATGATCGCGAAGGCCGGCACTTACAGCTTTATCGGTCGATGCTCAAGCGTGAAGCTGGCGTGCATGTGCCGGGTCACCTGCCCGAGCTGTCAACCACGCGACTGTTGACCATGACCTGGCTTTCTGGAAGTCCACTCATGGAGTTCACGGACGGCGACGTTGATTCTCGAAACGAGATCGCTCGAAATCTATTTCGTGCATGGTACGTTCCGTTCTACTTCTATGGCGTCATCCATGGAGATCCGCATCTCGGCAATTACAGCGTCCGCGAAGACAACACCATAAATCTGGTTGATTTTGGCTGTATCAGGATCTTTCCACCGAAGTTCGTGCAGGGTGTGATCGATCTTTACAACGCCCTTCGGCGCGACGATCGTGATCTTGCCGTGCATGCCTACGAAACATGGGGATTCCGAGATCTGGACCGGGAAGTCATCGACGCCCTCAATATCTGGGCCGAGTTTATTTATGCTCCGCTCTTGGAGGACCGGTCGAGAGGAATCCAGGAGGAAACTGGGCTTTATGGCGCGCGCGTGGCGGGTAAAGTCCACCGCGAGTTGCGTCGATTGGGTGGCGTGACGCCACCACGTGAATTCGTACTGATGGATCGCGCGGCAATCGGACTCGGTTCGGTCTTTATGCGTCTGCGAGCTGAGATCAACTGGCATCGACTGTTCAACGACCTGATCGAGGATTTCGATTCCGGCTCTTTAGGAAGACGCCAGAAGCGTGCCGTCAAGGCAGCCGGAGTTCCTGAAGCAGCGTGAGCCAGCTCCCGTCCTAAGAGTTGGGGATGTCGTCGAGAGTAACTATGACTCGCCGACGTTGCAATTTGTGACTAGTATATTTCTATCGCATCAATGCCAACGGCCATTCAATTGTGAGCGCTAAGAAACACACGGCTATGGCGTCTATTAAGTGCGGTGATTTGAACTAAGTTAGGGAGGGAAATCATGACCATTCGCAAAATTTTGGCGGTACCGGTTGCTGCCTTCTTTGTATTGGCGCTGGGGATCGTCTCGCAACCCGCGTCGGCACAAATGCAAGAACTCGCGGCCAGCAGTGTCCTTGTGTCAATCCAGAAGAAGGGCGTCCTTAGGGTCGGGCTTGCGACTTTTGTTCCCTGGGCCATGCGCGCCAGGGACGGTTCAATGGTTGGCTATGAAGTCGATGTTGCTAATGCGCTTGCCGATGATATGGGGGTAAAACTGGAGCTCGTTCCAACGGCCTGGGCCGGCATCATTCCGGCGCTTCTCGCCGGCAAGTTTGATACCATCATTGGTGGCATGACCGCGACGGCCAGCCGGAACCTCACCGTAAACTTCTCTATTCCATACGAGAAGAACGCTACTGGCTTTGTTGCCAACAAGAAACTGGCTGGCAATTTCAAGTCGGTCGAAGATTTCAACCAGCCCGGTGTCACTCTCACGACACGCCGCGGCAGTGCCAATGTCAAACGGCTCAAGGCGATGTTCCCGAAGGCGACGCTGCGGTTGTTCGACGAAGAAGTAACCTGCGCGCAGGAAGTGATCAACGGCAACGTTCATGCTTGGCAGGCAGCGATGCCATCGCCGTTACGCTGGTCGCTCGATAATCCGGACGAGTTGTTTCTGCCGTTCGGAAGTCCAGCCATGAACCCTGCAACCGGCAGGGCGTTGAACCAGTCAGTTGCTGGATTTGCCGTCCGCAAGGGCGATCCGGACGTCCTCAACTACTTTGATACGTGGATTACGGGACGTACGAACAATGGGTGGCTAGACGACCGGCACAATTATTGGTTCGGTACCAATGAATGGTACCATCTGGTGCCCGAATCGATCTCAAAGTTGAAAAAGAGCTAGATAAGTTAAAGCCGTCCGCCGAGCGAATAGCTCGGCGGACGGTTTCGACTTCCGCCGCGGTACCGGCGGCACATTGGAACTTTCCGCTTCGGAGTTGGCGGAACGGATCAGCAAGAGGCCGCTGGAACCAAAGTTGGTTTCATGAAGGAGTGGCATCTTGATCAAGGCAGCAAACAAGAAGAAGGGCGACTGGGGTGTTTCTGCAGTTGCCGCGCGGCTCCACCAGGACGCCCTGTTTTGGGACAACACGCTTCCGTGGGGAGATCGGGGAAGGCCAGCTATCAAAGCTGAATGCCTGCCACGAATGGTGGCGAGCGGGTTTGACGCAGTTTCGCTTACGCTTGGCGGCGACCGAGACAGCCTTGCCGACACCATTCAGAAGATTGCCCGCGAGCGAAACCAATTCCTGGCACGTCCTGATGAGTATGTGTTGGTCAAGTCCGCAGACGATATTCTCGAGGCAAAACACGCGGGCAAGCTCGCCGTGATCTTTCACTTTCAAGGTACAAATCCCGTCGCGTCCGATCTGAACATGGTCGAGACGTACTACCGGTTGGGCATTCGCCATATGCTGATGGCCTACAACCTTCGCAACCCAGTGGCCGATGGTTGCAAGGAATTGTCGGACAACGGCTTGTCAAGATTTGGTGTGCAATTGGTCGAAGAGATGAACCGCGTCGGAATGTGGGTCGACTGCAGTCATACGGGCCATCGCTCTTCGCTGGACGTATTCGAGGTCTCAAAGGATCCGGTGATTTTCAGTCATGCGGCCTCCGATGTGGTTTACCACCACTCGCGAAATATCAAGGACGATCAGATCAACGGCTGCGCCGCCACCGGCGGTATCATTGGCGTCAACGGCGTCGGCACGTTCCTCGCCGACAACGAGGGATCAGCCGAGTCAATGTTTCGTCACATCGACTATATCGTTGAGATGGTCGGTGCCGCGCATGTCGGTATAGGTCTCGACTTCGTTTACGATCGGGAAACCTCCAGTGCGACCGTGTGGAACGTGGGTAAGGACGATGATCCCGACAACGACGTCCCGTGGCCCGAGATCAACTACACGGTACCGGAGGAGCTACCGCGCCTAACCGAGACGATGCTGAGCCATGGCTACCGGGATGAGGACATATTGGGCATCCTTGGCGGAAATTGGCTGCGCCTTGCGCAAGAGGTGTGGAAATAGCCTCATTTTTGATGCAATCGCGGCGATAAATTTCACCCTTGCTTGGTGTTCGTTGGAGTCGCAATTTTTGGCTCATGTATCTCAGTGCGCCGTGGAAAGGCGCGTCGTTTTCCTGGTGGGTGCGAACCCCACCCAACAATTGTCGCTTTCGGTTGGTAGCAGCCAGGGCGGCCTACGGAGGTAACGATGTAGACCGAAGCACTCTGGTGACAAAGGGCTGTGTTGAGCAGTTTAGCGACCATGCAGGCCGGAATGTGATGTGAACACCGAGCAGGCCTCGAAACGGGCAATGCGGGAGCCGACCCTCCTGAGATTAGGGGAAGGCCGATGACGGATCGGGAAGAAAAGCGACAGATGCACCGAACCGTTTCCGCCGGGGTAGGGGTGCCAGCATGCATGGAAGATGGAAGACGTAGCAACACGGGAAGCCCTATCGGTGGTGTGCACGCACCAACCGGAACCCCGTGAGGGGCAGGCCGGGCCGGTAGGGTGGCGGACAGGTCCGTACGACTGAAGACGCCGGGTAATGCCGGTCGAGGAAAGGGGCCTGACTTCGAGAGAGGGAAACGGAAAGGGGACAAGGCATGGCCACTGGCGCAAGCCTAACAGGGTCACAAAGTGTTCGGAAACTCCAGACTGTTTTGCATGCAAAAGCGAAGGAAGAACCTGAGCGTCGCTTTCACGCCTTGTGCGACAAGGTATGGCGGGAGGACTTTCTCATGGAGGCCTGGGCTATGGCACGCCGCAATGGGGGCCAGCCCGGTGTTGACGGTGAGAGCTTCCAGAATATCGAGGAGCAGGGTATCGAGCGGTGGCTTGGGGAACTGTCGCGGGATCTGAAGGGTGGCACCTACACGCCGGAACCGGATGAGACAGGTGCTGATCCCGAAGAAGCAGCCCGGCGCGGATTCTTCGGCCTCTGGGTATACCGTGCCATTCGTAGGACTGGGTGGCACAGACATCGGCCATGCTTGTGCTGGCGCCGATCTTTGAAGCCGACCTTGCAACCGGAACAGTACGGTTACCGGCCGGAACGAAGCTGCACAGGATGCGGTCAAACGCATTCACCGGCTCCTGAACAAGGGGCACAACGAGGTTGTAGATGGCGATCTGTCCAACTACTTCGGCGAAATACCCCATGCCGAGTTGATCAAGAGCGTAGCGCGTCGCGTGAGCGACGGCAGGATGCTCGGGCTCATCAAGGCGTGGTTGGAGATGGCTGTCGAGGAGGATGACGGCAAGGGTCGGCAAGCGCCGCACGAACCGGGCACGCAAGGAGCGCAAGGGCACCCCGCAGGGGTCTCCGCTTTCACCGCAACCGGCAGTGTTACCGGCCGGAACGAAGCGCACAGGAGCGCATTCACCGGCTCCTGAACAAGGGGCACAACGAGGTTGTAGATGGCGATCTGTCCAACTACTCGGCGAAATACCCCATGCCGAGTTGATCAAGAGCGTATGAGCGCTCGGGCTCATCAAGGCGTGGTTGGAGATTTTGACGGCAAGGGCGGCAAGCGCCGCACGAACCGGGCACGCAAGGAGCGCAAGGGCACCCCGCAGGGGTCTCCGCTTTCACCGCTGCTGAGCAATATCTACATGAGGCGTTTTATACTGGGCTGGAAGACGCTGGGCTTTGCCCGGCACTTCTGTGCGGAGATCGTTTCCTATGCAGATGACTTCTGTGTTCTCGGCAAGGCCCCGGCGGCAGACATGCTGCTGGCGGTTACCCGGCTCATGGAAGGGCTGAAGCTGACGGTCAACGAGCAGAAGACCCGATGCCTGCAATGCCCAAGGGAACCAATGGCGTTCCTCGGCTACCGGTTCGGATGGAACTACCGCCGGAACGGAGGCGACGCCTATATCGGCAATCGACCGAGCAAGGCGAGCGTTCAGGGCATCTGCCGTAAAATCAGTGAGCAAACCGAACGACGCTATGGGCTGCAGGATCCTGAATGGATGGTCAGCAAGCTCAACCGGATGATATCCGGATGGGCGCAGTACTTCCAATTAGGGCAGGTCAGCCCCGCCTATGCGGCGGTCGATGCACACGCGACGAAGCGGCTGCGACAGTGGCTCTGTCGGAAGCACAAGGTCAGGGACGGAAAGTACGTGCGCTTTCCGGACGATCGACTGTGGGAACACTATGGCCTTACCTGCCTTGCGCCGAGGACCAAGGGCTTTCCGTGGGCGAAGGCATGATCTCGTCGGAAAGCCGGATGCCTGAGATAGGCATGTCCGGTTTGATGAGCGGGGGTGAGTGAAACGTGGCTATGGTTGAGGCGGAGGCACCGGCACCTGGCGAAAGCCGTCGGCAAACAGCGACTCCCTTGATCTACGGCAGGGCGCGCCTCCCCTCGACTCTACTCGGGTGGCATGAATTTCTCATATGGATTGATACATGATGACTCTCAGTCTTCGTGCGCCCACGAGGAGCATTTAGATGCAGAACGGTTCCATCCACGACCGGCATGTCAGCGAATACCCTACGCTGAACCTCCGGGAATACGCGGCTGGCGACCTGATTTTTTCAGAAGGCAAGTCCGGAAAATGCGCGTTCATTGTTCAGTCGGGTATCATTGAAATCACTAAAATCGGCACGCAAGACGAAGTCGTGATCGGCTATGTCGGCGCGGGAGAGATATTTGGTGAAATGGCACCGATCGACAACGAACCACGCATGGCAAGCGCCAAGGCTCTCAAAGACACGCAGTGTATCGTCATCACCGAAGAGGAATTTCAAAACAAGCTTAACAGCCCGTTGATTAAGGCGTCGGTTTCACGCCACGGCGAAGCATATCGCGGCGAAGGCGGTTTCGCCATCCTCCGAGACGATGAGGACGATCTGAACGACCAGGACGGCTCCAGCGGGCGTGAACAAGGCGCCAATTCCGCCCGCCACGGCCTCCTTCGGGGTGACGGCGCCGATGAGTTGGCGCATCAGGTAAGGGGGATCTGATGGTGAGCTGGTCGGAGATGCCGCGCTCTCCGGGTCATGTGTTTTATGACCGCCTGCAGTCGGTGCTGATCGAGGGCGGCTTCGACGCCTTTGCCGAGGCGAGCTGCCGGCCTTATTACGCGGCCCGGATGGGCGCGCCCTCGGTGCCGCCCGGGCGCTATTTCCGGATGCACCTGGTGGGCTACTTCGAGGGCATCGACAGCGAGCGCGGTCTGGAGTGGCGCTGCTCGGACTCGCTTTCGCTGCGGGCGTTCCTGCGACTGGGGAGCCGTGATCGGGTACCGGACCATTCCTGGCTGTCACGGAGCCGCACGCGCCCTGCCCCATGAAGTCCACGCGGCGGTCTTCGACTGGGTTCTGGTGCTGATCGCCGAGGCGGGGCTGATCAAGGGCAAGCGCATCGGCGTCGATGCCTCGACCATGGAGGCCAACGCGGCGCTGCGGAACATCGTGCGGCGCGCCAACGGCGAAGGCTACCGGGAGATGCTGGAGCGCCTGGCCCGGGAAAGCGGGGTCGAGACACCCACGGCCGAGGATCCTGGCGCGTCTGGAGCGGAAGCGCAAGGGCAAGAAGCTTTCCAACACGGATTGGGTTTCGAAGAGCGACCCCGAGGCCAAGATCGCCAAGATGAAGGACGGCACGACGCATCTGGCCTACAAGCGATTTCGAGCACGCGGTGGATCTGGACACCGGCGCGGTGGTGGCGGCCGAGCTGCACCCGGCCGATGAGGGCGACACCACGACGCTTTCCAAGACCCTGGCGAAGGCCGAGGCAAACCTCGGGGCGGTGGATGCGGCACCGACGTCTCGGAGGACCCGGCCGAATGCGTCGCCGACAGAGGTTATCACTCACGGGCGGTCTTGAGGGCTCTGGACGACAGTCCCTGGAAGACCCGGATCGCGGCGCCCAAGCAGACCGGCGGTTTTCGCGCTGGCACGGTGATGAGGCGGCGCGGCGCGCGGTCACCAACAACCGTGCGCGGCTCAAGTCCGGGGTCGCTCCGCGAGGCCTTCAAGCTGCGCGCCGAGATCGTCGAGCGCTGCTTTGCCCACAACCTCGATCGTGGCGGCATGCGACGAACCTGGCTGCGCGGGCGAGAGAATGTGCACAAGCGATACCTGCTCCACGTCGCCGGCCACAATCTATCGTTACTGATGCGCCAGCTCATCGGCGCCGGCACCCCGCGGGAGGCCGTGGCGGGCGGATATGGCGGTATTTTCGTTCTGCTCACGCCCACCGGGGCCATGCTGGTGGCACAGGGGGGGGTTCGCAAAGCGGCCAGTCGGCTTTCGCCGCCGCATTCTTCATCTGGGGGTGAGAGCCGGAAAAAGCCACTTAATCAACGGGCTGTTAAGGACGCTGACCCATTTCTAAATGACCTTTTGCATGTCCTCGTACGCGCACTGCGCTCGGTTACCCACACGCTGGTCCTCCACCGGGACTTGTCCTAGCGACTCAAAAAAGTACGGACTCGCCCAAACTGGCGGCCGGTCTTCGTGCCAATTGCGATCTCGCCGATGTCGGCGTCGATGCGCTCCGTTATTTCAGCTTCCGTTATATATCCATTCTTGATCCACTCGTGCAGGTCGCCCTGTACCAGCGCATAACCCAAATCATCGACAACCAGCCGGTCGACTTCGGCAGGGACATCGAAATGGACTTCGGGGACACCACCCATCGAGCACAAAAGCGCGCCGGGTTTAAGCCAACCCGCTTCGATAAACGGCTCGTTGGCCGTTGTCATGGTGATGACGATGTCGGTACCGTCGACAGCTTCGCGGGCAGTGACCTTGTCGACGACGATTGGCATATGCTTACAGGTGATGTGCCTTGCTCGCTAAATGCAAGGACATGAGTGCAATCACATAGTACTTTCTGCCATGACTGGCGACGCATCGGAGGACGGATCCACGGAGGCTGAAATGTACGATCTAGTTTTGAAAGGTGGCAGGGTTGTGGATCCGGCGCTGGGGATCGACGCCATCTGCGATATCGCGTTTGCCGATGGCAAGGTCGCGGCCGTCGCAGAAGAGATCGATCCTTCTTCGGCGAACGAATCCCGTTCAGTCGACGGGCTTATTATCACACCAGGTCTCATCGACCTGCATACTCACGTCTATTGGGGTGCGACGTCCTTGGGGGTAAAGCCGGAGGCCGTGGCGCGACGCAGCGGGACGACGACGCTTGTCGACGCCGGCAGTGCCGGGCCTGGCAATTTCGCGGGTCTGAAGAGCTTCATGATCGAGCCCGCGGCTGTCCGGATCTTGGCGTATCTCAATATCTCCTTCGCCGGTATCTTCGGGGCGGTCGCCCCCCAGCGTGGCGAAGTGGTCGGCGAGTGCGCAGACTTACGGCTGCTGGATGCCGTGGCGTGCCTGGATGTTGCCCAAGCGAATCGTGACGTCGTGGTCGGTATCAAGGTCCGGCTTGGCCGGATGGCGGGCGGTACGAGCGGTATAGCCCCGCTCGATCTTGCCCTGGAGGTGGCGGGAGAACTGGACCTGCCGGTCATGACCCACATTGACCTCCCACCTCCCAGTCGGCGGGAGGTGCTGGAGCGACTGCGGCCGGGCGACATCCTGACGCACTGCTACCGTCCGTTTCCCAATGCGCCGGTGACGGGGAGCGGACGGATCCTTCCCGAGATGACTGAGGCGCGCGAGCGGGGCGTCATATTCGACGTGGGTCATGGCGTCGGCAGCTTCAGCTTTGCCATGGCGCGTGCGTCGCTTGAGGAAGGCTTTGCTCCCGACGTGATCAGCAGCGACGTCCATGTGTTCAGCTACGACGGCCCGGCCTTCGACGTCGCAGTCACCATGTCCAAATATCTCTGTCTTGGTATGCCGGTTGACGAAGTGGTACGCGCCGCAACGATAGCGCCCGCGGACGTTATGCGCCGTCCGGAGCTGGGTTCGCTGGCTGTAGACACCGTCGGCGATGCGGTGGCGTTTCGGCTGGAGGAAGGCAAATTTGATTATTATGACGCCGTCGGTGAAGTGCTTGTAGGCGATCGGCAACTGGTGCCAGAGTTGATCGTCGTGGATGGTCGTGTTTGGGAAGAAGGTACCGCCGACTGAAATTTTCGAGCACGCGGTCTCAATCTCGAAACCCTTAGTTTCCTATGCAGGCTCTGATCTTGAGATACTTTGATCGCTGGCGAACCATTGCTTGGCAAAGGGCCCCGTTACTGGCATTTTCTGCCCCTTCGCCGCGGTCGGCCCTATCGAGTCTCCGCCAGTTCTCGAATGAGTCCCATGAGAATTGCCATACTTAAAGAACGCCGGGCGCACGAGCATCGCGTCGCCGGCTCCCCGGAAACGGTGAGAAAGTTCGTCGATCTCGGCGCTGAAGTCGCGGTCGAGACCGGTGCTGGCACGGCATCCGGAATTCCGGATGCTGCGTTTGAGGAAGCCGGGGCGAGCGTTGCTAAGGACGTCGAGGCGGCGCTGTCAGACGCAGATATTGTCCTCAAGGTACAACGGCCAATGTTTGCGGCTGAAGACGAGGACGAGCTGGCGCGGATCTCTCGCGGGCAGGCGTTGGTCTGCCAGATGGCTGCATTGACGGAGCCCGATTTCGTCAACGCGCTGGCGGAGATGGGGGTGACAGGGTTCGCGCTGGAGTTGGTTCCGCGCATCTCGCGCGCGCAGTCGATGGATGTGCTTTCATCACAATCCAACTTGGTTGGCTACCGCGCAGTAATCGAAGCACTCTATGAGTACCGCCGGTTATTTCCGCTGATGATGACGGCAGCTGGGACGATCCCACCTGCCCGCGTCGTCGTTATGGGCGCCGGCGTTGCCGGGCTGCAGGCAATTGCAACCGCGCGCCGCCTTGGAGCCATCGTTTCGGCCTTCGATGTGCGTGCTGCTGCGAAAGAGCAGGTTGAGAGTCTTGGTGCGTCGTTCGTTGAAGTGGATGCTGCATCGGACGAAGAAGGTGAGACCGAGGGTGGCTATGCGCGTGAGATGTCGGAGGAGTATCGACAACGTCAGGCCGAGGCGCTGCGGGAACATCTTAAGAAACAGGATATAGCGATAACCACCGCACTCGTCCCCGGCCGTCGTGCGCCCGTTCTGATCACTGAAGACATGGTCGAAGAGATGAAGCCTGGCTCGGTAATCGTCGATATTGCAACCGAGCAGGGTGGCAACTGCGAACTCAGCGAGCACGCGAAAGTCGTTCACCACAATGGAATCACCATCGTCGGCCACTCAAATCTCGCGGCCCGCGTCGGTGAGGATGCCAGCCGGCAGTTTGCGAAGAACATTCTTAACTTTCTCACACCGATGATTGACGAGAAGACGATGAGCCTGAAGATCGATACCGACGATGAGGTTGTCGCCGGTACGCTCGTAACGCTGGAGGGTGAAATCGTTCACGAAGCCGTAGCTCAGGCGGTTCGGGCAGCGAGCGAAAGCGGATCCGGCAACGCAAAGGCGTCATCGAAGTAACAAAATAGGACGTTGAAATTGCGCGTTCGCCGGACCCCGAAAAGGAAAGTTAGCAGACATGGACACTGCGACGATTTATGAACAGGCTCGAAAGCTGGCAGAGCATGCGACAACGCTGACCGACAGGACCGAACTATTGCTGCTTCAGGACGCCGCCGCAGTCGGCGCTCAGGTGCCCGCGTCGGGCGCGGAAGGCACCCCGCTCGTCTTTTTCTTCACTGTCTTCGTTCTTGCCGTGTTTGTCGGCTACTACGTTGTCTGGAATGTGACGTCGGCGCTCCATTCGCCGTTGATGAGTGTCACCAACGCCATTTCATCCGTCATTATCGTTGGCGCATTGATTGCGGCCGGTCCTGCCAGCCTCGATTTCTCCAAGGTGATGGGATTCATCGCGGTCGTGCTGGCGTCGGTAAACATATTCGGCGGGTTCATCGTCACGCAGCGAATGCTGCAGATGTTTCGGCGCAAGAAGTAGCGGCTCGGCCGACGCCATGAGCAGCAATCTCTCCGCCGTCTTCTATCTCGTCGCCAGCATCTGTTTCATCATGGCGTTGCGAGGCCTGTCGTCGCCGGACACGGCGCGCCGCGGCAATCTGTTCGGCATGGTAGGCATGGTGATTGCCATCGCCACAACACTCGCGGCACCCAGCGTCCTCAGCTATGGACTGATCGCCATCGCAATTCTGATCGGCGGTACAATCGGTACCGTGGTCGCGGTGCGAATTCAGATGACCGCGCTTCCGCAGCTCATCGCAGCTTTTCACTCGCTGGTTGGTCTGGCGGCGGTTCTCGTTGCTGCCGCCGCCTTTTACGCGCCAGCCGCCTACGGGATAGGTGTGCCGGGTGCGATCAAACTTGCAAGTCTGATCGAGATGAGTATCGGGACGGCAATCGGTGCAATAACATTTACGGGGTCAATAATTGCCCTTCTTAAGTTGCAGGGATTGATGAGCGGTAAGCCGGTCGTATTTCCCGGCCAGCACTTGCTCAATCTTGTTCTCGGCCTTGCGCTTATCGCCCTCGTCGCGTGGTTTAGCCTTGATCAGACGGTTGAGCAATTCTGGGCCATCGTGCTGTTGGCGCTGGCGATTGGCGTGCTTTTGATCGTACCGATTGGCGGTGCGGATATGCCGGTCGTGATTTCCATGCTCAATAGCTATTCCGGTTGGGCGGCCTGCGGCATCGGCTTCACCCTTGCAAACAACGCGTTGATTATCACAGGAGCACTCGTCGGCTCGTCAGGTGCCATCCTCAGCTACGTCATGTGCAAAGGGATGAACCGGTCGTTCTTCAATGTCATTCTTGGTGGCTTTGGCGGCGAAGACGCGGCGGCCGTGACGGATTTGGGCGATCGCACCGTCAAGACCGGCAGTGCAGAAGATGCGGCCTTCATGCTGCAGAATGCGTCCAGCTGCATCATTGTTCCAGGCTACGGCATGGCTGTTGCGCAGGCTCAACATGCGCTTCGCGAAATGTCAGACTTGCTTAAGCAGGATGGTGTGAAGGTGCGCTACGCGGTCCATCCCGTCGCTGGCCGCATGCCGGGGCATATGAACGTACTCCTTGCCGAAGCCAACGTGCCCTATGATGAAGTCCTGGAACTTGAGGAGATAAATCGGGCTTTCCCGGCAACCGACATAGCCTTCGTCATCGGTGCTAACGATGTAACAAACCCTGCGGCAAAGACGGATACCTCGAGTCCAATTTATGGAATGCCTGTGCTCGATGTCGAACGCGCTGGAACTGTCTTGTTTGTCAAACGCTCACTTGCGTCCGGCTATGCCGGTGTCGACAACGAACTGTTTTACCGCGACAACACGATGATGCTATTCGGTGATGCAAAATCGATGTGCGAGAACGTCGTCAAAGCCCTCGATTAAGCCAACACACGCAGGTTCGAGCTTAATTCGTCGCTGCTCTGAAAACTCAAACTGCACAACAATTCCGTTTATCTGGCATGCAAATTGCTGCAGATAATTGGGGAATAAGGTTAAATTAAAGATGCATATAGTAAAATAAAGTAATAATTACCAACTTATTCCCACAAGTAGGTAATGATTGTAATTTATCGCAGAGTTTGGCATAATGAAGTTGCTCTGACGTTGTAAATTCGGCGTCAAGCACAATATAAAAAGATAACGAAATAGAGGAATGCCACTAATTATTTAGCAGTATTACAGGGAGGGGCTACGGACTCGAATGGGGCAATGATTTTCCCCATGAAAGGAGGTCCAAATGATGCGCTCGCTCCTTACCAGCCCGTTGATTAAGTGGCTTTTTCCGGCTCTCACTCCCAGATGAGGAATGCGGCGGCGAAAGCCGACTGGCCGCTTTGCGAAACCCCCCGTGCCACCAGCATGGCCCCGGTGGGCGTGAGCAGAACGAAAATACCGCCATATCCGCCCGCCACGGCCTCCCGCGGGGTGCCGGCGCCGATGAGCTGGCGCATCAGTAACGATAGATTGTGGCCGGCGACGTGGAGCAGGTATCGCTTGTGCACATTCTCTCGCCCGCGCAGCCAGGTTCGTCGCATGCCGCCACGATCGAGGTTGTGGGCAAAGCAGCGCTCGACGATCTCGGCGCGCAGCTTGAAGGCCTCGTGGGCGACCCCGGACTTGAGCCGCGCACGGTTGTTGGTGACCGCGCGCCGCGCCGCCTCATCACCGTGCCAGCGCGAAAAGCCGGTCTGCTTGGGCGCCGCGATCCGGGTCTTCCAGGGACTGTCGTCCAGAGCCCTCAAGACCGCCCGTGAGTGATAACCTTTGTCGGCGACGCATTCGGCCGGGTCCTCCGCCGTCGGTGCCGCATCCACCGCCCCGAGGTTTGCCTCGGCCTTCGCCAGGGTCTTGGAAAGCGTCGTGGTGTCGCCCTCATCGGCCGGGTGCAGCTCGGCCGCCACCACCGCGCCGGTGTCCAGATCCACCGCGTGCTCGGGCTTGTAGGCCAGATGCGTTGTGCCGTCCTTCATCTTGGCGATCTTGGCCTCGGGGTTGCTCTTCGAAACCCAATCCGTGTTGGAAAGCTTCTTGCCCTTGCGCTTCCGCTCCAGACGCGCCAGATCCTCGGCCGTGGGTGTCTCGACGCCGCTTTCCCGGGCCAGGCGCTCCAGCATCTCCCGGTAGCCTTCGCCGTTGGCGCGCCGCACGATGTTCCGCAGCGCCGCGTTGGCCTCCATGGTCGAGGCATCGACGCCGATGCGCTCGCCCTTGATCAGCCCCGCCTCGGCGATCAGCACCAGAACCCAGTCGAAGACCGCCGCGTGGACTTCATGGGGCAGGCGCGTGCGGCTCCGTGACAGCCAGGAATGGTCCGGTACCCGATCACGGCTCCCCAGTCGCAGGAACGCCCGCAGCGAAAGCGAGTCCGAGCAGCGCCACTCCAGACCGCGCTCGCTGTCGATGCCCTCGAAGTAGCCCACCAGGTGCATCCGGAAATAGCGCCCGGGCGGCACCGAGGGCGCGCCCATCCGGGCCGCGTAATAAGGCCGGCAGCTCGCCTCGGCAAAGGCGTCGAAGCCGCCCTCGATCAGCACCGACTGCAAGCGGTCATAAAACACATGACCCGGAGAGCGCGGCATCTCCGACCAGCTCACCATCAGGTCCCCCTGACCATCCTTCTGCCGTCCCATCGCAATCGGCAAATCCCCCTGCAAATCAGGGAACCAGAGAATCAGACGGCGCCGACTTAATCAACGGGCTGTTACGGCTGCTGGATTTGCCGCAGTAATGCTTACTGCCGCTCCTTCGCCCGCGCAGATAATTTGTGGGCAACACGCCGACGTAACTAAGAAGCTTGAGACGAACTATAAGGAACAGCCAGTGGGCATGGGTTTGTCCTCCGATGGCGGCCTGATAGAGATATACAGCTCTCAACGAGGAACCTGGACGATTTTGGTCACGCGGCCTGGTGGCATCACATGCCTTGTCGCTGCCGGTGACAGTTGGGAAGCGGTAAAGGTGTTCGCGCCAACATTGGGCACTACGCTTTAGACCGATCCTAAACCACAACCGCATAAATTTGAGGTCCAGCCAATCGGCGGAGCCTCTTCTCGCCCAGCGCGTTCGCGAGTTCGCCTATTCCACGTGGATTGGTGCCTCGGGATAGAAGGCGTGGAACGCAAAGGCAAAGTCGATACTGTAGAATTGGTCCACTGGGCCGCTGCTGGTTTTCTTCTGAACCGTAATATTTCCCACATCCCTACCCTCGGAAATGTCCCAGGTATCGAGTGCTGAATTTTGTCCAGCTTCCCATGTAAGAATTGTTCCGTCTTCCAGTACGACCTGCCGCTTGCTGCGTAACAAGTCGAGGCTCCATGCCTGCGACCTGTCCTCCAGCGAGACAACACGCGCTAGCGGCGCGATGTTTTCGGGCATCTCACCGTTATAAAGGAATGGTCGACGCGAAGAGTCGTAGTTTCTGTAAGGATTAACTCCGTAGGGGCGTCCTCCAGGCGGCGCAAGGACCATACCGTTGGGCGCACGCGCTTTGAACTTGGCCCAGGATTCCAAACGCGCCGGAAATACTTCGAGTCGCTTGCCGGTTAACTCACCTACAATCGCTTCACCCAAAAACTGTTGCCACCAGCTTTCCGTCTGGCGGTCATACATAACCATGTCGGATTTGCGCAGGTTGCCCGTCGTCCCGAAGTCGAGCACCATGCCGTCAAGGCGGCGGTCAAAAACAATAGCAGCGTTACACAATGGGCAAAAAGTAACGGTGACCGGTATGTCAGCGATCGTGTCGTTAACGATCTCATGACGCATGAGGATATCTAGCGGATAAGCCTTGGCTTCGCCCTTCATCACTAGTCCGAGGACCGGCATCGTGTCCGTAAGGGTTTGAGCTTTTGCGACCGCAATAAACTCGGGATTGTCGATCGAAGAAATGCCGTCCTTTGGTGGGCCGCCGGACCTGATCTCCTTCATGTCGATCGAGTGCTTCGTGAAGTCCGTCTTCCACTGTCCGCCCCAACCATCCAGCGAGTAGACGGCGAAGCCGGCGACAACGACAACTGCAAATAAGATAATCGTGATGCGTTTCATACTGTTTACAGTGGAGCCCGTGCGATAGCTGGACAAATCACGGTTAGTCACGCCTTTGTGAGCCGACCTTCGGCAGGCGTTAACAGCCCGTTGATTAAGTCGGCGCCGTCTGATTCTCTGGTTCCCTGATTTGCAAGGGGGGGGGTGCCGATGGCGATGGGACGGCAGAAGGCTGGTCAGGGGGATCTGATGGTGAGCTGGTCGGAGATGCCGCGCTCTCCGGGTCATGTGTTTTATGACCGCCTGCAGTCGGTGCTGATCGAGGGCGGCTTCGACGCCTTTGCCGAGGCGAGCTGCCGGCCTTATTACGCGGCCCGGATGGGCGCGCCCTCGGTGCCGCCCGGGCGCTATTTCCGGATGCACCTGGTGGGCTACTTCGAGGGCATCGACAGCGAGCGCGGTCTGGAGTGGCGCTGCTCGGACTCGCTTTCGCTGCGGGCGTTCCTGCGACTGGGGAGCCGTGATCGGGTACCGGACCATTCCTGGCTGTCACGGAGCCGCACGCGCCTGCCCCATGAAGTCCACGCGGCGGTCTTCGACTGGGTTCTGGTGCTGATCGCCGAGGCGGGGCTGATCAAGGGCGAGCGCATCGGCGTCGATGCCTCGACCATGGAGGCCAACGCGGCGCTGCGGAACATCGTGCGGCGCGCCAACGGCAAAGGCTACCGGGAGATGCTGGAGCGCCTGGCCCGGGAAAGCGGCGTCGAGACACCCACGGCCGAGGACCTGGCGCGTCTGGAGCGGAAGCGCAAGGGCAAGAAGCTTTCCAACACGGATTGGGTTTCGAAGAGCGACCCCGAGGCCAAGATCGCCAAGATGAAGGACGGCACGACGCATCTGGCCTACAAGCCCGAGCACGCGGTGGATCTGGACACCGGCGCGGTGGTGGCGGCCGAGCTGCACCCGGCCGATGAGGGCGACACCACGACGCTTTCCAAGACCCTGGCGAAGGCCGAGGCAAACCTCGGGGCGGTGGATGCGGCACCGACGGCGGAGGACCCGGCCGAATGCGTCGCCGACAAAGGTTATCACTCACGGGCGGTCTTGAGGGCTCTGGACGACAGTCCCTGGAAGACCCGGATCGCGGCGCCCAAGCAGACCGGCTTTTCGCGCTGGCACGGTGATGAGGCGGCGCGGCGCGCGGTCACCAACAACCGTGCGCGGCTCAAGTCCGGGGTCGCCCGCGAGGCCTTCAAGCTGCGCGCCGAGATCGTCGAGCGCTGCTTTGCCCACAACCTCGATCGTGGCGGCATGCGACGAACCTGGCTGCGCGGGCGAGAGAATGTGCACAAGCGATACCTGCTCCACGTCGCCGGCCACAATCTATCGTTACTGATGCGCCAGCTCATCGGTGCCGGCACCCCGCGGGAGGCCGTGGCGGGCGGATATGGCGGTATTTTCGTTCTGCTCACGCCCACCGGGGCCATGCTGGTGGCACGGGGGGGTTCGCAAAGCGGCCAGTCGGCTTTCGCCGCCGCATTCTTCATCTGGGGGTGAGAGCCGGAAAAAGCCACTTAATCAACGGGCTGTTAAGACAGATTCGTTAGCACTGCCGATGCGGACTATTCGGCAGCCAGGACGGGCTGTGAGAACACCTTTATTTCAGGTACTTCCTCACGCCACTTTTCAACATCGACAAGCGCTGTCTGCGCACTGCACGCTTGCGACAGTTTCGAGCTGCCCTTATCGAGCGCAAGAACGTTGGAATTGCCATGGCGGTCCAGGGTGCCAAGCTTGCCTGGTTCCAGCGGGTCATACCAGGCTCCGGTTTGGATCAGCACGACGCTTCGGCTGATGTCGTCTGTCACGATTGCGCCGGCAAGACATTGCCCACGGTCGTTGAACACGCGGACAACATCGCCGTCGACAATATCGCGCGCCTTCGCATCTTCAGTGTTGATCCAAACAGGTTCACGGCCCTGAACTTTTGCCGCGAGACTCACGCCGCCGTTGTCCATCTGACCGTGTAGGCGCATGGTCGGTTGGCTCGACAGCAGGTGCAACGGAAACTGCTTAACTTTGTCTGACCCAAGCCATTCCGCCGGCTCCATCCAGACTGGATGCCCCGGGCAGTCGTCGTAGTCGAAAGAATTAATCTTGTCCGAGAAGATCTCGATCCTTCCGGATGGCGTATGGAGTTTGGCCTTGTCGGGATCGGCTCGGAAGTCCGAGAAAAGGACATACGGCTCAGCGTCTTCAGGCACTTCAACGAACCCCTGCGCCCAAAAGTCGTCGAAATCGGGCAGCTCGATCTTGTTTTGGGCTGCTTGCTGACGGCACACGTCATATCTGTGACGGAGCCACTGCATCTCGTCGCGGCCTTCTGTGAACTTCTCGCGAAAGCCAAGCCGCTCCGACAAATCGGCGAAGATATCGTAATCGTTACGCGCCTCGCCGACCGGCTCGATCGCCTTCTGCATGCCGATCAAGAACCGGTCAAATGTGCCTGCAGCGATGTCGTTGCGCTCGAGCGTGGTCGTGGCCGGCAACACGATATCGCAGTGTCTTGCCGCTGAGGTCCACCAGATTTCGTTCGTAATGGTGACTTCTGGCCGGCGCCACGCCTCGATCAACCGATTTATGTCTTGGTGGTGATGGAACGGATTGCCGCCGCACCAGTAGACCATACGAATGTCGGGGTAGGTAATTGTACGGCCATTGTAGTCGATGGTGTCTCCAGGATTCAAAAGCATGTCGGAGATACGTGCAACCGGGATGAATGTGTGGTTGGGATTGACTCCTTGCGATATGCGCGGCGAGGGGACTGATCGCTGGCGGTTGCCCTGTCGGTTCATCGAACCGTATCCGAAGCCGAACCCTCCACCCGGCAGTCCGATCTGACCGACCATTGCCGCAAGCGTTATCATCATCCAGAACGGCTGCTCGCCGTGATCGGCGCGCTGGAGGGACCAGCTCATGGTGAGCATCGTGCGGTGCTTTGTAATTCGACGCGCCAGCGCACGAATTGCATCGGCATCGAGACCCGAAATCTCAGCTGCCCATTCGGCGCTCTTGGGCTGCCCGTCGCTCTCTCCCATGAGATAGGGCAGGAACTTCTCGAACCCGACCGTGTAATTCTTCAGAAACTCTTCGTTGTGCAGATCTTCGGAGACCAGTGTATGGGCGAGCCCCATCATGATCGCCGTGTCTGAGTGTGGGCGCGGCTGCAACCACTCCGCCTCCAGGAAATCCGCCGCATCGGTCCCTTTGTTCGGGCCAATGTAGACGAATTCGACGCCTGATCGGCGCAACTCCCGAAGCCACTTTTCCGTCACGTGTTCGCCGGAGCTTCCAGATGCGACTTGCGTGTTCTTGAGCGCGAGGCCGCCAAACGAGACCATCAGTTCGGTATTTTCGGCGAGTCCGTCCCACGTACTCACTGGCCCAGAAGAGGCGTCCATACCGCCGAGAATGTGGGGCAACAGTACGTTGGCAGCGCCCGTCGAATAGCTATCTTTATGGACATTTGCGCCACCGTAGCCATTCATGAATCGCCGCAAGAGACCCTGGGCGAAATGCAAGCTGCCGGCGCTTGACCAGCCATAAGAACCGGCGTGGATGGAGGAATTGCCAAAGCTCTCCTTTACACGTTTGACCTCCGACGCCACCAGATCGAGCGCGGTGTCCCAATCGACCGGAACGAACGGCTCACGGCCACGGCCTTCGCGGTCGCTGTCTTTGCCCTTTTCGAGAAAGCTTTTGCGAATGTGTGGCCTATCGACACGGCTCTCGGAGTAGACCGCATCGAGAATCGAATCGTTGATCGGCGACGGATCACCGTCGGCTTCGAACGGCTTGGTACCGACGATACGACCGTCTCTTATTTCGGCGTAATAGGATCCCCAGTGCGAGGCGGTTAGAACGAAGTTCGATTCGGACGTCGACATGAGCATGTTTCCCAGAACGGAGTCTCGCCAAATCTAGCATAGCCCGGCGACAAGCGTCACTGTTGTGGGCATCCAAGCTTCGGCGCGTCGTTTCTTCGCCTCAGCGCATGGCGCCACGGCAAGAGTTGATGGGATTCTTGAGAATTGTCACGACTACCCCGATCGCTTGTGCGACGCATGTGAATCAATTGCAAATAAAAGCGCTCTTAACCCGCATTTCCCAGATAGACGATGATTTCTGACGGTCTCAACGCCGATTCAAGTATAATAATCAAATGGATAATGGCGATAGGGGGCACAATAAATGGCACATCCGATGGGTGAATCGAAACGGGACGGACTTCGGGTCGATTTCGACCGCCGCCTGAAGCTGGAATTTCACGGGTCCAAGATCACCTCTGACGGCGGGTTGCTGGCCTATCGGGAGCTTGATGATGCCCTTGGCCTGACCGAGGTTGCCGGGACTATTTTCCAGGACAGCCGTACCGGCAAGAACGGATGGCACGGCATGACGGGGCAGTTCCGTCAGTCGGTGTTTGGTCGCCTTGGTGGTTATGAGGACGTAAACGACGCCGACCGTCTCGGACGTGATCCTGCCATGCGGTGGATTGTTGGTGGCAAGGCCGTCGAAAGACAGGCTGCGTCCACCAGCCAGATGGGGCGGTTCGAGACGGAGCTTCTGGCGACCGATGCGAACATCGAAGTCCTGGCTGGGATGAACGGGGCGTGGATCGACAAGGTTCATGACCGCCGCCCACCGAAGATGATCATCCTCGACATGGACTCAAGCGTCAGCCCGACCCATGGCGAACAAGAGGGAACGGCGTACAATGGTCACTTCGGCTGCACCTGCTACCATCCACTATTCCTGTTCAACCAGTTCGGCGATCTGGAGCGGTGTTCCCTTCGCCCCGGCAATGTCCACAGTGCCGACGGTTGGCGTGAGGTTCTGGAACCGGTCGTTGAGCGTTATCGGGAACGGAACCTGCGCCGCTACTTCCGAGGGGACGCCGCCTTTGCCGCACCGGACATCTACGAGTTCCTGGAAAGTGAGGGTTTTCTCTACGCGATCCGGTTGCCGAAGAACCAAATTCTTCAGGAAAGCATTGCCCACCTGCTGACCCGCCCCGTCGGTCGTCCGCCGAACCATGTGCGGCGCTATTACGCCAGCTTCAGGTATCAGGCTGGAAGTTGGGACAGGAAGCGGCGCGTAGTGGCCAAGGTGGAATGGCACCCCGGCGAGTTGTGCCCCCGCGTCGGCTTTATTGTCACCAACCTGTCGCGGCCCGCCGAACGGGTGGTGGCGTTTTATAATCACCGTGGGACAGCGGAGCAGTACATCAAGGAAGGCAAATACGCCATCAAGTGGACCCGTCTGTCATGCAGCAAGTTCCGCAACAACGAGGTTCGGCTCCAGTTTCACGCCCTGGCTTACAATCTGGGCAACTTCATGCGGGCGCTTGCATTGCCGAAGGAGGTGGAACACTGGTCGCTGACCACGCTACGGGAAAAGCTGGTGAAGATCGGGGCCAAAGTTGTCCGCCATGGCCGTTATGTCACGTTCCAACTGGCCGAGGTCGCCGTGTCGAAAATCTTGTTCCAGAAAATCTTGGCCTTGATTGATGATCTACGCCGAAGCCCCGTTCCGGCGTAGGCCGAGGAAATTGACGGCAAGGTGGAAAAGACAGGAGAGGTGTGTCTGGATGGTGGAAATCTTTGCCAAATGGCCTTCCGAACGTGGTCAGCCCGCCAAAGTCGGGTCATCGGAGGGCTGGGAAGGGAATGGAGTTCCCGTGGCGGTGCAATGTAGATACGATTGCCATGGATTTGAAGGTTAGCTGGGAAATGTCGGTCAACATGTTTTGGGCAACAACCGCAAGATACTACGGCTGCTTGACAACGCGATCGCCTACGCCCGTGATTCGACCGATACCCTAAGAAAAGCGGAGAAGTAACCCTTCCAATTTCAATGCTCGTCGAGTTGGGCAAGCAGCCGAACTGTATCAGGCCTCCTGGGTGATCTTGCCTTCCTTCTCTCCCCAGGTCTCGAGGCGCACCGGCTCATCCGGACTTAAGTTAGTCACTCAAGGACGCTGGTGGAAAGCAAACACCGATATCGGACGTTCAGTATCCTTCGCGCTCCAAGCGCTTTCGCAACAGTTTGCGGTGGCGACGGATCGCCTCTGCCTTCTCCCGAGCCCTACGTTCAGACGGCTTTTCATAGCTGCGACGCAATTTCATTTCACGAAACACGCCTTCGCGCTGCATTTTCTTTTTCAGCGCCTTGAGGGCCTGATCGACATTGTTGTCACGAACAATTACTTGCACGGTCCGGATCGCCTCCGTTGAGATGCCTGTTAATGGGCAGAGCGCGGCTTATATCACAGGGCGGCATCGTTGGAAAGCCAACCATACCGGTGACTTGCCATCGACTCGCTCATCGTTGATACAGCCATAGCCGCCTTTACCGCCGGCGACCAAGGCCCCATATTACGCCGATGGCTATTCTCAAGATCGCCCGAATGGGGCATCCAGTTTTGCGAGCGTCGGCGCGAGAGGTCGCAGAACCCGGCGAACCGCGAGTGCTCCAACTCGTCGACGACATGCTGGAAACGATGATCGATGCCGACGGCACTGGTCTTGCCGCGCCGCAAGTCCATGTTCCGCTTCGCATCGTCATCTTTCAAGTATTGGCCGAACGTGATGGGGATGAAGGAACTGAAGTGCCGATGACGGTTCTTGTTAACCCAGTGATTGAGCAGCTCGAGACGGAGTTGGATTACGATTGGGAAGCGTGTCTTTCGGTCCCCGGCCTAACCGGATTGGTGCCGCGCTGTCGCAAGATTCTATATCGCGGAGTTACGCCCGACGGCATGGAAATCGAACGCATCGCAGAGGGCTTCCACGCCCGCGTCGTGCAGCATGAGTGCGATCATCTCGACGGATTTCTTTTTCCGCAACGCATGGACGACATGTCGTTGCTCGTGTTCCGCGAGGAATTACGCAATGGTATTCCCGATGCCGCTGTTCGATTGATGGAGAAAAGCGATGCGGAGTGACGCCATCGATCGACTTCGCGCCCAACTACTTGATGCGGCGCTCTCACACATACCCTTTGATGGCTGGACCCTAGAGGCACTAGAACGAGCTGCGAGCGACGTTGGGCTCGATGAACTGTCAGTAGTTCGCGCGTTTCCCGGCGGATCTGCCGAACTAATCCGCTATCACAGCATTCGCACAGACGCCGACATGTTGGACGCGTTGGCCGAGCGAAATCTTGACGCTCTGCGCATGCGAGATCGCGTTGCAACCGGCGTTCGAGTTCGGCTGGAACTCCTGTCGGAGCAGCGCGAAGCGATGCGTCGTGCGCTGTCGTTCCTCGCCATGCCGCAGAACGCATTGCTGGCAATGCGGTGCGTTTATCACACCGTAGATGCGATTTGGCATGCCGCGGGCGATACGGCGACCGATTGGAACTTCTATAATAAGCGGGGGCTGTTGGCGGCAGTGTATTCGACAACCGTCTTGTATTGGCTGGAGGATGGGTCTGAAGGGTTTGCGGACACTTGGTCCTTCCTCGATCGCCGCATTGCAGACGTTATGAAAGTTCCAAAAGCGGCTGCCCGCTGCCGACAGGTCATGCCGAATCCGTTGCGCTTGTTCCGCCGCCGACGTGCGGCTTAGAATAGTCGAGCGTGTCAGGCTACGCGTCCGGAGCGCCGCCGATCGGAAAGAGGCGTGTGATATGACCCATCTTGCGGCCGGGCCGTATGTCGGTCTTGCCATAAAGGTGCAGATGTATCGCCGGGTCCGAAGACAAGGCCGGCCAACCTTCCACATCGTTGCCAATTAAGTTCTGCATTATCGCGTCAGCGTTCCGTTCTGTGGAACCGAGTGGCAAGCCCGTGATCGCCCGAACCAGCTGTTCGAACTGGCTTGTCCTGCAGGCGTCAATTGTCCAATGCCCCGAATTATGCGGTCGTGGCGCAATTTCGTTGACCAAGACACTAGCGTCTTGCATCACGAACATCTCCACCGCAAGCAGGCCAACGATCTGCAATTGTTCGGCGATGTGACACGCTATTGACTCGGCTTTGGCTGCAATGTCTTCGGACAGGTGGGCCGGCGCGATTGTCGTGTTCAGAATGTGATGAACATGCCTATTTTCGACAGGGCAATAGCTCGTGACAGCGCCGTTTGGATCGCGGGCGACAATGACCGAAACTTCACAACTAAAGTCAATTTTGGCCTCGAGGATTCCCCGCTCGCTGCCCATAGCTGCAAATGCTTGTGCGGGATCGGTCTTCGCATTCACGGCGACTTGACCCTTTCCGTCATAGCCGAATGCTGCACATTTTAGGACGCAGTCGTGACCCAGTTTTTCGATTGCGCGTGTCAAGGTCGCAAGGTCGCGCACTTCGAAATACGCCGCTGTCCCGACGTTGATGCTTTTGAGATAGTCCTTTTCCTTCAGTCGATCCTGAGCGACCGACAAGATAGACGCGGAGGGTCTGACCGGCACGCGTGTCGCCAAATGCTCCAAACTCGCCGCCGGCACTTGCTCGAATTCAACCGTGACAACGTCCACTTGGCGTGCGAATGCGTCGAGCGCTGAAGTGTCGTCATACGCGGCCGCCGTGGCGTTGGCCGCTACTTGGCTTGCAGGACTGTTCTCATCTGGCGAGAAAATGTGGCAACGGTAGCCGAGCCTGGCGGCTGCCATGGAGGTCATGCGGCCCAACTGTCCTCCACCGAAGATACCGATTGTCGATCCGGGCGGGATCACCTCCGCCGGGTCATTCATCGTCTGGATGTTCGCCGACGGCTTCGGTCTGCTGTGCCCGCCAGTTTTCGAGAGCTTGGGCGACTTTCCTGTCCGTTAGCGCGATAACGGATCCGGCGAGCAGGGCTGCGTTCATTGCGCCCGCTTCGCCTATTGCAAGCGTACCCACCGGTACCCCTCCCGGCATCTGCACGATCGACAGTAAACTATCCAGGCCTTTGAGTGCGTTGCTTTCGATCGGCACGCCGAACACCGGCAAAGTCGTCATCGAAGCGACCATTCCGGGCAGGTGCGCTGCACCGCCTGCGCCGGCAATTATGACCATGAGCCCGCGATCTCGTGCCGATTCTGCGTAGGCTACGAGACGTTTGGGTGTTCGGTGCGCGGAAACGATCCGCGTTTCGAATGCAACGCCCAACTGCTTAAGCACGTCCTCGGCCCGACGCATTGTCTCCCGGTCGGACTTGCTGCCCATGATTATTCCGACGAGAGGTGATTTGGCCATAGGGCTGAACCTTGCGGCGGCGGTGAATTAGGTTGATTGCAAAAAGGACGGGATCAAGCCGTCGGGGCGTCGCATTATAGGAACGACCAATTTGCTGACAAGTCCAGCCAGTAGCAGCTTTCGGGCCCACGACCCTGATCGAGGTTAGCACTGGCAAAATATTTCGGCAGGACTGATAATTGGGTATGTATCCACAATCCTTGGTTACGGGAGTCGGAATATGAAAGTCGACGACCCCAAACCGGTGGAACCTACTGCTCCGTCAATACGCAACAGGGTCGTTGCGGCACAGGAGCAACCGGCCGATGCGCGTGATGAACGCGGCTCAGATGCTCCCGGACAGGAACCGCAAGACATCGTCAACCTGCATGGGCTTGAAGCGGAGGAAATGTCCGCTCAGGGTCGCCACCTGCTCATGGAACTAGTCGAGGAGAGTGCCCGGCTGCAAAGCGATTTGGAGGAAAGCCGCCGGCGCATAGCCGAATTGGCGCGTCTTGGCGATGAGGATTCGCTGTCTGGACTCATGAGCCGGCAAATCTTTGTGCGCGAGCTAAGCGGCATATTGTCTTCGTCGGCGGATCTTCCTGAAACAGGAGCGCTCGTCTTTATCAAGATTGAAAACTAGAGGATCTCAACGCGCGGCGCGGTTACGCGTCCGGTGATTTCGCTGTGACACATGTGGGCGCGGTACTCCAGAGTCAGCGTGGAAGCGCTGATATTTCCGGCCGGCTCGCCGGCGCAGCCTTTTGTCACACGTTGATTGGCGTAAATCGGGCGGATGCCGAGATTAGGACTGAACAGCTGGTAGAAGCACTTTTGACGCTGCCGACCGCCGCTACTGATGCAGCGATAGCACTTGAGATCGGCTGGAACGTGTACAGCCTTCGTTCAGGTGAAGACGCGGAAAAAGCGATCGCTGCGGTTGCCGATCGTCTTGAACGGTCGTCGAACGAGTCTTCGAGTGAGCCAGGCTGATCGGTAAATCTGCTAGCACTGTCTGCCAGGCGTTCGACACGTCGTCTCTACCGTGGCGTCGTGGTCTGAGCCTCATGCGATGATGTCGGGAACCAGTAGGCTTTCCATTTTTTTGATCTGATCTTTTAGCGCGAGCTTTCGTTTTTTTAGGCGCTGCATTTGCAGTTGATCGAACGGCAACGCTTCGGCGATACGTGCGATCACGTCGTCGAGGTCACGATGCTCGGCGCGTAGCACCTCGAGCTTTCGGCGCAGGGCGTCTTGGTCCTCCATAGCATTCGCCCTAAGGGTTACGGATGATGCATGAATGTTAGCAGATAATAGTAGAATGCGCTCGAAACGGGGCTTGCGATATCTCGCGTCGGTTGTCACGTTCGAATAGGCGCATAACGGAGTTCAAATGAACGCGGCCAAACGAGTTGGTATGCTGACGAGTGGAGGAGCCTGCACCGGTCTAAATGCATTGATCCGTGCGGTTGTACACCGCGCCGCCAACTACGGTCGGCAGGTTGTCGGCGTCGAGGAAGGCACGCACGGCTTACTCAAACGCCCGCCCCGCGGCTTCGGTATTTGCTTAGGCGACTAGGTACAGCGGATGGCCGAACAGTCAACGGGATCACTTTGGGACTTCTCGCTTGCCGTGTACCGGGATGCGGCTGTTCAGAAGGCCTGCCTTTCCTTGCAGGACAGCCATGGACTCGACGTCAATATCCTGCTGCTCTGCTGCTGGCTGGCGGCGCGCAACAAGGAAATCGATGATACCGGAATGAATAACTTACTGGCGGCAACGGGAGATTGGCAGAGCACGGTTGTTGTGCCGCTACGGGCAATCCGCCGCGCCATGAAAGTCGGTGTTGGCCAGACTCCAATCGAAACCACGGAGGTCTTGCGCGCACGAATCAAGACTCTCGAACTCGAAGCCGAACGGATCGAGCAACAACAGTTGGAAGCTGCCGTCGCCTGCCAAGCGCTAGAAGCAAAGGATGCCGGCGATTACGCAAATACTGCAATGGCGAATTTGCAGACCTACTTTTCTGCCTTGCAGCCGCAGCCCAAGGGAGATGACACCGGAAACGTGGAACTGCTGGTGAGAGAGTCCCTGCGGCTAGCTCCGCTCGTCGGCTGAAGTACTTAAGGCAGTGTGATGGTGGCTACCCGCGCTTTGTGGACGATCGAGCGCGAACCGCGCGGATCGGATGACTGCCGTCGCTGGGGTTTTCACCCCAACGTCGCACTTTGCCAGTCTCGATTTCGAACAGATCCAGCACGCGGCCGAGTGAATGATTCACTACGTCCTCAAGGCTCTTGGGCAATATGTAGAAGGCGGGTACTGGAGGCGCTATCACAGCGCCCATTTCCGAAAGCTGGAGCATGTTGCGGAGATGACCCGTATGAAATGGCGTCTCGCGTACCATCAGGACGAGTCGGCGGCGCTCCTTTAGAACCACATCGGCGGCGCGGGTCAGCAAGCTGCTGGTAACGCCAGTTGCAATCTCGGCAAGCGAGCGAACAGAACACGGAGCGATGACCATCCCCAACGTCTTGAACGAACCGCTTGATATTGCGGCGCCGATATCGCTGACCGGGTAACACACATCGGCAAGCGCCTGCACGTCGGCCACTTTGCGATCTGTCTCGCAGGCAAGCGCGACTTCGGCCGATTTGCTCATCACCAGATGGGTCTCGACGTCCAAATCACGCAAGAGCTCGAGCAATCGCACGCCGTAGACCGCGCCCGAAGCGCCGGTGATGCCAACGATCAATCTACGTTCGGTCACATGTTCCATCACTGTAGTATGGCACAAGTTGCACCGTTACGGGTCAACGGCGCCGTGCCGCCTTTGTCGCGGTAAGGTCTATTTCGCCCGTGTCGGCCAAAATAACACCGTACTCTTTGGCCGCGGCCCCGGCTGAAACGAGTTCGTCCAATACGTCATTTCGCACCGCATCGGGTTCGCGCTCGAATGGATGCCCGAGGCCGCCACCGCCCGGCGTCAGCACGATCAAGCGTTCGTCGGCCGGTATGTCCTGAAAGCCTTTGCCGCGGAGGACATGGCCCGAACCGAGCGCGAGGTAGCCTTTTGCGCCATCTGCGCCGTCGTCGCGGCCTCTTGGCGGAAATTCAATACGGTCGAATGCTGCGAGGATCTCGAACGGTTCGCCGTCAAGGCTGGAGAGTTCGACGATCTGACCATGGCCGCCGCGATAGCGCCCTGCACCGCCGGAATCCGGCCGATACTCCTTGCGCCAATAGACCAGTGGCGAGGTCGATTCGGTGATTTCAACAGGCGTGCCGCGAATGCCGCTCGGGTAAGCGGTCGCCGAGAGCCCGTCCTTCATCGGCCGTGCGCCGGTGCCGCCGTTGGTATTCGCCGTTATGGTGAACCCGCCGTCTATATCGTTGCGCCGGGCAGCGAGGCCGCGCAACATCAAGGACCACACGCAGGACGCGCCTTCGGCGGGTATGCGCTCGGGCACAGCTTGACGAAGACACCCGAAAACGACATCCGGCAGCATCTGGCCAATGACGTGGCGCGTTGCGACAGGATTGGGAAAGGGCGCGTTGAGTATGCAGCCAACCGGTGCCGAGACGGTGAGTGGTGCCAGCGAACCGGCATTGTTCGGAATCTGCGGTGAAATTATGCAACTCAAGCCAAAGCAGGTGTAAGCCGTGGTGTAGACGACCGGCACGTTGATGCCAAACGGCGCCAGTGGTGATGTTCCGTCAAAGTCCACGTGGACGCCGTTCGCCGAGACCGTTGCCGTCGCCACCAATTCAATCGGGCGATCGTAACCGTCTACCGTCATCGAATTTCTGTAGATTCCAGGCGGCACTTTGGCGATTTCCGACAGTACGGCCTCGCGTGAACGCTCGATGATCGTGTTGGCGAGCTCCGTGAGGTCTGCCAAGTCGAACTCATTCATCATGTCGCGCAGACGTTCGCAGCCGATATCGTTGCAGGCGGCCAGCGAATAGACGTCGCCCTCAGTCTCGACCGGCTGGCGCGTATTCGCTTTGATCATCTCGATCAACGTTGTGTTCATCTGGCCCCGTTCTGCAAGCTTCAGGAAGGGGATGTAAATGCCTTCGGCGTGAACGTCCTTTGCATCGGGTCCGTATCCAATGCCGCCGATATCGATCAGATGACTGGTGCAGGAGAATAACGCGACCAATCTACCGCGAAGGAAGCACGGTGTGGTCACTACGAAATCGTTGAGGTGCCCGGTGCCTTTCCAGGGATCGTTGGTGATGTAGATATCACCGTCCGCCATTGTTTCCAGCGGAAAGTGATCGATGAAATGGCCTACCGAGTCTGCCATCGAGTTGACATGGCCGGGCGTACCTGTGATTGCTTGCGCGAGCATCCGCCCTTTGAGGTCGAAGACGCCAGCCGACAAATCTCCGCACTCTCTCACCATGGATGAAAAGGCAGTGCGCAGGAGCGTTTGCGCCTGTTCCTCAACGACAGCGATCAATCGGTTCCACATGACTTGCATGTTGATGCGCGCGAGCGCGTCCCGCTGACTCATGCAGTCGCTCCTTCCATCGTCTGTCGTCGCTCGAGAACAATATAGCCGCCAGCGTTTATATGTGCATCGAACGCGGCCGACACATAGGTCGCTGTCTCATCCTCCGTTATTACCGAAGGACCCTTCACACTCGTGCCAGGTGTAAGCGCCTTGCGCCAATAGACGGGGACATCGATCATAGCGTCATGCGCGGCATCATACATGCGCCGGAACTCAGATTCCGTGGCATCGCCGTCACTACCAACCTCGGATAGCGTCGGCGGTCGTTCAATGCCGGTGGAGACGGCAACGACCCAACTCAGAATTTCGATATCCGCGTCGGGAATGACGCGCGCGAAAAACTGCCGGTATTCGTTGTCGAAAGCATCTTGCAGCACTGTGGCATCTGCTGGCTGCAGATCGCCCTCCGGCAGTGGAACAACGATTTCATGGCCCTGTCCGACATATCGCATGAAGGCTGTGCGGCGCTCGATGAGTGATTCACGCGGTGCACCGGCCCGGACCACGGATTGCGCATCCTCGCTCAACCCGCGGAGTACGCCGTTGATCACGGTCGGGTCGAAATCTTTCAGTCTCATATAGTGACTATGAACGACATCATAGGCGACTGGCGCGCGCAAGAGACCCATCGCGGAGCCGACGCCCGCGTTGGTTGGAACGACGATGCGGTCGATACCAAGTTTTTCCGCCAGCCGCGACGCGTGAAGAGGGGCCGCGCCGCCGAAGGCGATGAGCGCATGATCGCTGACATCCTTCCCGCGCTCGATTGCGTGGACGCGCGCTGCATTCGCCATCCGTTCGTCGACAATTTCACTGATGCCGTACGCGGCCAGAGATCCAGACACTTCGAGTGGCGCCGCGATGGCTTGGTCTATCGCATCGTCGGCCCGTGCCGGCTCCAACCGCAACTTGCCGCCGGCAAAACGTTCGGTGTCGATGCGGCCCAGCAGTAAGTCGGCGTCAGTAACGGTTGCGTCGTCGCCGCCGTTGCCATAGCAAGCCGGACCGGGGTCCGCACCCGCGCTGTCGGGTCCCACCGTGATTTGCCGCATTTCATCTACACGGGCGATGGATCCGCCGCCGGCGCCGATCTCAATCATTTCGATGACGGGAACGCGCAGCGGTAGGCCGCTACCTTTTAGAAAACGCGCCGCACGGTCCACTTCGAAGCTGCGCGCTGTTTGCGGCTCAAAATTCTCAATTAGACAGATCTTGGCGGTCGTCCCGCCCATATCGAACGAGACGACATTCTCAAGCCGACACTCTGCGGCGATGTGGCTGGCCAGGATCGCGCCGCCTGCGGGTCCGGATTCCATAAGCCTGATTGGAAAGCGAATGGCGGCATCAAGCGTCATCAATCCGCCGCCCGAGGTCATCATGAACAGCGGACAATCGAACCCCCGGCTGGCCAGCTCCTCACGCAGGCTCGACAGATATCGCGACATCACGGGTTGTACGTAGGCGTTGGCACAGGCCGTCGACAGCCGTTCGTATTCCCGGATTTCTGGGCATACTTCGGCCGATATCGTGATGTAAAGATCCGCCATCACCGCGTGCAAGAGATCGCGCACCCGCTCCTCGTGGACCGGATCGGCGTAGCTGTGGAGAAAGCCCACCACCACGCTGGTGACGCCATGCTGCTCCAGTTGAGGTGCCAGCGCCTTCACTGCTTCCTCGTCGAGCGGCAGCAGAACTTCGCCGCTGGCACTCAGCCGCTCGGGTACGGTCATTCGGAGGCGCCGCGGCACTAGAGGTGTTGGTTTATCGAGGTAGATGTCGTACTGGTCGTAGCGGCTCTCGTAGCCGATATCGAGCGTGTCTCGAAAGCCCTCCGTCGTAATGAGCGCGGTCACCGCGCCCGTGCGCTCGATTATCGCGTTTGTCGCGAGCGTCGTGCCATGGACGAGAAGGTCGATATCGCCGGCGTCCAGCTTCGCTTCGTTTAGGGCTGCGGAGATCCCATCGAAGACGCCTTTCTCGGGCGCCGCCGGCGTGGTCAACACCTTGATGGTCGCGCGTCCGGCTGGCCATTCGACAACCACGTCGGTGAACGTGCCACCAATATCGACGGCGATCCGCGTCAAGTCTCCAGAGATGGCGAAGGTCCTTTCATTGAACTACGGCGTTTGCCGTAGAAAGTTAGCAGGATATCAGCCCTTCTAAGCTAGAAGTCTTTGCAAAGCCGGAGCGCATCATAAATGGCGGCATGAATGCCGCGCGTCGAAACGCAGTCGCCGATGCGGTAAAGCAGGAAACCCGGACTGTCGTCCGCAAGGTGCGGCTGCGGTCGATCAGCGAACAGCGCATCCAGGTCGGTCTGTCCCCCATTTCGCGCGGTAGTCTTCAGCGCGTCGAACAACTGCTCATTTGGGACCGTACCGTTATCGATGACGATCTGGTCGACCAGCCGCGTTTCCACGGCTCCAGCGAACTGGTTGATGAATGTCGCGAGGAGATGCTCGCCGTCGCGGTCGACTCGGTCGAGGCCGAGGCCGGGAGTCATCTTCACCTGCTTTTTGAAAAGGCGTTTTAGATAAACCGGAAGCGAGCCATCGCCCAGCTCCTGACCTATATGCGGATCCGGCGTCACCAGTTCGACCAGGCCGCCCTTTTCGGCAAGAAAATCGGCACAGGTTGCGCCGGCAAAACCGCCAATGGCATCGTAGACCAATGCCGTCGCGGCGGGCGCAACTGCGCCAGACATCACGTCCGCGACGCCGACGACGCGACCGTCGGCATGGCCCCAAGCCCGGTTTTCATTGAGGTTAGGACTACCGCCCGATGCGACGACGACAATATCGGCTGCGGACAAGCCAACGGTTTCCGCGTCGGCCTCGACGCCCAAACGGACGTCGACATCGAGCCGGACCAGTTCCGATTCAAGCCAGCCGACGATGCGGCCCATCTGCTCGCGCGCCGGCGCTAGGGCGGCAAGTTTGATTTGCCCGCCGAGCGCGCGGTCGCGTTCGAACAGAATGACCTCATGGCCGCGCGCCGCCGATACGCGCGCGGCTTCCATGCCGGCCGGTCCACCGCCGGTGACAACAACGCGGCGTCTGGTTTCACTCTTCGTGATGCGATGAGGCATCGCCGTCTCGCGGCCGGTGGCGGCGTTGTGCAGGCAGAGAACATCGAGACCGTTGTATTCGCGGTCGATGCAGTAGTTGGCGCCGACGCACGGGCGGATCTCTGCGACCCGGCCTTCGCGAATTTTTCGGACAATATGCGGGTCGGCGATATGCGCCCGCGTCATACCGACGAGATCGAACGCACCGTCTTCCAAGAGCTCGACAGCCTCGAGGGGATCACGGATGTTTTGCGCATGCATGACCGGCACGTCGACAACGCGTTTGATGCCAGCGGCAAGATGCGCGTAAGGGTGAGGCGGATAGGCCATGTTTGGGACGCTATTCGCAACTGACATCAACGTATCTGCGCCTGAGCCGATCACACTTATGAAGTCCACCAATCCAGATCCGGCGTACCTTTCCGCGATCTGCTTGAGCTCGTTCTCACCCAGACCGTCTTCGTAGAATTCATCGCCGCACATCCGTAACCCAAGGCAGAACTCACTCCCGACTTCGCTGCGCACCGTCTCGAAGACTTCGAGCCCGAACCGCGTACGGTTTTCGAGCGACCCACCATACGCGTCCTCACGTTTGTTGGTTCGCGGGCTCCAAAACTGATCAATCAGATGCTGATGCGCCGCTGAGATTTCCGCACCGTCGAGACCACCGTCCTTCACGCGCCTGGCCGCCCGTGCAAAGTCGTGCTGGATGCGCTTGATATCTTCGAGCTCGATGATCTTGGCCGTGCCTCTCGTCAACGGCTCTCGCACGCCGCTCGGCGACACGAGATGCGGCCAATACCCTTTGTCCGAGCGCGACCTGCGGCCCAAATGCGTGAGTTGGATCATGACGGCCGCGCCGTGCTGGTGAACGGCGTCGGCCAGTTTCTGGAAATGAGGGATGATGGCGTCACCGGTAACGTCGACTGAGGGTCCCCAGAGCTGCGGACTGTCAAGCGATACCGAACTCGCCCCGCCCATCGTCAGGCCGATGCCGCCCTTGGCCTTTTCCTCGTGATAGCGGATATAGCGTTCGGTCGGCATGCCAGCTTCGGCGTAAAGCTCGGAATGCGGGGTGCTGACAATACGGTTAGCGATGGTCACCTGGTTGAGGGTGATCGGTTTGAAAAGTGCCTCGAACCGCAGTTCGACTTTTCCCTTAGAGTCTTCCATCCTGCGTACTTTAGACTTCTCTGCTGTTGCTGATTGCATTCCAGATTTTCTCAGGCGTCGCCGGCATGTCGATGCGATCGACGCCCAATTCGCCCAATGCATCGACGAGCGCGTTGACGACGGCGGGGGGCGCACCGATTGCACCAACTTCACCTGCACCCTTTATCCCCATCGGATTGGTTTTGCAGGGCATGTCGTCGAGAACCTGAAAGTCGACGAAAGGCACGTCGTCGGCGCGCGGCAGGCAATAATCCATAAATGATCCGGTCACCAGCTGCCCGCCCTCCTTGTGATAATGGCATCCCTCAAGAAGTGCTTGGCCGATGCCTTGGATCGTGCCTCCCAGCACATGCCCTGTAAGCAGCATGGGGTTGATGACAGTTCCCAGGTCATCGACGATAGTATAGCGCTCGATGGTTGGAACCCCCGTTTCCGGGTCGATCTCGACCTCGCAGATGTGACAGCCGTTGGAAAATGTGCTGTGCGACGTGCCGAATTGCCCGATGGCGCTCAGACCCGGGGCTTCTCCGTCCTGCGCACCGGCCCTGTCGAGTGCCGCTTTGGCGACATGGCGCAGGTCGATGCCGCGGTCGGTTCCCGAGACGCGAAATATGCCCTCGTCGAATTCGATATCGGAAATCGCCACTTCAAGCTCCCTTGCCGCGATACGTTTCCCTTTCTCGATGATGGCAATGGCGGCGCGCTCGCAACACACACCACCGATGGGCATGGAACGCGATCCGCTGGTCCCGGTACCGTTTTTAATGCGATCGGTGTCGCCTTGGACAACGCTGATATCGTCGATTTTCAGGCCAAGCCGGTCGGCGACGATCTGCGCATATGCCGTTTCATGGCCCTGTCCGTTGGACTGCGTGCCGATCAACACCACCGCCTTTCCCTCTCGATCGAAGCGAATGTCCGCCGTTTCGGTGGCTCCGGCGCCACAGGACTCGATGTAGTAGGCCACGCCGAAGCCACGCAGCTTGCCGGCCGTCCGGGATCGCTGCCGACGTTGAGTGAGCCCTGCATGGTCGGCTCGTGTCAGGGCTTCGTCCAGCGTGCGCGTGAAATCACCGCTGTCATAGCAGCCCGTTGATTAAGTCGGCGCCATCTGATTCTCTGGTTCCCTGATTTGCAGGGGGGTTTGCCGATGGCGATGGGACGGCAGAAGGCTGGTCAGGGGGACCTGATGGTGAGCTGGTCGGAGATGCCGCGCTCTCCGGGTCATGTGTTTTATGACCGCCTGCAGTCGGTGCTGATCGAGGGCGGCTTCGACGCCTTTGCCGAGGCGAGCTGCCGGCCTTATTACGCGGCCCGGATGGGCGCGCCCTCGGTGCCGCCCGGGCGCTATTTCCGGATGCACCTGGTGGGCTACTTCGAGGGCATCGACAGCGAGCGCGGTCTGGAGTGGCGCTGCTCGGACTCGCTTTCGCTGCGGGCGTTCCTGCGACTGGGGAGCCGTGATCGGGTACCGGACCATTCCTGGCTGTCACGAAGCCGCACGCGCCTGCCCCATGAAGTCCACGCGGCGGTCTTCGACTGGGTTCTGGTGCTGATCGCCGAGGCGGGGCTGATCAAGGGCGAGCGCATCGGCGTCGATGCCTCGACCATGGAGGCCAACGCGGCGCTGCGGAACATCGTGCGGCGCGCCAACGGCGAAGGCTACCGGGAGATGCTGGAGCGCCTGGCCCGGGAAAGCGGCGTCGAGACACCCACGGCCGAGGATCTGGCGCGTCTGGAGCGGAAGCGCAAGGGCAAGAAGCTTTCCAACACGGATTGGGTTTCGAAGAGCGACCCCGAGGCCAAGATCGCCAAGATGAAGGACGGCACGACGCATCTGGCCTACAAGCCCGAGCACGCGGTGGATCTGGACACCGGCGCGGTGGTGGCGGCCGAGCTGCACCCGGCCGATGAGGGCGACACCACGACGCTTTCCAAGACCCTGGCGAAGGCCGAGGCAAACCTCGGGGCGGTGGATGCGGCACCGACGTCGGAGGACCCGGCCGAATGCGTCGCCGACAAAGGTTATCACTCACGGGCGGTCTTGAGGGCTCTGGACGACAGTCCCTGGAAGACCCGGATCGCGGCGCCCAAGCAGACCGGCTTTTCGCGCTGGCACGGTGATGAGGCGGCGCGGCGCGCGGTCACCAACAACCGTGCGCGGCTCAAGTCCGGGGTCGCCCGCGAGGCCTTCAAGCTGCGCGCCGAGATCGTCGAGCGCTGCTTTGCCCACAACCTCGATCGTGGCGGCATGCGACGAACCTGGCTGCGCGGGCGAGAGAATGTGCACAAGCGATACCTGCTCCACGTCGCCGGCCACAATCTATCGTTACTGATGCGCCAGCTCATCGGCGCCGGCACCCCGCGGGAGGCCGTGGCGGGCGGATATGGCGGTATTTTCGTTCTGCTCACGCCCACCGGGGCCATGCTGGTGGCACGGGGGGGTTCGCAAAGCGGCCAGTCGGCTTTCGCCGCCGCATTCTTCATCTGGGGGTGAGAGCCGGAAAAAGCCACTTAATCAACGGGCTGATAGGTCAGATCCATCGGGGTCGTGTAGGGCAGGGCGGTGTTCGGTATGA
This sequence comes from Alphaproteobacteria bacterium, assembly GCA_965217615.1. Classification (GTDB taxonomy): domain Bacteria; phylum Pseudomonadota; class Alphaproteobacteria; order UBA8366; family CAVOAK01; genus CAVOAK01. The sequence continues at coordinate 38,964 of CBDCIT010000038.1, forward strand.
AGTTGCGCTTGCGGAGTACGTTCGGATCGAGCCCGAGCTGTCGCACCGCAGCGTCGACGAGACGTTCCACCACGTAGATCGACTCCGGGCGTCCGGCACCGCGGTAGGCGTCGGTCTGTACCGTATTGGTGAACACGCCGCGAACCTCCACATGGGCCGCTGGCAACATGTACACGCCGGCAAGCAGCCCGCCGTATTCGCCTGTGGGAATTGCCGCCCCATAGTTCGAGAGATACGCGCCCAAGTTCACAAAGGTTCGCACGCGAATTGCGAGAAAATTGGCGTCCGCATCGAGCGCGAGTTCGGCGTGCGTAATATGGTCGCGGCCCTGGCTGTCGGATAGAAATGAGTCTGTGCGGTCGCCGATCCAACGAACCGGTCGGCCGATCTCACGCGCAGCGAATAGAACCAAGGCCTGTTCCGGATAAAAGAACCCTTTCGTTCCGAACCCCCCTCCGACATCGGGTGTCACCACGCGGAACCGATTCTCCGGCAAATCGAAAATGTGATGGGCGAGCTGGCGATGCACCAGATGGACGCCCTGGGTGCCGGAGTAGAGTGTGAACCGTTCGCCATCCCAGATACCAATGGCGTTGCGTGGTTCTATCGGGTTGGCGACCAGCCGGTTGTTGATCAGGTCGAGGTCGACGACATGGATTGCCTGCTCGAAGGCGGTATCGGTGGCTTGGCGGTCGCCTTTCTCCCAGACAAATGACGTATTTTCGGCCGCCTGTAGCCAGAGTTGAGGCGCCCCCGGGGCAGTCGCTGCTTTTGCATTCGTCACCGCAGGCAGCGGGTCGTAGTCGATAGCGATGAACTCCGCCGCGTCCCGCGCTTGAGCAACGGTTTCGGCGACGACGAGCGCCACCGGGTCACCCACATGGCGAACTATACCGTTGGCGAGCAGCCGCCGCGGCGGCGCGACCATGGACGAGCCAAGGGCCTCCATTGGGTCGTACAAGCAGGGAATTGTGCCGAGACCCGCCGCCTTGATGTCGTCGCCGGTGAAGATTGCGATCACACCGGGGCACATTCTTGCCTCGGCGGTATCGATCAAGGAGATCCGCGCGTGGGCATGCGGCGAGCGCACCACGATCGCCTCGGATTGATCCTCAAACACCAAGTCGCCGGTATACGAACCCTCGCCGGTCAAAAAGCGCATATCCTCTTTACGACGTGCGGCCTGTCCGATCGCGGTGCTGTTCGTGGCTGCGATTTTGTTCAACGTGCCCTCGACGGTGATTGCTTGGCCAATGTGGATTACAGTCTGTCGTGCATGCCGGGAGTCGGACAACCACATTTTCCGTGCGCGTATGCCCGAAGCCCGCCATATTTGCAGCCGCGGCTTCCAAACGTAGTACGGACGAAAGAGGAAACCCATGCGCGATTACATGGAGCGGCTGCGTGCCACTGGCGATCTGCTCGTGACCGATCGCGAGATCGATCCCGAATTTGAGCTCGCGGCGATCACCCAGAAGGTCCAGAAGACCAGCAATAAGGCGATCCTTTTCAACAATGTGAAGGGGTCCGACCTTCCGGTGCTGACCAACACGTATGGCAGCCGCGAACGCCTGGCAGATATTCTTGGCATCGTGCCGACGGATTTCTGCAGGCAGTGGACGCGCCTGACCGATCTGGGGTCGGCTAGCGAGGGTCCGCTCAAGCGCGATGTGCCGATCGCGAACGATCTGGTCGACTGCAAGTTGAGCGACCTGCCACTTATCACCTATTGCGAACGCGATGCCGGCCCATACTTTACCTCGGCGCTGTTTGTCGCAAACGAGCCAGAGACTGGAGTGCCGAACCTCTCGTTTCACCGATCGATGTATGTGAGCGATGACGAGCTGCGCGCGCGCCTCGCCCCCCGCCACCATCTGACGCTCTACCAGGAGAAGGCTGAGAAAATGGGGCAATATCTCGAGGCAGCGATGCTGATCGGTCCACCACCGGAGGTGTTCCTCGCGGCTGCAGCGCCTGTACCCTACGATGTGGACGAGCTTGAGGTTGCGGCCAAGCTCATGGGTCAGACGTTGGAGATGCGACCGTGCAAACATATCGATCTTATGGTCCCCGCGACGACCGAGATTGTTATCGAGGGTCGCTTTATACCCAACGAGCGGCGCCCGGAAGGGCCGTTCGGCGAGTTCATGGGCTTCTATGTTCCCGTCGGTGACAACGCGGTGTTCGAAATACTGGGAGTCACCAAACGGCCCGACGCAATTTTTCACAGCATACTGAGCGGCTCGTCGGAAGAGGTGCTGACGCTCGAGCTTTCGGTTGCAGCCAACATCTACCAACGCATCAGCGCCATACTACCGGGCATCGTCGACATTACGTGCAATCCGTTCGTGCTGCATACGGTCGTCAAGATTGACCAGCAGTATGAAGGACATGCGCGACAGGTTCTGCTCGCGGTTCTGGGGGCTGAACTGACTTGGGCCGAGTTTGTCACCGTTGTTGATGATGACGTCGATATTTACGACATGAACGATGTCATGTGGGCCGTGCTAACGCGATCGCGGGCCGACAAGGATGTTATTATTATAAGCGAAACGCCGTCATTCTACCGTGATCCGGATCATGATCATTGGGGTCGGATGGGGATCGATGCGACCGCACCGTTCGAGCGCCGCCACGAATTCGAGCGCAAAATTGTGCCGGGAGCCGAGACGGTGAACTTGGAGGATTATTTCGGGAGTGCGGGCTAGCCGACGTGGGCTCGAATGAGTCATTGCTGGCATTGGCTAGGACTGACGCGAAAGCCTATGCGGGCTGCCATCGAGCTTGTATATCTGAGTGCCAAATATACCCATTGGCGTTCTGATTTGATACTGTGAGAGGGAGATGAACATCCAGGAGGAAGTAATGGGACAAGAGGGTTCCGTGACCAAAGGCGATAGGGATGCGTCGCCTGCAGACCGCATCAGTTCACTGCAGGAGCAACACGCTAAACTCGAGCTTGAGTTGGCAGAGGAAAATAGCCGGCCAATGCCGAATGCTGCGACTGTCAAAGGAATCAAGCACCAAAAGCTTGCGATCAAGGACGAGATAACGAAGCTTGGCGGTCTCTGACGCGTGCGCCTTTGACGCGTGGGCCGAAGTTCACCGACGATTGAGTGCCGTGGCTAGAAATCCGACGACCTGATCTGCGTGCCGGATGCGTATTCGGCTTATATCGCCGACGTGCGTTCCCTCAGGAGATACTTTTGCACCTTGCCGGTTGATGTCTTGGGCAGCGGACCAAACACGACGGCTTTCGGACACTTAAAGCGTGCCATGTTGTCGCGGCAATAGGTGATCAACTTGTAGCGCACCCGGTTCCTTGGACACAAGTTTGTCTCACGCGGCGGGCCTGATTGAGATCGCGGCGTGCCACGCCTGACGAGCTTGAGCGGGGCTCAGGTAGCCGTTCTTTTCGACGATCCACTGGGCATTGTAGAGTTCGACGAAGTCGCGGACGGCGTCCCGCAGCTCCGCGATGTTGCAGTAGATGCGACCATGGATGATCTGTTCCTTCAGCGTGCGATTGAACCGCTCGGCGACGCCGTTGGTCTGGGGCTCGGCGACGAAGGCGTAGGACGGCTGGATGCCCCAGAACTTGATCTGGTTGGTGAAGTGGTCCGACAGATACTGGGAGCCGTGATCCATCCGCAAGGCCAGCCCCCGAGCCGCGCCGGCCGCGGTCGAGCCATACAGCCCGGCAAGCCCCATGGAGATCGGCTGCAGGGCGGCGAAGCGGTCGCCGCGCTTGCAGACATGCCAGCCGACACACTCGGCGTTCCAATGCTCGACGGCGGTGAAGATCCAGCCCCAGCCGTCGTCCACCGTGAACACCCGAACGCCATCGGTGCCCCACATGAGGTTCGGGGCATGAGTGATGATCTCACCGTCATGGGGATTGCCGCCACGGCGGCGGCAGCGATGGGGCGAGAGCAGATTGTTCTCGCGCATCAGGCGGAGCACCCGCTTGCGGGCAACCCGGATGTCGCGACAGACCCGAAGCCGAGCCCAGACCTTGCGGTAGCCCTCGCCCTCCCAGGGCGATGCCTCCAGGTCGGCTTTGATCGCCACCAGCAGCGCCTGGTCCGAGATCGCGGGCTTCGGTCCCCGACGCTTTGCCGGCGGCGGCTCGGCGTGCTGGCCGGAGGTCATGGCGTAGAACGAGGAGCGGGCCATGCCCCAGGCGGCGCAGACCCGCCGCAGGCCGTAGGCCAGACCCGTGCCGGGAGAGGTGGCGGCACTCATCGCCGCGACCTCCGCCGCCCCAAAGGGCCGAAGGTCTCCGTCTTGGCCTCCAGCAGTTCCACCTGCATGGTCAACTCTCCGATCCGCTTCATGGCGCTATCCAGTTCCGCCTGCACCGGATCGCCCTTGCGTTGCTTGAGCGAGGCGTCGATCCCGCCGATCGCTTTCTCACGCCACTGCTCGAGCCGGAAGATCTCTACGCCCAACTGGCGCGACAGAAGTTGCACCGGCTCGTCACGCAAAAGCTGCAGAACGACCTCACGCTTGCGCGCCACTGTCCATCGCTGGCCAAGTCCCAGCGGGCCTGCCGGCAAAGCCTGGCCTGGGGAAAACGTGGACGAGCCAAGCTCGCCAGCATTTACCACAGGCCCATCAACAGCAACTTTCTTCTCAAAATTATCGGTCATGTTCCGGTCCTCCTTGGACACTTCGATTAAGCCAATTCTGTGTCCAAGGAAATCGGGTCCGACTCAATAGGTGATCAACTCTTCCGCATCCGCCTTTTCACCATCCTTCAGGGTAACGAACGCACAAGGGACTTCGCCCCAATGATCGTCCTGCTTGGCGACGACGGCGACTTCGAGCACCGCTGGATGACGGTAAAGGACGGTCTCCACTTCGATCGTTGAAATGTTTTCACCACCGAGATGATGATGTCCTTGGAACGGTCTTTGAGTTCCACGTACCCATCGGGATGCATGACGCCCAAGTCGCCAGTATGGAACCATCCGCCGGCAAAGGCTTCTTCGGTCGCCTGCTGGTTCTTTAGATACCCCTTCATGACGACATTTCCACGAAGCATCACTTCGCCAATTGTCTGCCGGTCCGACGGCATCTGCTCAAGGGTGTCGACATCGGCGACTGTCATCGATTCCAACACGTGATAGGGGACTTCCTGCCGCGCCTTTAGGGTAGCCCGCTCGTCAGGAGGCAATGCGTTCCACTCGTCGTGCCAGGCACAAACCACTGCAGGGCCGTAGACCTCGGTCAGGCCGTAAACGTGGGTAACGTGAAATCCCTGATCTTCCATCTTCTCCAATACGGAGGCGGGCGGCGGCGCGGCAGCGGTCATGACTTCAACTGTGTGTTTGAGTCGGATGCGTACGCCATCCGCCGCATTTATCATCATGTTAAGTACAATCGGCGCGCCGCAGAAATGGGTAACGTCGTGTGCGGCGATTGCCTCGTATATCTCAGCAGCATCCACGCCGCGAAGACATATGCTGGTGCCGGCGACCCCCACCAGCGCCCACGGGAAGCACCAGCCATTGCAATGGAACATCGGTAGCATCCAGAGGTAGATGGGATGAGGCGGCAGGTTCCAGACGACGATATTTCCCTTGGCCAGTAGATAGGCGCCGCGATGATGGTAGACGACACCCTTGGGATCGCCGGTCGTGCCCGAGGTGTAGTTGAGGGAGATGGCGTCCCACTCATCTTGCGGCAGCGACCAGGCAAAATTCGGATCGCCGGTCTGCAAGAAAGCTTCGTATTCGATCTCGCCTAGTCGCTCACCCTCGGCCATGGGATCATCGACATCGATAACAATCAGCGAACAATCACAATTCGCAAGCGCCGCTTTGATCGTTGCGGAATACTCACGGTCAGTGATCAGAACCTTCGTCTCGGCGTGGTCGAGTATTTTGGTGATGGTGTTTGCATCGAGGCGGGTGTTCAGTGCGTTTAATACTGCGCCCGACATCACTACACCAAAGTGCGCCTCAAACATCGCGGGAATGTTCGGCGCCATAACCGAGACTGTGTCGCCCTTGCCGACGCCTCGTGCGACCAACGCGCTCGCCAGACGTCGACACCGCGTATAGCACTCGGCCCAGCTATACGAGGTCTCCCCGTGCACGATCGCCGTGGTTGTGTCTCGAAAGTGGTGGAAATTGGTTTTGGCGCCTCTCCGAGCGGGCTGAGTTTTGCGGCGGTCAGGCCGCTCGGTCAAGGGTTTCGTCGGCGATTAGCTGATCGAGGGTTTCCCATCCATCGACTTTGTGCATCTGGATTTGGCCGGAAGCGAGGAGCGCCCAGAGGAGCATCGGCACTGTTTCGGGACACGGCAGCACGGTCTGTGTTTTGATCCGGCGCTTGAACTCCTCGTTGAGACGCTCAATGGCGTTGGTCGTTCGGGCTGATTTCCATTGGCTCTTGGACAGGCGCGTGAAGGTAAAGAGCTTGTCGCCCGCTTCTGCGAGGCTGTCCGCGACGGCCTTGCATTTCAGCCGCCACTTGCGGACAAACGCCTTGCGGCGGGTTTCCACCTCGGAGGCAGTGTCGGCATAGATCATATCGCGGTAATCTTCGCTCAGCTCGTCATGCATGTGTTTGGGAGCATGACCCAGAAGGTTGCGGTGCTTGTGCACGGTGCAGCGTTGAACGGGAAGGTCATCGCCCCAAAGCGCCGACAGAGCCGCCTCCAGTCCCGGCGCGCCATCGACGATGACAAACCCGGGCCGTTTCAGTCCACGCGCATCAAGGTCGTCGAGGAACTGGCGCCACGCCGCCTGGCTTTCTCCGCCCATATTCCCGATCGAAAGCAAGACCTTCTGGCCATCCCGGCGCACCCCTATAGCCGCGAGAACCGAGATGTTGGTGGCCTTGCGATCCAGTCGGGTCTTGATCACAGTGCCGTCAAGGATCAGCCGAACGATATCCTCATCCGCGAGGCCACGGCTGCACCAGACGTCCCAATCGACCTTCACCTTGCGCCACGCCCGGCTCACAACGTCCTTGCTCACAGCACCCCGGAAGAGCCCGAACAGCGCGCGTTTCACCCGCCGCGTGTTGGTTCCGGACAGATACACCGAAGCGATCAGCGCCTCGGCCTTTCTGGTCAGCCGCTGGTAGCGCGGCAGCGCCCGCGAACGCCATTCCGACGCCCGACCGTCTTCCTCAACGATCCGTGCACGCGGCACGCTCACCCTCTCGGTCCCGAATGTCCCCGTCAGTTGCCGCTCCCGGTGTCCGTTCCGATACCCTTGCCGAAGCGCGTCCTCTCGACCGTATCGGCAGCGCCCGAGAAACTGCGCAAGTTCCTCCTCAAAAACGGCCTCGATCGTGGATCTGATGTTCTCCCGCAGCCGGTCCTTGAGCGGATCATAGCCGGCGTCATTGGCCAGTAGCGAAAGCGCGGAAGTCTCGGTAGTGTTCTTCATGGCGTGATCTCCTTGGCGGTGCTAGCCGCCGGTTGGATGGTTGTCTTGTCACCCGGAGATTACGCCATCCTCAAATTTCCACCACTTTCGAGACACAGCCATCGCCGTTCGCGCAGGATAGACGTTGGCGGCGCGCTCGATGAAACTAAGCGGACTCAGCGGCACAAAGTTGGCGGCGTTGCGGTCGAGGCCGATGTCGTATTTGTTGCGGCTCATTACGGATCCCATGGGATGTGCACCCTTTGGCTAGATGCCTCGCGTCGTTGGCGATGCGCCGTCAGCTAGAGCATTTTCGGATCAATCCGGCTTGTAACCCGAGTTTGTAAAATAGTTGGCGCATTCACTGGGGGTGAAGGCATCGAGCGCTGTCGCGATGGCGGCCTCGAGTGTGTCGATGGTTCTTGCGGCGGCTTTTCGCAAGAGCGCCTTGAGCTTTGCGAAGACCTGCTCGATCGGATTGAAGTCCGGTGAGTAGGGCGGGAGGAACATCGGTGTCGCTCCGGTCCGTTCGATTGCCGCCCGGGCGTCCGCGGCCTTGTGGGCGGGGAGATTGTCCATGATCACGATGTCGCCGGGGTTCAGCGTCGGCGCGAGGAGGGTCTCGGCATAGGCGGTGAAACCCTCTCCGTTCATGGCGCCGTCGATGACCATGGGGGCGGTCAGGCCGTCGAGGCGCAGGCCCGCGACCAGCGTCGTGGTTTTCCAATGGCCATGCGGCAGCGCGGCACGGCAGCGGTCGCCGCGCGGGGCGCGCCCACGCAGGCGGGACATCTTTGTGGTTGCGCCAGTCTCGTCGAGGAACACCAGCCTTGTCGGATCGAGATCTGGCTGAAGGGTGAACCAAGCCTCGCGCCGGATTCTCACATCCTCGCGCTCTTGTTCGCTGGCGTGGGCAGTCTTTTTTTAAACGTCACCTCGTGGCGGCGGTAGAAAGCGTGGAATGTGCTGATTGCAAAGCTCTCGCCCCGCTCGGCGATTAGCTTCTCGCGCAGTTCCATCAACGTGATGTCAGGTGTCTCCTCAATGGCGCGCATCAGAAGATCAGCCTGCGCCTCGATCCGGCCGGAACGGCGGTCGCCGCCGCGCGGCTTCGGCGCCGTCCGCCCGCACCGCAAATATTCATCCATCCAGCGCACCGCGCTGGCGATGCTGACACCGAACCGCCTGGCCGCCCCGTTGCGCGACATCCCGCCTTCAATCGCGCCGATCACCCTGATGCGAAGATCTTCTGATAGATACTGAGCCATGCATGCTGACCTCCTACCCAGCATGCAGTTTGAATCACAAAATTGACGGCCTGTGAATCCCTCGCGATTCATTCAGACACGGAAATGCTCTAGTCGGCGATTGGTGCGGCGATCACCTCGGCCGGCTTGCGGCCCGCCTTGATCGCTTTGGCGGTCGCCGCGTCGAGTTCGAGCCTCGTGCACAGGCCTAGTTCCACAGGGCTTCGTGGCCGCAAATTCGGACTATTCCAGTGGGTTCGGTCGCGGATCGCGTTGATGGTCGGCTTCGTTGTGCCGATCAGACGGCCAAGTTGTCCGTCCGTTAATTCCGGCTGATTGCGCAGGAGCCAAGCGATGCAGTCCGGCTTGTCCTGACGCTTCGCCACAGGGGTATAGCGCGGTCCACGGGGGCGAGCGACGGGTCGTGGCACATCCGATACGGCCATTTCGAGGCGAACGCTCGGGTCGGCTTCTGCCCGCGCAATTTCTTCAGCCGTTAATTGACCGTTGGTCACTGGATCAATGCCGACCATGCCGACCGCCACTTCATCGTCCGCAATCGCCTGCACCTCCAGTTGATGAAGGCCGCAAAACTCGGCGATTTGATCGAAGTTCAGCGTTGTGTTTTCGACGAGCCATACTGCCGTGGCCTTCGGCATTAATGGAATTGCCATGGGGTCTCCTGAGCAGCTGTCAGCTGTTGCCAATCGGACTGGCATATGTGCACAAGGTTGGTTGGTCGTTGCGGCGCATACTATATCGGCCGGGCCGGCGGCGCAAAGTTGGTTCTCTGTTGCGTTCAAAGACTAACGGACTTGCGGGCGGCAATACTTGCGATCAAACTCAGGCAACTTAATCACGGTCGGGAGAGAAATATGGACGAAGATCTTGAACCTCGCGTTAAGCGACCGGCACCGAAGGATCTCGACGTCATGTCGATTGAGGCCCTGCATGAATATATCGAGGAGCTTCAAGCAGAAATTGAAAGGGTTCGCGAGGCGATTGCCGTTAAGGAGTCGGCCCACGGCGCGGCCGAAAGCGTATTTCGCTCATAGTTCTGCATGACGCAGCAAGACCTTCAAAACGAATTGCCGGAACGAAGTTGGCCACAACGGCTTGCCAGGGCAGCGCGTCGGATCGTTCGGATGGCCGGCGTGGACATCGTGCGTTATCCGCCAGAGATTATAGGTGTCGCTGACATTGCGCATCTGTTGCAGCTTAACCGTATCGACGTTGTCCTCGATGTCGGCGCCAACATCGGGCAGTATGCGCAGCAGATTAGGCGTCACGGCTATCGCCGTCGGATCGTATCGTTCGAGCCCGTTGTATCTAACCACTCAAGCCTTGCAAAGGCAGCAGCGCGCGATTCGGCCTGGATCGTTGCGCCGCGAATGGCCATCGGTGAAGACGATGGCGAGACGGAAGTCCAAGTCTCGACATACTCGGATATGAGCTCGCTGCTACCCGCAACGAGCGAGGCGCAGGCGGCCTTTCCGCGTGCCAGTGCTCTGTCCGCCGAATCGGTCAAAAAGCGCAAGCTAGACGGCTTATTTCACGACTATGTGCAAAATGACGAGCGGAGCTTTCTGAAATTGGATACGCAAGGTTTTGAACGCCGGGCACTAGTCGGCGCCGAGCAGATTCTACCTCTTATCCATGGGCTTCAGCTCGAACTTTCGCTTGTGCCGTTGTACGAAGGCGAATCCCTGTTCGACGAGCTCCATGACTGGGTTTGCTCGCTCGGTTTCGAGGCCTATCTCTTCGCCCCTGGATTCTACAACCGTCGCATCGGCCGCCAGTTGCAAGTCGACTGCGTATACTGTCGCAAAGCGCCGCCGAACTGAGTTCCGTGATTCAGCGCTGCCCACCGAAGTGGGCGCGCCAATCTCGGCGCGCCCTTTCTGTTATTCCGCGTTATTTCGGTGTTGTGCGTCGGACTGTGGCTTATGCAGCCTTGCGTTCGATCGCCTTCTTATCATTGACGGCGATCTCAATATTGCATGGCTTCATGGCCTCCGGTAGCTCGCGCTTCAGCTTGATGTGCAGAAGCCCGTTCTCCAGATCTGCGCCAACCACTTGCATGTAGTCTGCAAGGTTGAAGCGGCGCTCGAACACACGTTCAGCGATGCCGCGGTGTAGGTACCGCCGCTCGCCCCCGTCGTCCTTATCGTTGCGACCGGTGACGGTCATTTGGCTGTCCTTGATCTCGATACCGAGCTCATCTCTTGAGAACCCAGCTACAGCCATCGTTAGACGGTCCGTGTCTTCGCCCACCTTTTCGATGTTGTAGGGCGGATAAGTCGACACATCGCCCGCACGGGCGACGCTGTCTAACTGGTTCAACAACCGGTCAAACCCGATCGAACTGCGAAAAAAGGGAGTCATATCGAATGTACGCATGGCCATATCCTCCTTTGAAGCGACATGGAGTTCATTGAAGTCTGCCATCTGGCCAGACTTCGGTTGACGTTTGCTTCGAGCCCTCAAAAAGGCACTCGACAGCATGTTAGATGTAAGAATTCATTCAATGAATTTCAAGAAGTCATGGCATCCGCAAGCCGACGCGCGGCAGAGGGCGCAAATCCTCCACAAATGACACTGAATAGATTTCGACGAGGCCGCGAGGCTTAGGATTCGAGGCCGAATTTCTCGAAGCGCCTGTTGAATTTCGCCAATTGTCCGCCGGAATCCAGCAGTCGATGAACGCCGGTCCAGGCAGGATGGGTCAATGGATCGACGTCAAGCTTCAACGTATCGCCCGCGTTGCCCCATGTGGAACGCGTTTGATAGGTGGTCCCGTCCGTCATCTGCACGGTGATTTCGTGATAGTCTGGGTGAGTATCTTTTTTCATCGCTGCAAATCCGCCATTGATCAAGCGGAGGCTCTATAACTTAGCATCTTGGCTATTGCAAGGTATTGCCTGCCGGAGGAACGAGTTTCGAGAGCACGGCGGAAACGCCGTCTTCCTTGTCGCAAGAATCGCGCACTATTATACCCGCCGATCCCGCTAACGTGTGAAACGAGCGGCAGGAGAATTTGTCTATGCGCCATTCGGTGAGAAACTATCGTTCGGTCGGCGATCGTCCAGCCCAAACCGCGGTGTGCCGCGGCGCGTAATGTGACGTATACGGCTGACTCTCCGAACGTTGGCAGCGCAACGAACGAGGCCCCGCGCCAACGGGATCTTCGCGTGCTACGGCCTTTGCTTGGGTATCTCAAGCCATATCGTTCCGCAGTGGCTGGCGCTCTTGTTGCACTCGTTATCGCTGCCGCAACCGTCATGGCGATGGGTCAGGGACTGCGGGCTCTCATCGATAGGGGCTTTCGTGGCGGCGACGAGCAGCTTCTCGACCAAGCGCTGCTCGCGTTGCTCGTCGTTATCGTGGTTCTCGCAATGGCGAGCTATGCGCGATTTTTCCTTGTTTCGTGGATTGGCGAGCGTGTAGTGGCGGATATCAGGCGCGCCATATTTCAACACATTATCAAGTTGAGTCCTGGATTCTTCGAGATCACGCAGACCGGCGAGGTGCTGTCGCGGTTGACGACCGACACAACGCTCCTGCAGGTCATCATCGGCAGTTCGGTCTCGGTGGCTCTGCGCAACACGTTGCTCTTTGCCGGAGGCACGATCATGTTGGCGGTCACGAACCCGCGGCTGACCGGTCTCGTATTCCTCTTTGTGCCTTTCGTAATCGCGCCGATCATATTCTTTGGTCGCCGCGTACGCCGCCTATCGCGTACATCGCAAGATGGGCTTGCGGATGTCAGCGCCTTTGGAGGTGAAACGCTCGGTTCCGTACGCACGATGCAGGCCTTCACGCACGAGGCGATCGATCGTGAGCGCTTTACCGGTCATGTTGAGCACGCCTTTCGGTCAGCAATCGATCGTGTTCGTGCTCGGGCGATGCTGACGGCGCTCGTGATCATGTTGGTATTCGGTGCGGTGGGAATCATTCTTTGGATGGGCGGACAAGACGTTATTGCCAGCAGGATAACCGCTGGTGAACTATCGGCATTTGTATTTTATGCCGTCATTGTCGCTGGCTCGGTGGGTGCGATTTCGGAAGTACTGGGCGACCTGCAGCGCGCCGCCGGGGCAACAGAGCGATTGTTGGACTTGCTATCGACGCAGCCAGATATCGCCGCGCCGGAATCTCCCCTTAAATTGCCGGATCCGCCAGAGGGTCGGGTCGCCTTTGAGGGGGTCACATTTTCCTATCCCTCGCGGCCGAAGACGTCGGCGCTGATTGGCTTCGATTTAAGTGTTGAACCTGGGGAGACGGTCGCCCTCGTTGGTCCGAGCGGTGCGGGCAAGTCGACCGTTTTTCAATTATTGTTGCGGTTCTACGATCCCCAGCAGGGCCGCGTCGTCGTTGATGGCATCGATGTCCGTCGTGTCGATCCCGCCCTACTTCGTACCCGCATCGGGTTGGTGTCTCAGGATCCGGTCATATTCTCTGCCGACGCCGCAGAGAATATCCGCTACGGCCGACCCGACGCCGATGATGCAGCGGTGCGTGCGGCGGCGGAGGCGGCGGCTGCAACGGAGTTTCTCGATCGATTGCCAGATGGCTTTCAATCCTATCTCGGTGAGCGCGGTGTACGGTTATCTGGTGGCCAGCGCCAGCGCATTGCGATTGCGCGCGCAATCCTGCGCGACCCGACGCTCTTACTTTTGGATGAGGCAACGAGTGCCCTCGACGCAGAGTCGGAATATCTCGTTCAGCAGGCGCTCGAGCGCTTGATGGCGAATCGGACGACAATCGTCATCGCGCATCGGCTGGCGACCGTGCTGATGTCCGATCGAATTGTTGTGTTGGATCGGGGTGCGGTCGTCGCGCAAGGGGCGCACGCCGAACTCATAGAACGGGGCGGTTTGTACGCACGGCTCGCCGAACTGCAATTCAATCAAGGCCAAGCGCTCGACGCTGACGTGGCCACCAATTAGCGCTCGGTCAGCTTGAATTCGATTCGCCGGTTGCGCCGAAAGGCAATTTCGTCAACGCGGTTATCGAGCGGCTGAAATTCGCCAAACCCGGTGGCAGCCAGTTTTGCCGCGGGTATGCCTTGACGGATGAGGAATTCGACGACCGAAATTGCCCGCGCCGTCGACAGTTCCCAATTGGATCGGAATCGTTCGTTGCGGATTGGTATGCGATCGGTGTGTCCATCGACCCGTAAGATCCAGTTGATGTCTTCCGGTATTCGCGCAGAAATGTCGATTAGCGTACGCGCCAATTGCGCCAGTTGCGGTTCGCCGCCGATGCCGATTTCAGCCGACCCGGATTCGAACAATACTTCAGATTGGAAGATAAATCGGTCCCCAACAATTTGAATGTCTGGACGGTCGCCGAGCACTTCGCGGAGCCGCCCAAAAAACTCGGAGCGATAGCGGGCAAGCTCCTGGACCTTGGCGGCCAGTGCAACGTTGAGCCGTTTTCCGAGATTGCTAATCTGCGCCTTCTGCGCGCGATCGAGAGCCTCGGAGGCCTCGAGCGCCGCATTGAGTTGTTGCATTTGCTCCCTAAGCGCGGCGATCTGGCGATTGAGCAAGGCGACTTGGGCTTTGGCCGCAACGGATATTTCCTTCTCGGCGGTGAGTTGCCTGCCGCTGGTTTCCGCACGCTGCATAATCGTCTTCAGGTCGCGTTCGAGCTGATCGCGTAGCGTGGTCATCGCTAATATATCCTGTTGCAACTCAGCGAGCTGGTTGAGTTGAAGTGTGATCGCCTCTTTGTCGGCGTCAATGCGCACGAGAGCTTCATCGAGTTGTGCCTGCAACGCAGACCGCGCTTCTTCCGCTCGCTCGCTACGCGACTGCAGTGTCTCGACCGTTGCGGCGAGCGTGTCTCTCAACGTGCGAAACGTAGCCAGTTCCGCCGCGAAGTCGTCGCGGTCGGTCAGCGAGCTTTGCAGTTCCGCTGATAGCTGGGCTAGATTTGAACGCAGATCGACATTCGTGCGCTGTTCGAGGTCCAACAAATCTGCGAGCTCGGCAACCTCCCGGTTCAACCGCTCCAAAGCTTCGTCTCGTCCAGTAATTGCCTCGCTCAGATAGAACTGCGCGACGACGAATATCATCAGCAAGAAGATGATGACCATGAGCAGCGTCGCAAGGCCGTCGACAAATCCGGGCCAGATATTGACGCTGCTACGGCTATGGCGGGTTACGGCCATGATCGGGTTCGTTCACGGGCTCTTGGGCTCACCGTCTTCGGCCAACGCGGCGATAGTACGCGCGAGCAAACGAATCTCGCTGCGAATTTCGCCGACGAGTTCCTCGCGGCCCTGGGGAAGTTCTTCGAGGATGCGGCCTATATGGACTTCGATGCTGCGGATATGATTTCGCATCACCTCGTCGCCACCGTCACGTTCAGCAAGCTTTGCGAATATCGGTCTTAGTTCCAATTGCGACTCTGCAAGCTTAAGCATCAGACTTTGTTCGGCACGCATCTGGTCGGTAAGCGCGCTCAACTTGTCTGTCAGCTGGAGAATGTTGGTGTTGGCAGCGTTCCGCCCTTCCTCACTGCGTTGAATGATTCGCTGCAAGCTGTCAAGGCTATCGGCTGTCTGTTCGAGAAGCGCCTGAATGTATGCGGGGACCGATGTTTCGCCATCGCCTGAAAGGCTTCCGCTACTGAGACGCGTGAGGCCCGAAAGCCACTCCTCCAGATCGTTGAAAAAACGGTTCTGCGCTTGTCCAGCCTGCAGTTCCAGGAAACCCAGAACCAGTGACCCGCCTAAGCCGAATAGGGAAGAACTGAAGGCCGTCCCCATACCGCTAAGCGGCGCTTCTAGGCCCTGTTTGAGATCCTGAAACACACTGGCAATTTCACCGGCGGTTACAGAAAGTCCGCCAATTACGTCGCCGACCGACCGCACCGTTTCAAGCAATCCCCAAAACGTGCCAAGCAATCCGAGGAAAACAAGCAGTCCAATCATGTAGCGAGAGATTTCGCGGCTTTCGTCAAGTCGTGCGCCGACGCCATCTAATAGCGTGCGCATGGCAACCGTTGAAAGGCTAAGCCGATCCGTGCGTTCTCGCTCCCCAAGCATCGTCGCCATCGGAGCGAGAAGTCTGGGTGGTGCTTGAACGGAAACCGCCGCTTGATCTCGCCGGAATTCCTCGATCCATGCAACTTCGCCCCGCAACATCGTAACGGTTCGAAAGATGTAAAAAATGCCGAAGAACAAGACGCCAAGGATTACGCCGTTGAGCACGGCGTTGGCCATGAACGCACTACGGAGCGGTGGAAACAAGAGTGAAACTGCCGCAGCGACAATCACCAGGAACAACATCATCCGGGTGAGGAAGCGTTGGGGCATGGTCATGAGCTAAGCGTTCACGGCGTTATTTACCCGACGTTATGCGGGGCCGAAGTACTTCGAAATGTCAATTGGCGATAACGATATCGACACGGTCAGGCGGGCCCTCTTCGATTCGACTTCCAAGTGCCCGCAATTGTATGCGGGTGCTGCGCACGCCATAGCTCATAAGTTGAGTACGAACGGCCAATGCACGAAACAGCGAAAGCCGGCGGGCTTTGCTGGGAGTGTCAGGAGTCCCGCCCGCAAACCCATATAGCAGGATGCGCAGTTTGCGGTCGTTGTTTAGCTTCTGAGCCAATTCTTCCAGTGCCGACGTTGCGGCCTCAGGAAGTTTTGATGAGCTTTCTCCAAATAGAATGCGCAGCTTGTTGCCGCCGTCACTGATAGTAATTGGCGAAGTGCGTGCGGCGAGCTGCTCGCTGCTGGCCTTGGCGGTCTCAGCCGGCGGGCTAGGTGCTTTGGGTATCCTCTTGGTAACAATCGGTGCCTGAGGCACCGCCGCCGTCGCTTTTGGGGGGGCCGGAATTGCCGCCGTGGCTTTTGGCGGCTGCGGGAGCGCTGCCTTTGGCGGCGTCGCGATCTTGGCGTCTGCCGATTTTGGCACGGCCGCCTTGGGCACTGCCGGCAGCGCAGGTGCCGTGACGGCTGGAGGTGCCGGGGGAGCCGGGACCGGCGTTGCCGCAGCCTTTGGTTTGCCAGCAGCGGCGGATTTCGGAATCGCCGGTGCCTTTGGTACTGCAGCAACCACGGGAGCCTTGGGTGGCACAGGTTTGGGCACGGAGACCAGCAGCTTCGGTGGCGGCGGCGCGGTCCGTTTGGATGCAATGCTCCTTGGTACGGTTAGCTTCGAACGCGGTTGGGTCTTTGGCGGTGCCAAAAGCTGACCGGGCGCGCGGGCGGCGGTTCCTGGAGTCAAGCCCGTCGACCCCTTTCGTAGGAGGCCTGCAAGCGTGGGCGCTGGTCCGAATTTGTCGAGAACGGACAGGTCAACGATAACGCTCGGCCGTCCGACATATCGGCTGCTAATTGTAGATTGGGCATCGGCTGCTCCGCCGTTCGAGACGAGCAACAGAAATCCGGCTCCTAGCACAATAAGTGCCCGCGCAGCGGCAACGGATGTCCCCTGCGTGTTTCGTCGACTTTTGGTCGTGGTCATTGGATTGAGCCCTGCCATCGGTCGTTTGGTGTCGCTCGGCGACAATCGGCGCTTCACGAAAATAACTTAGGCCACCGAACCGGACAACCGTTAGTGCGTGGCTTCATGCAGGTATCACGCATTGGCGTTAAGGGACTTAACCAACACTTCGTGCAGGTTGTCGTTGGCGACGACGATATCGGAGGCGTCAAACTCGTATGCCTGACCATTGCAACGGGATACCAGACCACCGGCTTCACGAACAAGAACTATACCCGCCGCCGTATCCCAAGGCTTTACGTTCT
>CBDCIT010000039.1:0-304255 GCA_965217615.1 Alphaproteobacteria bacterium
ATGGCGGACATTCCTTACAAATCACGCCGATTGCCTGGCGTCGATCGATTTCTTCGTGGTCCCCACGGCCACGTTCCACCTCCTGTTCGGGTTCATCGTGCTCCACCACGAGCGCCGCCAGATCGTGCATTTCGGTGTCACGGCGAACCCGACGATGGCGTGGGTCGCACAGCAGATCCGAGAGGCATTCCCGTGGGGCACGGCGCCGCGGCACCTGATCCGCGACCGGGACGGCGCATACGGGCAATCGTTCCGCTCGACCGTGACGGCGATGGGCGTGGAAGAGGTCGTCACGGCGCCACGGAGCCCGTGGCAAAATCCGTATGTGGATCGCCTGATCGGCAGCGTGGGGCGCGAATGCCTGGACCATTCGATCATCCTCAACGAGCGGCATTTGCGGCGCATTCTTGGCTCATACCTCGACTATTATCACGGTCCAAGGACCCACTTGTCGCTCGGCAAGGACACACCGGATGGACGACCCGTTCAGCCGGCCGGGTCCGGAACGGTCGTTTCCTTGCCCAAGGTCGGCGGTCTGCATCATCGTTACGAACGCCTCGCGGCCTGACCACCCCCGCTCGGATTCGATCAATTCCTCTCTGTGGCGACGTGGACGCTGTCGGCATCCGCATGCCCTTGCATAGGTTCGCTGGCACGATCCGGCGGAATAAGCATCGTGATGACCGCGCCCATGGTCGATGATAAAATCCACTGGCTCAAAATGATGTCCGTGCCGGAGAGCCGAGCCGTCGTTGGGAGGCACGATGGAATAAATGGAAGGGACACCCGGCCACCGAGTGACGATACCCCCAAAATCCGGACCAGATCTTTCTCCACCTAAGCGGCTTGAGCGATGGTCATGTCCCTTTGGGGTTGTGCCGGCGTCCGGTAGCCGATGCTCAAGTGGAGCCATCGTCGATTGTAGAGATCTCGATGTACTCGAATAGCGCAGCCTTGGCCTCGCAGCGGGTACGAAACCGGATACGGTGCACGAGTTCGGTCTTGAGCGAGCCAAAGAAGGGAACCATGGCGGGGCTGTTTCTCGGGAGCGAGATCGGCGCCTCCCTCGACCGGGCGGACACCGGCTGTACTCAGCCCGCACATGGCAGGCGGCCTTGGCGACCCGTCCGAGCGGCATGCCCTCACGCTGGCGCAATCCCGAAACCGGTAACGCCGACGCCATTACGCCGACCCGCACCTCTATATCGAGCCCGAGTCACCTTGGGAGAACGGATACAACGAGAGCTTCAACTCAAAGCTCCGGGACGAAATCCTGAACACGGAGATCTTCTCTACACTGAAGGAGGCCAAAGTGCTGATCGAACGATGGCGGCATCACTATAATACCATCCGGCCGCATAGCTCGCTCGGATACAGACCGCCGGCCCCAGAAACCATCTTGCCAAACGTTGAGAGGCCAACCTACGCTGTTGATGGGCTACGGTTGGCCCATCAACTTAACCCGCGCCAAACTCTAACTTAAGCGCTGGACCACTAATCGGGGCCAGGCCACCTCGGGCGAACTGTTGAAATAATGGAAGGGATTTTGCATTTCTGAAGGCTGTGTCTCGAAAGTGGTGGAAATTTGAGGATGGCGTAATCTCCGGGTGACAAGACAACCACCCAACCGGCGGCTAGCACCGCCAAGGAGATCACGCCATGAAGAACACTACCGAGACTTCCGCGCTTTCGCTACTGGCCAATGACGCCGGCTATGATCCGCTCGAGGACCGGCTGCGGGAGAACATCAGATCCACGATCGAGGCCGTTTTTGAGGAGGAACTTGCGCAGTTTCTCGGGCGCTGCCGATACGGTCGAGAGGACGCGCTTCGGCAAGGGTATCGGAACGGGCACCGGGAGCGGCAACTGACGGGGACATTCGGGACCGAGAGGGTGAGCGTGCCGCGTGCACGGATCGTTGAGGAAGACGGTCGGGCGTCGGAATGGCGTTCGCGGGCGCTGCCGCGCTACCAGCGGCTGACCAGAAAGGCCGAGGCGCTGATCGCTTCGGTGTATCTGTCCGGAACCAACACGCGGCGGGTGAAACGCGCGCTGTTCGGGCTCTTCCGGGGTGCTGTGAGCAAGGACGTTGTGAGCCGGGCGTGGCGCAAGGTGAAGGTCGATTGGGACGCCTGGTGCAGCCGTGGCCTCGCGGATGAGGATATCGTTCGGCTGATCCTTGACGGTACTGTGATCAAGACCCGACTGGATCGCAAGGGGAATTATATGCGTGAGTGCCCAAGGTGAGGCTAGGCTCTTGCCTCTGTCGACTCGGACACCTCGGGGGATATTTCCTCCGAGGCACCATTGTCAGGCGGTCAAACGTCAGCAGAAGTCAGCCCTGCATAGAGGCCGATAGAAAGGAGATACCATGGATCGTTTGGCTTTTAATGGGCTGGGTTACAGACAGCCCATCACCACTAGGCTCGCGGCGAGCCTCGGAGTGATCCTCCGAAGGCATATCCTAGTTACCCCCCCCCGACACTCTGCCCCCTTGCACAAGGGCAAGAGCAAACGGCGTGCTCCTTCCAACAGGACACGCCGTTCGTGCTTTTCTAATGATTGGGGCGGTGTGTCAAATCTGATTTGCCCTGCGGAGCCACATGTAATGAGACACCATGTCAGCCTATATCTCGCGGCCGCGCTCTTGTTCACCGCCACATCTGCATCGTCCACTGATGTAAGCGACTATGACCGTTTCCGGCTATGGAACGATTGCCGTCCCATGGATTCACTGGTTGAGGACCCGGGCGACGAGGCAACCGCTATCGACGTTACCAGAGAGGCAATCGTAATCGCCGTGCGCAGTAGGCTACGCGCAGCGCGACTCTACAGAGAAGCGGCGTGGTCGTACTTGTACTTCAACGTGAATGTCGTTAGCTCCGTCATCCATATAGGGGTTGAATACAACAAAGAGGTGGTAGACCGTGCCACCATGTTAGAAAATACAGCTACGACTTGGGGTGTGGGCTCAACTGGAACGCATAGTCGAAATCCAAACTTCATCCTGTCGAGCGTGTCGCAGCACACGGACAAGTTCATCGACGAGTATCTGCGCGTGAATGCGGACGCCTGCAAGTAGGCTTGGGCACTCACGTATATAGGTCCCATCGCAAGGCCACCAACATCTCGGTTCTCGCGGCTATAGGGGTGCGCCGGGATGGCCAGAAGGTCTTGCTTTCGATCGGGAATATGGGCGGAGAAAGCCAGGCGGCGTGGCGCCAGTTCCTCGACGACCTTGATGCGCGTGGACTGAAACGGCCCGGGTTTGTCATCGTCGATGGCGCGCCGGGACTGGAGGCGGCTCTGTCGGCGCTTTGGGCGATGACCTTCCCGTTCAACGCTGCACCGTGCACAAGCACCGCAACCTTCTGGGTCATGCTCCCAAATACATGCATGACGAGCTGAGCGAAGATTACCGCGATATGATCTATGCCGACACTGCCTCCGAGGTGGAAACCCGCCGCAAGGCGTTTGTCCGCAAGTGGCGGCTGAAATGCAGGGCCGTCGCGGACAGCCTCGCAGAAGCGGGCGACAAGCTCTTTACCTTCACGCGCCTGTCCAAGAGCCAATGGAAATCAGCCCGAACGACCAACGCCATTGAGCGTCTCAACGAGGAGTTCAAGCGCCGGATCAAAACACAGACCGTGCTGCCGTGTCCCGAAACAGTGCCGATGCTCCTCTGGGCGCTCCTCGCTTCCGGCCAAATCCAGATGCGCAAAGTCGATGGATGGGAAACCCTCGATCAGCTAATCGCCGACGAAACCCTTGACCGAGCGGCCTGACCGCCGCAAAACTCAGCCCGCTCGAAGAGGCGCCAAAACCAATTTCCACCACTTTCGAGACACAACCATCTTCTCCTCAGCCGTATACTGCTTGCGTGTCTTGCGGCGAATATCCCGAACCGTTCTCTCCGCCGGGTCGTTCTTGCTCATTGATTTCTGTCTCATCTTCGTTCCCTTCGGTCACTACGATGAGCCAGAAATCCTCCGTTATACAATTACCTCAATTTGTCCCAAAGGCGCTGACGTCAGACACACCTGGACTACGCATCATCCGTTCAATTGTCAGGATGTCCGCTTTCCTCCCCAATGCAGACCTACAGAGACCTGGTTGGGAATGTATGCTTTTGACCCAATGCGGACATTCAATTGCCAAGCGGGAGATGAGCAAGTCTAGTGTCGATAACAAACTGAGTTGACCGCTTTATGTACCATATGAATTGACCGCTTCTGTTGTGGTGGTTTGGCTCGGTCGCGTCGAAGCGGGTCACGCGGCCTGGAGCCTGTCGTCGTCGATGGTTTCGCCGTCGGCGCGGTAGCGCGCCAGACACCTGGGTCCGTGGAAGACGGCCAGGTGGCCGTCGGGATATTCGTGCACCCGGACCTGCGCCTTGACGTAGTGGTGGCGGTGGCGATCGGCCGGGATCTGCAGCGTGCGGTTCTTGTAGCGCACGGTGTTGTCGCCCGCGACGACGCGGTCCTCCTGGGCGCAGAGGATGTCCTCGAGCGTGCCGGCAAAAGCCACGAAGGCCGAGCCGGTGTCCGCGGCCGGGCAGGCGAAGCGGGCGTTGTGCGCCGGCCAGAAGAGCTCCTCGAGAAAGCGATTGGCCTCGGCCATGGTGGCGATCCCGGCGAGGCGCAGCTCCTGGGGCAGGCGCTTCTGCAAGGTCCCGAACATGCGCTCCGAGCGGCCCCGGGCCTGCGGCGAATAGGCCGCGATCAACTCGATGCCGAGCTGCGCCAAGGCCCGGCCGACCTGGGTCGGGTTGTCCTTGTCCACACCGCCGCCTGCCTCGGGCGTGTGCCAGTAGTGCGAGGCCCGATCGGCGTAGAGCGAGCAGAACAGCCCGTTTTCGGCGATCACCTCGCCGAGCCCGCGGAACGTGCTCATCGTGCCCTCCTCGGCAACGAAGAAGCCCGAATAGACCTCCGATGTCGCATCGTCCATGGTCACGATCAGATCCCACCACTGGCCCGCAACCCACTCGTGGCTCGAGCCGTCCTGGTGCAGCATCATCCCCACCACCGGTCGGCGCGGCCGCTTCCGGCGGTGCGCTCCGCGCCTGGGCGCCGGCTTGATCTTGCCGTGCGCCTGCAAGCTCAGGCGAAGCCAGTTGTAGCTCAGCCCGAAGCCATGCTCGCAGACCAGCTTCTCGTGGAAGTGCTTGGCCGTGAAGTCCGGGTAGCGCGTCTCGAACAGCTCCAGCACCCGCATCACCTCGTCCACCGGCGCGCGGCGCGCCGAGACCCGCCCAAGGCGCCGGTCGTACAAACCCTCGGCACCCTCGGCCTCATAGCGCTCCCGCCAGCGCCGGAACGTCCGCTCCGACATGCCCAGGATCTCCGAGGCCTCGGCCTGGCTCAAATCACCCCGATAACAACGTCCGTAGACATCCTCGAACTTCATCAATCTCAGTCCCTGCAACTGCTCCGTCCGGCGCATCCGATTCCTCCAGATTTGGAGGAAATCTAAAACCGGACAGATCATCTGTTACATAGACCGGTCATATCGTGTGTTAGCGACAGCGCTGAAGTGGGACACTGTCGATAACAAACTGAGTTGACCGCTTTATGTACCATATGAATTGACCGCTTCTGTTGTGGTGGTTTGGCTCGGTCGCGTCGAAGCGGGTCACGCGGCCTGGAGCCTGTCGTCGTCGATGGTTTCGCCGTCGGCGCGGTAGCGCGCCAGACACCTGGGTCCGTGGAAGACGGCCAGGTGGCCGTCGGGATATTCGTGCACCCGGACCTGCGCCTTGACGTAGTGGTGGCGGTGGCGATCGGCCGGGATCTGCAGCGTGCGGTTCTTGTAGCGCACGGTGTTGTCGCCCGCGACGACGCGGTCCTCCTGGGCGCAGAGGATGTCCTCGAGCGTGCCGGCAAAAGCCACGAAGGCCGAGCCGGTGTCCGCGGCCGGGCGGGCGAAGCGGGCGTTGTGCGCCGGCCAGAAGAGCTCCTCGAGAAAGCGATTGGCCTCGGCCATGGTGGCGATCCCGGCGAGGCGCAGCTCCTGGGGCAGGCGCTTCTGCAAGGTCCCGAACATGCGCTCCGAGCGGCCCCGGGCCTGCGGCGAATAGGCCGCGATCAACTCGATGCCGAGCTGCGCCAAGGCCCGGCCGATCTGGGTCGGGTTGTCCTTGTCCACACCGCCGCCTGCCTCGGGCGTGTGCCAGTAGTGCGAGGCCGATCGGCGTAGAGCGAGCAGAACAGCCCGTTTTCGGCGATCACCTCGCCGAGCCCGCGGAACGTGCTCATCGTGCCCTCCTCGGCAACGAAGAAGCCCGAATAGACCTCCGATGTCGCATCGTCCATGGTCACGATCAGATCCCACCACTGGCCCGCAACCCACTCGTGGCTCGAGCCGTCCTGGTGCAGCATCATCCCCACCACCGGTCGGCGCGGCCGCTTCCGGCGGTGCGCCCCGCGCCTGGGCGCCGGCTTGATCTTGCCGTGCGCCTGCAAGCTCAGGCGAAGCCAGTTGTAGCTCAGCCCGAAGCCATGCTCGCAGACCAGCTTCTCGTGGAAGTGCTTGGCCGTGAAGTCCGGGTAGCGCGTCTCGAACAGCTCCAGCACCCGCATCACCTCGTCCACCGGCGCGCGGCGCGCCGAGACCCGCCCAAGGCGCCGGTCGTACAAACCCGCGGCACCCTCGGCCTCATAGCGCTCCCGCCAGCGCCGGAACGTCCGCTCCGACATGCCCAGGATCTCCGAGGCCTCGGCCTGGCTCAAATCACCCCGATAACAACGTCCGTAGACATCCTCGAACTTCATCAATCTCAGTCCCTGCAACTGCTCCGTCCGGCGCATCCGATTCCTCCAGATTTGGAGGAAATCTAAAACCGGACAGATCATCTGTTACATAGACCGGTCATATCGTGTGTTAGCGACAGCGCTGAAGTGGGACACTTGCCGCGCTCAACCGGCTGCGCTATCTTATATATCTAACTAAGTAAGTAAGGGGTCCTTGTGATGCACAAGCTTCTCCTCCCCGCGCTGGCGGGGATTGCTATTGCTGGATTTGCCTTCGGCGCCCAAGCTGGCCCCAACGGGGTTGGTGGCCTTGGATGCGCCTGGAGTGTGAGTAAGCAACAGGTCGTTCATACGCCGATGCCAACTGCAGCTCAGCTTCTCAAACTCACGAAGGTTCCCAAGAAGGGCGGCGAATCGCCGTTGGAGGCCTATCTGAGAACCGTGCCGACCGGGGAAAAGTCGGGCAGCTGAACGAAGCTCATAGGTTTGCCGAATTCGGGGTCGCCGTTTTGGCGACCCTTTTTTGTAGGATACATTGGCCATTAAAGGTGGCCCTGGCGTCTCGGCCCGAGACGAGTCGATGGCACAAAAGTCGGTGCTAGGCATTCAGAAAGCCGCAGGAGCTCACCGCCTATATGGCCAAGATTGACCGCCGAACCTGACGGAACGGCAACGATTGAAATGGACACGGAGCATGGGATTTAGAGTTGCTGTCGTCGGCGCGACCGGGAATGTCGGCCGCGAACTCCTGACAACCTTGGCCGAGCGAGACTTTCCAGCCGACGACGTTGCGGCGATTGCCTCCGAGCGCTCGGTCGGCCAAATGGTGTCCTATGGCGAAGACGACGAGCTCAAGGTTGCCGACCTGAACCAGTTCGACTTCAAGGGAACCGATATTGTTCTCTCCTCGCCTGGAGCCAAGGTATCTGCAGTACACGCCCCGCGCGCGGCAAAGGCTGGCGCTATCGTAATCGACAACACCTCGCATTTCCGCATGGATCCCGACGTGCCGCTTGTTGTGCCCGAAGTCAACGGCGACAGGATTGCCGACTATGGCAAGCGCAACATCATCGCCAATCCAAACTGTTCGACGATCCAGATGGTCGTCGCGCTGAAGCCGCTGCACGATCTTGCCACCATCCGGCGCGTATCGGTTGCGACCTATCAATCCGTTTCCGGCGCCGGCAAATCCGCGATGAACGAGCTGTTCAATCAAACCCGCGCCATTTACGTGAATGATCCGATCGTCAAGGAGCAATTTCCGAGACAGATCGCGTTCAACGTCATCCCCGCCGGCGACGCCTTCATGGAAGATGGCTCGAGCAACGAAGAGTGGAAGATGGTAGTTGAGACGAAGAAGATCCTGGACCCAAAGATCAAAGTCAGCGCGACTTGCGTGCGGGTTCCCGTATTCATTGGCCATGCCGAGGCAATCAACGTCGAATTTGAGCGCCCGATCGATGCGGTACAGGCGCGACGCGCACTCGCAGCGGCGCCTGGCGTCTCGATGATCGATCGCGCGGAGCCCGAGACCTACGCGACGCCAGTCGAGTGCGCGGGCGAAGATGCCGTCTTCGTGAGCCGCGTTCGCGAAGATCCAACGTTGGAGAACGGCCTGACTTTGTGGGTAGTTTCCGACAACTTGCGTAAGGGCGCAGCGCTCAACGCTGTGCAGATCGCAGAGGCGCTGGTCGAGGGTCACCTGGCGCGCGTTGCCTGAACTGCGCTGTGGCTGCGCAATGGAGTGCGGTGGGCGAGAATCGTGGCGCGACCGATGCGTCTTCGAATTCGGTATCACTATCCATCGATGCCGATCGCTTATTTGTCGCTGCCTTATGCCATCATAAGGCGGGTCGGACTGCAAGCGCGGCCGAACTTTACGAACGGATCACGCGGTCGACGCCCGATTTTGCGCCTGCATGGACCAACCTAGAGCATTTCCGTGTCTGAATGAATCGCGAGGGATTCACAGGCCGTCAATTTTGTGATTCAAACTGCATGCTGGGTAGGAGGTCAGCATGCATGGCTCAGTATCTATCAGAAGATCTTCGCATCAGGGTGATCGGCGCGATTGAAGGCGGGATGTCGCGCAACGGGGCGGCCAGACGGTTCGGTGTCAGCATCGCCAGCGCGGTGCGCTGGATGGATGAATATTTGCGGTGTGGGCGGACGGCGCCGAAGCCGCGCGGCGGCGACCGCCGTTCCGGCCGGATCGAGGCGCAGGCTGATCTTCTGATGCGCGCCATTGAGGAGACACCTGACATCACGTTGATGGAACTGCGCGAGAAGCTAATCGCCGAGCGGGGCGAGAGCTTTGCAATCAGCACACTCCACGCTTTCTACCGCCGCCACGAGGTGACGTTTAAAAAAAGGGGATTATATCGAATAGTGCCGAAGGGGTCGAGTAACATGAGGCAATATGAGGCAATATGAGGCATTACCAAATTATATGTGACAATAGGGGATAATATGAGTTACTATGTGTTTAGATGGTTTGAACACACCATATATAGTGTGGAAGACACAATATGTGGTGCGTTCGTCGGTGAGGGCCAACTAGGGAGGGTGACCTGTGGGTAAGTGTGGCCAGAGGCCAGAAACCCCTTCTTCCCATCAGCCCAGCAAGGCCGAACTCGATAAAGACGTGAGCATTGACGCTCTGCCCGAGGCGCTGGCGTGGGCAATCACGCGCGGTGGCGCTGAACGGCGCGATGACAACAAAGACAAATGAGAATCAATGGTGGGCCCGACTGGACTCGAACCAGCACCCCCCCAGTTAGCAGCCGGGTGCTCTTTCCAGTTGAGTTACGGGCCCCACCATTGGTGTCGTTGGAGTCGGGGACCGGATTCGAACCGGCATACCAAGAATTGCGGGTCCTGTGCCTAACCATTCGGCCACCCCGACCTCAACGGATGATGCGTAGGACTTGCGGGTGAACGAAGGTTGCCCTATATAGACAGGGATTCCATCGCGTCGCCTGCACAGCAATACGCGATTAGCGCCCCGGTTGAGGTAAAACTCTCCGGGGCGCGTCTATTCTATGCTACAGGATGCTGTTAGTCGAGTCTGACGACACACCAGACCTTGTTTAGCCGGACACCAAATCCTTGTACCGAAGCCGCTTCCCCGCCATCTTGGAAACTACGCTGCGCATCATATCGGTAGTGTCGGCGTCGCGGGTATTGTGGCGACCCGCGAACTCGTTGACGTAGCGGTCTAAATGCTTTTCGGAGAAGTGGTGGAACGTCCCCTGATAGCCCCGCTTTAGCATGGACCAGAAGGATTCGATCCCATTGGTGTGGGCCTGCCCGCGCACATACTCACCAACCGAATGATTGACGGCCTCGTGGTCGAAAGGCATTCCCTTGTAGGCACTGGCCTCGTCCGTGTAGACCGTGGCGCCGGGCGCCGCGTGATCGGCCACGAACCCCTGTAGCGTTTCCGCGTCAGTCGCTTCTATCTTCCGCGCCGTTACTCGGTTGCTGCCACTATCCTTGATGCCGATGACTGCTGACTTACCGGCGGTTCCACGCCCTGTGAGTCCTTTACGCTTTGACCGAGACATGTTCTTGCGCTTCCCGCCAATATAGGTCTCGTCCACCTCAACCGGACCCGTATACATGGCACCATTTTCCTTCCATGATTCCCGCAACCGATGGGCCAAGAACCACGCCGACCTCTGTGTAATCCCGAGATCGCGGTGAAGCTTCATGGACGAGACACCTTTCAGGTTGGTAGTGACCTGATAGAGCGCGATCGCCCAAGCCTGGAAGCCCAGATTAGAAGCTTCCATAGGGGTCTTTGTGCGGACGCTGAACCGCTTCGCGCATTCCTTCTCACGACAGCGATACGGCATAGTCTTGTGCTTTGCGCCCGACTGGACGTTGGTTGATCCGCAATATGGGCAGTGTGGTTCCTCTGGCCAGCGTTGCTCCGCAAACCATTTCTCGGCGGTTGCATCATCCGGGAACATCTTGAATAATGCTTTTAGCGTCAGACCTTTGCGGTGGGATTTTCCGGGTGCCTTTTGTGCCATACCAGCCTCCTTGTTCTTTACTATATGGTGCCGAAATGGCTGGCTTCAAGAGTGTTTCGGCACTATTCGATATAATCCCCATTGGAAAACCACGACGCTGGTCGCGGGCCTGCGCCTCGACGGCCTGACCGCCCCCATGGTCATCGACGGCGCCATGAACGGAGAGGGTTTCACCGCCTATGCCGAGACCCTCCTCGCGCCGACGCTGAACCCCGGCGACATCGTGATCATGGACAATCTCCCCGCCCACAAGGCCGCGGACGCCCGGGCGGCAATCGAACGGACCGGAGCGACACTGATGTTCCTCCCGCCCTACTCGCCGGACTTCAATCCGATCGAGCAGGTCTTCGCAAAGCTCAAGGCGCTCTTGCGAAAAGCCGCCGCAAGAACCATCGACACACTCGAGGCCGCCATCGCGACAGCGCTCGATGCCTTCACCCCCAGTGAATGCGCCAACTATTTTACAAACTCGGGTTACAAGCCGGATTGATCCGAAAATGCTCTAGGTGTTGCACTCCGCACCCTGAACCGATTCGAGGCCGCGGTCGCGTGCTTGTCTCGGGCCGTGAGTCTTGCACCCGAAGATGCGGCGGCGCACTCAAACCTCGCGAACGCTCTAAGGTCTGCTGGGCGACTGAGTGAGGCAGTGGAGTCCGGTTGTGTCTCGAAAGTGGTGGAAATTGGTTTTGGCGCCTCTCCGAGCGGGCTGAGTTTTGCGGCGGTCAGGCCGCTCGGTCAAGGGTTTCGTCGGCGATTAGCTGATCGAGGGTTTCCCATCCATCGACTTTGCGCATCTGGATTTGGCCGGAAGCGAGGAGCGCCCAGAGGAGCATCGGCACTGTTTCGGGACACGGCAGCACGGTCTGTGTTTTGATCCGGCGCTTGAACTCCTCGTTGAGACGCTCAATGGCGTTGGTCGTTCGGGCTGATTTCCATTGGCTCTTGGACAGGCGCGTGAAGGTAAAGAGCTTGTCGCCCGCTTCTGCGAGGCTGTCCGCGACGGCCCTGCATTTCAGCCGCCACTTGCGGACAAACGCCTTGCGGCGGGTTTCCACCTCGGAGGCAGTGTCGGCATAGATCATATCGCGGTAATCTTCGCTCAGCTCGTCATGCATGTGTTTGGGAGCATGACCCAGAAGGTTGCGGTGCTTGTGCACGGTGCAGCGTTGAACGGGAAGGTCATCGCCCCAAAGCGCCGACAGAGCCGCCTCCAGTCCCGGCGCGCCATCGACGATGACAAACCCGGGCCGTTTCAGTCCACGCGCATCAAGGTCGTCGAGGAACTGGCGCCACGCCGCCTGGCTTTCTCCGCCCATATTCCCGATCGAAAGCAAGACCTTCTGGCCATCCCGGCGCACCCCTATAGCCGCGAGAACCGAGATGTTGGTGGCCTTGCGATCCAGTCGGGTCTTGATCACAGTGCCGTCAAGGATCAGCCGAACGATATCCTCATCCGCGAGGCCACGGCTGCACCAGGCGTCCCAATCGACCTTCACCTTGCGCCACGCCCGGCTCACAACGTCCTTGCTCACAGCACCCCGGAAGAGCCCGAACAGCGCGCGTCTCACCCGCCGCGTGTTGGTTCCGGACAGATACACCGAAGCGATCAGCGCCTCGGCCTTTCTGGTCAGCCGCTGGTAGCGCGGCAGCGCCCGCGAACGCCATTCCGACGCCCGACCGTCTTCCTCAACGATCCGTGCACGCGGCACGCTCACCCTCTCGGTCCCGAATGCCCCCGTCAGTTGCCGCTCCCGGTGCCCGTTCCGATACCCTTGCCGAAGCGCGTCCTCTCGACCGTATCGGCAGCGCCCGAGAAACTGCGCAAGTTCCTCCTCAAAAACGGCCTCGATCGTGGATCTGATGTTCTCCCGCAGCCGGTCCTCGAGCGGATCATAGCCGGTGTCATTGGCCAGTAGCGAAAGCGCGGAAGTCTCGGTAGTGTTCTTCATGGCGTGATCTCCTTGGCGGTGCTAGCCGCCGGTTGGGTGGTTGTCTTGTCACCCGGAGATTACGCCATCCTCAAATTTCCACCACTTTCGAGACAC
The DNA here is from genome assembly GCA_965217615.1 of Alphaproteobacteria bacterium. Classification (GTDB taxonomy): domain Bacteria; phylum Pseudomonadota; class Alphaproteobacteria; order UBA8366; family CAVOAK01; genus CAVOAK01. Next base: position 12,835 of record CBDCIT010000039.1, read on the forward strand.
AGCCAGGAGTCCCATCGTAGGGCACTCCAACTTTCACCGGACGCTGCGGGCGCCCACTACAATCTTGCGCTTGTCCTTCGCGACAGTGGGGATATTGCCGCTGCAATGAAGCAGTTCGAACGCGCAGAAGAGCTTGGCTATCGCTCGGCGGATCTGCATTGGGACCGCGCGCTCGCTTGCCTTACTGACGGTGAATTGACACGCGGGTTTGCCGACTACGAGTGGCGATGGCGCTTGCCTGAAGTCAAAGCGCGTCCCCTCTCGGGTACGCCGTGGAAAGGCGAATCTCTAGATGGACGCACGCTGTTTGTCTACGCGGAACAAGGATTCGGCGACACGATTCAGTTTGCCCGTTATGTCCCTATGATTGCCGGACGAGCCGGTCGGATCATCTTTGAGTGCCAAGTTCCGCTATTTCGCTTGTTTTCCGGCAGCGAAAAATTGCGAACGTTGAACTCATTCGACAGGGCAAGCAGATTCCTGAGTTTGACTTTCATGTGGCTCTTCTGACACTGCCTCATTTGGTCGGCACAACACTCTCATCGATCCCGGCAGATATCCCCTATCTTACACGGCCGTCCGCTAGCGACCATCTGCTGACATCTCGCGCGGGACTAAAGGTCGGTCTTGCATGGACTGGCAAACCGACGCACCGGAACGACCGCAACCGCTCGATTGCGCTTGAGCACCTTGCACCGCTTTTGCAAGTGCCGCATGTCCAGTTCGTAAGTCTGCAGGTCGGAACCGCGTCCCGGGACATCGCTGCATTGGGTTACGGCTCGGTTATCGAAAATCTGGCGCCGTCGCTTAAAGATTTTGCCGACACCGCGGCGGCCATCGATGCCGTCGATCTCGTCATCAGCATCGACAGCGCGGTTGCGCATCTTGCCTGCGCACTCGGCCATCCTGTCTGGACGTTGATTCCCTACGTTCCGGATTGGCGATGGATGCGCCGGCGCGACGACAGCCCTTGGTATCCAACGATGAGCCTCATGCGACAACAAGCACCAGGTGATTGGACCGATCTAATGCAACGCGTCGGCGAACGCCTCTCGCACCATAACGCAAGCTGAACGACGATTATTTATAAGTTAATAATCACACTTATCTATTTTGTCCTCCTATCCTAGATCTCATATGTATCATTATTAACTTATAAATAATCTGGGTCTAGAGGCATTCCGCCGACGCTTCTCGGGACACTGCTCTTACTGCGTTGTTGGTGCTGACTCTACAACATATAGTGAAAAGTTCGAACGACCATCCAAAATATGGTGTCGATAACAAACTGAGTTGACCGCTTTATGTACCATATGAATTGACCGCTTCTGTTGTGGTGGTTTGGCTCGGTCGCGTCGAAAGCGGGTCACGCGGCCTGGAGCCTGTCGTCGTCGATGGTTTCGCCGTCGGCGCGGTAGCGCGCCAGACACCTGGGTCCGTGGAAGACGGCCAGGTGGCCGTCGGGATATTCGTGCACCCGGACCTGCGCCTTGACGTAGTGGTGGCGGTGGCGATCGGCCGGGATCTGCAGCGTGCGGTTCTTGTAGCGCACGGTGTTGTCGCCCGCGACGACGCGGTCCTCCTGGGCGCAGAGGATGTCCTCGAGCGTGCCGGCAAAAGCCACGAAGGCCGAGCCGGTGTCCGCGGCCGGGCGGGCGAAGCGGGCGTTGTGCGCCGGCCAGAAGAGCTCCTCGAGAAAGCGATTGGCCTCGGCCATGGTGGCGATCCCGGCGAGGCGCAGCTCCTGGGGCAGGCGCTTCTGCAAGGTCCCGAACATGCGCTCCGAGCGGCCCCGGGCCTGCGGCGAATAGGCCGCGATCAACTCGATGCCGAGCTGCGCCAAGGCCCGGCCGATCTGGGTCGGGTTGTCCTTGTCCACACCGCCGCCTGCCTCGGGCGTGTGCCAGTAGTGCGAGGCCCGATCGGCGTAGAGCGAGCAGAACAGCCCGTTTTCGGCGATCACCTCGCCGAGCCCGCGGAACGTGCTCATCGTGCCCTCCTCGGCAACGAAGAAGCCCGAATAGACCTCCGATGTCGCATCGTCCATGGTCACGATCAGATCCCACCACTGGCCCGCAACCCACTCGTGGCTCGAGCCGTCCTGGTGCAGCATCATCCCCACCACCGGTCGGCGCGGCCGCTTCCGGCGGTGCGCTCCGCGCCTGGGCGCCGGCTTGATCTTGCCGTGCGCCTGCAAGCTCAGGCGAAGCCAGTTGTAGCTCAGCCCGAAGCCATGCTCGCAGACCAGCTTCTCGTGGAAGTGCTTGGCCGTGAAGTCCGGGTAGCGCGTCTCGAACAGCTCCAGCACCCGCATCACCTCGTCCACCGGCGCGCGGCGCGCCGAGACCCGCCCAAGGCGCCGGTCGTACAAACCCTCGGCACCCTCGGCCTCATAGCGCTCCCGCCAGCGCCGGAACGTCCGCTCCGACATGCCCAGGATCTCCGAGGCCTCGGCCTGGCTCAAATCACCCCGATAACAACGTCCGTAGACATCCTCGAACTTCATCAATCTCAGTCCCTGCAACTGCTCCGTCCGGCGCATCCGATTCCTCCAGATTTGGAGGAAATCTAAAACCGGACAGATCATCTGTTACATAGACCGGTCATATCGTGTGTTAGCGACACCATCCAAAATATGGTTGTTGAGCTGGATAGGCGCTGATATAGAAGAGGCGTCGGGAGGGCACCCAGGCGACCAAGATCTGCAAGGGTGACACCCACGCATCCGGCCGAAACCGGATACTCCCGACGCCTCAGGAACCCCCCAAGGGCTCCAGCATCGCAGGAACGGGCTGCCCTAGGCACCGCACCCCAACTCCGGCAGTCACCCTGGCAATCGGACTGCCGGCCAGGGCCGGCTCGCGATCCGGATCTAGACGTCCGAACCGCAGCCAGGCTGAAAGACTTGTCGTCCTTGCGGATATATCGCGTCTTCGCACACAGCGGGAAGCGCTTCCGCGCCTCCGACCGAGCCCGATTAAACGCCGCAGGGAGGGCAGCGCAACCAGGCTAGTCCGTGGTTTGCCACGAAGACAAACGCACGGTCCTTCGCGCGAAGTTCGCGGCCTCCTCCACCCTGACCCCGTCCTTCGAGAATAACGGGGTCAGGCCTCGACACAAGTGGCGTCAGAAGACACCATCTGCGCGGGCGGCGAACCGATAGGCTCTGCACGGAACCCATCCGCACGCCATGAAGAAGACATGCTCCGCAAATCGCTTCCGGGGCCGCCCGATCCATCCTTGGACGCTCCGGACGTCTCACGGGCGCTCGGGAATTCGGCGCAATTCCCCAGCAATCGGTCGACCTCCCCTTAACAGCCCGTTGATTAAGTCGGCGCCGTCTGATTCTCTGGTTCCCTGATTTGCAGGGGGGTTTGCCGATGGCGATGGGACGGCAGAAGGACGGTCAGGGGGACCTGATGGTGAGCTGGTCGGAGATGCCGCGCTCTCCGGGTCATGTGTTTTATGACCGCCTGCAGTCGGTGCTGATCGAGGGCGGCTTCGACGCCTTTGCCGAGGCGAGCTGCCGGCCTTATTACGCGGCCCGGATGGGCGCGCCCTCGGTGCCGCCCGGGCGCTATTTCCGGATGCACCTGGTGGGCTACTTCGAGGGCATCGACAGCGAGCGCGGTCTGGAGTGGCGCTGCTCGGACTCGCTTTCGCTGCGGGCGTTCCTGCGACTGGGGAGCCGTGATCGGGTACCGGACCATTCCTGGCTGTCACGAAGCCGCACGCGCCTGCCCCATGAAGTCCACGCGGCGGTCTTCGACTGGGTTCTGGTGCTGATCGCCGAGGCGGGGCTGATCAAGGGCGAGCACATCGGCGTCGATGCCTCGACCATGGAGGCCAACGCGGCGCTGCGGAACATCGTGCGGCGCGCCAACGGCGAAGGCTACCGGGAGATGCTGGAGCGCCTGGCCCGGGAAAGCGGCGTCGAGACACCCACGGCCGAGGATCTGGCGCGTCTGGAGCGGAAGCGCAAGGGCAAGAAGCTTTCCAACACGGATTGGGTTTCGAAGAGCGACCCCGAGGCCAAGATCGCCAAGATGAAGGACGGCACGACGCATCTGGCCTACAAGCCCGAGCACGCGGTGGATCTGGACACCGGCGCGGTGGTGGCGGCCGAGCTGCACCCGGCCGATGAGGGCGACACCACGACGCTTTCCAAGACCCTGGCGAAGGCCGAGGCAAACCTCGGGGCGGTGGATGCGGCACCGACGGCGGAGGACCCGGCCGAATGCGTCGCCGACAAAGGTTATCACTCACGGGCGGTCTTGAGGGCTCTGGACGACAGTCCCTGGAAGACCCGGATCGCGGCGCCCAAGCAGACCGGCTTTTCGCGCTGGCACGGTGATGAGGCGGCGCGGCGCGCGGTCACCAACAACCGTGCGCGGCTCAAGTCCGGGGTCGCCCGCGAGGCCTTCAAGCTGCGCGCCGAGATCGTCGAGCGCTGCTTTGCCCACAACCTCGATCGTGGCGGCATGCGACGAACCTGGCTGCGCGGGCGAGAGAATGTGCACAAGCGATACCTGCTCCACGTCGCCGGCCACAATCTATCGTTACTGATGCGCCAGCTCATCGGCGCCGGCACCCCGCGGGAGGCCGTGGCGGGCGGATATGGCGGTATTTTCGTTCTGCTCACGCCCACCGGGGCCATGCTGGTGGCACGGGGGGGTTCGCAAAGCGGCCAGTCGGCTTTCGCCGCCGCATTCTTCATCTGGGGGTGAGAGCCGGAAAAAGCCACTTAATCAACGGGCTGTTAAGGAAAGGCCACCGGAAGCAAAGCTCCGAACGGCCCGCACTCGCTGCGCAGGGCTTGCGCCCTTGCCGACCGACCGCAGCATGGCCTTTCATGGAAAGGGGATGCTGCGGCGGCCTCCGGCGGCGATCCGTAATGGGATGCCGGACCGGACCGAGGCGGACCACGGCGCGGTAGCGACGCGGTCTCCTACCGGCGGACTGATCCGCTAGGAAGCAGATCACCGCCGGAGCCGAACGGAACGAACCGAAAACCGGCCGCGCCGTCCCCGAAGTCTCGCTGCGCCTTGCCGTCGACTGTGGCACCGACTCGAAAGCCAGTTGCCGGTCGCCGTCAACGCCCCTTTTGAGGACTTCGGCGTTTTCACATGCTAAAAGAAATAGTTTCGATTATTGATGAATAAGTCCACATCGTGGCTGTGGAGAAATTGAACTATTACCTAAAAAACTGTGTATAACTATTCTGTTCTCCCACAATACATCAACAATACATCCACAGAGTTATCCACAATGCCCTGCACGAAAGTAAAAAAATTAGTGTATTTGCTGGCGAATTCGCGCATCGGGGTCTCCGCCGGACCACGTTGTTGTAGCCAATATCCGGTCTCGCGCGTTGACTCCCACCGATAATGCCGACAATGATGGGCGAATTCTCTACGGGCGGAGGTTCAAAGACGCCGTCAGGGTCCTCTAAAGGCGCAACAACAGGGATCGCCCTTGTCCGCTGAAAACCGGCCGTTATCGCCGCATCTGCAGGTCTATAAGTGGCAATGGACGATGATGTTTTCCATCGTCCACCGTGCGACCGGCGTCGCGCTCGCCGTAGGCACTCTGGTGCTGGTGTGGTGGCTCCTAGCGCTGGCGACAGGGCCTGGAGCTTTCGACCTGGCGCAGACAACGCTCGGTTCGATCGTCGGACGCGTCGTGTTGTTGGGTTGGACTTGGTCCCTATTTTATCACTTGGCAAATGGCGTCCGCCATCTTGTGTGGGACGTCGGCTGGGGTTTCGAACTTGGCGTCGCGCAGGCGTCGGCCTGGTTTGTTGCGGCGACATCGATCGTCTTGACGCTCGTAGCCTGGGGACTCGGCTATATGGTGCTTGGAGGATAGAGGCAGTGTCGTTTCGAACTCCGCTCGGTGCCGCACGCGGACTTGGCTCTGCAAAGAGCGGTGCGCATCACTGGTGGATGCAACGTCTGACGGCGATTGCGCTCGTCCCACTCACGCTTTGGTTCATCTGGTCCCTCATTCAGTTGACCGGCGCCGATCATCAGACCGCTGCGGCGTGGCTTTCCAACCCCACGCAGTCAGTGCTTATGTTGCTGCTGATCGCCGCCACCTTTCATCACATGCAATTGGGACTGCAGGTTGTATTCGAAGACTATATTCAATCCGAGAGCACCAAGATAACCGTGCTCATCTTGGCCAAACTTGCCAGTATGTTGTTGGCTGCCGCGGCCGCCTTCGCCGTGCTGAAGATTGCGTTCGGAGGATAAGCGGCAATGCCCGATGCCTATCCCCTTGAAGATCACACCTATGACGTCGTGGTGGTCGGTGCCGGCGGCGCCGGTTTGCGCGCCACATTCGGCATGGCTGAAGCTGGCCTGCGAACGGCGTGCATCTCCAAAGTCTTTCCAACACGTAGCCACACGGTAGCAGCGCAGGGTGGGATTTCCGCGGCGCTCGGCAACATGGGCGAAGACGACTGGCGTTGGCATATGTATGACACGGTCAAAGGATCTGACTGGCTAGGCGACCAAGACGCGATCGAATATATGTGCCGCGAGGCCGCGCCAGCGATCATCGAGCTCGAACACTACGGTGTGCCGTTCAGCCGCACCGCCGAAGGGCGCATCTATCAGCGCGCATTTGGTGGCATGACGACGCGCTACGGTGAAGGCACGGCGCAACGGACCTGTGCCGCGGCAGACCGCACCGGCCATGCCATGCTGCACACACTCTACCAGCAGTCGCTTAAGCACCAGGCGGAGTTCTTCATCGAATATTTGGCCATCGACCTGATCATGGATGACGACGGAGCGTGCTGTGGTGTCGTTGCCTGGAATCTCGACGACGGAACGATCCATCGGTTCCGTGCAAAGGAGACGGTGCTGGCGACCGGCGGCTACGGGCGGGCCTATTTCTCGTGCACATCGGCTCATACATGCACCGGCGATGGCGGGGGTATGGCGCTCCGCGCCGGCCTGCCGTGTCAGGACATGGAGTTCATCCAGTTTCATCCGACAGGCATCTACGGTGCCGGCTGTCTCATCACGGAGGGTGTGCGCGGTGAAGGCGGGTATCTGACAAATTCCGAGGGCGAGCGGTTCATGGAGCGCTACGCGCCATCAGCCAAGGATTTGGCTAGCCGCGACGTCGTAAGCCGGGCAATGACGATCGAGGTTCGCGAGGGGCGCGGCTTTGGCGCAAAGGAAGATCATATCCACTTGCATCTCGAACATCTTGATCCCGAAATCGTTAACGAACGGCTGCCGGGGATCTCCGAAACGGCCAAGATTTTTGCTGGCGTGGATGTGACGCGGGAGCCGATACCGGTGCTCCCGACCTGCCACTACAATATGGGCGGTGTGCCGACCAACTATCACGGCGAGGTCGTCACACCAATCGAAGGCAACCCAGACTCGGTCGTGCAGGGGTTAATGGCGGTCGGCGAAGCCGCGTGTGTGTCGGTGCATGGCGCCAACCGACTGGGGTCGAACTCGTTGCTGGACCTCGTCGTCTTTGGACGTGCGGCCGCTGTTCGCTGCGCCGAGATCGTCGACAAGACCGAGTCGCACAAAGACTTAGCAAGAGACGCTGGCGAGTTGGCGCTGCAGAGGCTCGACAAGGCCCGAAATGCAAACGGCGGCACACCGACCGCAGCGCTGCGACTTGAGATGCAGAATATTATGCAGTCGAACTGTGCCGTGTTCCGCACCGGAGAAATCCTTGACGAAGGCGTTAAATTGATCGAAGGCGCATGGAGCAAAAGGTCGGATCTTCGGGTCAGCGACCGGTCGCTGATCTGGAATTCCGATCTCGTTGAGACGCTTGAGCTCGACAACCTGCTTTATCAAGCGAAGGTGTCCATACAAGCGGCCCTGCGGCGGCAGGAATCGCGCGGCGCGCATGCGCGTGAAGACTTTTCGGAGCGTGACGACGAGAATTGGCTCAATCATTCAGTCGCATGGTGCGGCGAGAATGGCAAAGTGCGGATCGAAAACCGTCCTGTTCATCTGCAACCGATGTCCAACGATGTTCAATCCTTCCCGCCAAAAGCGCGGGTTTACTGACGCGCGAGAGGGAAACCGATGGTTGAGTTCAGGCTTCCACGTAATTCGACGGTTAAGAAGGGTCAGACTTGGCCGGCGCCGCGGGGCGCGTCGCAGCCCAAGACCCTTCGCGTTTATCGCTGGAGCCCGGATGACGGAAAAAATCCCCGAGTCGACACTTATCAGGTTGATTTGGATGACTGCGGCCCGATGGTCCTTGACGCGCTCATCAAGATTAAGGATGAGGTCGATGCTAGCCTGACGTTTCGCCGGTCGTGCCGTGAAGGCGTGTGCGGCTCTTGCTCGATGAATATCGACGGCACCAACACGCTTGCCTGCACCAAATTTATCTCTGAAATTTCCGGCGATGCGAAGATCTATCCCTTGCCGCATTTGAAGGTCGTGAAAGACCTTGTGCCGGATCTCACAAACGCCTATGCGCAGCTTGCGTCGGTTGAGCCGTGGATGAAGACGCAGACGCCGCCACCACCGGATTCGGAGCGACTGCAATCCGAAGATGACCGTCGCCGGCTCGATGGCCTTTACGAATGTATCCTCTGTTTCAGTTGCACGACGAGTTGTCCCAGCTACTGGTGGAATGAGGACCGCTATCTCGGTCCTGCGATATTGCTGCAGGCCTACCGTTGGATTGCGGATTCCCGTGACGAATATACCGGGGAGCGTCTCGATGCGCTGGAAGACCCGTTCAGGCTCTACCGATGTCATACGATCATGAACTGCTCCCAGACCTGTCCCAAGGCCCTCAACCCGGCGAAGGCGATCGCTGAAATCAAGAAGTTGATGATCCAACGCCAGATGTAGGCGCAGGGATACTTCTGCTATTCGGGTGTGGCGTCCGTTCAGCGCGGCGGAAGAAGATTGAAGTCGGTGCTGTTCAAACCAACGAGATATCGCCCTCGATAACCGTCTCGACACCTGCGGCTTCAACGGTGAGCGTCATCCGAGCGGGCAGCGTTTCGTTGCCTTTCAGTTTGCCGGAGTTTACCGCCTCGCGCACTGCCGTTTCGATCTCGCGCTGCGCGTTTACGCCAACCTTTTTGAGAAACTTTCGGACTTGCATGTTGAAGGTATCTTCGTCCATTTGTTCATCCCCCAGTTTGCAATTTAGAGGCGCCTATTATTTCTGCAGCCCGCGTCCGCGGCAATGGTGCCATTGACGATAAGCGCTCGACTTGCACGTGTCGGCAAGGCATAAACCGTTCACACGGATGGTGCATTTCGGTCGTGCGGGCGGGGGTTTGTGGGGCGGATGAACTTGCGACTCGGGCTTGCGGTAAAAAGGGTTCTTGCGGCGGTTGTATGCGCGGGTCTTGCGTCCTCTGTCGCGTCCGTGGCGCAGGCAGGTGGGAACCCCGGGTATTATATCGCGGCTCGCGGAATCGGCGCGTTCTCCTCGATGGACGATGTGTCCGCCAAAGGTTTCGCCAACACGCTCAACCTGCAGAACGATAGCGATGAAGTCGCGGGTTTGGGCGGCGCAATCGGCTATAAATGGAACAATCTTCCGCTCCACAGCGAGGTCGAGATCACGCATCGCTTTCGCTTCGACTTCGATACGCGAGACGATGGTCCGGGCGACGCAGATACCGGTTATGAAGCGAATGTCGATACGACGGCGGTGCTGTTTAACCTGTTGTTCGACATCCGACTTGACGGGCAATTCACGCCCTATCTTGGAGGTACACTTGGTTGGGCACGTAATTCGGCCGATACCGAGCGCCGGGTGATCAATACCGGGGTCCTGACGACCAAGGAGACGACGACCGATAACCTCGCATGGGGTGGAATGGCGGGCATCGTCTGGGATTTCAGTGAGCGCTGGGGCGCCGATTTCGCCTATCGCTACATCAACTTGGGCGAGGTCGATACCGGCCTATTCACCGGCGGAGACAGTGTCAGCGCCGACGACTACATCTCGCTCGATTTGCTTGTCTCGCTGCTTTATCGCTTCTGACAACGCTGGCGCGGCGACAAGAAGTACGCCCAGCAACCTCAAGCGCTCGATGAATCGATGACCGACGGACCGTTGTTTGCCTATCGCGCCTTGCGTCGCTCGGGCGCACTCAAGCCCGACCCGGTGCAGGAACTTGCCGCAGAGAAGCTGCAGAGCCTCCATCACGCGCTACACGGCCATACACCCTCAAGCGGCATGACCGGCTGGAAGGCGCGGTTCGGCATTTCGCGCCGCCGCGAGGAGCCCCCTCAAGGCCTGTACATTTATGGCGGTGTTGGGGGTGGCAAATCGATGTTGATGGACTTGCTGTTCGATACGGCGCCGGTCGAAGGAAAACGGCGCGTACATTTTCACGCCTTCATGATTGAAGTTCACGACGCCATTCATCGTTGGCGCAAGCAGGCGCGCGACACGCGCAACGGCGACCCGATCGCGCCTGTCGCATCGTCACTGGCGGATGAGGCATGGCTGTTGTGTTTCGATGAGTTCCACGTGACCGATATCGCTGATACCATGATTCTCGGCCGCCTATTCGAAGCGTTGTTCGCGCGCGGCATCGTTGTCGTAGCGACGTCGAACCGGCCGCCGGACGAACTCTACAAGGATGGCCTTCAGCGTGAACTGTTCTTGCCCTTCATTGCGCTTATCAAAGAGAAACTCGACCTGCTTGAGTTGGCCGCGGCCGCGGACTACCGGTTGGCACGACTCAAAACGATGCAGGTATACACCACGCCGCTCGGCGCCGAAGCGACCGCCGTTCTTGAAGGAGATTTTCAACAACTCACCGAGGGCGCTGCCGTCGAGTCCGACCGTATCGAGGTCAAGGGCCGCACGCTCGACGTTTTGCGGGCCGCTCGCGGCGTCGCCTGGCTGTCGTTCGGAGAGCTCTGCGAGCAGCCGCTGGGAGCCGAAGACTACCTCGCCGTAGCGCAACGCTATCATACGCTCATCATGGACGGTGTGCCTTCGTTAGATGCCAGCAAGCGCAACGAAGCCAAGCGCTTTAGGACGCTGATCGATGCGCTGTACGAGGCGAAGGTCCATCTGATCGTTGCCGCCGACGCCACGCCGGACGAGTTCCACGCGAGCGGTAGTCATGCCTTCGAGTTTCAGCGTACTGCCAGCCGGCTCACCGAAATGCAATCGCCTGACTATATCGAGACGCCGCATCGCTATGCGGAGGCATAAATATCCTCCTGTAGCCGACGGCCGGTTCCAATTTCGAATAAACAGAGAGAATATGGCGGCACTGCATTCGTTGCCTCGCTCCGGGATTCGCGCTAGGTAGCGCAAAAGGGCGAATCAGCCGAGCGCGCCATTTTCTGGAACCGACTCGGCACTTGGGGAGGATCACATGCCACGCAACAAGATTGCGCTTATCGGCGCGGGCAATATCGGCGGTACGTTGGCTCTGCTTGCCGGACTAAAAGAGCTCGGCGATGTTGTTCTGTTCGACGTTGTCAAGGGAGTGCCCCAGGGCAAGGCACTGGACCTTGCAGAGGCGACGCCGGTTGAGGGGTTCGACTCCGCGTTTTCTGGCGCAAATTCCTACGGCGCAATTCGTGGTGCAGATGTGGTCATCGTCACAGCTGGAATACCTCGCCGACCGGGAATGAGCCGAGACGATTTGATCGTCATCAATACCGGCGTCATGCAGCAGGTTGGCGCAGGCATCAAGAAGAATTGCCCCAATGCATTTGTCATCTGCATTACCAACCCACTCGATGTCATGGTGGGCATCCTGCGCGAGGCGGCGGGCCTGCCTCATCGCAAAGTGGTCGGCATGGCCGGCGTCCTCGACAGCGCACGCTTCCGATATTTCCTTGCCCAGGAATTTGGTGTTTCGATCGAGGACGTCACGGCGTTTGTCCTGGGTGGGCATGGCGACACGATGGTGCCGCTGGTGCGCTATTCCGCAGTCGCTGGAATTCCGGTCCCCGACCTCATCAAGATGAAATGGACGACAAAAGACCGTATCGAGAAGATCGTTCAGCGTACCCGTGATGGTGGTGGGGAAATTGTTGGTCTCCTCAAGACCGCATCGGCTTTCTATGCGCCGGCCTCTTCGGCAATCGAGATGGCGGAAGCCTATCTCAAGGATAAGAAGCGCGTCTTGCCCTGCGCAGCCTATGTGAAGGGCGCCTACGATCTCAAAGGACTCTATGTGGGCGTGCCGGTGGTTATCGGCGGCCGTGGTGTTGAACGGATTGTTGAAATTTTGCTTAATGCCACCGAGAAGGCGATGTTCAAGAAATCTGTGAATGCGGTTCGTGCGCTTTCCAGGATCGCCGAGCGCGTACAGAGAAAAGCATCGAAGGCGAAGGCACCGGCTAGGAAGAAAACGGCTAAGAAGCGAGCGAAAAGAAAGTAGCACCTAGCTTGTCGGATTCAGGGCACCTGAAATAACATCCGAGCGAAGCCAAATGAATATTCATGAATATCAGGCAAAGGGATTGCTCAAATCGTATGGCGTGGCCGTGCCGAACGGCGGTGTAGCGTTCAGCGTCGACGAGGCGGACAAGATCGCAAAAGACCTGGGAGGTCCCGTTTGGGTCGTCAAGAGCCAGATCCATGCCGGCGGACGCGGGGCGGGACGCTTCAAGGACAACCCGAAGGGCAAAGGCGGAGTTCGCGTAGTAAATTCGCTCGACGAGGTCAGCGAATCGGCATCCGAGATGCTGGGCCATGTGTTGGTGACGAAGCAGACGGGTCCGAGCGGCAAAGAGGTCAAGCGAATCTATGTCGAGGAAGGCTGTGATATCCAGCGGGAGCTCTATCTCAGCATGCTTGTCGACCGTCAGAGCGGCCGCGTCACGGTCATGGCGTCGACCGAGGGCGGCATGGAGATTGAGGAAGTCGCCGCCAAGACACCCGAAAAGATCATTATGGTCGCGATCGATCCGGTGGTCGGGATGGCGCAATTCTACGCACGCAAAGTCGCCTTCGGTCTCGGGCTTGAAGGTGCTCAGGTGAGGGGCGCGGTCAGTCTTCTTTCGGGCCTATACGAGGTCTTTACAAGCCTTGACGCGAGCCTCATTGAAATCAATCCGCTGGTCGTCACCGGCGATGGTGGTGTTTTGGCACTCGACGCAAAGATGAACTTCGACGACAACGCGCTGTTCCGGCACAAGGACGTGCTCGAGCTGCGCGATGAAGATGAAGAGGACCCGGCCGAAGCGGAGGCTTCCGAACATGATCTCAACTACATAACGCTCGACGGCAACATCGGTTGCATGGTGAACGGCGCCGGCCTGGCAATGGCGACCATGGACATCATCAAACTCTACGGCGGCGAGCCGGCCAACTTCCTCGATGTCGGCGGCGACGCTGACAAGGAGCGTGTTACCGCGGCGTTCAAGATCATCCTGTCGGACCCGAACGTCGAGGGCATACTGGTGAATATTTTTGGCGGTATCATGCGATGTGATGTCATCGCCGAAGGGGTCGTTGCCGCGGCACGAGAAGTGTCTCTCGATGTTCCGTTGGTCGTTCGCCTCGAAGGAACGAACGTCGATATGGGCAAGAAGATACTGGAGCAGTCCGGCCTCGCAATTACCTCGGCTGACGACCTGGACGACGCTGCCAAGAAGGTTGTCGGCGAAGTGGCGGGGTCGAACTGATGGCCGTTCTTATAAACAGCGACACAAAGGTGATCTGCCAGGGTTTCACCGGTTCGCAGGGAACCTTCCATTCCGAACAGGCAATCGCCTACGGCACGCAGATGGTGGGCGGCGTAACACCGGGCAAAGGCGGGAGCACGCATTTCGACTTGCCAGTTTTCAATACGGTTGCCGAAGCGGTCGCTACGACGGGCGCCAACGCGTCGGTCATTTATGTTCCACCGGCCTTCGCCGCCGACGCGATTCTCGAGGCGATAGACGCGCACGTCGCACTCATCGTTTGCATCACCGAGGGTGTCCCGGTGGTCGACATGGTTCAGGTCAAACGCGAACTTGAGGGCTCGTCCTCGCGTCTCGTCGGTCCGAACTGCCCGGGCGTCATTACCCCAGAGGAGTGCAAGATCGGCATCATGCCGGGCCACATTCATCAGCACGGCAAGATCGGTATCGTCTCGCGCTCCGGCACGTTGACCTATGAGGCCGTGGCGCAGACCACGGCGGTCGGTCTCGGTCAGTCGACCTGTATCGGTATCGGTGGTGATCCCGTAAACGGCACCAACTTTATAGACTGCCTGGATCTATTTCTGGCCGATCCCGAGACCGAGGGCATTATTATGATCGGCGAGATTGGCGGCAGCGCCGAAGAAGATGCCGCTGATTTCTTAAAGCAGTCGAAGACAAAGAAACCGGTGGCCAGTTTCATCGCTGGGGTCACGGCCCCGCCGGGGCGGCACATGGGTCACGCAGGGGCTATTATTTCCGGCGGCAAGGGCGGTGCCGGAGACAAGATCGAAGCGCTGAAAGGCGCCGGCATTCACGTGGCCGACAGCCCGGCAAAGCTGGGTGAGACCATGGCCGCCGCTTTTAACGGTTGAATGGTCGGCTGACAGATAGTCGGATCCGTGTCAGCGATGTCCAGAACTGCAGGCTTTAGAAGGTCTTTGCCATGGCAACCTCGCTTGAAAAATCATCGTTCCTTCATGGCGTCAACGAGGTCTACCTCGCCGAACTCTATGCGCGCTTCTTGGAGAATCCGGGGTCGGTCGATGCGAGTTGGTCCGCCTTTTTTGGCGACCTGCGCGACGATGCCAAGGATGTTCTGGGTGAATTAGGCGGCGCCAGCTGGGCGCCCCGCGGCGCCAAGATCATTGGCAATGGCGACGGTTTGTCGATTTCAGATGCCATCGCGGGAACAGTGCCGGAGCGTCCCAAGGAGGCGCAGGGAGGGGCAGCAGCCAGTGAAGATGTCCTTCAGACTGCGCGAGACTCGATCAATGCGTTGATGCTGATCCGCTCATATCGGGTGCGGGGCCATCTTGAAGCTGACCTCGATCCGCTCAAACTGTTCGCGCCCGAGCCCCATCCGGAGCTCGATCCAGCGACTTACGGATTCACCGAAGACGATATGGAGCGCCCGATCTTCATAAATGGTGTGTTGGGCCTGGAATGGGCGAGCCTGGCCGAGATTTACGAGATTGTGCGCGATACCTACTGTGGAACGATCGGTGTCGAGTTCATGCACATCCAGGAGCCAGAAGAGAAGGCCTGGATCCAACAGCGGATCGAGAGTGTCCATAACCAAACCGAGTTCACCGCGCGCGGCAAGCGAGCGATTCTCGATCGACTGATCCACGCTGAATCGTTCGAGAATTTTCTCGACAAACGCTACACCGGCACGAAGCGATTTGGTCTCGACGGGGGCGAATCTCTGATTCCGGCACTTGAGCAAATCATGAAGCGGGGCGGCCAGCTGGGCTTGAAGGAAATCGTCATCGGCATGCCGCATCGTGGCAGGCTGAACGTGCTCGCCAACATGATGGGAAAACCCTACCATGCGATCTTCTCCGAGTTTCAGGGCAATTCGGCGCATCCGGAGGAAATTCAGGGCGCCGGGGACGTCAAGTACCATCTAGGCACGTCCTCGGATCGCGAATTCGATGGTAATCAGATCCACCTATCGTTGACCGCCAACCCATCGCACCTGGAGGCTGTCAATACGGTCGTCCTCGGCAAGGTTCGTGCGAAGCAGACGCAGATCGTCAACGAGACGCGCGATCAGGTGATGGGTCTACTGATGCATGGCGATGCCGCATTTGCGGGACAGGGACTGGTCGCCGAGACACTTGATATGTCGCAATTGCGCGGCTATCGCACGGGCGGCACGATCCATGTGATCGTCAACAACCAGATCGGCTTTACGACGATGCCGGCCTATCACCGTTCCGGCCCCTATTGTTCAGAGTGGGCAAAGATCATTCAGGCGCCGATCTTCCATGTGAACGGCGATGATCCTGAGGCCGTGGTTCACATATCGCGCATCGCCATGGAGTTTAGACAGGAGTTCAAAAAGGACGTGATCATCGACATGTTCTGCTATCGCCGCCACGGCCATAATGAGGGCGACGAGCCGATGTTCACCCAACCACTGATGTACAAAAAAATTGCCGAGCATCGAACGACGCGGGAACTCTACGCAGACCAGTTGATTGCTGAAGGTGTGGTGAAAGCTGAAGAAGTCGCGCAGATGGTGCGCGACTTTGAGACGACCCTCGAGCAGGATTTCGAAGCGGCAAGCAGTTACAGGCCGAACAGCGCGGATTGGCGGGAGGGTGCCTGGACGGGTCTTGAGCCTGCGCGTGGTGAAGCGCGCCGCGGAAAGACGGGTGTTGCCCGCAAGACGCTGCGCAAAATTGGTAAAGAGCTCACCCATATTCCAGGCGACTTCAGCGCCAACTCGAAGATTGTGCGGCAGTTTCGTGCGCGTCGCGAACGGGTGGAAGCCGGTGAAGGTATCGATTGGGCGACAGCGGAAGCGCTGGCCTTCGGAACGCTGCTGGTCGAGGGTACACCTGTACGGCTAAGCGGCCAGGATTGCGGCCGCGGCACGTTCTCGCAGCGTCACGCCATGATTTTCGACCAGGGGACCGAGCGCAAATACGTTTCGCTCGACTTTCTTGAAGATGGACAAGCGAAGTTCGAGGTCATGGACAGTCCGCTGAGCGAGGTCGGGGTGCTTGGCTTCGAGTACGGCTATACGCTTGCGGAGCCGCACGTGTTGGTTCTGTGGGAGGCGCAATTTGGCGACTTTGCCAATGGCGCGCAAATAATTATCGACCAGTTTATCGCCTCAGGAGAGTCGAAGTGGCTGCGCATGTCCGGGCTGGTGATGTTGCTGCCGCATGGCTTTGAAGGTCAAGGTCCCGAACACTCCTCGGCCCGCCTCGAACGCTACCTTCAACTCTGCGCCGAGGACAATATGCAGGTTGCCAACTGCACCACGCCGGCGAACTACTTCCACATCCTGCGGCGTCAGGTGCGCCGCGAGTTCCGCAAACCGCTCATTCTGATGACGCCGAAGTCGCTATTGCGGCACAAGCTCTGCGTCTCACCGCTTGAGGATTTTGCTGCGGATTCCACGTTCCATCGAGTGTTGTGGGACCGTGGTGAGGTTGCGAAGGATGCGGCGATCAAACGCGTCGTATTGTGTTCGGGCAAAGTCTATTACGACCTGTTCAAGGAACGAGCCAAGCGCGGCGAAAAGCATGTCTATCTGCTTCGTCTCGAGCAGCTGTACCCGTTTCCCTATAAGGCGATGCGCAAGGAGCTCAAACGATTCCCCAGGGCCGATATTGTCTGGTGTCAGGAGGAACCGAAAAATATGGGTGCCTGGAGTCTTGTCGAGCCTTGCATCGAGGAAGTGTTCGATGACATCGGCACGAAGCAGAAACGGGCTGTCTACATTGGCCGACCCGCGGCCGCGTCCCCGGCCGCCGGCATGTTGAGTCGACACGTGAAAGAGCAGAAAGCCCTCGTTGACGAGGCGTTGAGTATCAAGTAACGCGTACGGCGACGCCGTTGCGCTAGAGATGAGGAAGAAGATGGCTACGGAAATCGTGGTGCCTATACTTGGCGAGTCGATTGCGGAAGCAACCGTCGCGCAGTGGCTGAAAACAGTCGGCGATCAAGTCGAAGTCGGCGACCCGGTGGTCGAATTGGAGACCGATAAGGTGACCCTCGAGGTTAACGCGACGGTCGCTGGCGTGATAAGCGAAATTGCAGCGGACACTGGTACAGAAGTAGCAGTCGGTGCGATTCTCGGGCGGATCGGCGACGGTGCAGCCGGTTCGAAGCCGGCCGCAAAGCCGGCGACGAAAGCCCCGCCACCTGCGCCACCTGCGCCACCGGCTGCCGAGCCCGCACCTGCCGCGCCCGCACCGACGGCCACGCCGCCGGCCGCCACTTTGGCCCCTCTTTCGCCGGCTGTTCGCAAACTGGTCGAAGAAAACAATCTCGATCCTGTGCAGATCCCAGGGACCGGCAAGGATGGACGCTTGACCAAGGGTGACGTGCTCGCCTGGCTCGAATCTGCTCCACCGGCGGCGGCGCCCGCCCCCGCCGCGCTGGCATCAACGCCTCGCGAAACCGGTCCACGCGAAGAACGCGTGCGGATGACTCGGCTTCGCAAGCGAATTGCAGAACGCCTCAAGGAAGCGCAGAACACTGCGGCCATGCTTTCCACCTTCAACGAGGTGGACATGACCGAGATACTGGCGCTGCGCGCTAAATACCGCGAGTCGTTCGAGAAGAAACACGGCGTCCGCCTTGGCTTCATGTCGATCTTCGCCAAGGCATGCATCGTCGCGCTCAAGGAAATTCCGGCGGTCAATGCTGAAATCGACGGCGACGATATCATTTACAAGAATCACTACGACGTTGGCATCGCCGTCGGCATGCCGCAGGGTCTGGTGGTGCCGGTGATCCGCGATGCAGATTTGCTGTCATTCGCCGAGATCGAGAAAACCATTGCCGAGTTTGCCGTCAAGGCGCGCGACGGCAAGCTGTCGATGGAGGAGTTGACCGGCGGCACCTTCACCATAACCAACGGCGGCGTTTATGGTTCGCTGTTGTCCACGCCGATCCTTAACCCGCCGCAGTCGGGCATTCTTGGTATGCACAAGACGCAGCCGCGGCCGATCGCGATCGGCGACAAGGTGGAAGTCCGGCCGATGATGTATCTGGCATTGAGTTACGATCACCGCATCATCGATGGGCGCGAGGCAGTGACCTTCCTGGTACGTGTAAAGGAATGCCTGGAAGATCCCGAACGCATCCTGATCGACGCCTGACAAAGCGAAATTTGAGGCGAACTCCGGAGTAGACATCCGACAGGGAGTTTTCACCCATGACCGATACGCAATACGACCTCGTCGTCATTGGCGGCGGGCCGGGCGGCTATGTCGCGGCGATTCGCGCGGCGCAACTCGGCATGAAGGTAGCCTGCATCGAGAAGCGCGGCGCGCTCGGCGGCACCTACCTCAATATCGGCTGCATTCCCTCAAAGGCGCTGCTGCAATCTTCGGAGAAGTTTGCCGAGGCGCAGCACAGCTTGGCCTCCCATGGCGTCAAGTTGGACAAGGTGGGCCTCGACCTCAAGATCATGATGTCGCGCAAGGACAAGGTCGTCGTCGATCTAACGGGCGGCATCGAGTTTTTGCTCAAGAAGAACAAGGTCGACTATCTGAAGGGCGTTGGCCGCATAAAGGCGCCGGGCGAAGTCACCCTAAATGGCAAGAAGACGGTCAAGGGAACGCGCATCCTGATCGCCACGGGTTCCGAATCTACCCCTCTGTCCGGCGTCGAGGTGGACGAGAAACAGATCGTGACGTCGACCGGCGCGGCGCTGTCCCTCACCAAGGTGCCGAAGCGACTCACGGTCATCGGAGCAGGGGTAATCGGGCTAGAGCTCGGTTCCGTTTGGTCGCGGCTCGGCGCTAAGGTTACGGTGATCGAGTTTCTCGACCGTATTTTGCCGGGCATGGATGGTGAGATCGCAAAGCAGGCGCAACGCGTTCTCGCCAAGCAGGGCCCAACCTTCAAACTCTCGTCCAAGGTAACCTCAGCGCAAAAGGCGAAGTCGGGCGTAACGCTGGCCGTTGAACCGGTTGACGGTGGCAAGAAAGAGAATGTCGCGAGCGATGTCGTCCTGCTTTCGGTCGGTCGACATCCGTATACCGAGGGTCTGGGCCTCGAGGAGGTCGGAGTCCAGGTCGACAACAGGGGCATCATTCAAGTCGACAGCGCCTTTCAGACCAACGTCCAGGGTATTTTTGCGATCGGCGACTGCGTGCCGGGCCCGATGCTGGCGCATAAGGCGGAGGATGAGGGCGTGATCTGCGTTGAAATAATGGCTGGGCAGGCGGGTCACATCGACTATGAGCCCGTTCCGAGAGTCGTCTACACTTGGCCCGAGATCGCCGGCGTTGGAAAGACCGAAGAAGACCTCAAGGAAGCGGCCACCGACTACCGTGTCGGCAAATTTCCATTTACAGCCAATAGCCGCGCGCGCGCCAACGCCGATGCAGACGGCATGGTCAAAATCCTTGCGGATGCGAAGACGGACCGTGTGCTCGGCGTGCATATTCTTGGGCCGCTGGCCGGCGATCTGCTGGCTGAGGCAGTGCTGGCCATGGAGTTCGGTGCATCGGCAGAGGATATCGCGCGGACCTGTCATGCCCATCCAGCGATGGGCGAGGCCGTGAAAGAGGCCGCGCTCGCGGTCCACGGCCGGCCGATTCATATTTGATCGTGGTCTGCGATCTTCGGGCCGTTTTCGCCCTCGGGCATAGATTAGCCTAGTTTTCAAAAAATCGAGCCGGAGGTCACTCCGGCCCACGAGGTTCTCACAAGGGCTACGTGAGTTGGTGTGGCAGTGCACCCACCACACCGGGTATCTCACTATTTGGGGATGCCGCGGCGCATTCAAAGTGACGGCCGTCACAGCCTGTGCAACTTGCTCGAACTTTCTTGTAAAACAACGTAACTACAATAGGTACTTGTTATTTTTTTGCGCGCGGATGGGCGATTTTATACTCCGAGAGCAGTTTCGCTCCGTCGACCGCTGTGTAGCGTTGCGTCGTCGATAGGGATGCGTGGCCGAGGAGCTCTTGAATCGCACGCAAGTCGCCACCGCCGGCGAGCAGATGCGTCGCGAAGCTATGTCTCAAAGCGTGGGGTGTAGCCGTCTCAGGGAGGCCCAGTTCGTCGCGCAGGACCCGTAGCCTGCGTTGGACAACGCCTGCTGAGAGCCGCCCACCCCGTGCGCCAAAAAACAATGGCTCGTCCGGATCGAGCGGAAATGGGCAGCGGTCGAGATACTCCCCGACGGCGTGCCAAACCGCCGGCAGAACGGGTACCATGCGCTCTTTTTTGCCCTTGCCGGAAATAAACAGGTAATCGCCGCGCCGGTTATCGCGCTGGTTAAGTCCGAGCGCCTCTGAAATCCGCAGCCCGCAGCCGTAGAGGAGTGTAAAGAGCGCCTTGTCTCTGAGGTTGATCCATGTCGCGTTCATCGCAGCGTTGGTTGCGCTGACAACCTTGAGGGCGTTCTCGGTACTTAGTGGTTTGGGTATCGCCTGTGGCTGTCTTGGCGTGCGTATCGATTGGACCGCTGCATTGGTGAATATGCCGTTCCGTGCGGCCCAGCGGAAAAACCCACGCACGACGGATAATGCACGCGCCGTCGAGCTGCGGGCCATACCGAAGTTTGTCCGATGGGCGAGCCAGGCGCGGAAGTCCGCTGTCCGTAGTCGCGCCAAGTCGGTGAGCGTCGGTTGGCCAGCTAAATGATCTGTCAAGAATGCGAGGAAAGCTGCGAGATCGTTCTCATAGGCCTGAACGGTGTTTGGCGACCCCCTCTTCTCGTGGATCAGCCAGTCACGCCACGCATTGACTGCGCTGGCGAGCGTTTGCTCGGCTGCCGAGGTCGTTTCCGCGTAATTTAGCCCGGCAGTTCCAGCCATAGGCGAATGATGTTCTGCGAAACGCGCGCGAGGAAGGCTAGAAGGTCGGTCGCCTGTCCCGGATGGAAAGTGGTGGCATGGCGAGACCCAAACGCCATCATACAGAGTGGCGTTGTTTGCGACACGGTTACGCGCGCCAGCGCGTCAGATCGCACAAGCGTCGCGCCGCCGGCAAAAATCTCCGGATCGCCCTCGACGTCGCTGCGCAAAATGACGTGCCGATTCGCGCCTATCAACTCGTCGACCATCCCTGGCTGTAGGATCTGCAGTCCGCGGGTTCGTAACGGCGCCGCGTCGGTCCCGCCGGATTCGACGCAGAGCGAGATGACGTCCAGATCAAGCAGGACGGCGAAATCGGTCGTCACGGTTTGGATTAACTGCTCGAATGATTTCGCGTCAAGGAGCGCCAATACGCACTCGTGGATGCGTGCTTGCGTCGTCAGGTTGTTGCGGCCAGTCGTAATCAGCTCGCGCTGTCGCGACTTCATTCCCTTATTCTCATCCTTGAGGCGCTCCAGCATCGCCATCTGCAAATCTTCGACGCCGCTACCAAATTCGCGGCCTGGCGGCTCCAAGTGCGACAGCAGCGTTGGATGCTGGTTGAGAAAGTTTGGATGTTCACGCAGATATTCCGCGACCTGCACGTCGTCGAGGTCTAGTGCCTGCTTTGCGCCTGTCAATTCTCGCGCCATGGAACTTCCTGCCTGACATCTTTCGTTATGACCATCTGCGACGTCAGCCCTTCAAAATCGATTGTCCGGTTTTATCCCAGTCTGCCTGGAATGCTGCCAGCCCCTTGTCTGTCAGCGGATGGTGGAACATTTGTCGCAATACGCCGGGCGGCACGGTGACGACGTCCGCACCAAGCCTCGCCGATTCCACGACATGCATCGGGTGCCGCACGGAGGCGACGAGGACTTCGGTTTTGAAATCCGGATATCCAGAATAGATTTCGCAGATATCCGCGATGAGCTGCATCCCATCGGATGCCACATCGTCGAGTCGCCCGATAAACGGCGAAACGAACGCGGCGCCTGCCTTCGCCGCGAGTATCGCCTGGGCCGGAGAAAAACACAGCGTTACATTGACTTTGATGCCACCTTGGTTGAGCGACTTACAGGTCTTGAGACCGTCTTGTGTCAGCGGCACCTTTACCGCGACGTTGTCAGCAAGCGACGCCAGCTTACGGCCTTCCTCCAACATATCGTCAAAGTTGGTGGCCGCGACCTCGGCGCTGATCGGTCCGTCGACGACGCTGCAGATCTCCTGCACGACTTCAAGGAAGTCGCGGCCCGACTTGGCGACGAGGGACGGGTTTGTTGTTACACCGTCGACAAGACCCGTGGCGGCTAGATCACGAATTTCGTCGATGTCCGCCGTGTCCAGGAAGAACTTCATGCGTGCTATCCATCTGCCGACTGGCCGGAATTCACGTTGAGGATGGTGTCCGGCGACGAGCCTTGGCTATAGAGTCTAGTCGATGCGAATCGACAACGCCAGTTCTACAACGGCGCAACCCGAGAGATTGCGCCGTGTAAAAGTGCTTCTGCCGCTGCCATTGACGGGCGCTTATGACTATCGTGTTCCAACTGATATGGAGCTCGCGGACGGGGACTTCGTCACGGTGCCGCTCGGCACCCGCGAAGCGACCGGTGTTGTCTGGGGGCAAGCGGAACCCGGCGGGATCGCGGAAGATCGGTTGAAGGACGTCATCGCGCGTCTGGATGCACCCCCGCTTTCGGAGGACTTCCGCCGATTCGTGGATTGGGTTTCAGCCTATACGCTAGCGCCACCGGGCGCCGTCATGCGGATGGCCGTGAGCGTCCCGTCCGCGCTGCTGCCGCCCAAACCCCGCATTGCTTACCGCAAGGCTGACGCACCTTGTGAGGTCCGATTGACAAGGGCGCGGCGACGCGTTCTCGGGCTCCTTGAGGATGCCCCACCGATGAGTGCCGCGGAGCTTGCAAGGGAGGCAGCCGTGAGCGCGTCCGTCGTGCGCGGATTGGCCGATGCGGGCGTCCTTGTGAGCGTCGTCCTGCCGGCAGATTCGCATCGGGATCTACCAGATCCCAAGTTGCCCGGTCCTGAACTGTCGGCGGATCAAAGGCAAGCCGCGGATTTCTTGCGCGCAAAAGTTCGTCGGGAGGGCTACTCGGCGAGCCTGCTCGACGGGGTAACCGGCGCTGGAAAGACTGAAGTCTACCTTGAGGCGATTGCCGAAAACCTCGAAGTTGGTCGTCAGTCGCTCGTGTTGTTGCCCGAGATTTCGCTTAGCGCTGAATGGCTAGAGCGATTCTCAAATCGATTTGGCGTGGCGTCGGCGCAATGGCATTCGGATCTGACGCCGGTCCAGCGCCGAACCACTTGGCGGGCCGTCGCAGAGGGCCGGGCGCCGGTTGTCGTTGGTGCGCGTTCGGCACTCTTTTTGCCCTACCCTGACCTCGGTCTAATCGTCGTCGACGAAGAGCATGACGGTGCTTTCAAACAGGTTGACGGCGTCGTCTATCATGCGCGTGATATGGCCGTAGTACGTGCGCACTTGAGCGAAATACCCGTCGTCCTGGTGTCCGCGACGCCCTCGCTAGAGACGGTGATTAACGCGGATAGGGGTCGCTATGAACATTTGGTATTGCCAGCCCGCCACGGCGTGGCGGAACTGCCAAAAGTTCAAGTTGTCGATCTCCGCCGTGAACCGCTGGCACCACAAAGCTGGCTGTCGACGACTCTGCGCGAGGCGCTGCGTCGTACACTCGAGGCAGGCGAGCAAGCGCTTCTATTCTTGAACCGCCGCGGTTATGCGCCGCTTACGCTATGCCGCGCTTGCGGTCACCGCATCGAGTGTCCGAACTGCACTGCCTGGCTCGTCGAACATCGCCTTGCGGGACGCCTGCAATGCCACCACTGCGGCTATGCGACGGCACTGCCCGAGCATTGTCCAGCCTGTGGCGCCGAGGGAACATTGGCTGCCTGCGGACCCGGCGTGGAGCGCCTTGCTGAGGAGGCGATGGGACTGTTTCCAGAGGCGCGGCTGGCAACAATCACCAGCGATACAGTACGTGGGCCGGCCGCCGCGGCCGAACTAATTCGCCAAATACGGGAGCATGAAATCGACATTGCGGTCGGCACTCAGATTATCGCCAAGGGACACAACTTTCCCATGCTTACACTGGTCGGTGTCGTCGATGCGGATCTCGGCCTTTCTGGTGGGGACTTGCGTGCAGCCGAACGCACTTATCAGCTCCTGCACCAGGTCTCAGGCCGCGCTGGGCGCGCTAAATTGCCTGGCACTGTTTATCTGCAGACCTACCATCCCGACCATCCGGTGATGGCAGCACTGAGCTCTGGTGATCGCGAGCGGTTTCTCGAAGAGGAGGCTGCACTGCGCGAAGACGGTGCGTGGCCGCCCTTTGGACGGCTCGCGGCGCTTGTCCTTTCCGGCCGGGACGAGCAGCTTGTGGACCGGACAGCCGTGTCGCTCGCCCGCACTGCCCCGCGAACTGAGGGCGTCCGCGTACTAGGTCCAGCGCCCGCACCGTTTGCTGTTCTAAGAGGGCGTCACCGCCGTCGCTTACTCATGAAAACATCCCGGTCCATCAATCTTCAATCTTTGCTTAGGCGGTGGCTTGCCAGTGTGAAAATGCCCGGCACGGTGCGTCTTCAGGTCGATGTAGATCCATATAGTTTTCTCTAACGATTATGTGAAACACAGTTGCTGATACGGACGCCGGCCCGCCTTCCGAATGCCCAACCGCCGACATTGGAGCAAGGCCGGCAAAAATCTTAAAAAGCGTGTCGCCGTATGGCTTTGCGGCGCTCAATCATGTGCGGTCATGACCGCTACGCGGGTTGCCACCTGTTATGCCATATGGTACACACCGCTCGCCTTTTTTTGGGCAGGCGAGTTGCCCCCCAAAACCCAATGTAAAAGGGTAATCCCGGCTTCGTCGGCGATTTCCTAATTCACTTTTTGGGAGAGACCCCAAGTGGCAACGACGTCAAGCGCATCGGAACTTGCCGGTCGCTACGCAGCGGCCCTGTTCGACTTGGCGGACGAACGCAAGCAACTTGACGATGTAGCGAGCGACCTTCGGCAACTTGAGGGAATGTTCGCGGAGAATGCCGACTTGCGGCGGCTGGCGCGAAGCCCTGTGATTGGCCGAGACGATAAGATGAAGGCGATGACGTCGTTGCTCACAAAGGTTGGCGTGGCCTCACTGACAATGCAGTTCGTCGGGGTTCTGAGCCGGAACCGGAGGTTGTTCGCATTTCCGCAGATCATCGCCGCTTATCTTGCCGAATTATCTCGCCGCCGTGGTGAAATCGCAGCGGAGATCACATCGGCGCGTGAGCTCAGCGGCGCGCAGCAGTCGGCCGTGGAGCAAGCGCTTATGTCGGCTCTTGGCGGTAGAATTGCTATCAAACAGAGGGTTGATCCGAGCCTCATTGGCGGGCTCGTTGTGAAGGTTGGTAGCCGTATGGTGGACTCCTCACTGCGTACCCAGCTGCAAAGGCTAGGACTGGCTATGAAAGGTGCCGGCTGATGGAAATTCGCGCCGCGGAAATATCCGCAATCCTGAAGGAGCAGATCGCCAGCTTCGGAACCGAGGCGGATGTCGCGGAGGTCGGCCAGGTCATCTCGGTCGGCGATGGGGTGGCGCGCGTTTATGGACTCGATAGCGTCCAGGCGGGCGAGATGGTGGAATTCCCAAACGGCATCACCGGCATGGCGCTCAACCTTGAGACCGATAACGTCGGCGTTGTTATTTTCGGCGACGACCGCGATATCAAGGAAGGCGACGTCGTTAAGCGGACAGAGTCGATTGTTGATGTTCCCGTCGGCAAGGCTTTGCTTGGCCGCGTGGTTGATGCGCTTGGTAATCCAATCGATGGCGGCGGTCCAATTGAGGGAGCCGAACGTCGACGCGTCGAGCTCAAGGCGCCGGGTATCATCCCGCGGCGCAGTGTGCACGAGCCGATGCAAACGGGGCTGAAGGCGTTGGATGCATTGGTTCCGGTCGGCCGAGGTCAGCGTGAGCTGATTATCGGCGACAGACAAACCGGTAAGACCGCAATTGCCATCGATACGATCCTTAACCAGAAATCAATCAACGAGTCGGAAGACGAATCGAAAAAGCTCTATTGCATTTACGTTGCCGTAGGCCAGAAGCGCTCGAGCGTCGCGCAGTTCGTCAAGGTCCTACAGGATGCCGGCGCGCTGGACTATTCCATCGTCGTCGCTGCAACTGCATCCGAACCGGCACCGTTACAGTTCCTGGCGCCCTACGCAGGCTGCGCTATGGGAGAATATTTCCGCGACAACGGCATGCACGCAGTCATTTTCTATGATGATTTGTCGAAACAGGCGACGGCCTATCGCCAGATGTCGCTTCTCCTGCGCAGGCCACCGGGACGCGAGGCCTATCCCGGCGATGTGTTCTACCTCCATAGTCGGCTTCTCGAACGCGCGGCGAAGATGAATGAGGCCCATGGCTCGGGTTCGCTGACGGCGTTGCCGGTGATCGAGACGCAGGCGTCTGATGTTTCGGCGTATATCCCGACGAATGTCATCTCGATCACGGATGGCCAGATTTTTCTTGAGACCGAGTTGTTCTATAATGGAATCCGGCCCGCGATCAACGTCGGTATCTCGGTGAGTCGGGTCGGCTCGGCAGCCCAAGTCAAGGCGATGAAGCAAGTTGCAGGTCGCATCAAGCTTGAGCTGGCGCAATATCGCGAAATGGAGGCCTTTTCGCAGTTCGCTTCTGACCTCGATCCAGTGACGCAACGTCTTTTGGCGCGTGGTGCTCGGCTGACCGAACTCTTGAAGCAGGATCAGTTTGCGCCGTTGCCGGTAGAAGAGCAGGTGGCGACGATCTTTGCCGGCGTTCGCGGTCACATCGACGGTGTGCCGGTGAGCGATGTCACGCGATTTGAGACAACCTTGCTCGAAGTATTTCGCACCAAGCATGGCGATCTACTCGCCGACATCCGTGAGTCGGGCGAAATTTCAGAAGAGACCGAGAAGAAGCTCGAAGAGATCATTGTCGGTTTCGTTGACTCCTTCGTTTAAACATCTCCGCCACTCAAGCCCATGCCAAGCCTCAAGGACCTGAGGAATCGTATTGCGAGCGTCAAATCGACGCAAAAGATTACCTCGGCGATGAAGATGGTCGCGGCGGCCAAACTTAGGCGTGCCCAAGAGACGGCTGTGGCGGCGCGGCCTTATGCGGATCGCATGGAGCGGGTTTTGGGGAATGTCGTCCAGGGCGTTGGCGAGGCCGGGTCCGCGCCTGCGATGATTATGGGAACTGGGTCCGAACAGGTCCATATTTTCGTTGTGGCTACCGCGGATCGTGGGCTGTGTGGTGGCTTTAACTCGAACATCGTCCGCCGGACACGACTGCGTGTGCGCGAGCTCGAGAGTGAGGGAAAGGCGGTCAAGCTCATTTGCGTTGGTCGCAAGGGTGCGGCCGTGCTGCAGACCGATCACGGCGAAAAGATCATCGATACGATCGAAGGTATCGCTCGGCCCTTGCCGACGTTCGATGCGGCGGCCGACGTCGCGCGGAGGCTTGCACAGCTGTTCGGCGACGGACAATTCGACGTTTGCTCGATCGTATACAACACCTTCGTATCGGCCCTTACGCAGAGCGTCACATTCCAGCAGTTGATTCCGCTTCCAATGCCGGAGGATGCGCCCGAGCAAGGGCGATCGGGGGGTGCGATTTACGAGTATGAACCCACGGAGGAGGAGATCCTCGCGAGTTTGCTTCCGCGTAACTTGGCTGTGCAAATCTACCGCGCACTCTTGGAATCGAATGCTTCGGAGCATGGCGCGCGAATGACTGCAATGGATAACGCGACCCGAAATGCCGGAGACATGATCGATGACCTCACGCTCAACTACAACCGCACGCGTCAAGCTGTTATTACCAAAGAATTGATCGAAATTATTTCCGGTGCGGAGGCGCTGTAGCGGCCGCTCATCAGAGGCGGCAACCGGTTCGCTACCACGTACGATGCGGCCCCGGTCTCCAAGGGTGAACGAGTTCGCATAGGAGTCAGGTGATGGAAAAAAACATAAGAGGGAGCGTCACCCAGGTAATGGGCGCCGTCGTCGATGTGGAGTTCGAAGGCGACCTGCCACCAATCCTTAACGCATTGAATACGAAGAACGGGGAACAGACGCTCGTGCTCGAAGTTGCACAGCATCTGGGCGAGAGTACGGTGCGCACCATCGCGATGGACGCGACGGAAGGGCTTGTCCGCGGTCAGAGTGTCGATGACACGGGCGAGCCGATCACCGTTCCGGTGGGCCCTGGAACGCTCGGCCGGATTATCAACGTGATTGGCGATCCGATCGACGAACGCGGGCCGGTGGACGCAAAACAGCGCCTGCCTATCCACCGACCGGCTCCGTCATATGTCGATCAGTCGACAGAGTCCGAGCAGCTCGTCACCGGCATTAAGGTTGTCGATATGCTTACCCCCTACGCCAAAGGCGGCAAGATTGGGCTGTTCGGGGGCGCAGGCGTCGGCAAGACCGTCTTGATCCAGGAACTCATCAACAATGTTGCAAAGGCTCATGGCGGCTATTCGGTGTTTGCCGGCGTTGGCGAGCGCACCCGCGAGGGCAACGACCTTTACCACGAGATGATCGAATCCGGCGTTATCGAGCTCGATGGCGATGGTTCGAAATGTGCCCTGGTCTTTGGCCAGATGAACGAGCCACCTGGGGCGCGCGCGCGCGTCGGACTGTCGGGCCTGACAGTCGCAGAATACTTCCGAGACGAAGAAGGACAGGACGTCCTTTTCTTTGTCGACAACATTTTCCGGTTCACCCAGGCAGGGTCCGAAGTGTCAGCGCTTCTCGGCCGTATTCCCTCGGCCGTCGGTTACCAGCCGACTCTGGGAACCGATCTTGGCGTGTTGCAGGAGCGCATCACGTCGACAAAAAAGGGATCGATTACATCCGTTCAGGCAATCTATGTCCCGGCCGACGATCTGACCGACCCGGCGCCGGCAACGACCTTCTCTCATCTTGACGCGACAACGGTGCTCTCGCGTCCGATCTCCGAACTCGGAATCTATCCTGCGGTCGATCCACTCGATTCCACAAGCCGGATTCTCGATCCTCGAATCGTCGGCGAAGAACATTACCTCGTCGCACGAGAGGTTCAACGTGTCCTGCAGACGTATAAATCGTTACAGGACATCATCGCCATTCTCGGGATGGACGAACTCAGCGAAGAGGACAAGCAAGTCGTCGCGCGGGCCCGCAAGATTCAGCGATTTCTGTCGCAGCCGTTCCATGTCGCAGAGGTGTTTACTGGAACGGCCGGTAAGCTCGTTGAACTTGAGGACACCATCCGTGGATTTAAGGGCATCATAGATGGCGAGTATGACGACCTTCCGGAGGCCTCCTTCTATATGGTTGGAACCATCGAAGAGGCGGTCGAGAAGGCGAAGGTGATGGCTGCTGAAGTTGCGTCCGGTGGCGATAACGGTGCGGGCTGAGGTAGGACCCGGCCCGTGGCAGACAAGATCGAATTCGAGCTGGTTGCGCCGGAACGACTGTTGATTTCGGGTAGTTTTGACATGATCGTGGTGCCGGGCGAAGAGGGTGATTTCGGCGTACTAGCCAGTCATGCCCCCGTCATCTCGACTCTGCGCCCCGGTACGATCGCGATCTTCGAGGATGGCCATGTCATGAACAGAGTGTTTGTTGCCGCGGGCTTCGCAGAAGTGACGCCCGAGCGTCTGACTGTCATGGCCGAAGACGCGATGCCCGTTGAGGAGATTGATCGCGCCGAACTGGAGCAGACGATCCGCGATTTGCGAGAGGATATTGGCATCGCTCGGGACGAAGCGGAGCAAGCTGTTGCTGAATCAGGCCTAATAATCGCCGAAGCGAAGCTTCAGGCGGTCGACCAGCCAGCGTATTAGCATCCCCTAAGAGTTGAACCCGGCCCGGCGGCAGGCGCCTAACCTGATCGATATGTGCGCAAGCGTATCGGCGTGTTCAGTCTTAGGCCACGAGGTTGAACAGCGTCCCGGCTTCTAGAACGCCTTGATTCTCGATTTTGAGCGAGCCGGCTCCTGCAAGGCCGGCACCGGCAATTTCACCCGTGTCAAATTTCTCACTTCGAAATCTGCGCTCAGGATCGAACGCCGGCTCATCACTTCTCAGCGCCGGTGCGGCGCCATCTGACAACTGGGTTTCCCGCTCTTCGCGTCTCTCCGCCTGTGCAACTTGCTCTTCGCGCGCTATTTCGCGGACCTCGGTCTTGGCCCGTATCAGCTGGTCTGCGCCTCCGCTGCGATCTGCCGGTCGGCCGCGGATGGTTGGCTCGGGGCCAACGCAGCGCGCTTCACCTGCTCCATCTTTCTGATTGTGGCGCTCGCATTGTTGGGCACCGCGGCTGTATCGATCTTGACCTCGCCGCCGGTCGCGTAGAGGTGCCCGTCGGGGCCAAGCCTATAGGTGTAGGTGGGCTGGCCTGCATATTGGCCACCGGCCGTCGCGTGCGCCTGTTCATGCTGGCGGACCTCCAGTTCGCGTTGTTGCAGTTCTTGCACTTCGCGTCGTTCAGCCTCGGTAAGACCATCAGGCCCCTCGCTTTCCTCTGCTGGTACGTCGTTGGGCGAACTGGATTGAGCTTCGGTTTGTGTCTCCAGGTCGAGGGGTGCTGTGGGTCGACCGGGCCGGGCCTGTATGCTCGATGGGCTACTCGCAGAACTACTCGCTTCGCTGGAGGCGCGCACGCGCGGCGGCGCTTCAGCAACGTTTGACCGCTGCAGCGTTTGAACGAGGTTAGTGCCGGAGAATGCAAGGACCGGCGCAACTGAATCCGCCGCAATCATCGTATGTTCCGCGTTTCGCCCTTTCGATCACGAATTCTTCGTAGGCGCCCGGCAAATAGCATCCAAGGTTCCACCCGTTCTGAGCAGAAGGCCGGGAATCCATACTAACGTTGAAATACATAGTGTTTTGGGACCGAAATGTCAAAGATTACCGTCGGCAATGCCGGGTTTCCTCCGGTGTCAACTTACTGAAAGGTCCCTAAACTCCTCGACAAGCCGGTCGTACATGGCCCGCTTGAACGGAACGATCAACTTTGGCAGCTTGTCGATGCCGACCCAACGCCACGCGTTGAATTCCGCCGTGTGCGCATCCAAGCGGATTTCGCTATCGGCGCCAATGAACTTGAGAGCAAACCATTGCAGTTCTTGGCCGCGGAATCTCCCAGCCCAAGCTTGGCGCGAAATCTCGGGCGGAAGATCATAACGATGCCGAATACGGCTCTCGGCAACGATTTCAGCCTTGGCGGTACCGATTTCTTCCTGGAGCTCGCGGATGGCCGTTTCGCGGGGCGATTCGCCCGCGTCAATTCCACCCTGTGGCATTTGCCAATTCTCGCCTGGGTAGTCAATCCGGCTACCGACAAATACACTGCCCTCGCGGTTGAAAATCATCAGACCCACACCTTGTCGATAGGGTCGCTGCTCGACCGCAACCGAAGTCGCTGCGGGCGCTGAGGACTCGTCGGTCATCTGTCCTCCCGCTAACGGTTCGCCTGTCTGCCGGCAACGGCGGAGACCGGCGCCAGCACGAAACCACGCTCGCTCAGCCCCCGAATCCACCGTTTTAGTCTCGCAATTGTGATGGGAAAGGGTTGGCCAAATGCAACCGCGGCTCCGTTCTTGCGGGCGGTTTTCTCGACTTCTTCAAGTTGGCCGTCGATGGCGATGCGACTGGCTTGTTGATCGAGGAAGATATCGTTGACGGCGCGCGGTAAGCCCACTTCCGTCGCCAAGTGTGGCGCGACGCTTAGTGGGTTGTCCCGGCCATCCACGAACATAAGCCCGCGCCGCTTCAGTTCCACCAATATGGGGCGCAGGGCCTGAGCATCGGTCGCAAATCGCGATCCGAGAAAGTTTGTCACGCCGACATAGCCGGTAAACCGGCTCAAAACCCACTCGAGTCGTCGCAGATTCTGTTCGGCATCGAGTGTCGTCAATAGCCCGTAAGGCCCTGGGTCGCTACGCGGATAGTCGAGCGGTTCCATCGGCAGGGTGATGACCACTTCATGACCTGCTGCTCGGGAGGCGTCGATCCACTCGTCCAGCCGTCGCGCATAGGGAGCGAACGCGAGCGTCACTGCTCCTGGCAGTTCTTGAATCGCGCTCTGTGTGCTGGTTGCAGAAACGCCAAGGTTTGTAATCACGATCGCGATTCTCGGGCGCGTCTCGAGCGCGTTGAAGGGTCGAGAATACACGCGCCAGGGCTGCCGACCCGCCGCATCGACAATCGGCAGAGGTCCCAGTTCGCCATTTTCTACGAGTTCCGGGTCCGGATGAGGATGGGAGACGGCAACAGTTTCAAATTGTTGCGCCGTCGCCGGCTGGGCGGCAATGCCATTTGTTTGAGCCGCAGTCCCCGCGTTGGAGGCATCTGCGCTTCCGGCTGATTGCGTTTGTTCGGAGACAGAGCTCGCTCCGCCACTCTCGGCCTCCGGCGCGGCCGCACCGGATTCTGGGGCGGTGATTTGCGACTGGCGGCTCCGCAGGGGTTGCTTCGGCGGCGGGACTTCCATGGACATCTGTGGGCGCATCGCCCGCAACTCCGCCATGGTGCTGTCTTCAGTGAGTTCAAGCCACAGGAAAACGCCGGCTACCAGCAGAATGAATACGCCCCAAGCAGAGCCGAGGAGGATCCACGGCATATACGGATTTGGTTCTTTGGGAGTGAGATACTCGTCTCTGTCGTCGTCTACTTCAACGAAATCGTTACTCTCGGCCGCCTCGCCGACCATCTCCTCAGCGTCTGCAAGTTCTTCAACGGTATCAGGCTCGCCGCCCTCGGGCGCCGCCGGATCTCCGCTGTCGTCGTCAACGTCTTCGACGTCGTCGACGTCCGACATGCTCTACCTCGCCAGGTTCTGCCGATAGCCGTCCAACGTCGCTACCGGATCAATTAACGAAACGCTTTCCGTAAAGCGCAATGCCTTGCAGTAGATCAACTGCACGCCCAAGTTGGTAGTCGATCGGCGTTCCATCGCCGGACGACCTCGCGGCGACACCTCCCTGTTGGTCGGAATCCGCGTTTTCGTCGCTCTCGTTCTTAAGCGCGCCGCGTAGATCCTCTTCGTGTCGTTCGCGGTTGCGGCCTTGCAGTGGTTCGAGTCGCACCTGTTCCACAACGATGTCAGGATCGATTCCTTTGGTCTGGATGGAGCGACCTGACGGTGTGAAATACCGTTGTGTCGTCAGCTTTATTGCACCCGCCCGGCCGAGCGGCATGATGGTTTGTACCGATCCTTTGCCGAATGTACGCGTGCCCAGCAAGATGCCGCGCCGGTGGTCTTGAAGTGCACCGGCGACAATCTCCGACGCCGAAGCTGAACCTGAATTTATCAGGACAACGACCGGAAGGCCGCCTGTTATGTCGCCTGGCGTCGCGTTGAAGCGCTGCGCGTTGTCAGCGGAACGCCCACGAGTGGACACGATTTCGCCTTGCTCCAGAAATGCGTCTGAAACCTCGACGGCCTGGTCTAGAAGCCCGCCGGGATTATTACGCAAGTCTAGGATGAATCCCGTCAGCTGGTCGCCGAGTTCTTCGTTCAGCTTCTTGACGGCTCGCAACAGGCCGCTCTTTGTCTGTTCATTGAAGCTGGTGATTCGAACGTAGCCGGCATTGTCCTCAACCCGGGAGCGTACCGAATCGATTCGGATCTTGTCACGGGTGAGTGTCACGTCGAACGCTTCGGTGTCGCGTCTACGTATGGTGAGAGTGATGTCGCTCCCGACCTTGCCGCGCATTTTTTCCACGGCTTTGTTGAGTGTTAGTCCGCGCACCGCCTCGCCGTCGAGATGCGTAATAAAGTCACCGACCTGTATTCCGGCGCGGTAGGCCGGCGTATCGTCAATAGGCGATACCACCTTAACGACGCCATCCTCCAACGTGACTTCAATACCAAGGCCGCCGAACTCGCCCCGCGTTTGCACCTGCATATCCTGGAAGTGCTTGGCGTTAAGAAAACTTGAATGCGGATCTAGGCTCGCCAACATGCCTTGAATGGCCGCCTCGATAAGGGCCTCGTCGCTGACGCCTTCCACATAGTCGGCCCGGACCCGTTCAAACACATCGCCAAACAATTCGAGCTGACGATATGTCTCCGACTTGTCCTGTTGGGCCGGCCCCACAAGTGGAAATGCAAGTAGGCCAACCGAAACAACCGCCATCCCGAAGATGGTCCTTCGCACGTTTTTCATCATCCCCGCACTTTCTGTCCTCCAGCCGTCATCCAGGGTAGCGGATTTATCGGTTGGCCGTCTCGGCGCAACTCGACATAAAGGGCCGTCTCTTCCCTATCTGCACGGCCCATGGAGCCTATAGGTTCGCCGGCCAACAGCCATTGACCGACCACACAGTCGATCTTCGCCATTCCGGCAAGTACAGTATGATATCCGCCGCCGTGCTCGATTATCAAGATTTGCCCATATCTACGAAACGAACCGGCATATGCAACCTTCCCGTCGTGCGGCGCAACAATCTGCGCTCGCTCACGCGTGACGATGGTGATGCCTCTTGAAGCGTTGCCAAATTCTGAACCCTCGCCATAGCGCTGATTGACGCGCCCTTGCACCGGCAACGCAACCGGACCACTGGCAGGAAAGGGTCTGATTCCCACCGGTCTGGCCAACAATACGCTGGCCGCCAGTTTGGAGACGCTACGGCGCTTTGATCCAAGGCGGGCCATAAGCTCGCGCAGGGATTGCGCTTGACCCGCCAGCACTTTGATTTCGTCGGCAACGCGGCGACTTTCCATCTCCGTTTGCTTTTGCAGTGCGGTCTTGCGCTGCATAACCGGCGTCAACCGAGCTCGTTCGATCGCTACTGCGTCTGATGTTCGCGCCAGCGTCGCACTCTGATCGCTAATATCACGTTTGACCCGCTCCAAGGTGTCTATTTCGTGGCGCAGCGCTTCTGCGTCCGAGGCGAGCCGCGGTAGGGCCGTGCGAAGCAGGACGGCACTCCGCAGCGTATCGATCGGATTACCGGGCCCTACGAGTAGCGAGCGCGGCGGATTCAGAGACAGTCGTTCCAGTGCACCCAGCGTGCCGCTCAGCTGCCTGCGCCGCAATCGCAGCAGCGATTCGCGGTGTATCGCTTCGTCCCTGAGTTCGGCGAGTTGCCGCTCCAGCTGCGACATCAGCGCCTCGCTCTCTTGGGCGCGCCGGGCAATGTCTATGGACTTGCGCCGCAGCTCGGTTAATTCTGCGACAAGGCCTTGCGAGCGCTTTTCAAGCGCCGATGCACGATCCTGGCCCGTGGAGAGCCGTTGTTCGATGGACTCCAGCTGCTTTTGCGCTTGTGCATTCACTGGCAGCGACGACACGCATACCGCCACGGCAAAGACGATCGCACCGCAGGCGGGCGCAAGGTCAGCCAACCGCACGCCGATCCCCGCTATGTGCGATCAGGGAATGCCCCGTCATCTCCTGAGGTTGCTGCAGGTCCATCAGATCCAGCAGTGTCGGCGCAACGTCGGCGAGGGCGCCATTCTCGAGCGCTGCGACGTCGGCAAGCTCGCCAACCAGAAGTATCGGCACTTGATTACATGTATGGGCAGTGTGCGCCTGCCCGGTTCCCGGATCGCGCATGGCTTCGGCATTGCCGTGATCGGCTGTGATCAGCAATACCCCATCAACCTTGTCGACCGCCTCGACAAGGCGTCCCAAGCAGGCATCGACCGTCTCAACGGCGCATTTTGCCGCTTCGATGTTGCCGGTATGACCGACCATGTCTGTGTTGGCAAAGTTGACAACGATCAAGTCGAAGTCGCCGTTCGCCGTGGCATCGACGAGACGATCGGTCAGTTCCGGCGCAGACATTTCGGGCTTGAGATCGTATGTGGCAACCTTGGGAGAGGGAACGAGGATTCTCTCTTCGCCTGGGAACTCTTGCTCCTCGCCGCCGTTAAGAAAAAATGTTACGTGCGCATACTTTTCGGTCTCTGCAATTCTCAACTGCCGCAGACCTGCGTTTGCGACGACACTGCCTAGCGTATTCGCGAGATGCTTTGGACGAAATAATGTATCAAGGCGCTGGTCGAGTTCGCGCGAGTAAGCCACCATGCCAACGGCCGCGGAAAACTGTACGGTTCGCGAGCGTGGAAACTCGGCGAAAGCGGGTTCGAGGAGCGCTGACATGATTTGGCGCGCGCGGTCGGCCCGAAAATTGGCCATCAACATACCATCACCGTTCCGCATGCCTTGGTAGCCGGCAATAACCGTGGGGCGGACAAATTCGTCTGTCTCATCTCGAGCATAGGACGCGGTGATCGCAGCGTCGGCATCAGCGGCTGTATCTCCGTCACCGTCGGTCAGCGCCGCATGTACAAGGGCCGTGCGCTCGAAACGGCTGTCCCGGTCCATCGCGTAGTAGCGTCCGCTGACCGTGGCGATTCGTCCGCCCGGCGCGGCTTTGCGAAACTCGGCAACGAATTGGCGGGCGCTCTTGGGCGGTGAATCTCGGCCATCCAGGAATGCATGGACGGCCACCTCAATTCCAGTGGCATTCAACAGGTTTGCAAGGGTGGCGATATGGTTTTGATGTGCGTGGACGCCGCCTGGTGACAGCAATCCCATGAGATGTGCGGTTCCATCGCTCGCCTTCAATTTGGCAATGAACGCCTTGAGCGCTGAATTCGCAGTCAGTTGCCGCGTCTTAATGGCCTCGTCAATCCGTGGCAGATCCTGAACTACGATCCGCCCCGCGCCCAAGTTCATATGGCCGACCTCGGAGTTTCCCATCTGCCCGTCGGGGAGACCCACATGGTGCTCGGAGGCATCAAGAAGCGCATGCGGATAGCGGGCGATAAGTGCATCCCAAACTGGCGTCCTAGCTTGGGCGATCGCGTTGTTCTCGCGCTTGGCGCTCATACCCCAGCCGTCGAGAATGCAGAGTACGGCAAGTCGTCGTCGACGAGTTTCGGCCATGGCATTTATATAAGTCATTTCCCTCCACGAGCATAGTCCGCGGCAAGGCTGAGCGCTCGCGATCACGCGCGATGGTAGGGGTGGCCATCGAGAATTTGCTGCGCCCGGTAGATTTGTTCCGCCAACAGCGCGCGCATGAGCAGATGCGGCCAGGTAACGCGGCCAAATGACAAAACAAGCTGGGCTGCCGCACGGACCTTTGCATCCAGACCGTCTGCGCCGCCGATGAGAAATGCCAACTCGGCAACGCCATCATCACGCCATCGCCCCAGATGTTGGGCAAATTGCATGCTGGTCAAACTGTCGCCGCGTTCGTCAAGCGCGACGACAATGGCGCCTTCCGGCACCGCACGTGCGAGCGCGTCATTCTTCCGACTACGGTCAGGCCTGGTCCCCCGGTTTTCGGGGATTTCACGTAAGGTCAGCGGCCAGCGAATGCGCTTCGCGTAGTGCTCGTAGGTCGTTCGTTCCGGTCCTTTTCTTGCGCGACCTACGGCTACGATGGTGATCTTCAACCGGAGCGCCTTAGAGCGTTGCCGTCGAGGCGGCACTCTCAGGGAGTTCAAGACCCCACATCTTCTCGAGATTATAGAAAGCGCGCACTTCCGGCCGGAAGAGATGAACGATGACATCGCCACCGTCGATCAAAACCCAGTCGGAACGCGAGCGGCCCTCTACCGATAATTTCGGTAGCTTAGCCTTCTTCAACTTGACGATAAGATGATCGGCCATGGCACCGATTTGGCGTTGTGACGTGCCTGATGCGATGACCATGAAATCGGCGATCGTCGATTTTCCAGTCATATCGATCACGGTCACGTCGACTGCCTTGTCGTCGGCGAGCGATGCCTCGATTAGTTCCAAAGCAGCGCTCGGCGCGGTTGGCTTGCTTGAAGCCCTACCTATGATCGGCCTCTCGCGATCGGACTGCGATCCTGTTTCAAACTAGTTCGCGTGACACGTCTCCTTCCTCGCGCCCCTTTGCCGGATCTTCGTCGCCGAAGCGGGATGCGGTGAGGTATGCAAGAACACCCACACTGGCGGCGAACGTCCGATCAATTCAGCCGCGGCTCGCTCCGGTAATCTGAACTTGGCGAACCGCTGCGCAGCCACTCCAGCTAGGGCTTTTCGAGAATATGAGGATCGCGTGAAAACCGCAATGGGAACGCTTTGGAAGAGCGTTTTCCAGTCTCTCCACATCGGCAACTGCAGCAGATTATCCGCGCCCATGAGCCATACAAATCTGGTGGCTGCGAAGCGACTCTTCAATGCCACAACGCTTTCGGCCGTATAAGACGTCCCAAGATTGCTCTCGATGTCGCTAACCCTGATTCGGGAGGAGCGTGCCACATGTCGGGCCGTCTCCAAACGCGTCTCAAGCGGTGCCATGTCGTCGGTATTTTTGAGGGGGTTTTGCGGTGAGACGAGCCACCATACTTCGTCCAGCTGCAAGCGCTTGTGCGCCTCAAGGCTGATATGGCGGTGACCGTCATGCGCCGGATTGAACGACCCGCCTAACAGGCCGACCCGATCTACGCTAGTGGCTGGAAGATTGGCGATGTGGTCAGTCTCGACGACGGCCATGGTCTCGGCAGGACGTCATGGTCTGCACTGTCCCGCACCGCGGACGACATACTTGTAACTGGTCAACTGCTCCGCGCCGACCGGACCGCGGGCGTGCAGCTTGCTCGTTGAAATGCCGATCTCCACGCCCATCCCAAACTCGCCGCCATCGGCATACTGCGTAGAGGCATTGTGCAAGACGATGCCGCTGTCAACGCGGGACAAGAACGTCTCAGCTGCCGCCCCGTCCTCGGTTATGATGGATTCTGTGTGGTGCGACCCGTAGCGTTCGATGAAGGCAATTGCGTCTTCTAGTCCGTCGACGACCTTCACTGAGATGATCGCATCAAGGTACTCCGCCGACCAGTCTGCGTCGCTCGCGGGAACGATGCGGTCATCTATGTTGCGCGCAT
This sequence comes from Alphaproteobacteria bacterium, assembly GCA_965217615.1. GTDB lineage: Bacteria > Pseudomonadota > Alphaproteobacteria > UBA8366 > CAVOAK01 > CAVOAK01. The sequence continues at coordinate 52,240 of CBDCIT010000039.1, forward strand.
CGTCATCGCCGCGAACCTCACAGCCGGCCTCGACGAGCTTGTCGACGATGCCCGGCAGTTGAGCGGCGGCAACGCTGCGGTCGATCGCGAGATTTTCGGCTGCACCACAAATTCCCGTCCGCCGCATCTTGGAATTATGCGCAATCTCGCGCGCCATCGCTGCATCCGCTGCTTCGTGAACGTAAACCGTGCAAACGCCTTCCAGATGGGCGAGCACGGGAATCCGCGACTCCGCCATCACGCGCTCGATCAGCGAGCGCCCGCCTCGCGGGACGATGACGTCAATGAGATCCGACAATTGCAGCATGGCGCCGACGGCGGCGCGATCCCGCGTTGGGATCATTTGCACGCTATGAACCGGTAGCCCGGCGGCCGCCAATCCTTTTTGTAGACAGGTCGTAATGACGGTTGAAGAATGGAAGCTCTCGGACCCCCCACGCAGGATCGCGGCGTTGCCCGACTTCAGGCAAAGTCCGCCTGCGTCCGCCGTCACATTCGGGCGCGATTCGTAGATGATGCCGATCACGCCAAGCGGCACCGTCACGCGGGCAATCTTGAGTCCGTTGGGCCGTTCCCACTCGCCTTGTACGCGGCCCACTGGGTCGCTTAACTGTGCGACCTCTTCAAGGCCACCCGCCATCGTCTCGATTCGATCAGAGGTCAACAAAAGTCGGTCGCGCATTGCTGCGCGGAGACCCTTCTCTTCGGCATAGGCCATATCGGCGGCGTTGGCCTCTTCGATCGCCTGGAGTTCCGTCCGCACGGCGCTTGCGGCGGCGCTAAGCGCTTTATTCTTGGTCGCATCGTCCGCGCGCGCCAAGACCTGGCCGGCCGCACTCGCCGCCTCGGCGATTTGCCGCAGACCGGCCTCGACACTGTCTTGTTCAAACGCTTCAGCAATAGTCATCGACCCGGTCTCATTTTCGTCAGCTAACAACGAGATCGTCGCGGTGGATCATCTCATCGCGGCCACGATAGCCGAGAATCGTCTCTATTTCACCGCTCTTGTGTCCGGCGATACGCGCTGCGTCGCTCGTCGCATAGGCCGAAAGCCCGCGCGCGACCTCGCGTCCGTCGCCAACGCAGACGGTCACCAGGTCTCCGCGCTCGAACGTTCCTTTTACTTCGATGACACCGGCCGGGAGAAGGCTGGTCCCGCGATGCAAGGCCTGTTCGGCTCCGTCGTCAACGACGATCACCCCCATCGGTTGCAGCGATCCGGCGATCCAGCGCTTGCGTGCCGTCAGCGGAGTGGCCTGCGGCAGGAACCATGTGCAGCGTGCACCTTCCTCTACGCGGTGTAGCGGGTGCATGTCGGTGCCCAATGCGATCGCCATCCGGCAGCCCGCAGCGACGGCAATTCTTGCGGCCTGCAGCTTGGTTGCCATGCCGCCAGACGAGTAGCCGCGCGGAGGCTTGCCGGCCATGGCCTCGGTTTCGGCTGTGATCTCCTGCACCTCGGGGATATGTCGAGCCTGACGGTCGTGCCGGGGATCTCCTTCATAGAGACCGTCGATGTCGGACAGCAAAATCAGCGTGTCGGCGCTGATCATTGCGGCGACTCGGGCTGCGAGCCGGTCATTGTCGCCAAAGCGAATTTCCTGTGTCGCGACGGTGTCGTTTTCGTTGATCACGGGGATGGCTCCCAACTGAAGCAGCTGGGTCAACGTATTACGCGCGTTGAGATGACGTCGCCGCTCTTCGGTATCGGCGAGCGTCAAGAGAATTTGCGCGACGGTCAGGCCGTGGCGCGCGAGTGTTGCCTGATAGGCATGTGCCAGGCGGATTTGGCCGGTCGCCGCGGCGGCTTGTTTTTCTTCGAGCCTGAGTGAAGGGCTGGTGAGGCCGAGATGACGTCGTCCGACGGCGATTGCTCCGGAGGACACGACCAAAACCTCCTGGCCACGGCTGCGGCACCGGGCGATGTCGTCGGCGAGAGCATTAAGCCAGTCATGTTGTATCTCACCGTTGCTTTCGTCGACCAACAACGCAGATCCGATCTTGACGATGAGGCGGCGCGCGGCCGCGAGTTGTTGTGTGCCGGCTGCGCCGGCCTCAGTGCGTTTTTCTCTCTTACTCATGGCCGCCATCCTTCCGCGTCGGCCAACCGCACGTCCGCCCCGCGCGCAGTCTGAATGACTTCGAGAAGCATTGCCAAAACCACGTCGACACCCTCGCCACCGGCTCCGGAAAGGGTCAGCACTTGGCTGCCGGATGCCGATGTCAATTCCGCAGACTTTCTATTGATCTCGTCATCGCTCAAGGCATCGCATTTGTTGAGCCCAACGACCTGCAGCTTTTCGTCCAGCCCTCCGCCGTAGCCGGAGAGTTCCCGTTGCACGGTCTGATAGGCGTCAACCACGTCCTCAAGCGTGCCATCTACCAAATGCAGCAATACGCGGCAGCGCTCGATATGGCCAAGAAAGCGATCGCCGAGGCCGTGCCCTTGATGGGCGCCCTCGATCAGGCCGGGAATATCGGCGAGCACGAATTCCTCGGCTCGCGTGTAGACGACACCAAGCTGTGGATGGAGCGTGGTGAACGGATAGTCCGCGACTTTCGGCCGAGCCCGCGATACGGCTGCAAGGAAGGTCGACTTACCGGCATTTGGAAGCCCGATAAGGCCCGCATCCGCGATCAGTTTCAGGCGTAGCCAAATCAACATTTCCTGCCCCGGTTGTCCGGGGTCGGCGCGGCGTGGGGCCCGATTTGTCGACGACTTGAAGTGCGCGTTGCCAAATCCACCGCAACCGCCCTCGGCGATGACCACTTCCTGCCCGGGTTCGGTCAGGTCGGCGAGAAGCGCGCTGTTGTCCTCGGCGAAGATTTGTGTGCCGGCGGGCAATGACATGGTTATCGACTTTCCCGAAGCGCCTGTCCGTCCCTTGCCCATGCCGCCACGCCCCTTGCCGGCCTTGATGTGCTGGCGGAAGCGGAAATCGATCAAGGTGTTGAGACCGCTTTCCGCGCGCCCGACAACATCGCCGCCGCGACCACCGTCACCGCCGTCCGGTCCGCCGAATTCGATAAACTTTTCGCGCCGGAAACTCAGGCAGCCGTTGCCACCGTCGCCGCTCTTGATAAATACTTTGGCCTGGTCGAGAAATTTCATTGCCGTGCTCTGCGTCTACGTCCCGGAACGAAAAAGGGGAATGGTCAACCATTCCCCCGGGTAAACGCACCTAAGCGCCGGGCCGCTCTAGGCCGCCGGCTCCACCGACACCGTCGTCCGGCGGCGCAGCTTGTGAAACTTCACCCGGCCTTCCCTTAGCGCAAACAGCGTATGGTCCTTGCCCAAGCCCACATTTTCGCCGGGATGAACCCTGGTGCCGCGCTGACGGATGATAATATTTCCGGCGAGAACGCTCTGGCCGCCGTATTTCTTCACGCCGAGCCTCCGACCTGCCGTGTCGCGGCCGTTGCGCGAGCTGCCACCTGCCTTCTTATGCGCCATCGCCGTCTACTCCTTGCCCGTCGTCTTTTTGCCGGCCGCCTTCGATGCAGACTTGCTGGCCGCAGTCTTTGGGGCTGCCGTCTTTTTTGCCGCCGTCTTGCCGGCCGACCCGGCTTTCGCCTTTGCCGCCAGTTTCTTGGTCGAAGCTTTCTTAACCGGCGCCTTCTTGGCAGGAGCCTTGTCAGCGGCTGGCTTCGCCGCTGCCTTGCATTTTGCGGGCTCGCTCTTTGCAGGTTCGCCCTTGGCCGGCGGCGGCGTCTCAGCCTTCGCGGCGGCCTTGGCCGCTTTCTTTCCGTTGGCCAAGATGCCGGTAATGCGCAGGACCGTCAGATCCTGGCGATGTCCGGCCCTTCGGCGATAATTCTTGCGGCGGTGCTTCTTGAAGACAATGATTTTGTCGCCGCGCGGCTGGTCGAGAATCGTTGCCGCGACCGATGCGCCGGACACCAGCGGCGCGCCGATCGTCTGCTCTTTTCCGTTGCTCACCATCAACACGTCGTCGATCGATACCGCCGCGCCCGCGTCGCCGGGCAGGCGTTCGACAAGGATGATGTCGTCCTTGGCGACCTTATACTGTTTGCCGCCGGTCTTGATGACTGCGAACATGGCAGAGTCTCTGACGTCGCTGGTATGCGTTTCCTGATGGCCCACCTAGGCTGGCCAAACAAAACAGCGGGCCGGTCAAAGGCCCGCAAACTGGCGCGAACTATACGGCGCAGCGTTTACAAGTCAACGGTTTTGGCGATCACTTCCGACGGACCGTACCGTGTTTTTTAGCCTGGGCTTGCGGCGCGGCGGAATTTGCGATTAGTGTCCCGCGCCGCCTGAGGGCCTCCCGCACCCTCACGTCGTCGGACGAGCGCGGAGGGGTGCCGGAGTGGTCGAACGGGGCGGTCTCGAAAACCGTTGTGCGCTTGCGCGTACCGTGGGTTCGAATCCCACCCCCTCCGCCAATCTAGACTTTAGGGAAATTCTCTGTCCGTAAAGACCGGCCGTCGAATGGCGCGGAATTTGGACGTTTCGGAGAACTTATCCGAACCGCCGATCTCCCCGTCCATCCGAATTTGACCCGTTTTTTGTTCTCTGTCGGCCGACATTCTCTACACAACTGAACCTCGGTCTGATTTGGTACGGTTGTGTCTATCCCTCCAACCGCCCAGGGGGGGATTTGGTACAGTTAACCGTACCTCAACAAGATCAATGACTTAGATGGCTGCTCGGCCATGGTTCGAATCTCGTTCGGTTTGGCGGGGGAGTAAGAGGGGTTTCGTACCTATGCCGGCGGCGTCATGTGACAGGCGCTGCGCTGCTCATTCCAGTCAAGCAGAGCTGCGTTGCGCAGCAGGTCCGCGAGCTTGAGGCCCTTGGGCTGACGCCCGTCGAGGATCGCTGCCTCGATATCCGGAGCGAGACAAGTGAGCAGCAACAGCCGGCAGACATAAGCAGTTGTCACGCCCTCCTGGGCCGCGAGGTCGGCGATGGACTTCGCCTTTCCTCCCTCGATCCGTCGCCGCCAGCGGTGGGCCTTCACCAGCGCCCGGACGATGGTCTCGTCATGCTCGGGCTTGGCCGCCGCCGAGTTCCCCTCGGGCGCGACGATCAGCGTGCGTCCGCCGCGGCGCTTGAGCTGCATGGGGATGTGAACGGTGATGATGGTATCCGCTTTCGCCGAGGTCATGCGGCGGCCTCCAGGTTCGATGCCTCGGTGTCTTCGGCCGGCACCTCATGCATCAGCTCGCCGGCAAGGCTGTGGATGCCGGCTATGCGAAGGTGAACATCGACTCCGTCAGGCGCGACCTCGATGCCTTGCACCAGGAGCCGTATGATGCGCGCCTGCTCGGGCGGGAACAGTTCCTCCCATACGTCATCGAGCCGGCCCAGCGCTTCCACCACCTCGCGCTCGTTGACCGCAGGCTCGTCGCCGTCCGTCTCGTTGCACGCCGCGATGGTGCGGGCCGCGATCTCGGGCGTTTGCAGAAGCCGTCGTACCTGGCCGGTAACCACGCCTTCGATCTCCGCTGCGGCGATCGAGCCTATCTCGCAGGTCGCGGCGCCGTTCTTGATGCTCTTCAAACAGACGTAATAGCGATAGGTCCGGCCGCGATTGGTCGTGTGGGAGGGCGTCATCGCCGCCTTGCAGGCCTTGCAGCGCAACAGACCCTTGAGCGGGGCCGGCGTCTTGGCACGCGTCCGGCTCCCCCGCCTCCGCACATTCTCGGCAAGGATGGCATGGGCCTTGTCCCAGAGCGCGCGCGGCACGATAGCCTTGTGCTCGCCGGGATAGGGGGTGCCCCTGTGAACCGCCTCGCCCAGATAGACCCGGTTGTTGAGCAGGCGATAGAGGTGGCCTTTGTCGATCTGCTTGCCCGGGCGTTGCCTTCCTGCCGCCGTGATCCAGATCTTCGTCGTGTGGCCCTCGGCGGCGAGTTCCTTCACCAGAACGGTAGCTGATCCGCAGGCGATGAAATGCTCGAAGATGGTACGCACCAGCACGGCCTCGGTCTTGTTGACGACAAGCCTGCGGTCCTTGACGTCGTAGCCGTGCGGCGGGGTGCCGCCCATCCACATGCCCTTCTTGCGCGAGGCGGCGATCTTGTCGCGGATGCGCTCGCCCGTCACCTCGCGCTCGAACTGCGCGAAGCTCAGCAGAATGTTCAACGTGAGCCGACCCACGGAGGTGGTGGTATTGAAGGACTGGGTGATCGATACGAAGGTGACCCCATGGGCCTCGAACAATTCGACCAACTTGGCGAAGTCCATCAGTGCGCGGACCAGGCGATCGGCCTCGATGTCGGCGAGGAGCCGTTGGAGGGCCGGGCGCTCGAGAGTGGCAGCGGAGAATCCACCGTCTTCGTAATATCCCTCGAGCAGCACCCAGCCTTCGGGCTTCTGGCTCGCGACATAGGCCTCGCAGGCCTCGCGCTGTGCATCGACGGAGTTGAATGCCATGTCGAGCCGTTCATCCTTCGACACCCGGGTGTAGACCGCGCAGCGCTGTTTATGCACCGGTGTCCTGCTCATCTCGGGGGCCCATGCTTGCGCAGGCCGAAGAAGAGCGGTCCGTTCCAACGGGTGCCGGTGATGGCGCGGGCGATCGGCGAGAGCGACTTGTAGGGCCGGCCCTGGTATTCGAAGCCGCCGTCAGCGAGCACCGTGACATAGTGTTCGACGCCCTTCCATTCGCGCATGAGCCGGGTGCCGCGAGAAGCTGCTCGCCTTTGCGGCGCTCGTTCGCACCATTCCCGGCGATCAGCGTCTCGAGCTTCTCCCGATGGGCCGATGACAGACCGCCGTAGGTGAGTTCCTGGATGCGGTGGGCGATGCCGCGAACCAGAAACCCCTTACCAGCCCGTTGATTAAGTGGCTTTTCCGGCTCTCACCCCCAGATGAGGAATGCGGCGGCGAAAGCCGACTGGCCGCTTTGCGAGCCCCCCCGTGCCACCAGCATGGCCCCGGTGGGCGTGAGCAGAACGAAAATACCGCCATATCCGCCCGCCACGGCCTCCCGCGGGGTGCCGGCGCCGATGAGCTGGCGCATCAGTAACGATAGATTGTGGCCGGCGACGTGGAGCAGGTATCGCTTGTGCACATTCTCTCGCCCGCGCAGCCAGGTTCGTCGCATGCCGCCACGATCGAGGTTGTGGGCAAAGCAGCGCTCGACGATCTCGGCGCGCAGCTTGAAGGCCTCGCGGGCGACCCCGGACTTGAGCCGCGCACGGTTGTTGGTGACCGCGCGCCGCGCCGCCTCATCACCGTGCCAGCGCGAAAAGCCGGTCTGCTTGGGCGCCGCGATCCGGGTCTTCCAGGGACTGTCGTCCAGAGCCCTCAAGACCGCCCGTGAGTGATAACCTTTGTCGGCGACGCATTCGGCCGGGTCCTCCGCCGTCGGTGCCGCATCCACCGCCCCGAGGTTTGCCTCGGCCTTCGCCAGGGTCTTGGAAAGCGTCGTGGTGTCACCCTCATCGGCCGGGTGCAGCTCGGCCGCCACCACCGCGCCGGTGTCCAGATCCACCGCGTGCTCGGGCTTGTAGGCCAGATGCGTCGTGCCGTCCTTCATCTTGGCGATCTTGGCCTCGGGGTCGCTCTTCGAAACCCAATCCGTGTTGGAAAGCTTCTTGCCCTTGCGCTCCAGACGCGCCAGATCCTCGGCCGTGGGTGTCTCGACCCCGCTTTCCCGGGCCAGGCGCTCCAGCATCTCCCGGTAGCCTTCGCCGTTGGCGCGCCGCACGATGTTCCGCAGCGCCGCGTTGGCCTCCATGGTCGAGGCATCGACGCCGATGCGCTCGCCCTTGATCAGCCCCGCCTCGGCGATCAGCACCAGAACCCAGTCGAAGACCGCCGCGTGGACTTCATGGGGCAGGCGCGTGCGGCTTCGTGACAGCCAGGAATGGTCCGGTACCCGATCACGGCTCCCCAGTCGCAGGAACGCCCGCAGCGAAAGCGAGTCCGAGCAGCGCCACTCCAGACCGCGCTCGCTGTCGATGCCCTCGAAGTAGCCCACCAGGTGCATCCGGAAATAGCGCCCCGGGCGGCACCGAGGGCGCGCCCATCCGGGCCGCGTAATAAGGCCGGCAGCTCGCCTCGGCAAAGGCGTCGAAGCCGCCCTTGATCAGCACCGACTGCAGGCGGTCATAAAACACATGACCCGGAGAGCGCGGCATCTCCGACCAGCTCACCATCAGATCCCCCTGACCAGCCTTCTGCCGTCCCATCGCCATCGGCAAACCCCCCTGCAAATCAGGGAACCAGAGAATCAGACGGCGCCGACTTAATCAACGGGCTGTTACGGTAGGACGGTGGCTCTTCCCGGAAGTACTCAAGCCAGAGTGCCTTCAACCGGTCTTGCGGCAGATTAGGCAGCTCGGCGATCTGCTTGAGGATGGGTGCGGTCATGGGCCTTCCCCGTCGTGCGGAGTTCCATGCACGCTCTGGGGCGCCGACAAGTCCAGAGAAACCTCTCCCAAACCATTGGCTCTATGAGGTTTTCTCAAATAGGCGGCGAATCCCGTCGGCGAGGATGGCGGCCACTTTATCGAGGCGCGCGCCGGCGCTCATCAGATCGGGATTGAGGGCGTTTTGGTTCATGGCCTGTGGCTTTGGTGCATGGAGCCGCGATGGTGTGATCGCCCATTCCCCGGTTGGTTAGCGGATCCTGATTGTGTTTGGTTTCGCCGCACGGATAGAGCGATTGAGTACGTCGATCTGCATGGCGATTTCGGTTTGTTGGGATTGGAATGTGCGAGCGGTGAGCTTGCCGCCATTGAGCCTCTTGACGCGAGCCATGGCTGTTTCGCCAAGCGCTCTCAATCCGTAGCCCTGTCGTTTCTGCCAGTCCATCCTTCCCTTCGACGCGATCTCCGCCGCATGGTGCTCCCGTTCCGATCCGCCATGAGGGGTGTCCGGGGGAGGAATGGATGTGGCGCGTGGCGGGATGATGATTTCAGGTGGTGAATTCGGTGGCCGAGCTTCTCGGATCGCTTTTGTCACGGGCTCCCCGTCATAGGCGCCGTCGGCAAACACGCGCCGGATCATCCCACCGGAACCGGCGACCAACGGTCCCGCCATCGTCGCATCGGCCGTGTCGTCACCGGTCAGTTCATGCGTCCGGATCTCGCTGCTGGCCGGGTCAACCGAGATATGCAGTTTGCGCCACGAGCGCCGCGTTTCACCGTGCTTGGCGCGAGCCCACTCGCCAGCGCCAAAGAATTTCAGGCCCGTGGAATCCAGCACGATATCCGTAGGCCATTTGTTCGTGCTAGTTTCCACAACGACATCCACCGTTCGCCGCCACCGCGACAGCGTGGTGTGATCCGGCACCGGCAGATCGCACCCCATAAAGTCCACGAGGGAACGCACAAAGCCTTCCGTCTGGCGCAGCGGCAGTCTGAAGACCATCCCCAGCATCAGTGTCGTGGAAATCGCCAACTCTGAAAACCGCCGCTGGCCACCAGGAGTTCGCCGTTTGGCTGCGTCCCATTGCTCCAGGGCGCGCTCATCAATCCAGAAACGAATGTCGCCGCGCCGAACCAAACCACGGTCATAATCCGGCCAGTTCATGACCCGGTACTTGGCTCTGGGGATATGGTGGCGACGCGATGCGTGGAACTTGAAAGGCATGACAAACTCTCAAAGACGGAAGCGGAGCCAGATATACTAATCCTCAGGTCCATGCACCAAAGCCGTGCACCATTCCCAATGGCCCCGCATCGACCAGGTTCGCTTTGATCAGCTGCCCGCTCCGGTCGATGCGATAGAGCAGCAACGCCGGCTGAGGCTGCGTCACGAAGCCGATATTCCACAGGGTCCCATCCTTCTCAACCTTCGGATGGGCCGAGAACGGCAGGCCGGCCAGGTCAGGATGCCAGACCACGAACCGTCCGGCTTCGAGAGTTTCAGGACCGACCACCAGCGCCGAGCCGCCCTCCCACAAGGCCATCAGCCGCCCCGCATGGACGAGCATGGCGGTATTCGCAACGTTCATGTCGTCAGGTCCCATCAACGGTTCGGACCCTGGGGTTGCGAAGGTGGGCATGATGCGCTTGCCCGCCCGGGTCTCCCGCCGGCGCTTCGGCGTGTCGAGGACCCGGGCTCGGTGAATTACCTTGTCTCCCGAGAAGGCGAACGCCTGCACCATCCCGTCGCCATCGAACCAGTGTCCGTAGCGATGGCCGAAGCGCTCGTGCTCCGCTGGACCGTTCCGCCACAGCACGCCTGTGAGGCCGGAAGGGAGGTAGCCGCTCAACGTCGTCATCGGGGCGTTGAACACTTCTGCCTGGGCGGTCGCAAAGCCCATCAGTTGCGGCTTCCGGGCCAAACCTGCGGAAAATTCCTCTCTGGTTCCGGCCACGGCCCCTGCCACGACCACGGCCGGCAGGCTGGCGAGTGCACCCAGCATTGCCCGGCGTGAGAGCTCGTTCTTCGTCATGTCAGGACCCCGGATAGGCAATCGGCACGACAGCGGAAATCCGCTCTTCGCCCGAACCAATGGTCAGAGCGGCGTCATCGAATGACGGCGGTCCCATGAAGCCGCGGGCACCGTTGGAGAAACCGTAGCCTTCGGTGGGAATGCGCAGGATGTTCCGCCCCAACTCTCCGTCGCCATCGGCGTCGTGGAACGCCGCCACGGCGTAATCTCCCGGAGACAGGCCGGTGAAGACGACGCGGACGCCGTTTGGGTCGGCCGACCGGGATATCTTGGCGACGGCACCGTCCTCGTCTGGAAACGAGGCGCTCGGGACGCGCTGGTGGAGGGCGACGCGCGCTTGGCCCTCTGCCGAGCGCAGGCCCTCTATGGATACCTCAAGGTCAGCGGAGTTCGCGTTCGCCGCAAGGAACACAGCCGCGCCCGCGAGGACAATGGTTGTAAAAATATTCACGGTAGTAGTCATCTGAAACTTTATCCTCATGGCTGGTTGTTACGTGACATGCGGGCGAGGTTGATCGCACGGACGTTGCGAGTCATCGTCGATTACGCAAAGGCCAGGGATTTATTCGTCAGATGCAGGAATTACCGTTCACGTATCGTGAACTGCTGGGAACGCGGTCGCTTTCGGTTCAGGGGGCGGTGCTGGCGTGCCTCATCGCGCTGTTCGCGTTCATCGGCCCCTTCGGCACCTACGATTCGATCGAACCGCTCGGCCGCATCGGCTACTGGGCGCTCTCGATGGGCGCCAATTGGCTTGTATGCGCCAGCGTCATGATGCTGATGCTTCGTGTCACATCCAGCGCACCGATGCGGACACGCCTGCTGGCGATGGCGGGGGCGGCACTCGCGGCGGCTGTCCCCGGTACCGGCGTCGTTCATACCGCCGAGGCCTTGTTCAGGCCGGACTATGAGGGGCACAACGCCCTGCCGACGATCTATCTTGGCGTGGCCGTGCTGATGCTGGCGATCAGTGCTCTGGTCGTCTCTGTTCTAGCCGGTCGTCGGCGCGATCTACAGGGCAAGGAAGCGGCGTCCGGCGGAGATGAAGCCGCGAGCCGGACGGCAGACCATTTCCTGGACCGTCTGCCGCCGGAACTTGGCCGCGACCTCGTCTATCTCAGGATGGCGGACCACTATGTGGAGGCGTTCACGACCGCCGGTTCGACACTGGTCCTGATGCGTTTTGCCGATGCCGTCGCCGCACTGGAGGGCGCCGGCGGATTGCGTGTACACCGCTCCTACTGGGTGGCCAAGAAGCATGTGGCCGGAACGGCGCGCCGCAACGCCCGGACCACACTACGCCTTACCGGCGGTCACGAAGCCCCGGTCAGTCGCGGCCATCTTCCAGCCGTCCGTCAGGCCGGACTGATGTGAACGGCCTCTGTGACCTGGTGGGAGGGTCCGACAGGCGCTCCATATCATAAGAGAACCTTCGGGCGGATAGTACATGACAGTGCGGCGTCTCTTTTCCGTTGGCGACTCGGCGTCTGGATTGGCGCGTCAATGGAACGCGTATGAACCAAGACTGGTCAATGCCGACGTAGATTATGAGCCCAGCGTCGGCCCGTCGGCCCGTCGGCCCCATACCGGCCCAACCGAACCCTTATCCAAGAACGGCGTCAGACGTCCGCTGGAGCTTGATTCAACGTGTTGAACCAGCAGATAAACCGCCGTGCTGATGCCGATGATGGCGAGCGTTGCCAGCGGCGGCCCGTGACGGCGAGGGTTGTCGTGACCTGGGGCAACGGCGGTCATCCGTTGTTGCGGGGGAAGTACAGGTACGACCCGTTTACTGACGGCCGGAGGTTCGATCCACTGCCAGGTCCGGTCGACGATCCGTTTTCATTGCGGTGTCGGCCATAACGAAGAAGCTATGGCCGGACCACGACCGGCATGACTGCTCGGCGCTATCCGATATAAATCACATTCGTTGTACCCGTTGCCGGTCCGCGCCTACGGCGATTTTCAGCATTCAGGAGTTTGGGTGGCTGGAAAGGCCAGGAATAATGCCTCGCTTAACCGTACGGTCATCTATTCTTCAAGGGTATGATCGCCGAGGACTTGAAGGTTGTCTGGGAAGTGTCGGCTTGAATGTCCGGTCGTGTGACGCCACCTTCCAGATAACGCTTGAGGCATCGGAGGAGCACTATGATGAGGCTCTTGTTCATCACGGTCCTGGCCCTGGGACTCACGGCTCCGACGGTCGGGACCCTGGCCCATCACGGCTGGTCGTGGACGACCGGCGGCAATATCGATCTGACCGGCATCATCAAGACCGTCCGCCTGGGCAATCCCCACGGCATTCTGAAGATCGACGTGGAGGGCGACGAGTGGACGGCCGAGGTCGGTCAGCCTTGGCGCAACGAACGCGCCGGCCTCCAGGACGGCGATCTGGCCGAAGGGGTCGAAATCCGGTTGATCGGCGAGCCGGCCGACGATGTGTCGGAAAAACGGATTAAGGCGGAACGGCTATTCCTAGGCAAACGCGAGTACATCCTTTACCCCCGGCGCGACTGAGACCTTGGAGACCCTGTTCGCGGCGCTTGAGGGGACGGCCCTGGCGCAGGCTCTACGGGGTTCCCGCTGGGTCTATGCCGCAGTCAACACCGCGCACATCTTCGCAATCGCCCTGCTGATCGGGTCCGTCGTCCCGCTCAATCTGCGGCTTCTTGGCGTGTGGCGCGGTATCTCTCGCGAAGCGGTGGTGCGGGTGCTCGCGCCCGTTGCGGCGAGCGGGCTGATCCTTGCCCTGCTCACGGGACCGCTGCTGTTCTCGGTCCGGGCGCGGGAATACAGTGGCGTCGGATTCCTGCAGCTCAAGCTAACCTTCATCGCTGTCGGGGTCCTGTCTACGCTCGCTCTGTGCCGGGCCCACGGGTTCCTTTTCAAGGACGCCCCCCGCGCGCGCCTAGCCGGTCATGCCATCCTCTCAACGGTTTGCTGGCTGGGAGCACTCGTCTGCGGGCGATTGATCGCGTTCGCGGGGGATTGAGGTCACTATCCTTCGGCCAACATGAACGTCCCTGTTCCATGCAAGCGAGCAAACGGCGACCAACCATCTGAGCGGGTGAGCGTATTCTCGGTATATCCGTTCGCCGATCGCCGGATGGTCGAACCTCACCGGTTGCGCCGCCGTCAGCGCTGCTGTCGGATTCGGCTTGCTTCGCCAGATTGCGAATCTGCAGGTCTCATAGCTTGGTTCTTCTCCTCGGATGGCCACAGCACTGAAGTATGACCCGTCGAGGCCGTATGGCTGTTCCTCAAGCGCGAGCAACTCCCGGTGCTGGGCTATGAGAACGATCTCGAAGCCGACGCTGAAGCCGCGCAAATCACACAGTCCGAGACCTTGGGAACGGACGGACCCGGCCGGAAGGAAGCATGATCGTTACCAACTCCGGATGAATCCGTGCCGGTCACCGCTGACAAAGGCCCGTCTTCCGACGCCGCTGGCTTCAACCCGGGCCCTGAGACCGGCGGCGGGAAACACACAAACCCAGATGCGCATTTGCGATCGACCGTGCTGGTGGGCATTAAGGGAATGGCAAAATCGTTCTGCCATCACGGTCGGAACCCGCGAGACGACACGCGTGGGGCTGTTTGTCGACGGTGTAGATTTCCAACCGTCTTGGACGATGCTGAGAAAAATGTGGCGAACTCTGGCCTACGAGGACCCCAGACAGGGACGAACGCGAATCGGTCAGGACGAGATAGCAGCTTTCTCTCAACCAGTCGTGATCCTCGGCGACCCCGGTCTGGGGAAAAGTGTGCTCACCGAGGCGTTCGGCGAAATGTCTGGGATGAACTATGTCCTCGCAGGAACGTTGACACGCTCGGCCGAGCCTGAGTCGCTCATAATCTACGGGCGAGCGAATCATCGTCGACGGGCTCGACGAGATCGCCTCCGTAGCGCCAGGCAGCGCGGTCGAAGCCGTGTTGAAGCAACTTTCGGCAATGGGCAATCCACCCTTTGACAAGACGTTTGCGAAGACAGAGGCGATTCTTATCGAACACCGCGACATGCCGCACTATGGCGCCGCGCAGTTGCTCGAAGAAGAAACTCTAAGCGGAGATCAACTTGGCGCAATCGTCGGGTCGCCCGCCAGGCAGCCACCACCTCAACGGCCGACTGAGATACCAGTTGGCGCATACCTAACCGGGTGCGTTTTCGATGTCTGCCTCCGACAGCAGCCAGTCGCGGAAGATCTTGACCTTTGGGCGGTCGGCGTTCTCCAGCGGACACATGACGTAGTATGCCTCATCAAGCGGCAAGGAGATGTCGAACGGCCTGACCAGACGGCCGTCGGCGAGCGCCGTGGCGGCTATGGCACTGCGTGCCACGGCAACGCCCTGACCGTCGATGGCGGCCTCAATGACCACGTTAGAATGGTTGAAGGTTGGTCCGCGCGCCGCGTCAGCGCCAGCGACCCCCATCTCCTTGAGCCAGCGATGCCAATCGGCAGATGTCTCGTCGTGTAACAGTGTGTGGTAACGTAAGTCCTCGGGTGTTCGCAGCGGATGCGGTCCTTCGTTGACCAACCGCGGGCTGCATACGAGGAATTGCTCCACGTTTAAAAGCCGGTCGCTCCTCAGCCCCGGATGGTTATCGCTGCCGTAGCGAATGCCCATGTCGACGCCGTTCCGCTCGAGGTCGATGATCTCATCGGTGGCCGATATGCGGATATCGATCTCGGGGTGCACGGCCCGGAAACGGGTCAGCCGCGGCACCAACCAGGTCGCTGCGAACGACGGCACGGTGCTCACCGTCAGAACACCGGTTTCGTCCTGCCGGGTGAGCGCCTCGGTCGCATCGCGCAGCGCGTCCAGCGCATCCCGCACGACCGGCAGATAGCGTTGGCCCGCTTCGGTCATCAATAGCGACCGATTGAGACGGCGAAAGAGCCGCACGCAGATGGCTGTCTCCAGCGCTTTGATCTGGTGGCTGATTGCCGCCTGAGTGACATGCAGCTCTTCGGCGGCGCGTGTGAAAGAGAGCAGACGCGCCGCGGCCTCGAAGGCGCGGAGTGTGTTCATGGGCGGAAGTCGGCGCACCATCAACTCAAACCTGTGCTACTTCAAATAAGAACAGCTAATCTGATACATGAATAAATGTCGTTTGTCATCCGTCACGTCCGACCATATGTAACCCATAGAAATTGTGCACTAAGGCGACCTTTCAGAATTTTCGCCGATTACCTGAAGTTTGGGAAGTATGATCGAAATGAGTAAGTTTTCCTATAGGCATACGGCACCGTTGAGATCATTTGATCAAGGGCTGCGGTTTGACCCGAATACAATGGGTTCGGTGCGGTCCGAGCCTGGGCGTGATGTCGGAGTCAGCATTGCCTGTCTGCTCGCCCACGCTGCAAATGGTGTACTAAGAATGATCAGCGTCCTGCGGGATTGGACCGAACGGGCACGCCAGCGTCACCAGTTGGCCGGGCTTGGTAGTCACTTGCTGCGAGATATTGGCATCGACAGGGATGCTGCGCGCCGTGAATCCTCAAGACATTTTTGGGACATCTAGGGGCTTTGGTGCATGGACCTGAGGATTAGTATATCTGGCTCCGCTTCCGTCTTTGAGAGTTTGTCATGCCTTTCAAGTTCCACGCATCGCGTCGCCACCATATCCCCAGAGCCAAGTACCGGGTCATGAACTGGCCGGATTATGACCGTGGTTTGGTTCGGCGCGGCGACATTCGTTTCTGGATTGATGAGCGCGCCCTGGAGCAATGGGACGCAGCCAAACGGCGAACTCCTGGTGGCCAGCGGCGGTTTTCAGAGTTGGCGATTTCCACGACACTGATGCTGGGGATGGTCTTCAGACTGCCGCTGCGCCAGACGGAAGGCTTTGTGCGTTCCCTCGTGGACTTTATGGGGTGCGATCTGCCGGTGCCGGATCACACCACGCTGTCGCGGTGGTGGCGAACGGTGGATGTCGTTGTGGAAACTAGCACGAACAAATGGCCTACGGATATCGTGCTGGATTCCACGGGCCTGAAATTCTTTGGCGCTGGCGAGGGGGCTCGCGCCAAGCACGGTGAAACGCGGCGCTCGTGGCGCAAACTGCATATCTCGGTTGACCCGGCCAGCAGCGAGATCCGGACGCATGAACTGACCGGTGACGACACGGCCGATGCGACGATGGCGGGACCGCTGGTCGCCGGTTCCGGTGGGATGATCCGGCGCGTGTTTGCCGACGGCGCCTATGACGGGGAGCCCGTGACAAAAGCGATCCGAGAAGCTCGGCCACCGAATTCACCACCTGAAATCATCATCCCGCCACGCGCCACATCCATTCCTCCCCCGGACACCCCTCATGGCGGATCGGAACGGGAGCACCATGCGGCGGAGATCGCGTCGAAGGGAAGGATGAACTGGCAGAAACGACAGGGCTACGGATTGAGAGCGCTTGGCGAAACAGCCATGGCTCGCGTCAAGAGGCTCAATGGCGGCAAGCTCACCGCTCGCACATTCCAATCCCAACAAACCGAAATCGCCATGCAGATCGACGTACTCAATCGCTCTATCCGTGCGGCGAAACCAAACACAATCAGGATCCGCTAACCAACCGGGGAATGGGCGATCACACCATCGCGGCTCCATGCACCAAAGCCATGGTGCACGACTTCGTGGTGACCGGGCGCCATCTCGTTGTTCTGTTGACACCATTTGTGGTCGAGCCCGAGCGCTGGTCGTCGGGCCATATCAGTTTCCTCGACGCTCATGTCTGGCGGCCCGGTCTTGGCACTCGTGTACTAACGATCGACAAGGACACGCTTGAACCGGTGCGCCGCCACGAATTGCCGCCTGGATTTCATTTTCATCATGGAAATGGGTGGGAGGAGCCGGACGGGACGATCCGGCTCGATCTGTGCCAGGCGCCGAATCCGGATTTCGTTACCGAGGACCTACGGGCAGTCATGCGCGGTGAAATAAGATTCCCCTCGACACATCCACGCTACGTCAGCGTCGTCCTCTCGCCGGGAGGAGGTGCAGCGATAGAGCTATCGGTGCCAGGCGTTGCCGAGTTCCCCCGCATAGATCCACGCCGTACGGGACAGCGCCACCGGAAGACCTTCGCTCTCAGTGGCAGCGGTTCGGAAGACGGCTGGCCGTTCCGGCGGGTTGCCGGCATCGATCCCGAACAGGGCGCGATCGATTAAGTGGCTTTTTCCGGCTCTCACCCCCAGATGAGGAATGCGGCGGCGAAAGCCGACTGGCCGCTTTGCGAAACCCCCCGTGCCACCAGCATGGCCCCGGTGGGCGTGAGCAGAACGAAAATACCGCCATATCCGCCCGCCACGGCCTCCCGCGGGGTGCCGGCGCCGATGAGCTGGCGCATCAGTAACGATAGATTGTGGCCGGCGACGTGGAGCAGGTATCGCTTGTGCACATTCTCTCGCCCGCGCAGCCAGGTTCGTCGCATGCCGCCACGATCGAGGTTGTGGGCAAAGCAGCGCTCGACGATCTCGGCGCGCAGCTTGAAGGCCTCGCGGGCGACCCCGGACTTGAGCCGCGCACGGTTGTTGGTGACCGCGCGCCGCGCCGCCTCATCACCGTGCCAGCGCGAAAAGCCGGTCTGCTTGGGCGCCGCGATCCGGGTCTTCCAGGGACTGTCGTCCAGAGCCCTCAAGACCGCCCGTGAGTGATAACCTTTGTCGGCGACGCATTCGGCCGGGTCCTCCGCCGTCGGTGCCGCATCCACCGCCCCGAGGTTTGCCTCGGCCTTCGCCAGGGTCTTGGAAAGCGTCGTGGTGTCGCCCTCATCGGCCGGGTGCAGCTCGGCCGCCACCACCGCGCCGGTGTCCAGATCCACCGCGTGCTCGGGCTTGTAGGCCAGATGCGTCGTGCCGTCCTTCATCTTGGCGATCTTGGCCTCGGGGTCGCTCTTCGAAACCCAATCCGTGTTGGAAAGCTTCTTGCCCTTGCGCTTCCGCTCCAGACGCGCCAGATCCTCGGCCGTGGGTGTCTGCCGCTTTCCCGGGCCAGGCGCTCCAGCATCTCCCGGTAGCCTTCGCCGTTGGCGCGCCGCACGATGTTCCGCAGCGCCGCGTTGGCCTCCATGGTCGAGGCATCGACGCCGATGCGCTCGCCCTTGATCAGCCCCGCCTCGGCGATCAGCACCAGAACCCAGTCGAAGACCGCCGCGTGGACTTCATGGGGCAGGCGCGTGCGGCTTCGTGACAGCCAGGAATGGTCCGGTACCCGATCACGGCTCCCCAGTCGCAGGAACGCCCGCAGCGAAAGCGAGTCCGAGCAGCGCCACTCCAGACCGCGCTCGCTGTCGATGCCCTCGAAGTAGCCCACCAGGTGCATCCGGAAATAGCGCCCGGGCGGCACCGAGGGCGCGCCCATCCGGGCCGCGTAATAAGGCCGGCAGCTCGCCTCGGCAAAGGCGTCGAAGCCGCCCTCGATCAGCACCGACTGCAGGCGGTCATAAAACACATGACCCGGAGAGCGCGGCATCTCCGACCAGCTCACCATCAGATCCCCCTGACCAGCCTTCTGCCGTCCCATCGCCATCGGCAACCCCCCCCCTGCAAATCAGGGAACCAGAGAATCAGACGGCGCCGACTTAATCAACGGGCTGCGCCTCTTGACGCGGCCGTCTTGAAGAAACAGGTAGTCCAACAGCCCCTTCATCGTGCGCGGAACAGTCCGACAGGGGCGGATTGTAACCACCGCCTCCCAGCAGTTGCCCGATCGCCGTCAATGCGACCGAGGCAGCGAACCGAGGCTCAGTTTCGCCGAAATCTCGAGCTGCGCGAACCAACGTCGAGGGGTCCGCTCCGTGGGTTCCGGCGCACTCAAGGGCGATATCGAGAAACCCCTCATCCTTCGCGGCTGCGAACCATTTGCCCTTGTCACCACGGATCTCAATCAGATCGAGGAGTATCTGACGGCGGTCGAGATCGGGATATTGCCGTGCCAGTGCGCGGTAGATGGCGAGATTGGTCGTCCCGCTCGCAGCGCGCAATCCATACTTTCGATAAGCTTCATCGGTGCGGCCGTGCAGGATCAGAAGTCCCTCACAAAAACAGTCGATCGAATTATCTCCGTAACGGGAATTCGAGGTGTCGCGCACGCCTTCAGCAAATGCGATAGCGGCTTCCCACAGACCTTGGCGGACCAACGCCTCTGCTCCGAACCGGTGCCAGGACCAGAACTTTGTCCGTCGTGCCGCAAGCAACTCCTGAAGCTCATCGTAGCGGCCAGCTTCAAGCAGGCATGACAAGCAAATCGAAGTCCCTGTCACATGCTGAAAGCTTTGATGATCGGACCAGGCGCGCCGCACCATCTCGATGACGCGATCCGCATATTCATTGATCAAATCCGGATAGTGGGCGATCTCGCCCCAGCGCTCTTCGACCGGTCCCAGATATTCGACACCATCGTTCTGGACCGCCTCGAACAAACGTTGGAGCCACTTGCTTCTGGTCGCATGATCGGCCGGCGCGTCGGCCAGGATCGGAATTAGCTCGCTCAATGTCCGGGCAACCGCCGTCCCCAAGCCGCCAGACGAGGTGTCGATGTCCTGGAAGGCAGGCCAGATACGCTCCATCAGCGACACCACGCCCTCTCCCGCGGCGAGGGAATCGGACTTCGCTACCGACCTGATCTCGGAGGCTGCTTCCTTGAGTCGGCTGATCGCAAGTCTTGACCCGCGCCAGCCATACGCCTTGGCCCGAAGCTTGTTCTTGAACAGCCACTTTCGACTCGCCGCCATCACCTCCATCCTTGTAGACCATAAAAACACCAAACAAAGGCAGGAAAGTCTCGCTTCCTACCACCGTCTGGCGCTTGGCATAAAAAGTGCCATCCAACCCATCAGGCCTAGACTTCAGGAGTAATGGTTCACATCATGTCGGATCCTGGAACTACAGCAACAGATGTCCAAATCGTCTTAATATCGTTGGGTCGGCGCGTAGGGTCCGTTCAAAGTCAATATCCCGTTCAGCGAGTATTCGCTGACCCTCGACGTCATCACCGACACGTTCGAGACCGAGCCTGTAGGCGTCCAGGCCAAGTCACCTCACAGCCACTAGGCTTATCACTCAGCATTCCGAAGTTCGCGATGAATGATCCGGTAACAGTTTGCGCACAGGCACATTAGGTTCTCTAGTTGCGTATTGTGTCCGGGCTGCATGTCAGCTAGCGGAAGTTTGTGATGCGCCTCAATGCACGCGTCACCAATATAGAATGTTGTGATTGGCCGGTGTGGGCGATCGTCCGGGCGCCGGGGAAGAATTTGAGACGGGGGAAATCAGTAAGAG
Source organism: Alphaproteobacteria bacterium (assembly GCA_965217615.1). GTDB lineage: Bacteria > Pseudomonadota > Alphaproteobacteria > UBA8366 > CAVOAK01 > CAVOAK01. The sequence continues at coordinate 72,893 of CBDCIT010000039.1, forward strand.
GCCCGCATGCAGCAGCTAGTGCGCTTGTCTTTCCGGCTGTCCGGCTTGCGGACAGGGATCTGCGATTCGCCCAAATTGGTCGCGGCCATGTTGTTGGCCGCATTGATACCGCTCGCCGGCTGTGGCACCGCATCGCCGCCGACACGACAGGCGGATATCTGCGAGGTGTTCCAGCAGTACCCCGACTGGTATGACTATGCTCGGAAGTCCGCAAGCCGCTGGGGAACACCGATCCACGTGCAGATGTCGTTCGTGCGCCACGAATCGAGTTATCGGGGCGATGCCCGGCCGCCGCGCCAATGGCTCTGGTTCATACCGCTCGGACGTCCGTCTTCTGCCAAGGGTTATGCGCAGGCACAGGATCCAGTTTGGAACGAATACCAAACGGAGCGGGGACGTCTGTTCCGCAGCCGCGGCGACATGGAAGATGCCCTGGACTTCATCGGCTGGTACAACCACCGAACCAGGCGCCAGCTCGGCATACCCCTCACCGACGCGCAGCGCCTCTACCTCGCCTACCACGAAGGGCAGGGCGGTTATCGGCGGGGCACCTGGAGGGACAAACCGAAGGTGCAGCGTGCCGCCCGGCGGGTCGCTGCGACCGCGGATCGTTACCGAGTGCAGCTTGCGCGCTGTGAGTCCCACTTTCGGTGCGACTCCTGGTATCAAGTCTGGCCCTTCTGCCGCTAATCGTCGATCGGCACTCTCGCGATATGCGGTTGCGCCAGCGCGTATGAAACCGCATGCTAGGTGGAGAGTCTTTGCGTTGAAGGGAGTCGAAACTACACCCCGAATCACAGCCAAGATTTTCGGCGAATCGTACACGGGCGGGGTTCCTGGTCGTGGAACAGCGGCCAACGTACGGTTAGAACCGGCTTTCGAAGTCCTTGCATCAGATATCGCTAATGGATGCGCGATGAGCGGGCATTTGACGTCATAACCAAGGGAATCTGGAAACAGAAAAAGTGGCTGTCCCAGACAACCAAATTTGGAAGTTATCAGGGAACGGGATCGTCTGATCGAGCATTTCGGTGCCGGCACGACAGCACGAACGGCAGCGCGTCTATGTGGTGTGAACCGCAAGACGGAGGTTTTCTATTCCCACCGGCTTCGCGAGATCATCGCCCTTGAGCTGGTCGTTCTTGCCGTGCATGAGTTCTGATCGGGTCGGTCTTCCGTTCGGCCGGTTTCGACTGCACGGACGCTTTCATTCGAAGCTCTTGCCCACGAGCCGGGATCGCCGGGTCGCGTCTTCGTTCTCGATGAGAATGCGCTGGCAGATCTGCTGCTGGAGATCGAGGAGGCAAGCAGCGGCTCGGCAAGACGACGGATCCCTGGCTGGACAGGGAGGCCCGTAGTTGCGCGATCCAGAGATCGTGGACAAGGCGACCCATCCGCCGCCGCTGCAAGGAGGGCACTTTGGTCGAGGTGATGCAACATCGGTGGTGCTCGCCGATCCTCGATGGCATTCTCGCGCGATGAGCGAGCCCACTCCGGTGCAAGACGTGGTGCAGGCGCAAAAAGTTGCGACCATTACCATCGCGGAATATGATCGTATGGCAGCGGCTTACCGTCGCGGCACGGCCGATCATGACGTCAGCCAGAACATCGCGGCCCTGCTCGAAGCGATCGACGGCGCGGCGCCCCACGTCATTCTCGATCTAGGCTGCGGGCCCGGCCGGGATCTTCGCCGGTTCACCGCACTCGGCCACGAGGCGGTCGGCCTCGACGGATCGGCCGAGCTCGCCGCCATGGCGCACGCCAAGACGGATTGTGAGGTGCTGCACCAAGACTTTCTCGCGCTTGACCTGCCATCCGCCCGCTTCGACGGGATCTTCGCAAATGCCTCGCTGTTCCACGTGCCGAGCAGCCAGCTGGCCCGGGTCCTTGGCGACCTCGCCGCGACCCTCAAGCCCAGCGGTGTCCTGTTCTGCTCGAACCCGCGGGGCGACAACGAGGAAGGCTGGGCCGGTGGGCGCTACGGCTGCTTCCATGATCTCGAAACGTGGCGCGCCTACGTCACCGGCGCGGGCTTTCTGGAACTACACCACTATTATCGCCCGCCGGGCCGGCCGCGGGTGCAGCAGCCGTGGCTCGCCACGGTCTGGCGCAAGAGCTCGGTGAATCATGCCCAGTAGCGGCCCGTCACGCCGATGACAACCGACGCGATTCCCACCACCCATGCTGCCGTCGGGTGTTCCGTCACGCCAAAGTGGACGCTCTGCCAGCGTTCGTGGTGCAAAACGACGAAGACCATGAGAAACCGGAACGTGGCGGTCGGCAGGACGAAGAAATCGATCGAAGCAAGAGCCTTCGAATGGCATTGTCATGTATGGACGCCCCCGGTGTTGCAAGGGAGAAACTGACTTAAAACGGCGGTAGAGCTTGCAGTCATGTATCCGGCCTTTGCGCTGCGGTACGCTGACCGCTGGCCCTGATGGAATCCGAAAGATCGACGCCCAGTCAGATTAACGAGCTCAAAGCTCTGACAATGCCTCGGGTTTGGCCGATCTCGGGTGGAGCCCTGTTTCGCCATCAAATCGTCGTTACCCTCGCAAGTTTGTATCCGCTTTCCAGCTGGTCAGGCGGGCGTCGGTCGGTAGATACGCTCGTATCTGAGCAGTGCCCAGGCGACGCGGGCTGTCTTATTGGCCATGGCGACCAGCACGACGTTTGTCGGCCGCCGCGCCAGGAGCCGGTCGCTCCAGCCAGGCCCCGTGCCCGGCTTGGCGCGGCGCCAGCGCAGCACGCTTCGCGCACCATGCACGAGCAAGCGCCTGATATAGCCATCCCCGCGCTTCGAGATCCGCCCCAGCCTGTCCTTGCCGCCACTCGAGTGTTGTCGGGGCACCAGACCGAGCCAGGCCGAGAGCTGCCGGCCCGAGCGAAACTGCGCGCCATCTCCGATCGTCGCGACCAGCGCCGTCGCGGTGATGACACCGACGCCGGGGATCGTCGCCAGACGGCGGCTCGCCTGGTTGGATCGGTGCCAAGCCAAAAGCGTCGCCTCCAGCTGCTTGATCCGGGCCTGAGCGGAATGGAGCTGCTCAACCAGAGAGCCAAGCGCCTCGCGTGCCAGAGGGGGCAGTCGCACATCACCGGGATCTTCGATGATGGCAACCAGTTCCTCCACCTTCGACGCCCCTTGAGCGACGATCAGTCCGAGCTCCGCACAGTGGCCGCGAAGCGCATTGATCACCATCGTGTGTTGACGGACCAACAGCTCACGGGCCCGGTGCAGCATCAAAACCGATTGCTGCTCGGCGCTTTTCGCCGGCGCAAAGCGCATCGTCGGACGCGTCACCGCCTCGCAGATCGCTTCCGCATCCGCCGCGTCGTTCTTGTTCGTCTTGACGAAGGGGCGAACGTATTGAGGCGGGATCAGCCGGACCTCATGGCCCAGCGCTTGTATCTCACGCGCCCAGTAGTGCGCACTGGCGCAGGCTTCCATGCCGACAAGACAGGATGGCAATCCGGCGAAGAACGCCAACACCTTCCCGCGGCGCAGCTTCCGCCGTAGTACCGCTCGACCCTCACCATCAGCACCGTGAACCTGGAACACCGTCTTTGCCAGATCAAAACCGATTGTTGTAATATCCATCGTGGACGCTCCCTCTGTCTGGAGTTCAAACCAAACTCCATTCTGGCGCACTCGACGCCGAAAAGGGGGCGTCCATACCATCAGAGTAAATTGGCTTGAGCCAGGAAGTAAGCTCTCGTAGCCTCCGGCGATGCGAGCCGGATTGTCGCCTGGCGGTCGCCCAACCGTAGTGCTCGGTGATCCGGTTGAAACGGTCCCTCGACCGCCGCGAGCGCCGCCTATCGTCCCGGGTTTTCCGGCCCCGGATAATCCGCGAGAAAATCGCCCGCAATACTGTCCGCCACTCGGGCTCCGGAGTCCCGCACCGAGTCCTGCGCCAGGTGCGCATAGCGCGCGGTCGTTTCCACCTGCGTGTGACCGAGCAGCCGGCCGATTATCGGTAGAGATTCCCCGAGCGCCAGCGCATGGGACGCGTAGCTATGGCGGCAATCGTGAATCCGCATGTCCTTCAGTCCTGCACGATCGCAGATGACGTCCCAGGGATCGTTCAGATTGCGCATCGCCTTGCCCTTGATCCGGCCCGGGATCACGAACGGATTGTCCAGAACCCGCGGGATTCGGGACAGGACCTTCACGGCTTCCGGCGCCAGGGTGATCGTCCTGGGGCCGGTCTTCGACTCCGTTAGACAGAGAATAAATCTAATATGTTGTAAAAGAACAATAATATTTGTTAGCAGGGAAAGTTGTAATCAAAACGAATGCGGAATTCATCAATCGGCTGACCCGCCCTGAACGCAATTGGCTCCGGATGGCAATGCGGTCGCGCGAGGGGCGTCCGTTCGTTCGCGCGGGGAAGGTCGGGACGAAAGCGCCGGAGCCGGCGCCTCCTTACGCTGTTCCTTCCGGGGAGTCACGGCACGGGGTGGAGCCCGGACTACAGCCACTTGGCAATCCTGCGCCGGAGCTGGCAGGTCCGGTCGGCGGCAGGTCCGGTCGACAATTCGTTGTCGATGGATCGCGCTGCGGTTTGCATGGCATCGGGAACGGACCGGCGCCGATCGGTGTCGTGCTTCCGCAAGGGAGCCTCTTTCGATTCGAGTACGGCGGCGCGTTCGGCCATCGCCGTCGGATGCATTTGCGGACTTGAAACGCCGCGCGCCGGTAGCGCGGCCTATCCGGACTGGTGGCTGTCCCGTCCGAGCGCCATGTCGCGTACGGCCTGCTCCAGCGCCCGGAACGGCGGTAGATCCTCGGCGGCCCGCCGGGCGACGAACCCCGAGCGGTAGCGATAGCGCCCGATCTCGACCGGCAGCGGCCGGATGAGGCCGCCGGGCAGCCGGTTAAGCAGCTCCGTCGAGAGCCAGGCGAACCAGGGGCCGCCTGCCATGGCGAACAGGCCGGCGCCGTCGAGGCGGAGCAAGGTCACGATGCGCGCCGGCGCCGTGTCGCGGAGCTGCGCCAGGATCGCGGCGAGCGAGGGGCGGTTCTCGTCACGCGAAGCGGGCGCGGGCCAGTCGAAGTCGAGCCAGGGATAGCGCGCGAGGTCTTCCGGGCCGACCGGACCGCCGAGCAGCGGATGACCGCGCCAAGCGACGACGCCGGCGGTCATGTCGAGGAAGCGTTCGCGCCGGAGGAACTCCGGCAGGGGTTCGTCCTCGTCGATGCCGCCGCAATGCAGGTCGCAGTCCGCTTCGGCGAGGCGGCGCATCCCCTCGGCGCACCGACAGTCTCCATGCCGGTATCGAGGGTGGCCGCAACCGCCGTGTGCAGCGCCGCAATGGCGAAGCCTCCGAGCACGATCGCGCGCTCGCCCCAGGTGCTGCGGCCCGTCCTGTGAGCCGCCGCCGGACCAATGTCCGGTCCATCGAATGTTCGTGTCATGTTCATGGCCTCCGATCTTACCGGCGACAGCGCCGATTGGAATCCTCGGCACCTTCTTCCGGCCCGGTTTCCGTCGCCCCGGCCCCTGCCGGCCTCGACCTCCGGGCGGCGCGGTCCGCAATGGCGGGGAGTCCCTGATGCGCGGGTTCGGCGGCAGCACGCTCCGGGGCGGCCAGACCGTCTTCCACTCGATCCGCATGTGGGGCCAGCTGTTCCAGGCCGCGATGCTGTTCGCTGCCTTCATGACGGTCGCCGTGCCGGCCTGGAACGCGAGGCGGCGCAGGCGGTCCTCGCCGCGGCGCGGGAATTCGGGGGCCCGCTGGGGGTGCGTGTTGAGGACAGGAGGCAGCGCCCGCCGCGGCTGCACGACCCGCCCTCGCTCCAGAAGTTGTGCAGCGCACGCTTCGGCTGGTCGGCATCGAAGACGCTGGAAGTGGCCAAGGAGCTCTATGACGGGACGGGCAAGAAGATCCTGACCTACCCGCGCGCAGAGGTCCGGTATCTGCCGGAAAGCGCCATTACGGACGTTCCGAGGATCGTCGCCGGGCTGCGGGCCGGAAAGTCCTACGGCGTCATCCCGGCGCCGTCGCCCCCGGCGATCCGCAAGGGACCGACCCGAACCCGGCGCTGGGAAGGGCGCGCTCCACCCGCGCCCATGCGCACCCCTTTCTATCCGACCCTGCGGTCCGGAAGGCCCTGTCGATGGCGATCGACCGCAGGCTTCTCGCCGAGACCGGCTACGGCCGGGCAGGCAGGGCCACCTGCAACATCGTCCCCGCCCCGCCCGCCTACGCATCCGCAGCGAATGACGATTGCCTGACCCAGGACCTGGCGGATGCGCGGCGATTGCTGGACGAGGCGGGCTGGCTCCCCGGGCCGGACGGTATACGCCGCAAGGACGGCATGCGGCTGACGATCCTGTTCCAGACTTCGGCCAACGCCGTCCGGAAGCGGTCCCAGGCGCTGATCGCGCGATGGTGGTCTGCGATCGGCATCGAGACGGAACTCCGCCGGGTCGATGCCTCGGTGTTCTTCGGCGGCGACCCCAACAGTCCCGACACGTACCAGGAGTTCTTCGCGGACGTGCAGATGTATGCGTTCAAGTTCGAAGGCGCCGACCCCGAAGCCTATCTGGGCAAGTGGCGGTGTGGAAACGAACCCCGGCCGGACACGCGCTGGCAGGGAGAGAACATTCCGCGCTATTGCAGCGCGGCCTATGACCGGTTGCTGGGGGAACTGGCGCGCACCGGCGACATGGGCCGAAGGGCAGTCCTCGCCAAGGCCCTGAACGACATGCTGGTCCGGGACCATGTGCTGATCCCGCTGGTTCACCGCGGGCGCGTCTCCGCTCATGGAGGCTCGCTTTGCGGCGTCCGGTTGAATACCTGGGACAGCGAGCTCTGGAACATCGCCGACTGGTACCGGGCGGCTGCGGAGGGGGAATGCCGATAGCTTCCGGGTTCAGCGGAAACTCGTCTTTTGGGAGGCGGCCCGCTTGCCCCGGTGGGTCAACAGGCTTGACGTATACGTCAAGCCCACGCGGCTTCGCTCCGCGCACCGCAAGGCGCTACACGAAGCCGCTCGGGTCCCCCCTATTGACTACCGGGACAACCTCCGCCGTGCCACTCAGGGGGTCAATATTGCACGCCGATAGGGGGTCAATTTTGGACGCCGATTGACACCCTCAGGGGCGAATGGCAATTGCGTCGACCGCGTGAATCCGATCCTCCGGCGCCCCGCGCGCTCCCAATGTTCCAGGTCGTCGCCGAGCTCCGTCTGAAGCTCCTCCAGCGAACGCTCGACATCCTCGTAGACTGCGGCAGCGGGCTGGATTCCCTTGCGGCAGGTCAGATAACAGCCGACAACAGAGTAACCGCGGTCGAGGTAGCCGGCGAACGACAATCCCCAATCGCCCCAGCCGGAGCGCCGCACCTTTACGTAGAGTTGCGGGGCCTTGGTGACCTCGGGCACCTCCACGGTCACGTCGGCGAACGCATAGTCATCGAGCACGGCCGTCCAGAACCGGACGTTCTCGCGCTCGTGACCGGAGGACACTTCATCGTCCTGCGCATCCTCCGTGGCCAAGTCCTCGACGAGGCCGCCCTCGACGACGACCCGGCGAACGACTTCCGTCCGGGTCAGGACACGCGGCTGCACGATGATGCGACCGGCTGTGTCGCGGTAGAGCGCGGCCTCTACCAGGGCAAAGTTGAAGTGGAGTCCGCTGTGGCTCTGTACGAAATGCACGATGTTCTCCACGCCTTCTCGGATGCCGTCGCCGATGATCAGCAGCAGGAACTCACCGCGTCTCAGGTGCCGACTGACGTTGTCCACGAACTCCGCTTCGTCGACGCCGGGCGTCTGCGCGCGGACCAGTTCGTAGGGGACATTGCCTTTGCGCCCGAGCGCTCTCGACACTTCGCGCTGCAGATCCTCGTAGTTCCACGATGCGAGCTCCTTGGTGTAGTCCAGGATCTGCCCGATCACCTCCCGACGCGCCTGCGGATTCCGCCAGAGCTTGAACTCCGCCAAGATCAGCCGACCAAGCGCGTTAATGTAGAGGGCATCCACGTAGCCCGCTGGCGTGGAGAGTTCGCGGCAGAAGGGCACGGGATCCGAGTAGGCGGCGTCGATCGCCGCGACTGGCAGCGAGCGTGGGAATTGGAACAGCAGGTCCCGGAGTGACGACGCGTCCATACTGCCATCCGCAACCGGGGTTCCGAGCGGCAGACGCGGAAGCGTCTCCTCCCCGGACGGGCTGCCCGGGTCGAACCGGATCAAGTCGCTGTATGTCTGATTGTTCGAGTTCACGTCGGGTGGCAGATCGGGCCAATCTCTGTTATTCGGCATGAGAATTTGACGCCTCGGACTCTAACGATTTCAATATGTTAGTACGCCGATCGGCGCTGAATACGTACGCCGAATAACACTCGGGTTCCCGGAGCGTCGGGCCAGCCGGGGACTCGGGCCGCACCGCTCGACCCAGCGCCGTATCCCACGCGGTCGTGGCGACGAGCACCGCCTGGTGCGGACATACTCCAGCTGGCCCACGGCTATGGCCGCTACCTGCCGCCGGCCCCGGAAACGATCATTTCGCCATCAATGTACTAAAATTCGACCTGGGCCAGTCGCCGGCGGCCGGTCTCACTCCAGTTCCAAGTCAACATTGAATATCGATTGACCTTTAAAGGAAACCCAATTCGCTATGGTATGTTTTCGGATCACGGCCTTTCGTTCTAGGGTCCGGACTCATTACAGCCACCAGATGACGGCGGCGGCAAGGGCGATTGCGGCGATGAAGTTTTTGATGTTGCGGTCGAAGCGGGTGGCTATACGGCGCCAGTCCTTGAGGCGGCAAAACATGCGCTCGATGATGTTGCGCTGCCTGTAGACGGTCTTGTCATAATGGTATTGGACCTTGCGGTTCTTGCGCGGTGGGATGACGGCCGTGGTTCCGCGTTCTGCCAGCCAGTCGCGCAGGGCTTTGCTGTCATAGCCCTTGTCGGCGACGAGTTCGGCGGCGGGCGGCATGGCTTCGATACAGCGCTGGGCGACCTTGGAATCATGGACGTTTCCTGGTGTCAGGAGCAGGACGAGGGGCCTGCCTTTCGCATCGCAGACAGCGTGGAGCTTGGTGTTGCGGCCCCCCTTGGTGCGGCCGATGCCATGGGCCAAGGCCCCCCTTTTCCGCCGCCGGCGCAGCGATGAACCTTGATGCAGGTTGAATCGATGAACAGCCGGTCGGGGGCGTCTTCGCCGCCCGCCAGCGCGCTGAATATCCGTTCCCAGATGCCGCGCTCCGCCTAGCGTACAAAGCGGTTGTAGAGCGTCTTCTTCGGTCCGTAGACCTCACGCGGACAGTCGGCCCAGCGCCCGCCATTCCTCAGGGCATGGACGATCCCGCTCAGCACCCGGCGATCGTCAACGCGCGCCATGCCGCGCGTATCCGTCGGCAAAAGCGGCCCAATCCGAGCCCATTGCGCATCCGAAAACCAAAAGAAATCCGACATTTCCATCGCCTCCTCGCTGGAAACAATGAAACATGCCAGCCCCGCTTTGGGAATCCCCTTAATGGGTCCGGACCCTAGAAGCCAAGTTCGCGCACCAAGCGGGCAAATTCATCCGCGCGACGGTCGGACGCGACGTGGGCACTCTTGAGATTGATCTCGGCAACGCGCCGCCCGACCTCGCGAACTAGCGCTCGATCCTTGCGGCCAGCTGACGCGATTGGCAGAACCGTGTCTTGCGTATAGGTCGGTACTACGCCGCCGCTATCGGCCTGCAGCGTACCAACCGGCTTGCCCGTTTTCACCGCTTTGATTCCCTGCCGCACCATGCGCCGGAAGCGCACAACGCCGCGATCCGACGTCTGCAGGTTTTCCAATTTATGCACGGCGTTCGGGCGCTGCGAGGTCATGGCGTCGTAGTCGCCTGGAACCCGTTGATGGTCTTCGTAGGGTCTGTCGTCGGCAAGCTGCCCGAAGGAATCGATCATGTCTTTGCCGATAAGGCTCTTGTCACCCCGCCCGTCAGGATCGACACGTTCGTTGAAGAACCGCCAGCCGATAACCCCGGTGCTAGTGTCGTCGATCGGGATTTTCCAACTCGTCCCGCTCCCACGCTGAAAATACTTCTCCTCTTCCGCGCGCTCCCAGATCGCTCCACCCTGAGTCAGATTAGGCATGATGATTTCGACCGTGCGGACATGGATGTTCGACTTCCAGCGCCGGGTTGAGACATAGATCAAGCCGATCGGCGTCTCGATGAACTCGAGCACCGGCTCGGCGCCTTGCTACTCTGAGAACTGCGTGCCGCTCGAGCGCGTGTGCAGGAAGACGGCGTGAATGGGATCCTGGCTGTTTTCCTGGATCTGTAGCCAGTTGCACGGGTAGCGATAGGAGTAGGGAACCATATCGGTATCCGGTTCCTGCCAGACATCAAGTATGGGAAAATCTGGAACGTCCGCCGGCGTGCCCAGATACGCGAAAATGATGCCTTTGAATTCGTAGGTTGGGTAGGCGGTGCCTTTCACTTTATCCTTGAGACGGCTTGCGGGATCATTCGGCGTGTCGAGAATCGTTCCATCAACGCCGTAGTGCCAACCGTGATAGCAGCAACTGATTCCGGTCTCGGTCACGATCCCGTATTCGAGCGATGTGCCACGGTGGCAGCAATTGCGGCCGAGTAGGCCCAAAGCGCCGCTCTTCGTCCGAAACAGGACTAGATCTTCGGACAGAGGTCGACAGGCAAGCGGCAGGTCGCAGAGCTCTGACGACAATGCGACCGGCTGCCAAAAGCGGCGCAAATAGTCGCCGCGTGGCGTTCCTGGCCCGACATGCGTCAGTTCCGCATTCTCCGGCACATCCTGTCGGCGCTGACGGCCAGCGAAACTGCGCCACCGCTTCAATCCGCCCTGGCTCATGTTCGCGGACACTCCCCTGCAAACGTCTTCACTCGGTCACGGATATAAGCACCGCAAATCGATCGGCCACAAGGCGCTAATTCGACTGGTCATGGTTAGGATCGGCGCGTTAGTCTGGACCATCCGAGCTCGACGCAGCAATTTAGGGCACCCGTCGAGCCGCAAATCGCGGGAGGGGAAAATGGCCGATTGGAACGTTTCAGAGGAAGCGGCAACACTGCTCAAAGACGCGCACTTGTGGGACATGACCATGCCCTGGATGAGCCGGACCGGTGTCGACGTTCAGCGACTGGTGCTCACTCGGGCCGCCGAATATGGCTACTCGCTCGCTTCGCTGACAATCTCTGACGATTGGGTTGGGCTGGTCCCCGCGATAACGGCGATTGCCCGCGAGCGCACTTACTTCTTAGACAATCCGGACAAGTTCGTGCTGGTCGACAAATTCGCCGATGTCGAGCGCGCCAAACAAGAGAACAAGCTTGCTATCGTCTTCCACTTCCAGGGCACAAATCCGGTCGAGGGCGACGTCAACATGATCGAGACCTACCACAAGCTCGGTATCCGACACATGTTGATGGCCTACAATATGAAAAATCGTGTTGGCGCCGGCTGTATGGAGCGCACTGATGACGGACTGAGCCGATTCGGCGTGGCAATGATCGAGGAAATGAATCGCGTCGGTATGATCGTTGATGTGACCCATACGGGCTACCGCACGACAATGGAAACCTTCGAGGCCTCGAGCGCTCCCGTCATCTTCTCGCACTCGAATCCCGCAGCAATCTGGGATATCCCGCGCAACGTCAAGGACGACCAGATCAATGCTTGCGCAAAATCCGGCGGCGTCATGTGCATTAACGGCGTCGGCATATTCATGGGCGATAATGACGGATCGCCCGAGAGGATGCTCAAGCACATCAACTATGTCGCGGAGTTGATCGGGCCCGAGTATGTAGGCATCGGTACCGATTATGTACCGGACGCATGGGGCCGCGAGCCGTTCGAAGCGCGACCGGCAACGCCAGCGGATCCGGCGGTCGGTGCGCGGCAAACTAATTTCGGTGGACGCTTCAATCAGATGGACCTGCATCAGGCGGCGCATCTTCATGCATCGGGCGGCGATTCCATCGGCCCCGATTGGCGGGATATCCACTACCTAGGGCCGGAGGATATGCCGAAGTTGACCGAGCTGATGCTCAAACACAGCTACAGCGAGAAAGAAGTGCGCGGCATCCTTGGCGAGAACATCATGCGCGTCGCCAAGCAAGTCTGGAACTAGCGCAGCGGCCACCGGACATCCGCGACGGGTGCAGCGGCTTGTCGCCTAGCCCTCCGTCGGCGTCGGCACTGCCGTTTCGTCCTGCAGCACCGTCGTGGGCATTGTCATGTATGGACGCCCCCGGTGTTGCAAGGGAGAAACTGACTTAAAACGGCGGTAGAGCTTGCAGTCATGTATCCGGCCTTTGCGCTGCGGTACGCTGACCGCTGGCCCTGATGGAATCCGAAAGATCGACGCCCAGTCAGATTAACGAGCTCAAAGCTCTGACAATGCCTCGGGTTTGGCCGATCTCGGGTGGAGCCCTGTTTCGCCATCAAATCGTCGTTACCCTCGCAAGTTTGTATCCGCTTTCCAGCTGGTCAGGCGGGCGTCGGTCGGTAGATACGCTCGTATCTGAGCAGTGCCCAGGCGACGCGGGCTGTCTTATTGGCCATGGCGACCAGCACGACGTTTGTCGGCCGCCGCGCCAGGAGCCGGTCGCTCCAGCCAGGCCCCGTGCCCGGCTTGGCGCGGCGCCAGCGCAGCACGCTTCGCGCACCATGCACGAGCAAGCGCCTGATATAGCCATCCCCGCGCTTCGAGATCCGCCCCAGCCTGTCCTTGCCGCCACTCGAGTGTTGTCGGGGCACCAGACCGAGCCAGGCCGAGAGCTGCCGGCCCGAGCGAAACTGCGCGCCATCTCCGATCGTCGCGACCAGCGCCGTCGCGGTGATGACACCGACGCCGGGGATCGTCGCCAGACGGCGGCTCGCCTGGTTGGATCGGTGCCAAGCCAAAAGCGTCGCCTCCAGCTGCTTGATCCGGGCCTGAGCGGAATGGAGCTGCTCAACCAGAGAGCCAAGCGCCTCGCGTGCCAGAGGGGGCAGTCGCACATCACCGGGATCTTCGATGATGGCAACCAGTTCCTCCACCTTCGACGCCCCTTGAGCGACGATCAGTCCGAGCTCCGCACAGTGGCCGCAAAGCGCATTGATCACCATCGTGCGTTGACGGACCAACAGCTCACGGGCCCGGTGCAGCATCAAAACCGATTGCTGCTCGGCGCTTTTCGCCGGCGCAAAGCGCATCGTCGGACGCGTCACCGCCTCGCAGATCGCTTCCGCATCCGCCGCGTCGTTCTTGTTCGTCTTGACGAAGGGGCGAACGTATTGAGGCGGGATCAGCCGGACCTCATGGCCCAGCGCTTGTATCTCACGCGCCCAGTAGTGCGCACTGGCGCAGGCTTCCATGCCGACAAGACAGGATGGCAATCCGGCGAAGAACGCCAACACCTTCCCGCGGCGCAGCTTCCGCCGTAGTACCGCTCGACCCTCACCATCAGCACCGTGAACCTGGAACACCGTCTTTGCCAGATCAAACCCAATCGTCGTAATATCCATCGTGGACGCTCCCTCTGTCTGGAGTTCAAAACCAAACTCCATTCTGGCGCACATGACGCCGTGATAGGGGGCGTCCATACCATCAGACTAACTGGACAGGACTTGTAGAACCTACAACCAAACGGTCTCAGGCTGCCAATTGACGCCACTCGGCCAAGGCGGCGGCCCGGGCTTGTTTGAAAATATCGCGGCGGTTGAGATGGCGTTCGTGGTTGAAGTTATTATGGATCGAGGCATGGACAGCGGCGAATTTCTGCAGGGTTTTTACGTCCCTGAACCTGGCCATTGCCCCTTCCCGTCGTCGGAACGGCTGGTGCGAGTTCTCGGCCCGGTTGTTGAGCCAGCGCCCGCAGGTCCGGGCGGCCGCATTGCCGATCACAGTCATCGCAGCCCGGTAGGACGGTAGCCCGTCCGTGACGACCGTAGCCGGCCGGCCATAACGCTTCATAGCCCGCCTCAGAAACCTGAGTGCAGCCCTGCGATCCCGCCGTTTCGTGGCCAAAACCTCTAGCACCTCCCCTTCATGGTCAACGGCACGCCATAGATAATGTGTCTCGCCGTTGATGCGGACGAATACCTCATCAAGATGCCAGCGCCAGTTCGAATACCAATGATGATCAACCCGGCGCCCCCGGATCTCGGCTGCAAACAATGGGCCAAAGCGGTTCCACCAGTACCGTACGGTCTCGTGGCAGATGTCGATGCCACGCTCGGACAGGAGATCTTCGACCTGCCTCAGCGACAAGGGGTAACGAACATACAGCATCACCGCGCTGCGGATTACCTCAGACGAACTGTTGAAATAACGGAAAGGATTGTGCATCGCCGGAGGCTACGAGACCTTACTTTTCAGCTCAAGCCAATTTACTCTGATGGTATGGACGCCCCCTTTTCGGCGTCGAGTGCGCCAGAATGGAGTTTGGTTTGAACTCCAGACAGAGGGAGCGTCCACGATGGATATTACGACGATTGGGTTTGATCTGGCAAAGACGGTGTTCCAGGTTCACGGTGCTGATGGTGAGGGTCGAGCGGTACTACGGCGGAAGCTGCGCCGCGGGAAGGTGTTGGCGTTCTTCGCCGGATTGCCATCCTGTCTTGTCGGCATGGAAGCCTGCGCCAGTGCGCACTACTGGGCGCGTGAGATACAAGCGCTGGGCCATGAGGTCCGGCTGATCCCGCCTCAATACGTTCGCCCCTTCGTCAAGACGAACAAGAACGACGCGGCGGATGCGGAAGCGATCTGCGAGGCGGTGACGCGTCCGACGATGCGCTTTGCGCCGGCGAAAAGCGCCGAGCAGCAATCGGTTTTGATGCTGCACCGGGCCCGTGAGCTGTTGGTCCGTCAACGCACGATGGTGATCAATGCGCTTCGCGGCCACTGTGCGGAGCTCGGACTGATCGTCGCTCAAGGGGCGTCGAAGGTGGAGGAACTGGTTGCCATCATCGAAGATCCCGGTGATGTGCGACTGCCCCCTCTGGCACGCGAGGCGCTTGGCTCTCTGGTTGAGCAGCTCCATTCCGCTCAGGCCCGGATCAAGCAGCTGGAGGCGACGCTTTTGGCTTGGCACCGATCCAACCAGGCGAGCCGCCGGCTTGCGACGATCCCCGGCGTCGGTGTCATCACCGCGACGGCGCTGGTCGCGACGATCGGCGATGGCGCGCAGTTCCGCTCGGGCCGACAGCTCTCGGCCTGGCTCGGTCTGGTGCCCCGACAACACTCGAGTGGCGGCAAGGACAGGCTGGGGCGGATCTCGAAGCGCGGGGATGGCTATATCAGGCGCTTGCTCGTGCATGGTGCGCGAAGCGTGCTGCGCTGGCGCCGCGCCAAGCCGGGCACGGGGCCTGGCTGGAGCGACCGGCTCCTGGCGCGGCGGCCGACAAACGTCGTGCTGGTCGCCATGGCCAATAAGACAGCCCGCGTCGCCTGGGCACTGCTCAGATACGAGCGTATCTACCGACCGACGCCCGCCTGACCAGCTGGAAAGCGGATACAAACTTGCGAGGGTAACGACGATTTGATGGCGAAACAGGGCTCCACCCGAGATCGGCCAAACCCGAGGCATTGTCCGAGCTTTGAGCTCGTTAATCTGACTGGGCGTCGATCTTTCGGATTCCATCAGGGCCAGCGGTCAGCGTACCGCAGCGCAAAGGCCGGATACATGACTGCAAGCTCTACCGCCGTTTTAAGTCAGTTTCCCCCTTGCAACACCGGGGGCGTCCATACATGACTGCGAGGATCCTTTCGCGGGAAGCAGCCCTGTTCTGAGATGCTTCGCGTCGTCGCTGCCTTGGGTGGTCTGACCCATAATATGACCGACTTCGTGTCTTTGCATTGACGTGTCGGCCACCCGAGCGGCGCCGTAGTGCCTCGCCGGCCAGGCGGGCAGTGACCTAATAGGAGCCTGATCCAGCAGGTCCCATCGCAGTCCTGTCCTGCCCGCCTGACCAGCGAGTCGGACCATCGACCATGTGAAGGGATCAACAATCATGCCTAGCATCGCACTCCAACGCCACGATGTCATCGTCGGGGTCGACACGCACAAAGATGAGCACATCGCGGTTGCCATCGACGGCCTCGGCGGCCTCATCGACAAGCCGAAACTGGCGGCGGCGACCCCTGACGGCTACGCCGAGTTGCTTGTCTGGGCGCAATCACTCGGCGAGATCCATGCGTTCGGGGTCGAGGGCTGCGGGTCGTACGGCTCGGGTCTCGCTCGGTTCCTTCGTCGTCACGGCCACATAGTCCATGAAGTCGCTAGACCGCCCCGCAAGGGTGAGCGGCGCCTGTCCGGTAAGAGTGACCCCATCGATGCTGAGCACGCTGCACGAACGGTGCTCTCTGGGAGCGGTACCGCGACACCTAAACTCGCGAATGGCCAAATCGAAGCCGTCCGCGTAATCAAAATCGCCCGTGATACCGCTGTCAAAGCGCGTACTGCGGCAATCATTACACTTAAGGCAGTTTTGGTCACCGTTTCAGATGAACTCCGCATCGAGCTCGAATCGCTTACCGACCACAAACTCATCATTGTGTGCGCTGCGTTGGAAACGAACGGCAATATGTCGGACCCGCACGTCGCGACCCGATACACGCTTGCGCACCTGGCACAGCGTTGGCTCGACCTTCACGAAGAGATCAAGGTCCACGGTGCTCAGCTCAAGGTCCTCACAAAAACCGCAGCTCCCAAAATGCTCGAACAGTTCGGCGTTGGTTTCGATACCGCCGCTGAGGTGTTGATCGCAGCAGGAGACAACACAGATCGAATCCGATCAGAAGCAGCCTTCGCCAAGCTTTGCGGTGTCTGCCCCATCCCGGCTGGCTCCGGCAAGACTAGCGGCCGACACCGGCTAAATCGTGGAGGAAACCGACAGGCCAATGCGGCTCTATACCGAGTTGTCGTCGTCCGACTGCGATGGCACCCGCCTACCATCGCCTATGTTAAACGTCGCAAAGCCGACGGACTTTCAAAGAAGGACATCATCCGATGCCTTAAGCGCTTCGTCGCCCGAGAACTCTTCCACCTTCTTCCCGAACCTTCTCTTCCCCTTGAACCGACGAGAACCCCTTCGCCGACATAGAAAGGACTTGACGGTCTATAGGAGCATCAAAGCGTTCGGTGCGCATGCAAACCCCCTCAAAAGGAAGCTTGAATCACGGTTCGACAAACTTGGGAATCCCCTAATTGTCCACAGACCCTAGAGGACGGTGGAGAGAATTTCATTTCCCCAACGGTGATTCAGGAATACATTTTTTGTGAGCTTAACGATTTTGACGTCGGTGCAGAAATTGTCAGCCGAACGTCGAAGCTATGTGACGTTCTTTGACGAGCGGGAGGCTAAACATGACGATCGAATTCAGACCACTTAGCGAAGCTCTGGGAGCCGAAGTTATCGGCGTTAACGTCGCCGATGACCATTCCGACGAGACGGTTGCTGAAATCCGTGAGGGGTGGCTGCGATACAATATTCTTCTGTTCCGCGGCCAGGACCTGACGGTAGGGCGACAGTCGGCATTCACACAGCGATTCGGCAAACTCAAAATAAGTCCACAATCCCGTCCACGGAATCCGGAACACCCGGAAGTAATTTGCTTCTCGAACATCAAAGTCGACGGCAAGGATATTGGCGGGCGGCCGGACCGCAGCTTCGGCGACGCTTGGCATAGTGACTTCTCCTTCCTGACGGAGCCCGCCGGCGGTTCATTCTTCCACGCCAAGGAAGTGCCGGAGAAAGGCGGCGACGATACATGGTACGCCAATCTGACCAAGGCATATGACGCGTTGCCGGAGGACACGAAAAGCAAGCTGGAAAACCGGCGCTGGGGCTATAGCCATGTCTTGACACTTGAGCGCCATGCGCCCGAGAAAAAACCAATGACCGAGGAAGAGAAACGCAATCTTCCCGACGTCAGTCACCCCTTCGTGCGTACGCACCCAGAAACCGGGCGAAAGGCATTGTTCGTCGGTATTCTCGACACCCGCGAGGCTTCGGTCGATGGCATGTCGAAAGAAGAAGCGATCGAATTTATTGAAGAGCTCAAGTCGTTCGCAACGCAGCCTCAATTCACTTACACGCATCAATGGCGACCAGGTGATTCCATCCTTTGGGACAACCGCTGCACGTTACACCGTGGGTCGAACTTTCCGGATTCTAACGGCAGCCGGCTGTGTTATCGCGTGACGCTCGAAGGCGGCGTGCCCTACTGAGAGCAGAGGCCTGCAACTTCTATTGAACCGCAGCTGTCAACAGGCGTATTCGGCACGACCATGATTGGCTTTAGCATGGTCGGTTCAGTATAGAATTAAAAAATGAAATGTCGGCTTCTGGCTACAAGCGGACCATCACCGTGGGGTGGGAAAACGTCTCTTGCCAGCCTAATGCAGTCATCAGTCATAGGGCGCTCGAACTTCTGCTTATGACCTATAGCGGACATTATTCGCCTTAAGCTATGACGCGGTGATAATTTTCTCGATCAAATTGTCGACGACGATTGGCGTGTCGTAGGTCATCCACCTTTCCGGTTCTCCCCAGCGTTCCTTCAATTTGTCGTACCAGTCCGGCGTATGGTAAGCATCGGCGGCCTCGCGCGATTCCCAGAGGTTAACACTAATCACCCTGTCGTTGTCGGTAGACACGCCATAGTACTTCCGGATCAACCCCGGAACGCTACGGAAGGTGTCCGCAGTCTCGGTATACTTCTCGATGATGCTCTCGCGCGTTTCGCCGGCTGGCGGCTTGATTTCGATAATCACGGTAATCATGGCTATCCTCCCGATAGTGCAGTGCTAGCTTAGTTCGTTGGACGCGCCATGTGCCAGTTGTGGAATGGGTCTCGCCGCGCGCGCAACTGTTACGCCACACGAGCCTTTACTCCTGGTGCGACGAGCCGCTGCCGGACACGCTGTTCGGTGACGGCGCGGTCGACTGTTGCATCGACCTGCATTGAGGGCATACCGTTGGCGGAGAATTGGTCTTTGAGAAGGCAGCTTCGATCAACGGGAGAAAGGCGATGGGAAAGGCGCTAGCACCAAAAGCCATCAAAGCATTTCGCGGCGACGGCTATTACGCTCCGCTTCGTATCTATGAGCGACCGGAGGCAGATGACCTTTACCGCGCCTACACCCAATTTCAGAAATCGGCGGTGGAAATCCTTGGGCAGGAGCAGCGCTTCAAGACGCATCTGCTGGCCGGGTGGCTTGCGGGTGTCGTCCGCAATCCACGTATGCTCGACGTCGTCGAGGACCTGATCGGCCCATTCTGTGTTGGTCAACCGGGTTCTTTGGCAAGGCGGCCAACAGCACCGGCCATGTAGGCTATTATCAGGTTTCCTGCGTCAATTTCGTAGAGCCACATGATGACGTCATCCATGTGTGGCTTGCCCTGAGGCCGACGACGACGGAGAACGGTTGTCTGCGCGTGCTTCCGCGCTCGCATCTGGGCGACGTTCTTCCGCTTTCGCCATCGGAGACCGCCGAAAACATGTTGCTCGCGGGTACTCTGACCGAGAGCGGTTGGCAGGCGGAGCTCGACGTCGACGAGGACGAGTTCGTCGACCTCGTGCTGGACGCCGGAGAGGCCTCACTGCATCATCACTGCACGGTGCATGGCTCTGGTCCCAACCGGTCCGGCGCTCATCGCCTGGGCGTTTCAATCACCTACATGACAACGGCGGCGCACAATCCGAAATTTGCCGTCGATTCCGCGACACTTGTGCGGGGCAAAGATGACTACGGCCATTTCGAGCTCGAGCCGGCGCCCGATGCGGACTTCTCCAGCGCGGCGATCGCTGCCTTCGAGCGCGCGTTAACTACGGCGGGCGGCGACCGGGTTGGCGCCGAAGCAGTACGGCGACCGCATCGAGATGCGTCATACGGGTGATGTGACGGCGACACTGGCGCCGATCCGGCTCAAGAAGGAATGACGCGCTAAACCAATGAAGGTACGTGGCAGCAGCGACCGAAAAGCGTGCTTTGGACTGGTCGGTTGTCGGTCGGATCGAAGCCGGGGTGGCTGCGTCAGCTCGGTTCCCCCCTTAACGGCTATCGCGGATTAAGACACCCCTGGTCCGGATAGCTCGATGTCCGCTCTTCCGCGCATAGCGGACCTTAGACATTGCAGGGATTTATGTCCGCTAATGACCCAGAGCGGACGATTCTATTCGTTTAGCTGCAGCAACAAATCACGCCTTGGAATCAGCCACCGATACTGCCACTTTTGGTGACACCGTATTGCGGTTGCCCAGCCCTCCATTGGCGTCGGCACTGCTGTGACATTTTACAGCACTGTCTTGAAATTCCGTTGCGCGATGCGCCAGCCTTCCTCAAGACGCACGAACGTGTCTTCGGACTCGCAGAAACGGGAGGGTTCAGCCGTTGTCACGTTCCCGGCATCCACATCGGCTTGCTTGTGACGGTACATTATCCAGAGTGAGGTAGAGGTAGCATGGTCAGCATCGATCACGGTCACGAGTATGTTGGAGATCACGCAGCGCATGAAGACATCACCAATATTGGCGTACATCGCCGCAATATTCGCTTCGCGACCCACAAGCGGATCGCTGTCACCGCTTCTGAAGACGACGTCGGGCGCAAAGAGCGCAGCGGCCTTTTCGAACTCCTTCAGGTCGGCGTGACGGCGGCATTGCATCAAGACATTGGCGCATTCGCGCTCGATCACATGCTCTTGTTCTACATCCATGACAACACCTCGCGTACAGTTTCTGGCGCTATTACTCAATAACAGTCGGCATTACTTCAACCCGCCTGAACGAAACATGCGACGCGCGAAACGGCAGAGTCAAGCTACGGCAAGAAAGCCGAATGGAAGGACTTGAGAGCCGCGACACAAAGTTGTCTAGCGACTGGCGCGGCGCCGCCTGCTCGCTTGTAACCCCGGCGCTCTGCAAGGAGCTGGTCGAATTTGCCCTCTGAGAAGTCTGCGAAGACGACCAGCGTTTCGTCGACGGGAACGACGAGGGCGCAGCCTTCACTCCAGTTGGTTAGTGTGCTAGCTCTCCGGAACCTGTCAACGACTTTGAGACACCGACGGTTTCTATTTACTGACTCGTT
Source organism: Alphaproteobacteria bacterium (assembly GCA_965217615.1). Taxonomy (GTDB): domain Bacteria; phylum Pseudomonadota; class Alphaproteobacteria; order UBA8366; family CAVOAK01; genus CAVOAK01. The sequence goes on from CBDCIT010000039.1 coordinate 93,963, forward strand.
TCTCCTGTTGTGGAAGTGGCGGGTGGGTTGATCCAGACGGCTTCGGGAAGCGGGGCGGGTTTCGGGGTGCCGTGGACGAAGCGTTCGGGGTGAAGGGCCCAGGCGGCTTGCAGGGTACGTCCGCGCTGAGCCAGCACATCCGGTACTCGGTGATGATGGACATCATCGGGGGTGAGCATCGCGATCCCGGCATGGCGGTGCTCGGTGTTGTACCAGGGGAAGAACGACCGGCAGAAGGCGATGGCGGCGGTAATGTCTTCGAAGCGCCCAGGGAAGCTGGGGTGATACTTCAGGGTCTTGAACTGCGCTTCGGAGAACGGGTTGTCATCGCTGACCTGGGGGCGGCTCAGAGAGCGAGTGACCCCGAGGTCGGCGAGGAGTTGGGCGGTGCACTTGCTGGTCATCGGCGCGCCGCGGTCCGAATGCAGGGTGAGCACCTGGGGCTCGATGCCTTGCTTGAGACAGGTTTCCTCGATCAGCGTCGCGGCGAGCGCGGCGTTCTCCCGATCGGCAACCATCCAGCCCACGACGCAGCGGCTGAAGATGTCGAGCAAGACATAGAGGTAGAAAGACGTCCAGCGTTTGGGCCCCCGGAGCCGGGTGATATCCCAGGACCAGGTCTGGTTGGGGCCCGTGGCCACCAGCTCGGGCTTGGTGTAGCAGGGATGACTGCGCTGATTGCGCCGCTCTCGCACCGGCTGGTTCGCGGCCAGGATCCGGTACATCGTGCGCTCGGCGCACAGATACTGGCCTTCATCGAGCAGCGTCGCGACGACCTCGGCCGGTGACCGGTCGACGAAGCGCGGGCTGGCGAGCACGTCGAGGACGTGCGCGCGTTCGGACGCACACAGGGCCCGGGCGGGCGTAGGACGGGGCTGCTGATGCCCGGGAGCGGGCCTCTGACGACGGTAGAAGGAAGCCCGTGGCACCCCCAGCGCTCGGCACGCCAGCGCCACGCCGACCTGCGATGCGAGCGGCTGGACGGCCATCAGCAGTCCTTCCCGTGTTCGAGGCCGAATCCCAGCAGCCCGGCAACTTTTCCCTGGACGTCCAGGATCGTATGGGCGGTGTGCAGCTCCTTCTCCAGCCGAGCCACTTTCGCCTCGAGCTCGTGCACCTTCGCGCTGAGGGGGTTGCGCTCGGCGGGCTTCCGACCGCGTTTGCTCGGGGTCAGCCCTTGAAGCGACCCCTCACGCCGCGCCCTGCGCCATTCCGTCAGATGGGAGCTGTACAGCCCCTCGCGGCGAAGCAGCCGGCCCACCTCACCGGGCTGCGTGCAGCTCTCTGCCTCCTCCAGAATCCGCAATCGATACTGCGCGGTGAACTTGCGCCTCTTCGGCTTGGCCACGACCTCCGGGTCCGGCGTTGGCCGCGCGTGGCTGGCTCCGGCCCCGGGGGCCTCGTCGCGACGCTCCTCGACCCCCAGGGCCGGAGCGTCCATCTCTTGCAATGTCATCGATTCTCTCTCTGCGGTCATTGGTATTCACCTCCACCGCCCTACAGTAATTCCAAGGGGGGCCGGTGTCTCAGTGAGGTTGGCAGAGAGGGCTCTCCTGCAACGTACGCGTAGGAAGCTGACGTTGCCGTCCGCAATTGAAACAAGATCGATCAAACTCAATTAATTGCGCGATCACTTGAACAGCAATAGATCGCTTCGCGTTCAACCCATGTTACTAATTTTGGGCACGTGGTAACTGTGTTGCCTCGTACCGAACCCCGTTCGACGCGTTTTGATCGCATAGAACAACTCTGAGAAATTTGTAGGGTAGGACAGTGTCAAAATTTTCGGCGCACCTGTGGACTGACTTCCGAAGTTGGGTCCATAGGTGGACTTCGGCTCTTCGAAAGCATGTGTTCGCAGCTCTCTTGGATCCAACTGCCGATCGCACACGATCGGATCTTCTGCGCGCCAACCTAGTTCATCAGCTTTCCAGAAATATATCGACAATTCTCTTTGCGAGTTCCGCTATCGCTCTGCTGGTGGCTTGGGTCATGCGCGATCATGTTCCAGCACCGCAATTGTTCACATGGTTGTTCTGCATAATTGCCCTCAACTGCGCGCGCTATGTTTATGCACAAGTCGCTAGCCGGCCACATCAGGATCTATCCCCAAGTCGCCAGTCGTCTGCTGCCCTAACGTCATTCGCCGCTATCTCGGGTTTGGTTTGGGGCGCCGCCGCAGTTTTATTCTTTCCGACGGATGCCGTGTTACACCAAGTTTTCTTGAAATTTGTAATTGGCGGGCTCGTTGCTGGATCCGCCGTCAGCTACGCGTCCTGGCCGCCAGCGTTTTACGCCTTCGCAGTACCAAGCATCTTACCGTTAGCCGTTCAATTCATATGGCGGTTGTGTCTCGAAAGTGGTGGAAATTGGTTTTGGCGCCTCTCCGAGCGGGCTGAGTTTTGCGGCGGTCAGGCCGCGCGGTCAAGGGTTTCGTCGGCGATTAGCTGATCGAGGGTTTCCCATCCATCGACTTTGCGCATCTGGATTTGGCCGGAAGCGAGGAGCGCCCAGAGGAGCATCGGCACTGTTTCGGGACACGGCAGCACGGTCTGTGTTTTGATCCGGCGCTTGAACTCCTCGTTGAGACGCTCAATGGCGTTGGTCGTTCGGGCTGATTTCCATTGGCTCTTGGACAGGCGCGTGAAGGTAAAGAGCTTGTCGCCCGCTTCTGCGAGGCTGTCCGCGACGGCCCTGCATTTCAGCCGCCACTTGCGGACAAACGCCTTGCGGCGGGTTTCCACCTCGGAGGCAGTGTCGGCATAGATCATATCGCGGTAATCTTCGCTCAGCTCGTCATGCATGTGTTTGGGAGCATGACCCAGAAGGTTGCGGTGCTTGTGCACGGTGCAGCGTTGAACGGGAAGGTCATCGCCCCAAAGCGCCGACAGAGCCGCCTCCAGTCCCGGCGCGCCATCGACGATGACAAACCCGGGCCGTTTCAGTCCACGCGCATCAAGGTCGTCGAGGAACTGGCGCCACGCCGCCTGGCTTTCTCCGCCCATATTCCCGATCGAAAGCAAGACCTTCTGGCCATCCCGGCGCACCCCTATAGCCGCGAGAACCGAGATGTTGGTGGCCTTGCGATCCAGTCGGGTCTTGATCACAGTGCCGTCAAGGATCAGCCGAACGATATCCTCATCCGCGAGGCCACGGCTGCACCAGGCGTCCCAATCGACCTTCACCTTGCGCCACGCCCGGCTCACAACGTCCTTGCTCACAGCACCCCGGAAGAGCCCGAACAGCGCGCGTTTCACCCGCCGCGTGTTGGTTCCGGACAGATACACCGAAGCGATCAGCGCCTCGGCCTTTCTGGTCAGCCGCTGGTAGCGCGGCAGCGCCCGCGAACGCCATTCCGACGCCCGACCGTCTTCCTCAACGATCCGTGCACGCGGCACGCTCACCCTCTCGGTCCCGAATGTCCCCGTCAGTTGCCGCTCCCGGTGCCCGTTCCGATACCCTTGCCGAAGCGCGTCCTCTCGACCGTATCGGCAGCGCCCGAGAAACTGCGCAAGTTCCTCCTCAAAAACGGCCTCGATCGTGGATCTGATGTTCTCCCGCAGCCGGTCCTCGAGCGGATCATAGCCGGCGTCATTGGCCAGTAGCGAAAGCGCCGAAGTCTCGGTAGTGTTCTTCATGGCGTGATCTCCTTGGCGGTGCTAGCCGCCGGTTGGGTGGTTGTCTTGTCACCCGGAGATTACGCCATCCTCAAATTTCCACCACTTTCGAGACACAGCCCAGGTCGGATTGTCGAGAATTCTCCTCTTCTCATTGCCGTAAGAGATGTCGAAGGACGCTTTATTATGGCGAATCGAGCCGGCTATGAAGCCTATGGCCTCGCTGAGAAGGATGTAATCGGAAAGACGCTCCATGATGTCTTTCCCGAAGAACTAGCAGACGCATATCTGGCACATGACCGCGAGGTCCTGGAGACGTGTTCGGTCATCGAGAAAGAAACACGAAATCTAACGTCGCGCGGCATGCGTACCTACCTTGAGGCCAAATTCCCCATATTGGACACACAAGGTATCCCCAAAGGGCTCGGTGTCATTTCCACCGACATAACAGAGCGGAAGTCATTCGAATCCCGGTCTGCAGAAGCACTGAGATTGGAAGCGCTGTAGCGCACCCGGTTCCTTGGACACAAGTTTGTCTCACGCGGCGGGCCTGATTGAGATCGCGGCGTGCCACGCCTGACGAGCTTGAGCGGGGCTCAGGTAGCCGTTCTTTTCGACGATCCACTGGGCATTGTAGAGTTCGACGAAGTCGCGGACGGCGTCCCGCAGCTCCGCGATGTTGCAGTAGATGCGACCATGGATGATCTGTTCCTTCAGCGTGCGATTGAACCGCTCGGCGACGCCGTTGGTCTGGGGCTCGGCGACGAAGGCGTAGGACGGCTGGATGCCCCAGAACTTGATCTGGTTGGTGAAGTGGTCCGACAGATACTGGGAGCCGTGATCCATCCGCAAGGCCAGCCCCCGAGCCACGCCGGCCGCGGTCGAGCCATACAGCCCGGCAAGCCCCATGGAGATCGGCTGCAGGGCGGCGAAGCGGTCGCCGCGCTTGCAGACATGCCAGCCGACACACTCGGCGTTCCAATGCTCGACGGCGGTGAAGATCCAGCCCCAGCCGTCGTCCACCGTGAACACCCGAACGCCATCGGTGCCCCACATGAGGTTCGGGGCATGAGTGATGATCTCACCGTCATGGGGATTGCCGCCACGGCGGCGGCAGCGATGGGGCGAGAGCAGATTGTTCTCGCGCATCAGGCGGAGCACCCGCTTGCGGGCAACCCGGATGTCGCGACAGACCCGAAGCCGAGCCCAGACCTTGCGGTAGCCCTCGCCCTCCCAGGGCGATGCCTCCAGGTCGGCTTTGATCGCCACCAGCAGCGCCTGGTCCGAGATCGCGGGCTTCGGTCCCCGACGCTTTGCCGGCGGCTGCTCGGCGTGCTGGCCGGAGGTCATGGCGTAGAACGAGGAGCGGGCCATGCCCCAGGCGGCGCAGACCCGCCGCAGGCCGTAGGCCAGACCCGTGCCGGGAGAGGTGGCGGCACTCATCGCCGCGACCTCCGCCGCCCCAAAGGGCCGAAGGTCTCCGTCTTGGCCTCCAGCAGTTCCACCTGCATGGTCAACTCTCCGATCCGCTTCATGGCGCTATCCAGTTCCGCCTGCACCGGATCGCCCTTGCGTTGCTTGAGCGAGGCGTCGATCCCGCCGATCGCTTTCTCACGCCACTGCTCGAGCCGGAAGATCTCTACGCCCAACTGGCGCGACAGAAGTTGCACCGGCTCGTCACGCAAAAGCTGCAGAACGACCTCACGCTTGCGCGCCACTGTCCATCGCTGGCCAAGTCCCAGCGGGCCTGCCGGCAAAGCCTGGCCTGGGGAAAACGTGGACGAGCCAAGCTCGCCAGCATTTACCACAGGCCCATCAACAGCAACTTTCTTCTCAAAATTATCGGTCATGTTCCGGTCCTCCTTGGACACTTCGATTAAGCCAATTCTGTGTCCAAGGAAATCGGGTCCGACTCAATATGATCTATGCCGACACTGCCTCCGAGGTGGAAACCCGCCGCAAGGCGTTTGTCCACAAGTGGCGGCTGAAATGCAGGGCCGTCGCGGACAGCCTCGCAGAAGCGGGCGACAAGCTCTTTACCTTCACGCGCCTGTCCAAGAGCCAATGGAAATCAGCCCGAACGACCAACGCCATTGAGCGTCTCAACGAGGAGTTCAAGCGCCGGATCAAAACACAGACCGTGCTGCCGTGTCCCGAAACAGTGCCGATGCTCCTCTGGGCGCTCCTCGCTTCCGGCCAAATCCAGATGCGCAAAGTCGATGGATGGGAAACCCTCGATCAGCTAATCGCCGACGAAACCCTTGACCGAGCGGCCTGACCGCCGCAAAACTCAGCCCGCTCGGAGAGGCGCCAAAACCAATTTCCACCACTTTCGAGACACAACCTCGCGCCATAGCGAGCGATGCAGATATCAGCGCCGAATTCAGCGAACTCAAAACGACCAACAACAAACTCTGACGTTGACCCCAAAATCCGGACCAGGTGGTTCTTCACCTATGCGGCCTGAGCGATGGTCATATCCCTCCTGGCCTGTGCCGGCGTCCGGTAGCCGATGCTCGAGTGGCGCCGTCGTTGGTTATAGAAGATCTCGATGTACTCGAATAGCGCAGCCTTGGCCTCGCGCCGGGTAGAAAACCGGGTACGGTGCACGAGTTCGGTCTTGAGAGACCCAAAGAAGCTCTCCATAGGGGCGTTGTCGAGGCAATTCCCCTTGCGGCTCATGGAGGCCTTGATGCCATGGAGGCGGAGCAGCTTGCGGTAGTCACCGCAGGCATATTGGGCGAGTTCAATCGGTCGTCGCAACACTCTGGCATAGGAGGTTGCTATGACGGTACGCAGACGGCGGTCGGATCGGTCTGGACGGAGCAAGTTGCATTCGCCAGGTCGACCGGACTCGGCACGGCGTGAGGAGCTTGTTCGGTTCTGGGCAGCGATTGCGACGGGGCGTTCGAGCGAGGACGCGGCCCGAGATGCCGGTGTATCCCCTCCGGTAGGCTCGAGGTGGTTCCGGAGGTCGGGCGGCATGCCACCATCACATTTATCGCAACCGGCCAAGCCGCTGTCAGGACGTTACCTGTCTTTCGAGGAACGTGAGGAGATTGCTCTTCTGCACGCCCAGGGAAGAGGCATACGTCATATTGCTTGCCGGCTGGAGCGAGCACCGTCGACGATCTCCCGCGAGGTGCGGCGCAACGCGGCGACCCGAAGCGGTGGCCTGGACTACCGAGCAACGACGGCGCAGTGGCATACTGATCGGTCCGCCAAAAGGCCGAAGCCAGCCAAGCTGGCAACGAATGAGGCGCTGCGGCGCTATGTGCAGGATCGGCTTGCGGGTCGGATCTCGGCACCGGATGGAACGGTGATCGAGGGGCCACGCGTCGTCTGGAACGGTCGTCGGCATGGGCCGCGGCAGCACAGGCGATGGGCCAGGGCCTGGAGTCCTGAGCAGATCGCGCACCGTCTTCGGATCGACTATCCTGGGGACGGGCCCGAGGATCAAGCGATGCGGATCAGTCATGAGGCGATCTATCAGGCGCTCTACGTACAGGGCCGCGGCGCACTCCGTCGTGAGCTGACCGCCTGCCTTCGCACGGGAAGGGCACTGCGCGTACCTCGGGCACGTAGCCGCCGGCGGGGAAAATCCTTCGTCACGCCTGAGATCATGATCAGTGAACGATCGGCGGAAGCAGCTGATCGGGCCGTACCCGGACACTGGGAAGGTGACCTGATCATCGGCTTGGGCAGATCGGCGATCGGCACTCTGGTGGAACGCACCACGCGGTTCACAATGCTGCTGCATCTTCCCCGAATGGAAGGCCACGGCACCGTCCCGCGCGTGAAGAACGGGCCTGCGCTTGCCGGTCATGGGGCTGAAGCGGTTCGCGATGCCATCGCCCGGACGATCACGACATTGCCAGCGCAGCTTCGCCGCTCGCTGACCTGGGACCAGGGAGCAGAGATGGCCAGGCATGCGGATCTGCGGATCGCAACCGGCCTTCCCGTCTACTTCTGCGAACCGCACAGCCCTTGGCAACGCGGAACGAACGAGAACACCAATGGACTGCTTCGACAGTACTTCCCGAAAGGAACCGATCTGAGCGCACACAGTCCGGACGTACTCGCAGTTGTTGCTGACGCGCTCAATACACGGCCCCGCAAGACCCTCGGATGGAGAACTCCTGCCGAAGCTCTGGACCAGTGCTTGCAGGCCAGTCAAACTGAACGTGTTGCGACGACCGGTTGAACCCGCCTTGCACACCGCGGTCGGAATGGTGGATCAGCCCCATGGGCAACCGGCGGCTGCGGATCGCCATCTTCAGCGCCTCCTCGCACAGGACGCTCTTCAGCCGCTCGGACATCGACCAGCCGACGATCTCCATCGTGGCCAGATCCTTGACGGCGGCGAGGTAGAGCCAGCCTTCGTCAGTTGGGATGTAGGAGATGTCAGCGAGCCAGACCGCATCGGGCGCAGCGGCTTCGAAGTTGCGGTCGAGCAGATTGGGCGCGATCGCATGGGAGTGGCGGCTGTCGGTGGTGATCGGCGCCCGCCGCCTGCCTCGCGGTGGACGAATGCCGTTCTCTCGCATGAGCTTGGCGACCGAGCGCTTCGAGATGCGTAAGCCGCGGGCCTTCAACTCGGCATGGATCCGAGGCGCGCCGTAGCACCTCTTGCTCTGCTCGAAGATCTCCCGGATCTCTGACCCGAGCCTGCCACGCCGGGCAGCGCGTTCAGCTCTCTTTGGGGCCGCACGCCGCCGGGCGTGGAACCAGCTGTGAGCAACCCCCAGGACCCGGCACATGAACCGGATGGCGTGCCCTGAAGCATGGGCGGCGATGAAAGCGTGCTTCGTCTTCATGTCTTCGCCGCCCATTGAGCGAAAAAAGCCGAGGCTTTGCGTAGAACCTCAACCTCCTCCGTCAGCCGCTTGTTATCCCGGCGAAGCTGCACCAGTTCAGCGGCCTCGGCTTTCTGCGCCGCGGTCGCCGCGGCCGAGCCCGCGGCCTCAAGCTCGAGCCGCCAAGTCTTCAACTGCGTTGGCGTGACGCCGAGCTCGGCAGCCACACTGCTATGCGTCGCACCCGGCTCCGACAGCCGGGCAACCGACTGTTCCTTGTATTCCGGCGAAAATCGCCGCCTCGTCTGCTTTGTCATCTCGTCCCTCCAGATCGGTATTCAATTTACCGCCTGGTCCGGGATCCGGGAGCAATGTCACTCTGGGAAATAGAGGACGAGATTAGTGATTGCGAGCAGCGCTGTGATTTCGATTCGCGCTTCGTTGAACTCGCGCGCAGTGTCTACCGCACCAACGATCCGCCGTGAAGCAAAAGATCAACAAAGCTCTCGGTTCGGCGTTGATTGAAGAGAAATCATACACCACATATAGCTAAACGTGGATGTGCGCTTCTCCTCCATGGTTGGTTCAGTTCTAAGGGAATACTCATATTGACGTTCGTGTTAGCCTCCATAGTTGGATACATTTTTGCAGACTCGCAATTCGTAGAGTTCGCTTGAGATCGCGGGATAGTGGTCTCCATCCACATTCACAGGTGCCCGTAACTGGAAGCTGTGACGGAAAGAAAAGATAGGAGTTCCGAATATGAAGTATCTGTTTGCTGCCGTTGCCATCGTCGCGATGCTGGCCACTGGCGCCGCCTATGCGGCAGGATCTGGTTCGACAACAACGACAAACGTCACGTCGGACTTCCCGAGGGCCAAGAAGCTGGTCGATGCCAAGAACTTCACGGCCGCGATACCAATGCTCAAAAAGGTCGTCAAGTCGCAGCCCAAAAATGCCGATGCCTGGAACTTGCTGGCATACAGCAACCGAAAGCTCGAGAAGTTTGATGTGGCATTGGTGCAATACCAAGAGGCGCTGAAGCTTCAGCCAACGCACAAGGGTGCAAACGAGTATTTAGGTGAGCTCTATCTGAAGATTGGTGACCTGCCAAAGGCTCAAGAGCGGTTGGTCGTACTCAACAACATGTGCACTCACGGTTTCGCCGGATGTGCGGAGTATAATCAGCTCAAAGAGAAGGTCGCCATATTCATCGCGAGTAAGGGGAGCTAATCCGGCTCGCCCCAATCTCGTGGCAACCGCCTAGAGGTCGCGAGGTAGGTCCCGCGTTTGCATTATCACGCGCACGGTGAGCGGTTCGGTTCGGCCACGAACCATGACCTCATGCCGCGCGCCGACTTCTATGTCGAGTTCGGCGACACTTAGAACCGCCTCGGAAACCACGAGCTGGGCCGTGTACTCCTTGGGGCATCTCTAAAAATGCCATTTTCGCGCACCGTCGGTTTAGAATCGGGTTGACGATTTGTTGACATCGGGAGGGGTGTTCATGGGTCAGATAGGATTTTTTGATCTTTCGAAGCGGTATACCGGGCTGGACGCCAAGAACGAGCCTCTGGCGAAGATCGACGAGGTTGTTCCGTGGGAAGACTTCCGTGGGTGTTTGACGTTGACCCCAAAATCCGGACCAGGTGGTTCTTCACCTATGCGGCCTGAGCGATGGTCATATCCCTCCTGGCCTGTGCCGGCGTCCGGTAGCCGATGCTCGAGTGGCGCCGTCGTTGGTTATAGAAGATCTCGATGTACTCGAATAGCGCAGCCTTGGCCTCGCGCCGGGTAGAAAACCGGGTACGGTGCACGAGTTCGGTCTTGAGAGACCCAAAGAAGCTCTCCATAGGGGCGTTGTCGAGGCAATTCCCCTTGCGGCTCATGGAGGCCTTGATGCCATGGAGGCGGAGCAGCTTGCGGTAGTCACCGCAGGCATATTGCACACCGCGGTCGGAATGGTGGATCAGCCCCATGGGCAACCGGCGGCTGCGGATCGCCATCTTCAGCGCCTCCTCGCACAGGACGCTCTTCAGCCGCTCGGACATCGACCAGCCGACGATCTCCATCGTGGCCAGATCCTTGACGGCGGCGAGGTAGAGCCAGCCTTCGTCAGTTGGGATGTAGGAGATGTCAGCGAGCCAGACCGCATCGGGCGCAGCGGCTTCGAAGTTGCGGTCGAGCAGATTGGGCGCGATCGCATGGGAGTGGCGGCTGTCGGTGGTGATCGGCGCCCGCCGCCTGCCTCGCGGTGGACGAATGCCGTTCTCTCGCATGAGCTTGGCGACCGAGCGCTTCGAGATGCGTAAGCCGCGGGCCTTCAACTCGGCATGGATCCGAGGCGCGCCGTAGCACCTCTTGCTCTGCTCGAAGATCTCCCGGATCTCTGACCCGAGCCTGCCACGCCGGGCAGCGCGTTCAGCTCTCTTTGGGGCCGCACGCCGCCGGGCGTGGAACCAGCTGTGAGCAACCCCCAGGACCCGGCACATGAACCGGATGGCGTGCCCTGAAGCATGGGCGGCGATGAAAGCGTGCTTCGTCTTCATGTCTTCGCCGCCCATTGAGCGAAAAAAGCCGAGGCTTTGCGTAGAACCTCAACCTCCTCCGTCAGCCGCTTGTTATCCCGGCGAAGCTGCACCAGTTCAGCGGCCTCGGCTTTCTGCGCCGCGGTCGCCGCGGCCGAGCCCGCGGCCTCAAGCTCGAGCCGCCAAGTCTTCAACTGCGTTGGCGTGACGCCGAGCTCGGCAGCCACACTGCTATGCGTCGCACCCGGCTCCGACAGCCGGGCAACCGACTGTTCCTTGTATTCCGGCGAAAATCGCCGCCTCGTCTGCTTTGTCATCTCGTCCCTCCAGATCGGTATTCAATTTACCGCCTGGTCCGGGATCCGGGAGCAATGTCAGTTTGGATGCGGTGTGTCGGCGTTCGGACAAGGCGCGCAAGTCGCGGGCGGGACGCAAGCCGTGGGACGCGGTGGTGATGTTCAAGACGATCATTCTGAGCGCACTCTACAATCTGTTGGACGATCAGGTTGAGCATCAGATCCGGGATCGCCTGTCGTTCATGCGGTTTTTGGGGTTGGGTCTGGAGGACCGGGTTCCCGATGCCAAGACAGTGTGGCTGTACCGCGAACAGTTGACGCAAGCTGGGGTGATCGAGACCTTATTCGAGACGTTCGATGGCCACCTGAAGGATCAGGGCTATCTGGCGATGGGCGGCCAGATCATCGACGCCTCGATCGTGGCGGTGCCCAAACAGCGCAACAGCCGCAAGGAGAACGCGGGGATAAAGGCTGGCGAGACGCCGGAATGCTGGCAGGATAAGCCGGCAAAGCGGCGCCAAAAGGATGTCGAGGCGCGGTGGACCAAGAAGCACGGCAGGAGCCATTACGGCTACAAGAACCATGTCAACGTGGACCGTCGGCACAAGCTGGTGCGGCGCTATCAGGTGAGCGACGCGGCGACGCACGACAGTAAGGTTCTCGACGATATCCTGGATGGGGACAACACGGCCTTGGGCGTATGGGCGGACAGCGCTTATCGCTCGGCGGAGATCGAGGCGGCGCTGAAGAAGAAGGGGTTGAGGAGCCGGATCCATCGCAAAGCCCGCCGCAACAAGCCGCTGAGCGAGCGCGAGAAGCAAGGCAACAAGACCCGTTCGTCCGTTCGGGTCCGCGTCGAGCATGTTTTCGGGGCCCAGAGCAACGACATGGGCGGGACGCTGCTGCGTAGTGTCGGGCTGGCGCGGGCAAAGGCTCGGATAGGGCTGAAGAACCTCGCCCACAACATGCGCCGTCTGGTCCAACTGAACCGCCTCGCCGCGGCGGTGTGACAATACTCTGAGTAGGAGATCGCCTGGGCACGGTCTTGAAGCGGAAATAGCTCAATTGGAGCGCGGGAAACTCCCGGAAATCCCGGTGCCAGCATGGCCGCAGACGGCCACAGCCCGTTTAACCAATCATCCTCTGTCAAATCGCGAATTCTTAGAGGTGCTCCTTGGTCATTGCTTCCAAGCGGCTCGCCGTATTGACCGTATCGCCGACCGCGGTCAGCGACGAAACGCCATATCCCATCTCGCCAACGACAGCGGGTCCATGATGTATTCCGATGCCGACTCGTAGCGGCTCGTCGAGATCGTTGGCAAACGCCGCGTTGAGCGCCGAAAGACGAATACCCATTTGTTTTGCCGCCACTAGCGCCCCATAGCACCCTTGACGAGCATCGCTCTCGACACCGAACAGCGCCATCACGGCGTCACCGATGTACTTGTCGATCCGGCCACCCGCTTCCTCGATCGAGCGGCCCATTGCCTCGAAATAGCGATTGAGCAGAAAAACCACGTCATAAGGTAGCTTACTCTCAGCGATCTTAGTGAACGCGCGAATGTCCACAAACAAGACGGCGATCTCCATCTCTTGACCTTGATGATATTCGGGCCGTGCGGAAAGATGCAGCGCCGCCGTCGCGGGCTGCAGCAACGGTGTCACCCGCATTTCGCCCTGCGGCCGACACTGGCAGGCAAGCCGCACGTCTGAACCGGCTCGCACTCGTTCTAGAACTTGTCGCTCCGACAGCGATGGCGGCGGCAACTGATCGATGCCCGAATGGACCCGCACGCGGCAGGTCGAACACCGCCCGCGTCCGCCGCAGACGCCGGCGTGAGGTATATTGCCAAGCCGACTCGCTTCGAGGATCGTCAACCCCTGCGGAACCCTTACTGCCGTGCCACTGTCATACTCGACCGAGATCACCGGACCACGCCTCTCCCACAACTGGTGCAGCCACCGCGCGGCCAACGTCAAAGCGAGCAGCGCCACAAGAACGCCTAAGGCGGTTCGGTGGATCGTCAATAGTTCCACATATTGTGTCGCATCCGGCCATGCAGCGCCGGCGGCGATGGATTCGATCCAACCAGGCTCTCTGGCACGAGCGAGCACGTCACGCGCACCTTCAAAAACTCCCACAAGCGACAGCGTGGGTAGCAGCAGCGCATAGCCAAAGGCGAATTGCCTCACGCGCGGATACCACGGCTTCAACCGCAGCCAAAAGTGCAAGCCCATGCAACCGTGGACCCAGGCAATCACGAGCACCACGACCTGAAACACGCCGTCGGTACCGATCGTTTGCCACTGCGCGAGCAACGCGTAGGCGTAACTCGCCTCCGTCCCATACAACTGGGACGCGCCCCTCGTCCCCAAGATATGGATCATGAGAAGGAAAGGAATGGCGAGGCCCAGCACCAGCTGGACTGCGTCGGCCGCAAGCATGCGCAGGTCTCGGCGTCGGTAAATTGCGTGAAACGCCAGACCGATATGGCCGAGGAGCGATCCATAAAGGAGAACCCTCCCGGGCAAAGTATGCCAGATCGAATGGACTACGGCTCGCGTCGCCTCCATCGCATCGAGCGACCACAACCCAGCGATGTGATTGCTGAGGTGCAGGCTAACGTAGACGAAAAGGACGAGCCCGGTCGCCAAACGCAAGCTGCGGATCACGGCACTCTCCTATCGCGTGACGCAGATTGAGGAAGATCGGGCATTGCCAAATTGTGGCCAAACCCAACACAACAAATAACATATTGAAATAAATATAAAATAATTTTTCGTTACCTCCTCTTGACTCGAAATACGCCATTTCCTAAATCAACGCTGTCTTGGCAGTCTCTATTGGTGAGTGCTTAAGGATAGAGGACTTCGCAGAATCGAAATATCGATTTTCTCCGTTCGCTGCGCACCATTCTCCGCCTAACGGATGTCAGTAATGCAAGTCATCTCAAGAAGCGACGCGACCGGCAGGTTGGATAGATGATTGAGACCGACCACATAACCAAACGCTTCCCGCAAATTACCGCGGTAGACGACATTTCGTTCACGGTGGAGCGGGGTGAAGTCTTAGGCTTTCTTGGGCCGAATGGCTCCGGCAAGTCGACGACCATGAAGATGATTACCGGGTTCCTCGCACCGACCTCCGGGACAGCACGGGTATCTGGTTTCGACGTCCAAAAGCAACCGCTCGAGGTCAAAAAACGCGTCGGCTATCTGCCTGAGGGAGCGCCTGCATGGCCGGATATGACACCCTCAGCGCTACTCGCGTTTTGCGCTGGAATTCGAGGATACAAGGGCAGCGAGGCGGCAAATCGCATCGCCGAAGCGGTTGAGAAGACACAGCTATCGTCAGTTTTGCAACAACCGATCGATACGCTCTCGAAAGGCTTCCGCCACCGGGTCGGGCTGGCACAGGCCCTGCTACATGACCCCGAAGTCCTGATTCTAGACGAGCCGACCGACGGTCTCGACCCCAACCAAAAGCACGAGGTGCGCCAACTCATCAAGCAAATGTCAGGCGAGAAATCCATCATCATTTCGACCCACATTCTTGAGGAGGTCGATGCCGTTTGCACGAGGGCCATTATCATCGCAAACGGTCGCATCGTCAGCGACGGCACGCCTGAAGAACTCGCCGCCAAATCGCCTCGGCACAACGGCGTGCGGATCGCCGTGACAGGCGCCAGAGAGGCAGCGAAAAAAACACTCGCAGCCATCCCGGAAGTTTCCGGTATCGATGAGGTGGGCGATAACAGTTTGTTTTTGAGGGCAAAAGACCAGGCCCCCATCGTCGCGGCTATTGGTAGCGTATTGCGTGACAATAAGATTGACGTCGATGAGATCCATGTTGAGCACGGTCACCTCGACGACGTATTTCGCGCAGTGACGCAGGGTTAGTTAAGGAATTCTGGCGATGCGTAACACGATGATTGTCTTCCAAAGAGAAATGGCGGGCTATTTTGCGACGCCGGTCGCCTACATCTTCATTGTCATTTTCCTAGCCTTTTCCGGCACGCTGACATTTTTCTTTGGCAATTTCTTCGAACGCGGACAAGCGGGCCTGCAGTCATTCTTCCAGTATCATCCTTGGCTCTACCTGGTGCTCGTGCCGGCCATCTCGATGCGTCTCTGGGCGGAGGAGCGAAAGTCAGGAACGATCGAATTATTTATGACGCTACCCATTTCGCTGCCGCAGGCCATTATCGCCAAACATCTCGCCGCCTGGTGCTTTACCGCAATTACCGTATCACTGACATTTCCGATCTGGCTCACGGTCAACTATCTAGGCAATCCGGACAACGGCATCATTCTCGCTGCATATCTAGGCAGCCTGTTGATGGCAGGGGCTTTCCTCGCCATCGGCTCCTTCGTCTCGGCGCTCACCAAGAACCAAGTCATCGCCTACATTATTACTGCCGCCGTCTGTTTCCTGTTTATCGTAACCGGCACGCCTGCCATTTTATCGACCTTTGGCGCGTGGCTGCCTGAGTTGGTCACGCGAGTCATCGCCGACTTGAGCTTCATCACGCATTTTGCCGATATCTCGAAAGGCGTGCTGGACCTACGCGACATGGTCTATTTCATTTCCGTCATTGCTCTGTTCTTGACGCTGACCGGCGTCGCTGTGCAACGCAACAAGGCTAGTTGAGGAGCGAGCACTAAATGTCGGGCAAGTTCTTTTCGCACGAAGGGCGATGGGTCGGCGGCGTCATCCTGGTGATTGCCATTTTCGCCTTGGTCAACATCGGCGTTTCGACGCTATCGGGCTATCGCATTGATCTCACGCAGGACCGGCTGTTCACGCTGTCCGATGGCACGAAGAAGATTATCCGCGACATCGAAACGCCAATCACGCTCGGCTATTACTTCTCCAGCCGGTTGGGGAAGGAGATACCGACTCATGGCAACTATGCCGCGCGGGTCGGCGATATGCTCAATGAGTTCAAGGCCGTCGGCGGCGACAATATCCGGATCGAAAAGTTCGATCCTGTGGCGTTTTCAGAAGTTGAGGACAATGCAGTCAGCGATGGCTTGCAGGGCGCGCCGATAGATCAATCCGGCGAGAAAGTCTATTTCGGTATCGTCGGGAAGGCCGGTGAATCCCGAGAGGTCATCCCCTTCCTTCAACCCAATAGGGAGCGGTTTCTCGAGTACGACCTGGCACGGCTCGTATTTGCGTTACAGCGTCCCAAGAAGCCTGTTGTCGGTCTCATCACCAGCCGGCTGGTGTTCGGCGACCCACGCGCCCAGCTCTCGGGACAGGAAGGCAAGACCTGGATTCTGATAGATCAAATCAGGCCGCTGTTCGAAGTCCGTCAAATCACCAGCGATTTCGTTGCGATCGAGGATGATGTCGACATCCTGATGCTGATTCATCCACCGCCGTTCCAGGAGCAATCGCTTTATGCGATCGACCAGTTCGTGCTGCGAGGCGGGCGACTATTGGCATTCATCGACCCCCACAACGAAAGCGCCGCGATCGGCGCAGGTGGATTTCCAAGTCCACCAAGCTCCAACCTAACCCTGCTGCTCGGTGCCTGGGGCATCGAGATGGAAGACGGCAAGGTGATTGGCGATATCGGCGTCGCCAGGTTAGTGAACGCCGGCAAAGGCGAGGGCGAAGTCGTGGCGGCGCCGTTCGTAACCTGGCTCGAACTCACCGACGCAAACGCCTCTCCGATCGATGCAGTGACGAGCAACGTTCGGGTCGTCAATATGGCAAGTGCCGGCACGCTTCAAAGTAAAGAGGGCGCGCTGACGACGATTACGCCACTGCTGCAAACGACCGACCAAACCCAGATAATCGAAACCGAAGCCGTGAAGGGGCAAATTCCTGACATTCTCGGCCTCCTGGAGAAGTTTAAGCCATCCGGCGAGAAGTTTACGTTGGCAGCCCGGATCAGCGGCAAGGCTGTGACGGCGTTCCCCGACGGGCCGCCGCCACCGCCGGAGGCAGCAGAGGAAGAAAGCAGCGCCGAAGCGAGCGACGATGTGGAGTCGTCAACGGAAACCACGACTGCAACGCAGGGCACAGGTCAGTCGACTGCTCTAGAAGAGGTGACGACGACCAGCGCTGCTTCGGCGACGAGCGAAACGGCTGAGGCCGAAACGAATAGTAAACCCGAAGCCAAACCGCACATCGCTGAGTCGACAGAGTCAATTAATGTCATTGTGTTTGCTGATGCCGACATGCTCGAGGACCGATTTTGGGCAACCGAGCAGGAGTTCTTCGGAGAACGCGTCGTCTTTCCGCACGCTAACAACGGCGACCTCGTCGTAAATGCCCTGGACAACCTCTCGGGCAGCAACGAGTTGGTCGGCCTGCGCAGCCGCGGTACGTCTTATCGTCCCTTCAGCCTAATTGCCGATCTGCAAACCGCCGCCGAGCAGCGGTTCCGGGCCGAAGAACAGCGCCTGCAAAAGAAAGTTGCCGAAACGCAGGAGAAGCTGCAGTCGCGAGGGCAAGGCAAGCAAGCTGCCGCTGGTGCTGAAATAATTCTCACCGAAGAGCAGAAGGCCGAGCTCGAAACGTTCAGGCAAGAGCTGGTGAGTACGAGGAGCGAGCTTCGAGAAGTTCAACTGGCATTGCGCCAGGACATTGAAACGCTGCAGGGAATGCTGCGTTTTGCAAACATCGCGCTGATTCCTATCCTCGTTGGCATATTTGCCGCGGGGCTCGGGGGGGCGCGCGCGCTGCGCCGTCGGCGCATTAGGAAACAGTGATATCGCCGACGCCGCCGAAAAACAGCCGCGGATTGCGGCGCTGTTACCGAGCGCAACCGAAATAGTCGCGGCGCTTGGTTTTGAGCCGGCGCTGGTAGCGCGCAGTCACGAATGCGATTTTCCCGAGAGCGTCACAGCATTGCCTGCGATCACGGAGTCGAAGGTCGAAAAAGACCTCGGTTCCGCCGACGTAGATCAGCGGATCAAAGCCATCGTTGCGCAAGGGCTTTCCGTTTACCGCGTAGACGCTGAAGCACTACAGCAACTTGCCGCCGATATCGTCGTGACGCAGTCGCAATGTGAAGTCTGCGCGATCAGCGAGCAGGAGCTTGTATCTGCTCTCGGCGTTTGGCTGGGCACAACGCCGCGCATCGTTTCTTTGACGGCCCAGGATATCGCCGGCGTATGGCAGGATATATTTGTGGTCGCTGACGTGCTGGACGCTGCGCGGGCAGGCGAAATGCTGATCGCGGCGCTGACCCGCCGCATGGAGGCCATACGGGGGAGATCGTCATCGTCCAAATTACCGCGTGTCGCCTGTATCGAGTGGACGGAACCGCTGATGGCGGCTGGAAACTGGGTTCCCGAGCTCGTGCAGATGGCCGGTGGTGAGAATTTGTTTGGCACCACCGGGGAACATTCGCCGTGGATCGACTGGGACACGCTCGAAACCTCGGACCCGGACACAATTGTGATCATGCCCTGCGGATATGATCTCGCGCGAACGCGGAGTGAATCGGCGGCGCTGACAAGCCATCCGCGTTGGACAAGCCTCAAGGCGGTCGACGCAGGGCAGGTATTTGTCACCGACGGTCACCACTATTTCAACCGGCCCGGACCGCGGCTTGTGGAGTCGCTCGAAATCCTAGCTGAGATATTCCATCCCGACCTGTTCTCGTTCGGCCATGAAGGATTGGGTTGGCAACATCTGTAGCGCCGCCGGCCCGTCACAAGGCCAAATCAGTGTGACTTGAGACCGGCATCAAGCTACAGTCGCCGGCCGCCGGCGAGTAACCCACATTCCCTCATGCGTCTTATCTTGATCCAAACAATAGTCGCGTTAGCCGTAGCGCTAAGCGTTGGCGTTGTCGCTACTCCGCTCGCGGCACAGCAGACCGCGATCGAGGGTGCAAACGCGACTGAGCTCGAAGCGCTTGCGGCAACGCTTGAGGACGATGCAAAGCGCGCGTCATTTATCGTACAGTTGCGAGCTTTGATCGCCGCCGAACGCGCTTTGGCGCCGCCACCCCCGCAACGCGGCGCCGGCGCGAGGTTCCTCGACCAGATAAGCGCGCGGGTCGATAACGTCAGCCACCAGTTGGTCATTGCCGCCGCAACTTTGCTCGATATTCCCACGCAAGTTCGCTGGGTTCGCGGGGCGCTCGGCCGGTCGGATGCGCGCGCGACGCTGGCACGGCCGCAGGCGGCATCATTCTAGTCCTGCTAACGGGCATTCTCGCGCAGTGGATTGTGCGGAGCCTTATGACACGTCCGCGCAGCGCCGTTGAAGCTCGTGTCGAGGATCGGCTTTGGCTACGCGTCACGCTACTTTTGATTCGGACCTTACTCGACCTTGTGCCTGTACTTGCCTTCGCCGGCGCTGCCTACGGCGCACTTGCCCTACTCGACCCCGAGCGCATTACTCGATTGATCGCCGTCGCTGTCATCAACGCCAGCCTCCTTTCATGGGCCGTACTCGTCGCGGCACGACTGCTTCTTGCGCCACGAGTGGAGACCCTGCGGGTTCTGTCTATCGAAGACGAAACAGCAAACTATGCGTTCATTTGGGTACGGCGATTCACATATCTGTCGGTTTACGGTTTCTTTGCAATTGACGCGGCACTGCTACTCGGCCTACCGGCGGCATCTCATGCGGTTTTCTTAAAGCTGCTGGGCTTGGCGATTGGCCTGTTGTTGATCATGATCGTTGTGCAAAACCGTGAGCAAATGTCCACGCGCATTCGCGGGAATGCTGCAGGCTCGATGGGCAACGTACGCGGGCGCATCGCCGATATCTGGCATATCCTGCTGATTCTCTACCTCATCACGATTTACTTTGTCTGGGTGTTCGAAGTCGCTGGCGGGTTTCGATTCGCGCTGCACGCAACATTAATCACGCTTGTCATCGTCATCGCCGCGCGGCTAATCGCTGCCGCCGTGAACCACGGCATAAGACAGAGCTTCTCACTCAGTCAGGACGTTAGGTCACGCCTGCCCGACCTCGAGGCCCGAGCGAACCGATACCTTCCGTGGTTGCATCGGGGCGTTCGCTCTCTGATCTACCTGCTCGCCTTTTTCGCCGTCCTGCAAGCCTGGGGACTAGGTATCTATGGATGGCTCGCCGAACCGGCCGGTCGCGCTCTTTTGTCCAAAGCGTTCTCGATCATGCTCATCGTCACCGCGGCGCTCGTCGTATGGGAGTTGATCAGCGCGGCGATCGAGCGCTATCTCCAAGCCACCAATGAAGATGGCGGCGAGGTCGCACGAAGTCAGCGCATACGTACATTGTTGCCGCTGCTGCGAAACTTCGTACTTGTTGTACTGGCCGTCATAGTCACTTTGACGGTGCTTTCAGAGGTTGGCGTTAACATCGCACCGCTCCTTGCGGGTGCGGGCGTGGTGGGCTTGGCGGTCGGATTCGGGGCGCAGACCTTGGTCAAGGATGTAATCACGGGTTTGCTCTTTCTGATCGAGGATGCGATTGCGGTCGGCGATGTCGTGGAGCTCGGAAGCCATTCCGGCGTGGTCGAGGCCATCACCGTGCGCTCCCTGCGGCTGCGCGATGTGTCTGGAACGGTGCATCAGATTCCGTTTAGCGAGGTTTCATCCATCGTCAATATGACCAAGGACTTCTCCTACGCACTGATGGACATTGGTGTGGCCTACCGCGAGAACGTGGACGAGGTCATCGACGTCATCAAACAGGTTGGTGCAGAGCTGAGAGCCGACCCGAGCTTCGGCCCGCTCATCGTTGAGGATTTGGACGTGATGGGATTGGACCGGTTCGAAGGTTCCGCCGTTGTAATTCGCGCGCGAATTAAGACCCAACCGGTCAAACAGTGGACCGTACGGCGCGGCTTCAATCGGCTCCTCAAGCAACGATTTGATGAGCTCGGCATCGAAATTCCATTCCCGCACCAGACCGTCTACTTCGGCGAGGACAAGAAAGGTCGTGCGCCGGCAGCGCCTGTCAGACTGGAACCGCAAGGATCGGGCGGCGGTGACACCTAAGATCATGGCGCCGCGTCGCGGTTGCCGATGAGCTCTTTCTACACCAGTTGAGGGGTCTCTTGCGCCGGCCACCTACGCCCGAAGCTAACGACTTCTGAGCAGGAACAGCGCTTGTTCTCCGAACAAGTTAGCGAAGCGACTTGTGGCGGCGAATGGCGCGGTGTGACCAATGCGATCAAGTGCAATGCCGCGCTCGATGACCAGTTCGACATCGCGACATAGATCGACGAAATCTCTGATCGTACAGCGATGAATGTTGGGCGTATCGTACCAAGTTTCGTGCGAGGGCGTGGTTGCCGCCACGCGGCCACCCAGAAGCAACCCGAGGCGCACACGCCAAAATCCGTAATTTGGAAACGACACGATGGTCCGTCTACCAATGCGTCCAAGATGCTCCAGCACTTCCTTGGGTCGGCGGGTTGCCTGTAGCGTCTGGCTCAGCACGGCGTAGTCGAAAGCACGCGATGGATAATCCTTTAGATCTGTATCCGCGTCGCCCTGAACTACCGAAAGACCGTTACGCACGCACCTGTTGACCCCCGCCATGCTGAGCTCTAGGCCTCGTCCGTCAACCTGCTTGTAACTCGACAAATATGCCAGAAGTGCGCCGTCACCGCAGCCAATGTCGAGCACGCGCGAGCTCGGCTCGATCATGTCGGCAATGATCTGCAGGTCAACGCGGATCGAATCTTGACGCCCACCCGGCTGCGTCACAGACCTCGGTGCTCCGCACAGCCGTTCAGGAATCCGGAAAACACGTTGTGGAATTCCGGCTCGTCGAGCAAGAAACTGTCGTGGCCCTTATCGGTCGTAACTTCTACGAAGCTTGCGTTTGCGGCCGCCGCGTTGAGCGCGTGAACGATCTCCCGGCTCTCCGAGGTTGGAAACAGCCAGTCGCTACTGAACGATGTCAGACAAAAGCGCACCGGAGTGTCCGCGAAAGCAGCAGTCAGCGATCCGCCGAACTCCTTCGCCAGGTCGAAATAGTCCATTGCCCTGGTTATGTAGAGGTACGAATTAGCGTCAAAGCGCTCAACAAATGTGCTGCCCTGATGCCGCAGGTAACTTTCGACTTGGAAATCGGCCTCAAACCCATAGGTCAGCTGATCGCGATCCTGCAGGTTACGGCCAAACTTCCGATGCAGGGCTGACTCCGACATATAGGTGATATGTGCGGCCATGCGCGCGACAGACAGGCCACGCCGGGGGACGACGTCGTGGCTCAGATAGTCGCCGCCGTGCCAGTCTGGGTCGGCAATGATCGACTGGCGCCCAACCTCGTGGAACGCAATATTTTGTGCGGAATGACGAGCCGAACCGGCAATTGGCGCCGCCGCGAAGACATGCTTGGGATAGCGCACGGCCCATTCGAGCGCTTGCATGGCGCCCATTGAGCCTCCGGTTACGAAAAACAATTGCTCGATACCCAAATGCTCAATAAGCAGCTTTTGCGCACGCACCATGTCGGCGATTGTTATCACCGGAAATTGGAGACCATAGGGTTTGCCGGTTGCCGGATCGGCCTCTTTTGGGCCGACCGTGCCCATGCAGCCCCCTAAAACGTTCGCGCAAATCACGTAGTAGCGGTCAGTGTCGAGCGGCTTGCCCTGGCCAACGACGAGATCCCACCAACCGGTTTTTCCCGTG
This sequence comes from Alphaproteobacteria bacterium, assembly GCA_965217615.1. Classification (GTDB taxonomy): domain Bacteria; phylum Pseudomonadota; class Alphaproteobacteria; order UBA8366; family CAVOAK01; genus CAVOAK01. The sequence continues at coordinate 116,804 of CBDCIT010000039.1, forward strand.
ATCGGATGGGGTTCCGCCATGAACTGGTCTCCAGTCAGCGCATGGCAAACGAGGACGGCATTGGACTTGTCCGCGTTCAACTCGCCGTAGGTCTGGAACGCAACCGGAAATTCACGCAGCTCCGCCCCACCGTCGAGCCGCAACGGCTCACGTCTGCCGAGCACCACGTGGTGACCCGGAAGCTCCATTGCCGTCGCCTGGATAGCTTTAAGAGCGCACATTTCGGTCGTTTCGCGCAGTTGAGTCGTCATGGTCCGGGAGCGTGCGAATTGCTACGGACACCTGCTCATACTGTCAATGTTTTCTTTGATTTCCATGACATCAAGCACTAGTAGTAGCGCTGCCCTGGTCACCCCCAATGAAGCCATGACGACACCAAATCGCTCGCTTCTTGAGTTGCGCCGCGAAATCGACCGGATCGACACGTCACTGCATGACTTGATCATGCAACGTACCGATATCGTACGACGCATTGCCGAAATCAAGGACAAGAGCGGTATTCTAGTCATGCATCCTGGGCGCGAAGCGGACATCATGCGGCGCCTCGTCGAGCGCCATACCGGACCGTTTCCCGCATCTTCGCTCGTGCAGATTTGGCGCGAGATGATCGCCGCTGTAACGGCCTTGCAGGGCGCTCACTCCATCGCCATCAACGCGGCAGAAAACCGGCAGGGCTATTGGGACCTCGCGCGAACACATTTCGGAAGCCAGACACCAATGACGTCATATGCGGTCGCCCGCGACGTCGTCTCTCAGGTGTCGGCCGGAGGGACCAGAGTGGGCGTGCTGCCAATCCCATCAGACGACGACACGGACCCGTGGTGGCCAAGCCTGTGCGTCCCCGATGCGCCACGCATCATCCTACGCTTACCCTTCGCCGGCAGTGGCAACGCGCGTGGCGATGCGATCGAGGCCTTCGCCATTGCTCGCGCAGAACCCGAGCGCACGGGCCTCGATCACTCCATCATCGCGCTGGAGACCAACGAGGCCTTGTCCCGAGCGGCGCTCAATGACATGCTCCAGAAGGCCAATCTGGAACCTCTTTTCACCACATCTTGCAAGCAGGATCGATGGCTTCATTTGGCCGCGGTTAAGGAATTCGTGACCGCCGAGGATACGCGACTCAACCTCCTCGAGGCCCGCGATATGATACAACGTGTTCTAATCATCGGTGCCTACGCAGTGCCACTTTCAAACGCTGAACTACAAAGCAAATCTGGCGGTGGGGCTGGGTTAGCCTCGTCGTCTATGACAGGAGAAAAATGATGAGCGCGCCAGTTCCACTTCACGGCATCGACGAACTTCCGCCGGTTGGCGGTGGAAGGCCAGGTACGGAAGGCGTCGTAAAACGCCTCCTGCTCGGGACCAACGAGAGCCCATTTGGGCCCAGCCCGCGCGCGCTCGAGGCGTTCGAAAAGCGAGGGCTTAATCTCAATCGCTATCCCGACCCCTCGTATCGCGAACTCCGCGAGGCAATTGGTAAACGGTTTTCTTGCGATCCCGCGAGAACCGTCGTTACCTGCGGTTCGGAGTCGCTTATTCACCTACTCCTCCGCGCCTATTGCGGGTCTGGCGACGAAGTTCTGTTCAGCCAGTACGAGTTTCGCATGGTCGGCCGGGTCACGCGGCTCTGCGGTGCAACGCCGGTCGAGGTGCAGAACTCAGGATGGTATGCGGACGTCGATGCCATGCTGGCGGCGGTCACCGACAACACGAAGATCGTCTTCCTCGCCAACCCCAACAATCCGACCGGCACATACCTTCCGGACAGTGAGATCCGGCGGCTGCACGCGGGCCTCCCGGAGCATGTGCTCTTCTTCCTCGACTCGGTCTATGCCGAATACATCTTGGAAAGCGACTACAAGTCGGGAATCGAGTTGGTAGACGAATTCTCGAATGTTGTTATGATTCGCACCTTTTCGAAATACTACTCGCTGGCAGCGCTCCGGCTCGGCTGGGCCTACGGTGGAGCCGAGATCGCGCGGACTCTCAACACGATGCGGTCGCCATTCAACGTCGGTTCACCTGCGCCGGAATGTGCGACCGCAGCGCTTGGCGATCCCGATTACGACAACGTTATGCTCGGGCATAACAACAAGTGGATGCCCTGGTTGTCGAAAGAGCTACAGGCGATGGGGCTCGAAGTGGCTCCGTCCGTTGGCAACTATGTCACGGCACGGTTCAAAGACACCGAAACAGCAGAGACAATGTACAAGAGGCTTGTCTCCGAGGGCATCATGACCAATCTCCTGACGCCTTACGGACTGACCGACTGCATCCGCTTTACCGTCGGACTTGAGGAAGAGCTGCGCGAGTTGCTCGAAGTGATGGCAACACAACTGGCACCGGCGTGAACGACGCTTCGCTGTTTCAGCGAATCGCCTTGATCGGACTCGGCCTGCTGGGTTCATCGATCGCACGGGTCGCAAAGCGTGAGAGGCTAACAGAACAGATTGCCGGCTGCGCGCGCACCAAGACGACCCGCGACAAAGCGCTAGAACTGGGCTTCGTCGATAGCGTTCATGAGGATCCGGCCGAGGCGGTCGCCGGCGCCGATATCGTTTTCCTGTGCACGCACGTCGGCAGCTACGGCGCTATCGCCGGAAAGATCGCAAATGCGCTCAAACAGGGGGCGGTCGTCTCCGACGTTGGGTCGGTTAAGCGCGCGGTGATCGACGATGTGCGGCCACATATTCCGGCGGGCGTCCACTTTGTTCCCGGACACCCGGTCGCAGGCACCGAGCATTCGGGCCCTGAATCCGGATTTGCGGATCTGTTTGCGGGCCGCCATTGCATTCTTACTCCCGAACCGGACTGTGATTTAGAGGCGGTGGAAAAGGTCAGGCAATTCTGGCAACGCGCCGGTATGGAGGTTGAGATGATGGACGCGGACCACCATGACCGCGTTCTTGCTGTAACGTCCCATTTGCCGCACCTCATTGCCTATACCATCGTTGCCACGGTGAGTGATCTTGAGCGGCAACTCAACCGCGAGGCTGCCGCGGATAAAACACTGGTCGAAACCAACGAGGTGATCCGCTATTCGGCCGGTGGGTTTCGCGATTTTACCCGTATCGCCGCATCGGACCCGGAAATGTGGCGCGATGTCTTTCTCAACAACCGCAAAGCGATCCTGGAGATGCTAGGTCGTTTCTCGGAGGACCTCGCGGCACTTCAGCGGGCCATTCGATGGGGAGAAGGCGAAACGCTTGAAGCATTGTTCCGGCGCACGCGTGAAATCCGCCGCGGCATAATCGAAATGCGCCAGGCGGGCACGTTTGAGGCGACAGAACCTAGCGAAAAAGCGAAGGGAGCCGAGCAAGCTTAAGCGGCCCCAGGAAAAGGCCGCCGTCCTGCGCCGTCAATGGCACAGACAACACCGGCTGGCCACCGTCGGACGACGGCTTTGCCATCAAACCCACCGCGGCGCTCCCTGTCGTTGCCGCAAACTTGGATATCAACCCCATCGACGCCAGCGCCACGAGCGCGTCTGCGAGCCCGCGTATATCGGCGGTAAGCGCCGCCAGAGGCCGAAGCTGATCGTCGAGGGAGGCCGTGCCAACGGCACGCAAATCCAGCGCGCCCCAGTTGGCCTGGAGCCACTGGACTTCCAACGTCCCACCTTCTCGGCGCCAAGCATCGACAGAGGCTTGATCAAAGCGGTCGATCGATCCAAGCAGTTTTAGCCCGGCCCTCAGGCTCTTGATCTCGCTGCCCAGCGGCGGCGCATCGAGGTTCGGAAGCGCCACGGAGGATGCGCTAAGCGACATCTCAAACGAGCTGTTCGTGTGGCTATCTGGCATGCGATCGGCGACCGACAGGCGAACTTCCAGTTCGGCCAACGCAAGCGCTTGCGCGCCGTCGTCGGTTATGTTCACGCCTCTAAGGTTGAACTCGGCGCGAGATAGTGAGCCGTTCCCATTCAACTCGGCGACGACAACTGCGTGTTCAGATGCGATAGCAAACGAATATTTCGAGCGTCCAAGATCAACGCGGTGCGGGCCAAAGACCGCCAGTCGGTAACGCCGCAAATTCCACGGCTGCAGCTCCAGGATGGCCGCGGCCAAATCCCAGCGAACGCGGCGATTGTCGGATGTAAATATGGGATCCTCAATGCGCAGTCGAATAGCAAACGGAAAGCCGCTGGTCGATATGCCGCTGTGAGTGATCCGAAAACTTGGGAACTCACCGGCGGTCCAGCGCTCGACAAGACGTTCGGTCCTTGCCGCTATGAGAAACCAATACCCCGGGTATGTCGCGGCAATGATGGCGACCATCACCACGAACCCTGCAACCCAGCGGCGGTCTATGTGCGGAATGTCCGATCCCCTCCCTGCTGCGTTTGTACCGGCCGCTACTCGCCGATGCGCATGGGCCCGAACTGTGTGATGAAGTATGTCAGTCTGTCAAAATCAACGAACGTCCAGGCGGCCGTCAGCATCAAGATAAGCAACCCCACCATGTAATACCACGGCAAGGGAGTCGGCTGGTCGAGGCCGCATCCTGGACACACGTCGACGAGTCCGAGAATTGGCGTACTGCAGCGCGGGCGAGCTCGCGCCATTAGCGCCTTACGCGCATTTGGAATAGCCGCATGTCGCACACAGATCGCAGCCTTCCTGGTGAATAAGGTTGGAGCCGCCGCATTTTGGGCACTGCCTTCGCGGCATGGCGCCGACCTGGATCTGTTCCCCGCCCTCATTCTTCAGCGGCTTTTCGTCGGTTGGCAAAAAACCAATGTCGACCATATGCCGCTCAATAACACCGCCGATTGCCGCCAACAGCGACGGCACATAGCTGCCCTCCATCCAGTAGCCCCCTCTCGGATCGAAGACAGCCTTCAGTTCTTCAACGACGAAGGATACATCGCCACCACGGCGAAACACCGCGCTGATCATCCGGGTCAGTGCAAGCGTCCATGCGTAGTGTTCCATGTTCTTGGAATTAATAAACACCTCGAATGGACGGCGTCTGCGATCCTGCACGATATCGTTGATTGTGATGTAGATCGCATGCTCGCTTTCAGGCCAGCGAAGTTTGTAGGTGCGGCCTGGCAACGCCTCGGGCCGGCCCAACGGTTGGGTCATGTAGACAATTCCAGCCGAATGGTCGGTTTCTGGCTGCAGCTGCAACACTGACTGGCCGGCGTCCGTCTCGTCCATTGTGGCTTGTGCGTCCAGCGACAGGATTGACCCGGTGACGTCATTGGGACGGTAGGTCGTGCACCCCTTGCAGCCTAAGTCGTAGGCATGCTGATAGATGTCCTTAAACGCCTCGAAATTGATACTTTCAGGCACGTTGATGGTCTTGGAGATAGAGCTATCGACAAATTTCTGCACCGACGCCTGCATCACGATGTGTTCGTCCGGCATAAGCCGTTGTGCGTCGACGAAATAGTCCGGTAACGTGGCTTCCTCTCCGTGCAGCCGCCGATACTCACTATAGGCATAGTCGGTTACCGCCTCTTCGCGGTTACCGCCATCCGGCATCAAAACGTTGCGGCGATGCTGAAAACTGAACACCGGCTCAATGCCTGAGGACACGTTGTCAGCCAGAAGGGATATCGTGCCGGTCGGCGCGATTGACGTAACCAGCGCGTTGCGAACCCCATACTTTCCAATTGCGCGCCGCAGATCCGTGTCGAGCGACTGGACGCCCTCACCCGCAAGGTAGGCCTCGCAATCGAACAGCGGGAAGGGTCCCCTTTCGCGCGCCAGATCGATCGACGCCTCGTAAGCGTGGCGCCTCAATGCCGCCATCCATCGCTCTGTCAACTCTACCGCTTCAGCACTCCCGTAGCGCGCCCGACACATCAGCAGTGCATCTGCCAATCCGGTAATGCCTAGTCCGATACGCCGCTTGGCGATCGCTTCGTTGCGCTGTTGATCCAAAGGAAATCGGGTTATGTCGATGACGTTATCCAACATCCGCACAGCGAGTGGCACCAAGCGTGACAGTTCAATTTCGTCGAGCGCCGCGTCTTCGGCAAACGGATTGCGTACCAGACGCGCCAAGTTGACGGAGCCCAACAAACATGCACCATAGGGCGGCAAGGGCTGTTCGCCGCACGGATTAGTCGCCTGGATCGTCTCGCAGTAGGACAACGGGTTCAGACGATTGATCCGATCGATGAAAATCACGCCTGGCTCGGCGTAGGCATAGGTGGCACGCATGATCAAATCCCAGAGGTCGCGTGCTTTGATCGATTTGTGGGTCACGTCGCCGAACTTCAGCGCCCAGCCGGCGTCTTCACGCACGGCATGCATGAAATCGTCGGTCACCAACACCGACAGATTGAACATGCGCAATCGTCCGGGTTCGTGTTTCGCGCAAACAAATTCTTCGATGTCCGGATGGTCGCAGCGCATCGTCGCCATCATTGCGCCGCGCCGATAGCCCGCACTGATGATTGTGCGGCACATCGCATCCCAAACATCCATGAAACTCAGCGGACCGGAAGCGTCTGCACCGACGCCCCGAACAGGTGCGCCGCGCGGCCGCAGCGTGGTAAAATCGTAACCGATGCCACCGCCTTGCTGCATCGTCAGTGCCGCTTCTTTGAGACTTTCAAATATTCCGCCCATATCGTCGGGAATCGTTCCCATGACGAAACAGTTGAACAGTGTGACGTCACGCTCGCTTCCGGCACCGGCGAGTATTCGACCGGCCGGCAGGAAGCGAAAGTCCTCCAACGCACCGTAGAACCGTTCGCGCCACAACTCGGGCCGCTCTTCCTGTGCCGCGAGGGCTTTGGCCACACGGGCCCAGCTATCTTCGATCGATTTATCCACAGGCGTGCCGTCCGCCGACTTTAAGCGATACTTAAGGTCCCAGATTTGCTGGGCGACGGCGGTGATTGCTACCATGCGGCTTGTTGCCTCTTGCGCGTGCCAAGTCGGCGCCTATTGGTCGCCAGGCGCGCCTCGTCGTAAACGGCGGTCTCTAACGCATTGATCCAATCTATATACGTAGGCGGAGGGTGGAAAAGGATCAAGCACTCCGCATGAAATCAATCGAACGCTACGATTCTCTTCTGTGGAACGCGATTCCACAATTACCCGTTGTTTTATAAGAATTATTTAGCGTCAGGTTTGTTCGGCATTGGACTTAGAAGCCTCTTCTTTGCCGACCGCTGGCATGCTTTCGCTAGGTGAGTTTCCCTTAAGTCGCCCGTGTGCCTCATCCTCAAGCCGGTCGCTCGCCTCTTCGATTTGGGCCTCCAGAAGTGCCATGAATTCGCGCCGTTCAAGCCCCGGATCGATAGGTTTTAGGAATTCGATCGTTATCATTCCTGGAAACTTTACGAACCGTCGCCGCGGCCAAAATATGCCCGAATTGAGCGCTACCGGCACGACGCTCGCGCCCAGTTCGCCATATATCGCTGCGATTCCCGGCAGATATGCGCCCTCCTCCCCTGAGGCCACACGTGTGCCTTGTGGAAATACGACGATCGAGCGCCCCGCTGCCAGCACGCCGTGCGCCCGCGCGATCATCGTCTTGATCGATCTCACAGCAGTCGTTCTATCGATGCCAATCATCCCCATACGCCAGACGTACCAGCCCCAAAGGGGGATCCACATGAGTTCTCGCTTCAAGACAAAGGCACAGTCGGGAACAATCAGCCGAAAAAATAGCGTTTCCCACGCTGATTGATGCTTCGACGCATAAATGGCCGGTCCGGCCGACCGGTTTTCGATACCGCGAAGCTCGTAGCGAAGACCCAGGACCGTATCTGCGAAAAATGCAATGCCACGCAGCCATATATGAACAAACACGGCAAGCACCCTGCGGGGCACGAGAAGCAGCGGCAAGTAGAGGATGCTAAGCCCGGCCGTCCAAGCGTAGAGTCCGAAGGCGAACAGCAGAGAGCGCGCGAATATCATCGCTTTTACCCATCAACCTGGCGGCCTAGCATCTGCCTTGCGCGCGCAAAAAGAAATTTGTGGTACTCGCCAATGATCAAGGTCGTTGTCCCCGGCCATCGCCACCACTCGTCGGTCTTCACATGGCCCGGGAATACCGGATGATCGATGATGACCAGATCGGGCAAAGCCGCGCGAAACTCTGCCACGCTACGCGGCATGTGATAGTTCGCAGTAACCAGTCTTAGCGAGAGTAAACCTTCCTCACGCATCCAATTCGCCGTTTCGCGTGCATTTCCAACAGTATTATCCGCGCTATAGCCTAGCGTGACGCAGCAGTCGAGTTCTTCCGGTGCACGCCTCGCGACATTTAAGAGTTCTTCAACTTCCACGCCGCGATGGACACCGGATATGAACAGCTTCTTGCCGCGACGATTTTGCAGCAGTCTCAATCCCGTTTCAAGTCGCAGACTGCCACCGGTCAGTACAACGACGGCGTCGGTGACTGTTTCGGTGTCTGCCACATTGCCAGGTATCAGACTGACAAATCTCACGAGTCCCGCCCCCCAAGCGACCACCCCCAAGAGGACCGCCAAGGTCAGCGACACCGCGATCCTGCGTTTGCGGCGAAGCCGAACTGGCGATGGCTGTGCCGAGCGCCTCACGCCTCTTGCGCGAAATGCGCATCAACCGCCTCGGCCAGCGAAGCATAAACGGAAACCGGCTCTACATGCGGCGGCAGTCCGGCCGCCAGCGTCATTTGTCCGTGGCCGGTTCTGACGAGAATACGGGGACAACCGATCGCAGCGCCCGCTTCGAGATCGATCAACTGATCGCCGATTATCGGTGTTTCCGCTGCAGTGGCGCCAAACTGCTGTAGCGCCTCTCGCAGCATGGCGGGTCCTGGCTTTCGGCGTTCGGTCGCGCTGGAGGGCTGATCGGGGCAATAAAAAAATGCATCTATCCAGCCGCCCTCTTGATGTAGCGCTTGACGCATCTCGTCGTGTATTCGATCGAGCATCGTCGCGTCGATCACGCCCCGACCAACGATGGACTGGTTCGTTACGACGGCGACCCTGATTCCGCACCCATTAAGTTTCGCCACCGCCGCCGCCGCACCCGACAGCATGACGAGTTCGGCAGGGGATTTGACTGAGCCGGGACGTTCTTCGTTCAACACACCGTCGCGATCAAGCAATAACAGGCGCATCAGACCATCCTGGCAAGCGTCCGCATAACTGTTCGCCTCGCCGTCCACATGGCAATGAGCGATGCGATGACGGGGACCAGAACAAGCGTTCCCCATTGCCACGCCTCGACCTCTATCGAGGGGAGGAGTGCCGGATCCAACTGCTCTCCAAGTTTGCGAAGCCCAAGGAGCGTTGCCACACCTAAGAGACAACCACCGACGCCGCCACGGAGGCAGTTGCGCCAAGCGTGGCGCTGGAACTGATCCGCCACGTATTCGTCGCGAGCGCCGATCAGATGCAGCACCTCTATGATCTCGCGGTGTACCGCCAACCCGCCACGGGTCGCAAACATAACGACAGCGACAGCGGCAGTCGCAACCAAGCCAACAACCAAGCCGGCCAGGAGCTCCAGTGCGCGCACCAGCTTGACGAGTTGCCCGCGCCAAAACTGGTGATCGTCAAGCGCCGAACCTGGAACTGCATCGGCGAGCCGTCTCGACAATTCGTCGAAATCAGGGCTTCGGTCTTTCTCCAGTGTCACATCGATGAGGCGGGGCAGCGGTAGCTCTATGACCTGCGCAGCGGCACCGAGCCACGGCTCCAGCATGGCGGCGATTTCAGCGAGCGGTATCGGTTTGGCTTCGGCGATGCCAGGTGTTTTCAACAGTGTGCGAACTGCCTCGGTGACACGCCCCTGTATCTCTTCGACCGTTTCGTCGCCAAGCGGCATCACTTGCACCGTGATTTTACCGCTAAGACCTTGGTTCCAGTCATTCAAAAGGCCCGATAGCAACAGCGCGCCGGCAAGGGCAAGCGTTGCAAGATAGACCATTAAGCCGACGATCCACGGCAGCAGCTTCGTAGACGGATCTCTCGACAGAGGAAGATCGAATCGCCCTGCAAATAGCCGCAGCAACCCACTCACCCGTTTATGCTATTGGCCAGGTTCGGCGCGAGGGGCTTTCCAGCCGCCGTCGCACTCGAACGCACATCCGCTGGATCGCTCTCGATCGAGGTCACTTCGCCTGCGGTTCGTTGAAACGTCAAACTACCGGCTTCCAGCCTCATCCGTGGACGATCGAAACGTGAAACAAGTGCATTGTTGTGTGTGGCGATCACGACCGTCGTGCCGAGGCGATTCAACTCCTCGAACAAATAGAGCAGACGCACAGCGATCGCATCATCCACGTTGCCTGTTGGCTCGTCGGCCAGCAGCAAGCTGGGACGGCTGATCACTGCCCGGGCAATGGCAACGCGTTGCTGCTGTCCACCGGAGAGGGTTGGCGGCCGGGCATTGAGATTATCGGCCAGGCCGACCCAAGTCAGCAGTTCGATCACATGTTTGCGGGTCGTGGCTTCACGTAATCCCGTGATTCTTAGCGGTAGCGCGACATTGTCAAAGACCGACAGATGATTGAGCAGACGAAAATCTTGAAAGACAACGCCAACCTGTCGTCGCAAATCAGGCATGTCCTCGCGCGCAATAGTCGCAACGTCACGTCCGAACAGCGTGATCAAGCCCCGCGAGGGAAGGCGCGCGAGGTACAAAAGTTTCAGCAGCGACGATTTGCCTGCGCCACTCGGACCGGTCAAAAAATGAAATGATGCCGGCTCCAGCGTGAACGACAGATCGCGTAGCACTTCCGGGCCGGTGCCATAGCGCATACCGACATTTTCGAAGCGAACCACGCTGTCGGTCGTTTTATGTTCTTTCTGATGTTCTGCCGGCATGACCGCGAATGCAATTCAACTCCCGCGCAAGGCAATTCGGCTGCCAGATTCCATTCTACAATGCCACGGAACGTCACTTTGCGTAAAGCGCAGCCAACCTTGCCAGATGGTGGTCTACAACTTATAAATTCTCAAAATCCCGAGCGCCCACCTCGCATGATACTCAGCTGTCCCTCGTGTTCCGCACGCTTTAATGTCAAAGCCGAAGCTTTGGGCACGAAGGGCCGCACAGTAAAGTGCGCCAAGTGTGCTCACAAGTGGCACGCAATGCCGGAAGGTGCACCCGCGCCGACGGCAGCGGCCGAAGCCGCGCCGCCACCTCCACCGCCACCGCAAGCTGCTGCCATCGAAGAGGCGCCGCCCCCTCCGCCTCCACCACCACCGCAAGCCCCGGCCGTCGAAGAGGCGCCCCCACCCCCGCCGCCCCAACCGGAAGCGGCGGAAACACCACCGCCGCCGGAACCCGAACCTGAGGCCATAGCGGACGAAGATCTGGAACGACCCCCTATTCCGCCTCAACACCGTGGCGAGCAACAGGCGCCGCAAAAGAAATCAACACTCAGATGGTGGATCGCCCTTGTGGCGTTGATCGTCGTCCTGTCGTCCGCCGGAATAATTTGGCGCAAGGCGATCGTCGTTATGTATGCGCCTGCCAACAAACTGTTCATGATGATCAACCTGCCGGTCGACACTTTGGGTCACGGCTTGGTAATCCACACGCCGGAAACAGGTCTCAGCATCGACGGCAGCGATCGCGTCCTCACCATCAAGGGCCAGATTGAGAATACGACCGGTAAGATCGTAGACGTGCCGATCCTGCGGGCGTCGCTCCGCGACACCAAGGGCACGGAGTTGCAGAAATGGACCTTTACTGCCGATGAACCCCGCGTCCTCCCCGGTGAGCGCGTCACTTACGAATCGGAAGCGCGAAACCCGGCTCAGGGTGCGACCGGCTTCGATATCACGTTTACCCGTCCTGAAGAGGAAGCGACATCCGCGAAGGAGTAATCCGCGCGTTGTCAAAATTGGCGATAGTCAACAAGCGCTCGCTTCGTCTATCCACCAGCTAGTACTAGAACTGCTGTAGAAGCCGATCGATATAGTCCTGTTCGAGTTGCGGTCGGCTGCGTTGCGATGCTCGCCTGCGGAGTTCATCGAGAATCTTTCGTGCGCGCTGTACTTCGCTTTCGCTCGGAATGTTGACGTCGGCCTGGTCCATACCCCGGTAACCAGGATTAACAGAGCGCCCAAAGGGATCCCGCGGCGTCCCAATCCGACCCGTTCCCTGTTGTTGGCCTCTACCGCGTTGCTGGCCGAGCTGCTGCATCAGTTGCTCCGTCGCGGCACGGGCGGCTTGCTGCAGCTGATCGAGCGCCTCTGATTGCGGGCCGACTGCCGCGCCGGGGTTCTGCCCCTGCAACGCGTCGGTTGAGTTCCGCATGGCTCGTTCGGCACGACCGAATGGTAATGGAATACTCCCCGTCATCTCGCCGATTCGCCGCATGACGTCGCCAAGCTGTCGGCGCAGTGCCTCCTGGAGAACCGCCTCGCCCGGCATCGCGCGGCCAAACTGGCCTGTGCCTGATCCGCGACCGCCAGACCCTCGTTCTCCAAGCTGGCCTTGCTGTCCTTGTTGGCCCGGCTGACCGCGCTCTCCCTGTTGACCCGACTGCATACCCTGCGCCTCACGGAACGTCCGATCGAGAAGTTCCTGCTGTCCCTGGATAAGCCGCTGCAGATCGCTCAACGTGCGCATGGCCTGACCGCCGTTTCGTTGTGCCCGCGCAAACTGCCCTGATCTCAGCTCCTCCATAAGCTGCTGCAGCTGCGACAGTAGCTGGCGCGCAGCATCCCTTGCTCCGCTGCGGGCCAATTCGCGTATCTGATCCAACAAGTCCCGGAGCTCCTGACGATCGACCAAGGCCGAATTCGGATCGAGTAGATTCTCGTCTAGAGTCGCGGCGTCTAGATTCTGCAGAGCCTCGCTCAGTTCATCGAGAAACTCGTTGAGCGCCGCCTCCAATTCCGCCATTAGCCGCTCGAGCTCTTGATCCGTCGCATCGGAAGATAGCGCGTCGAGCAGCGCCTGCTCCGCTTGCCGGAGATCGCGGGCGGCAATAGACAGGCGACCGTCTTCGACCCGAAGCGCTGTGTCCCAAAGCAGCTGTTGAACCTCGGCCAAGGCCGCCTCCGACCGGTCGTGCACAAGCCGCCGCTGCGCCGAAGTAAGCGCCAAGAACACAACCATGTCATCTGCATAGCGATGAGGCTGCTTAGCGATGATTTCCAGACCGTTTGCCGTGCTCTCCCGATTGGCAACCGGATCACGAGTCAGCAACGTACGTTGCGAAATAAGCGCGCGGGCAACCGGGTGGTCGAAGTTACGAGTCGGCATGGTCGCGGTTACGACAGTGCTGACGCCGGTCTGACCGGTGCCGTCGGTGGCGATGAGCTGGTAGGCAACGTCAAGGCCGGCCCAAGGGTGTGGGGTCAGGTCGAAGAAACCCTTGCCCGAAGCTAGCCGCGGGCTTAGCGACGGCAGCGGAAGCTCCAATTCGATAACGTCCTGCGAGTCGGGAAGATCGACGCGGCGAATGCTGGCCATCACTGATTCAAGGCCATAGTCGTCAGCACCGGAGAACTCTATTTGCAATACGCCACGCGGCGTACTCGACGGCTCTGCAGCGAATTCGACGGTCGGCGGTGTGTCAGGAATGACTGTGACTTGCCACGTTTCGAGGACCTCGCGTCCCTGGCTGATTGTCAATCGACCCGTTTCATCAAGAACGAATATCCCCTTGTAACTCTGCGCCTCGACCTGTGCGACATCCTGCTCCACATCGCCGATAGCGACCTTCGGCACACCGGCCCCCCCACTGACCTGCACGACCAGTTTGCTCCCTTCGGGAACCTCGAGGGGCGTCCTCAGCGAACCCCTGTCCTTGTCATGTGCAGTGAGAAACAGTGGCGGGTGACTGGTATATTCGGGCGGTGTAATCCAGGCGTCGAGCACGGCCGGCGCGGCCGGCGCCAAGAATGCAAGTTGCGGCGTGAGTGCTCTGCTGATTCGAGGCCACCCATCGCCCCAGGCGACGGCTCCAACGGCGATCAGCGCCACCGCCAGAACAATCCGCAAAGCGAACGGATCGCGAGCAGCCAAACGCGGTGACGGAAACCCAACCCTTAGGCCCTTCAGCATGCGTCGCATCCGCTGTTGATGCGCCTGCCAAAGGGCCTGCGTCTCTACGCTCGATCCGTCTTCGCTTAATGTATCCTCGACCGCCTCCAGGGGACGATGCGAAAGCTCGTTTATTCGCTCAAGTCGACGACGGGCCTCAACAGGTCCCGGTAACACCAACTTCTGAAATCCACGCCAAACCAGATAGGCAAAAGCGCCCAATGTCCCTGCCAATACAAGGCCGTGCAGCCAGCCGGGAAGCAGCGGCAGGAAATCCGAGAGCGCCATGAGCACAAACAGGCCAAGGGTTGCAGCAGCCGGCCAAAGCGCCAGCCAAAGGCGCTCCCAAACAATCGCCGTCCATGACGACCATAGACGCCAAGCGCCGTACTGCGGACTGGTAATTTTTGCAGAAGCCATACGACGCTCACGCGGCTCCGCGCGCGCTCGGGAGTTGGCGCCACTGCGGCAACGTTTCCAATGCGAGCATTTCTTCAAAACTAGGCCGTGATCGGACGACGGCAAATGCCGCGCCGCGCACCATGATTTCCGGCACCAAGCGCCGGGTGTTGTAAGTCGACGCCATCACCGCACCATATGCACCGGCCGACGAAAAGACCAGTAAATCACCTGTTACCAACGATGGCAGGCGTACGGACATTGCGAACGTATCGCTCGACTCGCAGATCGGTCCGACAACGTCACACTCGACCAATGAATTGCCGTCGGCTGTCTCGCGAACAGGAAGAATTGCATGAAATGCGTCGTAAAGGGCAGGCCGCGCCAAATCGTTCATGGCCGCATCGACGACAATGATTGGTCGCGTATGACCAGCTTTTACATGGATAACACGGGCGACGAGCAGGCCCGCGTTGGCGACCAAGAACCGGCCGGGCTCCAGTATCAAGCTGCACCCCAGATGACCTACGGTCCGATCGACCATTGCGGCATACTCGCCAACCGGTGGCGGAACTTCGTTCTCGTAGGCAACACCGAGCCCTCCACCCAGGTCCAGGCGATAAATCGCATGGCCATCTCCCTGCAACGCATTTGTTAATTCGGCCAAGACATGAAAAGCAGCCTCGAACGGAGCAAGCTCCGTTAGTTGCGAGCCGATATGAATCGCCAAGGACACAGGCCGTACACCCGGGAGTTTGGCTGCGCGCGCGAAGACCTGTGCAGCATTCTGAATTGGGATACCGAATTTGCTTGTACGAACGCCGGTCGTGATTTTCGCATGCGTGCCCGCATCAATGTCCGGATTGACGCGCAAGGCAATCTCTATCTCCTGTCCTCGCGTAGCTCCAATTTCGCTCAGCATGTCGAGCTCAGATACCGATTCCACATTGATCTGCAGGATATTCTGATCGAGCGCGTAGGTGAGTTCCTCACGCGTCTTGCCAACGCCGGAGAAGACGACTTGGCGTGGGTCCGCCCCCGCTTTCAGTACGCGGCGTAGTTCGCCCTCCGAGACAACGTCGGCGCCGACGCCCAATTGAAGCAACGTATTGATTACCGCAAGGTTCGAATTTGCCTTCACGGCATAACACACCATTGCGTCCTGATCGGCGAAAGCATTGGAAAAGTCCTCATAATTCCGCTCGATCGCCGCCGTTGAGTAGCAATAGAACGGCGTCCCCACTTCATCTGCGATACGGTCGAGCTGCACGTCTTCGGCGCTAAGCACGCCGGCCTGATAGCGAAAATGGCTCATTTCTGCTTTGGATATTGCTGCGGGAATTGGCTGTCGCCGCTAGGCGCCTTGGGGGGGGCCTTCTTGCCGCAGGCGGCGAGCGACACCGCGAGGACGAGCGCAATCACAAGGGCATTGAATACGCGTTTCATAGATAGCGCCTCCGGGCCTCCGCCACAGCCTCACGGACTCTAGCGGGCGCTGTACCGCCGAAACTGGTTCGGCTCGCAAGCGATGCCTCGACTGAAAGCACAGAGAATATATCCTCGGTAACTTTCGGCTCAATTTCCTGCAACGCATCTAGCGGCAGCTCGGCCAGCGCACAGTTTCGTTCTTCGGCCAATGCAACGATACGGCCGGTTACTTGGTGCGCCCTGCGAAACGGCATATCGAGGCAGCGCACCAGCCAATCGGCAAGATCCGTAGCAGTTGGATAACCGCTATCGAGCGCCGTGCGCATGGCGCCTGGCCGGACCTCCATATCTTCCACCATTCCCGCGAGCGCGACGATTGCCAGAGCGAGGCTATCCGCCGCATCGAACGTGGGCGGTTTGTCTTCTTGCATATCCTTGCTGTAGGCAAGCGGCAGACCCTTCATCACGGCGAGCAGTGTTACCAAGGCACCCATGATTCGACCCGCCTTCGCGCGCACGAGTTCCGCGGCGTCGGGATTGCGCTTTTGCGGCATGATCGAGGAGCCGGTCGTGAACGAATCGCCGAGCCGAATGAAACCGAACTGCTGCGAACACCACAGCACGATCTCCTCCGCCAACCGGCTCGCATGGACAGCACAAATAGTCGACGCCGCCAGAAATTCGAGCGCGAAGTCGCGCGCGGAAACGGCGTCAAGTGAATTGGCCATGGGTGCATCGAAACCCAGTGCCTCGGCAGTCGCCTTCCGGTCGATGGGAAAGGCAGTTCCTGCCAGCGCCGCAGCTCCCATGGGACATTCGTTCAACCGCGCACGACAGTCACGGAACCGTCCGCGGTCGCGACCAATCATCTCCACATAGGCGAGCAAGTGATGACCAAGCGTCACAGGTTGCGCCGATTGCAAGTGCGTAAATCCCGGCATAGCCGTCGCGGCATCCGTCTCGGCGCGATCGATCAGGACGCGCTGGAGCCCTTTTAGCGCCTCATCTAAAGCGTCAATCGCATCGCGCACCCAAAGCCGAAGATCTGTCGCAACCTGATCGTTGCGGCTGCGCGCCGTATGCAGACGTCCAGCTTCGTCTCCGATCAAGTCCGCAAGCCGGGCTTCGATGTTCATGTGAATATCTTCGAGCGCGGGCTTGAAATCGAACTCGTCCGAAGCGATTTCCTTGTGTATCCGGTCGAGTCCTTCGAGGATCGATTTGCCATCGCTCGCGTCGATAATGCCCTGGTCCAAAAGCATCTTACAGTGTGCCTTGGAGGCCGCTATATCTTGAGCATAAAGGCGCCTATCGACGTCAATGGACGCGTTGATACGCTCCATAGCCACGTCGGGACCGACCGCAAACCGGCCGCCCCACATATCGTTAGCGCTCGTCTGGTCTTTGGCGCTCATTCGGTCAACCCAAGAGGTACATCTTGAAACAGTTGAGTTTTATGGCGATCGTCGTGCTTGCTGCTGTCACGTTACCGCCAGCCAAGCGCGCTATCGCCGACAATCCGCCGCTTACCGGCTGGATGGAACAATTTAACCTCTACGAAACGCCGCTGCCAGTGCCAGAAACCGCCATGCAGAACGGCGCGGGCGAGACAGTCACGCTTAAATCGTTCCGTGGCAAGGTATTATTGGTGAATTTTTGGGCAACCTGGTGCGCGCCCTGTATTCGAGAAATGCCGTCTCTCGACCGTCTGCAATCCGATTTGGGAGGCGACGATTTTGCCGTCATCGCGGTGAATTCAGATCGCAAAGGCAGTAAGGTGGCACGACCTTTTCTCGAAAAGCTAGGTATCAAGAACCTCGACCTCTATATCGATGAGAAGATGGCGGTCGCCCGTGCGCACGGCGTGAAAGGTTTGCCGGCGACATTCCTGATCAGCGCCGATGGACAAGTCCTTGGACGTCTGGACGGCTTGGCCGAGTGGGATTCGCCCGAGGCCGCGGCGCTGGTGCGGTATTACTTAAAGCAAAGTTGACCGGTCGACGGCCGATGAATTGTGGAGGCGTGATCCGACTGGCCAAGCCAGAAGAGACAACGCTTCTCACCTGCCTTGCAATACGGTCAAAGGCGCATTGGGGCTACGACGCTTCATTCATGGCGGCTTGCCGGACCGAATTGACCGTAACGCCAGATCACATCGCCGAAGAGGCGACGTTCGTCTACGAAGAACGGGGACGTGTCCATGCGATCTACCGTCTCGAAATCCACGACAGAAAAGCCGATATCGCCCTGTTCTTCGTCGATCCGTCAGTGCTTCATCGGGGGATCGGCACCGAAATGTGGCGGCATCTTCTGGTCGAATGTCGCCGGCGAGGCATCGCAAAGATCACGATTGCGAGCGATCCCAACGCCGTAAGCTTTTACAAATCGCTCGGCGCACTTCCGACCGGCACCATCGCTTCGGAGAGCATTCCTGGCCGCGAACTGCCGCTTCTGGAGTACGCGCTCTAAGGCGATAGAGCGCTCTCCTTGCATTCGGACGCACCGGTTAGTGCGTCGGAACTGGCTCTTTGCCACTATAGTCGTAAAAGCCCCGACCGGATTTGCGTCCAAGCCATCCCGCCTCGACGTATTTCACCAACAAGGGGCAGGGGCGGTATTTCGAATCGCCCATCCCTTCATGCAACACCTGCATCACCGAAAGGCAGGTGTCGAGGCCTATGAAATCGGCGAGTTGAAGCGGTCCCATCGGGTGGTTCGCGCCAGTCCTGAGTGCTGTGTCGATCGCCTCGATACCGCCGACGCCTTCGTGGAGTGCGTAGATCGCCTCGTTGATCATGGGCAGGAGAATGCGATTGATGAGAAAGGCAGGGAAATCCCGAGCCTCGGCCGCCGTCTTCCCCAATGCCTCGGCAAGCGCGAGAATCGCCTGGTACGTCTCGTCGCTCGTCGCAAGGCCGCGTATCAGCTCGACGAATTCCATCAGCGGCACGGGGTACATGAAATGCATGCCCATGAAGCGTTCCGGCCGGTCGGTGGAGGCGGCAAGCTTGGTTACCGAGATCGACGAGGTGTTGGTTGCGACGATCGCCTCCGCACCGAGGTGCGGCGTCAGTGTGTCAAGAATCTCGTGTTTGAGGGCTTGGTTCTCACTTGCGGCTTCGATCACCAGGTCGCATTCGGCGAACATACTGTATTGCAGCCCAGGAGTAATTCTACCGAGGGCCGCTTCCGCCTCCGTCGACGTGATCGTGCCGCGTTCGCGTTGGCGTTCGAGGTTGCGGGCGATGGTGGCGAGACCTGCGTCTAGGACCTCCTGGGTAATATCGAGCAGATCGACACGATAGCCGTGCAGCGCGCAGACATGGGCTATTCCGGCACCCATCTGTCCCGCACCGATAATGCCGATCGTTTCAATCACGCCGCAGCAGCCTTCAAGTTATTGGAAGATCACGATGCGAGCAGGTCGCGCAGTTCAGTTTCGAGCGCCGGCACAATCTCGAAGAGATCGCCGACTAGCCCATAATCGGCAACTTGGAAGATCGGCGCCTCCTCATCCTTGTTAATAGCGACGATCACCTTGCTGTCCTTCATGCCTGCCAAATGTTGAATGGCGCCGGAAATGCCGACGGCGATATAGAGTTCCGGCGCAACGATCTTGCCGGTCTGGCCAACTTGGAAGTCGTTGGGAACGAAACCTGCATCGACCGCAGCGCGCGAGGCGCCGACAGCGCCACCCAAGAGATCGGCTATCCGCTCCAACAAGGTGAAATTTTCCTGGGACGCTAGGCCGCGGCCACCGGAAATGACAATCTGTGCTGCCGCCAGCTCGGGGCGTTCCGATTGGCTCGTCTCCGCACCGACAAACTCTGACAGTCCGGTCGCGCCCGTACTGTCCAGCGTTTCCAGTACTGCCGAGCCACCGTCGGCGGCAATCGCATCAAATGCAGTCGTCCGGACGGTAATGACCTTCTGACGGTCTGACGAGCAGACGGTTGCGATCGCATTACCGGCATAGATCGGCCGCTCAAACGTATCGCCGGAGAGAACGGCGGTAATGTCCGAGATTTGCTGCACGTCCATCAGCGCCGCGACGCGCGGCATGAGGTTTTTGCCGAACGTATCGGCGGGCGCGAATATATGCGTGTAAGCATCGGCAAGCCGCACGACGAGAGGGGCCACATTTTCAGGCAGTTGATGGGCGTATTCTGCGCTATCGGCCACGAGAACTTTGGCGGGCCCGGCGATCTTTGACGACGCCGTGACCGCGTCGGCACAGTCGGCGCCAACGACCAGCAGATGAATATCACCGCCGATCTGAGCCGCCGCCGCCACGGTGTTCAAGGTCGCCGGCTTCAAGCTTGCGTTGTCATGTTCGGCAATTACGAGGCAGGACATCGTCTTAGATCACCTTCGCCTCGTTGCGGAGCTTTTCGACAAGCTCCGCCACCGAGGCGACGCGAATGCCCGCCTCGCGTCTCGGCGGATCGACGACCTTGAGCGTCGCCAATCGTGGCGCTACGTCCACCCCGAGTTCACCGGCTTCCAGCACATCGATCGTCTTCTTCTTTGCCTTCATGATGTTCGGCAGCGACGCATAGCGCGGCTCGTTCAGGCGAAGATCTGTGGTGATCACGGCGGGCAATTTGACGCGAATTGTCTCAAGGCCGCCGTCCACCTCGCGCGTCACCTCCGCTATTCCTTCGCCGACCACAACCTTCGATGCGAACGTCGCTTGGCTCCAGCCAAGGAGTGCAGCGAGCATTTGTCCCGTTTGGTTGCTATCGTCATCGATCGCCTGTTTACCGAGGATGACGAGATCGGCATTCTCTCGCTCAATCACCGCCCTCAGAAGTTTGGCGACCGCGAGTGGCTGAAGTTCGGCGTCGCTACTCACGTGAATACCACGGTCGGCACCCATCGCCAGTGCGGTGCGAATCGTCTCCTGGCATTGCGCCGGGCCCATAGAGACGGCGATAATCTCCTCAATATGTCCGGCCTCCCTCAAACGGATCGCTTCCTCCACCGCAATCTCGTCAAACGGATTCATCGACATTTTTACGTTGGCGGTTTCGACCCCGCTACCGTCTGCCTTGACGCGAACTTTCACGTTGAAGTCGATAACACGCTTGATTGCGACGAGCACCTTCATTGGCAATATCTAGATAAGGGTCGCAGCATCAGACATATTGGCGCGGCTGGAGGGACGTCGAAATGCTTCGGCGGACGTCGCAAAGGGTCAAGCAAGCGGCCCCAACGCCGCCACGTAGGGTCGCGCCTAATCAGAGCTGTCACGGGTTGCGCCCGGCACCCAAAGGACATCGCTGTTGCCACCATCGTTGGCTTGGCGCGCCATCACGAACAGCAGGTCGGAGAGACGGTTGAGATACTTCGTCGCGCTTTCGTTTACCGATTCTTCGGCTGCGAGCGCGGTAACGAGGCGCTCCGCACGGCGCGTCACGGTGCGGCCATGATGCAATGCGGCCGCAAGCGTAGTGCCGCCCGGCAGTACAAAGCTGTTGAGGGGCGACAGCGCCTCGTTGATCCGATCGATCTCGCCTTCAAGTCGTGTAACCTGTGGCGCGGTAATCCGCAGGGCGCCTTCCGCTCGTCGACCATCCTCGGGCGTGCACAAATCCGCACCCAAATCGAAGAGATCGTTCTGTATCCGCATGAGAATCGAGTCGGCCTCGCCATCCGCTAAAAGACGGGCAAGCCCAATCACCGCGTTCGCTTCGTCCACGGTACCGAAGGCCTCGACTCGCAAGCTATGCTTCGCGACCCGCTCGCCATCCCCAAGTGAGGTTTCGCCCTTATCGCCGCCGCCGGTATAGATACGGGTCAATTTTACCATCGCAGCGCCCCTCTCAAGGTCCGCCTATGAACAACACGGCGATTACAAAACACAGGAGAGCGGTCGCCTGCAAGACGATCCTCAGACGCATCAACTTGTTTGCGTTGCGCTTATTGAACGCGCCACCGCGTGCCATGGAGATCACACCGACGACAACAACGGCAAGCGTTGCGATCATGGCGATTATCACAAGGATGGTGAAAAAGCCTGACATATGCCTCCAGGTATACCGCGTTCCTCCGGCCATCGACAGGCGCCCCCGCGCCGAATTTTTCCGCGATGTGTTCAGTTTCGCGATCGGTGGCAAATGCAGCCATGTGGCGCAACACCAATCGAGCTGTTGCCATCGGCCTCTTAGCGCCCTATCTCCTACCCATGAAACACGATCGCGTCGACGATGCACTGTCGTTCGCAACGCTCCCGCGTCGACACTTCGTCGGAGTTTCGCTGGCGGCCATGGCCTGGTCGACGGGGGCCAGCGCTGCCGCCCTACTGCCAACGCCGCAGCAATCGACAGGACCCTATTATCCGCTGGAGTTGCCAGTTGAAAGGGATGCCGACCTTGCATGGGTGACTGGGCGGACGCAACCAGCGAACGGACAGATGATTCGAATTTTCGGCAATGTGTTCGGGTCCGACGGTTTACCCGTTGAAGGCGCTCGGGTCGAGATCTGGCAGGCCAATGCGTTTGGGCGCTACGCGCATCCACGGGATGACTCGTCGGCACCTCTCGACCCCAACTTTCAAGGCTATGGCCAGTTGTCGACAGATGCGAAAGGCCGTTATCAGTTCCGTACGATAAAGCCAGCGCCTTACGGTACGCGAACGCCACCTGTACACTTCCGTGTATCCGGTCGCGACATCTTCGAACTTACAACACAGATGTACTTCGCAGGCGAGACAACCAATGAGCGCGATTTTCTGCTGCGGCGAATTCGCGGCGACTTACCTCGCAAACGTGTCGTCATCAATTTCACACATATCGCACAGCTGCCAAAGAACGAGCTCGCGGGTTTGTTCGATATTGTCGTGGAGCGAAGTTAGACCGGCATCCGGTACACAGTCGCCTCACATGTCGGCCGGCCGGCGCACCGAAATCGACTCTGGCAATTCCTAATCGCGTTTCCCTGGCGCAGCACCCTTGGAACGGCCCTTCGGCCGTCGCTTCGCAGCCCGCTGCGGGCGCTGTTGGGGTGAGGTGAACGGCAGGACGTTGTCGTCCGGTTTCGTCTTCACTTCAGCTGGTACGACAGCGGGTCCTGTGCCGGTTCCCGCTGCGTTGACCGATTCGGAGAAGTTGACGCCGACAAACGGATAGAGGGCGCTGCTCCCTCCGTGTCGATATCGTGCCGTACAGGAAAATCGCCTATTGTAGATCCAAACGTCGGCCATAATTCGGTCCGTGGGCTCCCCATTCGTTCCCTGTGCCTACGCACTTAGTGCTTCGCGGGGCGTAGGTCAAGACGAGCCTCAATTATCATCGCTGGAGGCGTCACGACAGCTCCATTACATCCATCTGTCAGAGCGGCCGGATTTCCGCAAACCGCTTGCATAATCGAGCACCATAAGCGACGCTCCGCAGCCCTTCGGCCACGTAAACCCGGACCTTATATTGGAAATCGTCCTCGACATCGTCATGCCGGTGTTCGGCCTTGTGTTGCTCGGATTTGGCGCGGCCCGATTGCGTATGTTCGACGCCGACGCAATCCGCGGACTGTCGCTGTTCGTGTTCAATTTCGCCGTGCCGGTGATGATGTTTCGCACCATCGCCACAATTGAATTGCCGCCATCGATAAATTGGGGGTTTCTCGCCTCCTACTATATCGGAGCAGCAGCCGTATTTCTCATTGCAATGATATCCGGGCGGCTGGTGTTTGCGCGCGCAGTCGACGAGCAGGCAATTCTCGGATCGGGGTCCGCACACTCAAACTTGGTGCTGTTGGGGATCCCTCTCGTCCTGACGACATACGGCGAGCAGGCAGCGCTTCCGTTATTTTTGATTATCGTCTTTTCCAACCCAATTCTGTTTCCAACGGTCACCTCGATTATCGAGATCAGCCGCGGGCGAGGTCAGGGTTACCGCCACGTACCATTGAAAGTTGGAGGCGCCCTGCTATCGAGCCCACCGGTCACAGCGCTCGTCATGGGACTGATATTCAATTGGTTCTCGATTCCCCTACCGGGGCCAATCGACGAAATCGCGTCGCTGCTCGGCAGCGCCGGACCACCCTGCGCACTGTTCGTAACCGGCGCCGCATTGACCCAGTACCGATTAGCGGGCAACGCCTCCGAAGCGACGATGATGGTCTTGCTCAAGCTGGCCATTCACCCGGCCATCGTCTGGCTGCTGGCAAGCTTCGTGTTCGATGTTCCCAAGCTTTGGATGGAGGTCGGCGTACTCGTTGCGGCGCTGCCCACAGGGGTACTCACCTTCCTGTTCGCGCAGCGATATTCGATTCGTGTTGCGCCGGCCACATCGGCTGTGTTCGCCTCGACTGCTCTGTCCGCGTTCAGCCTGACGCTCTTGTTGTTCCTGTTCGACGTGCGCTGAATGGCGGCGCTATCCCGCGGCCGCCAACTTCATTCCTGCCGATGGCGCGAGCGGTAGCGCGACCGGCTGGCTGCTCTCCGCAGACAGGTCGGCGGCCATGTAGACCTCCATGACCTGGCGCGCCTGCTCCGGCGTCGCCATTACAGGCCGGTCGTAGGCAACAGCCTCGAGGAAATGGATCGTCTCGTTGGCCATAGGCCCGGCATAGACGTGACCGACCGGCTCGCCCGGCATGGTCGACAGCGGAAACACCGTCCCCCCCTCCATTCTGCTCAACACGACATCGCGATGGCTGTCGTCGACCATCAGAGCGCCGTCGCTGCCAACAAATTCGACAGAGGTCGACGAGAAGTTGGGGTAGGCCGGCGGCATGATCCAGCCTGCGCCAATTGTGAAAACGGTGCCGTCGTCCATGGTGACGATGATCCACATGCAATCCGCAACGTCGTTAATTGGTTTCATTACGCGCTCAACCGCCTGCGCATATACACGAATCGGCTTCGCCGGCTCCAGACACCAAAGTACAAAGTCGATGTCATGGGTCGCTTCCATTGCCGCTGGTGAGAGTTTGATCCGCCCGCTGATCTTGTTGCCGAGATTGCGCGTAATGTGCCGGCTGACCAGCGCGCTGACGGGCTCGCCGAGCGTACCATCGCTAACGCATTGTTTTACATAAGCGAATTTTGGATTAAATCGCTGCGAGTAGCCGATCGCAAACTTGAGGTTGGCTTTTTTGGCAAGGGCAATCAGTTCGTCGGCCTCTTCGAGCTCCAACGCCAGCGGCTTCTCGATCAGGACATGTTTGCCTGCCAGCAAGCAATCGCGCGTCATCGTGTAATGCGTGTGTTCCGGAGTCGCTGAGACAATGAAGGTGTCGATATTGTCGTTCTCCAGCAGTTCGCGGTAATCGGCGGTCGCCGTACGTGCGCCGCACTCTTGAGCGATCTCCGCAAGTCGATCAGCCTTGATTTCAGCGACATGAACTTCATTGACCAAGGCGTGCGAAGCGCAGGTGTTGGCACGAATTCCGCCGCACCATCCAGTGCCGATGATTCCCACATTGATCTGCTTCATACCTTTTCTCCCCGGAGTGTTTTTGTGCCCGCAAGCCATCATCGGCCGCGCATTGCGGTGCAGCATAGGGTATGCCTACGGCGTTTTCCAAGCCCCGAGGTGCGGCAACTGTCGCTAACACACGATATGACCGGTCTATGTAACAGATGATCTGTCCGGTTTTAGATTTCCTCCAAATCTGGAGGAATCGGATGCGCCGGACGGAGCAGTTGCAGGGACTGAGATTGATGAAGTTCGAGGATGTCTACGGACGTTGTTATCGGGGTGATTTGAGCCAGGCCGAGGCCTCGGAGATCCTGGGCATGTCGGAGCGGACGTTCCGGCGCTGGCGGGAGCGCTATGAGGCCGAGGGTGCCGAGGGTTTGTACGACCGGCGCCTTGGGCGGGTCTCGGCGCGCCGCGCGCCGGTGGACGAGGTGATGCGGGTGCTGGAGCTGTTCGAGACGCGCTACCCGGACTTCACGGCCAAGCACTTCCACGAGAAGCTGGTCTGCGAGCATGGCTTCGGGCTGAGCTACAACTGGCTTCGCCTGAGCTTGCAGGCGCACGGCAAGATCAAGCCGGCGCCCAGGCGCGGGGCGCACCGCCGGAAGCGGCCGCGCCGACCGGTGGTGGGGATGCTGCTGCACCAGGACGGCTCGAGCCACGAGTGGGTTGCGGGCCAGTGGTGGGATCTGATCGTGACCATGGACGATGCGACATCGGAGGTCTATTCGGGCTTCTTCGTTGCCGAGGAGGGCACGATGAGCACGTTCCGCGGGCTCGGGAGGTGATCGCCGAAAACGGGCTGTTCTGCTCGCTCTACGCCGATCGGGCCTCGCACTACTGGCACACGCCCGAGGCAGGCGGCGGTGTGGACAAGGACAACCCGACCCAGATCGGCCGGGCCTTGGCGCAGCTCGGCATCGAGTTGATCGCGGCCTATTCGCCGCAGGCCCGGGGCCGCTCGGAGCGCATGTTCGGGACCTTGCAGAAGCGCCTGCCCCAGGAGCTGCGCCTCGCCGGGATCGCCACCATGGCCGAGGCCAATCGCTTTCTCGAGGAGCTCTTCTGGCCGGCGCACAACGCCCGCTTCGCCCGCCCGGCCGCGGACACCGGCTCGGCCTTCGTGGCTTTTGCCGGCACGCTCGAGGACATCCTCTGCGCCCAGGAGGACCGCGTCGTCGCGGGCGACAACACCGTGCGCTACAAGAACCGCACGCTGCAGATCCCGGCCGATCGCCACCGCCACCACTACGTCAAGGCGCAGGTCCGGGTGCACGAATATCCCGACGGCCACCTGGCCGTCTTCCACGGACCCAGGTGTCTGGCGCGCTACCGCGCCGACGGCGAAACCATCGACGACGACAGGCTCCAGGCCGCGTGACCCGCTTCGACGCGACCGAGCCAAACCACCACAACAGAAGCGGTCAATTCATATGGTACATAAAGCGGTCAACTCAGTTTGTTATCGACAGCCCCGAGGTGCGGCAACGCGCCGCGTTACGCAACTGCGACCGCTCGCCCGGTCTCTGCCGATTGCAAGATCGCTTCAAAAACCGCGATGTTGTGGATTAACTGCTCACTGGTGAACCGGTACCCGGTGCGGCCCTCGATCGTATCGGCAAAGGCCTCAAAGTTGGCTCGGACGGCGTCGAACGGCTCGAAGTCTGTGACCTTCCTGACACCATCCTTGCCGCACACGGTCAAATGGCTGGCCCCGCTTTCGTCAGGATGGGCGTCGTCGCTCGCCTCGACCCAGCCATCCGTTCCGAAAACAGTGAAACGGCCATAGTAGGGCGTCGCTGAGACGGCGCAGAGATAACCCGTCGCGCCGCTGGCAAACCGGAACTGGACGGAGATGATGTCGCCGGCCGGCATCTCAACGACCCGCTTCACGGTGATCGCGCTAACCTCGGATATGAGGCCCAGCATATCGATGTAGCTGTCGGTCAAATGGATGCCCATGCCGGTCATGCCTGCGGCCGGCGCCTCACGCTCGTCCGCACGCCAATTATCGAGCGGCATGCTAACGAATCTATCATGTGAGAAGTTTGATTCGATATGCATGATGGTCCCTAGCCGACCGCCTTCGATCAGCCGCTTGATCTCCTCCATCGTCGCCTCAAATCTACGCTCATGACCTATGCCGAGGACGACGCCCGCCGTCTTACAGGCTTCGACTGACCGCTCTGCGCTGGCTCGCGTGAGCCCGAGCGGCTTCTCACAAAAGACATGCTTCCCCGCAGCAGCGGCGCGGGCAATCTGCTCCTCGTGGGCCAGGTGCGGCGTACACAAGATCACTGCCGTGACCGAGGTATCATCGAGCGCGTCCTGGTAATCGGCGGTCAATACAAGGCCAAGCTCCCCACAAAGATCAGTAACAGGGCACGGGTTAATGTCGACCGCGCGCACCAAGTGCAGCTTCTCGGTCTTTCCGTGCAGGCTCTCGACGACCTGCTTACCCCACCATCCCATACCGACAATTGCGGCATTGACCATTGCGATGTACCTCCAAGACGTGTCTTCGGCGGCCAACCGGCTTGGCCGTCGTCTCGATTCCTGCCATATCTTGGGCCGCATAGACAGGGGGCAGCCCATGGCCGACGCAACCATGCACTCGGATGCCATATTGCTTACGCGGGACGGCGATATCGCGATTGCAACCCTTAATCGCGAAGACAAGCTGAACGCACTTACGAAAGCGATGTGGACGGGGTTGGGTCAGGTCATGCGGGATCTATGCGACGATGACAGGCTGCGCTGCATCGTCTTGCGCGGAGCGGGTACGAAGGCCTTCAGTCCGGGTAATGACATTGGTGAATTCGAATCCGAGCGCTCGAATGTTGCGCAAGCCCGCGACTATGGGGCCCTCATGCACGCCACGCTTGAGGCGATTGCCACTTGCCCGGTGCCGACCGTGGCGATGATACATGGCATCTGCGTCGGCGGAGGACTTGAGATCGCTGGCTCTTGCGACATCCGGATCTGCGGCAAATCGAGCCGTTTCGGCGTCCCGGTGGCAAAGCTTGGCCTCGTCATGGCCTATCCGGAACTAGCCGCTCTGATCCGCCTTGTTGGCCGCGCCCGCGCCCTGGAGACCCTGCTGGAAGCCCGCATATATAATGCAGAAGAGGCGCAGGCGATGGGCATCGTCACGCGCGTGGCCGAGGACGACGAGGTCGAATCCGTCTCGCTCGACGCCGCCCAGAGAATTGCCGAAGGGGCGCCGCTCGTGCACCGCTGGCACAAGAAGTTCGCGACGCGTCTCCTCGATCCGACGCCGCTTGGCGAGGATGAACTGGACGAGGGCTTCGCTTGCTTCGAAACCGAGGACTTCAAGGTTGGCCGGCGCGCATTTGTCGAGAAGACCAAACCTAAGTTCAAAGGCCACTAGGATGGGACCGCTGGACGGAGTGCGCGTAGTCGAGCTAGCCCATATCATGGCCGGTCCGGTCTGCGGTCTGATGCTGGCGGATTTGGGCGCAGAAGTCATCAAAGTCGAGAAAATTCCCGGCGGCGGCGATACACGGCGCTTTCTACCGCCGGCGATCGACGGCGTCTCAGCTGCCTTCCTGGTCGTCAACCGCAATAAAAAAGGATCGCGCTCAACCTGAAAACGGAAGGCGGCCGCGAGGTGCTGTCCCGCTTGATCGCCGGTGCCGACGTCGTCATAGAGAATTTCCGGCGCGGCACCATGGAGCGCCTTGGGTTTGGCTACGACGAATTGAAGACCCGCCATCCCGGCTTGATCTATTGCGCTGTGTCCGGGTTCGGCCGGACCGGCCCCTACGCGGATCGCGGCGGATTCGATCTGATAGCCCAGGGCATGAGCGGGCTTATGAGCATCACCGGCGAGAGTTCCGGGCGACCTCCGGTCAAGGTCGGCGCACCTGTCACCGACATTACCGCAGGAATCCTAGCCGCGCTTGGCGTCACGGCCGCCTACGTGAGACGTCTCAAGACGGGCGAGGGCGGATTTGTCGACACCTCGCTTCTTGAAGCCGGCGTCACGCAGACATATTGGCAGTCGGCTATCTGTTTCGCGACCGGCGAAGCCGAATCGGCGCAGGGCTCCTCACATCCGCTGCTGGCACCCTATCAGGCGTTCCAAACGGCCGACGGATGGATCAACGTCGGGGCTGCAAATCAGACCAATTGGCTACGACTGCTCGACGTCATCGACGCCGTGGAGTTGGCCGAAGATCCCGACTTCCGCTCGAACGAAGACCGCATGGCACACCTCGATCGCCTCGTCGATATGCTTGCGCCGATCTTCAAGAGCCGGCCGAGTGCCGATTGGCTCGCCAGCATGGAGGCTGCAGGAATCCCGGCCGGTCCGGTCCTCGACATCGCGCAGATGCAATCCGACCCGCAAGTATTGGCCCGTAATATGGTGCTAAACGTTGACCATCCGCAGGGCGGTGCAACGAAGGCCATTGGTCCGCCGATCAAACTTTCAAACGTCGACCCACCTAGCGAGCGGGGCGCGCCGCGGTTCGGTCAACATACCAGGGAGGTGCTCCGCAACCTCGATTTCGGTGACGTGGCGATCCAAGCGCTCGTTGCCGAAGGGGCCGTGGCAATCGACGAAGCGACGTGAGCTACCTCGACCATATCAGCCATTGCAACAATGCGAACCTGAGCGCGTTCTTGCCGCTGACGGTAGGCGCATCAAGGATTGGCTGGGTGCATCATGAGCTCGGCAACGAAGTCGGGCGTTGGCCCGAGACGTTCACCATCAGCGAACTTTCAGTTGCCCTGGCGCCCCATGCCAATGACTTTGAAACGCGCAGCGCCGCGGTAGAACCGGCTCTCAGAGCCTTCGCGGACCAGGGATTGATCACCGGCTGGCGGGACGAACCATATCCGGTCATGAAGGAGTGGGGCGACAATCCCTTGATGCAGATCGAGCGCGCGGCGTGTCCAACGCTCGGCGTCCGCGCCTGGGGCGTACACGTCAACGGCTACGTGCGGCGTGGAGACCACCTATTCATGTGGGTCGCCCGGCGCGCGGCAAACAAACCCACATATCCCAGAATGCTGGACAATATGGTCGCCGGCGGCCAGCCGATCGGCATTGACCTGCGCGCAAACCTGATCAAGGAGGCGGCCGAAGAAGCCAGCATTCCCCCTGAGATTTCGCAGCAGGCCGATGCGGTCGGCATGATCTCCTTCGTCCACCAACAGCCCGAAGGCCTGCAGCCCGACCAGATGTTCTGCTACGACCTGGAGCTGCCGGAAGGTTTTACGCCGCACAACGCCGACGGCGAGGTCGAAGAGTTCGCCCTTTGGCCTATCGCCCAGGTAGCGGAGACGGTCCGCGACACCTCCGAGTTTAAGTATAACTGCAATTTGGTGATTATCGATTTTCTGATCCGCCACGGCATGCTGACGCCGGACAACGAACCCGACTACGCGGCGCTTTGCCGGGGCCTTAGGGCCTAGCGGCGACCGCATCGCCTAGTCGGCGAAGCCGATCATGGCGCGCACCTCCGCCGGCGACTGGCCGGCTTCGCGGAGCGCCTGCAGCGTCACGGCGCCGTCGCGTTTGGCGAAGCGCCTGCCTCCCTCGTCGGTCACCAGGCGATGGTGATGGTATTCGGGCTGCTGCAGTCCAAGGAGAGCTTGCAGCAACCGATGAATGTGGGTTGCAGGTAGCAGGTCCTCGCCGCGGGTGACCAGGGTGACACGCTGCAGCGCATCGTCGACAGTCACCGACACATGATAGCTGGTCGCCACATCCTTGCGTGCGAGTACGACATCGCCGACCAGAGTCGGGTCGACCTCGACCGTACCCTTTCCCTGATCGACGAACGTCAGCGGCCCAGTGTGATCGATCGCTTTCTCGATATCCAAGCGCAACGCATATGACCGCCCTGCCTCAATCATCGAGCTGCGCTCCGCGACCGCTATATCTCGGCAGAGTCCCGGATAAATCGGCCCGTCCGGACCGTGAGGCGCCACACCGGCCTGCTCGATCTCCGCTTGAATGTCCTTGCGTGTGCAAAAACACGGGTAGAGCAGCCCCGCATCCGATAGTACCGCGAGTGCCGCGACATAGGCGGGTATATGCATCGACTGTCGGCGCACCGGCGTGGCCCACCTTAAGCCGATCCAGGCAAGGTCCTCGTAGATCGCATCGACAAATTCCGGACGCGAGCGATGGGGATCAATATCCTCGATCCGCAATATGAAACGACCGCCGGACCGCCGCGCCGTATGCCAGGCAAACAATGCGCTATAGGCGTGGCCGACATGCAGCCGCCCCGTCGGGCTCGGCGCGAATCGCGTGACAACCATGATACTGGCACTATCCCCGAGGCTGCGTTATGTCAATTGCCATGGCCATAACCGACAAGCTAATCGCCGAAGCCCTCACGGAGCTTTCCCGCCGCGACGCTGACATCGCCCGGGCAGTAAAAGAGGTCGGGCATCCACCGTCGCGTGATCGCGAACCCGGGTTTGGCACATTGATCGGTATTATCACCGCGCAGCAAATCTCAGCCGCCGCCGCGTCGGCGATTCGCTCGCGGCTCGAGGCCGCGGCCGACCCCCTGACGCCAGAGAATTTCCTTGCGCTCGACGACGCAGCATTGGCGGCGGTGGGTCTGAGCCGCCGCAAGATCGAATACGGCCGAGCGCTTGCACAATCGATCGTCTCTGGGGACTTTAGTCCCGACGAACTCGCCGATCTGCCCGAGGACGATGCGATGGCCAGCTTGATCAAACACAAGGGCATCGGACGTTGGAGCGCGGAAATTTATCTGTTGTTCGCCCTCGGCCGCACCGATGTCTGGCCCGCCGACGACCTTGCTGTAGCGACCGCCATACAGCGGCTGAAGCAGTTGAAGAAGCGCCCGAATCGCGAACGCATGGAGAAACTTGCCGAGGCTTGGCGGCCGTGGCGCGGGATCGTCGCGATCCTGATGTGGAGATACTATCGTGGCGCACCATTGGGAGAGGATAAACAGCCGACCAAGAAGAAGGCTGCAGGGCGATGACGCAGGTTCTCAGTGGTCCGGACTTCTATCCAGAGTCCGATCAGGAGCCCAGTCAACTAGTCATACTGCTGCACGGGCTGGGCGCCGACGGTCACGATCTCATCGGTCTGGCGACGCATTGGGCGAGTGTGCTGCCACGCACCCGATTCATTGCGCCAAATGCGCCGTTCCCGTGTGATATTGCGCCCATGGGGCGTCAGTGG
Source organism: Alphaproteobacteria bacterium (assembly GCA_965217615.1). Classification (GTDB taxonomy): domain Bacteria; phylum Pseudomonadota; class Alphaproteobacteria; order UBA8366; family CAVOAK01; genus CAVOAK01. The sequence continues at coordinate 149,215 of CBDCIT010000039.1, forward strand.
TTCAGCGTCGAGGACCGCTCGCCCGAACGGTTTATCGCAGGCGTAGACGTAGCAGCGCCTATCCTCGACACGTTTATCGACGCCGAGCTTGCGCGCAGCAAGGTCGCATCGGCGCGAACGGCCATCGTCGGCTTCAGCCAGGGCACTATGATGGCACTGCATGTCGCGCTGCGCCGAGCAGAGCCGATCGCCGCTATCGTCGGGTACTCGGGCAGGCTTATTGCCGCCGAACGTTTGGCGGATGAGATCCGCGCCCGACCACCTACAATGTTGATCCACGGCGATGCAGATTCTGTTGTACCGTTCGACTCGCTCGCCGCGGTAACAGATGCCCTGGAAAAGTTGGATGTACCCGTAACCGGGATCAGCCGTCCTGGCCTCGGACATGCTATCGACGAGTATGGGCTTTCCAGCGGCGGCGCCTTTCTTCAGGAGCACTTTGGCGACTGATCGGACCGGATTGCGAGATGACGGCGTTAGTATCTCGCGTCAACCTTAGATTCAGGCGCGAGCGAGCGATATTCTTGTGTGAAACTGTAATTTCCGCTATCAGACCGTTGTTCCGGCTCGATTTACGCGCGTTTGGCAGTCATTTACGAGCGAATGGGACGGCGGGAGTCTCGGCGAGATGCAAGGATTGAACGAATCCCCGACGTTGGTGCTGAACGCAGACTTTCGGCCGCTCAGCTACTTCCCGCTGTCGCTTTGGCCGTGGCAGGATACGATCAAGGCGGTTGTCCTCAGCCGCGTGAATGTTGTCTCCGAATATGATCAGGTCGTGCGGTCGCCGAGCGTCGAACTTCGGTTGCCAAGCGTTATCTCGCTTAAAGAGTATGTGCCGCCCGCGGCACGGCCTGCCTTCACGCGATTCAATGTATTTCTGCGCGACCGCTTCACCTGTCAGTACTGTGGCGAGCCAGGGCCCACTCAACAGCTTACCTTCGACCATATTGTCCCGCGCTCGCGCGGCGGACGTACGACCTGGGAGAATGTCGTAACCGCGTGTAGCAGCTGCAACCTGCGCAAAGGCGGCCGCCTGTCAAAGGCGGCCAGCATGTTTCCGCGCCACAACGTCACGCAGCCGACCAGTTGGCAGCTGCAGGAAAATGGCCGGAGCTTCCCGCCCAACTTCCTTCACGAGAGCTGGGGCGACTTCTTGTATTGGGACACGGAGTTGGAGCCCTAGGCATCAGCGATCGCGTTGCCGATCGTGCAGCGCGCCCTTTCGACTCTATCTCTCGGCCCGCTTTAAGTCCGAATTGCTAGCGCTAGAAGCGCTTTGCGAGCCAAATCGCGAGCCGCGAGCCGGCTTTGATGGCACCGGTCATAACTTCATAGCCAGGCGCCTGCGCAGCACCCCGATCGAGGGCGACATCGCGATGAGCAAGCTCATCTTGGCGAAACAGTTCGATCAAGTCGCGCAATTCTCCTTCGTCGTTTCCTAGCGCTTGTGCCTGCTCGCGGTAGTGCTCTTCGATGACTTCTTCGACCGCCGCGGTACACGCCATGGCCGCGCGCGGACCGAGCAATGCTGTCGCCGCGCCAAGGGCGTAGCCAGCCGCGTGCCATAGCGGGCTTAGCATGCTCGGCCGAACACGTCGTTCGACGAGAATCTTGTCGAACCTCGCAAGATGACGCTGCTCCTGATCCGCCATCTCCTTGACGGCGTCGGCGTCGGGACCGGTCCGCAGTATGGCCAGCTGACCTTCATATATGCGCGCGGCGCCGTACTCTCCCGCGTGATCGACACGTATCATCTGCTGGACCGATTCCTCCGGCGTCACGTCACCTGGCAAATATGCCGGTTCCAAGAGCACCGCTCGATTCTTCTTATTTGCCTGCTTGGTCATGAATTCTCCATGCGAGCAGACGACCACACAGCCATTATTGACGCCAATCCGACGACGACCGAGACAATTGCGTTGTAGCCAGCCATCGAAACGCCAAACAGAGACCAAGGAATCTGGTCGCAAAAGACAACCGGTGCCGTCATGATTTGCGCCTTAAGCTCTTCGAGTGACGCGGGCGTGCCAGACGACGTGCAACTTGCAGGCCCGAGCCACCAATGTTGCTCGATACCAACATGATAAACCGCCAGCGCTGCTCCTGCCATCAGCGTCAAGCCGCAAATGCCGACGACAAGCCGCCAAATACGCGGGCGTGGCACGAACCATAACGATACGAGTCCTAACGTGGCAGCAAACCACCATGGCCAGCGCTGGTAGAGGCAGAGTTCGCAGGGTGCGAGTCCACCCCAATATTGTGACGCGTAGACTGCGGCGAGTATGCCGGCACTTGTCAAAAATATCCCCCCGGCGACGCCAGACGGTCCGATGATCAGTGGTTTCTCGGCGCTCATTTTCGCCTCGATCGACACTCAGAGGGCAAACTTGACGATGAGGAATCCTGCCAACAGGAGGGCAACGAAGGCGCTTGTTGCAAGACCGAGCCGCGCCTCGATGAACAGCCGGATTTCCTGACCGAAATACCACAACAGTGCAGCCGATGCGAAGAAACGAACACCGCGGCCGAGCGCCGATGCGGTGACGAAACTGAGCGGATCTAGGGCCGCGACGCCGCTTGCGATGGTCACAACTTTGTAGGGCAGGAACGTGAGAGCGAAGACGGCGACGATCCATGCACCATATACCTGGTAATAGTCGCTAAACCGGGCGAATTCGGTGGTGTAATCGTAAAGTTCGATGAGTGGCCGGCCCACGCTCTCGAACAACAACACTCCGATTCCATAGCCGGCGATTCCCCCAAGCACCGATGCAAGCGTGCAGACGGCCGCGAACGCCCACGCACGGGCGCGTTGTGCCAGAATCATGGGTATCAGCATCACATCGGGAGGAATCGGAAATACTGAACTCTCGATAAAACTCACGACAGCCAGCCAGCGGACGGCGTGGCGATGCCTAGCAAGGCCCATCGTCCAGTCGTAGGTCCGCTTCAGCAACCTACTCATCCAAGGTCGTCCAATCCCTGGGATACCCGATCAACGACGTCGCCCCAATCACCCGGTTCCTGCTGCCGGAAGAGGCGCATGGTTGGGTACCAAGGCGTCGTGTCGCCGTCGGCCGTCCAACGCCAATCGGGCGCGTACTTGAGCATTAACCATACCGGGCGGGCGAGCGCGCCGGCAACGTGCGCCGCCGCCGAGTCTATCGTAATAACAAGATCGAGCGCCTCTATTGCCGCCGCGGTGTCGCCAAACCCGTCGAGAAAGGGGCTCCAATCCGCGATTACGTCGGCGAGACCCTCATCGTCTATCGCATCGACGCCGGACCCAAATTGCAGGCTGACCCACTCTACGTCGGACCTATCGAATAGGGGTTTGAGGACGCCGAGACCACACGATCGCAGCCGATCTGTTGGGTGCTCGGGGTTTCCGCACCATGTTATGCCGATACGTCGCTTTTTTCCGTGATCTGGCGGCGCTGTGACATTGCTCGGAACACCTAGATAGGGCACATCACCCGGGATCGTCGTAGATGTGATGCCGAGACGATGTGGCAGACTCATCAGCGGAAGGTGGTAGTCATGGTCCGGAAGCGGATCGTCGGCCGCCGCGGCATGTTCCACACCATCGAGCGTAGAAAAGAGCGTGACCAGCGATCGCGCGCAAGCTATGGCAACCCGCGCACCCTTCTTGGTAAGAGCCGGAGCGAAGCGGGCGAATTGGATCGTGTCGCCCAGGCCCTGTTCGGCTACCAGCAGAATTGAGGCGCCCGCCGGATCCTCGCCCTGCCAGACCGGCGAGGGCAGCGTGCGTGCCGCGATCCGCGGCATTTTCAGCCGCCATTCGTACTCTTCGAAGCCGGCCTCGAGATCGCCGGCCAAAAGCAGCGTCATGGCGCGATTCCAGTGGAGTTCCGGGTTCTCCGGTTCGAGCGAGAGCGCTCGCGCGTGCGCCCCGAGCGCATCGTCGAGACGCAACTTGTCCTGAAATACATTACCCAAATTTCCCCATGCCGCGGCATATTCGCCGTCCATCTGGACTGCGGCCTCCAAGCATTCTTGCGCCTCGTCGACTTGCCCAAGCCTCAGCAACGCCGCACCTAGATTGCACCGCGCCGGCGCGTCCGCGGGCGCAATCCCCACCGCTTGCTGCAGCGGCGTTAACGCTTCGTCCAATCGGTCCGTCTCGACCATGAGCGCGCCGAGGTTGGTGAGCGCCAGCGCGGATTTTGGATCTTGGCGAAGTGCTTCACCGTACGCTGCATACGCCTCATCGGTCCGGCCTTCGCGTTGCAACGCAACACCGAGACTCACATTCACCGTCGCATTTTCGGGCTCTCGTGCTAGCGCATTGCGGTACGCATCGATCGCAGCGCCCCTGTCGCCCAAGTTAGGGCAGGCGTCGGCCAACGCGGCATATGCTCGGACTGGCGGGCTACCGAGCCTCAGTGCACTGCGCAGGATGTCGGCAGCTTCGGCCGAGCGTCCCGCCTCCTGTAGCGTTACACCCAAATTGACGTAGATCTCGACATTGTCCGTATCTCCCTCCAGCGCCCAGCGATATTCCTCGATTGCCTCGGTGGTGCGTCCTAAAGCGCTGAGCGCCCCGGCAAGGTTATTGCGGCACATATGATCGGCCGGATCGCCGTCGAGCGCCACCCGGTAGGCCGCGACCGCCTCTTCCAACCGTCCAGTAGCATGTAGTGCCGATGCGAGTTCCGCCCGGTAGGCCTGATTTTCAGGTGCCTGCTCGACCGCTTGCCGGAAGGCCTCAAGCGCCGAGCCAATTTCCCCGCGGTCGCGCTCTACGGCCCCAAGGTAGTGCCACACCTCCGCCTGCTTCGCGTCTGCAGCCAATACGTCTTTGTAAAGTTCGGCTGCCTGCCGCAGGTGCCCGGCGCGATGCTGTTCCACGGCCAGTGCAAGAGTATCGGAAGCGCCTGGTCGCTGAGGAGATTTGTCTGCCATGCGGAGCGTCCATCGTCGCGACACTTTGCGACGGCCGCTGACAAACTAACCGCTCCAGGAGCTCTCGTCAGCCCCGTGGGCGTGCCTCAATGGGCGCGAATTTTGGAGTGTGTGGTTACCCGAGGCATTTTCGATTTAAGCGTGACGACAGCCACAAAGGTGAATCCAATCAATTAACAGCGAAAATTGACTACTGTCGACATCCAATTGACGGTTTTCTGGAAAGGCCGGTGTAACTTGAGCCACGGTCCTGAAATCGGCGTCATTCATAGTCTTGCGCGAACCGGCGGTACCGTGTTCTGCAAATGCATAGGGACAATGCGCGGTGTTGTCCTTCTGAGTGAAGTCAATCCCAGAGGATGAGTCGGACCCGATTTCCTTGGACACAGAATTGGCTTAATCGAAGTGTCCAAGGAGGACCGGAACATGACCGATAATTTTGAGAAGAAAGTTGCTGTTGATGGGCCTGTGGTAAATGCTGGCGAGCTTGGCTCGTCCACGTTTTCCCCAGGCCAGGCTTTGCCGGCAGGCCCGCTGGGACTTGGCCAGCGATGGACAGTGGCGCGCAAGCGTGAGGTCGTTCTGCAGCTTTTGCGTGACGAGCCGGTGCAACTTCTGTCGCGCCAGTTGGGCGTAGAGATCTTCCGGCTCGAGCAGTGGCGTGAGAAAGCGATCGGCGGGATCGACGCCTCGCTCAAGCAACGCAAGGGCGATCCGGTGCAGGCGGAACTGGATAGCGCCATGAAGCGGATCGGAGAGTTGACCATGCAGGTGGAACTGCTGGAGGCCAAGACGGAGACCTTCGGCCCTTTGGGGCGGCGGAGGTCGCGGCGATGAGTGCCGCCACCTCTCCCGGCACGGGTCTGGCCTACGGCCTGCGGCGGGTCTGCGCCGCCTGGGGCATGGCCCGCTCCTCGTTCTACGCCATGACCTCCGGCCAGCACGCCGAGCCGCCGCCGGCAAAGCGTCGGGGACCGAAGCCCGCGATCTCGGACCAGGCGCTGCTGGTGGCGATCAAAGCCGACCTGGAGGCATCGCCCTGGGAGGGCGAGGGCTACCGCAAGGTCTGGGCTCGGCTTCGGGTCTGTCGCGACATCCGGGTTGCCCGCAAGCGGGTGCTCCGCCTGATGCGCGAGAACAATCTGCTCTCGCCCCATCGCTGCCGCCGCCGTGGCGGCAATCCCCATGACGGTGAGATCATCACTCATGCCCCGAACCTCATGTGGGGCACCGATGGCGTTCGGGTGTTCACGGTGGACGACGGCTGGGGCTGGATCTTCACCGCCGTCGAGCATTGGAACGCCGAGTGTGTCGGCTGGCATGTCTGCAAGCGCGGCGACCGCTTCGCCGCCCTGCAGCCGATCTCCATGGGGCTTGCCGGGCTGTATGGCTCGACCGCGGCCGGCGCGGCTCGGGGGCTGGCCTTGCGGATGGATCACGGCTCCCAGTATCTGTCGGACCACTTCACCAACCAGATCAAGTTCTGGGGCATCCAGCCGTCCTACGCCTTCGTCGCCGAGCCCCAGACCAACGGCGTCGCCGAGCGGTTCAATCGCACGCTGAAGGAACAGATCATCCATGGTCGCATCTACTGCAACATCGCGGAGCTGCGGGACGCCGTCCGCGACTTCGTCGAACTCTACAATGCCCAGTGGATCGTCGAAAAGAACGGCTACCTGAGCCCCGCTCAAGCTCGTCAGGCGTGGCACGCCGCGATCTCAATCAGGCCCGCCGCGTGAGACAAACTTGTGTCCAAGGAACCGGGTGCGCTACAACGGTACTTTGCAGCAAAGAACATTTTGGAGGCCCCAATGCCAATTCGAACGCTGTTTTTTGCACTCTTTTACTTGTTGTTTACTTCTAGCAATGCGTTTGCTGTTTGTAATCTTGGTGAACTCAAAGGAAATATGTCTTGGTCATATCATAATAATAAAGACGGTTTTCGCGGTATAGCAAACGCGGCTCTTGCAGACTGGGAATCAGAAGGGTTTGGAAATGTCGTCATCTGATATAAATTATCGCAAGACCATAAACCCAAGTATGTAGGCGCTCTCATAGATGGATGTGATATGGCCGTAGTGAAGAAATTGGTAAACAGCCTCCGGAACGGCTCCAGGTTTCATGAATGATGCGGCGAAGTATCGGAGTGACGTTGACCCCAAAATCCGGACCAGGTGGTTCTTCACCTATGCGGCCTGAGCGATGGTCATATCCCTCCTGGCCTGTGCCGGCGTCCGGTAGCCGATGCTCGAGTGGCGCCGTCGTTGGTTATAGAAGATCTCGATGTACTCGAATAGCGCAGCCTTGGCCTCGCGCCGGGTAGAAAACCGGGTACGGTGCACGAGTTCGGTCTTGAGAGACCCAAAGAAGCTCTCCATAGGGGCGTTGTCGAGGCAATTCCCCTTGCGGCTCATGGAGGCCTTGATGCCATGGAGGCGGAGCAGCTTGCGGTAGTCACCGCAGGCATATTGCACACCGCGGTCGGAATGGTGGATCAGCCCCATGGGCAACCGGCGGCTGCGGATCGCCATCTTCAGCGCCTCCTCGCACAGGACGCTCTTCAGCCGCTCGGACATCGACCAGCCGACGATCTCCATCGTGGCCAGATCCTTGACGGCGGCGAGGTAGAGCCAGCCTTCGTCAGTTGGGATGTAGGAGATGTCAGCGAGCCAGACCGCATCGGGCGCAGCGGCTTCGAAGTTGCGGTCGAGCAGATTGGGCGCGATCGCATGGGAGTGGCGGCTGTCGGTGGTGATCGGCGCCCGCCGCCTGCCTCGCGGTGGACGAATGCCGTTCTCTCGCATGAGCTTGGCGACCGAGCGCTTCGAGATGCGTAAGCCGCGGGCCTTCAACTCGGCATGGATCCGAGGCGCGCCGTAGCACCTCTTGCTCTGCTCGAAGATCTCCCGGATCTCTGACCCGAGCCTGCCACGCCGGGCAGCGCGTTCAGCTCTCTTTGGGGCCGCACGCCGCCGGGCGTGGAACCAGCTGTGAGCAACCCCCAGGACCCGGCACATGAACCGGATGGCGTGCCCTGAAGCATGGGCGGCGATGAAAGCGTGCTTCGTCTTCATGTCTTCGCCGCCCATTGAGCGAAAAAAGCCGAGGCTTTGCGTAGAACCTCAACCTCCTCCGTCAGCCGCTTGTTATCCCGGCGAAGCTGCACCAGTTCAGCGGCCTCGGCTTTCTGCGCCGCGGTCGCCGCGGCCGAGCCCGCGGCCTCAAGCTCGAGCCGCCAAGTCTTCAACTGCGTTGGCGTGACGCCGAGCTCGGCAGCCACACTGCTATGCGTCGCACCCGGCTCCGACAGCCGGGCAACCGACTGTTCCTTGTATTCCGGCGAAAATCGCCGCCTCGTCTGCTTTGTCATCTCGTCCCTCCAGATCGGTATTCAATTTACCGCCTGGTCCGGGATCCGGGAGCAATGTCAGAGAGCTTAGCAGCCCGTTGATTAAGTGGCTTTTTCCGGCTCTCACCCCCAGATGAAGAATGCGGCGGCGAAAGCCGACTGGCCGCTTTGCGAGCCCCCCCCCCCCGTGTCACCAGCATGGCCCCGGTGGGCGTGAGCAGAACGAAAATACCGCCATATCCGCCCGCCACGGCCTCCCGCGGGGTGCCGGCGCCGATGAGCTGGCGCATCAGTAACGATAGATTGTGGCCGGCGACGTGGAGCAGGTATCGCTTGTGCACATTCTCTCGCCCGCGCAGCCAGGTTCGTCGCATGCCGCCACGATCGAGGTTGTGGGCAAAGCAGCGCTCGACGATCTCGGCGCGCAGCTTGAAGGCCTCGCGGGCGACCCCGGACTTGAGCCGCGCACGGTTGTTGGTGACCGCGCGCCGCGCCGCCTCATCACCGTGCCAGCGCGAAAAGCCGGTCTGCTTGGGCGCCGCGATCCGGGTCTTCCAGGGACTGTCGTCCAGAGCCCTCAAGACCGCCCGTGAGTGATAACCTTTGTCGGCGACGCATTCGGCCGGGTCCTCCGCCGTCGGTGCCGCATCCACCGCCCCGAGGTTTGCCTCGGCCTTGGAAAGCGTCGTGGTGTCGCCCTCATCGGCCGGGTGCAGCTCGGCCGCCACCACCGCGCCGGTGTCCAGATCCACCGCGTGCTCGGGCTTGTAGGCCAGATGCGTCGTGCCATCCTTCATCTTGGCGATCTTGGCCTCGGGGTCGCTCTTCGAAACCCAATCCGTGTTGGAAAGCTTCTTGCCCTTGCGCTTCCGCTCCAGACGCGCCAGATCCTCGGCCGTGGGTGTCTCGACGCCGCTTTCCCGGGCCAGGCGCTCCAGCATCTCCCGGTAGCCTTCGCCGTTGGCGCGCCGCACGATGTTCCGCAGCGCCGCGTTGGCCTCCATGGTCGAGGCATCGACGCCGATGCGCTCGCCCTTGATCAGCCCCGCCTCGGCGATCAGCACCAGAACCCAGTCGAAGACCGCCGCGTGGACTTCATGGGGCAGGCGCGTGCGGCTCCGTGACAGCCAGGAATGGTCCGGTACCCGATCACGGCTCCCCAGTCGCAGGAACGCCCGCAGCGAAAGCGAGTCCGAGCAGCGCCACTCCAGACCGCGCTCGCTGTCGATGCCCTCGAAGTAGCCCACCAGGTGCATCCGGAAATAGCGCCCGGGCGGCACCGAGGGCGCGCCCATCCGGGCCGCGTAATAAGGCCGGCAGCTCGCCTCGGCAAAGGCGTCGAAGCCGCCCTCGATCAGCACCGACTGCAGGCGGTCATAAAACACATGACCCGGAGAGCGCGGCATCTCCGACCAGCTCACCATCAGATCCCCCTGACCAGCCTTCTGCCGTCCCATCGCCATCGGCAAACCCCCCTGCAAATCAGGGAACCAGAGAATCAGACGGCGCCGACTTAATCAACGGGCTGTTAGCGGCACTACTGCCAGTGTCATAACGTCCGTTATCGGTCAGTAAGCGGACCAATTCGACCAAATCATTCAGCGTCCGCTTATAGCCAGAAACGGACGTTGGTTTGCTTTCGTGTTCTCGGCCCGGATTGCCGCAGCTCGGTGCCATGTGTAAGCTCACGACATATGGAACAGCCGGCGAGCGAACTATGCCCATCGGATTCATCGGCCACGTCAACATACGCTGCGAGGATCTGGAGGCGTCGCGCCGCTTCTACGTGGAGGTGCTCGGGCTACGCGACGGCGAACGTCCGCCCCTGGCGTCCAGCCCGGTATACCGCTTCGAAAGATCAAAAAATCCTATCTGACCCATGAACACCCCTCCCGATGTCAACAAATCGTCAATCCGATTCTAAACCGACGGTGCGCGAAAATGGCATTTTTAGAGGTGCCCTTAACGCGACCGGTCTCCCTGCGATGCGGAAACGGCTGGAGAAACTCGGCATCCCCTTCAGGGATGCCGTCTTCCCGGACTACGATCTGCATCAGGTATTTCTGCGCGATCCCGACGGGGTCAAGATCGAACTCAACTATTCGGCATCGGAATAGGATTGTCGGGCAGCTTTTCGGCGGGCGCCGCTATGGCGCCGCGAAACCGGTATCGTAGAGGCTTTCGAGCCTGGCAAGCGCGTCGGCCGGCAGCCGACCGGCAGCGGCTGCCTGCGCGGCCTCCTTGATATGCGCGATCGCACCCAGGCCAATATCGATGCTGGCAATGTCGTGGTTCGCCGGCGCAAATCGCAACGCAATTTGCGCACGCGTGCCATAGGTATCGCCAAGCAGGTTTGGAAGTGATTCAGCGACGTTTGGCCAGCAGCAACGCGACATAGCCGAGACCGCAAACGTCCGCTATGGGTCATAGGCGGACGTTTCCCGGCTTCACCATAAACGACTGCTTCTAGCCAGTAGCGGACGTTAATTTGCTTCACGAACACCAGAAGTTGGGTGAATCTCGGGCGATGCGCGATGCGCTTCAGACTGGCCTGTCGCCCTTGATCTGGGTGCGATGCATGATACGTCGCGCATTCGGGTCGAAGGCATCCCGGCGGTGCATGGTGCAGCGATTGTCCCAGAGCAACAGGTCACCGGCCTTCCATTGATGCGTGTAAATGCATCGGGCTTGGGGCACCGCGTGCCACAGGGCATCTAGTGTATGTTCGCTCTCTTCCACCGGCAGATCGACGATGTAGGCGTTAAGACGTCTGCCCAGAAACAGCGCCTTGCGGCCAGTCACCGGGTGGGTGCGAAGCATCGGGTGTGTGGCACCCGGCGCCTGACTCACATCGGTTACCGGTTGGAAGCCCTTTCGCCGATCCCCCGTGCTGTTGACACTCGCATCGTGCTTCGTCGCGTGGCGCTCGACCTTATTCTGCAGGTCTGGCGGAAGCGCCTCATATGCTTCGTACATGTTGAGGAAGCTCGTGTCACCGCCGCGAGGTGGCACCTCCAGCGCGTATAGAAGACTGGCCGACGGCGGTTCCGGGTTATACGACATGTCGGTGTGCCATTTGGCCTCGCCGTCACCCAGCACGCCAATTGCGACACCGTCCTCGAAGATGTTTGAGACTACGGTCACCTCCGGCAGGTTGGGAACGTAGCCGGTGCTCTGCGGGTTTGCCGCTTCGACGATCGGGGTCCGATCCAGCTCGCCGAAGTGACGGCTGAAGCGCACGAGCTGCTCGTCGCTCAGTGATTGCCTCCGAAATAGGAGCACAAGATTCTCGAACCAAACGTCGTGTAGCCGACGCAAAGTCGCACCATCCAAATCTGTACTCAAATCGAGGCCGCGGACCTCGGCAGCGATGAAAGGGGTAAGGGGAACTACGTCCATGCCCATACAATCCCGATCCGGTAGGACCATCGCTCCAAGTCGTCATTCCAGTTAGGAGCCTTCGATGGCTCGTCGCTGCTGTCAACGATCGTAGCATGTATGACGATCTACGGTCGAACTCAACAGGGACCAGCTTCGGTCTGAGCCGAGACGCCTTTCGAATACGATAACACGAGCGAACGACCGACTTGTCCGCTTACCAATCGAAAGTGGTCGATGATTGGTTTAGGCGCTGACGACGGCAGTTAGCTACAAGCAGATGTTTTCTTACATCGCCTTGAAAGTCGGCCGCTTTGTTCATTGCGGCATCGAGCTATTTCCAAATCTGCTGCGCCAGTCTGAGCCAATTTTCACCAAGGATGCCACGGATGTCGGCCTCCTGGTATCCGGCCTCCATCATGTCCTGTGTGAGCTGCGGCAGATCTTCGGGTTCGATCTGCTCGATCGGCCGAGTGGCGTATATGGGATTCCATGGATTGGGATTTTTGTATTCATTGTCATAGACGTAATCGAGGGCGAGGCCAACATGCTGCGAGCCGACGTGTCGATAACAAACTGAGTTGACCGCTTTATGTACCATATGAATTGACCGCTTCTGTTGTGGTGGTTTGGCTCGGTCGCGTCGAAGCGGGTCACGCGGCCTGGAGCCTGTCGTCGTCGATGGTTTCGCCGTCGGCGCGGTAGCGCGCCAGACACCTGGGTCCGTGGAAGACGGCCAGGTGGCCGTCGGGATATTCGTGCACCCGGACCTGCGCCTTGACGTAGTGGTGGCGGTGGCGATCGGCCGGGATCTGCAGCGTGCGGTTCTTGTAGCGCACGGTGTTGTCGCCCGCGACGACGCGGTCCTCCTGGGCGCAGAGGATGTCCTCGAGCGTGCCGGCAAAAGCCACGAAGGCCGAGCCGGTGTCCGCGGCCGGGCGGGCGAAGCGGGCGTTGTGCGCCGGCCAGAAGAGCTCCTCGAGAAAGCGATTGGCCTCGGCCATGGTGGCGATCCCGGCGAGGCGCAGCTCCTGGGGCAGGCGCTTCTGCAAGGTCCCGAACATGCGCTCCGAGCGGCCCCGGGCCTGCGGCGAATAGGCCGCGATCAACTCGATGCCGAGCTGCGCCAAGGCCCGGCCGATCTGGGTCGGGTTGTCCTTGTCCACACCGCCGCCTGCCTCGGGCGTGTGCCAGTAGTGCGAGGCCCGATCGGCGTAGAGCGAGCAGAACAGCCCGTTTTCGGCGATCACCTCGCCGAGCCCGCGGAACGTGCTCATCGTGCCCTCCTCGGCAACGAAGAAGCCCGAATAGACCTCCGATGTCGCATCGTCCATGGTCACGATCAGATCCCACCACTGGCCCGCAACCCACTCGTGGCTCGAGCCGTCCTGGTGCAGCATCATCCCCACCACCGGTCGGCGCGGCCGCTTCCGGCGGTGCGCCCCGCGCCTGGGCGCCGGCTTGATCTTGCCGTGCGCCTGCAAGCTCAGGCGAAGCCAGTTGTAGCTCAGCCCGAAGCCATGCTCGCAGACCAGCTTCTCGTGGAAGTGCTTGGCCGTGAAGTCCGGGTAGCGCGTCTCGAACAGCTCCAGCACCCGCATCACCTCGTCCACCGGCGCGCGGCGCGCCGAGACCCGCCCAAGGCGCCGGTCGTACAAACCCTCGGCACCCTCGGCCTCATAGCGCTCCCGCCAGCGCCGGAACGTCCGCTCCGACATGCCCAGGATCCCCGAGGCCTCGGCCTGGCTCAAATCACCCCGATAACAACGTCCGTAGACATCCTCAAACTTCATCAATCTCAGTCCCTGCAACTGCTCCGTCCGGCGCATCCGATTCCTCCAGATTTGGAGGAAATCTAAAACCGGACAGATCATCTGTTACATAGACCGGTCATATCGTGTGTTAGCGACACATGCTGCGGGCCGACGAGTTCCGCGATGTGGTCTATGTGATGCAACAGTGCCTTGATCGACAATTCGCCCTTCTCGCAAACATTAGGCCCAAAGCCGATCACGCCAATCACGCCACCTGAGGCCGCGCAAGCCTTGATCTGTTCGTCGGGCACGTTGCGAAAATCTCCTGCGTCCCTAACCGCAAGTGCATTGGAATGGCTGATGATGACCGGTCCCTCGGCCGCCTCAAACACATCCATCGCCGTACGATGTCCGGTATGCGAAACATCCACAAACATGCCGACACGATGCATTTCGGCGATCAGACTGCGGCCATACCGGCTTAACAGCCCGTTGATTAAGTGGCTTTTTCCGGCTCTCACCCCCAGATGAAGAATGCGGCGGCGAAAGCCGACTGGCCGCTTTGCGAGACCCCCCGTGCCACCAGCATGGCCCCGGTGGGCGTGAGCAGAACGAAATTACCGCCATATCCGCCCGCCACGGCCTCCCGCGGGGTGCCGGCGCCGATGAGCTGGCGCATCAGTAACGATAGATTGTGGCCGGCGACGTGGAGCAGGTATCGCTTGTGCACATTCTCTCGCCCGCGCAGCCAGGTTCGTCGCATGCCGCCACGATCGAGGTTGTGGGCAAAGCAGCGCTCGACGATCTCGGCGCGCAGCTTGAAGGCCTCGCGGGCGACCCCGGACTTGAGCCGCGCACGGTTGTTGGTGACCGCGCGCCGCGCCGCCTCATCACCGTGCCAGCGCGAAAAGCCGGTCTGCTTGGGCGCCGCGATCCGGGTCTTCCAGGGACTGTCGTCCAGAGCCCTCAAGACCGCCCGTGAGTGATAACCTTTGTCGGCGACGCATTCGGCCGGGTCCTCCGCCGTCGGTGCCGCATCCACCGCCCCGAGGTTTGCCTCGGCCTTCGCCAGGGTCTTGGAAAGCGTCGTGGTGTCGCCCTCATCGGCCGGGTGCAGCTCGGCCGCCACCACCGCGCCGGTGTCCAGATCCACCGCGTGCTCGAGCTTGTAGGCCAGATGCGTCGTGCCGTCCTTCATCTTGGCGATCTTGGCCTCGGGGTCGCTCTTCGAAACCCAATCCGTGTTGGAAAGCTTCTTGCCCTTGCGCTTCCGCTCCAGACGCGCCAGATCCTCGGCCGTGGGTGTCTCGACGCCGCTTTCCCGGGCCAGGCGCTCCAGCATCTCCCGGTAGCCTTCGCCATTGTCGCGCCGCACGATGTTCCGCAGCGCCGCGTTGGCCTCCATGGTCGAGGCATCGACGCCGATGCGCTCGCCCTTGATCAGCCCCGCCTCGGCGATCAGCACCAGAACCCAGTCGAAGACCGCCGCGTGGACTTCATGGGGCAGGCGCGTGCGGCTCCGTGACAGCCAGGAATGGTCCGGTACCCGATCACGGCTCCCCAGTCGCAGGAACGCCCGCAGCGAAAGCGAGTCCGAGCAGCGCCACTCCAGACCGCGCTCGCTGTCGATGCCCTCGAAGTAGCCCACCAGGTGCATCCGGAAATAGCGCCCGGGCGGCCACCGAGGGCGCGCCCATCCGGGCCGCGTAATAAGGCCGGCAGCTCGCCTCGGCAAAGGCGTCGAAGCCGCCCTCGATCAGCACCGACTGCAAGCGGTCATAAAACACATGACCCGGAGAGCGCGGCATCTCCGACCAGCTCACCATCAGGTCCCCCTGACCATCCTTCTGCCGTCCCATCGCCATCGGCAAACCCCCCTGCAAATCAGGGAACCAGAGAATCAGACGGCGCCGACTTAATCAACGGGCTGTTAAGCCGCCGTCGGTCAATTCCATGCAGCCGTCACCGACGGCATTCTTGACGTTGTAGCACATCAGCATGTGGCGAATGCCGAGCTTGTAATAGACCTCGATCATGTTGAGGTCCTGGGCGACAGGGTTTGTTCCCTGGAAGTGAAAGCCGACCGCGAGCTTGCCCTCATTCTTTGCCCGCAGAATGTCGTCAGCCGATTCGACGACAACGTATTTGTCCGCATTGGCGCGGAACCAAGCATGCTCCCTGGCGATGGTTTGGACGGTATCTATCAAACCGTTGTAGTCGATCGCCAGCGTCAGCGAGACCATATTGAAACCGCTTGCATGCATGCGCTCCAGCGCCGACCATTTGAGATCTACGACCCCAAAATCCCGATAGGGAAATGTCATGTCCCAAACTAGCGCGTCGGCATGCAATGCCGCCGCTTCCTCCGTTACGTTCCAATCGGTCATGAGATGATTCTCTCCCGTTTCACGATAGAGACGACAGTAGTGCGAGAGGATATTTCAAGCTATTTCTATATGCTCCCGGCCTGAAGTTAATGTTCATCCGATGCCGGCTGGAACGTCCGCTATGGGTCATAAGCGGACGTTTCCGATTAGGTCTCTTTACGTCCGCTATGTAGAGGAAAGCGGTCATCCAGATAACTGATCCAAAGATCCATAATTCAAGTAAAATCTGTGTTGTTACAGGGGCGGGTTACGAACCTGCAATCTTTCAAGGCTCGAGCCAGACATCTAACTCGATCTCGAATCGAACCATTCGGAGTCTCCGTCCTCGATCTCGCGATTTGCAAACCGAATTGCAAACGGACGCCACACTGCAGGCCGCTTTGATGCAAGATATGGTGACAGGGAGAGCCTAGAGAAACGAATGGATAACTAGAACTCGATACCCAATGTCACGCGGCGATCTGCGCATCTCCAAACTCGAATACCACTGCGCGCTTGAGCGTACCGTGGGTTCTACGCCCACCCCCTCCGCCATACCTTCCGCTAATGACGCGGCGCGGACATTCTGAGACTAACAGCCAAACGTCTTCGATTGGCAGGGTACAGAGTGGGTCTAGAGAAAGCCCTGATACCGCTTCGGCACAACGGCGCGGTAGAGCATGTCGATGTAGGCGACCTGATCGAACACGGGCAGTTCTGTCGCTTGCTGAATATCGGCGGCAAACGGCGGCAGGTTCGTGCATTCTATGAGCACCGCGCCGACCGACGTATCGGCCTTGATCGCCTTCTGAACCGCGGCCACCACGTCGCTTCGCAGCTGGTCGACATCCTTCTCCATAGACGTGCCCCCCAAATGCACAGCATTGTACTCTTTTGAATCGTCCATACCGGTAATGACAACCGGCATATCGGCGGTGACGCCAACCGCCTCGAAGAACTCAGGCGACAATAGCCTTTTCGACGCGGTTAACACGCACACCCCCTTGTCTTTGCCCAACATCGCTAGGATCGAGGGGATCATCATCAGTGGCGAAGAGAACACCGGGATGTCGACCGCTTCGGCCACGACGTCCTGAATCAACGAAAAAAACCCGCAACACAGAGCGATGGCGCGCACCCCTTCTGCTTCCATTTCCCTGACCGCCTCGACGGTCAACCGGACCTCCGGTGTCAGCTCGCCGTCGTCCCCGCGGATTGGCGGAAAGGGATTGTTGTTGAGGTTGGGCACAACCCTGATCCGGACCGGAAAGTCGTAGCTGCTGGCATTTCCGACATCCCCGGGAATCTTGGGATACCGTCGGTTGTCCAGCATGAGAATACCGATCGCATCTCCATAGAATGGCTTTCCGCCGATGACCTTCATTTCGCTGTCGCCTTCCTGATCGTGGGCGTTGTAACAACGTTACTATAGAAATTACGCAAGGCAGCGTCATTAATGGCGGGCGTATCATCGACAGTCCGGTTGTGGCTTTTTGCGGACCTTGGGAGCAGTTGATTACCGCGTAAGTGTCTAACGTCCCGCTTTGTCCCGGGCGCCAGCTTTCATTAAATTCGCCGTCGAGCAGGTGATCCTCTTCAAGCCGTCAAGTAGTCCAGCCGCCGTCAATGATATGTGCTTGGCCGGTGGTGAATGAAGACTCGTCGCTCGCAAGGTAGGTCGCCAGCGCGGCGATTTCGGCGGCGTCACCAAGCCGCCCCATCGGCTGGCGTGCTTTGAAGTCTGCTACCGTCTTTTCGTAGTCGCCGGTCTCTCGCATGCGCTCGTGCAGTGACGGCGTATCGACAGTACCTGGACATATCGCGTTGCAGCGTATGCCTTTGTCGACAAAGTCGGCGGCCACGGATTTCGTCAAACCGATTACAGCCGCTTTCGAGGCGGTCTAGGCGAAACGATTCGAGACGCCCGTCACGCTGGATGCAACGGACGACATGTTGATGATTGATCCACCACCATGCGACAGCATCGCTGGCAGAAAGGCGCGAATCATTCGGTACATCGATTTCACGTTCATATCGAACGAAAAATCCCAGTTGGCTTCGTCGCAATCCAAGATCGAGCCGTCATGGACGTGACCTGCGCAGTTGAAGAGCACATCCACTGCCCCGACCCGCTCGGCTAGTTCAGCGATACCGGCGGCGTCGGTTACGTCGAGCACCGCAGTTTCCACGCCTAGCAACTCCGCGAGCCCCTGCTCGCTCACATTGGTCGCTATCACCCTTCCGCCTTCCGCCGCGAAACGTGCGGCCGTTGCCCGTCCGATGCCTCGTCCTGCAGCCGTGAGCACACAGAGCTTTCCTTCGAGACGCGTCATATCCCCTCTTTTAGGTCAGTTCGCCATATCCGGATTAGGTCAGGCGACCCGCGCATTTGGAGCAGCAGATCCCGCGGTGGACTGTTCAAGCACCCCAGGAATTGCTACCGTGAGGCTTAGGCTGCACGGGAAAATACACATGATTGTGACGATTGTGACGTTTCATCTCGCCCAACCGTCCACTTTGGACGAGATCACAAAATCCTTCCAAGCGACAGCGCCCAAGTACCAAGGCATGCCAGGACTACTGCGGAAGAACTACTGGCTCAGCGAGGATGGGCAGCGGGCTGGAGGGGTCTATGTTTGGGACTCGCGGGAAGCCGCTGACAGGATTTACACGCCGGAGTGGAAGGCGTTCGTGGAGGATAAATACGGCTCACCGCCGGAGATCGAATACCTGCACTCGCCCGTCATGGTGGACAATCGCGACGGAACCATTAGCGTCGCCGCGTGAGCTGATAGCGGCGCGGATGTCTGGCTAAGGGAGAATGCCAGTTCCGGTTTAGTTTCGGCCACTTGTTGGAATTTTTGTCCAACTGAAGTCCGCATTGGGTCACATGCGGGCGGTTCTCGATCTCGCTATGACGGCCCGTTGGCAAGCGGAGCTGGCATTGCGCACAATCAGTGCATAGTTCACGCGGCTGCTTGATCACCAGCTCAACAACAGCGTTGAGGATCTGCCAAAAGATCCGAATTACAGGAGAGGGAAATGCCGAAGGTATTGAAGGATTTGATGCCGGGCGATTTGGAATTCCAGATGTTTGTGCTCGACGAACTTGCCGACGAGCTGATTGCGCGGGGTGCGGATGTCTTGAAGCTGACAATTGGCGTCACTGAAATGTTCATGCCGAAAGTCGCGCTCGATGGGATGATCGAGAAACTCAATGATCCGGATTTTGTTCGACGCGTGTATCCCGAGGGACTTCCCGAGCTGCGCGAAGCCATCGCCCAATTCTATAATCGTCGGTATCGGGCGGATATATCGATCGACAATGTCATCATCAACACTGGTTCTTCGCCGATTTTTCGGAATATATTTCAACTACTATCGGGCCCTGAATACGAAATCATGATTCCGAGGCCCTACTACGCTCTATATCTGTATTGCGCGACGTTGGCCGGCGCGACGGTCAAATTTTATGATATCGACATCGACACCAAACGCGTCGACATGGAGTCATTCCGCCGCAACTTTTCGCCCGAGCGTACATCGCTCGTCGTCGTTAATTCTCCCGGAAATCCGGTCGGTAACATCGTTACACCGAACGAACTGCGCGAAATCTACGAAATCGTCGATGGTCAAGCCTACGTGTTGAACGATGAGATTTACAACAACACGGTGTTCTACGACGATTTTCATTCGCCTTTAGAGCTATTTCCCGATCACAAGGATATGACAATTGTCACGAATAGTTTTTCCAAGGGGTTTCGGATGTATACCAAGCGCGTTGGGTTTGCGCTTTTGCCAACAGAGCTACAGACCAATCTGCGCGTTATTCAGCAACACACTCTGCTCTGTACGGACCCTTGCTATCAGTATGGCATGATCGCTGCGCTTGCCGACGAGGATAGTCCCAGCGAACTCAATAACGTCTATAAGGCACGTGCCGAATACACAACGGAGCGGCTTGCGGGCACGCGCTGCACGCCAATTGGCTCCGAAGGCGGGTTCTACGCGATCCTTCGTTGCGAAGAATGGAACAAGGCGCTTGGTTTCGCGTCCTCGAAGGAACTCGCCCGGGACATCCTCGAAAAAGTTCACGTTGCCGTAGTCCCCGGTACCGACTTCGGCATTCCGCAGGACTTGCGACTAGCCTTTTGCAACGAGCGATACAACGAGGGAATTGACCGGTTGCACGACTACTTCTCGTCTGCGAACGAGGCTTTTGCAACGCCGTAAGTCTGCGATCATTTGCTTATTTAATAGCCAACAGCGCCGCCGCCAAGGCCTGTACATGGCATGTGACGTCCGCTGTTTCATCGTAAGTGCCCACCCGAAACGTTCCGACCGCTGCGCCCCTAAAGCGTTTCCGCTACCCCCTGAAGTTTGTCGAGCACGCCGTCGAGAGCTCGGCGTTCGTCCACCGTGAGGGCATCCAGGAGCATGCGTTCATATCCAAGCGCCAGTGGCACAATGCGTTCGTAAATGGCATGACCCTTGGCCGAATGGCGGAGGATCGAATAGCGCCGGTCGCGGCGATAGGTGCGGCGTACGATGTGCTTCTTGGCGACGAGAGTGGCAACGGCACGGCTAACCCGGACCTTGTCCATGGCTGCCAATTCCGCGACCTGCTTGGCCGAGATGTCGGGGAAGCGGCCAAGCACTGCCAGCACGCGCCATTCAGGAATTGAGAGGCCGAACTGCCGCGAGTAGGCACCTGCGATCGCACGGCTGACCGTGTTGGCGAGTACCGAAAGCCGGTAGGGAAGGAAGTTTTCGAGCCTGAGCACCTGGCCGCTGTGCGCCCAGTCTGTACTGGCCGCCGCATCGTCGACAGACGCGATGATCTCGTCGCCTGGATCAATCATGTTTACAGCCTACTTGAAATCAGTTTCATTTGTAACTATTATGTTTGTCACGAACGAATCCAAAAACAACGCCGGTGGAGAACAGCTTGGGAAGTGTCGATCGAAACTTCATTGGCACGGATGGGTTCGAGTTCGTCGAATTCACGGCCGCCGATGTCACCGAGCTTGACCGCATGTTTCGGCAATTGGGCTTCCGGATCACCGCCCGGCACCGCTCAAAGCAGGTAACGCTTTACCGACAGGGCGATGTGAATTTCATCGTCAACGCCGAGCCGAATAGCTTTGCCCAGGCATTCGCACGAGTTCACGGGCCGAGCGCTTGCGCTTTTGCCATGCGCGTCGACGATGCAGCTACCGCCTACGCGCGCGCGTTGGATCTCGGGGCCAAGCCGTATCACGGACCGGTGGGACCGATGGAGATCAACATCCCGGCGATCATGGGCATAAGCAACAGTCTCATCTACCTGGTCGACCGATACGGCGACAACACCATCTACGATGTCGACTTTGTCGATGTCGAAGCCGAGGGGGAAGGTGGGCACGCCGGCGTCGGCCTGCACGGTTTGGATCACCTGACCCACAACGTGTTCCAAGGCCGCATGGATGTCTGGGCTAACTACTACGAGCGACTGTTCGGATTTCGTGAAGTTCGCTTTTTCGACATTTCCGGCGAATCCACGGGATTGCGAAGCCGCGCCATGGCCAGCCCGTGCGGAAAGATCCGAATTCCCATCAACGAGTCCGCGGACGACAAATCGCAGATCGCGGAATACTTGGACGCTTACCACGGTGAGGGCATCCAGCACATCGCCCTTGCTACCGACGACATTTACGCCACTGTTGAAGACCTGCACGCGCGTGGCGTCACCTTCATGGACGTGCCCGACACCTACTACGAAGCCGTCAACGAGCGCCTGCCCGGACACGGTGAAGACTTGGAGCGTCTGGCCCACAGCCGCATTCTAATAGACGGCGTCAAGGGCACGGGTACGGATGAGTTTCTGCTACAGATATTCACCGGCACGGTGATCGGGCCGATCTTCTTCGAGATAATCCAACGCAAAGGCAACGACGGCTTCGGCGAAGGCAACTTCCAGGCGCTTTTCGATTCCATCGAACGCGACCAAATGCGCCAGGGCGTAATTTGATGGTCACCACTCAACCCAAGCCCGAGCCGCCAAATTCGCCAGACGCCGAAGATATTTCGGACGACCACGTCATCGATCAGGGTTGGAACGATTACGCGGCCGAGGATCACGCCGTTTGGCGGGACTTGTTCCGGCGCCAGGCCCGCATTCTCAAAGACCGTGCCTTTCGGGGCTTTCTCGACGGACTCGATGGATTAGGCGTTGCCGCCGAGGGCATTCCCGATTTCAATCGCCTGAGCGAAGTGTTGGGCGCGACCACCGGATGGCGCATCGTTGCCGTGCCGGGTCTCGTTCCCGACGATGTGTTTTTCCGCCATCTGGCGGCGCGTCGGTTCCCAGCCACCAACTGGATACGCGGCCGCCACCAGATGGATTATTTGCAGGAGCCGGATGTTTTCCATGACATCTACGGCCATGTGCCAATGCTCATGGACCCGACCTTTGCTGACTTCTTGCAAGCTTACGGACGCGGTGGGCTCAGGGCGATCAAGCTTGGCGCTCTGCCGTATTTGGCGCGGCTCTACTGGTATACGGTCGAGTTCGGCCTGATCCGAACACCTGAGGGCCTGCGTATTTTCGGCTCCGGTATCGCGTCGTCGAAGGGTGAGTCGATCTATTGTCTGGAGAACCCGAAACCGGACCAGCTTGCCTTCGATCTCCGCCGGGTGATGCGCACTAAATACCGGATCGACGACTACCAAGAAACTTACTTCGTCATCGATAGCGTCCAGCAACTTTTTGAGGCGACGCTGGAGGATTTCGCGCCGATCTACGATGAACTAAAGGCCGGCAACGACTTGGCGCCGGGCGACATACGTCCGACCGACCGGCTGGCGCCGAGCCCACTCCACTGAAGGAAGGGAACTCGATGAACGACTATATCGCGCTGCCGAAGACCGAGGGGACGGCATCGCGCCAAGCCCACGCCGACCTGCCCGACGGGACATACGAGCGTGAACTCGGACGCGGCGGCTTCGCTGGGCCGGCCACCCACATGTACCACCGCCATCCGCCGACCGGCTGGAGCTCTTGGGTAGGACCGCTTCGTCCGCGGGCCTTCAAGTTGGCCGCTCTCGACGCCACCACCGCCGGCCCATGGCAGGCGATGCCGCTTCTCGAAAACTCAAGCACCCAAGTTCGTTTTTGGCAGGTTGCGGAGGACATGGACTTTCTGGTCCGCAACGCCGACGGCGACGATCTGATCTTCATCCACACTGGCCAAGGCGAACTCTATACGGACTACGGTCACATGCCGTTCCGTGAAGGCGACTATCTACTGTTGCCCGCGGCACCATGTGGAGGTTTGAGATCGAACAGCCGGTTTCGGCACTTCTCATTGAGGCCACGGGCGCTGCCTTTGGCTTGCCGGAGAAAGGGATCGTTGGTCATCACGCGATCTTTGACCCGGCGGTCCTGGACCATCCGCGCATCGACGACCGATTCCTAGTCCAGCAGGACGAACGCGAGTGGCGGGTTGAGATCAAGCGGCGCAGCGAGATTTCGGCCGTTACCTTTCCCTATAACCCCTTGGACGCGGTCGGTTGGTCCGGCACGGTGGTGCCATTGAAACTCAATTGGCGGGATATCCGCCCGCTGATGAGTCATCGCTATCATTTGCCGCCCTCCGCGCACACGACGTTTGCCGCCGAAGGCCTCGTGGTTTCGACATTTTGTCCGCGACCGATGGAGAGCGACCCTGGCGCGCTGAAGGTGCCGTTCTTCCATAGCAACGACGATTTCGATGAGGTCATTTTCTATCACCGGGGCGATTTTTTCAGTCGCGACAACATCGCGCCTGGGATGATGACACTGCATCCCTCTGGATTCCCGCATGGCCCGCATCCCAAGGCGCTCGCCGCCGGCGTCGATTCGGCACGCGAGGAAACCGATGAAGTGGCGGTCATGATCGACGCTGCCGAAGCTCTGCGCGTCATGCCAATGACAACTGGGGTTGAGTGGGAGGGCTACGTCGATTCTTGGAGGGAGTAAAGGGTCCGGTCGGTGAAGCTCGCGTCATTCAAGTCCGGTGGCCGAGACGGTTCGCTGGTCGTCGTCGACGGGGAATTGCGGCGGGCGGTCGCGGTGCCCGAGATTGCGCCGCATCTGCAGGCGGCTCTCGACGATTGGGTGCAAATCCGGCCGGCCTTGGAGGCCGTCTCCGAGCAACTCAATGAGGGTGCCGTCGAAACGACGATGACCTTCGATCCAAGCCAACTTATGGCGCCGTTGCCGCGCGCCTACCATTGGGTCGATGGCAGCGCCTATCTGGATCACATGGCGCGCCTTCGCCAGGCTCGCGGCGGCACCATGCCCACCAATCATGACCGCGTGCCGCTCGTCTATCAGGGCGGCTCCGACCGATTTCTCGGACCCGTCGATCCAATTCCCCTAATAGAAGACGAATGGGGGTTGGACTTCGAGGCGGAAATCGCCGTCGTCACTTGCGACGTGGCGATGGGGACGCGAGCGACTGAAGCCACTGCGTGCATCGCCCTGATGATGCTCGTCAACGACATATCGCTCCGCAATCTGATTCCCGAAGAACTTGCCAAGGGCTTTGGCTTTTATCAGAGCAAACCGGCCAGCACTTTCTCGCCGGTGGCGGCGACCCCGGACGAGCTAGGAGACGCTTGGGACGGTGCGCGTGTTCATCTAGAGCTTGAGAGCCGCCTTAACGGCGACCTGTTCGGCCGACCTGAGGCCGGAGAGGACATGACCTTCGGGTTTCCGGAGCTGATTGCTCACGCCGCCCGCACTCGGGATCTCGGCGCTGGCACCATTGTTGGCTCGGGCACTGTGGCCAATCGGGACTCGGCCCGCGGTAGCTCGTGCATTGCCGAAAAGCGGGCGCTCGAAACGATCAGCGATGGCGCGCCGATATCACCCTACTTGCGCTCCGGCGACCGAGTCAGGATTGAAATGCTCGATCGCGACGGCGGCTCGGTCTTCGGCGCCATCGATCAGCAAGTGGTCGCGCAACCGGGTTAACCCGGACTGCGATTTTTCGCTCCGATGAGTTGGGGCCGCTAGCTTCGGCGCAGCCGCCGGCGTTGCCCGGCCGATATCCGCAAACCTAAGCTCCGGCCGAGCATAATTTGAACGGGAAGCCTGCGATGTCGTCCAAGAAGAAAAATCTGGCTGTCAATGTTCCCAGCATAGCGCTCGCGCGGAATACGCCGGGCCGCTGGTACACGGACACGGAACCAAATTTCGATATACCGCGCATGCATGCCTATCGCCTGTCGCGTGTACGCGAGCAGTTGAAGAAGCACGACTATGCCGGCTGCGTCCTCTACGACCCGATCAATATTCGCTACGCCACGGGAACGCGCCTCAACGCGCTTCTGAGCATGCACTACACGGTGCGCTACTGTTTCGTCGCGGCGGAGGGACCGGTGGTGATGTTCGATTTTCCCTACGGGATGCCTTTGTCGGAGAAGTTCCCAACGGTTGACGAGGTGCGCCGTGCGCGGACTTGGCGCAATATGGTCGCGGGGCCGATGGTCGAAGAAAATGCGATGGCCTGGGCCGATGAAATTGCCGACCTTGTCAAGGAACACGGTGGCGGCAATCGCCGGCTCGCTATGGATCATTGCGAACCGCTTGCGGCCACCAAACTGGAAGCCCGCGGCATTAAGTTGTTCGATGGCCAGGATGTGCTCGAGTTCGCACGGTCGATCAAGTCCGAAGACGAACTGGCTTGTATCAGCATTTCGATTGCGGTTGCCGGGATCGGCATGGCGCGTATGCATGATGCGCTTGAGCCCGGAATGACGGAGAACGAACTCTGGGCGATCCTGCATCACACAAACATTGCCATGGGTGGTGAGTGGATAGAGACGCGACTCCTGTCATCGGGCGGTCGCACCAATCCTTGGCACCAGGAATGTAGTGACCGGATGATACTTGCGGGCGAATTGATCGCCTTCGACACCGACATGATTGGGCCCTATGGCTACAATGCCGATGTCTCGCGCACCTTCCACTGCGGGCCCGGGCGACCCAACGATGAGCAACGTACGCTCTATCAACTCTCGCACCAGGAGATGGAGCACAACATGTCGCTGCTCCATGCCGGCCTCACCTTCCGCGAGTTTGCCGACAGGGCGTGGAAGAAGCCGGAGCAGTACCGCAAGAATGCCTATCCCTATCTGGCGCACGGCGTCGGTCTGTGCAGCGAATACCCGTCCTGCTGGATCCTGCCGCTTTTGGAGCGGCGGCAGGAGGATGGCGTCTTGGAAGCAGGCATGACCATTTCGCTTGAGAGCTATGTTGGCGCCGAGGGCGGTCATGAGGGCGTTAAGCTCGAACAACAGGTCCTCATCACCAAGGACGGCTGCGAGCTGATGTCACCCTTTCCCTACGAGGAGACGCTCCTCAGACACTAGGTCCCAAGGTCGTCACGAACCTTTCAGCGTACGGCGAAGACCAGTTTGCCGCGGAGGTGCCGCGACTCGCTGATCGTGTGAGCCGCTGTCGCTTCCGACAGCTGAAACAGTGTGATTTCAGGTGGACGCACGGCACCCGAAGCGACCAGTTCGACAATGCGTTCGAGATGCGCGCGGTCGCGTTCGACGTTCGGCCTGAGAGACGCGAGATCGTCGCGCGGCGGCGCCGGTGGCGTACCGCCGGAGGCAATGAAAGCGGCGCGTCCACCTGGTTTGAGCACGCCAAATGAGCGTTCTGCCACATCGCCGCCGACCGTTTCGAAGACAGCGTCGCAATCGCTCACAACTTCGGTGAAGTCCTGCGTGCTGTAATCGATGATTTCGTCGGCGCCGAGGCCGCGCAGAAAGTCGTGGTTCGCCGCGCTCGCCGTCGTGATCACGTGAGCGCCAAGATGCTTGGCAACTTGAACGGCAAAGCTGGCGACGCCGCCGGCCCCGCCCTGGATTAGGATCTTCTCTCCCGACTGCAAGTGTAGTGTGTCTTCAACGGCGACAAGCGCCGTGAGACCTGCCAGCGCCAAGGAGGCCATGTGCGTATGAGAAATCGCCTCTGGCTTTTTCGCGACGATCGCGGCCTTGATTGCGATCTTCTCGGCATAGGTACCTTCCTGACCCCCCGGGCAGACGGCGAAGACGTCGTCGCCGACGCTCAGGTTATGCACCTCGGAGCCGACGGCGCTGACGACGCCTGAAAAATCCCGCCCCAAAATATATGGATACGCCGCGAGCGGGCCGTACGTGCCGGCGCGCACTTTCCAATCGGCGCCGTTTACGCTTGCGGCATGAATATCGACGACGACCTCATCCGGACCCGCAGCTGGGTCCGGCACATCGCCGTACTTCAGTACTTCTGGCCCACCTTGCGCTTCGATGTATGCCGCTTTCATGGTTTTCCTGCCTTCGCAATTGCGTTTCAGACGACTTGTATTGGATTCTAGCCAACTTGGCGTTGATGTCACGATGTCTTAGCCACCCGGCTGTGGCGGCGAAGCGCGCTTCTGAGCAACCTAGGTCGGCTCGCCTTTGAGTTGTTTGCGATAGATCGTTACAGGTCCTCTAAGCGAGTCGGCTGTCGCAAACTCCTCCCATTGGCGGGCCTTCATTATGCCGTCGGCGGTGTCCGTCGACGTGTAGATCGTCTCGAAACCCAGGCTCCGTGCGTCGTTCTCGATCGCCTCGACGAGCGCCGTGCCGATGCCTTCGCCCTGATGATCCTTGCTGACTAGCACTGCTGCCAGCCATGGGCCGGCGCCGATTTCACTGCCTACCGATTCAGATTTAAGGGATGCCGTGCCGAGAACATCGTCCGTCTCGCTCAAGGCAACAAGTCCGAGCGGAAGTTTGTCTCGGTTGCTGCATGCCTTGAGATCATCTTCGGCATTCCCCGGACCGTCGGGTCCGTACCATGGGCCCCATTCCTCGACGAACCACTGGGCCAGGACAGGGACGACATTTGGTGCATCCAGAAGGTAGGCGATGTGGAAGCTTCGCCCGTCGTTCATGCAAGTGCCCTAACCTCAGTTCTTAGTCGATGACGGCGACGGCGTTGATTTCAACCAAACATCGGGGATCGGTTGCGAGTTGGACGATCTGGACGGTCGTCGTCGTCGGCTTGTTGTCGCCGAAATACTCGCCCCAGACGTGGTTCAGCGAATCCTGGTCGCTAAGGTCGGTGACGAAACGATCGGCGGTGACGATATCGGCGAAAGTCGCCCCGACCGCGTCGAGCCCCTTTTTCATTTGCTCCAGTGCGGCCCGCGCTTGGCCCTCCATGTCGGCCGGCATCGCATCGAACTCCTCTGGGCGGTGTGGGTGATGATGATAGACCGGTGCGGCGGTGACGCCAGCGAGGTAAATGGTCGTACCTCCCGTGACTTTTATTGCCGGCGCATAGGGCATCCACATGTCGGGCGCATCCGGCCAATGAATGTGTTCGATCGTCTTTGCCATCTCGGTTTCCCTTCTTGGCGTGATTTTGCCTCGCCTACGGTGTTTCGCAGGCTGACTCTGTCAGGCTACACAGTTCGCTCGGTCGCCGTCGACAAAGGAGTCTCGACTTCTGGGCCAGGGGATTGGCTGGAGCAGGACAATTGCTGAATCTCAGGCCTGCCTTAACCGGAACTTGAACCGGTACAGCGGGAAGTCCGATCGCGTCGTTAAGGCCACCAGCACCCGCTCGCCTGTGCTGTTGCAAGGGGTGCGTGAGTCTTGCTATTGGACGGGCAGACATTCTCGTTTTGCCGCCGCATGGTGGCTCATGACTTAGCCCGGAGAGACTTATGGCGAATTTTGGCATGGTTGGCGTTGATTGGCAGCAGCGCATCAATTGGGACCGGTTGCGCACCTATCGCCTGGAACGGGCGCGAGACAAGATGAAAGAGCACGGGCTTGGAGCGATGCTCTGCATGTACGACGAGAATGTGCGCTACATAACAAGCACGCTGACGCCAGGCTGGAATCGGCTGAAACCCGGACTCCGCTATGCGCTGCTCTGCGGCGACGCCGCGCCAGTGCTGTTCGAGCAAGGCGACATCGGCTTCCAGATTCAACGCCACGCACCGTGGATTCCAGAAGAGAACGTGCGCTATTCCTATGCCTGGATCAAAGGTGCGGCCGGTGGCGCCTCGCAGCAGCAGGTCACGAAATTCACAAACGCGATTGTCGAGGAAATGAAGCGCTTTGGCGTTGCCGGAGAGAAGCTAGGCATCGACTTCGTCGACATCAACATGCTGCAGGCGTTCGAGGCCGCGAAAATTACCTGGGCCGACGGCATGACGCCGATGATGGAGGCGCGGGCGATCAAGAATGTGGACGAGCAGGAATGTATGCGCATCATCGGTGCCATTGGCGACGCCGCGCATTGGGAGACCATGAAGTTCCTGAAGCCCGGCGTCACCGAGAATCAGGTCACCGCGCACATTATGCAGTTCCTCTATTCGATCCCCGGTATGGAAGACGTCGAGGATGTAATCGTCTCCTCAGGACCCAATACCTGGCCCAATTGGCGCAATTTCTCCGATCGCATCGTCAAGCCTGGCGAGATCGTCTTCATGGATTTGGCGGCGCTCACCTGGAACGGCTACAAGTCGTGCTACTACCGCACCTACTGCGTCGGCAAGGAACCAACCCAAGAGATGAAGGACTATTACGCGACCGCGCTGGAATGGCTCTACAATTCGATCGATGCCGTGAAGGTCGGTGCGACGACGCGTGACATCGCCTCGAAGTGGCCGTCGGCCAAAGAGGCGTGGGGGTATGAAGAGGAAGACCAGGCCGCGGCCAATCTATGGGGGCACGGGTTGGGCCTCGCGCAATACGATCCGCCGGTGATATCGCGCATCTGGTCGCTCGATCATCCAGTCGAGATTCAGCCTGGAATGGTGTTCGCGCTCGAGACTCAGCACGGAAAGCGGTTCGAGTGGGGTGTACGTATCGAGGAGATGCTGATCGTTCACGACGACGAGATCGAGATCATCTCCAACTTCCCGGTCGAGCAGATCACCGTGGTCGATCCGATCTAACATGCGTCTCAATGGCTCACTTACGGTCTCGGTAGATTAGGCGAGGATGATCATGTCACAGCTTGTCGTTCCCCTCAGCGATCGTGCGGCCGCCGACGCCGGCCGGTTCGGACCGAAGGCCGCGAACCAGGCAGCACTCGGTCACGCGGGCCTGCCCATACCTGCAGGCTTTTGTCTCGACGCCGAAGCTTACCGAATGCAATTGGCTGCGCTCGGCTTGGAAGAAACAGCGCGCGCCGCCAAATCGGCCGAGACGGCGCAGGCACGTCGCCATGTCGCCGAGGTCCGGCTCGCTCTATTCGAGCAGCCAATTACGCCCTCGGTGGTCAAGCCGCTTCTCGATGCCTGGCGAGAACTGGTCGGGACGACCGGCGCGTTGAGCGTTGTCCGCTCCTCGGCGCTCATGGAGGACCGTGAGGGATCCAGCTTTGCCGGTCAGTTCGAGAGTTTTTTGGGTTTGGAGAATGAGGCCGATTTTCTCACCGCTGTGCGTGCCTGCTGGGGCGCGCTTTGGTCGACCCGCGCGCTCCGATACATGGAAAGCCATGATGCGCATCCTGCGGATACCGCGATGGGCATCCTCGTCCAGCCGCTCGTTGACGCAAAGGCATCCGGCGGCGGATTGAGCCTGACTGCCAACGGCGGGATGGTTGTCAGTGCGACATGGGGATTGGGCTCGGCTCTTGCCCAGGGGGAAGTCGTTCCGGACCGCTTTGAGTTGCCCCGCGATGGGCACGTCGGCGAAGTCGTCGCAGGGCGCAAGGACCACCGTGTCGGCTGCGCACATTATGGCGAGGAACCGACGACGGCGGCGGTAGCGAAGGAGCTTATCTCCGAACGGTGTCTCGATGACGCGCAGGTGATCGAACTCGGGTCGATGCTTAGGCAGGCGGAGGATCTGATGGGCCTGCCAGTTGAAATCGAATGGGCGCTCGACGATGCCGGACTAAAGCTTCTCCAAGCCCGCCCGCTGCACATGGAGGCCGCCGCCGTGCCGGATGAGATCTGGCTGCGTCATCCGGGTCTCAAGGGGCACCCGGCTGGCGTCGGTTGGGGCTCGGGCCCCGCCTGCGTCATCAGTTGTGAGTGCCAACTCGGCAGTGTGGCGCCTGGCGACATACTTGTGACGACGGTAGCCGGGCCGGCCCTGAGCCAAGTGCTGCCGCGCGTTGCCGGCGTTGTGGCCGAGCTCGGCGGCAGTACCTCCCACCTCGCCTCGCTCGCGCGCGAGCGCGGAATTCCCATGGTGCTTGGCGTGCTCGATGCCACCCGCAAGATTCCCGACGGCCGACAAGTGGCCGTCGACGGCGTGGCCGGTGTCGTGCGCTGGATGCGGTGACGCGTCGGTTCTACAACGCGCAAGTTCTTAGATTTCAGGGACTTCTGCTCCGGCGTTCACTAACCGGGTCCGTATGAAAGGTGATTTCGTCAGCTGACGGCTGTTCCAGGCAAGTGACGACCCGCCAGTTCTCATCGTCCGATTCGGGAAAATCGAGCCTGTAATGCGCGCCCCGGCTTTCCTCACGGTGCAATGCCGCGGTGGCGAGCAGGCGGCCGAGAAGGGCCAGATTTCGCACCGAAAGCGCACTTTCAAGCTCCACACTCCGGACTTTCGCTGAAGTCCGCGCCTCGTCGGCAAGACGCATCCTGGGAAGGTCCGCGCGCGCGATCCTCTCGTATTCGACGCGCGCGCGTGTGCAGGGCTCGGCATCCCTGATCGCGCCCAGGTTTTCGTGCGCCAGCATGCGGCACTGCTGGCGGAGGTCGGCCTGGAGCGGCCCGTCGACACGGTCGACCAATTGCCGAAGCCAATCGCGATCTGCCTCCGGTATTGCGATTTCAATGGCGTAGTCTGAGGTCGCATGCGACGTCATCTCCTTGGCGGCAGTCCTGCCTGCCCGACGTCCGAACACCAGCGCTGCTGATAGGGCGGAGCCGCCAATGCGGTTGCCGCCATGGATTCCCCCCGCGGTCTCGCCGGCGGCCCAGAGACCGGGGATGGGCGTTCGGCCATCCGCATCAATCTTCAGTCCGCCGAGCCAGGTATGGCTGCCCGGCGCCACCTCGAGCGGCGTTGTTCTGATATCGATGCCACGGTGGAGGCAGGTCTTGAAGACGTGGGGTATCTGCTTCTGGATGGTTTCTTCCGGCACGTGCGTCGCATCCATGAAGATTCCGCCCGTCGCGGTGGCGCGCCCGGCGTGGATCTCCTGCGCCATGGCAAGGATGACTTCGCTGCGCGTACTCTTTTCCGCGGTTTCGGGGAAATAGCGCTTAAGAAATTCCTCGTCTTGCCTGTTGCGGAACACCGCGCCGGCATTGATGAATCCAGTTGGATGGGGCGCGAAACCGAACAGCTCCTGCGGCGAACAGCACATGGCCTGGAAATCGATCATCTCGAGACCGATCAGCGGCACGCCGGCCCGGAAACCGAGGACGTAGCCGTCGCCCGTAACTTGAGGCGGGTTGTCGTTGACATAAAAGAGGCCGCTGCCCCCGCCGGTGCATAGAATGACCTGTGGCGCCGAATAGCGGACCAAATTGCCATTGGCATAGTCGAGCCCCCATGCGCCCGCGACCCGTCCATCGTCGATGACGAGGTCGACGATCGCCGTCAGCGAATGCCGGACGATACGATTGTCGGCGCGCAGCTTCCGGGAAAGTGTTTTGGTGAGCTCGTTGCCGGTCGTGTCGTAATGGTGGACCGCGCGCGGTCGGCTGTGATTTGGAAATTGTTTGAGGTCGAGTCTGCGGTCCGCGCCGGTCACGAAACCAGCGCCCCATGCCAGCAGGTCCGTTACGATCTCGACAATTTCGTGGACCCAGGTCTCGGCCAAAACCGGGTCGATAAGCTCGCCGCCCTGCTCGAGAATTTCCTTCAAATGGAGCTCCGGGCTGTCGTCCTTCCCCATTGCGGCAGCAAAGCCGCCGCGGGCGACGGTCGTTGTGCCGCTGGTAGCCCTTCCCTTTGTCACCTGAATGACACGGACGCCCGCCGCCCCGCATTCGAAGGCCGCCATTGTACCTGCCGCTCCACCGCCGATGATGAGGACGTCGGTTTCGAAATGCCGTTCGGAGGACTCACGCGCCACGGGTTGCGCTCGGCGATGACTCTGAACCGTCCGCTTCATTCATCATCGCAACGAATCTAGCGACACAGGCGTCGGCGAATTCGGCATCGTTGATATGCAGATTTAACTCCTCGATCCGGCCATGTTTCAGATGTTCTTGGAGCGCTCGTGTGAACGCGCGGTCGACATCGGGCTGCGCCCAGGGCCCGGATTCGCGACCGTCGAGACTGTGCGTCATCCGCTTTGTATTCTCGCTGAAGCCTGCGGTGGGGATGAGGACGACGAGTGGACCCAGCGCTTGGTTCAGCCTGTCCGCCATCGCCCGGCCGAGCGCAGCGAGTTCGTCCGCATTGCTCCGCATCAGGATATTCTGGGCGTTGAATTGGAGAAATTCCCTATCCGCATAACGTTCCGGCACCATTCCGACCCAGAAATTGGCAAAGTCGAGGGCGCCGGGAACGACGATTTGCGGTAGGGATGCCTGTCCAGCTGACAGCAATCGCCCGTCGCCGGCGCTATACACACCGCTGACCAGCAGATCGGCCAATTCGTGCGTCGTCAGATCGATTACGCCGGCTAACGCGCCTTGTCTGGCAAGCGACTCCAATGCCTTGCCACCTGGGCCCGAGGCATGGAACTGGATCACTTCCATCCCTTTCGCAACGAGGTGTTCGGTCACCTTGTCCACGCAGGCTGCGGTTACGCCGAAAGTCGAAACGCCAACTAGAGGAGAAAGTTCGGCCGCGGCTTTGTCTTTTCCGGCCCATCTGAGCGCCATCGCCGCGACTGCCGCTGCGGCATTTGCCATTACCGCGCGTGTGATGCGATTCATCGAGATATCGCCGATCGAGGAAAACATCGCGATGTCGCTTTCCGCGACGTACCACTGAACAGCGGCGGTCGCGGCCACCGGGCTTACCATAACTTTTGGCAGCAACAGCGGCAGGGCGCGCATAAGCGTGCAGGCCATCGACGTACCGTTGGCGCCGCCGAGGCCGATCACGCCTGACAGCGCGCCGCGCTCGAACGCGTCCAGAAGAATGCGCTGGCCGCCCAGAAGCATAACTTCTGCGGCGCGCGTCCGGTCGAGTTTGGCTACGTCGTCCCACGTAGAATTGGCCGCCGCCGCGATCTGGCCGCCGCCGATGTCGGCACCCACGCGCTTATGTGGACGTAGCGAGAGATCCACAAGCCAAGGACTGGCGCCCGCTTGGGAAAGGGTCTCGCAGACGAACTGGGCTTCCTCGTGTTTGGTATCCAACGTCACCAGAACAGCAACGAAAGCGTCAGCCATATCTCGCTTCCGGTTGTGTCGGCATGTCCGTCTCCGCGACGCGCAGGGTTACGGCAATTGGCCCGGCGTCGTTAGGTCTGCCCGGCCTTGCCGAAGTTCGATTTATCCGCAGCATGATCGAATTTTCATACGAGGTGGCGATTGAAACATGAGGGCCGCGGAATGCACAAGATCGAGCGCTTATCGGCCGCGTTTGCGCGGACGCGAAGCTACTTTGGAGACCAAGGCGTACCGCGGCAGCTCCCTTGATTAGCCCAAGAAAATGCCTGAAGATATGCTGAATAAATGCCCAAAACATGGTTTCGCCAGTGTGGGCGCCACCTCTCCTGCGAACACCGACAAACCAAGGTGCAGTTGATGAGCAGTCCCCTAGTCGCCGTAGCCGACTCTGTCTTTCCCAATCTCGATCCTGTAAAGCAGGAGTTATCGAGAATCGGTGCGGAACTCAAACTTGCCGAGCGACCAACGCCCGAAGCCATCCTCGATGTTGCCGGACAGGCGTACGGCCTCTTCGTCACTTATGGACAAATTTCCGCGGAGGTTATCGGCGGATTAGAAAAGTGCAAGGTGATCGGCCGATTCGGAATTGGTACGGATAATATCGACATCGCGGCCGCGACGAGCC
This sequence comes from Alphaproteobacteria bacterium, assembly GCA_965217615.1. Classification (GTDB taxonomy): domain Bacteria; phylum Pseudomonadota; class Alphaproteobacteria; order UBA8366; family CAVOAK01; genus CAVOAK01. The sequence continues at coordinate 183,960 of CBDCIT010000039.1, forward strand.
GCGGCATCATTGTGACTTACGCGCCGGTCTACTGTCTCGAGGAGGTGTCCGACCACACGATGGCTTTGCTGTTGGCGTTGGCGCGCAAAATTCCGTTTGCGAGCAGCCTTGTTCAATCTGGCAGGTGGGAGATGCCGGCCGTCGTCCCAATTCATCGGTTCAGTGGGCGGACCTTAGGACTAGTTGGCTTCGGCAACATTCCGCAGTGCGTGACCCCGAAAGCGCAGGCCTTCGGCATGACCGTAATCGCCGCCGATCCCTTTGTATCGCCGGAGGTGGCCGCAAAGCTGAAGGTCGAACTGGTGTCGTTCGACGCGCTTCTGGAACGGTCTGACTATGTGTCCGTGCACGCCCCGCTCACTGCCGAGACCGAGAAATTACTCGGCGCGGATGCCTTTAAGAAGATGAAATCCAACGCTTTGCTGATCAATACCGCTCGGGGCCCATTGGTGGATGTCGATGCGCTGGCGTTGGCTTTGGACGCCGGCGAAATTGGTGGCGCCGCTTTGGATGTTCTACCAATCGAGCCACCGCCAGCGAATTCGGCGTTGCTGGGCCGCGACAACGTCATCCTCACTCCGCATATCGCATTTTACTCTGAGGAGGCCTTGCTCAATCTGCAAACCACGGTGGCCAGAGACGTGGTGGCGGTCCTCAGCGGCGAGACGCCCGCCTATCCGATAAATGCGACGGAAGTTGGGCGCGGCTGATGCGGGCGATCGTTCTGAACGCAGCCAACGAGGTCCATCTCGAGGACGTCCGTCAACCGTCCCCGGAAGCAGGCGAAACTCTTATTCAAGTTTTGCATTCGGGGATTTGCGGCACGGATCTGAAGATCTTCCAAGGTAGCATACCGGTCGACTACCCGCGCATCATGGGGCACGAGTCGGTTGGCGAAGTCGTCGAGGGTGAGAAATCGAGCGCGTCGGTTATCGTCGATCCCGTCTACAGCTGCGGCACCTGTTACGTCTGCCTTGCGGGTCAGCTGAATCTGTGTCCGAACGGAGGGCTCATCGGACGCGATGTCGATGGCGGCTTCGCTGAATACCTGGCGGCGCCAACCCGTAATGTCTATGCCCTGCCGGACGAAATCGATCCCGCCGAGGCGCCGCTTCTTCAACCCATGACCACATGTCTGCACGCGCAGCGGTTGGCGAGGATAATTCCGGGCGAGGCGGTAATTGTCATGGGTCTCGGCGTTACCGGGCTACTCCATGTTCAACTCGCCAAGGCATACGGCGCCAATCCGGTAATCGGCATAACCCGCAGCCAACAGAAGCTTGAACTGGCCGAACGATTGGGCGCCGATCTCACGCTCCAGCCGGACGAGCACGCAAGGGAGCGCGTATTGGAAGCGACGGAGGGACGGGGTGCGGACTTGGTCATCGAGTCGGTTGGTAAGCTGTCGATTCTCGCGCAGGCTATAGATCTCGCGCGTATCGGTGGTCGGCTACTGGCGTTCGGCATTTATACCGAGAAGGAAGGCGCGCTGCCCTTCTATGACTTCTATTTCAAGGAACTCAACCTCATCAATGCGCGTGCCGCCAAGGCTCAGGATTTTCCGGCCTGCATCGAGCTTGTCCGGCGTGGCGCCGTCAGGCTGAAGCCGGTAATCAGCCATTCGCTGCCGCTTGACGAGATGTGCCAGGCGCTCGATCTCCTAGAGGGCGGAGATTCAAGCCGCCTGAAGATCATTCTGGATCACGCGGGCTGAAGGCATTTTGCGCCGCCTACTGACGTTTCTTGCCGAACGCAGTACGCGGTGATCGGGATGAATATCCACTGCTCGCGCGATTTTACTAGCTAGAAAAACAATCTTGCCTTGCTGGACGCGGATTCCGTCTAAATGGCGGTACATTTTATTACAATTCAGCGTGAGACTCGGTTGCGAAACTTGCTAACCTGATTTGGGGTAACGGGATATTTGCTGAAAATTGCGGCGCTAATGATGTCGCCGCTCCGGATCGCCCGCGTGAGGCGCACGCGGATTTTCCAGCTGATTGGTCGGCGGCCAGCCCTGGACCATGATGCGACGCAAAATGAAATGACAAGATGGGCTTTGCCGTAGAAGACGTTTGTGAAGAGCTTAGCAGCTCTACTGACTTGGCGGCGATGAAGCGGATCGTTGACGCGCAGGTGAGGAAGCTGGGCTTTGATCGGTTCGCCTATCACCTTATGCGTCCGCCTGATGGTCCGCGTATTCCGCTGGCTTTGGCCACATATCCTTCTGAGTGGACACATCGTTATACAGAGCGCGAATACGTCAATTGTGATCCTGTTGTTGGCGCCGCTGTCGGTCGCCTGTTGCCGTTTCTGTGGCGGCGGTTAGCGCGAAGTCGATATTGCACGAAACAGCAACGAAGTATTCTGAATGAGGCGAAGGAATTTAAGCTTCGAAACGGATTTACGGTGCCAGTCCACGGGCCAGGACGGGGTGCAGCAACCCTCAACGTCTCGTCTGACACATCGAGAGTTAAAGCAGAAAAACTATGGACTGAGAATAAGTTTAACCTCGTGCTGCTTGCCTTCTTTATGCACGAGGCTATCGTCAGGAATATGGCGACTGGTGCGCCCGCGCCAATATTTCATTTGTCGCCACGCGAGAAAGAGTGCCTGATTTGGGCCGCGCGCGGAAAAACGGCTTGGGAAATCTCGGAAATTCTAAACCTGTCCTCGGCAACGGTCGTCGGGTATCTCAAGTCGGCTATGTATAGGCTCGGCGTGTACAGCAAGACACATGCAGTAGCCAAATCAATTCTACTGGGCCTGATAACTCCTTAACAGCCCGTTGATTAAGTGGCTTTTTCCGGCTCTCACCCCCAGATGAAGAATGCGGCGGCGAAAGCCGACTGGCCGCTTTGCGAACCCCCCCGTGCCACCAGCATGGCCCCGGTGGGCGTGAGCAGAACGAAAATACCGCCATATCCGCCCGCCACGGCCTCCCGCGGGGTGCCGGCGCCGATGAGCTGGCGCATCAGTAACGATAGATTGTGGCCGGCGACGTGGAGCAGGTATCGCTTGTGCACATTCTCTCGCCCGCGCAGCCAGGTTCGTCGCATGCCGCCACGATCGAGGTTGTGGGCAAAGCAGCGCTCGACGATCTCGGCGCGCAGCTTGAAGGCCTCGCGGGCGACCCCGGACTTGAGCCGCGCACGGTTGTTGGTGACCGCGCGCCGCGCCGCCTCATCACCGTGCCAGCGCGAAAAGCCGGTCTGCTTGGGCGCCGCGATCCGGGTCTTCCAGGGACTGTCGTCCAGAGCCCTCAAGACCGCCCGTGAGTGATAACCTTTGTCGGCGACGCATTCGGCCGGGTCCTCCGCCGTCGGTGCCGCATCCACCGCCCCGAGGTTTGCCTCGGCCTTCGCCAGGGTCTTGGAAAGCGTCGTGGTGTCGCCCTCATCGGCCGGGTGCAGCTCGGCCGCCACCACCGCGCCGGTGTCCAGATCCACCGCGTGCTCGGGTTTGTAGGCCAGATGCGTCGTGCCGTCCTTCATCTTGGCGATCTTGGCCTCGGGGTCGCTCTTCGAAACCCAATCCGTGTTGGAAAGCTTCTTGCCCTTGCGCTCCAGACGCGCCAGATCCTCGGCCGTGGGTGTCTCGACGCCGCTTTCCCGGGCCAGGCGCTCCAGCATCTCCCGGTAGCCTTCGCCGTTGGCGCGCCGCACGATGTTCCGCAGCGCCGCGTTGGCCTCCATGGTCGAGGCATCGACGCCGATGCGCTCGCCCTTGATCAGCCCCGCCTCGGCGATCAGCACCAGAACCCAGTCGAAGACCGCCGCGTGGACTTCATGGGGCAGGCGCGTGCGGCTCCGTGACAGCCAGGAATGGTCCGGTACCCGATCACGGCTCCCCAGTCGCAGGAACGCCCGCAGCGAAAGCGAGTCCGAGCAGCGCCACTCCAGACCGCGCTCGCTGTCGATGCCCTCGAAGTAGCCCACCAGGTGCATCCGGAAATAGCGCCCGGGCGGCACCGAGGGCGCGCCCATCCGGGCCGCGTAATAAGGCCGGCAGCTCGCCTCGGCAAAGGCGTCGAAGCCGCCCTCGATCAGCACCGACTGCAGGCGGTCATAAAACACATGACCCGGAGAGCGCGGCATCTCCGACCAGCTCACCATCAGGTCCCCCTGACCAGCCTTCTGCCGTCCCATCGCCATCGGCAAACACCCCCTGCAAATCAGGGAACCAGAGAATCAGACGGCGCCGACTTAATCAACGGGCTGTTAAGCAGAGTCGATAGCCCACATCCCAAGTTTAAGCTCGGTTTACACCCCTCAATTTTGGGGGAGTGATTAATCGCGTCTGGGTAGGTCCAATGCCTATTGGAAATGGCGATTGGGCGATTAGCTTGATTGATATATTGACCAAGGCCGAGTTACTTGGCAGCCCGTCACTTTACGATGCGATGCATCGCTTGCGGTTCCGCGTGTTCCGTAGACGCCTGAATTGGGACGTATGCGGCGAGAATGGTCTGGAGCGTGACGAGTTTGATGATCTTAATCCGCACTACGTCCTCGCAATGGACGAACACGATCGTCTTGTGGGGACATGGCGTATGTTGCCAACAACTGGTCCGTATATGTTGCAGCAAGTATTTGCGCACCTTCTCGAAGATCGTACGCCCGCATGCAGCGAACTCATTTGGGAGGGTAGCCGCTTCGCCATAGATTGCGATTACGTCGGCAGGCGGGGATTGGGCGCCCTACACAAAACCAGCGCCGAAATTTTCTGTGGTGTGGTGGAGTTCTGCATCGCTTACGGCATTAAAGAAATCGTCACAGTTTACGACCTCCGAATTGCACGACTGCTTCCACGGCTTGGTGTTCATCACAAGTGGATCAGCAGGCAGCATCGCATCGGCAATACGATTGCGATGACCGGTGCATTCGATTCGAGTGTCGCCATGCTTAGGAGTATTCGGCAAGAAACAGGAATAACCGGTTCGGTGGTTCAAAACGCCCCATGGATTCAACCACGTAAAGCAGCCTGAGGATATTGAGATGATTGTTAAAGTTGGAAAATTCGAGAGCGTAAGCCCGGAGGCGTTGCAGAAAACCCTCAAGTATCTGTACGAGAAGGCGATGCAGGCAGGCCTTCGGCTGCCGGCGCACTTCATCGGTGTTGCCGCGGAGGCCTGTGTTGATCATACGCGTGAAGGTAACCGTCCGGCGTGATCCAGGCGGACAATGGGCTCCCGCCCTAATTTCCGAATTTGGAACACGGAGGATTGTACCATGGCGAATGTAGGCATAGTGGAAGACGGGCGCGCAAGCGTGCCCCGTGTCCCACAAGGTCCAGGCGCGTTTGCGACATTCGGGGCGCTGCGGGAAATGCGGCGCGATCCACTTTCGTATTTCGTCCGGCTTTTGCATGAGAATCGCGATGCCGCTGGGTTCAGCAACGGCCTAGACCGTGTCTTAATGCTCAACAATCCGCGTTACGTTCGGCACGTCCTGCAGGACAACCATCAGAACTACCATAAGAGCAAATTCTACGAACCGCTGCGGCCGCTCCTGGGCGACGGTATTTTTCTGAGCGAGGGCAAACAATGGCTCAGCCAGCAGCGAATTGCGATGCCTGCATTCGGCGGACCTCAGTTCAGCGAAATGGCGCGCCAAATAACCGATGTCACAGCTGAGATGTTGGATAGTTGGCGCGTGAATCACGACGGCGGGGTGCCGGTAGACGTTGCCGCCGAAACGATGCGCATGACGCTTGATGCGGTCACTCGTTCCATGCTCAACGTTCGTCTAAGCGACAAGCATGCGGCCATCTATGATGCGCTGAGCGTTATGCTTCGCGAGGCCGAGCGACGTGTTTGGTCGGTCGTAAATCTACCATTATCCATCGCAAAGAGAGTTAACCGCGAGTATCGAGAGGCATTGCAGACGCTCGACGAAATCGTTGGTGAAATCATTGATGATCGCAGGCTGAACCCGTGCCATGAAGGCGACCTACTCTCGACTCTGATTAAGGCATATGACAACGGAGTGGCAGCCGAAAAAAATGTTCTCCGTGATCAGGTTCTCTCGATCATTCTGTCCGGACATGAAACCACTGCGATTGCGCTGTCTTGGTCGTGTTACCTGAAATCGAAGAATCCGCAGGTTCGCCATCGCCTTGAGGCGGAAATCGATTCGGTATTAGGCAATCGGACGCCTACTTATGGGGACCTGCCGCAGCTCACATATACGCGAATGGTGTTCGAAGAGGCCATGCGGTTATATCCGCCGGTTTGGACCACTTCGAGGATCGCGCTGGAGGACGATTCCATTGGCGACTTGAAAATTCCGCGGCATTCGACTGTCATGTTGTGCGGTTATGCCGTCCATCGGCATCCAGATTATTGGCAAAACCCGGACGCATTTGATCCCGAGCGATTTGCTCCCGAGCGTGTTCAGGAACGGCCCCGCTACGCCTACTTCCCGTTCGGCGGCGGGCCGCGGTCCTGTCTAGGCAGTCGCTTTGCCACCATGGAAGCACAGCTTGCCCTGGCGATGATTACCTAACGGTTTCGGCTTGAGCCTGCACCCGGCCATTCGGTCGTGCCTGAGCCGATGATCACGTTGCGGCCGCGGGATGGTGTCTGGATGAACCTAGAACAGCGTGATTCAGGTCGGCGATAGCGAGCAAGCCAATGCCCGCGGTTCTTTCCGTCGTCTTCGTCCACTCCCTGGCGCTCGGCATCATCTATCCGATCCTGCCATTCAGGGCGCTGGCGTTGGGTGCAGACGCGCGCGGGGTGACGCTCGTTTTGTCCGTTCATTTGATGGTCATGTCGGTCGCGGCTCCCGTGTGGGGGTGGCTCAGCGACCGATTGGGACGGCAGACCGTGCTTGCAATAAATCTTGCGATTGCCGCTGCTGCGTACCTCTTGCTTGGTTGGTCGACACTATGGCCGGTACCCTTGTCGCGCGTGCGCTCGCCGGCTTCAGCGCCGCCGTACTCCCACTCGCGCAAGCGACGATGGCCGACCTGGCGGGTCCGCGCGACAAGGCGCGGGGCATGGCATTGGTGATGGCGGCCTATGGAACTGCGTTCGTCATCGGGCCGCTGATTGCCGGTTACAGCGCCGATGCATTGACCGCGAACTTCATGCTGGCCGCCGTCGCAGCTGCTGGATGCTCGGCCGTAGCGCTTGCGGTCTGCGTCGTCTTTCTCTCGCCGAGGGGAAGATCAGCTGCGGCGAGTGCGTGCGGGGAAGAGGTCGAACCCGGGCAACGGCGTGCAGTTGCAGGCTCGATCTACTTCCTGGCGCCGATTCTATTTGTTTTCGTCTTCGGTTTCGTCTACGCGGGCTTCGATACGACGCTGGCGTTACGGGTCACCGATCATTTCCATTGGGGCGATAGAGAGGTCGGTTACCTGTTCGCCATCGCTGGCGCCGCGACAGCCATCTCGCAGCTCGCTCTCACCCCATGGCTTACCCGTTGGTGTGGCAAACTCTACAGTATTGCCGTCGCCGGCGTCGCACTGATGATGGGCCTTGCGGCTATGGGTTTTGCGAAGGCGAGTTGGGCCGCGGTCGTTGGCATAGCACTTGCCGCGGCAGGCGCCGCCACCGGCGTGGTCTGTCTGCAGAGCGTGATCTCGCAGATTAGCAGAACAAGGGCGCGGGGCGCCGCGCTGGGTGTTGCGCACTCCGCGCTGACACTCGCTCGCGTTCTCGGACCCCTGTGGGCAGGCATCTGTTTCGGTGTGCTTGGAGCCGAGTGGTTTTACGTCTCCGGTGGCGCCATCATGGTAGCTGCCGTCGTTCTTTCTCAGATCCTCCGGCTAAGCCCGGCGTCCGAGCAAGCGGTCGAAGGCGCGCGATAAGCCATGAATATATCGAGTACGCTTGAGGCAACTGCGCGCTGCAATCCCTCGCTAACGGCGATCGTTTACGAGGGCCATCGCTACTCTTACGCGGCGATCGAGGCGCAAGCGAACAAGGTCGCCAACGGCCTGAGCGCCCACGGGATCTCTGTTGGCGATACAGTCGCACTCATCTGTTCGACCCGGCCGGAGTTCGCCGTCTGCTATTTCGGTATCCTCAAGACCGGCGCTACCGTAGTCGCATTGTCCGACATACGCGCGCCGCACGGTGGCGTGGATACGCTATCGCGTACTGAGATAGAACGCAGATTGCGCGGCACTGCAGCGAAGGCGCTCATATGTCTGGATGGATACGCCGATACCGCGCTCGGTGAGGCGGCGATCGTCGCAGCTTCGGCCGTCGAGAACTGCCGTTCAATATGGCTTATCCCCGGCGACGGCGAACGGCGCTGCCGAGCGCTCGGCCCGCCAACACTGGCCGACCTCATAAGAAACCAACCATCTACCTACAGAAGCGCGCAGGTCGACCACGATGCGACGGCGACCATCCTCAGCACTTCGGGGACGACGGGAGCGCCCAAGCAAACCGAGATCACCCATTCCAACTTGCTCGCTACCGCCATCATCAATCGCGGGGTTGGAGACTTCGGTGCTCGGCACGTGCGCATGGTGGCGCATTCGCTCCACCACATCGTTGGCCAGACGCTGTCCCTTCAATTGGGATTTCTCGGAGGTGACACACTCGTGTTGGCCGAACACTTGGAACCACGCGAACTGTTGCGGCTGATGGCGGCCGAGGGTGTGACGCACATCATGGGGCCACCGCCGATGTACGCGGCGTTAACGGAGGCACCGGGGCTGACGTCGACAATTCGCTCGCAGATCGCCGAAAGCCTGCAGATCGCGGCCACCGGTGGACAACCGCTGGAGCCCAGCCTTGGCAATGCCTTTATGATGAAGTTCGGCGAGCCACTGCGCGAGGGCTACGGCCTCACGGAAACAACGGCCACCGCGTCATGGAGTTGTCCCGACGACGAGATTCGCGACGGCTCAGCTGGTCGGCCATTGCCCGGTATATCCATCAGAGTCGCTGGCGACGACGGTGACGCGCTGCCGATCGGCGAAGCCGGCGAGATTTTGGTCAAGAGCCCCGGCGTGATGAAAGGCTATTTGGATCAGCCCGACGCCACCGCGCACGCATTCATCGACGGCTGGTTCCGGACCGGTGATGCCGGCTACCTGGACGAAAACGGCTACCTCTATGTCGAGGGGCGTCTCGACGATATGATCTTTCGCGGCGGCTACAAATTCTACCCCGCAGAAGTAGAGGATGTGTTGGGCGGCCACCCCGGGGTTCGCGGCGCGGTAGTCGTCGATGTGCCAGATGAGGCCGGCGGCGGGATATTGAAGGCTTTTGTCGTCCCGCAGGAAGGTGCTGGTGTCGATTCCGCAGCATTGCTCGATTGGATGCAGCCCCAGCTCCAGGACTGCAAGTTGCCGCGCATCATTGAAATCTGCTCATCACTTCCCGTGACCGGCACGGGAAAAGTTGCTCGGCACCTTCTATCGCGAAAAGAGCAAACCCAACAACACTGCATTCCTTGCGCACTGTTGGTCACCACGTAGGCCGGGCAAAGCATGCAGATGGCTCATGATTCCCCGCAAATTTGGCCTCGTGAGGTCGGCTCAGTCGGCAAGCGTTGCCTCTGCGAGTTTGCGGAATTCGTCGTCGTTCATGAGGCGCTTGTGAATTAGGCCCCAGTCCTTGACCGCCATCAGCACTTCCATGGACTGCTCCTCGTTGGCCTGGATTTGGAACTTCGCAAGCCAATCCTTAACCGAATCTATCCCCGACCCTTTGCCCATGACGACCTCCGGCTCGCTCTGGCCGACCATGCGCGGGCGGAACGGAACGACTTCGGTTTGGTGTTCCTCGCCGCAGTTGAGTAGCCAAGTAGCGATAATTCCGGACTCGACCTTGAAGAGGTCGTCGCCGACGATAGGTCGGTTGCCCGGGACGGTTGCACCGGAGATCTCGCGGACCAGGTCGGCGAGCGGCTTTAGCCGCTCGGTCTTGATGCCGATGTCGATGCCGTAAAGGGTAAGAAGCGCCATTACCGTTTCTTCCATCGGCACGTTGCCGGCGCGTTCGCCCAACCCCAGAACCGTTGACTGGATCACTTCGACGCCTTCAGAGACCGCCATCAAAGTGTTTGCGATGCCCAGGCCAAAATCCATGTGGAAATGCGCTTCCAGTGGCTTGTCGATGCGTGCCTTGATCGCGCGAACGAAATATCGCATGGCGTGGATCGAGGTGGCGCCCATCGTATCGACCAGGGCGAGGCCGTCCATGTGACCCTCGTTGCCGACCCGTTCGATGAGGTCGATGACCCATTTGAGGTCGGATCGCGTGAAGTCGATGGGGAAGAAGACGACTTCCAGACCGTTGTCATGCGCGAACTTTGTCGATTCGATCGAGAGATCAATTGCGCGCTCCAGTTCCCAGCGGTAGCCAAGTTCGATCAAGTGAGGGCTCGCCGGAACCTCCATGATGACACCCCCGACACCAGCATCTACGGCGCGTTTTACGTCCTCGACCATGCAGCGGGAGAACGCATAAATCTTGGGACCGAAGTTACGCTTGGCCAGCTCCTGGACGACCCTCGCATCATCTCTGGATACGACTGGCATTCCGGCTTCGATGCGATGCACACCTGCTTCAGCAAGTGCCTCGGCAATCCTGATCTTGTCGTCGAAGTCGAACGCGAGGCCGGCTTGCTGCTCGCCGTCCCGCAGGGTGACGTCATGAATTTTTATCTGCTCCGGGAAATTCCACTCCGCCGTAACCTCGGGAGCGAAGTTCCACGGACTGGTGTGCCAATTCTCGGTCTTCCACGGCGTATCGTTCATCGCGTAATGCTCTCCCCTCGATCACGTTTGGTGATCGCTTATCGATTGGTTTCTTGCTGACCGAATACTCCATTGCGGCACAGCCGGCCCGCTACACGGCGCCCATTGGTGCGCCAATGTATCTACCCAAAGCGATGGTCGGCAATGCAAATTTTGGCTTCGGGCATGGACGCAGCGTACCTCGCAACCTGTGCACGAACGAAGCGATTGCGCCAGGGCGAATGAGCCTCTATTCTTTTTGTAAGCAATGCTTATATTATACGTTACGTACTAAATGGTCATCGATGATGAAACAAGATCCTGATACCAACTTCGGACTCCTGATGCATGACGTCGCGCGACTCATGCGCGCCAACTTCCACCGTCGGGTTCAACCATTGGGACTTACCCAGGCCCAATGGCGAGCCTTGTTTCATCTGTCACGGCACCAGGGGATTAAACAAGTGGCACTGGCTGAGATCCTGGAAATTCAACCCATCACCTTGGGGCGGCTAGTCGATCGCTTAGAGGCGGCTGGATGGGCCGAGCGCCGTCGGGATCCCAGCGATCGAAGAGCGTTTCAGCTGTATGTCACCGCCGCGGCGCAGCCGGTGCTCGAACGGATCAGAGAGTTGGCTGCGGAAACGCGTGAAGAGGCGATGAAAGGGTTGGGTCAGACGGAGCGCGCGCATTTGCTCGAACTCTTGAGCGCAACCAAGGACAACTTGATACAAGCCGAGGCTGTCGCTCCAAGGGAGAAGAGGGATCGCCCCGTCTCGGTGTCCAAGACAGGATCCAAAATCCGGGAGCGTCGTTATGGCTGAACCTGGATCCAAGGACGATGCGGTTGTCGCACCAACACCTCAGGCATCGACGAACGACTCCGGTCCCGCCTCGCCAGCTCCAGTCCATCCCTGGCGCCGCATTTTGCTCATGATTCTTGGTCCGATCGTGGCGCTGTCGTTCGGGGGGTACATTTATGCCACCGGGGGAAAATACGTCCGCACGGAAGATGCCTACATCAAAGCAGACAAAGTGGCGGTCGGCGTGCAGGTTTCTGGACCAATTGCCAACGTATCTGTTCGTGAAAACCAGCATGTCTCAAAGGGTGATGTTCTATTTCAAATCGAAGCGGGCTCGTACATGATCGCCCTCGCGCGAACCGATGCCGCATTGCAGCAGGTCCGTACCGATATTGCGGAACTCAAGGCGGCCTACCAGGAAAAGCGGGCAGGAGTTGAGCTCGCTAAAGTGAATCTGGACTACGCCGAACGGGAATTTCAGCGGCAATCGGCGCTTGCCAAGAAGAGTATCGTTTCGGAGGCGCGCTACGAGGCCGCTCAGCATAAGCGGGCGGTTGCGCGCGAAGAAATGGCCGTCCTCCGCCGCGACCTCGCCCGTATCCTTGTCACGCTCGGCGGCGGCGTAAACGTGCGGGCCGAGCAGTTACCGCGATATCAGGTGGCAAAAGCGCGGAGGGACAGGGCTCGATTGGATATTGAGCGCACAGTCGTGCGTGCACCGTTCGCCGGCGTGGCAAGCAAGAAACCCCAGACCGGGCAATATGTGGAACCAGGTGACCAAGTGATGAGCGTGGTCGCTGACGCAGGCATGTGGATCGTAGCCAATCTCAAGGAAACTCAACTGACACACGTTAGGGTTGGTCAACCGGTGCAGATCGAGGTGGATACGTATCCGAGCCGGGCCTGGAGCGGAATGGTCGAAAGCATTAGTCAGGCGACCGGCGCAGAGTTTTCTATTTTGCCGGCGCAGAATGCGACCGGAAATTGGGTCAAAGTCGTCCAGCGCGTACCGGTACGGATTCGGGTCAATGTCCGACCCGGCGATCCGCCGTTGCGTGCCGGTATGAGTACGGAAGTAGCAATCGAGACGGGCCAAGAGCGGGCGCTCCCGCGTGTAATGCAAGTCATGGTGGGCTGGCTGCAAGGCGTGTCGAGCCTGTTCACGGCGGCGGCTGAAGAGCAGTCGTGAGCGGCAAAGTGCCGATCGAATGGCCGCTGCGGCCTTGGCTGATTTCCGTTTCGATAATGTTGGCGACGGTCATGCAGATCCTGGACATGACGATCGCGAATGTCGCCCTGCCGCACATGCAGGGCAGCCTGTCGACGGCCCAGGAGCAGATTGCCTGGGTTCTGACGTCCTACATAATTTCCCTGGCGATCGTGACGCCAGCGACGGGGTATCTTGCGGACCGCTTCGGTCGTCGGCGGATGTTTATCGTTTCGGTCGTCGGATTCACGGTTGCCTCGATGTTGTGCGGCGCTGCCGGTTCGCTGCCTCAACTCGTTATGTTCAGGATATTGCAAGGCGCCTTTGGCGCTGGGCTGGTGCCGTATTCGCAGGCCCTATTGCTCGACACGTTCCCACGCGAAAAACACGGGCAGGCTATGGCGATGTGGGGCGTCGGCGTGATGGTCGCTCCCATCCTTGGCCCGACACTTGGTGGTTTCATCACCGAAGCATACAGCTGGAGGTGGGTGTTCTATATCAACCTCCCGGTCGGCATCCTGGCACTTTTGGGCATTTTGGCCTTTGTGCCGGAGACCAAACGGGAAGGGCGGCGTCCGTTCGACTGGTTCGGGTTTCTCCTTCTCAGCGTATCGCTCGGCATGCTGCAATTGACGCTCGATCGTGGACATCTACGTGACTGGTTCTCGTCACCGGAGATTATCTTTGAGGCGACGCTTTCGGCGCTCTGCTTCTACTTGTTCGTCGTTCACATGTTCACCGCCCGCCGACCGTTTCTCGATCCTGTCATTTTCAAGGACCGCTGTTTCGTCGGTGGCTTGAGCTTCATGTTTGCGATTTCACTCGTTCTCATTGCGAGCATCCTGTTGCTGCCGCCATTCCTGCAGAATCTGAAAGGTTATCCGGTCGTAACGACGGGTCTTGTACTTGCGCCGCGCGGCATCGGAACCATGATTGCCATGTTCGTCGTCGGGCGCTTGGTTAATCGCACCGACCCGCGTCTGCTGATCCTGGTGGGCTTGCTTTTTATCTCAGTTTCGTTTTGGCAAATGGCTGGATTCTCCCTTGACGTTGGCGTTTGGGAGGTCGTTAACACGGGTATAGTTCAAGGGATTGGACTTGGCTGCTTCTTCGTTCCGCTAACCACGATGACGTTTTCCACCTTGGCGCCAAAATACCGGAATGAGGCCAGCGCCACGTTCAGTTTGGCGCGCAATATCGGCAGTGGCATCGGTATCTCCGTCGCCGTGATGCTGCTGGCGCGCAACACACAGATCAGCCATGCAACGCTGAGCGAACACATTACGCCCTTCAATACGCTCTTGGACTTGCCCGGCGCCGCGCGCTTCTGGGATCTTGGCGATACGTCAGGACTGCTGACCTTGAACCAGGAAATCACGCGCCAGGCTGCGGGAATCGCCTACACAAACGACTTCCTGTTGATGATGTTCGTCATGCTCGCGGCGGTCCCAATCGTGTTTTTGCTCAAGAGGCCGCCGCGCATACCGCCAACTGCGCCGACTGGGTAATGCGGTCCATAGAATGGACACTGCGGGTTCTAGTGGGTGTGATCGGCCTTGCGTTAACGTCGATTGCTCTCGGTATCTTCCTATCAGATGGGCGACGGTTTCGGGCGGACGAGCCTGGCTTTATGGAGCGCCTATTCTCGCCGTTGGACTCCTCGGACTTTGGCTAACGCGGGTCCGCCCGTCCCGCCTCATTTTGGTGTCGATCAATGGCGGTGCCGTAGTGGCAGCATTATTTGGCGCCGAACTTTATCTGTCCGTCGCTAGAAGTTCACCTCAGACTGTCGCGGTGCGGTCACCGCAAACAATAGCGGCCGGGCTGCGAAATGCTGGCACGCATGCTTACCCGCAAGTTTGTCCGTCCATGTTGGCTGACGAACCGCTTGCGGGACCGGACGGATCTGCGCTTCTACCGCTCGGTGGTTTGTCGAACAACTTGCTCACCTCGCTTGATGGGAAAGAGGTGGTAACACGGCATTCGGACGAACACGGATTTAACAACCCCGAAGGTCAATGGCACACCGGAGGTGTCGAGATCATGGCCGTCGGAGATTCGTTCACGTTCGGTGCCAATGTGCCGTTCGGCCATTCCTTCGTGGACCTTATGCGGGCAAAGGCAGGCATTACAGTAAACTTAGGATGCGGGGGCAATGGCCCACTGAGCGAGCTTGCGGCGCTTGTCGAATACGGGCCAATGTTGCGTCCACAGATTGTCGTCTGGGCTTTTTATGAAGGCAATGACCTGACCAAAGATCTCGGGCGGGAACTTCGTTCGCCGGTCCTTATGCGCTATTTCGAGGGCGATTTTTCCCAAAAGTTGGCGAACCGACAGGGAGAAGTAGATTCGGTCCTGATGAGCTTCATTGAACCTCTATTGGCAAAGCTCGGCGAAGCCGCAACGACGGAAATTGCGCGCTCGCCGACCGCGTTTTCAGATATCGTCCGGCTAACACAATTACGTACCTCGATGAGATTGACATGCGGATTTGATCGCCGACGATTCCAACTGGCCTGCGATTTCGATGATGCTTTGATTGCTCGGTTCAGCGATATCCTTGATACTGCTGCCAAGCGTGTGGAGGCTTGGAATGGGCGCCTTGTATTCGTTTATCTACCGGGTGCCGCTCGTTACGCGAGCTGGATCGCGAATGTTGACGCAGACGGTTCGCGTAACGCGGTACTCCGTGTCGTCGACGAGCTAGAGATTGAACACATGGACATACATGAGAAATTCCTCCAGCACGCCAATACACGATCGTTGTTTGCAGGACACTACAGTAAAGAAGGCAATGCGCTAGTTGCAGACGCGATTCTTGAGAAGTTGCGATCCAAAAGATTGTTAGAGTAGTAGCAGAACAAGCGCTTACTAACAGCACCGATGCAAAAGACCTACACCCGTCGCACACGGAGGCCGTGACGTGACTCTCGTACCGGCTCGGCGCGGGTGTGGCCTGCCCCCAATGTATGTGCCAATCGCTATGTTAGTCCTGGCACGGTGATTGGGAAGGGCTGATCCGGCTGGAGCCCATCCATAGCGCAAGCCGGATCAGTCCGGTTAGGCGCGATGGTCACTGGCGCCGGGGGTCTGTAGCCCAGCGCACTGTGTGGTCTGACCGTGTTGTAGTGCTGCCGCCATCGCTCGATCAGCACCTGGGCCTCCTTGAGCGAGTAGAAGATTTCGCCGTTGAGCAGCTCGTCCCGGAGCTTGCCGTTGAATGACTCGTTGTAGCCGTTCTCCCAGGGACTGCCCGGTTCGATGTAGAGCGTCTTCACACCGACCCGCGCCAGCCACTCACGGACGGCCGTGGCAGTGAACTCGGCACCATTATCCGAGCGGATGTGGTCCGGCGGGCCACGATCGACGAACAGCGCGGCAAGGCGATACAGCACGTCGTCGGATCGCAGCCGTCGTGCGACGTCGATTGCCAGGCACTCCCGAGTGTACTCGTCGATGATGGTCAGCATGCGGAATGCCCTGCCATCGTGTGTGCGAGCCATGACGAAGTCATAGGCCCAGACATGGTGCGGCGGGGTGCAGCGAGACTAGCTGCTGTACTTGCGGGTGAGAGTCCCGTCGGCGCAATTCTCAGTTTAGCGCCGTAGTGATATCCGGCAGGCATGCGGGGCGACCCGGTGGTCTGAAAGCCCGGAAGTAAAAGCCCCGGAGGGCCGGAGGGTCGTAGTGCCTCTCAGGTCTGGTCAGTTCGGTGGGGCGAGCGAACAGTAGGGCCGTAACGAAAGTGAACGGATTAAGCGTCGAAAATCATGTCCTGCATGAAGCTGATTTGCGGGGTAAACGGAGCTGCCAAGGGTTTCCTGCCTATCCGATGGCCAGTGCCGGTGCGGAAGAACTGAGGCGCACGCATCGGGGCTCCCGGCGTATTGAAGGCGGCAATACTGGACAGTACAGCAGTGAAAGTCCGGAAGGTGTGGAGGTCAGACAGGATGATCCTTGGATGTCAAAGACCGTGTCTATAACTGGCTGTGCCGGGAAATGAGACGGAGATCTCCAGACTGGCGGATGAGGTCGTCAAGCGTTGATGGGCGGGACAACATAACCCGGCTGGAGCGAGGACCTCAGGGCTCAGGTGGCAGTGCTGCTACCGTATGGTCCGCACACAGAGGCGGACGGTCTTCAAGGCGGTCGGCACGGTCTAAGGACGGAGCAAACGAGGGCTGTGGTCAGGAGAATGGCTGGGTCGACCTTAACCCTGACGCGTCCGCGGAAGGCTCCACTCCGAACTGTGAGGTGCCTGATGCTTGAAGCCGGACCGGGGAAAACCCGATGTCCGGAATTTTAGGGGGGGCGGCTGGAAACGTGGCCTATGGTGGAACTGTGAACCCACCCCGCAACCAAAAGGGCGGGGCTGGAAACCCTCCACCTACTGGTGCGCGCGCCAGTGCCCTACCCGACACTGTCAGATAGTTTGTGCTTGGGCCGATTTTCAGACATTAACGAAACACTCACCGAAGATGATGGCGAACTGTGTCTTGGCCTCGGTCCATTCACGCGGCGGGCGTTTCCAAGCCTGGGCCGCATGATTGAGCACCAGATATAGCAGCTTGGTGGCGGCGTCGTCACTGGGGAAATGGCCGCGCGTTCGAACGGCACGCCGGATCTTGGCGTTGAGCGACTCGATGACATTGGTCGTGTAAATCATGCGACGGACCGCCTCGGGGAAGGCTAAGAAGGGAATGACGTGATCCCAGTTGCGCCGCCAGCTTTGGGCGATGGCGGGATATTTCTCGCCCCAGGGTCCGGCTTCGAATTCGGCCAGGGCCGCCAGGCCGGCCTCGGCGTCACCAGCCCGGTACACCGCCTTCAGCGCCCGCGCGACATGTTTGCGATCCTTCCATGACGCAAAATTCATGGAATGGCGGAGCAGGTGGACGATGCAGGTCTGCACCACGGTCTCTGGAAAGGTCGCATTGATTGCTTCGGGAAAGCCCTTGAGGCCGTCGACGACGGCGACCAGGATATCCTGGATACCCCGGTTCTTGAGCTCATTCATGACGCGCAGCCAGAACTTGGCGCCCTCGGTCTGCTCGATCCACAGCCCGAGGATCTCGCGCGTGCCGTCGGGCAACACCGCCAGCGCGATATAGACGGCTTTATTCCGAACAAAACCCTCGTCCCTGATCTTGACCCGGATGGCGTCGAAGAAGACGATCGCGTAGCAGGCATCCAACGCCCGGTTTTGCCATTCACCCACTTCCTCAAGGACCGCATCCGTCACCGTCGAGATCAGGTCCGGCGAGACATCGAGACCGTAGATTTCCTCCAGGTGGCCGCGAATCTCGCGCACCGTCATGCCGCGCGCGTACATCGAGATGATCTTCTCGTCGAAGTCCGGGAAGCGACGCTGATACTTGGCAATCAACTGCGGATCGAAGGTTCCCGAACGATCGCGCGGGATATCCAGCGTCACCTTCGAGGTCCCCGTCAGAACCGTCTTTTGAGAGCGGCCGTTGCGCCGGTTCGCTTCACCGTTTCCGGCGTCGGTATCCAGATGCCTATCCAACTCCGCGTTTAGAACCCGTTCCGATAGCGCCTTCTTCAATTCATCGATCAGCCCGTCTTGGCTAAATACCGTTGCCGGATCGCGCCCAGCCAACAATTGCTCCAGTACCTCTTTCTCGATAACCATAGGATGCTCCTTTCAATTCCACCACTATGGCCCAAAACACAAAATTGCGGACACTCCCGGTGCGGCCAGTTCGGACGCAGACGGATGCAGGACCCATCGTTGAGCCATAGCCGGCCCCTCTTTGGTTGTTTTGCAGGCACCTTCAGTCCCTCCCGTCGCCAGATGCGTTCGACCCGCTTGTGGTTCACGTACCAGCCCTCGCCGCGGAGCAGCGCCGTGATCCGGCGATAGCCGTAGCGACCGTACGCGCTGGCCAGCCGCACAATGGCCGCGGTCAACGCCGCCTCATCGTCAGCCTCGACACGCCGATAGCGTTGCGTCGAGCGTGGTTGCTCAATGACCCGGCACACCCGACGCTCGGGCAGGGCATGCCGCGTGGAGATGTGCTGAACATAGCCCCGGCGGCGCTCGGGGCTTAGAAGTTTCCCTCAGCGGCTTCCTTCAGAATCAGCTTATCCAGCGTCAGATCAGCGGCAGCTCGTCTCAGCCGCAGATTCTCCCGCTCGAGCTCCTTGAAGCGCCGTGCCTGCTCGATCTTTAGGCCGCCGTACTCCTTGCGCCAACGGTAATACGTCTGTTCCGAAACACCCAAGGTCCTGCAAACCGCAGGCACCGTTTGGCCGCCCGACAGGCTAACCTCCGCCTCCCGTAGCTTACCGATAACCTGTTCCGCGGTATGTCGTTTACGTGGCATCCTGACCTCCGTTCAAACAGTCCTAGCCTAACATTCGGCCTGGACCAAGTTTTGGGGGTCAGGTCACTCGTCGATGATGGTCAGCATGCGGAATGCCCTGCCATCGTGTGTGCGAGCCATGACGAAGTCATAGGCCCAGACATGGTGCGGCCAGTTCGGACGCAGACGGATGCAGGACCCATCGTTGAGCCATAGCCGGCCCCTCTTTGGTTGTTTTGCAGGCACCTTCAGTCCCTCCCGTCGCCAGATGCGTTCGACCCGCTTGTGGTTCACGTACCAGCCCTCGCCGCGGAGCAGCGCCGTGATCCGGCGATAGCCGTAGCGACCGTACGCGCTGGCCAGCCGCACAATGGCCGCGGTCAACGCCGCCTCATCGTCAGCCTCGACACGCCGATAGCGTTGCGTCGAGCGTGGTTGCCCAATGACCCGGCACACCCGACGCTCGGGCAGGGCATGCCGCGTGGAGATGTGCTGAACATAGCCCCGGCGGCGCTCGGGGCTTAGAAGTTTCCCTCAGCGGCTTCCTTCAGAATCAGCTTATCCAGCGTCAGATCAGCGGCAGCTCGTCTCAGCCGCAGATTCTCCCGCTCGAGCTCCTTGAGGCGCCGTGCCTGCTCGATCTTTAGGCCGCCGTACTCCTTGCGCCAACGGTAATACGTCTGTTCCGAAACACCCAAGGTCCTGCAAACCGCAGGTACCGTTTGGCCGCCCGACAGGCTAACCTCCGCCTCCCGTAGCTTACCGATAACCTGTTCCGCGGTATGTCGTTTACGTGGCATCCTGACCTCCGTTCAAACAGTCCTAGCCTAACATTCGGCCTGGACCAAGTTTTGGGGGTCAGGTCAACAGGGCACGATCGAGTTCGTATCGGCGGACGTCGCCGAAGTCAGCGCGCTAAGCCATCTGTTCGATGATGCCGAACGAGTATTCCATCTGGCGGCTATGTCGGACATCGTTCCGTCCATCGAACATCCCGAGATAAACTTCCGGTCCAACGTTGTTGGGACATTCAATGTCCTTCAGGAGGCGCAAAGTGTGGGTGTAAAACGGTTCGTCTATGTCGCCTCATCCTCCTGCTATGGCATTCCCGACGTGTTTCCAACCAGCGAAACTGCGGAGATCCGACCTCAATATCCTTATGCCTTGACGAAAACTTTGGGCGAACAATTGGTCTTGCACTGGGCCAGCACATATGAGCTTCCAGCGTTGTCGCTTCGCTTGTTCAACGTCTACGGGCCAAGGGCCAGGACAGGCGGCGCCTATGGCGCCGTATTCGGCGTCTTCTTGGCGCAATTGATCGCCGGCAAGCCACTGACGATCGTCGGCGACGGCACGCAGACACGGGATTTTACCTTCGTTACCGACGTCGTCGACGCTCTCGTTTCGGCGGCGGATTCGGACAAGACTGGCGCGGTTTTCAACGTCGGCAGCCGCGACACATACAGCGTGAATCGCCTGGTTGAGCTCCTGGGTGCGGATGAAGTCGTGCATATTCCCAAACGCCCGGGCGAACCCGACTGTACTTGGGCGGACGTCACGAAAATCGAGCGAGAGCTTGGCTGGCACGCCAAGGTCAGCTTTGAGGACGGCGTGAAGATCATGCTGGACAACATAGACCACTGGCGTGAGGCGCCGGTTTGGACGCCTAATTCCATTGCCGACGCAACAAAGGGGTGGTTCAAGCATCTTGGGGCGTAACCGCAATACCATCTTCGCTCGTGGTCGTCTTGATCGGGCCGACCGCCTTGGAAGGGACGGGGTCGGATTGACGAATTGTTTGGCAAGGGCGGCTCACCGGCGCAGCAGGCTGACTGGTGCCGCAGATAGCAACGCCGGAACAGCTTCTTGAGCGCTCCAACCAAGAAACCGGTCGCCCTCTATTACCGAATCCTAAGCTACCAGCCGGACAACCTCGCGTTACTCGATAAATTGTTTTCCCTAAGGCAGCTCGACGACCCGCGCCGAGATACTGACGCCTTGCTTGCAGATACGGAGATTCTGTTCGCACCCCTTGGCTTCCTCGTCGATTCTGACCGGTTGGATTGCTGCCCGAAACTCCGTGCTCTTGCTTCGAATACGACAGGCATTCAGCATATCGACGTTGTTGCCGCCACGACGAGGAGCATTACAATCTGTGCCTTGCACGACGACGGAGACTTTCTCGACAAGATCACTCCCACCGCGGAACACGCGGTCGGATTAATGCTTGCGGCGTGGAGGCGCATCCCGGCGGCCCACAACGCAGCGTTTAACGGTGCCTGGGACCGAAGGCCGTGGGGCGCACCGGCGATGTTTTCACGCCTCCGCCTCGGGCTCGTCGGCTATGGCCGCCTCGGCCGCAGAGTTGCCAAGATTGGCCGCGCCTTCGATATGGATGTTGCCTACTTCGATCCGAACGTGCCCGGCGGCATGGATAGTCTGATCGAGCTCGCGCGTCGGTCAGACATACTGAGCTTGCACGCCATCGCTAGCGAGGAGGCGCGTGGCCTGGTAGATCGCGAGGTGCTTTCGGCATTACCGCGAGGCGCCATGGTGGTTAACACGGCGCGTGGCGAAATTTTGGATGCCGACGCACTTATTGATCTGTTGGAAAGCGAACATATTCAATGTGCGGCGCTGGACGCGGTCGACGGAGAGTACGCGCCCGGATTCCAGGATAACTTCGGCAATAGTAGACTCGCACTCTACGCCCGCGAGCATGACAATCTGATCCTAACGCCGCATATTGGCGGCTCGACGGTTGATGCTTGGCACGACACGGAGCGGCGAGTGATCGACAAAGTCTGCATTGCCTTGGGCATGGAGATCGAGCCATGAGGATCTGGGCGTTCGTGCCGGCCCGTGGAGGTTCCAAGAGCATTCCACGCAAGAATCTCGTATCAATCGCTGACATTCCACTGATCGACTATGGTGTTCGAGCTGCCCAAGCTTCCGGCTTGTTCGAACACATTGTCTGCTCCACGGACGACGAAGGAATCGCTGGGCGCGCCCAAACGCTCGGCATCGCAGTCGATCCCAGACCTGCGGCCTTGACTGGCGACGACATCGCGGTTGACGAAGTTGTGCGTGAATTTCTCGAACGTCAACCCGTGGACACGGCGCCCGACCTGCTTTGCCTGTTGCAACCCACGAGCCCGTTTCTCCTGCCCGAGCATATCGGCGCTTTACTGGAAGCGATGACAGCGGATCCAAAAGCGAATTCGGGGCAAACCGTGGCTCCGCTGCCGCACAATCATCATGCTTGGAACCAACGCTCGTTCGCGAACGGTCTGGTGCGTTTCAAGTTCTTGGAGCAGCGACGCGCGGCCTATAACAAGCAACGCAAAGAGTCGCTGTTCGCGTTCGGAAACCTGGTCGCTGCACGCGCACAAACAATATTAGATGGAAAGGGGTTTTTTGCCGAGCCGTCGGTAGGTGTCACGATAGCTTGGCCCTACAATCTCGACATCGACACCGAGCATGACGTTAAGCTTGCCGAGGCCATATTGGCGGCCGATTTGGTGGTGCTGCCGCACATGGCCAAAGCCCGAAGTTCGGGCGTAAACGGAAGGATCGAGATGTGCGCGTCCTGATCCTCGGAGGGGACGGATATCTCGGATGGCCGACGGCTATATACATGTCTGAACGGGGACACGAGGTTGCCGTCGTTGACAACATGATCAAACGATACTGGGAGGCGGAAATCGGCGTCGAGCCGTTGCTGCCGATTCGCCCGTTGCCGGCGCGCGTGAAGCGCTGGAAAGAGATCTCGGGCGGCGACATAGCAGTCTACATTGGCGACATCGCCCACAACCATCGATACGTCTACAAGGTGTTTGAGGAGTTCATGCCCGAAGTCGTCATCCACTACGCCGAGCAGCCGTCGGCACCATTCTCGATGATGGATCGGGACAAGTGCCTGCAGACGATTGACAACAACACGCAGGGTACGCTCAACGTTCTGTTTGCCTTGCAGCACGCCTGTCCGGACGCGCACGTCATCAAGCTCGGAACCATGGGCGAGTATGGGACGCCCAATATCGACATCGAGGAGGGTTGGCTCGAAGTCGAGCACAATGGCCGTAGTGACAGAGTTCTCTTTCCGAAAAAACCAGGCTCGTTCTATCACCTAACGAAGGTTCACGATTCGCATAACCTCGAATTTGCCTGTCGAATTTGGGATGCACGCGTCACCGACCTCAACCAAGGCATTGTCTACGGTATCGACACCGAAGAAACTGCGTTGCATCCGGAACTTGCCACCAGTTTTCATTATGATTCGGTATTTGGCACCGTGTTAAACCGTTTCATAGCCCAGGCGGTGCATAGCGTGCCGTTGAGTATCTACGGCAAGGGCGGTCAAACGCGCGGGTTCTTGAATATCCGCGATACGCTCCGTTGCGTGGAGTTGTCTATGCTCAATCCGGCCGAGCCTGGCGAGTTTCGGGTTTTCAATCAGTTCACCGAACAGTTCTCGGTCAAGGACCTTGCGGACCGGGTACAGCGAGTGGCCGCAGATCACCGTCTCAACTGCACCATCGAACATATCGAGAATCCGCGCGTTGAGTTGGAGGAACACTATTACAACGCTAAGCATTCTGCGCTGTCGACGCTCGGGCTTGAGGCGCATTTGCTCTCCGACGAAACGTTAAATCACATGATCGAGGTGGCAACGGCGTTTCGTCATCGTATCGACTCAGACGTGCTGAAGCCGACGATCAAATGGAGCCAGCGTTAATGGCATTCCCATCTCACATAGAAATTGGCGGCCGCCGCGTCGGGTCGGGCGAGCCCTGTTTGATCATCGCCGAAGCAGGCGTCAATCATTTTGGCGATCCAAACAAAGGTCTCAAGCTGGTGGACCTTGCGTCGGACGCAGGTGCGGATGTCTTCAAGACTCAACATTACCGCACCGAGTTGCTCGTCGGGCCGAGTGCGCCGGAATGGAGAGACCGGCCGCGAAGCAAGGAGCTGCCGGATTCGGCGATTCGTCAGTTCAAGGAGCATTGCGAGACGCGCGGCCTGCTCTTTCTCTGCACACCGCACGATGAGAGCGCCTTAGACTTTCTGGACGCTTATTTGGATGTGGCGGCGTTCAAAATTGGCTCCGGGAGGTTGAGAACTGGCCATTCCTGGCAAACATAGCAAGCCGCGCCAAGCCGGTGATTCTTTCGACGGGGATGTATGATCTTGAGATGATCCGCGCGGCCATAGACGTCATGGCCGACAACGGCTGCACGGAATTGGCTCTGTTGCATTGCATTACCAACTACCCGGCAGAGCCTGCTGAAATAAATCTCGACGTCAGGCGGAAAATCCGCGAATTCTTTCCGGGACCAGTGGGCTATTCGGACCACACGGAACACATGGCCGTGCCGCTGGCCGCGGTGGCGCTCGGCGCCGACATCATCGAAAAGCACATCACATTCGACTGCGATGTGCCGAATGCTCAGGACTGGAAGGTTTCATGCGACCCATCCAACCTGGCCGAATTCGTGCGCGACATCCGCGAGATTGAGGCCGCGCGCGGCGGCGCGCGGAAGAGCGTCGGCGAAAGCGAACAGGCGGCGCGCCAGTGGGCGCGTAAGAGTGTCACTGCGCGCGTCGCGATTTCAGCCGGCACCACGCTCGACGGATCGATGCTGGTGTCCCAACGTCCAGGTAGCGGTCTGCCCGCGTCACAGCTGACCCAGATCCTCGGGCGACGCGTCCGCAGGGATATCCCGGAGGGAACGCCCCTCCAGCTTGAAATGCTGGACTGAGCCGACGTGCGCTCGGCGTTCTAAATTCGGACAGTCTGGCGGCAAACATGCGCAAACTCTTTGTTCTGACCGGCAAGCGCGGCGGCTACGGCGCCATGAAGCCGATGCTGCATCTGCTGGACGATGCCCCTGACTTTGCGCTTCAGCTCGTGGTCACCGACCAGCATGTGAATGAGCGCTTCGGCCGCACCGCAAGCGAGGTTGAAAAGGAATTCGTCACCGCCGCCAAGGTGGACATGGCCCAAGTAGACGGCAGTGCTCAGAGTCGCGCCAAGGCGCTCGCGCGTTGCGCCATGGAGATGACGGACGTACTTGAGACGCTGCGCCCGGAGATGTGCGTGCTATACGGCGATCGGGGGGAAGTGCTGGCAACGGCGCTGACGGCCACTGCTTTGGGACTCCCGATCTGCCACATCCAAGGTGGCGACGTGAGCGGGTCTCTGGACAACAACATGCGGCATGCCATCACCAAACTCGCACATCTGCATTTTGCGTCAACCGAAGCCAGCGCCCATCGCATTGCCCAAATGGGTGAGGAGGTCTGGCGCATCCACGTTGTTGGCGACAGCCATGTCGATCCGATCGTCGCTGGCGACTAACGGCGCCGTGCTGTGGTTGCGAAGATGCTTGGGTTGGAGCTTGATGCGCCGGTTATCGTTGTCCTCCAGCATTCCGAAACGACGGCGCCCGACAGCTCTTACGAGAAAATGCGTGAAACCTTGTTGGCAGTTCGCGACACGAGCCACCGGGCGATCGTAGTTTATCCCTGTTCGGATCAGGGATACGAGGGGGTAGTGCGTGCGATCGAGGAAATCGCCAAGCCGCCTCAATTCCAAATTCAAGTGAACCTGGAGGCACCTGTCTTCCGGGGGTTGTTGAATATCGCCTCGGTGATGATCGGAAATTCGTCGGCTGGACTCATCGAGACACCATATTTCGCGCTTCCTACGATCAACGTCGGTCGGCGTCAGGAAGGCCGCCAACACGCAGAAAACGTCTTGCACGTGGGCCACGATAAAGGCGAACTCGCCGCAGCACTGGCAACAGCTGTCAACGATGCGCAGTTCCGGGCCATGGTCGAACGGTGTAGCCGGCCGTTTGGAGATGGGACTACGGCGCAGCGGATCGTATCGGTATTGCGAGAAACCGAATCAAACGATCGATTGCTCGTAAAGCGGATGACCTATTGATCGTGTCCAAGACCTTCCCGCTAGGACCCGAAGACGGCTACCGCTCACCGGGAACGCCAGGATTCAACATCGGCCGTAGCTTACTGGCGGCACCTGCCTCTACAATGTCTGCACTTCCGAAGCGCTGAGGGCTGCCTGAGACGGATCTGATGAAACGCAAAGATATGCAACCTTTGGCTACCCCCGATGCATCCAACGTCGCCCGCGACCGTATTAGGTCCGTCACGGAACTGGCGGAGATCGCTATGCGTGCCCGAAGCGAGGGCAAATCAGTAGTGCTGGCGCACGGTGTGTTCGATCTGCTGCATCTTGGTCACGTCCGGCATCTCGAGGCTGCTCGCAAGCTAGGTGACATTCTAATCGTCACCGTGACCGGAGATGAGTTTGTTAGGAAGGGCCCGGGACGTCCGGTGTTTGCGCAAACGATGCGCGCCGAAATGCTAGCTGCGCTTGACTATGTTGATTGGACCGGAATCAACCGAGCACCGACGGCCGACCCGTTGATCGAAGCCATACAGCCCGATGTCTATGTCAAGGGCAGCGATTACGCGGATCCGAGTTTCGACGTCACCAGCAACATAACCCATGAAAAGGAGTTGACCGAGAAACATGGCGGCCGCCTGCATTTTACCGACGAGGTCACCTTCAGTTCATCCGGCCGGATTAACGAGTATTTCGAGATTCACGATCCGGAAGCGCGTGCCTTGACCTGACCCCCAAAACTTGGTCCAGGCCGAATGTTAGGCTAGGACTGTTTGAACGGAGGTCAGGATGCCACGTAAACGACATACCGCGGAACAGGTTATCGGTAAGCTACGGGAGGCGGAGGTTAGCCTGTCGGGCGGCCAAACGGTGCCTGCGGTTTGCAGGACCTTGGGTGTTTCGGAACAGACGTATTACCGTTGGCGCAAGGAGTACGGCGGCCTAAAGATTGAGCAGGCACGGCGCTTCAAGGAGCTCGAGCGGGAGAATCTGCGGCTGAGACGAGCTGTCGCTGATCTGACGCTGGATAAGCTGATTCTGAAGGAAGCCGCTGAGGGAAACTTCTAAGCCCCGAGCGCTGCCGGGGCTATGTTCAGCACATCTCCACGCGGCATGCCCTGCCCGAGCGTCGGGTGTGTCGGGTCATTGGGCAACCACGCTCGACGCAACGCTATCGGCGTGTCGAGGCTGACGATGAGGCGGCGTTGACCGCGGCCATTGTGCGGCTGGCCAGCGCGTACGGTCGCTACGGCTATCGCCGGATCACGGCGCTGCTCCGCGGCGAGGGCTGGTACGTGAACCACAAGCGGGTCGAACGCATCTGGCGACGGGAGGGACTGAAGGTGCCTGCAAAACAACCAAAGAGGGGCCGGCTATGGCTCAACGATGGGTCCTGCATCCGTCTGCGTCCGAACTGGCCGCACCATGTCTGGGCCTATGACTTCGTCATGGCTCGCACACACGATGGCAGGGCATTCCGCATGCTGACCATCATCGACGAGTACACTCGGGAGTGCCTGGCAATCGACGTCGCACGACGGCTGCGATCCGACGACGTGCTGTATCGCCTTGCCGCGCTGTTCGTCGATCGTGGCCCGCCGGACCACATCCGCTCGGATAATGGTGCCGAGTTTACCGCCACGACCGTCCGTGAGTGGCTGGCGCGGGTCGGTGTGAAGACGCTCTACATCGAACCGGGCAGTCCCTGGGAGAACGGCTACAACGAGTCATTCAACGGCAAGCTCCGGGACGAGCTGCTCAACGGCGAAATCTTCTACTCGCTCAAGGAGGCCCAGGTGCTGATCGAGCGATGGCGGCAGCACTACAACACGGTCAGACCACACAGTGCGCTGGGCTACAGACCCCCGGCGCCAGTGACCATCGCGCCTAACCGGACTGATCCGGCTTGCGCTATGGATGGGCTCCAGCCGGATCAGCCCTTCCCAATCACCGTGCCAGGACTAACATAGCGATTGGCACATACATTGGGGGCAGGCCAGCCTTCATCAATGAATTGCGGCGGAACGGCGGTGCAGAACGCACATTGGAAATGATAGATCGGCTATCCGACTTGCGCGTCTTGATACTCGGCGAGACGATCATGGACGAATATATCTATGTGGAAGCGCTCGGAAAATCGTCGAAGGAGAATATCATCGCGACGCTATACCAAGATCGCGAGGTATTCGCTGGCGGCGTCATAGCGGCGGCAAATCATGTCGCAGGATTTTGCAAGGACGTAGAAGTTGTGACGTCTCTCGGCTCCGCCGCGGAGCAGGAGGTGTTGAAGAGTGATCGCCTTCGCTCGAACGCCTCATTGACGCCGTATTGCAACGAACAACGGCCAACCATACGCAAGCGCCGGTATGTCGAAAAAGCGACGCTCAGAAAATTGTTCGAGGTTTATCACATGGACGATAGTCCTCTCGATGGTGCGATGGGCACGGAAATTGCCCAGTATCTCGACAGTCGTTGCGGTGAGTTCGATGTCGTCATCGTCTGCGATTTCGGACATGGCATGATGGTCAAACCGATCATCGATGCCATTGAGAATAAGGCCAAGTTTCTGGCCATCAACGCGCAGGCAAACGCGCAAAGATGGGCTACAACAGGATCACCAAATACACGCGGGCCGATTACATCTGTGTCGATGAAAAAGAGGCACGTTCGGCCGCGCACGACAAGACCAACGATTTGGAGCAGATCGTCTCGAAGGTTCTGCCTGCAAGCATCGATTGTGGACGGATCGCGGCGACACTGGATGCCCGCGGCAGCCTGTGCTGGAATCACGACGGCGGTCTGATCAATGTTCCCGCGTTCGCGCATAATCCCGTCGACACGATCGGCGCCGGTGACGCCTTCTTAGTCGTGACGTCGGCGCTATTCGCGACCGGCGGAATGGCAAAGGAAGTCGCGTTTATTGGTAATGTTGTGGGTGGTATCAAGACCGGCATCGTTGGCCACCGGCAGTCCGTGGATAAAGGCGTCGTTAAGAACACTATTGTCAGCCTCCTCAAATGACCGGTTTGAAGGTGCAAAGTATCGTCGAGCGTTATTTTGGAATCGCTGCAGACCTGCCGCTGGAAACCGATGTGACCGATGGCAATGGCGATCAAGTAGACCTCGGCAGTGGATTCGAGATTGTGCTGAAAGCGATTGCCGCAGCGCACGAAACCGGGAATACACTTTGTTTTATCGGCAACGGCGGTAGTGCGGGCATCGCCAGCCATATGGCGGTCGAATTCGCCAAACGTGGTGGGATCAGGGCAAGCGCGCTAAACGACCCGGCGATGCTCACATGTCTTGCAAACGATCTCGGATATGATCAGGTGTTTGCGCGGCAATTGGAATTGCATACGCGAGCCGGCGATGTTCTCGTCGCGATCAGCAGCTCTGGTCAGTCGGCGAACATTTTGAGCGCCTGCCGCGTTTCCCGTGACACCGGCGCAAAACTGTTCACGCTGTCTGGCTTTGCCGCCGATAATCCATTGCGTCGTCTTGGTGATATTAACTTTTACGTCGCCTCGACGGAGTATGGATTCGTTGAACTCACTCACATGGCGCTGCTGAGTGCGATGATTGATATTTCGATCGGATGGCGTCCCGCGGCGGCGGCGGACTAATTTGCTGTGAAAGCACCGGCACGCATCGGCCTCGACTTTGACAACACGATTGCAGGGTATGACCGCGTTTTTCTCAACGCAGCGAAGGCGGCTTACCTGCTGCCGGCGGACTTTTCGGGGAACAAAAAGGACGTCCGCAACGCAGTTCGCTTAAACCCCGACGGCGACTTCGAGTGGCAACGCCTACAAGGTCATGTGTATGGCAAATTGATGTCGCAGGCGACGCTGATCGACGGCGTCGAGGACTTTCTTCTACGTTGCCGCAACCGCAGTATTCCAATCTCGATCATCAGCCACAAGACCGAGTTCGGCCATTTCGATCCGGATCGCGTCAGCCTGCATGATGTGGCCCGCCGCTGGTTGAAAGTGTGCGGTTTCTTCGACAGGGAACGCTATGCACTGGTGGCCGAAGACATCTATTTCGAGGCCACCCGCGCCGAAAAAATTGCCCGAATTTCGGACACCGGCTGCAGTCATTTTGTCGATGATTTGGAGGACGTATTCCTGGATCCAAACTTCCCTGGCGATGTCGAAGCGGTTTTGTATACCGGCGCGAAGGATGACGTCTCGACGGGTCCGTGCACGGTCT
The DNA here is from genome assembly GCA_965217615.1 of Alphaproteobacteria bacterium. GTDB lineage: Bacteria > Pseudomonadota > Alphaproteobacteria > UBA8366 > CAVOAK01 > CAVOAK01. The sequence goes on from CBDCIT010000039.1 coordinate 214,146, forward strand.
GCCGCGACTGGCGCGAGGTTGCAGATGCGGTGCTGGGCTAGTCTAGGAGCCGCGCATCGCGGCAACACTGGTTTCCCATATGGTTGCTGATCCAACTGCCCTTGCGCGTAGTCCAGTCAGCCTGCTGCTGAACGCGCGCTCGCGAGACCTTCGACATCTCATTATCGATGCGTTGGAAGGCAGCAAGCGAGGTCACGTCGGCTCGGCAATGTCGGTTGTCGAAATTTTGCGTGTGTTATACGACGACATCCTTAGCTACAGGCCGGGGCGAGCCCGCATGGTCGGACCGCGACCGCTGCATTCTCAGCAAAGGCCACGGTTGTCTTGCGCTCTATGCGATCCTTGCTGTCAATCGGCGTGCAATATTGACCCCCTGAGTGGCACGGCGGGAGGTTGTCCCGGTAGTCAATAGGGGGACCCGAGCGGCTTCGTGTAGCGCCTTGCGGTGCGCGGAGCGAAGCCGCGTGGGCTTGACGTATACGTCAAGCCTGTTGACCCACCGGGGCAAGCGGGCCGCAGGCACGGCCGGCGTCCGGTCAGGAGCGGTTCTTGAAGCGCCAGCTCTCGTTTCGATGATCTCGCAATGGTGGGTCAGGCGGTCGAGCAGCGCGGTGGTCATCTTGGGGTCGCCGAAGACGGAGGGCCATTCGCCGAAAGCGAGGTTGGTGGTGACGATGATCGAGGTGCGCTCGTAGAGCCGGCTCATCAGGTGGAACAGCAGCTGGCCGCCGGCCTGGGCGAAGGGCAGATAGCCGAGTTCGTCGAGGATGACGAAGTCGCGTCGGACGAGTTGGTCCGCGGTACGGCCCTGGCGTCCGGAGCGGAGTTCGGCCTCGAGGTGGTTGACCAGGTCGACGACGTTGTAGCAGCGGCCACGGGCGCCCTTTCTGATACAGGCGCGGGCGATGGCGACGGCGAGATGGGTCTTGCCGGTGCCGGTGCCGCCGACCAGCACGATGTTGCGCTTGCTCTCCAGGAAGTCGCCGCCGGCGAGTTCCTGGATCAGGGGCTCATTGCCCGGGGAAGCGGCGAAGTCGAAGTCGGCCAGCTTCCTTGGCCGTCGGCAGCTTGGCGGACGTCATCTGGTACTTGATGGAGCGCGCCTGCTTGTCGGCGACCTCGGTCTGCAGCAGCGTACCGATGATCTGTTGCACCGGATGACGTCGCTTGAGCCCGTCGGCGAGGATGTCGTCGTAGGCGGCGCGCATGCCTGCAAGCTTCAGCGCCGTCATCATCGCCAGCACATCATGACGCTCCATGACCGGCCTCCCTCAGGCGGTCGTAGCGGCGGCAGTCGGCCACCGGCTGGTGGCGAAGCTGCAGGCCCTCGGGCGTTGGGATGGCCGGCGGCGGCTGCTGCTGGCACTGCCGGGCGAGGATGTTGAACACAACATCAGCGCTGCAGGCGCCGCAGGCGAGCGCTTCGGCGCAGGCCGCCTCGACCGCCTCCAGCCCGTCCTCCAGCACCGCCGCGAGGATTTTGACGATCTGACTGATCGCCGTCGTCGCGGCCGGTGAGCCGCGCCCGTATGCGGCCCAGCGCGCCGGGCAGTTGCCAACCCTTGAAAGGCGCGCCATTCCTCAGCGCACCGGGCTTCCGTGTCAGGATCGGCACGTAGTGCCATGGATTGCAGGCGATCTCACCGCGTCCAAAGCTCCGGGGGTGTTCGGCAACAGTCTCGCCATCCTGGCGGATGACAATACGATCGGCATAGGCCCGCACGTCGACCGTCCGCCCGACGGCGCGGGCCGCCACGCTGTAGTGGTTGTTGTCGAAGCGCACCAGACAGGTCTTGGAGACCGATACCTCGGTGGCGTGGAAGCCGTCGAAGGGGCCGCGATAGGCCATCAGGAAGGGCCGCTCCTCCTCGAACACCTGCCACACCGTCTTGCCCTCGATCGTCGGATGCGGCCGCTTCTTGGCGTCCTCGATACACCGATCCATCAGCCACGCGTTGATCTCGGCGTAGGAGCCGCCCCGCGGGATGGGCACGAACAGGCGGCCGCGGACGTCACCCACCTGCCTCTCGACCTGGCCCTTCTCCCAGCCCGCACCCGGAGTGCACGCCACCGGCTCCACCAGATGGTGGGAGCACAGCTCCAGAAAGCGCCGGTTGTAGGCGCGCTCCTTGCCCACGAAGACCATGCTCACCGCCGTCTTCATGTTGTCGTAGATGCCCCGCCGGCAGACCCCGCCGAAGAAACGGAAGGCGCGCTCATGCGCCTCGAACACCATCTCCTGGCTCTCGCGCGGGAAGATCTGAACCAGCTGCATGCGGCTGTAGCAGAGCCGCATGTGCGCTGCCTTCACCTTGGTCGTCACACCCGACAGGCGCGCGTACTCGTGGCTCCAGTCGAACTGGTAGGCCTCGCCGGGATCGAAGCTCAGCGGCACAAAACCCTGCGACGGCGACAACAGCCGCCACCGCCGACGCCAGGTCCTGGCGTAGCGGCGCACCGCGTCGTAGCCGCCGCCATAGCCCAGAGCCGCAAGGTCTTCATGAATCCGCAGCAGAGAAAAGCGGTCCCGGCGCGGCTTCTTCTCGTTGGCCTCAAGCCGGCGCTCCAACTCCTCCACCCACGGCCCCAGCTTCGGCAGCGGCTGGATCTTGCGCTCGTAGCTGTAGGAGGTCTCATCGCCCCGTACCACCTTGCGCACCGTGTTCTTCGAAACCCTCAAATCCCGGGCGATCTTCTTGATCGGAACGCCCTTCACCAGATGATCCCGACGGATCCGCGCAATCGTCTCCACAACCAGCATCTCCCCCACCTCGTCTGTCCAAACAACAAGGTGTGTTCAAGAGCACAAAACCAGGGGGGTCAATTTTGGACGCCGATTACCCCACCAAGGGGGTCAATATTCCACGCCGATCAACAATCCTTGCTGAGAAGGGGTTTTTCCCGCCTGAGGAACTGAAGACATTCAGCCGGGCCGGATTGATGCTTGGCGGCCATCCTGAAGTGCAAATGGTTCCGGGCGTCGAGGCGTCGACGGGATCACTCGGGCACGGGTTTTCGATCGGCATTGGCATGGCCCTCGCGGCACGCATGCGAGAACGAGAAAATCGTGTGTATGTCATTGTGAGTGACGGCGAAATCAACGAGGGGTCGGTCTGGGAGGCGGCGATGTGCGCGTCGAAGCACCGACTGTCGAAGCTTACGGTGGTGGTTGACTGCAACAAGATCCAGTCAGCCGGACCGACCGCCGAGATCCTGGAGTTAGAACCGTTGGCTGACAAGTGGCGCGCCTTCGGCTTTAGCGTTGCCGAGTGCGATGGACACGATCACGAGGCGCTGCACACCGCGTTTGAGAATGTTCCGTTCGCCGAGGACAAGCCATCGGTTGTCATCTGCCACACGGTCAAAGGCAAAGGTATCGACTTTGCAGAGCACGACCCCACTTGGCATCACAAATCGGCGATTGATGCGGCCTTGATCAGCGAATTGCGAGCGTCATTGGGTATAGCGGCCGATGCGTAAGACCTGCATCAAAATGGTTCACGTTTTGGCAAAACGCGACGATCGGGTCGTTTTCATTGGTTCGGACCTCAGTCCTGGATTGCTGGAGGAAATACAGCGGGAATATCCCGACCGCTACTACATGGAGGGCGTTAGCGAAGCTAACATTGTCGGTATGGCCGCGGGCCTAGCGATGGAAGGCTATCTGCCATACATCAACACAATCGCGACCTTCCTTACGCGGCGGTGTTACGAACAGGTGGCGGTCGATCTTTGCCTGCATAACCTCCCGGTCCGCTTGATCGCCAATGGCGGCGGACTGGTCTATGCGCCGCTCGGCCCAACCCATGTGGCGATTGAAGACATTGCAATCATGCGTGCGCTACCGAATATGACGGTGGTGGCACCGGCGGATGCGTCGGAGATGCAGCGTTTCATGGATGTCACCGCCGCCTGGCCTGGGCCAATTTACATTCGCCTGGGCAAGGGTGGCGATCCGATTGTCACGCACGCGGAAGATGGATTCGAAATTGGCAAGGCGTATCGCCTGCGCAAAGCAGATAACGGCCAGCTCAAACCGGTTCTGATCGTCTCGACGGGGGTTGTAACCGGTCGTGCGCTGGCGGCTGCGGAACTGTTGGCGGAGCGAGGGATCGCGTGCGATGTGCTCCACATGCCCACCATCAAGCCGCTGGATGTGGATGCCCTGGAAGAAGTGGCGGCACGGGCCAAACTGATCGTTACCGTCGAGGAAGGGACCGTTGTCGGTGGTCTCGGCAGTGCGGTCCTCGATGCACTGGTTGAGCGGCTCGACGGCCGGCTGCCGCCGATACGGCGGCTTGGTGTCCCGGATGCTTTTCTCCACGATTATGGCGACCAGGATTGGCTGATGGAGGTTTGTGGCCTGCAGCCTGACCAGATCGCTACGACCATAACGGAGGCCGTCAGCGACCTTGTTGCCGCATGAGTGCACCCGGTGCGACGGCTGTCCGTGCATCGACATCGTATCGTGGCGGCTCGAGCCACGGCCAGGCAAGGCGGCGTGTTCCAACTTGAACTTGAGACGATGAAGGGTCGATAGCTGGACCGTGAGAGATGCTTGAAGAGATCGATTTCGTAAGCAAGCTGCACACACGCACCGAGCGCGATTATGTCGGCCGGGTCAATGCGCATGACAAGGCTGAATGCGCGACGATCGCCAAACAATACGGCGAGGACTATTGGGATGGCGCACGGCACGATGGTTACGGCGGCTACAGCTACGACTGCCGCTGAAGTGTTGTCGCGGAGGAAATGGCGGCGCACTACAATCTTGTGTCCGGCATGTGGATCCTCGATGTCGGCTGCGGCAAGGCGCATCTGCTCTACGAATTCACGCAAGTGGTGCCGGGGCTCGAGGTGGCGGGCGTCGATATCTCGGCGTACGGCATTGCCAACGCCAAACCGGAGGTCAAACCGTTTCTGAAGGTTTCCGGTGCCGACGATCTGCCATTTGCCGACGGCGAGTTCGATTTCGTCTACTCGCTGACGACCTTGCACAACCTCAAGATTTCAGAACTCTACAAGGCGGTGGGGGAAATCGTCCGGGTCGGAGGCGGTGATGCCTATGTCATGGTCGAATCGTACCGCAACGAACGCTAGAAGGTAAACCTGCTCTACTGGCAACTGACCTGCGAGTCGTTCTATTCCCCGGAGGAGTGGGTGTGGATCTACACGCAGAACGGCTATGCCGGCGACTACGGCTTCATCTATTTCGAGTGAGAAGATCGGCCGGCGATCCGAGTAGTGGCGAATTTGGCCGATAAATTTCAGAAGACAAATCTTGCGTCGCCTAGGTCGAGAAAGTGAAAACCGCGCCGGTGACGGGGTCACGCATGCAACTATATTTGCAACGCCGAGCATGGCCAGAATGCGATGCTTGATTTCGAAGAAAGTTGTTGACCATCGATTCCCGTTTCCTTACTCGGCGTGACATATCAGCGCGCACTCGCCCTTGTTAAATTCGCCCGCATTTCCCAGACAGGTTCGTAGATGGCTGTGTCGAGCCGATGATTCTGTTATAACAGCCCGTTGATTAAGTCGGCGCCGTCTGATTCTCTGGTTCCCTGATTTGCAGGGGGGGTTGCCGATGGCGATGGGACGGCAGAAGGCTGGTCAGGGGGATCTGATGGTGAGCTGGTCGGAGATGCCGCGCTCTCCGGGTCATGTGTTTTATGACCGCCTGCAGTCGGTGCTGATCGAGGGCGGCTTCGACGCCTTTGCCGAGGCGAGCTGCCGGCCTTATTACGCGGCCCGGATGGGCGCGCCCTCGGTGCCGCCCGGGCGCTATTTCCGGATGCACCTGGTGGGCTACTTCGAGGGCATCGACAGCGAGCGCGGTCTGGAGTGGCGCTGCTCGGACTCGCTTTCGCTGCGGGCGTTCCTGCGACTGGGGAGCCGTGATCGGGTACCGGACCATTCCTGGCTGTCACGGAGCCGCACGCGCCTGCCCCATGAAGTCCACGCGGCGGTCTTCGACTGGGTTCTGGTGCTGATCGCCGAGGCGGGGCTGATCAAGGGCGAGCGCATCGGCGTCGATGCCTCGACCATGGAGGCCAACGCGGCGCTGCGGAACATCGTGCGGCGCGCCAACGGCGAAGGCTACCGGGAGATGCTGGAGCGCCTGGCCCGGGAAAGCGGCGTCGAGACACCCACGGCCGAGGATCTGGCGCGTCTGGAGCGGAAGCGCAAGGGCAAGAAGCTTTCCAACACGGATTGGGTTTCGAAGAGCGACCCCGAGGCCAAGATCGCCAAGATGAAGGACGGCACGACGCATCTGGCCTACAAGCCCGAGCACGCGGTGGATCTGGACACCGGCGCGGTGGTGGCGGCCGAGCTGCACCCGGCCGATGAGGGCGACACCACGACGCTTTCCAAGACCCTGGCGAAGGCCGAGGCAAACCTCGGGGCGGTGGATGCGGCACCGACGGCGGAGGACCCGGCCGAATGCGTCGCCGACAAAGGTTATCACTCACGGGCGGTCTTGAGGGCTCTGGACGACAGTCCCTGGAAGACCCGGATCGCGGCGCCCAAGCAGACCGGCTTTTCGTGCTGGCACGGTGATGAGGCGGCGCGGCGCGCGGTCACCAACAACCGTGCGCGGCTCAAGTCCGGGGTCGCCCGCGAGGCCTTCAAGCTGCGCGCCGAGATCGTCGAGCGCTGCTTTGCCCACAACCTCGATCGTGGCGGCATGCGACGAACCTGGCTGCGCGGGCGAGAGAATGTGCACAAGCGATACCTGCTCCACGTCGCCGGCCACAATCTATCGTTACTGATGCGCCAGCTCATCGGCGCCGGCACCCCGCGGGAGGCCGTGGCGGGCGGATATGGCGGTATTTTCGTTCTGCTCACGCCCACCGGGGCCATGCTGGTGGCACGGGGGGTTTCGCAAAGCGGCCAGTCGGCTTTCGCCGCCGCATTCCTCATCTGGGGGTGAGAGCCGGAAAAGCCACTTAATCAACGGGCTGTTCCACTCGCAATTTCCTTCTTCACGTTTCAACAGATTGCATTCCTTGTAGATGTGTATCGAGGCAAGGCCAAAACAGAGGGGCTGAGATCCTATGCCCTGTTTGTGGCATTTTTTCCTCAATTAATTGCTGGCCCTATCGTCCGCTACCAGGAGATCGTTCCTCAACTTCGAAGCTTGTCTTCCCGGCTAAGCGACCGCTTGGACGGCATTGCAATCGGCGTCAGCTTTTTCGCAATTGGACTACTCAAGAAAAGTTTAATCGCTGATGAACTTAGCCTTTACGCAGATCCATTGTTTGACGCTGCCGGCAGAGGCGAAATCATCATCTTCGCGGAGTCCTGGACCGCAGTTTTGGCATTTGGGTTTCAAATATATTTCGATTTTTCGTAACTACCCAGGTACCCCGCTCCTGACCGTGAGAGGATGATGTAGGTGGTCGGCGGGGCCGGGTTTCCGCCGCCGCGTCGTTGATCGTCTCTTGACTCCATAGAATCGGGCGTCTATGGGTTGCGCTCTCGTGTGACGGGAGCGGCGCGTGGGATATTTTGGGTCGAAGGCGACGAGCGGTCTGTGCCAGGCGCTGATTGCGCTGATGCCGCCGCACAGCGTTTACATCGAGAGCCACCTGGGGGGCGGTGCGCTGATGAAGCGCAAGCCAACGGGCGTGCGCTCGATCGGCATCGACCGCGATGCGCAGGCGCTCGAGGCCTTTGCCTGTGACTACCCGGTCGAGTTGGTGCATGGCTGTGCCCATGCCTTTTTGGCCTCGTTCCCGTTTCTGGGCCCGGAGCTGGTCTACAGCGATCCCCCCTATCTGCACGCGACCCGCCGTTCGGCACGGCGCTATCGCTTCGACTACGAGGAGGTCGACCATGTCGCGCTCCTGGACCTGCTCAAGGATCTGCCCTGCCAGGTGATGGTCTCGGGCCATCCCTCGGCGCTCTATGACGAGATGCTGGCGGGCTGGCGCAGTCTGGCGCTGCAGGTGACGACCCAGGCCCAGGTGCGGACCGAGGTCGTGTGGTTCAACTTCGCGCCCGACCGGGTGCATTGGGCGAGCTACGCAGGCCGGAACTTCACCGACCGCCAGCGCATCAAGCGTAAGGCGGCCAACTGGGGCCGGCGTCACAAGGCCTTGCCGGCGGGCGAACGCCTCGCGGTGCTGGCCGCCATGATGGCCGTCGATGCCGAGGACCCGTGACGCTGTCACGCTGGCACGAGGACCTCGCCGCCCATGACGAGGCCTTCGCGTGCCTGCAAGATCTTCTTGACCCCTCATCCTTCGCAACAACAGTCGTCAAGGCCTTCCGGGATTGGGGCCAGGGGCTGTTGCGCCTGGCCACGGTGCTCGTCCGGGAGAATGCCGCGCTCGAGCGGGAGAACGTGACCCTGCGGGACCGCATCGCCGAGCTCGAGCGGAGCGCGGCGCTTGACAGCACCACCAGCAGCAAGCCGCCCGCCAGCAACGGCCTGGGCAAGAAGAGCGGAACCCAGAGGCGCACCCGAAGCCAGCGCGGCAAGTCCGGCAGGCCAAGCGGCGGCCAGCCGGGCCACAAGGGAACGACGCTGGCGCGGACCGAGAGCCCGGACCATGTTGTGGATCATGACCCCTCCGCCTGTTCGGGCTGCGGCGCACCGCTGTCGGACGCCGACCGTCACCGCGCGCCCGTCTGTCGACAGGTCTTCGATGTGCCCGAGCCACGCCCCCTGGAGGTCACCGAACACCGCGCCCATCGCTGCCTCTGCGGCGCCTGCGCCACCGTGACAGGAGCCGTCTTCCCGGACGGCGTGACCGCCCCGGTCCAGTACGGGCCACGCATCACCGCCTGGGTGAGCTACCTGCTGTACGCCCAGTTCGTTCCCGAGAAGCGCTTGGCCGAACTCATGAGCGACCTCTTCGCAGTGTCCATCTCCACAGCCACGATCACCGCCATGGGCCGGCGAACCGCCAGGCGCTTCGAGCCCTTCCTCGCCCATGTCGCAGACGTGATCCGCACAGCGGTCCCGGTCAAGCACCTCGACGAAACCGGCCTGCGGATCGCCGCCCGTACCCGCTGGCTCCACGTGCTGTGCACCCCATTCCTGACCGTCCTGCGCATCGGCGCGGGACGCGGCGATGTCGAAAAGGACCTCGAAGGCATCCTCATCCATGACGATTACGCCGCCTACTTCACCCTCAAGGGCGTGCGCCACGGCGCCTGCAACGCCCATCACCTGCGCGAACTCCAGGCCCTGATCGACATCGAGAAGGAAGACTGGGCAAAGAGCATGCAGCGCCTCCTTGAGCGCGCGCACAGGGCTACCCGCTTCTCCCGTGAGAACGGCCGCGACGTGCCCGCCTCCCTGGTGGCCCGGATCTCGCGGGCCTGGGCCCGCATCCTCGACCACGCCATCGCCTTCCACGAGGCGCAGCCGCCGCTCCGGACCGGCAAGCGCGGACGAAAGAAACGCCGCATCGGTCATAACCTCGCGCTCCGCCTCCGCAAGCACAAGGAGGGATGCCTGCGATTCCTCACCGACCCGCGCACGCCGTTTACGAACAATGAGGCCGAACGTGACCTCCGAATGGCCAAGCTGCGCCAGAAGATCTCCGGTGGCTTCCGCTCCGAGAGGGGTGCCTACAACTTCGCCAGAATGCGTGCCGTCATCGCCACCGCCCGAAAGCAACGCTGGAACGTCCTCCAGACCCTGGTGCATCCCGATCCGATGCAACTAATCCCCAAACTGCGCCTCTGAGAACACCGGCACCGCTACCAGCCCGGACCGCCACGATCCCTCACATACAAACGCTCGGGCCAATCAGACCTGGGTAGTTACGTTTTCTGATCGATTCGGTGTCGAATCCGCGTCGAGCGAACAACACGTCCGGCTTGTTAAGGTCGTCGACACTGCTTACATCGGCCAATACCTGGCGGTTGACGGCAATTCCCAGAACGTAGCTGTTGTAGGCTCGCGTGCAGTTGGCGATGAGGTTGCGTTCCGGCGTAAGTCCCAACCCGGAAATTATGATGTCGAAGTCACCATCGAGCAGCGCTGGAACCAGCTCGGGATAGGCTGCCGGTGCGAAGTCGATCTTGAAGCCCATGTCATCCCCGAGACGCCGCGCGACGTCGATTTCGAAACCGATCAATTCGCCGGACTTGTCGCGCATCGCCCAGGGAGCGATCGTTGTCATGCCGACGTACAAAATGCCGCGGCGTATCACGTTTTCAAGCATGTATGCCTCCGTCTGCTACGGATCGTTCTTTCAATTGGACGGATCTGCGGTCGCCACTCTCGATCCGGGATTGGCTGCGTTTCATTCATCTGTCCGAGTAATTCGGTGAGATGCGAGCGATGCGCGTGGCTAGCCACCCCCCGGTGCCATCATGGCGCGTCGGAAGGCGGCCATCGCGGCGCAGGAAAAGTCGGTGTCGGGTGCTGGCTCAAGCTCGAAGTTCCCGCAGTCGTCGCTGCCCCTGACAAGCGTCGCGGAGTCGGGCCGCTTTGCATTGCGCGCTGCCGTTGGCATGTAGGTGATCGAAACGCCGAGGCGTTGAGCCCCGGACCGGTTTGGACCCGAGCCATGCACCGTGCGGTGATGATGCAAGGATGCTTCACCGGCATTTAATACGAGATCGACGAACTCGTCCTCCTTGGCGTCGAGCATAGCTTGCGTGCCCTCGAGCAGCATATTTTCGCCACCGTCGGACTGTGATAGCGGAAGTACGTCGCCTAGGTGCGAGCGCGGAAGCACGCGCAGACATCCGTTTTCCTTCGTCGTTGGCTTCAGAGCAAGCCACATATGGATTATGCCGTCATGCGGCTCCACAAAGTTGATGGCGGCGTCCTGGTGATAGCCCACATAGCCCGCGCTGTTGGCTGACTTGGCAAAGAAGGCCGTCGACCAACAGAGAATGTTCGGACCTATAAAGTCCTCGATAACGTCGAGGATGCGCGGGTCGCGCACGACACTCGCAAGCCACCCAGCCAACAGATGCGTCTTGAAACGTTGTTCCTCTCCAAGTATCTCGACTGCCGTTTCTTGGAACTGGACATAAGACCGAAAGTGGTCGTCCGCCTCCGCCCGATCAAAGACTCGAAGCGGAGCGAAGTATCCTTCGTCACGAAATGCGGTGATGGCATCTGGCGTTAATATGCTTCCCATCGGCTTTCTCTTATTTGGCCCAGCGAGCATCGCTCTGAGCGATCTTTTGCCAACGATATGCCCTCAATGCCGGCTTGCGCAACGGCCGCCTCATGTCGAGTAGTCGATGTCGCCTTAGTAACCATTGTTGGCAACCTCGAGGACCTCTGCTGCGCTCAGTCCACCAAACCCCAAATTTTCTAACGTCAGTCCCTCGCGCCAATAATCGGAATTGTTGGCAATTGACGACAGAACGACCATGGAATCGGCCGCTGGCGTCGCCACATCCAGGAGATCGCCGAGGCCTGCGATCGGTACAAGGCCGTAGGGCACGTCTTCGGAAACGTAGCGGTGCTGCAGGCTGGGCGGCGCGACCTCGCAGGGATCGTTGACCCACTCCACATCTTTCATGCGCTCACAGTAAGGTGCACTGGGAACTGGCGTGAATCCAAGCTTCGTGGATATCGCGTCACGCTCGGCTGCGATTGCGTCGATAACGCCGCCAATGGATCGCGTCGCGCCGTCGCGATAGAACATGAAATCGCCGTCGGTATGCTCGATCCAACCGGCGTTCATGATGACCATCGGCGCGTGGACGATGAAGTTTCCGTTATTTAGGCTCGTTTCGAGAACGTTCGTTGCCGGTGTGACTTGCGGGTAGAAGGTGGCGACGAGCCTCTGTGCTTTCTCTGTATCACGCGCCGGTATGGCGGCAATCATAAAGCTGCGCCGTTCCGCAATCACCCGGACTTTGCCCGGGCCCAACCACGATTCTGCTGCCCGGCAGACATGCATGCATTGGCTAGTTTCGGCAATCGTCACATGCGTCTTCGAGCCGGATTGGCGCAAGAGCTGCGAGAGGCGGAGCGCGCCCCAACAACCAGGTACGGTAACGACGGTCTGACCGTCCTGCAGGGTGTCGACGAGCGCTTCGTAGAACGGCATATGCCCGTAGGCCGGAACGGCGAGGAAGATGACATCGACGCCGTCAACCGCCTCAGCAACGACAGTCGTCGTTAGATTGAGATGGGCAAGTCCGGTGCGGCCCGTAGAACCCTCCGAGCCATACTTTTCGAGGGTGCCCGTCTTCATGACGTGGGCGATGTTGTCCTTGAAATCGGGTAGATCGCAAAGGTTGACCGACGCGCCCGCGAGCGCCAGATCGGCGCCCATGGTTTGGGCGCTGTGGCCGCCGCCAAGGACTGCAATTTTCAGATTGTCGGCCATGTATAGTTCCTTACGAGGATCGAATAGGGGGATCTAGCCTGCCATATCTCAGTGCGCCGTGGAAAGGTGCGTTTTCCTGGTGGGTGCGAACCCCACCCAACAATTGTCGCTTTCGGTTGGTAGCAGCCAGGGCGGCCTACGGAGGTAACGATGTAGACCGAAGCACTCTGGTGACAAAGGGCTGTGTTGAGCAGTTTAGCGACCATGCAGGCGTGTGCCAGGCTAACTGGCAGAGGATAGCCGGTGAGAGTCCGGTAGGGAGTAGAGGTTAACCACCACTCTCGCCCCGAGTCATGCGCCGGTCGTCGCGAGGCGGCAGGTGAAGCGTTGACAGGGGTGCGGATGGGCAGGGCAACGGAGCATCGAAAGGTTGCTTGTCTGGAGAGCCGAGACTGTGCCTGCGGTCGAAGGCAACACCGACATCACCGACATGGTGAGGGGATGTTGGGCTCCACGGTGTCGAAGAACCCATGCACGTTCGTACGTCCTCATTGCCGGGACCTGGGAGGTCTCCATTTTGCCCCGAAGTCGTAACGGGGCCGCAAAGGAAAGGATGTATCCGTAACCGATGACGCACGGAATGGAGAAGTCGGATGAGGGAATAGTACCGATGAAAGCGACGAACAAGGGCGCGCAAGCGCCTGCGGAGTCGCCGGAGGGAAGTGCCTCAACCAAGGGGAATCCGCGAGATCAAAGCACGTGCCGGACGCAGTGTCGGGAAAGCGTGTCACAGGCGGTCGCGTGGATACGGCAGGCTGTAACGAGGAAACCGCAGGAGAAACTCACTGCGCTGCTACACCATGTCACGATAGATGCCCTGACGTGGGCGTTCTTCGAGTTGAAGAAGGACGCCTCGCCGGGGGTGGATGGGACGACGTGGGGAGAGTACGAGGAAGGGCTGGAAGAGCGGCTGCTCGACCTTCACGGACGCGTGCACTCGGGAGCGTATCGGGCGCGGCCATCCCGGCGGGTCGAAATACCCAAACCGGATGGCGGGACACGACCGCTCGGCATTGCCGCACTGGAAGACAAGATTGTCCAGAAAGCGGTGGTGGAAGTTATCCTGACGCCAATTTACGAGCCGGATTTTCTCGGGTTCAGCTACGGGTTCCGACCGGGGCGTGGGGCGCACGACGCGCTTGATGCTCTGGCCTTCGGGATAGAACGGCGCAAGGTCAACTGGATAGTGGACTGTGACATCCGCGGATTTTTCGACAATGTCTCTCGGGACTGGCTGGTCCGGTTTCTTGAGGATCGCATCGGAGACAAGCGGGTCATCAGGCTGATCGCCAAATGGCTGAATGCCGGCGTCATGGAAGATGGCGAGTGGCGGGATAACTTGCGAGGAACGCCTCAGGGCGCGGTGGCTTCACCGATTCTCGCGAACATCTACCTGCACTACGTCCTCGACCTCTGGTTCCAGAAGAAATGGCGCACCCGTGTGGCCACGGGGGCAACAATCATCGTGCGGTATGCCGATGACTTCGTGGTCGGGTTCCAACGCAAACAGGACGCGGAGCGGTTTCTCCACGATCTCAAGGAAAGGCTGGGCCAGTTTGAGCTTGAGCTGCATCCAGACAAGACCCGACTCATCGAGTTTGGCAGGTTCGCGATGGCGGACCGCCGGGCACGAGGGGAACGGCGACCGGAGACCTTCGAGTTCCTTGGATTCACGCACTATTGCCGGAAGAAGAGGAACGGGAAATTCGGACTGGGGCGCAAGCCGATAGCGAAGCGGGTCACGCGGACCCTGAATCGGATCAAAGGGGAGCTCCGTAGGCGGATGCACGAAGATGTCCACGAAACCGCGCGCTGGCTGGGTCAGGTGGTCAATGGATGGCTGAACTATTTCGCCGTCCCGACCAGCAGCTCGGCCGCAAGGGGGTTTGTGCGGCGGCTCTCATGGATCTGGGTGAATGTCCTGCGAAGACGGTCACAGAAGGACCGGACCACGATCGCCGATATCGTGCGCATTGCCGCATTGCATTGGCCACCCGTCCAGGTTCGGCACCCTTGGCCGACGGTGCGTTTTGCCGTCAAACACCCGAGGTAGGAGCCCCGTGCCCCACCGGGCATGCGGGGATCTGAGCGGGGGGAGCGGGGTAACCCGCTTCCCTACCGCGACGTGTGCCAGGCTAACTGGCAGAGGATAGCCGGTGAGAGTCCGGTAGGGAGTAGAGGTTAACCACCACTCTCGCCCCGAGTCATGCGCCGGTCGTCGCGAGGCGGCAGGTGAAGCGTTGACAGGGGTGCGGATGGGCAGGGCAACGGAGCATCGAAAGGTTGCTTGTCTGGAGAGCCGAGACTGTGCCTGCGGTCGAAGGCAACACCGACATCACCGACATGGTGAGGGGATGTTGGGCTCCACGGTGTCGAAGAACCCATGCACGTTCGTACGTCCTCATTGCCGGGACCTGGGAGGTCTCCATTTTGCCCCGAAGTCGTAACGGGGCCGCAAAGGAAAGGATGTATCCGTAACCGATGACGCACGGAATGGAGAAGTCGGATGAGGGAATAGTACCGATGAAAGCGACGAACAAGGGCGCGCAAGCGCCTGCGGAGTCGCCGGAGGGAAGTGCCTCAACCAAGGGGAATCCGCGAGATCAAAGCACGTGCCGGACGCAGTGTCGGGAAAGCGTGTCACAGGCGGTCGCGTGGATACGGCAGGCTGTAACGAGGAAACCGCAGGAGAAACTCACTGCGCTGCTACACCATGTCACGATAGATGCCCTGACGTGGGCGTTCTTCGAGTTGAAGAAGGACGCCTCGCCGGGGGTGGATGGGATGACGTGGGGAGAGTACGAGGAAGGGCTGGAAGAGCGGCTGCTCGACCTTCACGGACGCGTGCACTCGGGAGCGTATCGGGCGCGGCCATCCCGGCGGGTCGAAATACCCAAACCGGATGGCGGGACACGACCGCTCGGCATTGCCGCACTGGAAGACAAGATTGTCCAGAAAGCGGTGGTGGAAGTTATCCTGACGCCAATTTACGAGCCGGATTTTCTCGGGTTCAGCTACGGGTTCCGACCGGGGCGTGGGGCGCACGACGCGCTTGATGCTCTGGCCTTCGGGATAGAACGGCGCAAGGTCAACTGGATAGTGGACTGTGACATCCGCGGATTTTTCGACAATGTCTCTCGGGACTGGCTGGTCCGGTTTCTTGAGGATCGCATCGGAGACAAGCGGGTCATCAGGCTGATCGCCAAATGGCTGAATGCCGGCGTCATGGAAGATGGCGAGTGGCGGGATAACTTGCGAGGAACGCCTCAGGGCGCGGTGGCTTCACCGATTCTCGCGAACATC
The DNA here is from genome assembly GCA_965217615.1 of Alphaproteobacteria bacterium. Taxonomy (GTDB): domain Bacteria; phylum Pseudomonadota; class Alphaproteobacteria; order UBA8366; family CAVOAK01; genus CAVOAK01. The sequence goes on from CBDCIT010000039.1 coordinate 229,769, forward strand.
TACCTGCACTACGTCCTCGACCTCTGGTTCCAGAAGAAATGGCGCACCCGTGTGGCCACGGGGGCAACAATCATCGTGCGGTATGCCGATGACTTCGTGGTCGGGTTCCAACGCAAACAGGACGCGGAGCGGTTTCTCCACGATCTCAAGGAAAGGCTGGGCCAGTTTGAGCTTGAGCTGCATCCAGACAAGACCCGACTCATCGAGTTTGGCAGGTTCGCGATGGCGGACCGCCGGGCACGAGGGGAACGGCGACCGGAGACCTTCGAGTTCCTTGGATTCACGCACTATTGCCGGAAGAAGAGGAACGGGAAATTCGGACTGGGGCGCAAGCCGATAGCGAAGCGGGTCACGCGGACCCTGAATCGGATCAAAGGGGAGCTCCGTAGGCGGATGCACGAAGATGTCCACGAAACCGCGCGCTGGCTGGGTCAGGTGGTCAATGGATGGCTGAACTATTTCGCCGTCCCGACCAGCAGCTCGGCCGCAAGGGGGTTTGTGCGGCGGCTCTCATGGATCTGGGTGAATGTCCTGCGAAGACGGTCACAGAAGGACCGGACCACGATCGCCGATATCGTGCGCATTGCCGCATTGCATTGGCCACCCGTCCAGGTTCGGCACCCTTGGCCGACGGTGCGTTTTGCCGTCAAACACCCGAGGTAGGAGCCCCGTGCCCCACCGGGCATGCGGGGATCTGAGCGGGGGGAGCGGGGTAACCCGCTTCCCTACCGCGACCGGAATGTGATGTGAACACCGAGCAGGCCTCGAAACGGGCAATGCGGGAGCCGACCCTCCTGAGATTAGGGGAAGGCCGACGACGGATCGGGAAGAAAAGCGACAGATGCACCGAACCGTTTCCGCCGGGGTAGGGGTGCCAGCATGCATGGAAGATGGAAGACGTAGCAACACGGGAAGCCCTATCGGTGGTGTGCACGCACCAACCGGACCCCCGTGAGGGGCAGGCCGGGCAGGCCGGGTGGCGGACAGGTCCGTACGACTGAAGACGCCGGGTAATGCCGGTCGAGGAAAGGGGCCTGACTTCGAGAGGGAAACGGAAAGGGGACAAGGCATGGCCACTGGCGCAAGCCTAACAGGGTCACAAAGTGTTCGGAAACTCCAGACTGTTTTGCATGCAAAAGCGAAGGAAGAACCTGAGCGTCGCTTTCACGCCTTGTGCGACAAGGTATGGCGGGAGGACTTTCTCATGGAGGCCTGGGCTATGGCACGCCGCAATGACGGCCAGCCCGGTGTTGACGGTGAGAGCTTCCAGGATATCGAGGAGCAGGGTATCGAGCGGTGGCTTGGGGAACTGTCGCGGGATCTGAAGGGTGGCACCTACACGCCGGAACCGGTGAGACAGGTGCTGATCCCGAAGAAGCAGCCCGGCGCATTCCGGCCTCTGGGTATACCGTGCATTCGGGACCGGGTGGCACAGACATCGGCCATGCTTGTGCTGGCGCCGATCTTTGAAGCCGACCTGCAACCGGAACAGTACGGTTACCGGCCGGAACGAAGCGCACAGGATGCGGTCAAACGCATTCACCGGCTCCTGAACAAGGGGCACAACGAGGTTGTAGATGGCGATCTGTCCAACTACTTCGGCGAAATACCCCATGCCGAGTTGATCAAGAGCGTAGCGCGTCGCGTGAGCGACGGCAGGATGCTCGGGCTCATCAAGGCGTGGTTGGAGATGGCTGTCGAGGAGGATGACGGCAAGGGCGGCAAGCGCCGCACGAACCGGGCACGCAAGGAGCGCAAGGGCACCCCGCAGGGGTCTCCGCTTTCACCGCTGCTGAGCAATATCTACATGAGGCGTTTTATACTGGGCTGGAAGACGCTGGGCTTTGCCCGGCACTTCTGTGCGGAGATCGTTTCCTATGCAGATGACTTCTGTGTTCTCGGCAAGGCCCCGGCGGCAGACATGCTGCTGGCGGTTACCCGGCTCATGGAAGGGCTGAAGCTGACGGTCAACGAGCAGAAGACCCGATGCCTGCAATGCCCAAGGGAACCAATGGCGTTCCTCGGCTACCGGTTCGGATGGAACTACCGCCGGAACGGAGGCGACGCCTATATCGGCAATCGACCGAGCAAGGTGAGCGTTCAGGGCATCTGCCGTAAAATCAGTGAGCAAACCGAACGACGCTATGGGCTGCAGGATCCTGAATGGATGGTCAGCAAGCTCAACCGGATGATATCCGGATGGGCGCAGTACTTCCAGTTAGGGCAGGTCAGCCCCGCCTATGCGGCGGTCGATGCACACGCGACGAAGCGGCTGCGACAGTGGCTCTGTCGGAAGCACAAGGTCAGGAACGGAAAGTACGTGCGCTTTCCGGACGATCGACTGTGGGAACACTATGGCCTTACCTGCCTTGCGCCGAGGACCAGGGGCTTTCCGTGGGCGAAGGCATGATCTCGTCGGAAAGCCGGATGCCTGAGATAGGCATGTCCGGTTTGATGAGCGGGGGTGAGTGAAACGTGGCTATGGTTGAGGCGGAGGCACCGGCACCTGGCGAAAGCCGTCGGCAAACAGCGACTCCCTTGATCTACGGCAGGGCGCGCCTCCCCTCGACTCTACCCAGGATCTGGCGGTATTCAGATTTTCTTTTTATAATCAATCTATTAGTGCTGATTCGGATGGGCTTTAATAAAACAGAGTGTTTTCAGGATGCGCTTTGCGGATTACGGCAAACGGGTGGTGTTTGCCGCCTTCGACGGCGGCGAGATCACCTCGGACGCCGGTGTCCTGTTACTGCGCGAACAGGCGCGCCGGATACGTCTGTTCGAACGCATGGCGGGCTGTTTCACCGATCACCGGGATCGAGAACGCCTAACCCATGCCCTTCCCGCCCTGTTGGCTCAACGGGTTTGCGGGATGGCGCTCGGCTATGAAGATATCATCGACCACGACACGCTCCGTTTCGACCCGGCCCTGAAATTGCTGGCCTCACCACGAACCGGAGATCCCGGGACCCCGGCTCCGCTGGCCGGCAAGTCAACGCTGAACCGGCTGGAACAATCCTGGGAAACCGGCAACCGCCGCTATCACCAGATGGTCCCCAACCTCAAGAAACTCTCCAACCTGTTCGTCACCCTGTTTCTCGACGCCCACCAGACGCCGCCCGCGCGCATCACCCTCGATATCGACGCCACCGACGTGGAAACCCATGGGCGCCAGGAGACTTCTCACGAGGCGTTTTGAGGCGCTGGATTTGAGAGTGATCGGGCTGATTTGAGTGCCGGCGTGGTTGGTCGGGCTTTGAGATAGGTATTCTGGCCGGGATAGTTAGGCAGGCTCCGCGTATGATTGGGTTTTGGTGGTTTTCGGGCGTGTCGATCAGCCGTGGGGGCACCGCCGCGGGCACAACGGTGTCTGGAAGGCGAGGCAGTTTGACAATCCCACCGCAGCAGGTCCTGCGGGAACGGTGCACATGTCAATTGCGGACTACGCCAAGTTCGTGAGGATTTGGTTCCGAGGGATCACGCCGGCTATTCTGGACCGTGATCGACTCGACTATCTCTCGACACCTCATTCGGGTAAATACGCGGCTGGCTGGTACGTGGTTAAGAGAAGCTGGGGCGCAGGCACTGTGCTCAGCCATAACGGGAGAAATACCTACTGGCACATGACGGTCTGGGTCGCACCGAATCTTGACCGGGCTTATCTCGCGGTCGCGAACTCCGACGAAAAGGAAACGTAGGGCATGCTCGACGCGATCATCGGGAAGCTCATCAAGCATAGAGGGTGAGGGAAGAACGGTCTTTAAACCCGGATTTCTCAGTGCGCCGTGGAAAGGTGCGTTTTCCTGGTGGGTGCGAACCCCACCCAACAATTGTCGCTTTCGGTTGGTAGCAGCCAGGGCGGCCTACGGAGGTAACGATGTAGACCGAAGCACTCTGGTGACAAAGGGCTGTGTTGAGCAGTTTAGCGACCATGCAGGCGTGTGCCAGGCTAACTGGCAGAGGATAGCCGGTGAGAGTCCGGTAGGGAGTAGAGGTTAACCACCACTCTCGCCCCGAGTCATGCGCCGGTCGTCGCGAGGCGGCAGGTGAAGCGTTGACAGGGGTGCGGATGGGCAGGGCAACGGAGCATCGAAAGGTTGCTTGTCTGGAGAGCCGAGACTGTGCCTGCGGTCGAAGGCAACACCGACATCACCGACATGGTGAGGGGATGTTGGGCTCCACGGTGTCGAAGAACCCATGCACGTTCGTACGTCCTCATTGCCGGGACCTGGGAGGTCTCCATTTTGCCCCGAAGTCGTAACGGGGCCGCAAAGGAAAGGATGTATCCGTAACCGATGACGCACGGAATGGAGAAGTCGGATGAGGGAATAGTACCGATGAAAGCGACGAACAAGGGCGCGCAAGCGCCTGCGGAGTCGCCGGAGGGAAGTGCCTCAACCAAGGGGAATCCGCGAGATCAAAGCACGTGCCGGACGCAGTGTCGGGAAAGCGTGTCACAGGCGGTCGCGTGGATACGGCAGGCTGTAACGAGGAAACCGCAGGAGAAACTCACTGCGCTGCTACACCATGTCACGATAGATGCCCTGACGTGGGCGTTCTTCGAGTTGAAGAAGGACGCCTCGCCGGGGGTGGATGGGATGACGTGGGGAGAGTACGAGGAAGGGCTGGAAGAGCGGCTGCTCGACCTTCACGGACGCGTGCACTCGGGAGCGTATCGGGCGCGGCCATCCCGGCGGGTCGAAATACCCAAACCGGATGGCGGGACACGACCGCTCGGCATTGCCGCACTGGAAGACAAGATTGTCCAGAAAGCGGTGGTGGAAGTTATCCTGACGCCAATTTACGAGCCGGATTTTCTCGGGTTCAGCTACGGGTTCCGACCGGGGCGTGGGGCGCACGACGCGCTTGATGCTCTGGCCTTCGGGATAGAACGGCGCAAGGTCAACTGGATAGTGGACTGTGACATCCGCGGATTTTTCGACAATGTCTCTCGGGACTGGCTGGTCCGGTTTCTTGAGGATCGCATCGGAGACAAGCGGGTCATCAGGCTGATCGCCAAATGGCTGAATGCCGGCGTCATGGAAGATGGCGAGTGGCGGGATAACTTGCGAGGAACGCCTCAGGGCGCGGTGGCTTCACCGATTCTCGCGAACATCTACCTGCACTACGTCCTCGACCTCTGGTTCCAGAAGAAATGGCGCACCCGTGTGGCCACGGGGGCAACAATCATCGTGCGGTATGCCGATGACTTCGTGGTCGGGTTCCAACGCAAACAGGACGCGGAGCGGTTTCTCCACGATCTCAAGGAAAGGCTGGGCCAGTTTGAGCTTGAGCTGCATCCAGACAAGACCCGACTCATCGAGTTTGGCAGGTTCGCGATGGCGGACCGCCGGGCACGAGGGGAACGGCGACCGGAGACCTTCGAGTTCCTTGGATTCACGCACTATTGCCGGAAGAAGAGGAACGGGAAATTCGGACTGGGGCGCAAGCCGATAGCGAAGCGGGTCACGCGGACCCTGAATCGGATCAAAGGGGAGCTCCGTAGGCGGATGCACGAAGATGTCCACGAAACCGCGCGCTGGCTGGGTCAGGTGGTCAATGGATGGCTGAACTATTTCGCCGTCCCGACCAGCAGCTCGGCCGCAAGGGGGTTTGTGCGGCGGCTCTCATGGATCTGGGTGAATGTCCTGCGAAGACGGTCACAGAAGGACCGGACCACGATCGCCGATATCGTGCGCATTGCCGCATTGCATTGGCCACCCGTCCAGGTTCGGCACCCTTGGCCGACGGTGCGTTTTGCCGTCAAACACCCGAGGTAGGAGCCCCGTGCCCCACCGGGCATGCGGGGATCTGAGCGGGGGGAGCGGGGTAACCCGCTTCCCTACCGCGACCGGAATGTGATGTGAACACCGAGCAGGCCTCGAAACGGGCAATGCGGGAGCCGACCCTCCTGAGATTAGGGGAAGGCCGACGACGGATCGGGAAGAAAAGCGACAGATGCACCGAACCGTTTCCGCCGGGGTAGGGGTGCCAGCATGCATGGAAGATGGAAGACGTAGCAACACGGGAAGCCCTATCGGTGGTGTGCACGCACCAACCGGACCCCCGTGAGGGGCAGGCCGGGCAGGCCGGGTGGCGGACAGGTCCGTACGACTGAAGACGCCGGGTAATGCCGGTCGAGGAAAGGGGCCTGACTTCGAGAGGGAAACGGAAAGGGGACAAGGCATGGCCACTGGCGCAAGCCTAACAGGGTCACAAAGTGTTCGGAAACTCCAGACTGTTTTGCATGCAAAAGCGAAGGAAGAACCTGAGCGTCGCTTTCACGCCTTGTGCGACAAGGTATGGCGGGAGGACTTTCTCATGGAGGCCTGGGCTATGGCACGCCGCAATGACGGCCAGCCCGGTGTTGACGGTGAGAGCTTCCAGGATATCGAGGAGCAGGGTATCGAGCGGTGGCTTGGGGAACTGTCGCGGGATCTGAAGGGTGGCACCTACACGCCGGAACCGGTGAGACAGGTGCTGATCCCGAAGAAGCAGCCCGGCGCATTCCGGCCTCTGGGTATACCGTGCATTCGGGACCGGGTGGCACAGACATCGGCCATGCTTGTGCTGGCGCCGATCTTTGAAGCCGACCTGCAACCGGAACAGTACGGTTACCGGCCGGAACGAAGCGCACAGGATGCGGTCAAACGCATTCACCGGCTCCTGAACAAGGGGCACAACGAGGTTGTAGATGGCGATCTGTCCAACTACTTCGGCGAAATACCCCATGCCGAGTTGATCAAGAGCGTAGCGCGTCGCGTGAGCGACGGCAGGATGCTCGGGCTCATCAAGGCGTGGTTGGAGATGGCTGTCGAGGAGGATGACGGCAAGGGCGGCAAGCGCCGCACGAACCGGGCACGCAAGGAGCGCAAGGGCACCCCGCAGGGGTCTCCGCTTTCACCGCTGCTGAGCAATATCTACATGAGGCGTTTTATACTGGGCTGGAAGACGCTGGGCTTTGCCCGGCACTTCTGTGCGGAGATCGTTTCCTATGCAGATGACTTCTGTGTTCTCGGCAAGGCCCCGGCGGCAGACATGCTGCTGGCGGTTACCCGGCTCATGGAAGGGCTGAAGCTGACGGTCAACGAGCAGAAGACCCGATGCCTGCAATGCCCAAGGGAACCAATGGCGTTCCTCGGCTACCGGTTCGGATGGAACTACCGCCGGAACGGAGGCGACGCCTATATCGGCAATCGACCGAGCAAGGTGAGCGTTCAGGGCATCTGCCGTAAAATCAGTGAGCAAACCGAACGACGCTATGGGCTGCAGGATCCTGAATGGATGGTCAGCAAGCTCAACCGGATGATATCCGGATGGGCGCAGTACTTCCAGTTAGGGCAGGTCAGCCCCGCCTATGCGGCGGTCGATGCACACGCGACGAAGCGGCTGCGACAGTGGCTCTGTCGGAAGCACAAGGTCAGGAACGGAAAGTACGTGCGCTTTCCGGACGATCGACTGTGGGAACACTATGGCCTTACCTGCCTTGCGCCGAGGACCAGGGGCTTTCCGTGGGCGAAGGCATGATCTCGTCGGAAAGCCGGATGCCTGAGATAGGCATGTCCGGTTTGATGAGCGGGGGTGAGTGAAACGTGGCTATGGTTGAGGCGGAGGCACCGGCACCTGGCGAAAGCCGTCGGCAAACAGCGACTCCCTTGATCTACGGCAGGGCGCGCCTCCCCTCGACTCTACCCGAAGAATAGTGTGGAGTCTGATTATCTATTGCAAACAAACAGTTATAGAAATTTTCGGGAAGCGACAAAAATACAGGGTGTTTTTCCGTTCAGGGCCGTTTTTCGTCCGGCGGCGGGAGGGTTTGCACGGTTTCGGCGAGCCATTGCAAGGCGCCCCGTGTCGCCGTCCAGTTTTCCCTGTTTTGCAACACATAGATGACCGCCTCGCCGGGTGAGCCCAGCGTGTAGTGGTCGTCCTGATGTTCGGGGATCGGCATGGCGCCGGTCAACAGAGCGGGGACATGGGGATTGCGCTTCCAGGCGGCAGCCAGGGCGGTGCGGGCATCGGCCTCATCGTCCTTGCGCAAAGCCAGCAGGGTCTTGGCGTAGGCCCATTCGGCGAACACATCATCGTCATAGGCGGCGAGCAGTTCCTCCAGGGCGCCGTGATCGCCGGTGGCGAGCAGCCAGGACGTCAGGACATGGCGCAGACCCTGATTGTCGTTGGGGTTGAGGCGCAGCATATCCCGGTAATGGCCGATGGCCGCAGCGCGCTCGCCCGCCGCCCACAGGCATTCGGCGAGACCGGCGCGGGCGCGCATGTAAGGGCGGGTCTCCAGAAGGCCCCAGAAGTGGCCGGCATCACGCTCGAAGGCTTGCGCCCCAAGCGCCCGTTCCCCGGCGGCAACGCCGGCCTCATAATGGCGCCGCGCCTCGACGAGGGTCTTCGCCGCCTCTTCCGCCAGCAGCACATGAGCGTCGGCGCAGAGTTCGGATATCTCCAGCGCCCGTTTGGCCAGTTCGATCCGTTCGCGTTTGGCGCCCGTGTCCCAGGCTTCGTACATGAGTTCCTGGGCCTGCCAAAGCGCCGCGTCATCACCGTCGCTTCCGTCAAAGCCGGAGGACAGCCCGCCGGCGAGCTTGGCCATCACCCCCTCCAGAGCCCGACGGTCGGGCAAAGGCGGCGCGGGCTCGGACACAGGCTCGAGGGCCGGCTTTTTCCTGGCGGTGGGCGCGGGCTTTCTCTTGTTGTTGCGGCGCTTCTTGCTGACCGGCATGGAGACCTCGCGTGGCGTATCACAGGAGGGTGCCAGCCTATCGGAAACCGGGGCTCAACGCTTGTGTTCTTCTTCGATGCCCCACGCAATACTCTATGATGGATCGCGTGATATCCATGTCTTGAGGGGGAACTTCATGCGCTTTGCGGATTACGGCAAACGGGTGGTGTTCGCCGCCTTCGACGGCGGCGAGATCACCTCGGACGCCGGTGTCCTGTTACTGCGCGAGCGGGCGCGCCGGATACGCCTGTTCGAACGCATGGCGGGCTGTTTCACCGATCACCGGGATCGAGAACGCCTAACCCATACCCTTCCCGCCCTGTTGGCTCAACGGGTTTGCGGGATGGCGCTCGGCTATGAAGACATCATCGACCACGACACCCTCCGTTTCGACCCGGCCTTGAAATTGCTGGCCTCACCGGGAACCGAATATCCCGGGACCCCGGCTCCGCTGGCCGGCAAGTCAACGCTGAGCCGGCTGGAACAATCCTGGGAAACCGGCAACCGCCGCTATCACCAGATGGTCCCCAATCTCAAGAGCCTCTCCAACCTGTTCGTCGCGCTGTTCCTCGACGCCTGCGACACGCCGCCCGCGCGCATCACCCTCGATATCGACGCCACCGACGTGGAGACCCACGGGCGCCAGGAGAACGCCTTCTTCCACGGCTATTACGAGCACCGCTGTTTCTTGCCCCTCTATGTCTTCTGCGGCCGCCATCTCCTGCTCGCCCAACTCCGACCCGCCAACATCGATGGCGCCAGGGGTGCGCGCAACCAGATCCGCCGCATCGTCCAGATGATCCGCGAACGTTGGCCCAACGTCGACATCCTGCTGCGCGGCGACAGCGGCTTCGCGCGCGAGAACCTGATGCGCTGGTGCGAGGGAAATGCCGTGGATTACGTCTTCGGCCTGGCGCGCAACGATGTCCTGCTCAAGAAAGCACAGAGGGTCCGCGGCAAGGCCGCCATGGCCATGATCGAAACCGGCCAGCCGGTCCGCGCCTACGGCGATTTCCACCACATCACCAAATCCAGAACCTGGGCCCGGCCCCGGCGCGTCATCGCCAAGGTCGAACACAAGCCCGGACACGAACAGCGCTGCCGCTTCCTCGTCACCTCCCTGGATCGCCACCAAGTCCCGTCCAGGGAACTCTACGAAGACACCTATTGCCCACGCGGCGACATGGAAAACCGCATCAAGGACTGCCAACTCGATCTGTTCGCCAATCGCATGAGCGCGCACGCCTACAAAGCCAACCAGCTCCGCCTGCTCCTCGCTGCTTTCGCCTATGTCCTCATCGACGGTATCCGCCGCGTCGCCCTGAAAAAGACGACCCTGGCCAAGGCCGTCCCCAATACCATCCGCCTGAAACTCCTGAAGGTCGGCGCCAAAGTCATCAACTCCGTGCGACGCATCAAGCTCTCCCTGCCCGATGCCTGCCCTTACAAAGACCTCTTCTTCAAGGCCCACGCCGCCCTGGCGCCCCCATAATCGCAACTCTCCACCGCAACAGGGGAAAGGGGGCAACGCTGCGGCGGCGATGACTCCCGCATGCCCGAAACCCACCAAAAACCAATCATACGCAGAGCCTGTCCAACTATCCCGGCCAGAATATCCTTCTCAAAGCCCGACCCACCACGCTGACACTCAAATCAGCCCGATCACTCTCAAATCCAGCGCCTCAAAACGCCTCGTGAGAAGTCCGGGAGTAGGCGGCGTAATCGTCATGGATGAGGATGCCTTCGAGGTCCTTTTCGACATCGCCGCGTCCCGCGCCGATGCGCAGGACGGTCAGGAATGGGGTGCACAGCACGTGGAGCCAGCGGGTACGGGCGGCGATCCGCAGGCCGGTTTCGTCGAGGTGCTTGACCGGGACCGCTGTGCGGATCACGTCTGCGACATGGGCGAGGAAGGGCTCGAAGCGCCTGGCGGTTCGCCGGCCCATGGCGGTGATCGTGGCTGTGGAGATGGACACTGCGAAGAGGTCGCTCATGAGTTCGGCCAAGCGCTTCTCGGGAACGACCTGGGCGTACAGCAGGTAGCTCACCCAGGCGGTGATGCGTGGCCCGTACTGGACCGGGGCGGTCACGCCGTCCGGGAAGACGGCTCCTGTCACGGTGGCGCAGGCGCCGCAGAGGCAGCGATGGGCGCGGTGTTCGGTGACCTCCAGGGGGCGTGGCTCGGGCACATCGAAGACCTGTCGACAGACGGGCGCGCGGTGACGGTCGGCGTCCGACAGCGGTGCGCCGCAGCCCGAACAGGCGGAGGGGTCATGATCCACAACATGGTCCGGGCTCTCGGTCCGCGCCAGCGTCGTTCCCTTGTGGCCCGGCTGGCCGCCGCTTGGCCTGCCGGACTTGCCGCGCTGGCTTCGGGTGCGCCTCTGGGTTCCGCTCTTCTTGCCCAGGCCGTTGCTGGCGGGCGGCTTGCTGCTGGTGGTGCTGTCAAGCGCCGCGCTCCGCTCGAGCTCGGCGATGCGGTCCCGCAGGGTCACGTTCTCCCGCTCGAGCGCGGCATTCTCCCGGACGAGCACCGTGGCCAGGCGCAACAGCCCCTGGCCCCAATCCCGGAAGGCCTTGACGACTGTTGTTGCGAAGGATGAGGGGTCAAGAAGATCTTGCAGGCACGCGAAGGCCTCGTCATGGGCGGCGAGGTCCTCGTGCCAGCGCGACAGCGTCACGGGTCCTCGGCATCGACGGCCATCATGGCGGCCAGCACCGCGAGGCGTTCGCCCGCCGGCAAGGCCTTGTAACGCCGGCCCCAGTTGGCCGCCTTACGCTTGATGCGCTGGCGGTCGGTGAAGTTCCGGCCTGCGTAGCTCGCCCAATGCACCCGGTCGGGCGCGAAGTTGAACCACACGACCTCGGTCCGCACCTGGGCCTGGGTCGTCACCTGCAGCGCCAGACTGCGCCAGCCCGCCAGCATCTCGTCGTAGAGCGCCGAGGGATGGCCCGAGACCATCACCTGGCAGGGCAGATCCTTGAGCAGGTCCAGGAGCGCGACATGGTCGACCTCCTCGTAGTCGAAGCGATAGCGCCGTGCCGAACGGCGGGTCGCGTGCAGATAGGGGGGATCGCTGTAGACCAGCTCCGGGCCCAGAAACGGGAACGAGGCCAAAAAGGCATGGGCACAGCCATGCACCAACTCGACCGGGTAGTCACAGGCAAAGGCCTCGAGCGCCTGCGCATCGCGGTCGATGCCGATCGAGCGCACGCCCGTTGGCTTGCGCTTCATCAGCGCACCGCCCCCCAGGTGGCTCTCGATGTAAACGCTGTGCGGCGGCATCAGCGCAATCAGCGTCTGGCACAGACCGCTCGTCGCCTTCGACCCAAAATATCCCACGCGCCGCTCCCGTCACACGAGAGCGCAACCCATAGACGCCCGATTCTATGGAGTCAAGAGACGATCAACGACGCGGCGGCGGAAACCCGGCCCCGCCGACCACCTACATCATCCTCTCACGGTCAGGAGCGGGGTACCTGGGTAGTTACGATTGACCTTGGATTGATTCAGCCATATGCGTGAATGTAGAGCGGTTCGCCTATAGCGCGATCATGAAGGGAAACAGGAGATCATAGAACATGGCCGACGAGCCAGCCCCAACCCTGGAATTCGAAGGCGGAGAAACCATATTTGTGAATGGCGATCCGGCCCACTGGGCATACATTATTCAGGAGGGCGCAGTGGAAATCTTGCGTGAGCGGGACGGGAAATCCACTATCATCGATACGCTGGAAACTGGCGAGATCTTTGGCGAGATGGCTCTGTTCGATGAGTCACCCCGTTCCGCTACCGCGAAGACAAAAATGTCGACGACGTGCCTCCTGGTATCGAAAGAAGTGCTGGAGGACCAATTGGCAAAGGCAAGCCTGCTGATGCGCGCAATGTCAGAGCTGCTTGTCAAGCGGCTCAGAAAAGCACGACTAAAATCGACTGACCTTTTCGTCATCTGGAAGAACAATACCTTGAGCTTACCGACTGCGCTTGGTCTGCGGCGCTCATTTCTCGAACTCACATACTGCAGACATCGTTAACAACGCAGGGGGAGTTACCGTGGCCCAGACATTGACCGTGCCGCCGCGTTCTGTGCGGCAGAGTTTCATGGATTTCGAAATTGTCACCGATCTTGAGTCATTGGAGGCAGATGTCGCGATCTTAGGCATACCCTACAGCGATCCCTACACAATCGACGAAGTGACCAACGACCAGACCAACGCACCAACGGCGATCCGGCGCGCTTCGCGGCGTTCAAGCGGCGGTGTAGAGCGCTGGGACTTCGACCTCGGCGGGCCCATCTTTGACGGCAAGAGCGTTCGGGTCGTCGATTGTGGCGACGTCCCTGGCGACCCCCGTGACCTCACCGCCCACTATCGTCTGGCCGAGGAGGCCGCACGACGAATAACTTCCAGCGGTACGCTGTTGATCAGCCTAGGTGGAGATCACGGTGTGCCGATTCCGGTGTTTAGAGGCCTCGATGCCCACGGACCCATCACATTGGTGCAAATCGATGCACATCTCGACTGGCTCGACGAGAGAAACGGGGTGCGCGAGGGATACTCAAGCCCGATCCGACGGGCCTCGGAGATGGCGCATATCGGCGAAATTTTCCAGATTGGCCTGCGTTGCCAGGGCAGCGCACGGAGCGAGGAAGTCGCGGCCGCTCGTGCCTACGGCTCTCATCTGTTCTCCGACATCGAACTGCAGGACCAGGGCATGGACGCCGTGCTCGAGCAAATCCCAGCCGGTGGCAACAGCTATCTCACGATCGACGCCGACGGTATGGATCCGTCGGTGATGCCGGCCGTCGCCGGACCGGCACCGGGCGGTGTTACCTACCACCAGGCCCGCAAGTTGATTCAGGGACTGGCGGCGAAGACCCGAGTCCTCGGCATGGACATCGTCGAGATGACGCCAAAGCGTGATGTCAATGGGATTACAGCACTCACTGCCGGAAATTTGATCATCAACATGATCGGATCAGCGGTCCGTGCCGGCTACTTCGATTGATCCTGAACGTGGTCGGGAATGCCGGTTCCAGGTGCCCATGTTTGTAGCGCGGCTTGGCAGCCGCCATTTTCAATTGACTTACCGTCAAACCGGCACAGGATGACGGTGAAGCATCGATACTAGGGGGACAAATGTCTTTGTCCGGTTCAGCAACGCTGAAGGAAGCGGCCACGCGCTGTGGATGCACGCATGAAGAAGTTGCGCGCTTTGGAAAGAGCCTGCAGGCGCTATCGCTGCACCAGGCCACACGGATCAACCCCTTTGCGTTTGCTGACACGGCCGGTCTCGCGCCGGAGACGGCGGTAGATATCTTTGTCCACGGCGCCAATCTCGGTCTGTTTGACCTCGAATGAGGCATGGTGTACAGCGTCGCTCGGCTCGACAGCGTCGAGGAAGATTCGGTGTTCTGTGTGCTGTGCGCCCGCGATGCGCCGTCGGTCCTCGACGACACGGTCGAGGTCAACTTCTCCTACAACCCGGACTCCGAAACCTTCGACCTGCACGGCGACTTCCCGACCTACCTTGAGTACCACACTTCCTCGAGCTATCCGTATCGTGAGGGCTGGCAGGACTACCATAAGCGGCACACCGTGGCCGACATCAAGCTTGCCAGCGGCGCGCGCGGCGCGATGAAGTTGCCGCTTGAAGCCGGGCAAACATACCGGCTGCTGTGCCTCGACACCCATTCGGGAGCAATGCTCGAGGTCGAGGAGACCGGGCAGGAAACGGGCGATTCGAAGGTCGAGCTGACGCTCTCGAATGCCGGATTTTCGCAGGATAGCCTAACCTTGCCCGCCGGCGAGTTGACGCTCACGCTATCCAACCTCACCGAACAGCCGGTGTGGGCTGGGTATTTCGGCGGAACTTCGACGACGCGATGGCGATCATGAAGCAGATGCCGCCGCCGTTCGGCAAGCGCCTGACAGGCAAACACCTGCTCAACAACCAGGCGTTTCGCGAAACCTTCGCGTTGCACGAGCTGGCGCCCGACCTCAAGCTCAAGCTACGCAGCATTACCCTGTTGTTTACCGACCTTAAGGGTTCCACCGCGCTCTACGACCGCGAAGGGGATCTCGCCGCCTACCGGATGGTGCAGGACCACTTCGTTGCGATGAAAGGGATCGTGCGCACCCATTCCGGCGCCATGATCAAGACCATGGGTGATGCGGTGATGGCCGCCTTCTCAGACGCCAGCGATGGGACCGCAGCAGCGATCTCCATGATGGCGGCGATGCGGGACTTGGCTGGAGGCATCCAAAGCAATGAGATGGGCCTCAAGGTCGGCCTGCACGCCGGACCAGCACTGGCGATCAACTCCGGCACCAACGTAGATTATTTCGGCCAGACGGTGAACATCGCCGCGCGCGTACAGGGCCTGGCCGACGCGGGCGACATCTGTGAGACCGGAGTGCTGAACGAAGAGGAAGCAATCCCGGCCCTGCTCACCGAAGCCGGTTATGCCGGCCACAGCGAATTGGCCAAGCTCAAGGGCGTATCGGCCGAAGAGAAGGTCTTCCGCTACCGCGCGGCCTAAACTGCGATCGACAGGGCAAACCCCAGTTCCGCAAGTTGATCATCAACATGATCGGACCAGCGGTCCGTGCCGGCTACTTCGAATAAGAAACCTGCTTAGGTTCAGCCCACCGGCCCGAAGGTTTCCGTGTGGATGTGCTCGGCAGGAACACCGCGGCGTTCAAGATCGGTCAGGATGTCAGCCATGAAGCGAGTTGGACCGCATACGAAATAATGCGCGTCGACGTCGTCGATGAGGCCGGCCAGCAAAGCGCCATCGACACGACCTTCGCTGTCGTAGTCAACGCTGGCCTCGTCCTCGGGGCGCGGCTGGCTGTAGGCAACGTGAACATGAACGCTGCTGCGTTTTGCTGCCAACTCGCGGACCTCACGAGCCAGCGGATGATGACCGCCGTCGCGGACGCCGTGGAGGAACCATACGGGCCGCTCGCCGTCCTCTGCAGCCAGAGCGTGAAGCATACTGACCATCGGCGTTACCCCGATCCCGGCACTCACGAGCGCGACCGGACACTTGCTGCAGGTCATCAAGAAGTCGCCGGCGGGTCTTCGGGTGTCATGAATCGCTCCAGGCTCGACGTGATCGTGCAAATAGCGCGACGCAAGACCCTGTGACTCGCGCTTGACGCTAATCCGATAGCGATCATCACTCGGTGCGCTCGAGAGCGAATAGGTGCGGCGAACCGGCTCCGATGTGCCTGGCACTTCAAGCTCAATCGGCAGGTGTTGGCCGGCCTCGTGAGCCGGGAGCGGACCCCCGTCCCGTGCTTCGAATATGAACGAAGTCACGTCATCGCTTTCCCTGATCTTTTCGATCAGCCGAAGCGAGCGCACCGAGTCCGCATTCGCGTCCCAGCGTAAGGAGACGGTGTCGGAAGCTCGACTATTTCTTCGATGTCGAACGTCAGCAAACGCCGCGCGCCCGGTATGCGCGCAACGTCATCCGAGTCCCAATCGATGGTGGCTTGGCCTGTAAGCTGGAGCAGACTACCTGTCTCGAAATCTATGAAAAGAAAACCCGCTCGAGGGTCGAGAACGAGGTTGCCGATCGTGTTGTAGTGGTCGTTGCCCGCATAGTCCGGGAATTCGATACGCGTTTCGCTGACAACCCGGACAAAGCCGCGGTCGCCGCCGCGGTGAGACGCGTCCATACCGAAGGTCGCGCTCTCTCCCTTGGCGCGGTAGCCGCTGGCAATGAAGAATGTGTCCGCCGAGGCGATCCACCCCTGTTGCGAAGATGTGAGGCGCGTACCCATCACCGGTGCTCCGGCGGGCTCGTCATCGACTCGCCGCCACTCCCGCTCGCGAATGTACTGGGGGCAGTTCCCAAAGGCCTGCTCCACCCCAAAGACCACGTTGTCGGAATCGCCGCTCATAACACGACCGTTCACGCGATTGCGCCGACGGGTCGAGAGCTCTATGCCGAGGATGCCTAAGTCCGCTCCCGCCACCAGCGCCCCCTCAAGACCATCTCCACGAACTAGTTTTGCTTCGATGACGAGCGACCGCGAGTCGGGTGACGCGACGAAGCCTTCAGGCCCTGTCAGCAATGTCGCCCAAGGGCGCCCCTTAGCATCGCGGGCCGCGACCACCAGGAACGGCAACGCGGTATGGAAGGCACGATGTTCCTCCGGCAAGTGATCGCGTACGACCTTTCGCGCCCAAGCTTCAATGTCGCGAACCCCGAGACGCTCCTGAATCTCCTGCTCGCCCGGATGAAACGGAGAATCGGTTAGATACGAGTTACCTTCCATAGCAGCCCGTTGATTAAGTGCCTTTTTCCGGCTCTCACCCCCAGATGAAGAATGCGGCGGCGAAAGCCGACTGGCCGCTTTGCGAGTCCCCCCGTGCCACCAGCATGGCCCCGGTGGGCGTGAGCAGAACGAAAATACCGCCATATCCGCCCGCCACGGCCTCCCGCGGGGTGCCGGCGCTGATGAGTTGGCGCATCAGTAACGATAGATTGTGGCCGGCGACGTGGAGCAGGTATCGCTTGTGCACATTCTCTCGCCCGCGCAGCCAGGTTCGTCGCATGCCGCCACGATCGAGGTTGTGGGCAAAGCAGCGCTCGACGATCTCGGCGCGCAGCTTGAAGGCCTCGCGGGCGACCCCGGACTTGAGCCGCGCACGGTTGTTGGTGACCGCGCGCCGCGCCGCCTCATCACCGTGCCAGCGCGAAAAGCCGGTCTGCTTGGGCGCCGCGATCCGGGTCTTCCTGGGACTGTCGTCCAGAGCCCTCAAGACCGCCCGTGAGTGATAACCTTTGTCGGCGACGCATTCGGCCGGGTCCTCCGACGTCGGTGCCGCATCCACCGCCCCGAGGTTTGCCTCGGCCTTCGCCAGGGTCTTGGAAAGCGTCGTGGTGTCGCCCTCATCGGCCGGGTGCAGCTCGGCCGCCACCACCGCGCCGGTGTCCAGATCCACCGCGTGCTCGGGCTTGTAGGCCAGATGCGTCGTGCCGTCCTTCATCTTGGCGATCTTGGCCTCGGGGTCGCTCTTCGAAACCCAATCCGTGTTGGAAAGCTTCTTGCCCTTGCGCTTCCGCTCCAGACGCGCCAGGTCCTCGGCCGTGGGTGTCTCGACGCCGCTTTCCCGGGCCAGACGCTCCAGCATCTCCCGGTAGCCTTCGCCGTTGTCGCGCCGCACGATGTTCCGCAGCGCCGCGTTGGCCTCCATGGTCGAGGCATCGACGCCGATGCGCTCGCCCTTGATCAGCCCCGCCTCGGCGATCAGCACCAGAACCCAGTCGAAGACCGCCGCGTGGACTTCATGGGGCAGGCGCGTGCGGCTCCGTGACAGCCAGGAATGGTCCGGTACCCGATCACGGCTCCCCAGTCGCAGGAACGCCCGCAGCGAAAGCGAGTCCGAGCAGCGCCACTCCAGACCGCGCTCGCTGTCGATGCCCTCGAAGTAGCCCACCAGATGCATCCGGAAATAGCGCCCGGGCGGCACCGAGGGCGCGCCCATCCGGGCCGCGTAATAAGGCCGGCAGCTCGCCTCGGCAAAGGCGTCGAAGCCGCCCTCGATCAGCACCGACTGCAAGCGGTCATAAAACACATGACCCGGAGAGCGCGGCATCTCCGACCAGCTCACCATCAGATCCCCCTGACTATCCTTCTGCCGTCCCATCGCCATCGGCAAATCCCCCTGCAAATCAGGGAACCAGAGAATCAGACAGCGCCGACTTAATCAACGGGCTGATAGGCTGCAAATTATACTTTCCAAGAACAAATAGAATATTAATAATATGCAATAATTTATTCCATATTATGGAATAATAAATGGACCGCTTGCGCACCATGTCCGTGTTCGTTGCCGTCGCCGAGGAAGCTGGTTTCGCGTCGGCGACCCGACGACTCAATATGTCGCCGCCATCAGTGACCCGTGCGGTGTCCGAATTGGAACAGCGCCTGGGTGCGCGGCTACTCCATCGCACCATCAGGTCGGTGCAGCTGACCGATCCAGGCCGGCGCTATCTGTCTGACTGCCGGCGGATTTTGACCGAGATCGAAGAGATAGAGCGACACGCAGGGGGCATTCATTCAACGCCACGCGGCGCCGTAAGCGTCACGGCGTCAGTCCTCTTTGGACGAATGCTTTTGGCTCCGATTCTGCTGGATCTCCTGGATCGCTATCCGGACATCTCGGTCACGACGATGTTTGTTGACCGGGTGGTGCATCTCTTCGACGAGGGCGTCGATGTCGCGGTGCGGATTGCCGAACTGCCCGCCTCCTCGCTCTCGGCGGTACGGGTCGGCGGCGTGCGGCGCGTGCTTTGCGCATCGCCCGCCTATCTCGCGGCCCGGAGTCGGCCGCTTACGCCGGCCGAGCTAGTCGGTCAGGAGACCATCGACTTCGTCAATATGACACCTGGCGGCGAATGGAGCTTCGACAGGGCTGGCAAAAGCTTCACGTTCAAACCGCGCTCCCGCCTCCGAGCGAACAGCGCCGATGCCGCTATCGACGCTGCAGTCGCCGGCCGTGGGATTACCCGGGTGTTGTCATACATGATCGCCCCGCAGCTTCTGGCTGGCACCCTCGAGCTTGTACTCGACGAATACGCGCCGCCTGCGGTTCCGGTCCATGTTGTCCACAAGGAGCAGGGTCAGACGTCCGCACGTATCCGCGCCGTCGTCGATCACCTGATTGCGGGCCTAAGGAAAAACCCGGCCTTGGATTAATGGTTGATCATCAACCCAAGTGCTGGAAAGTGAGGGCGCCGAATTGACAACCAGGTGATCGCGCAATTGCGCAGAAGAATTTGTGAGTCGGACCCGATTTCCTTGGACACAGAATTGGCTTAATCGAAGTGTCCAAGGAGGACCGGAACATGACCGATAATTTTGAGAAGAAAGTTGCTGTTGATGGGCCTGTGGTAAATGCTGGCGAGCTTGGCTCGTCCACGTTTTCCCCAGGCCAGGCTTTGCCGGCAGGCCCGCTGGGACTTGGCCAGCGATGGACAGTGGCGCGCAAGCGTGAGGTCGTTCTGCAGCTTTTGCGTGACGAGCCGGTGCAACTTCTGTCGCGCCAGTTGGGCGTAGAGATCTTCCGGCTCGAGCAGTGGCGTGAGAAAGCGATCGGCGGGATCGACGCCTCGCTCAAGCAACGCAAGGGCGATCCGGTGCAGGCGGAACTGGATAGCGCCATGAAGCGGATCGGAGAGTTGACCATGCAGGTGGAACTGCTGGAGGCCAAGACGGAGACCTTCGGCCCTTTGGGGCGGCGGAGGTCGCGGCGATGAGTGCCGCCACCTCTCCCGGCACGGGTCTGGCCTACGGCCTGCGGCGGGTCTGCGCCGCCTGGGGCATGGCCCGCTCCTCGTTCTACGCCATGACCTCCGGCCAGCACGCCGAGCAGCCGCCGGCAAAGCGTCGGGGACCGAAGCCCGCGATCTCGGACCAGGCGCTGCTGGTGGCGATCAAAGCCGACCTGGAGGCATCGCCCTGGGAGGGCGAGGGCTACCGCAAGGTCTGGGCTCGGCTTCGGGTCTGTCGCGACATCCGGGTTGCCCGCAAGCGGGTGCTCCGCCTGATGCGCGAGAACAATCTGCTCTCGCCCCATCGCTGCCGCCGCCGTGGCGGCAATCCCCATGACGGTGAGATCATCACTCATGCCCCGAACCTCATGTGGGGCACCGATGGCGTTCGGGTGTTCACGGTGGACGACGGCTGGGGCTGGATCTTCACCGCCGTCGAGCATTGGAACGCCGAGTGTGTCGGCTGGCATGTCTGCAAGCGCGGCGACCGCTTCGCCGCCCTGCAGCCGATCTCCATGGGGCTTGCCGGGCTGTATGGCTCGACCGCGGCCGGCGCGGCTCGGGGGCTGGCCTTGCGGATGGATCACGGCTCCCAGTATCTGTCGGACCACTTCACCAACCAGATCAAGTTCTGGGGCATCCAGCCGTCCTACGCCTTCGTCGCCGAGCCCCAGACCAACGGCGTCGCCGAGCGGTTCAATCGCACGCTGAAAGAACAGATCATCCATGGTCGCATCTACTGCAACATCGCGGAGCTGCGGGACGCCGTCCGCGACTTCGTCGAACTCTACAATGCCCAGTGGATCGTCGAAAAGAACGGCTACCTGAGCCCCGCTCAAGCTCGTCAGGCGTGGCACGCCGCGATCTCAATCAGGCCCGCCGCGTGAGACAAACTTGTGTCCAAGGAACCGGGTGCGCTACATATGGTGAAGAGTCTTACCAACGCAAAGTTGTGCGCAAGCATGAAGAGCGGAACAGTGAAGTTCGGTGCCAAAAGCATAGGGAATTGAAACACGATCGTTGCGTCCGGTTTGCCGTGGAAAATGCGCAACGGCGAGGACATAGAGAAAAACATGGAAATGCCGGCGCCAAAGAACACGGAGAAACCAATCAAGTGCCAAGCAACAAGAAAATCAGACCCCACCGAGCCATTCACTGCCAGCGCCATGACGACCACGGCGCTGATCCCAAATAACAAATCCGGCAACGAACCCAGAATCACAAAATGGAGCGGCAGTTCGCGGTGCAAGTATTTAATGACCGTGCCGATTGCCAGCAATCTCAGGATGTGGATCGAAATGAGTTGGATGTCCGGTGTGCTTCCGGCGGCCAACACTATTCCATCCCGCACGGCAGGAATCGCACCAAATATCAGGAAGGCAATTGCTATGACAATTGCCACTCCGGCCAAGTTAGAAAGATGGCGCGCGTGCTGTAAAAAGTATCCGCGCTTGCCGGCAACAATGACCGCCCCCATCCAAATCAACATGGACGCGACCCAAACCAGCACCGCCGCATCATACAGTTGAGCGACGTGATCAACCGATACAAGCCAATAACCAATCCACGTTAGGGTCCGGACCCATTAAGGGGATTCCCAAAGCGGGTCTGGCATGATTCATTGTTTCCAGCGAGGAGGCGATGGAAATGTCGGATTTCTTTTGGTTTTCGGATGCGCAATGGGCTCGGATTGGGCCGCTTTTGCCGACGGATACGCGCGGCATGGCGCGCGTTGACGATCGCCGGGTGCTGAGCGGGATCGTCCATGCCCTGAGGAATGGCGGGCGCTGGGCCGACTGTCCGCGTGAGGTCTACGGACCGAAGAAGACGCTCTACAACCGCTTTGTACGCTGGGCGGAGCGCGGCATCTGGGAACGGATATTCAGCGCGCTGGCGGGCGGCGAAGACGCCCCCGACCGGCTGTTCATCGATTCAACCTGCATCAAGGTTCATCGCTGCGCCGGCGGCGGAAAAGGGGGGCCTTGGCCCATGGCATCGGCCGCACCAAGGGGGGCCGCAACACCAAGCTCCACGCTGTCTGCGATGCGAAAGGCAGGCCCCTCGTCCTGCTCCTGACACCAGGAAACGTCCATGATTCCAAGGTCGCCCAGCGCTGTATCGAAGCCATGCCGCCCGCCGCCGAACTCGTCGCCGACAAGGGCTATGACAGCAAAGCCCTGCGCGACTGGCTGGCAGAACGCGGAACCACGGCCGTCATCCCACCGCGCAAGAACCGCAAGGTCCAATACCATTATGACAAGACCGTCTACAGGCAGCGCAACATCATCGAGCGCATGTTTTGCCGCCTCAAGGACTGGCGCCGTATAGCCACCCGCTTCGACCGCAACATCAAAAACTTCATCGCCGCAATCGCCCTTGCCGCCGCCGTCATCTGGTGGCTGTAATGAGGCTGGACCCTAAAGCGTCTTTACCGCCATCGAAGGACGTTCTGCCTTGGACACGGCTGTGCCGGAGACTCGCGCAGAGGCGACGATGTTGATTCGACTGGAAGGACGGATCGTGTTTCTACCCCGACCTACGAAGTACAGCCGGTTCAGGCCCGCGAAGAGCCGTTCAGTGTTGAACGACTGTGACCTGACCCCCAAAACTTGGTCCAGGCCGAATGTTAGGCTAGGACTGTTTGAACGGAGGTCAGGATGCCACGTAAACGACATACCGCGGAACAGGTTATCGGCAAGCTGCGGGAGGCGGAGGTTAGCCTGTCGGGCGGCCAAACGGTGCCCGCGGTTTGCAGGACCTTGGGTGTTTCGGAACAGACGTATTACCGTTGGCGCAAGGAGTACGGCGGCCTAAAGATCGAGCAGGCACGGCGCTTCAAGGAGCTCGAGCGGGAGAATCTGCGGCTGAGACGAGCTGCCGCTGATCTGACGCTGGATAAGCTGATTCTGAAGGAAGCCGCTGAGGGAAACTTCTAAGCCCCGAGCGCCGCCGGGGCTATGTTCAGCACATCTCCACGCGGCATGCCCTGCCCGAGCGTCGGGTGTGCCGGGTCATTGGGCAACCACGCTCGACGCAACGCTATCGGCGTGTCGAGGCTGACGATGAGGCGGCGTTGACCGCGGCCATTGTGCGGCTGGCCAGCGCGTACGGTCGCTACGGCTATCGCCGGATCACGGCGCTGCTCCGCGGCGAGGGCTGGTACGTGAACCACAAGCGGGTCGAACGCATCTGGCGACGGGAGGGACTGAAGGTGCCTGCAAAACAACCAAAGAGGGGCCGGCTATGGCTCAACGATGGGTCCTGCATCCGTCTGCGTCCGAACTGGCCGCACCATGTCTGGGCCTATGACTTCGTCATGGCTCGCACACACGATGGCAGGGCATTCCGCATGCTGACCATCATCGACGAGTACACTCGGGAGTGCCTGGCAATCGACGTCGCACGACGGCTGCGATCCGACGACGTGCTGTATCGCCTTGCCGCGCTGTTCGTCGATCGTGGCCCGCCGGACCACATCCGCTCGGATAATGGTGCCGAGTTTACCGCCACGGTCGTCCGTGAGTGGCTGGCGCGGGTCGGTGTGAAGACGCTCTACATCGAACCGGGCAGTCCCTGGGAGAACGGCTACAACGAGTCATTCAACGGCAAGCTCCGGGACGAGCTGCTCAACGGCGAAATCTTCTACTCGCTCAAGGAGGCCCAGGTGCTGATCGAGCGATGGCGGCAGCACTACAACACGGTCAGACCACACAGTGCGCTGGGCTACAGACCCCCGGCGCCAGTGACCATCGCGCCTAACCGGACTGATCCGGCTTGCGCTATGGATGGGCTCCAGCCGGATCAGCCCTTCCCAATCACCGTGCCAAGACTAACATAGCGATTGGCACATACATTGGGGGCAGGCCAGGGGCAAAAACTAGGATCATTTGGGATGGCGGGGTGAAGGGCTTTGGCCTTCGCGTGACTGCGACCGGGGCGCTTGCCTACATCCTAAACTATCGAGTGGATGGACGCGAACGCCGTGCAACAATCGGCCGACCATCGGAGATGAGCTTGAAGGCCGCACGCGACCGCGCAACGGCGATGCTGGCTGATATACGCGATGGCGCGGACCCATTGCAAAAACGGCAAGACCGGCGAGACGCACCAACATTTGCCGAAGGCGTTGCGCGGTTCTTCGACGAATACGCGCCGCGAAGGGTGGCCGATGGCTACATGACCGCGCGCACGGTCCATGACTATCGGAAGCAAGCGGACCTAACCTTGTTGCCGTCGCTAGGCGGGACGAAGGTAAAAGACGTGACCCGCGCCGATATCGAGCGCGCGGTTGAGCCACGCGGACCGGTTCAACGCAACCGAACAATCGCGCTTGCAAGTCGCCTCTTCAATTTGTTCGAGGAATGGGAAATGCGCGAGGCCGGAACCAATCCGGCTAGGCGGATCGCCAAGACGAGAGAAAACCCGCGTGACCGAGTGCTGTCGCCGTCCGAATTGGCGGCGCTGGCGAAGGCGCTCACGGCTGTTGAGGATCGCTACCCTGCACACCTGTGGCAGCGATCCGCCTAGCGGCGCTTACGGGGCTCCGCATAGGCGAAGTGCGGGCGATCCGTTGGGAAAACGTTGACTTTGAAACCGGGCGGCTGACCATGCCCGCAACGAAGACCGGACCGCGCGTGCATGATCTCCCAACGGCGGCGCTGGCGATCTTGGCGCAATCGCACCGGATTGGCGACTGGGCGTTTATGACCGGGCGCGGCACACCGGCAAGCTACCGCCTGATCCATATAGCCTTCCAGCAAGCGGCCAAGGCGGCGGGACTGGACGGCGTGCGGCTGCATGATCTTCGTCGGACCGTTATGACCAGTGCGGCAGCAGCAGGCGTCGGCACTCACATACTGCGCGACCTGTTGGGCCACAAGACAACAGCAATGGCGGATAGCTACATCCGCAACATCGGCAATCCCGTGCGGGAGGCTCGCGAGCAAGTCGGGGCCGCAATGGCCGCGATGATGGAAGGCAAGCAAGCCGAGGTTGTGCCGATGGTGCGCCGCAATGCGTGATACGTTAGCCAAGTCGATGGTCCGGCTTTGGCGAAGTGGCACGCTAAACCTGGACGATCTGGCACAGGCGGCAACCATCAAGGTTTGGGCGCATGTCGCCTTCTCTGAGATAGACCCAGACAAGGCGGCGTCTATCCCTAGCCCGAAGAAACCGCCGCACCGTGATGGCGATGAGAATATCATGCGCGATCAAACCATATGTTACCGGTTGGGTGTTCTTGCGGGCTACGGAGTGAGCTTGCGAACCGCCAGCCGCGTTGTTGCTGACGATTTTCCCATGCTCTCAGCTAGTGGCGTCTGTAAGGTTTTGGCGAGGGCGAAGAAACGTAGCGCCAAGCGTGGACAAAAGTAGACCCACTACTTTTGTCCACAGACCATCTCCGCAAATTGATGCACGTTGCCCATCTTCACAGAACGGAGATGGGCAAATGTTTGACGAAACGAAAATCTACATGGCAGGCGATCCCGTGCTGCGGGCTTTCGCGCCGTACAGCACCATGGCGCACTGGCGCTCGGAAGGGCGCGGTCCCGCATTTATCAAGATCGGCCACAAGGTGGCCTATTCCGGCAAGTCGCTAAACGATTGGTTGGCGGCCCGAACTGTGGAGCCGGCGGCCGCGTAAGCAATCGGCCACGTTGGTCGATTTGATCCGGCGCGGGGATGCTCCGCGCGCGACGCGCCCGACCCGTGGCGATAGATCAAATAGCGGGTAGTCGAGGCCGTAGCGGGCTTAGGCCGTTCCGGGGACTGCAAAGGTGCGAGAATCCGTCCCGTGGGGAACTTACAGGCGCAAGCCAACATCCGCCCCACGCCCCTCACCTTCCCCGGCACCTGTATGGAAACGCAGACCCCGGCAGGAGGTGGTTTCTCCATACCGGGGCCGTGTTTGGGCGGGCACGGGAAGGCACTGAGTATGCGGATCGGGTTCGTTTGTCCGATCTCCCCGTGACCTGGGGACCATGGGCTACTAGCAAAACCCAATAGGGTTGTAGCATCCATCCATGGTGCAGAAAAGTGGGGAATGGAGCCCTAAATCGGCCACCGATGGCCGATTTTGAATGGAGGATGCAAAGATGCACGACAATTTGAAATCAGCCATCATGGCCGATATGGAAGATTACCAGCGCGCGGATCACGACCGGATTGGAGCGGCCATCGCGTGCGGGCAAAAGCTCAAGCTTGCGAAGGACGATATTGCTCACGGGCACTGGCTACCCTTCATTGAGTCCATCGACCTGCCGGGACGCACGGCCACCAGATGGATGCAGATTGCTGACTGGGACATGGACAGCGTGCGCAATGCTGGCGGCATCACCAAAGCAGCGGAGTTTGAAAGCGCCTATCCTACGGACAATGAAAAGGTGGGTTTCGTGTTGGATGGCCTAAAGTCACTACTTGAGCAGATGGAGGCAATTGCCAAACTCTATCCGATCATTGAGCGCTTAGATAAGGCAATGGCTGGGCGGATGGTGGATTGTCTGAAGGAGGGGCGGCAAGCCTTTGTCGATGCTCTTTCACTTCTCTTAACGGATGAGCAGATTGACGAGTTCAACGCACGGCTCAAGGTAGAATGATGGCACCGCCGAAACACCTGGACAGGGGGCGTATCGTGGGGGTTAGCACCCTGTGTAACCGACCATGCGGCTAGTACCGTTCCAACGTAAGTTCCTGAAGGGGGCCATGGGTGCCACCACGGCGGCGCTCTCTATGCCTCGCGGCAACGGAAAGTCATTTCTGGCAGCGTATCTTTGCGCCCAGGTGTTCCCGAAGCTCGAACCGCACGAGGAGATCGCGCTGGCGGCGGCAAGTATTGAGCAGGGCCGTATCGTGTTCCGGTTCATCCGGCAAATGCTCGGGGAGGACGGTTACCGTTACCTTGACTCCGCCACGCGATGCGGCATCACCGGGCCTAACGGCGCACGCCTACGGGTCCTGGGATCGAACGGCAAGACTTCCATGGGCCTTGTCAATACGCCGTGGGTGATCGCCGACGAGCCCGGTGCGTGGGAAGTGAATGGCGGGCAACTCATGGCCGACGCCATCCTGACGGCACAAGGCAAACCGGGATCGCCCTTGCGGGCCGTGTTCATCGGCACCTTGGCACCCAGCATGTCGGGCTGGTGGCACGATCTGGTGATGGGTGAGCCCCAGCCAGACCGTTACGTTCATGCGCTGATCGGTGACCGGGCAAAGTGGGACGACTGGAAGGAAATTTGCCGGGTCAATCCTCTTACGAAGATATCGCCTGAGTTTCGCGAGAAGTTGAAATTAGAACGTGCCGAGGCGCGGCGTGACAGCCGCCTAAAGGCGCGGTTTCTATCCTATCGTTTAAACGTCCCTACAGCGGATGAGGCCACCACGCTATTGACGGTTGACGACTGGCAACAAGCGCTCGACCGGGACGTTGCACCACGGCGCGGGCGACCAATTGTCGCGGTGGACCTTGGCGCTGGTCGTGCGTGGTCGGCAGCTGTCGCCATTTGGGAAACAGGTCGTTGTGAAGCTATGGCAGTTGCGCCGGGTGTCCCGTCAATTGCCGATCAGGAAAAGCGCGACGGTGTCCCGGCTGGCCTCTATCGAAAGTTGGTACAAAGCGGACGCCACGACACAGCGGACGGTTACCGCGTTCCCCCGGTCGGCCTGCTGGTTGACCGACTGGTTGCCGATTGGGGTCGGCCAAGGGTCATCCTGTGCGACCGCTTCCGCATGGACGACCTGCGAGACGCGCTGCCGCCCTGCCCCGTGTCACCCAGGGTGACGAGGTGGAGCGAGGCTGCCGCCGACATACGCGACCTTCGCAAGCTGGTCTTGGACGAGGGCATATCGGTCGAGCCCACGTCACGCGACTTGTTGACCGCGAGCTTGGCCATGGCCATGGTGAAGAACGACGATCAAGGCAACGTGCGATTGGTAAAGCGTTCGCAACACAACAAGGCGCGGGATGATGTTGCGGCGGCGTTGGTGTTGGCCGCAGGGGCTTTCATGCGGTGGAAGCAGACACGGCCTAGTAAGCCGTTGCGGTTCGCGTTGGCGGGATGAGCCAGCGTCACGAGTCGAGCCTAAACCGGCGAACCTGATACGGTTCAGAATGGCCTAGTCGCTCACTTTGACGTACGTTGGAATTGAGCGATAGCCAATGCCAATGCGCTAAACGAGACCAGCAATCCCAAGATAGTTGTCAATCGGCGTCCAAAATTGACCCCCTATCGGCGTGCAATATTGACCCCCCTTAATGGCACGGCGGAGGTTGTCCCGGTAGTCAATAGGGGGACCCGAGCGGCTTCGTGTAGCGCCTTGCGGTGCGCGGAGCGAAGCCGCGTGGGCTTGACGTATACGTCAAGCCTGTTGACCCACCGGGGCAAGCGGGCCGCAGGCACGGCCTGTGCCGGGTCAGCAGCGGTTCTTGAAGCGCCAGCTCTCGTTTCGATGATCTCGCAATGGTGGGTCAGGCGGTCGAGCAGGGCTGTGGTCATCTTGGGGTCGCCGAAGACGGAGGGCCATTCGCCGAAAGCGAGGTTGGTGGTGACGATGATCGAGGTGCGCTCGTAGAGCCGGCTCATCAGGTGGAACAGCAGCTGGCCACCGGCCTGGGCGAAGGGCAGGTAGCCGAGTTCGTCGAGGATGACGAAGTCGCGTCGGACGAGTTGGTCTGCGGTACGGCCTTGGCGTCCGGAGCGGAGTTCGGCCTCGAGGTGGTTGACCAGGTCGACGACGTTGTAGCAGCGGCCACGGGCGCCCTTTCTGATACAGGCGCGGGCGATGGCGACGGCGAGATGGGTCTTTCCGGTGCCGGTGCCGCCGACCAGCACGATGTTGCGCTTGCTCTCCAGGAAGTCGCCGCCGGCGAGTTCCTGGATCAGGGGCTCATTGACCGGGGAAGCGGCGATATCGAAATCGGCCAGCTCCTTGGCCGTCGGCAGCTTGGCGGACGTCATCTGGTACTTGATGGAGCGCGCCTGCTTGTCGGCGACCTCGGTCTGCAGCAGCGTACCGATGATCTGTTGCACCGGATGACGGCGCTTGAGCCCGTCGGCGAGGATGTCGTCGTAGGCGGCGCGCATGCCTGCAAGCTTCAGCGCCGTCATCATCGCCAGCACATCATGACGCTCCATGACCGGCCTCCCTCAGGCGGTCGTAGCGGCGGCAGTCGGCCACCGGCTGGTGGCGAAGCTGCAGGCCCTCGGGCGTTGGGATGGCCGGCGGCGGCGGCGGCTGGCGGTGCCGGGCGAGGATGTTGAGCACAACGTCAGCGCTGCAGGCGCCGCAGGCGAGCGCTTCGGCGCAGGCCGCCTCGACCGCCTCCAGCCCGTCCTCCAGCACCGCCGCGAGGATTTTGACGATCTGACGATCACCGTCGTCGCGGCCGGTGAGCCGTGCCCGCATGCGGCCCAGCGCGCCGGGCAGTTGCCAACCCTTGAAAGGCGCGCCATTCCTCAGCGCACCGGGCTTCCGTGTCAGGATCGGCACGTAGTGCCATGGATTGCAGGCGATCTCACCGCGTCCAAAGCTCCGGGGGTGTTCGGCAACGGTCTCGCCATCCTGGCGGATGACAATCCGATCGGCATAGGCCCGCACGTCGACCGTCCGCCCCACGGCGCGGGCCGCCACGCTGTAGTGGTTGTTGTCGAAGCGCACCAGACAGGTCTTGGAGACCGATACCTCGGTGGCGTGGAAGCCGTCGAAGGGGCCGCGATAGGCCATCAGGAAGGGTCGCTCCTCCTCGAACACCTGCCACACCGTCTTGCCCTCGATCATCGGATGCGGCCGCTTCTTGGCGTCCTCGATGCACCGATCCATCAGCCACTCGTTGATCTCGGCGTAGGAGCCGCCCCGCGGGATGGGCACGAACAAGCGGCCGCGGAGGTAACCCACCTGCCTCTCGACCTGGCCCTTCTCCCAGCCCGCACCCGGAGTGCACGCCACCGGCTCCACCAGATGGTGGGAGCACAGCTCCAGAAAGCGCCGGTTGTAGGCGCGCTCCTTGCCCACGAAGACCATGCTCACCGCCGTCTTCATGTTGTCGTAGATGCCCCGTCGGCAGACCCCGCCGAAGAAGCGGAAGGCGCGCTCATGCGCCTCGAACACCATCTCCTGGCTCTCGCGCGGGAAGATCTGAACCAGCTGCATACGGCTGTAGCAGAGCCGCATGTGCGCCGCCTTCACCTTGGTCGTCACACCCGACAGGCGCGCGTATTCGTGGCTCCAGTCGAACTGGTAGGCCTCGCCGGGATCGAAGCTCAGCGGCACAAAACCCTGCGACGGCGACAACAGCCGCCACCGCCGCCGCCAGGTCCTGGCGTAGCGGCGCACCGCGTCGTAGCCGCCGCCATAGCCCAGAGCCGCAAGGTCTTCATGAATCCGCAGCAGAGACAGACGATCCCGGCGCGGCTTCTTCTCGTTGGCCTCAAGCCGACGCTCCAGCTCCTCCACCCACGGCCCCAGCTTCGGCAGCGGCTGGATCTTGCGCGCGTAGCTGTACGAGGTCTCATCACCCCGAACCACCTTGCGCACCGTGTTCTTCGAAACCCTCAAATCCCGGGCGATCTTCTTGATCGGAACACCCCTCACCAGATGATCCCGACGGATCCGCGCAATCGTCTCCACAACCAGCATCTCCCCCACCTCGTCTGTCCAAACAACAAGGTGTGTTAAAAATCACAAACCCAGGGGGGTCAATTTTGGACGCCGATAACCCCCAATAGGGGGTCAATATTCCACGCCGAACAACACGCTAGGCATGTCGCGATTGGCCTTTTCGTGAAACACCCGTATACGCGCAATAAATCCTGCCATCTCCGTATAGTTCATATCCACTGCACACATGGTAAAAGTTCTAGCGAACGTCTTGCCCGCTGATGCGGGCATAGCAAAGATCGCTAACACTCCCGCAAACAGCAAGATAGATAAAGGTACGTGCAACTTCTTCATGCGGAGCCTCAGGCTAACAACAGAGGCGGACAATAGTGACTTTGGCAATGGCGAGGAAGTTTAGGGGCGGAAACGAGGTTTCGTGAACCAGGTTCGGGGGCACGGCGCCAATGCTTGGCGGGCCAACGAGAAAGCGGACGGCGCCTGAGGGTGGACGGATCATGCCTTTAGGTGGCAAGGCCGCGGGGGTTCACTAGCATGAGCCGACACCACGTCCTCCTGAATGCCCGCCGCTGGACCACCGTGCGACTCGCCGTATTCGAGCGCGATGGATACAGGTGCGTCGAATGTGGTAAGGCCGGTCGGCTTGAGTGCGATCACGTCACGTCGATGCAGCGCGAGCCGGGACAAGACCCGTTCGACCCAAACGGCCTACAGACCCTGTGCCGTGATTGCCATATTTCAAAAACAGCCAAGGAAAACCGGCGCGAGTTGACCCCGGACGAGCAGGCATGGTGACGTTGACCCCAAAATCCGGACCAGGTGGTTCTTCACCTATGCGGCCTGAGCGATGGTCATATCCCTCCTGGCCTGTGCCGGCGTCCGGTAGCCGATGCTCGAGTGGCGCCGTCGTTGGTTATAGAAGATCTCGATGTACTCGAATAGCGCAGCCTTGGCCTCGCGCCGGGTAGAAAACCGGGTACGGTGCACGAGTTCGGTCTTGAGAGACCCAAAGAAGCTCTCCATAGGGGCGTTGTCGAGGCAATTCCCCTTGCGGCTCATGGAGGCCTTGATGCCATGGAGGCGGAGCAGCTTGCGGTAGTCACCGCAGGCATATTGCACACCGCGGTCGGAATGGTGGATCAGCCCCATGGGCAACCGGCGGCTGCGGATCGCCATCTTCAGCGCCTCCTCGCACAGGACGCTCTTCAGCCGCTCGGACATCGACCAGCCGACGATCTCCATCGTGGCCAGATCCTTGACGGCGGCGAGGTAGAGCCAGCCTTCGTCAGTTGGGATGTAGGAGATGTCAGCGAGCCAGACCGCATCGGGCGCAGCGGCTTCGAAGTTGCGGTCGAGCAGATTGGGCGCGATCGCATGGGAGTGGCGGCTGTCGGTGGTGATCGGCGCCCGCCGCCTGCCTCGCGGTGGACGAATGCCGTTCTCTCGCATGAGCTTGGCGACCGAGCGCTTCGAGATGCGTAAGCCGCGGGCCTTCAACTCGGCATGGATCCGAGGCGCGCCGTAGCACCTCTTGCTCTGCTCGAAGATCTCCCGGATCTCTGACCCGAGCCTGCCACGCCGGGCAGCGCGTTCAGCTCTCTTTGGGGCCGCACGCCGCCGGGCGTGGAACCAGCTGTGAGCAACCCCCAGGACCCGGCACATGAACCGGATGGCGTGCCCTGAAGCATGGGCGGCGATGAAAGCGTGCTTCGTCTTCATGTCTTCGCCGCCCATTGAGCGAAAAAAGCCGAGGCTTTGCGTAGAACCTCAACCTCCTCCGTCAGCCGCTTGTTATCCCGGCGAAGCTGCACCAGTTCAGCGGCCTCGGCTTTCTGCGCCGCGGTCGCCGCGGCCGAGCCCGCGGCCTCAAGCTCGAGCCGCCAAGTCTTCAACTGCGTTGGCGTGACGCCGAGCTCGGCAGCCACACTGCTATGCGTCGCACCCGGCTCCGACAGCCGGGCAACCGACTGTTCCTTGTATTCCGGCGAAAATCGCCGCCTCGTCTGCTTTGTCATCTCGTCCCTCCAGATCGGTATTCAATTTACCGCCTGGTCCGGGATCCGGGAGCAATGTCATGGCGCGCGATGGTGACGGAAATCCTGCATAGCTCACGGTCCGCCCCCTGAGCACTAAGTCACTTACTTGTTATTGTTATAAATAGAGTTATGTTACTCCCGTAAGTTTAAGGAGGAGTGCGATGGCTGGTGAGCACGGCACCGAGGTCGGCCGATACGACACTGAGTTGCTTCGGCAAGTTCGGGAGGCGGTTTATCTCAAGGTCCGCGAGACCCGACTCAAACCGAATATCGACGAAGATGGATATGTGCTTGGGTATGCCGACTCGAACTTTGTCGACACGTTCGGTCTGGCGCTCGAAAAGCTCAAGACTAAAACGATTCTCGACACGGCGCTGATCGCCCTTTTCCAAAAAATCGAGGACGCGCCGGACGGCCATACGGGCATCCCGAGCATCGACGATTTCTAACCGATGAAATGATGGCGAAGCCGTTGGAGTTTGATCAACCCCATCCAACCCAAGGAGTAACGACCACGAAACCACATTAGGGAAAACAAGCTATGACCGCTGCGCAGAAGAAATTACGCGAACTCCGGGATCGGCAATCAAAAGAACGTAGCCGCATGGCCGAACTGGCGGTTGTCGATGAATTGACCGACGAAACCAGATCGGAACTGGACACCATCGAGCGCGGCATACCCGATATCGAAAGGCAGTTGCGCGCGGCCCAGATCGCCGTAGATGCTGAAGAAGCCGAGCAGCGAACCGCCGCGCCAACAGATGATGGCGATGCTGAGGAGCGCGAACTTCGCGATCTCCGCGCAAAGGTGACGCTGAGCGGCTATGTTGGTGCGGCCATTGAACAGCGGAGTGCTGATGGGGCCGAGGCCGAATTCAACCAAGCGCGTGGGATCGCGGGCAACCGCTTCCCCCTCGAATTGCTAGCGCCTGCCGAGGATCGCACTACGACCGACGCCGACACACAGACCACACCACGGCGATGGCTCGATAGGCTATTCGCGGGCACTGCTGCCGACGCGCTCGGCATCACCATGGAGAGTGTACCGGCTGGCTCCGCCAGCTTCCCTGTGACAACGGCAGGCGCAAGCGCAGCCCAGCGCCAGCGATCCACAGACGCGGCCGCCGATGCGGCTTGGACAATCGGTGTGACCGAAATGAAACCGCAGCGTAACGCCGTGCGTTTGCTGTTCTCGGTTGAGGATGCGGCGCGTATTCCGGGCCTGGAGAGTGCCCTAAATCGTGATCTGAGAATGGCGCTCAAAGAGGGCGTTGACCGCGCCATATTCTTGGGCGATGCGACGGCAACCGGCAACGATGCCGATATCACTGGCCTTCAAACCGCCGTAATTGCCGAAACGACGATCAAACAGGCGGACAAGATCAAAGGGCCGGAAACTTTGAGCGCGTTTACCAGCCAAGTTGACGGCATTCATGCCAACGGCCTTGGCGATTTGCGCGTCGTTACCAGTGTTGGCGCTTGGCGGCTTTGGGAAAATACGATTATCAATCTCGCGACCGCCACGAACAATCAAACTTTGGCGGCGTTCCTTCGCACGGCGGGCTTGTCGTGGATGAGCCGTGGCGAGATCGACACCGCTACAGCCAACGGTGATTTTGGAGCCTTCATAGGTCGCGGGCGCGGGATTGAGGGTGCCGGTGTTGCGGCAGTTTGGGAGGCTGGCGAGCTTATCCGCGATCCATATGCTGGCGCGGCCAAGGGCGAGATCGCTTTGACGTTGTGCTATTTGTGGGACTTTGCCCTGCCGCGCACATCGAACTTTGCCCGGATCAAATTCGTAGCCTGATCCATGGCCATCGAACGCAGGGCCGCAACCGCTGAGCTTCGTGTCGAAGGGCGCAAGCTGTCGGGCACCGTTATGCACTATAACGCGGTCTCACCGTCTCACCGTGAGCGCTTCCTACCGGGATCATTGCGGCTGTCTGAAAACTGCTGGCTGGATCTCTACCACGATCCATTAAAGGCCGTGGCTTGGCACCCAGGCGGCGGCCTGATCCTGACAAACAATCGTGAAGCGCTCACCATGCGGGCGGACCTGCCCCCACTACCTGCTGCTAACCGCGCCCTGGCTGAGATACGCGGGGGCCAAATCAGCGGCCTATCCGTGGAATTTCAGGCGGTAAAGGAAGCCCGAGAGGGCGGGCTGCGAGTTATCGAACAGGCGGTGTTGAGGGGCATCGGGATCGTGCGATCCCCCAGCTATGTGGAAAGTCAAATCGAAGCGCGACGGCGCAAGCAGCGCGGCGTTTCAAACCCCTGGATAAAAGCAGAGTGGAAGGCCCGCAAGGCCGGGGCATGCGACTGCCAGGGCAACACATGCGAAACCGTTAGCTTCGATCCGGGGGCCTTCACTGAGGCGCTTTCAAGTGATCGTGAGATGTTGGCGCTTGCTGGCAGCAATCGCCCCCTGGCCAGCCACAAAAAGGGCACGCTGTCGATCCGGGAAACCGACACCGGGAATATAGATATCGAGATTGACCGACTTTCCGCCGATACCGAAATCGGCCGCGATCTTGCCGGGCAAGCGAACGCAACCCGCGTTGTGGCGCGTCCCTGGGTGGACGTAGAGGCGTCGGAATACACACAAGAGGGAGCGCACCGGACCTATCAGCGGGCGGACCTAAAAGGTGTGATCACCAAGCCGACAACGGCCGATGATGGGTGGAACGAGATTGCGATAACGATCAACGCAGCGCCCAAGCAGCGGCGGAGGATTTGGTAGTGACCCAGCAAACGCCCCTCGCAGCGACGGCAGTTGCCGTAGACATAACGGCTGCCCTCGAAGACGGTTGCTACATCGCGCAGCCGCGAGGCTTGCCGGGCCAGCTTGCCTTGATCTATGCGACCGCTGAGGCCGCGCCAGACGATCTGGCCGGGTGGTTTCAATGTCCGACAGGTGAAAGTTTCATTTTCTCAAAAGGAACGGGCATTCCACCTACTTGGGTTCGGATTGATCCCGTCGTTCTCGGTAATGACCCAGCCGCCGGAGTGCCGGTGTCTATCGCGCGCACGGATGCCGACGAATGAGCAGCGACCTGCGAACGGCCCAGCCTGCTCGGCGAGGCGGTGTGCAAAAGTCTACTACGGCGGCTGAGAACACCGAGAGCGCCGGACTACTGAGCCCTTGGCCCACAACCCCGGCTGCCCTTGCGACCGCAACGGCAGCGTTGGGCACGGCGATCCGCAGCGATGATGATGCTCGCACCCAGCGCGTTGGCGAAGTGGCGGCGGCGATGGTCGAGCGCGAGGCACCAGGTGCCCCGCAAGCAATCAAGTCTGAGGCCGTAATAAGATTTGCCGGATATCTGCGATCTGCCGACTGGGGCGATGTTTCAAGTATGTCCCTGGGGCCAAAGAGCCAAGACTTTGTGATCAACCATGCTCCCATGTTTCGTAACTGCGGGGCGAAGGGCCTGTTATCGCCCTGGAAGGTGCGGCATGCAGGGGTGATAGGCTGATGCCCTGGCCCTGGCAGAAGCCTGAAAGGCGCGAGGCTATCGGCGGCTACACCGATATCATCGGGCGGCTGATCGGGGCCCAGGCATCCGGTGCAACGGCAAACGCTTCAGCAACGGCGGCGGTTGAAGCTGCCAGCGGCTCGTTGTCCCGCGCATTTGCGAGCGCGGAAGTGGACGGGCCGGATTGGACAAAAGAGGCCGTCACTGGTCGCGTGCTGGCGCAGATCGGCCGCGACCTGATCCGCGTTGGCGAGAGTTTGCATGTGATCCGCTACATGGCCGGACGGCTTGTACTGATCCCGTGCTCCACTTGGTATTTCGAAGGCGACGCGGACGCTTCGAAGTGGGTTTGCACCGCGACGGCTTACGGTCCTTCGGGATCATCCACGTGGCGGGTGCCGTGGGCATCGGTGATCTTTACATCCTGGGGCAGCCCGACCGCGCGGCCTTATCACGGAATTGGCCCGACCGGATGGGCATCGGAAACGTCGCGCCTAAGTGCTGAAACCGAAAAGTCACTAGCCGATGAAGCTGCTGGCCCCCTGGCCCAGCTAATCGCAATTCCCCAAGACGGGGGCGACGATACCGATGATGCTGATCCGCTTGGCCAACTGAAAACTACCATTGCCACGGCAAGGGGCAAGGCGTTGTTGGTGGAAACCACACAGGCGGGATTTGACCAAGGGCGTGTTGCTGCACCTCAAAAGGATTGGATGGCTAACCGCCTGGGGCCAAGCCCGCCCGACGCCCTGGTTGCGGTGTCAAAGGATGCCTTTGCCCGCGTCCTGGCGGCATGTAGATGTTCCCCTGCTTTGTTCGATGATAGCGACGGCACCAGCAAACGTGAAGCTATGCGGCAATGGCACCTGGGCACCGTCCGGCCCCTTGCGCGATTGCTTGAAACCGAATTGAGCGCCAAGCTAGAAACGCCGGTGCGGTTGCGCTTCGACAACTATCCGCTAGACCTTGCCGGGCGAGCTCAAGCATTCCAAAAGCTGGTTGCCGGTGGCGTGGCCGTCAATGAGGCCCTTATCACGGCCGGGCTGTTGGCCGATGAGGCGGCGTGATGGCCGGTGGCCGTTCTTGGACGCAGGCTGAGGATGATATAATCATGGCCGCCCGGCTGACCCCGCACACCGAGCGGTGCAATGGACCGGACCCGATTGAAAGCCTGGCCGCCGTTGCCGAACGCCTTGGCCGCTCTGTGGCCGCGTGCTTAACCCGGCGTGATCGCCTGGAGCGCAAAGCCGGACGGCGCGGACTTTGGACAACGGCAGGGCTTTGGACGCCAAGGGAGGATGCGCTTGTTATGAGCGATCCGCCGCTACAGCCCGTTGCCGATACCCTTGGCCGGACCTTGGCAGCCGTGCGGACGCTGCGTTGCAACCTGCGGCGGGTAGGCAAGGGCTAAATCTTTGCTGACATAGTGCTGACACGAGGTTGTTTCCAGGTTCGTTTTCAACGTCGAGCCCGGTCGCGAAATCAACCTAAAATATTGATTTTATCTGTTAAATGGCGGAGGGTGTGGGACTCGAACCCACGCAACGGTGTTACCCGTTGACGGATTAGCAATCCGCTGCATTACCACTCTGCCAACCCTCCGCGCCCGTCCTTGACCATATGAGGCTCGACAGAATTCTGTCAACGCGGGCCTTAGTTGTCGGTGATCGCCATCGCCCGCTTAACCGCCGGGCGCGACGCAACGGCATCCAGCCAACGGTCGAGATGGGGATAGTCGCCAAATTCGATATCCTGGTTCCTGCGGCTAGCGACCCAAGGAAAGGTTGCAATATCGGCGATCGTGTAGTCCTGGCCGGCAAGATAGGGGACCGCAGCAATGCGCTGGTCGATAACATTGCAAAGCCGATAACTTTCCCTCTCGTAGCGCTCGATCGCGTATGGGACCTCATCATCAATAATTCGGAAGTGGTTGGACTGGCCGAACATCGGCCCGACGCCGCCCATTTGGAACATAAGCCATTCCAGCGTCGCAATCCGCGAGCGCGGTTCCTGCGGCATGAAGCGGCCATGCTTCTCTGCGAGGTAAACAAGGATCGCGCCGGACTCGAATACCGAAATCGGGCCACCGCCCGGGCCATCCGGATCGATAATCGCTGGGATCTTGTTGTTCGGCGAGATCTTCAGAAAATCTGGCGCGTGCTGCTCGCCCTTGCCGATATGGATGGGGAAGATCTCGTAAGGCAGTTTCAGCTCTTCGAGGATGATCAGGGCTTGCGGCCGTTAGGCGTATGCCAGGTATAAAGCTCGATGGTCATGCTTATCGTTGTTCCTCGATGTCAGTATGTCTCGGTCGCCGGCACTGCGTCTGCCGCGCCACGCTGCAAGCCAGTGCACCGCTAATTTTGCCGGTTCAGCGTCGAGCGTATTGCGCGGCGCCGAACATGTTCTCGCGCTCTTCATCGCTGAGCTCTCCCGTGCGCCGGGCCTCGGCCAAGACTGCAACGCCGCGCACGACGGCGGGTCTCGCCTCGATCGTCTCAAACCATTTCTTGAGGGCCGGGAACTCGTTCAGATCCTGGCCTTGGCGCTCGTAGCTGCGGAGCCACGGAAAGATGGCGATGTCGGCGATGGTGAAGTCGTCACTGGCAATCCAAGTGCTTTCCTTCAGCCGCTTGTCGATCACGTTGTAAATGCGTCCTGCTTCGTTGGTATAGCGGTCAATCGCATATTGAAGGTTATCCTGGGCGTAGCCGCGAAAATGATGCGCCTGACCGAGCATCGGCCCAACGCTGCCCATCTGGAACATCAGCCACTGCATTACGGCGTAGCGGCCGCGCATATCCTGCGGCATCAAGCGGCCAGTTTTTTCCGCTAGGTAGAGCAGGATGGCGGCAGACTCGAAAATCGCAATCGGTGCGCCGTCGGGACCGTCCGGATCAACCATGGCCGGCATCTTGTTGTTGGGGCTGATCTTCAGGAATTCGGGCTCGAACTGGTCGCCCTTACCAATATTGATCGGAATGACTTTGTAGGGCAGGTCCAGCTCTTCCAGCATGATGTGGACCTTATGCCCGTTGGGCGTCGGCCATGTGTAGAGATCGATCATCGAAACCCTCCCCTGCGGATTGCCGGTTTTGGACTGCCATATGCCGGTTGGCGCGCATTAGGTGATGAAACGAGGCCCAGCGCAAGCTTTGGCCGGAGGACGCTAGGAGCCACCATCGTGCGCGCTCCGGTGGTCTCCTATGTGGGTCTCGATCGAGGCGCGTCAAAGGGACATCGAACAGGGACCAAAAATTCGCCGCTTGCAGGTCGATGCAGGCACGTTAGGTTGGGAAGACCGAGTACATCTTTCAGGGAGGGATAGTCGATGGCAAATCCGGTTATTCATTTCGAAATTCACGGCACAGACAGCAAACGGCAAACCGACTTTTGCGGTGGCGTGTTCGGCTGGAAGGTCAACGCGGACAATCCACAGAACTACGCGATGATCGAAAAGGAAGGAGACCTCGGCATCGGCGGTGGGCTCGCGAAGAGCGACATGGCGCCCGCCGTGCTGGTCTATATCGGAGTCGACGACCCGTAACGCCGACGGCAAGACGGTCATGCCGGTAACCGAAATCGAAGGAGCGGGGGTCACGATCGCTATGTTCGAAGACCCGGACGGTAACACGGTCGGCATGGTCAAAAGCTAAGACACTAGGGCTCCCGCAGACGCTTCGCGCCCGGGCTTGCCAGGAACTTTCGGAGCGTCGCCGCGGTCCAGAGGCGGCCGTGCCGTGAGGTCATGCCGCGTGCATTTAGTGTATCGGCCAGTGCCGCGGCATCGCCGCCGGTCGCCGTCTGCGCGTCGGTTATTTCGCTGAGGATACGGCGAACGAAGGCCTCGTGCTCGGCGTTCCGGGCGGCCACAGCGGTTACGCCTTCAGCTTCTCGCGCAGCACCTCGTTGACCATCTGCGGGTTGGCCTTGCCTTGCGTCGCCTTCATGACCTGACCGACGAACCAGCCGATCACCTTCTCGTTGCCGGCGCGATAGTTCTCAACCTGACTGGCGTTGTCGGCAACGATCTGATCCACAACGGCTTCGATGGCGCCCGAGTCCATCACCTGCTGCAAGCCTTTTTCCTCGACAATCGCCGACGCCGCCCTGCCGGTCTCGAACATCTCGTCGAAGACATCCTTGGCGATACGACCTGAGATCGTGTTGTCCGCCATAAGGTCGATGAGACCACCCAGCGCATCGGCCGAAACAGGAGATATCGCGAGCTCGACTCCGGTCTTGTTCAGGCGTCCGAACAATTCGGAGACGACCCAATTGGCGGCCTGCTTCGCATCCCTGTCCTTGGCCACCGCCTCAAAATAGTCTGCCGTCTCACGCTCGGCGACGAGTACGCCCGCGTCGTAGGCCGAAAGCCCATTGTCAGCCATGAAACGCGCCTTCTTCGCGTCGGGCAATTCGGGCAGCGTGCCCTTGAGCTTCGTCACGTAGTCGTCGGACAGCTCCAACGGCAGCAAGTCGGGGTCGGGAAAGTAGCGGTAGTCATGGGCCTCTTCCTTCGAGCGCATCGGCCGCGTCGTCCCCTCGCCCGAATCGAACAACCGGGTCTCGAGTGCGACTTCGCCGCCGTCCTCGATCAACTCGACCTGGCGCCGCGCTTCATAGTCGATGGCCTGGCGAAGAAAACGCAACGAATTGATATTCTTGATTTCGCAACGCGTTCCCAGAGCCTCCCCCGGGTGGCGCACCGAAACGTTGGCATCGACCCGCAACGAGCCTTCCTGCATGTTGCCGTCGCAAGAGCCGACGTAGCGCAGAATTGAGCGCAGCTTTGCGACGTAGGCCGCAGCCTCTTCGGCGGCGCGCAGATCCGGCTTGGACACGATCTCCATCAACGCGACACCGGCGCGGTTGAGATCAATGTAGGTCTTCGAGGGATGTTGGTCGTGCAGCGACTTGCCGGCGTCTTGCTCCATGTGCAAACGCTCGATGCCAACTGTCTTCGTCACGCTATCGGACAGATCGACCTCGACCACGCCTTCGCCGACGATCGGCTTCTCATACTGCGAGATCTGATAGCCGGGCGGTAGATCCGGATAAAAGTAGTTTTTACGGGCGAAGACGGAACTGTGGTTGATCTGGGCGTTGAGCGCGAGCCCCGTTCGCACTGCCTGCCTAACGCAAACCTCGTTGATGACCGGGAGCATGCCCGGCATGGCGGCGTCGACGAGACTGACATGGGTATTGGGTTCCGCGCCGAACTCGGCCGAGGCGCCAGAGAACAACTTCGCGCCGCTGACGACCTGGGCGTGGATCTCCAGACCAATAACGACCTCCCAGTCTCCGGTACGCCCCTTAATCAGGCTCGCCATTCCGTCCGCTCCTCCGCTAAGCGTCGCCGCCGGCCATGACCTGCGGTACCGCCTCAAAGCCAGCCGCGGCCTCCAGCACATGGGCGGCACGCAGCACCGTCTCTTCGTCGAACACCCGGCCGATCAGCTGCAGACCGAGCGGCAGTCCCTCGGCGCTGAGGCCAGCGGGCACCGAAATCGCTGGCAGGCCCGCCAGACTCGCTGGTCCGGTGAACACGTCGTTCAGATACATGGCGATTGGGTCGTCCATCTTCTCGCCCTGCGCAAATGCCGCATTCGGCGCCGTCGGCGCGAGCACGACATCCACCTCGTCCCAAGCGGCACGAAAGTCGTCGGCGATCCGCGTGCGCACCTTTTGCGCTTGCAAATAATAAGCATCATAGTAGCCGGCGCTCAAAACATAGGTTCCGATCAGGATGCGACGCTTGACCTCGGCGCCGAAGCCCTCGGCCCGCGTGTTTTCGTACATCTCCTGGATCGTTCCACCCTCGACCCGCAGCCCATAGCGCACACCGTCATAACGCGCGAGGTTCGACGACGCTTCTGCCGGCGCGATGATGTAATAGGTCGGCAACGCGTATTTCGTGTGCGGCAGCGAGATTTCAGTGATCTCGGCGCCAGCAGATTTCAACCAGTCGACGCCCTGAAGCCACAGGGTCTCGATTTCAGCCGGCATACCCTCGACCCGATACTCCTGGGGCACGCCAACGCGAAGCCCACGCACATCGCCGTTCAAAGCCGCCTCATAGTCTGGGACCGGGCGGTCGACGCTCGTTGAGTCCTTAGGATCATAGCCTGCCATAACGCCCAGCATAATCGCCGCGTCCCGAACCGTGCGGGTCAGCGGCCCGGCCTGATCGAGCGATGAGGCGAAGGCGACAATGCCCCAGCGTGAGCAGCGGCCGTATGTCGGTTTCATGCCGACGACGCCCGTGAAGCTGGCGGGCTGGCGGATCGACCCACCGGTATCGGTCCCGATTGATGCAATCGCCGCTCGCGTCGCCACCGCCGCCGCCGATCCGCCGGAAGATCCACCGGGCACGAGCTTCGTTTCCAGGTCGTCACTGCGCTTCCACGGGTTCTCGACCGGTCCGTAGTAGCTGGTCATGTTGGACGAGCCCATGGCGAATTCGTCCATGTTGAGCTTGCCGAGCATCACTGCGCCCGCGCGCCACAGATTGGCCGTCACCGTCGACTCGTAGGGCGGCTTGAACCCATCGAGGATATGGCTGCCTGCGGTGGTCAGCACGCCTTCGGTGCAGAAAAGATCCTTGACGCCGATTGGGATGCCCTCCAGGACCCCAGCCTCGCCCTGCGACCGCCGCGCATCGGACCGGGCCGCCTGTTCGAGCGCCTGATCCGGCGTTTCCGTGATCCAACAGTTAAGCTGCTGCGTCGCTTCCATCGCCGCAACATGCGCTGCGGTGAGCTCGGAAGCTGTGAACTCCCCGTTGGCGAGCCCGGCGCGTGCCCGCTCGATTGTGATTCCGAGCAGCTCAGCCATCACTCGACGACTTTCGGGACCGTATAGAATCCATGGGCGGCTTCCGGCGTGTTCAGCAGAAGCTTGTCCTCAAGGTCGCCCTCGGTCACTTCGTCCTTGCGCATGTGCAGACTGGTTTCCGCCGCCGATGTCATCGGCGCGACGCCCTCGGTGTCGACCTCCGACAACGTCTCCACCCAACCGATAATGTTGGAAAGCTCGCCAGCGAGACCATCAAGTGCCGTGTCGTCAACGCCCATCCGCGCGAGGCTGGCCATCTTTTGTACCGTCGTCCGGTCAAGCGCCATCCTGGCCGTCTCCTTGTCTGCTGGCCGAACCGTTTGTCCGGCTTAAACCGTTGAAATGAGCGGCGGACCGTAGCATCGCCTCACGCGGAACGGCAAGCGCACGAAACCTAATGGAGCATGGCTGTTCGTTGCGCTGGCCGCCGCGCGCAGCTAGCTTCGACCAATATTGACGACGGCCGCGCAAGTTAGCGGAGACCAACCACGTCCAAGACCAGCTAGATGTCGATCTCTACACTTCAGGACCTCAAAGCGCAGTTGCCCACCGGCCTACGGCTGCTCGGCCTTGATGTCGGCACGAAGACGATAGGGCTAGCACTCTCCGACCCGTCGCTCACGGTCGCCAGTCCACTGCAAACGATCCGACGGACGAAATTCACACAGGATGCGCAGGCGCTCGAGGCAATTATTTCGGAACATGGTGTCGGCGGGCTTTTGGTTGGTCTGCCGCTCAACATGGACGGCAGCGAGGGCCGCGCCTGCCAGTCGGTGCGGCAGTTTGCCGCGAACTTGCTTGAGCGGATCGACCTGCCGCTCGCGTTTCAGGACGAACGGCTCTCGACCGCGGCAGTGGAACGCATGCTGGTCAAGGAAGCCGACATGACAAGAACACACCGCGCCAAGGTCGTCGACAAGGCCGCCGCCGCCTATATTCTGCAAGGTGCGCTGTCGATAACAAACTGAGTTGACCGCTTTATGTACCATATGAATTGACCGCTTCTGTTGTGGTGGTTTGGCTCGGTCGCGTCGAAGCGGGTCACGCGGCCTGGAGCCTGTCGTCGTCGATGGTTTCGCCGTCGGCGCGGTAGCGCGCCAGACACCTGGGTCCGTGGAAGACGGCTAGGTGGCCGTCGGGATATTCGTGCACCCGGACCTGCGCCTTGACGTAGTGGTGGCGGTGGCGATCGGCCGGGATCTGCAGCGTGCGGTTCTTGTAGCG
This sequence comes from Alphaproteobacteria bacterium, assembly GCA_965217615.1. Classification (GTDB taxonomy): domain Bacteria; phylum Pseudomonadota; class Alphaproteobacteria; order UBA8366; family CAVOAK01; genus CAVOAK01. The sequence goes on from CBDCIT010000039.1 coordinate 273,984, forward strand.
CACGGTGTTGTCGCCCGCGACGACGCGGTCCTCCTGGGCGCAGAGGATGTCCTCGAGCGTGCCGGCAAAAGCCACGAAGGCCGAGCCGGTGTCCGCGGCCGGGCGGGCGAAGCGGGCGTTGTGCGCCGGCCAGAAGAGCTCCTCGAGAAAGCGATTGGCCTCGGCCATGGTGGCGATCCCGGCGAGGCGCAGCTCCTGGGGCAGGCGCTTCTGCAAGGTCCCGAACATGCGCTCCAAGCGGCCCCGGGCCTGCGGCGAATAGGCCGCGATCAACTCGATGCCGAGCTGCGCCAAGGCCCGGCCGACCTGGGTCGGGTTGTCCTTGTCCACACCGCCGCCTGCCTCGGGCGTGTGCCAGTAGTGCGAGGCCCGATCGGCGTAGAGCGAGCAGAACAGCCCGTTTTCGGCGATCACCTCGCCGAGCCCGCGGAACGTGCTCATCGTGCCCTCCTCGGCAACGAAGAAGCCCGAATAGACCTCCGATGTCGCATCGTCCATGGTCACGATCAGATCCCACCACTGGCCCGCAACCCACTCGTGGCTCGAGCCGTCCTGGTGCAGCATCATCCCCACCACCGGTCGGCGCGGCCGCTTCCGGCGGTGCGCCCCGCGCCTGGGCGCCGGCTTGATCTTGCCGTGCGCCTGCAAGCTCAGGCGAAGCAGTTGTAGCTCAGCCCGAAGCCATGCTCGCAGACCAGCTTCTCGTGGAAGTGCTTGGCCGTGAAGTCCGGGTAGCGCGTCTCGAACAGCTCCAGCACCCGCATCACCTCGTCCACCGGCGCGCGGCGCGCCGAGACCCGCCCAAGGCGCCGGTCGTACAAACCCGCGGCACCCTCGGCCTCATAGCGCTCCCGCCAGCGCCGGAACGTCCGCTCCGACATGCCCAGGATCTCCGAGGCCTCGGCCTGGCTCAAATCACCCCGATAACAACGTCCGTAGACATCCTCGAACTTCATCAATCTCAGTCCCTGCAACTGCTCCGTCCGGCGCATCCGATTCCTCCAGATTTGGAGGAAATCTAAAACCGGACAGATCATCTGTTACATAGACCGGTCATATCGTGTGTTAGCGACATATTCTGCAAGGTGCGCTCGATCAGGCGCAGCGGTCATGATAAAATGAGTGCGTGGATGATGACGCGTCGACTTTCGCGTCGGGAGATGGATCCGAGCCATGGCTAATATCGGCAAGCTACGCCTCTTCATTCAGGAGATGACCCGCGTCGTCGAAGAGGTCGGCGATGAAGAACCCAAGGTCGTCGCGCGTGGCCGCGCCCTGTTGGCGGAACTTGTAGCAACCGACGATTGGCTGCCCGACGCCTTCGCCACAGTGAACCCCGATCAATACCAGCAGTTCCTCTTGTACTGCGATCCCCATGAACGCTTCTCGGTCGTGAGCTTCGTCTGGGGACCAGGACAGAAAACACCGGTCCACGACCATTTGGTTTGGGGCCTGATCGGTATGTTGCGTGGTTCGGAGAGTTCGACCAACTACGAGCTGGGTGCGAATGGCAGTGGTCTTGTCGAATCCGAATTCATACAGCTGAAACCGGGCGACGTGACGGCGGTTTCGCCGACCGTCGGCGACATTCATGCAGTCGAGAACGCGTATGATGACCGTGCCTCGATCAGTGTTCACGTTTATGGCGGAAACATCGGCGCGGTTGAGCGCCATATCTATGAACCGGAGACCGGCGAGGCCACGCTATTTGTGACCGGCTATACCAATACTGAGACACCAAATCTTTGGGATCGCTCAGCGGAAGTGCTTGCGGCGGCCAGCTGACAAGCCGAGATAAGCAAACGCAATTGACGCCATAGAGTCCGGAGGGAGGCGATGACCGGTTCGCTCGACGGGGTGCGAATCTTCGACATGACACGGATTTTAGCCGGACCCACATGTTCGCAGGTGCTGGGCGACCTCGGCGCCGATGTCATCAAGGTTGAGAAGCCCGGCGCCGGCGACGATACGCGACGCTGGGGGCCTCCCTACCTGCGCGATTCGGCCGGGAACGACACGACGGAGGCCGCCTATTTTCTTGCCGCCAATCGCAACAAACGATCGCTCACGCTCGATGTGGCGAAACCGCAAGGACAAGTAATCGCTCGGCGGCTAATTGCCCGATGCGACGTGCTGGTCGAAAATTTCAAGACCGGTAATCTCACGCGCTACGGCCTCGGCTATGAAGACCTGCGGGAAGAGTTTCCCGCTCTCGTCTATTGCTCGGTGACGGGGTTCGGGCAGACCGGACCCTATGCACCGCGGCCGGGGTACGATTTTTTGGCGCAGGCCATGGGCGGCATCATGAGCCTGACGGGCGAACCCGAAGGTGGCCCGGCGAAGGTGGGGATTGGGATAGCCGACATGATGTGCGGCATGTACTCGTCGGTATCGATCCTTGCCGCGCTGCGTTACCGCGACGCAACCGGGCAAGGCCAGCATATCGACATGGCGCTGCTCGATACGCAGGTGGCGTGGCTCAACTACGAGGCCGAGAACTTCCTGGTTTCCGGCAAGCGGCCAACCCGGGTCGGCAACGCCCACCCCAATATCGTGCCCTACGACGTCTGCCCGGCGTCCGACGGTCATGTCATTGTCGCCGCGGGTAACGACCGTCAGTTCCGGACATTTTGCGAGTTTGCAGAAGCGCCGGAGCTTGCCGACAACCCGGATTTCGAATCAAACGACAAACGCATCCGCAATCGCGATCAGCTAATGCCGCGCATCAAGGAGATAACGGCGAAGAAGCCGATGCAGTATTGGATCGATGGACTGATCGAGGCCGGCGTGCCGTGCTGTCCGGTCAACACCGTCGATCGTGTGTTTGAAGATCCGCAAGTCAAAGCGCGCAACATGCGGATCGAGTTGGATCATCCGGCAGAAGAGAACCTGAAGGTGCCGCTGGTCGCGAGCCCAATAAAAATGTCGGCGACGCCGCCCAGTCATCGACGCCCGCCGCCCATGCTGGGCCAACACACCGAGGAGGTTTTGCGCGAATTGTTGGAGTTGGCCGATGGCGAGATCGCGGAGTTGCGTAGTGCTGAGGTGATTTGATCTGCTACAGCAGGCGTACGACGCTCCTATTGAACGATAGGATTAATCCTACTAGACTTCATCTACGATGACGATTACCGAGCAATTCCGCCAAGAAATCGAGAACTATCTCTCCGCCACCGGCTTGGATCCGACGAAATTTGGCCGTGCCGCGATGAACGATCCCAACTTCGTCTTCGATCTACGCGAAAAGCGCTCACCGACGGCGGCGACGATGGACAAGGTGCGGCTCTGGATGTCGGCGCAGGGTGAGACTACGAAAGCTCAGGCGTCCGCAGATTCAGGCTCGCTTCGGATCACCCAGCCTCATTTGCTCGGCATTGAAGAGCTTTCTCCAGACGAGATTACCGCCTATCTCGATCTCGCCGACACCTATGTCGAGCAGAATCGGCGCGCCGACAAGAAAAGCACAGTGCTGCGCGGCCGCACGATCATCAATCTCTTCTTCGAAACATCGACGCGGACGCGGACGTCCTTTGAGCTGGCCGGAAAGCGACTCGGTGGCGATGTCATCAACATGTCGGTCGCCACCAGCTCGGTCAAGAAAGGGGAAACGCTGGTCGATACGGCGATGACGCTGACCGCCATGCATCCCGATGTTCTGGTTGTGCGGCACCCTGAGTCCGGTTCGGTCAAACTCTTGTCTGAGAAAGTGAATTGCGCGGTCATCAATGCCGGCGACGGCAGCCACGAACACCCGACACAAGCGCTTCTCGACGCTCTGACAATTCGCCGCCGCCTTGGACGACTCAACAACCTCACGGTCGCCATCTGCGGCGATGTCCTACATAGCCGCGTCGCGCGCTCGAATATCTACTTACTGCAGGCGATGGGAACACGGGTCCGTGTCGTCGCCCCACCGACCCTATTACCAGCCGAGATCGGGCGGTTTGGTGTGGATGTCTTCACGGATATGGCGGCCGGTCTCAAAGACTGTGACATCGTCATGATGCTGCGGCTGCAGACCGAGCGCATGCAGGGCAGCTATGTCCCCTCGACCCGCGAGTACTTCCGCTACTATGGGCTCGACCGGGAGAAATTGTCCGCGGCCCATCCTGACGCGCTGGTCATGCACCCGGGACCGATGAATCGCGGAATCGAAATCGACTCCGAGCTCGCCGACGACATCGATCGATCGTTGATCAGGGAGCAAGTGGAGATGGGCGTGGCCATCCGCATGTCGTGCCTGGACCTGCTGACCCGCAATCAACGGAGCAATGCGGAATGACGAATGGCCGCATTGCTTATCTAAACGCGCGGTTGCTCGATCCTGCAAGCGGACTCGATTCGAGCGGCGCGCTTCTCGTAGAAAACGGCCGGATCGCTGATCTGGGCCCGGAGCTGTTCCGCGATGGCGCGCCTTCGGTGAACCAGATCATCGACTGCGAAGGCTTGTGTCTTGCGCCCGGACTGATCGACATGCGCGTTCAGCTTCGCGAACCGGGTGACGAACACCAGGAGACCATCGCCTCGGGAAGCCGGGCTGCCGCCGCGGGTGGTGTCACGACCATGGTCTGTCTGCCGAATACCAACCCTGTGATTGACGATGTATCAGTCGTCGAGTTCATCGCACGGCGTGCCCGCGAGGTGCGACAAGTCAAGGTGTTCTGCTATGGCGCTTTGACCCGTGGGTTGAAGGGCAAGGAGTTGACTGAAATCGGACTCCTGCTTGATGCAGGCGCTCTAGCCTTCACCGATGGCCAAGTCGCAACATCGGACGCACTGGTCATGCGGAGAGCATTGAGTTACGCACGCGCGTTTGACGCCCTTATCGTGCAGCATCCCGAAGAACCTTGCCTCGCGGCAAACGGCGTTGTGAATGAAGGTGAGATCGCGAGCCGTCTCGGCCTTGCCGGCATTCCGCCGGAGGCGGAAGCGATCATGGTCGAGCGCGATCTGCGGCTGGTCGAATTGACAGGCGGTCGCTATCACGCAGCACACGTCTCGACCGCCGCCGCCATCGACGCGATCCGGACGGCAAAGGCACAAGGGCTCGCCGTTACCTGCGATACCGCGGCCCATTACTTTGCGTTGAATGAGACCGCCCTCGGCAGCTATCGGACGTTCGCCAAGGTCTCGCCGCCACTGCGCAGCGAAGCCGACCGGCAAGTGGTCGTTCAAGGGCTCGCCGACGGCACGATCGACGCGATCGCCAGCGACCATGCACCGCACGACCAGGAATCCAAGCGCCTTCCCTTCGCCAACGCGGCGTTCGGCGTCGTCGGCCTGGAGACCCTGCTGCCGCTCACGCTTGAGCTTTATCACAACGGACATCTGCCGCTGCTGGACGCGCTTGACCGAGTGACGGCAGCACCGGCGCGCATCCTCGGCCTGCCGGGCGGACGGCTCGCACGCGGCGTACCAGCCGACATGGTTTTGTTCGATCCGGACACGCCGTGGCAGGTGAGCGAGGGCGCCCTGCATAGCATTTCCAAAAACTCCGCGTTCGATGGCCGGCCCGTGCGGGGCCGCGTAATGCGAACCATCGTCGACGGCCGCAGCGTTTATTTGGAAGGTAACAGACCAGATGCCTGACCTCCTCGGCAGCATTCACTTCACCTGGCCGTTCTATGCCGGTTTTGCGCTGGCGTATCTGCTGGGCTCGATCCCATTCGGCCTGCTCCTGACACGGCTCTCGGGCCTAGGCGATATCCGCGAGATCGGTTCCGGCACAATCGGCGCGACAAATGTCCTGCGCACGGGGAGCAAATCTCTGGCCGCGCTTACGGTCATTCTCGACGCCGGAAAGGGCGCCGTCGCCATCTTGATCGCAGCCCACTTAGGGGCCGATATGATGGTCTTCGCGGCGGCGGGCGTGGTGTTGGGACACCTCTTCCCGGTTTGGCTCAAGTTCCGTGGCGGCAAGGGCGTGGCAACCACTTTAGGGGTGATGTTGGCGGCCGCGTGGCCGGTCGGAGTGCTGGCCTGCCTGACATGGCTAGCGGTCGCCGCTTTGTTCCGAATCTCTTCGCTATCAGCGCTCCTCGCGCTAGCGGCCTCACCGATCTATGCCTGGTGGCTCGCAGATCCGCAGCGCACGGAGGTTTTCGCCGCCTTGGCACTGTTCGTTTGGATCCGCCATTGGAGCAACATCAGACGCCTTTTCAAAGGCGAGGAGCCGCGCATCAGCTTCCGGAAGCCCGCAGAGGATGGCAGTTAGGCACCGACGCGCATCTCACATCGGGACGGAAACCTTATGGCAGATCTCATGGTAGACGCGGCGCCACTCGACGATAACGAAAAACTGGACAGGCTGCGCCTCGCCCGCAGCGAGAATATCGGCCCGGTCACCTATCGTCAGTTGATCGCCCACTATGGCACGGCCGCGACGGCACTGGAGGCGATACCGGAACTGGCTCGGCGTGGCGGCCGCCGCCGCGCGCTGAAGCTTCGAGCTCGCACAACCGCCGAGGAGGAGATCGAACAGGTCGCGGCTTTTGGCGGTGTCCACCTATATTGGGGTGAGGCTGCTTATCCAAGCGCGCTCGCTGCGATCGAAGACGCGCCCGCCGATGCTGACGGTCATTGGACGTATGCCGCTCTTGAGTGAGCGGAGCGTCGCTATTGTCGGCGCGCGCAAGGCATCGATCAACGGTCGCAAGCTCGCAACGCAGATCGCCGCTGAGCTGTCCCAGGCCGGGTTGGCTGTCGTATCGGGCATGGCCCGCGGCATCGATGCCGCAGCCCACTCAGCAGCCGTCGAGCGTGGCACCGTCGCGGTTCTCGCCGGCGGCGCCGACGTGATCTATCCGAAAGAGAACAGCTCTCTCTACGAGCAAATCTGCGCGCGCGGTACGATCGTCTCGGAGATGCCGTATGGCGCCGAGCCGCGCGGCCCTCTATTTCCAAGGCGAAACCGGATTATTTCGGGGCTCTCAACTGGCGTTGTCGTGATCGAAGCCGCCGTGCGCTCGGGGTCGCTGATCACGGCGCGTCTTGCTGGCGAGCAAGGCCGTGACGTGTTTGCCGTTCCCGGCTCGCCGCTCGATCCGCGCTCGCGTGGCACCAACAACCTGATCCGCCAAGGCGCGACGCTCGTCGAATCGGCCGCCGACATCGTTGAGGACCTGGCAGCAATGCCGCGGTTGACCCTGGCCGAGCCCGAGGACGCGGCCTTCACGGCTCGACCTGAGGATCCGGGCAACCTGGACCGCGCGCGCGACGCTATCGTCGACGCGCTCGGCCCCTCGCCCGTTTCGGTCGATGAAATCGTGCGCAGCCTCGATCTGCCGGTCGGCACCGTGCGCTCTATCCTGCTCGAACTGGAGCTCGCCGGCCGCCTCGAGCGCCAACCCGGAAACGTCGTCATGCTGATTGCGGACTAGCACGGACCCCGCGCCACGTATGTCCGGCGACTTAACCCCACCTCTGGTAGCGGATGGCCGATCATCACAGCAGACCTACGCCCGCACAAACTCGATGCTCCGTGAAATCCAGCGCTTTAGACCGGCCGCATCGTCGACGAGTTGATCCGGCAGCAAGACATACGCCTTCTTCACCGGTGATTTAGGGAAATATCGCAGGGGATTTGCGCCGCGGCTGAAAAGTACGTCCCGCGCGTCTTCCGGCAACTTCAGCGCAAGTCCGCCGCTTGTGAGCGTCATAAATATGCGGCCGTCGGCATACGCCGCCGCACTAGCGAAGAAATGCTTGCACGAAACTGTCTCTTCAAGCGGCTCACAGGACCGCTCAACGATGGCTTGCAATTCTCGCAGGTAGGGTTCCGCCATGGCGCAACGTACTCAATGGAATCGAAAGATCCTGAGTCTACCTTATGGTTAAGGCGCGAGCTTGCCCTCCCTCGCAGCCCAGATTTCCAAGGTGGCCGGTTCGTTCGGACGCCTGAAGACGCTCAGATCACCTTCTCTCCGGGCGCAATACCGTTTTCCGTCAATTCGATCGACTCTCAGAATTAAACCCAATCGTCACGACCTCGGCCCTGGATCATATCGTCCGCCGACTCTGCAATATATGTCGCGGATCGACCCAAATTAAATACGTTTCCGTCCCGAAAATCTGAAAGGCGCCTCCGCCAGTATTCGCCATCTTCCACAACCGCTTTAATCGCCGAATCAAGCGTTTCGATTTTCTTTACCACCATCCCGATACTGTCGCGAAACGGCAAAATCCCACCCTTCGAATTGCTGACAAACCTGTCGTCATCTGGTGAAAAGAAGATGACCGGCCGCAAGGTCGTGAACGCGAAGGTCAACGCGCCGCCCGAAAAATCCAAAACCATCACCACCGATCGAGCCCAATGCTGCATATAGTCCGGGTCGTCATCGAACACAAAGCGCGGATTTGCGGTGAATTTATCCCGTAGCCCTTCAAGCTCGGAGTGTCTGTTTCTGAGATTATTGGGGTGCGGCCGAAAAACCATATCGAATTCGGGAATTGCGTGAGCAGTCGGGCAATTATTGATTCGCCGTACGCTGGAACGATGCCGTGGACGTATAAGTCGAAATCAGTCGGCAGAAACAATATGGCCGGATGCGCGTCACTCGCTTGGATACGGGCGAACTCAGCGAGGTTGTTATCAAGCTTAGGATATCCGCTGCGAACCAGGCATCTTTGTTTTGGGGATTATATCGAATAGTGCCGAAACACTCTTGAAGCCAGCCATTTCGGCACCATATAGTAAAGAACAAGGAGGCTGGTATGGCACAAAAGGCACCCGGAAAATCCCACCGCAAAGGTCTGACGCTAAAAGCATTATTCAAGATGTTCCCGGATGATGCAACCACCGAGAAATGGTTTGCGGAGCAACGCTGGCCAGAGGAACCACACTGCCCATATTGCGGATCAACCAACGTCCAGTCGGGCGCAAAGCACAAGACTATGCCGTATCGCTGTCGTGAGAAGGAATGCGCGAAGCGGTTCAGCGTCCGCACAAAGACCCCTATGGAAGCTTCTAATCTGGGCTTCCAGGCTTGGGCGATCGCGCTCTATCAGGTCACTACCAACCTGAAAGGTGTCTCGTCCATGAAGCTTCACCGCGATCTCGGGATTACACAGAGGTCGGCGTGGTTCTTGGCCCATCGGTTGCGGGAATCATGGAAGGAAAATGGTGCCATGTATACGGGTCCGGTTGAGGTGGACGAGACCTATATTGGCGGGAAGCGCAAGAACATGTCTCGGTCAAAGCGTAAAGGACTCACAGGGCGTGGAACCGCCGGTAAGTCAGCAGTCATCGGCATCAAGGATAGTGGCAGCAACCGAGTAACGGCGCGGAAGATAGAAGCGACTGACGCGGAAACGCTACAGGGGTTCGTGGCCGATCACGCGGCGCCCGGCGCCACGGTCTACACGGACGAGGCCAGTGCCTACAAGGGAATGCCTTTCGACCACGAGGCCGTCAATCATTCGGTTGGTGAGTATGTGCGCGGGCAGGCCCACACCAATGGGATCGAATCCTTCTGGTCCATGCTAAAGCGGGGCTATCAGGGGACGTTCCACCACTTCTCCGAAAAGCATTTAGACCGCTACGTCAACGAGTTCGCGGGTCGCCACAATACCCGCGACGCCGACACTACCGATATGATGCGCAGCGTAGTTTCCAAGATGGCGGGGAAGCGGCTTCGGTACAAGGATTTGGTGTCCGGCTAAACAAGGTCTGGTGTGTCGTCAGACTCGACTAACAGCATCCTGTAGCATAGAATAGACGCGCCCCGGAGAGTTTTACCTCAACCGGGGCGCTAATCGCGTATTGCTGTGCAGGCGACGCGATGGAATCCCTGTCTATATAGGGCAACCTTCGTTCACCCGCAAGTCCTACGCATCATCCGTTGAGGTCGGGGTGGCCGAATGGTTAGGCACAGGACCCGCAATTCTTGGTATGCCGGTTCGAATCCGGTCCCCGACTCCAACGACACCAATGGTGGGGCCCGTAACTCAACTGGAAAGAGCACCCGGCTGCTAACTGGGGGGGTGCTGGTTCGAGTCCAGTCGGGCCCACCATTGATTCTCATTTGTCTTTGTTGTCATCGCGCCGTTCAGCGCCACCGCGCGTGATTGCCCACGCCAGCGCCTCGGGCAGAGCGTCAATGCTCACGTCTTTATCGAGTTCGGCCTTGCTGGGCTGATGGGAAGAAGGGGTTTCTGGCCTCTGGCCACACTTACCCACAGGTCACCCTCCCTAGTTGGCCCTCACCGACGAACGCACCACATATTGTGTCTTCCACACTATATATGGTGTGTTCAAACCATCTAAACACATAGTAACTCATATTATCCCCTATTGTCACATATAATTTGGTAATGCCTCATATTGCCTCATATTGCCTCATGTTACTCGACCCCTTCGGCACTATTCGATATAATCCCCTTTGTTTTCGTGCCGGTCGAACATTCGGCTGCCTACCGCTTCGGGCAAGCGCTCTGTCGTTTTCGGGAATAAAAGCCCGCATGTCCTCCAGCATTGTCTCGTTGGCGCACAGGTAATAATCGAAGACACCGTAATTCGGAATCGCCTCGTACGGTGCGTCATCCATGTCGTCAACGCGAGCGTGTCCGCTCATATCATGGGGAATCAGGACTTTGACCGAATTTGGCGACAATTCGGCCGCGTCCGGCGATGTCGATAGCATTAGCTCGGCGTCGAACTCCGTCAGATTCTGACCGTGGATCAAATAAGTCCTATCTAAATCCAAACTATGCTTGGCCAGTTCGAGGCTCGCCTCCGTCTCCCCCATGAAGTATGCAACATTTTTTTCTGCCGACCTGAGCGCGGCGAAAATCGGGTAGTCTAAGTAAACATTCTTGGCTTGGCTATTTACGACGGCAATCGGGTTCCTTTGCGCCGCACATTTTTGCGAAAACTCCTCTGCATGCCGCTGGAACAGGGCGTTCAACAGTTCCTCAAGACCAACCTTGGGCAAAGTCGACAGCAATGCAGAAAGTTCGAGCCCCAGGGGAAAATGGCGAGTGACCAGGTAACAGATCGCCAAGATTCCGGACCGCTTCCACAAATCGCCGACAGCACGCTCTTCGAGGATTTGTAATATCGCAGTCATGTCGCCCCGACACAGAGGCAAAAGTAAAATCAATTCGCCCGGATGGAGGTCCTGCGTCCGAGCAACCTCCGCTAGAGTCTTGGATGTATAATCGTGCCGCAGGAGAGTCACCGCAATTTGTCCTAAACGGGCCACCGGATCGTCCGTGGCCCGTTCGAGCACCTCGGAGAAACACCGCTCCGCCAAATCGAGTTGCCTTTGATTGAGAGCGAGATTTCCCGCGATGCACCAGACCATCGGATCGTCGGGATCCACCGCCAGAGCTTCGCGAAGGAGCAAATCCGCTTCTTCAATTTCCCCGATGGCTGCGAATTGCCCAACCTTGTCTAACAATTCTCTAACTCGGGACATGGTGCGTGGCGACACCTGAAAGTCTGAGGAAATGCGCTTTCATCTGTCGCTTTCTGATCAAGACTCGCTACGACTTAAATGTTCGGCCCACCGTCCAGTACGATCAAGTCGCCGAACGTAGTGTGTATGTCAAACAGTTTCCATCCGACATCTCCTGGAATCCGCAACAACGATCCCGAGGTTCAGAATGTCGATCGTCATCAATATTGAAACTGATTCTATGACCTTTTCAGTGAGCACTTCCGACAGTCCTTCAAATAAACACGATCTGTAGTTTTGTAGCCGCCCCGACAGGCTGTGTCTCGAAAGTGGTGGAAATTTGAGGATGGCGTAATCTCCGGGTGACAAGACAACCACCCAACCGGCGGCTAGCACCGCCAAGGAGATCACGCCATGAAGAACACTACCGAGACTTGCGCGCTTTCGCTACTGGCCAATGACGCCGGCTATGATCCGCTCGAGGACCGGCTGCGGGAGAACATCAGATCAACGATCGAGGCCGTTTTTGAGGAGGAACTTGCGCAGTTTCTCGGGCGCTGCCGATACGGTCGAGAGGACGCGCTTCGGCAAGGGTATCGGAACGGGCACCGGGAGCGGCAACTGACGGGGACATTCGGGACCGAGAGGGTGAGCGTGCCGCGTGCACGGATCGTTGAGGAAGACGGTCGGGCGTCGGAATGGCGTTCGCGGGCGCTGCCGCGCTACCAGCGGCTGACCAGAAAGGCCGAGGCGCTGATCGCTTCGGTGTATCTGTCCGGAACCAACACGCGGCGGGTGAAACGCGCGCTGTTCGGGCTCTTCCGGGGTGCTGTGAGCAAGGACGTTGTGAGCCGGGCGTGGCGCAAGGTGAAGGTCGATTGGGACGCCTGGTGCAGCCGTGGCCTCGCGGATGAGGATATCGTTCGGCTGATCCTTGACGGCACTGTGATCAAGACCCGACTGGATCGCAAGGCCACCAACATCTCGGTTCTCGCGGCTATAGGGGTGCGCCGGGATGGCCAGAAGGTCTTGCTTTCGATCGGGAATATGGGCGGAGAAAGCCAGGCGGCGTGGCGCCAGTTCCTCGACGACCTTGATGCGCGTGGACTGAAACGGCCCGGGTTTGTCATCGTCGATGGCGCGCCGGGACTGGAGGCGGCTCTGTCGGCGCTTTGGGGCGATGACCTTCCCGTTCAACGCTGCACCGTGCACAAGCACCGCAACCTTCTGGGTCATGCTCCCAAACACATGCATGACGAGCTGAGCGAAGATTACCGCGATATGATCTATGCCGACACTGCCTCCGAGGTGGAAACCCGCCGCAAGGCGTTTGTCCGCAAGTGGCGGCTGAAATGCAGGGCCGTCGCGGACAGCCTCGCAGAAGCGGGCGACAAGCTCTTTACCTTCACGCGCCTGTCCAAGAGCCAATGGAAATCAGCCCGAACGACCAACGCCATTGAGCGTCTCAACGAGGAGTTCAAGCGCCGGATCAAAACACAGACCGTGCTGCCGTGTCCCGAAACAGTGCCGATGCTCCTCTGGGCGCTCCTCGCTTCCGGCCAAATCCAGATGCGCAAAGTCGATGGATGGGAAACCCTCGATCAGCTAATCGCCGACGAAACCCTTGACCGAGCGGCCTGACCGCCGCAAAACTCAGCCCGCTCGGAGAGGCGCCAAAACCAATTTCCACCACTTTCGAGACACAACCGCCCCGACAAACGAACTACATCTGCGACTTAAGGGACACCGCCAACGTCCGCTTTTGGCTAGTAGCGGAGTATCATATTGACGTGAGAAGAGTGCCGCTTCTGGCTCTAAGCGGAGAACTTCCCAATTTCAGGGTCGCTGCGATATCTGCCCAGTCGTGAGGTCACGCCAGACTACGATGAAGAGGCGAGCTTGCCTTCCCTCTCAGCCCAGATTTCCAAGGTCGCCGGTTCGTTCGGACGCCTGAAGACGCTCAGCCCGCCCTCTCTGTGGGCTATCTGCCACGTGTCGCCGACCCGCCTCATCTTCGCGTAGTTATCGCCGAACCGGTGCGGGCCCTCGAACTTTAGCGGACCGTCCATGTCTTCTCGCCGCCCTTCGCGCGAGTAGTAGAGCGTGTTGTACGCTGCCGCTTCGGCATGGTCTTCGTCGATCACGTTGACGACCATGTTGGTCAAGCAATGGCGAATCGTGTCGTCGCCGAGCGCGCCATACAAGGCCTCAAGAAGTTCGTCCCGGCCCTTTAGATTGAGCCCCATCTCTTTCCATGTAATGTCTTCGGTAAACAGCGTAACCGCCTTCTCGAACTCGTGGTGGTCGACATAAAGGTAGTACTGGCGCCAGGTCTTCTGGCAATCCCATTCAATGCCCCGTTCAGTTTCCCTGTCCATGATATGCCTCCCTGCTTGGATGTGCCCTATGACGCCTCTCTTTTCGCACCCGCCTTGTCGGCCCAGTCATCAAGCGCAACCGGTTCATTCGGCCGCCTGAAGACCAAACGTCCGCCCTCTCTTGCTGCGATCTGCCACTCATCGCCGACCCGCCTCATCGTCGCGGCGCCATCGGCGAACCGGTGCGGACCCTCGAAGTGAATCGGACCGTCCATCTTATCTCTGCGCCCTTCGCGCGAGTAGTAGATATTGGTGTAGTTCAAAAGTTCCGCATTATCCTCGTCGATCACATTGACGATCGTATTGGTGATGACATGGCGAATGGTGTCGTTGCCGATGCCGCCATAGAGTGCGTCCAGAAGCTGATCGCGACCCTTGAGGTCGAGCCCGGCAACCTTCCAAACTACGTCCTCGGTGAAAAGTTTGACCGCCTCCTCGAACTCGTAATGGTCGGTGTGGTGGTAGAATTGACGAATAACTCTTTCGCATTCCCACTCGATACCCCGTTCGGTGACTCTATCCATGATATTCCTCGCTGCACGCTGCTCTCACGTACGCTTCGATGATACGGATATCGTTCGTTGCCTATGTGCTTAAGGGAACGGCCGCTCCGACGGCTCATGCCGCCACGGCTCCTTTTCCGCAAGTGCAATATATTCTTTCATCATTGGATGGTCTCGCATGGTGTCGCGGTAGTCACCCTCGATGTCGTCGAGCGGCACGCTGTAGGTCACAAAGCGGTTGACGAGCGGCGCGCTCATCGCGTCGGCGATTGAGAAGCGGCCAAAGAGATAGGGTCCGTCCTCCGCGTATTCCGTGCGGCACTCACGCCAAATTTTCGTACTGCGATCGAATATTTTCTGGATGTTGGCGGGGACGTCGATCGGTCCCGTACGCTGCCGGATGTTCGTTGGCATGACGGCGCCGACAGAAACGAACGCGACGACGGACCAGTGGGCGCCACTAAATGAATGTATATCCGCGACCACTGAGCGTGCCATTGCGCGCGTCGAGCGGTCGTCGGGCCACAGGCCAGCTTCAGGTGCAAGTTCCGCTACATATTCACAAATCGCCGCGGAATCCCAGATTGTCAATTCGCCGTGTTTTAGGACCGGAACCGACCCCGTCGGGCTAAGTTCGTCGAAACGCGCGCGGGCGTCCGGATCGCTGAATGGGATTGTGATCTCGTCGAATTCAAGCCCGGCGACTTTGAGGCACAACCACGCCGGGAGCGGCCAAAGGCCGTAGTTTTTGTTGGCCGTGATAAGCGTCATGTCGGCCATTAGCACTTTTCCTCATAGTGTCGACGTAACATCAAGAAAATGGCCGGTCCGAATATTCATGGAACCACGGCTCTTCCTCCGCGAGCGCAACGAATTCCTTGATATTCGGATGATCTCGCATGGTGTCGCGATATTCAGATTCGATTTCGCCGAGCGGCACGTTGTAGGTCACAAAGCGGTTGACGAGCGGTGCGCTCATGGCGTCGGCGACTGAAAACCTACCGAAGAGATACCGTCCGTCCGCCGCATGTTTGGTACGGCAATCACGCCAGATGTTGGTGTTGCGGTCGAAGATCTGTTGAATCTCCACCGGAACGTCGATCGGTCCTGTACGCCGCCGGATGTTCGTTGGCATGACGGAGCCGACATCGATGTACGCATTTCCGGAACGGTGGGCGCCACTAGCTGAATGGATATCCGCGACGACAGAGCGCGCCATCGCACGCGTAGACCGGTCGTCGGGCCACAGGCCAGCCTCCGGCGCAAGCTCCGCCACATATTCACAGATCGCTGAGGAATCCCAGATTGTCAAATCTCCGTGTTTGAGGGCAGGAACCGACCCTACAGGCGTTAGTTGCTCAAATCGCTCGCGCGCATCCGGGTCGCCGAAAGGGATCGTGATCTCGTCAAACTCAAGGCCTGCAACCTTGAGGCACAGCCATGCCGGGAGCGGCCAAAGGCAATAGTTCTTGTTGGCAGTGATAAGCGTCAAGTCTGCCATGCCCGGATCCTCCCTTTCTTGGATTTGCCGCGGCATCAAGAAAATGGCCGGTCCGAATACGCGTGCGACCACGGCTCCGCTTCCGCCAACGCGATATACTCCTTGATGTTCGGATGATTTCGAATGGTATCGCGATACTCCGCCTCGACGTCACCGAGTGGAACGTTGTAGGTGACAAAGCGGTTGACGAACGGCGCGCTCATGGCGTCCGCGACTGAAAACCGACCGAAGAGATACGGTCCGTCGGCAGCGTACTTAGTACGGCATTCGCGCCAGACGTTTGTATTGCGGTCAAAAACGCATTGAATGTCGGCTGGCACTTCGATCGTATCTGTTCGCTCCCGAATGTTCGTTGGCATGACGCTACCGACGTCTATGGAGGGAACTTCGGCGCGGTGGCCGCCACTGAATGAATGGATATCCGCAACGAAAGAGCGCGCGATTGCGCGTCTCGATCGGTCGTCAGGCCACAGGCCGGCCTCAGGCGCAAGCTCTGCCACATATTCGCAAATCGCCATTGAGTCCCAGAGCAACAAATCGCCGTGTTTAAGAGCCGGAACCGATCCCGTAGGGGTGTGTCGTTCAAAGCGCTCGCGTGCGTCAGGGTCGCTAAATGGGATGACAATCTCGTCAAAGTCTATTCCGGCGACTTTAAGGCATAGCCATACCGGCAGCGGCCAAAGGCAGTAGTTTTTGTTGGCAGTGATAAGGGTCATATCGGCCATTGCCGGCTCCCACTCTTAGAGTATGCATACCATCACGAAAACGGCCGTTCTGATGGTTCATAGACCCACGGCTCCGTTTCCGCGAGTGCGACATATTCTTTGATCTCTGCATGATCACGAATCGCGTCGCGATACGCGGCTTCTGTGGCGCCAAGTGGCACATTGTAGGTCACAAAGCGGTTGACTAGCGAAGCGCTCATGGCCTCGGCGATTGAAAATGGGCCGAACAGATACTGTCCGTCCTCCGCGTATTCCGTGCGGCACTCACGCCAAAGATTAAGATGGCGATCGAAGAGTATTTGAATGTCGGCTGGCACATCGACCGGTTCCGTGCGCTGTCGGAAGTTCGTCGGCATGACGCTGCCGGCGGACCGAGCACCGGCCGTGTGGGCGCCGCTAAACGAATGTATATCCGCAGCAACCGCGCGACTGCGCGCGTAGTTTGGTCGTCCGGCCATAGTGCAGCTTTGGGTGCAAGCTCCGCCACGTACTCGCAGATAGCCAGGGAATCCCAAATCGTCATAGCACCGTGCTTGAGCGCTGGAACCGATCCCATGGGCGTAAGCTCTTTGAAGCGTTCGCGCGCGTCTGGATCGCCGAATGGGATGACGATCTCATCAAACTCGAGACCCGCAACCCTGAAGCACAACCATGCTGGGAGCGGCCAATTGCAGTAGTTCTTGTTGGCCGTAATTAGCGTCATGTCGGCCATACCTGACTCCTACCTGCCAGAAGCACCTCAGAACGGTTTGTCGCCCTTGATTTGGGTGCGATGCATGATGCGTCGCGTGTTCGGGTCGAAGGGATCTCGGCGATGCATAGTGCACCAGTTGTCCCAGATCAGCAGGTCACCGACGCGCCACTGGTGCGTATAGCTATATCGATCATGGAGTGCGGCCTGCCACAGCGTATCGAGAACACGCTCGCTTTCCTCGACAGCGAGATCGGCCACATAGGCATTGCGACGCTGTCCCAAATGCAAGGCTTTGCGACCTGTCTCAGGGTGCGTCCGCAGCATTGGGTGTTTCGCGCCAAGTGTATTGCTCACGTCAGTGACCGGCTGAAATCCTTTCCGCAATTCACCCGAGCTGTTGTGGCTCGCATCGTGGATCGCCTCGAGGCTTGCAACCTTTTCTCGCAAATCTGCCGGGAGCGCGCCGTAAGCCTCATACATGTTGAGAAAGCTGGTGTCGCCGCCTTCTGGCAGCACCTCCAGAGCGTAGAGTAGACTGGCCGACGGCGGTTCAGGAATATACGACATGTCGGTATGCAAATTGCTTCGCCAGCGCCGAGCACACCTATTTTTACGCCGTCCTCAACCACGTTTGAGACAACGTTCACCGTCGGCAGATCGGGAACAATTCCGTCGCTCGCCGGGTTCGCGGCTTCGCCGATCGGCGCCAACTCCAGATCGCCGAATTGACGACTAAAATCTACAAACTGGTCGTCGCTTAGCGTTTGCCCACGAAAGACGAGCACAAGATGCTCGAACCAGGCGTCATGAATCCGCCGCGAAGATTCGGCATCCAATTCCGAGCTCACGTCGAGGCCACGCACCTCGGCACCGATGAATTGGGAAAGTCGTCGTACCTCCATGAACGCACAACCTCACTGAAGCGAACCGTTGCACACGGCGACCTTAAACGATCATGAGCTTAGGTTGATACAAAAACCATTGACGGAAACCAGCGATTCTATAACAATGATGTTATGGAACAATTTGGTTATACACGTGCGCCGTCAAATCTCGACGCCGTCTTTGCGGCGTTGGCCGACTCGACACGCCGGTCGATCCTTCTGCGGCTAGCAGATGGTCAGGCTTCGGTAAATGAGATCGCCGCTCCATTTGAAATAAGTCAACCAGCAGTCTCGAGGCATTTGAAGGTGCTCGAGCGGGCGGGGTTGATCGAGCGTGACGTTGATGAACAACGCCGCCCGGCGAGATTGAAAGCTGAAATTATGGCGGCAGCTGTCGACTGGCTTGCCGAATTTAGGGAGTTTTGGGGGACGAGCTTTGACCAGCTGGATGACCTCCTTAACCATATGAAACAAAACAATGAGGAGGGAGAAAACCATGAGTGAACTGCCTGAATATTTGCTTGATCGCGTGTTCGATGCGCCCCGTGAAATGGTTTGGCGGGCTTGGACTGGTCCTGAATTGCTCTCGCGATGGTATGGCCCAGGCGTAGAAACGATCATCCACAAATTTGAATTGAAACCCGGTGGGGTGTGGCTCAACGAGATGAAATGGGGAGGCAATTCCGATCTCAGTAAAATGGTATTTCAAGAAGTGGCACCGCAAAAAAGCTCGTTTGGCATCACTCTTCTTCAGACGCCGATTGGAACATCATCACGAGTCCCATGATGCCGGACTGGCCTCGTGCGCTGTTAACGACCGTGACATTTGAGGATGTTGGCGCCAAGACCTAAGTGCGGCTGATTCAGGTTCCCATTGAAGCTACAGACGCTGAAATCGCCTGTTTTGCTGGCGCTATGGCCGGCATGGATAACGGTTGGGGTAAGGGATATGCAGTACTTGATGAGATGTTTGTAGAGTTACAGGCGGATGCTGCGTAGTTGAGGGGATCGGAGGACGCGATGAACGAGAAGACCGTTGGTGGTGTTCACTGGAGTTTCTGGGCAATCGGTGCTGTCGCGCTGATCTGGAATGTTTTGGGCGTCGTAAACTTCTTCGTGCAGGTGAATCCAGATGTGCTCGCCGCATATCGTGAGTCCGAACGCGCGTTAGTCGAAGGCCGACCCGCATGGGCCTCTGGAGCTTTTGCGATAGCCGTTTTCGGCGGTGTGCTCGGCTGCCTTCTGCTTCTGCTCAGGAAATCGGCTGCGTACTATTTGTTTATCGCGTCGCTACTTGGCGTGATTGTGACAATGATCCATACCCTTGGGGTCGGTATCGACTTCGGTCTCGGCGAGATCTTGGGGATTATTCTGGTGCCGCTGGTGGTGGCGGCGCTTTTGATCTGGTATTCGAAGCAGGCCGAGCGCAAGGGTTGGATCCGATAGGAACGATTGGGACGTTAGCAATGAAGGCGCTGGTCAGCGTGCCGCGATCCCTCGCAACCCAGCACATCGGGCCGGCACTCAATCCAGCCCCGCATCATCGACTGAGACGTGCCGGCTCCGCTGCGCGCTCTGGGGGCAGGCCGCGACTATGACCGTGGCGGACCAGACTTAGTTGGTGGCGAAACAGTAGAACAGGCCGTTGCCGCCGGTCCCCTGCAAGTTGCTCTGGCTACAGCCGCGCGAGCCGTGCGAGGAGTTCCAAGATTTGGACGGCGCGTCATCGCGAAGCCCCATGCGGTCATGATGGCCGACGACGGCACTCCCCTCGCCGCTATTGGTCCAGGCGCTGCACGTCTTGCCGGCGACCAACACGCCTTCCGCGCTGGATCCCGTCAGGATGTCGTGCATGTTGGGGCTGTCGCCTCGGCCGTTCGCCTGACTACCCTTCTCGGTGAGCCCGGTCTGCTTGTCGATCAGGATGGCGTCACCGTGGAGTGCAGCCAGATCCTTGGCAATCATAACGCCACCGGCATTGTACAAGGGTCCACTACCGATGCGGTCGCGGGCGTTGGCGGCGGTCGTGCTGAGATAGGCCCGCCACGTCTTGCCGCCGGCGCCCACTGCTTGGGCAAGGCTTTGGCAGTGGCCATCGGCACCGGCGAGCCCTGTCAGATTTGCCCCGTTGCCAGGACCCTGGCTGGTGATGAAGAAACTCATCTTCGCGTCCTGCGCATGTGCTGCAGGAATGAGCGCCGCAAGGCAAACTGCACAGGCAATCGCAAATCTCTTCATTGGGTGACGTCCTCCAGATCGCTCATGGCTTTGAGCGCTGCACGCGCGTTGCGTTGACTCCAGGGTGAAAGCCGAACGGCTTCACAGGAGTTAACAAGCGGGACGCTTGGGTTATTCCGCTGATGCTCGAACATCCGGCGATGAGATCGAGGCCGGCGCGGACGCAGAGCATAATCAATGCTTGGCTCTTACCCCTCTGGCAACGTCTTGATAAGCTTTCGGAATTCGGATTCTGAAAAGGCCGTGAGCATCGTGAAGCGCCCATTCCCATTGGCGCTGCGGGCAAGCACGAACTGGGCAGCGGCCTTATCATCGGGAAATTCCGCAACGAAGACCCCGTCGTAGGCGCCGATCGTCAAATACCAGTGCAGGAATCGACCGCCGAATTGCTTGGCGGCCTTTTTGCCGCCGCTCATGCGGCCCGGCGACTTGCGGATGTTGCGCATGCCCTGATCCGTCAGCTTCGCCAAGAAGACATAGGTTGGCATAGAGACCCCCCTGGGTTGGTTGGTGTTGCCTTGCGCTGATTTGTGACGGTAGAGCCTAGTCTTATGGAACTGAAGTTAATAGCATAATACCCTAACCATTGGAATTGGATTTTGGAGGTCTTTCCGATGGCTCGTGGTATTGGCCGGCCGATGGCGGCCCTGGTTCTGAGCGATGAAGAACGGTCGTATCTTGTCGTCAGGTTCGACGCCGCCGGGTCGCGCGCTCGCTGTCCGATCGCTGCCGCATGATCCTGCGCTGCGCAGACGGCCTGACCAACAAGGCGGTGGCAATCGAACTCGGCGTGCACGAGCACACGATCGGCAAGTGGCGCCGCCGCTTCCTGAAGGAGCGCATCGACGGACTTTCGGATGAGCCTCGGCCGGGACGGCCGCGGACCCTGACGGACGACCGGGTGGCCGAGGTTATCGAGCGGACGCTGGAGACGACGCTGGCCGACGCTACCCACTGGTCGATCCGCTCGATGGCCCGGGAGACCGGGCTGTCGCACACGACTATCCGGCGGATATGGGCGGCCTTCAGCGTGCAGCCGCACCGCTCGGAGACCTTCAAGCTCTCCGGCGATCCGCTGTTCGTGGACAAGGTCCGCGACATCGTCGGGCTCTATCTGTCGCCGCCGGACCGCGCGCTGGTGCTCTGTGTCGATGAAAAAAGCCAGATCCAGGCGCTCGACCGCGCACAGCCGGTCCTGCCGATGCTGCCGGGCATGCCTGAGCGGCGCACACACGACTACAAGCGTCACGGCACCACCTCGCTGTTCGCAGCCCTCGATGTCGCCACCGGCCACGTCATCGGCAAGTGCTACAGACGCCACCGGGCCAGGGAGTTCCTCGACTTCCTGAAGGAGATCGACAGGCGCACCCCCGAGGGGCTGGACGTCCACATCGTCATGGACAATTACGCCACCCACAAGACCGAGGCGGTTAGGGCCTGGCTGGCACGGCGGACGCTCTGGCATGTCCACTTCACGCTGACCTCCGCGTCCTGGATCAATCAGGTCGAACGCTGGTTCGCCGAACTGACACGCAAGCAGCTGCAGCGCGGGGTGCACACCTCGACCCGCCAGCTCGAAGCCGACATCCGCGCCTTCATCGAACAACACAACGAAGATCCGAAGCCCTTCAAGTGGACGAAATCCGCCGACGACATTCTCGCTGCCGTCAAGCGCTTCTGCCTCCGTGTCGAGCAAAACTTATGCCACGAACTTTAGATTCAGGTGACTAGAGCATTTTCGGATCAATCCGGCTTGTAACCCGAGTTTGTAAAATAGTTGTTGCATTCACTGGGGGTGAAGGCATCGAGCGCTGTCGCGATGGCGGCCTCGAGTGTGTCGATGGTTCTTGCGGCGGCTTTTCGCAAGATCTCCTTGAGCTTTGCGAAGACCTGCTCGATCGGATTGAAGTCCGGCGAGTAGGGCGGGAGGAACATCAGTGTCGCTCCGGTCCGTTCGATTGCCGCCCGGGCGTCCGCGGCCTTGTGGGCGGGGAGATTGTCCATGATCACGATGTCGCCGGGGTTCAGCGTCGGCGCGAGGAGGGTCTCGGCATAGGTGGTGAAAACCTCTCCGTTCATGGCGCCGTCGATGACCATGGGGGCGGTCAGGCCGTCGAGGCGCAGGCCCGCGACCAGCGTCGTGGTTTTCCAATGGCCATGCGGCAGCGCGGCACGGCAGCGGTCGCCGCGCGGGGCGCGCCCACGCAGGCGGGACATCTTTGTGGTTGCGCCAGTCTCGTCGAGGAACACCAGCCTTGTCGGATCGAGATCTAGCTGAAGGGTGAACCAAGCCTCGCGCCGGATTCTCACATCCTCGCGCTCTTGTTCGCTGGCGTGGGCAGTCTTTTTTTAAACGTCACCTCGTGGCGGCGGTAGAAAGCGTGGAGTGTGCTGATTGCAAAGCTCTCGCCCCGCTCGGCGATTAGCTTCTCGCGCAGTTCCATCAACGTGATGTCAGGTGTCTCCTCAATGGCGCGCATCAGAAGATCAGCCTGCGCCTCGATCCGGCCGGAACGGCGGTCGCCGCCGCGCGGCTTCGGCGCCGTCCGCCCGCACCGCAAATATTCATCCATCCAGCGCACCGCGCTGGCGATGCTGACACCGAACCGCCTGGCCGCCCCGTTGCGCGACATCCCGCCTTCAATCGCGCCGATCACCCTGATGCGAAGATCTTCTGATAGATACTGAGCCATGCAGGCTGACCTCCTACCCAGCATGCAGTTTGAATCACAAAATTGACGGCCTGTGAATCCCTCGCGATTCATTCAGACACGGAAATGCTCTAGTTTGAAAATCTACTGACCTCACACATAATCTGGTAGTGCGTTAGTTTGACTTTGATTGACGGTTGATTGGAACAAACGGTGAACGTAAAGTATTGACGCGAGCGCGCAAACGCGCGACCATTACAGCACTTTACGGGGGTGAAAAATGCCAACAGGACCACGCGGAGAAAAGCGCCCAGTCAGCTCGGTGTCCAGCATGGTAAAAGCCATGAAAGTAGCTACGGGTATTGAGCCCGAAGAATACGTGGATGGTAGGCCGCGTGTATCTACTGAGCCGTCATCCGAAGATGAATTGGAAGATAATCTACCAATAGCGGCTAGACGGATAGATAAGCCCGCGAAATCTAAGAAGAAATCGGGTAAATCACGCTCAAAATAAAGTCAATTTCGAATAGGGATGGGCGAGTCCAGGTCTTAATTGAGGGCTGGAAGCTCATAAATTGTGGTACTAGTGGGCGAGCCGGGGAAGAGGATCGGGCTGAATTTGCGCCGTCACCCTTCCCCATCTCTACGGATGAGACGCCCCCAGCTTACTTTCGGGCCATTACCCGAATCGGCTGAGGGATCGTCCATCCCTATTCAACTAGTATACCGACTGAATATCTCTGTCAATATTTCTAAAGGCGTCTACTGTTCGGGTTTAAATGCTTCAAGATTACCGAAAAACTTCCATGCCCCCTCGGCTTTCTCATGCCAAAATCCTTCGATAAAGCACCCGATCCTATGAGCTTGTACCCTCAGTATGTAGATAGTTGCTTGATCCGGTTCATACCCGCTGGTAGGGTCCGTGACGTTACATTTATAATACCCTTCAGCTTGGCGTGTAGCTATATCATCGATTGACCATTCTTTTTCATAACCATGTGCTTCCCTATATTGGAAATGAAAGGCTATTTCATCATTGCGAAGGATTACCCGTTCCGCTTTCATCGGGAAAAGGTTGGGCTCAACGTCCAGCATTCCTCTGTAAGTAGACATGTGCTCACTCCTGAGACAAAGCACATGAATAGAGGTAGTAACTGTCTTTTATTAGTAGGTGAGGCTCTTCAGTAGGATTTCCGTAGATGTCGTGTGAAAATGGCCCACCAAATAAGGACAATTGTACTGCTGTTCGATTATAAAGATTGCAAGCAAAAACAGCCAACATATGAGCTTGTTTTGGATGCTGTTTACTATCGAAGTAGTGTCCCCCATCACCACTACCTATTAAACCAATTTTCACCCAATCCCTATTGATCTCATTTACTGCTACGAGAGTAGCATTCGGAAACTTACCTACTTCAGCGTTTGCTGTTACTGAAATGATTAGAGTCGAACAGATTACTAAAGCCCAAATTTTGATGAACTGCATGATTCCTCTCCTTGGTAAGACCCGGGTGCCGGGTCATTACCAACTCAGTCCACGGTAAGTGGAGAGGTTCCCGCCTATTCGCCAAGTCTAGGGAGCTACCCCAGACCGCGTGTAAGGCTCTTGTATTCAGCGGGTAGCCCGACCAGGGACTACCGTGAACTAAGTTGGTAACGCTATCGAAGCACGCAGTAACCAGTTTAGTCAAGCGAATGCGACGTGAACAAACAGTGAACATACTAGTGGTGGGCATTTGATAATTTCGCTAATTTATGCAATAATAATGGGGACTTAATCATCGAGTTATCATCACATGAACAAGCTTCCTCGGACCAAGCGCGCACAAGTGCTATCGATGCTGGTCGAGGGGTCGTCTATGCGGTCTACGGCGCGGGTATGTGATGTAGCTTTCAACACGGTAGCCGACCTGCTGGACATGGCAGGCAAGGCTTGCCGGCTCTACCACGACGACTATGTGTGGGGGATCAAAGGTAAGCGCAACGTCCAGTGCGACGAGGTATGGTCGTTCGTCTACGCCAAGGACCGGGCGCTTGATTGGGCAGACCCTCTGGACGTAGCTGGTAGCGTGTGGACGTTCACGGCCCTGGACGCGGACAGCAAGCTGCTGATCTCGTACATGGTGCGTAAGAGACGAAACACCAAGTCCGCTACAAAGTTGATGAAAGATTTGAGAAAGCGGACGAAGAAACGTCCGAAGATGACTGCTGATAGCCTGAAAGCCTACAAGCTAGCCGCCAAGAAGATTTGGGGAAAGAAGGCCGAGTTATCGCAAATCAGGAAGGGGGAGGAGACGGAGCACAGCACATCTTACGTCGAGCGGCACAATCTGACGATACGAATGGCGAACCGGAGGTTTACACGCCGGACCAACGCTTTCAGTAAGAAGTTTTCCAAGCACGTATCAATGATGCATTAGTTTGCTGTGTACTACAACTTTTGTCGCGTTCATCAGACATTGCGAGTGTCACCGGCAATGGAAGCCGGTCTGACCAATACGCTTCGCGATGTGGACTGGATTGTAGATTTAATTGATAAAATCACCCAGCCTCCAAAGAAGCCCGGACCCAAGAAAGGGACCAAGTACCGACCGCGTATGGTTGTAAAGTAATTGGAGAACAAAAAGGAATGAAATATGTCGGAACAGAAAATCGAACCGGATCATATGACGGTTGCAGCCCGCAATAACCGCCTCTACGACACCCTAAAAGGGATGGGTCTGTTCGTTACCCCCGTTCCACGAGAGGATTTTCCAAACGAAATCGATTACATCGTTGTTTCTTGTCACATGCCCGGCGGATCGAGGGAGTTAGTTGCGCGCGACGTTTGCCTCCCACTGCAAGGGTCGAAGGTTGGAGAGGGAATCGCTCCCTCCGTCAGCGACGGGAGTAATGTGGTCGATTTCCCACCCATGCTTTGAATCCCGATTGCCATGGTCGGCAAACTTGATGACATTGCCGAGATCATCGTGTCTCCACACTTCAGCATCGTAGTCTTTTATTTTTCTTCCCTTGTTCCAGACGCTAAGAATACGATTTTTCCGTGCATCGGCTCGCATCTCACTGAAACTCCTAGCCATCACTACCTCCTCATGTTGGCATCGTGCTCAGACGCTACCTTATGAGGAAAACCAATCGAATCGTCAAGGCATCAGATGGGGGTATCTACCATGACCACCAATAGCTACCCGGACCTGGCCAAATCCGAGCCCGAACGCAAAGATGCTTTGGTGCCAGACCCACAAGAGTATGACATGGGTAACCCGGATCTGGAGGGTGAGGAGGATCAGGCAATCGAGCCGATCCTGTCGGCTAAAGATCGATTGGAGGTATTCAATTGGTTGGCCCGGCCCGAAACGGCTGAAAAGTCAAACTAATGCACTACCCATAATCTGTACAGACTGCGCGAGACTTGGATTCGCGCCGGGTCATTTCTTGACTCGTGGAAACTCGCGAAGGTCGTGTCCCAGGACGTGGTGTAGGAGTTGTTGGAGCCTCTGTTAGCTGTGGGTAGGCGGCTTGCCGTAGCGACTGCCGAGAGTCTGGCGTAGGCAAGCCGGCTATCCACTGCGGAGGCCATCGCGGTTCCGGTTTAGGGTTGGGCTAGTGCAAACCAACCTGACCCGAAGGAGAACCACGATGACTCAGGACATGATGACCCTGCGCGCGCTTTTGGAGAAGAGCTCCGAGGCCGATCTGCTTCGCGAGATGATCGGCTTCACGGCCGAGCGGCTGATGGCACTGGAGGTCGAGGGCCTGACCGGCGCCGCTCACGGCGCGCGCTCGGCGGATCGTATCACCCACCGCAACGGCTACCGCGACCGGTCCTGGGAGACGCGGGCCGGCACGGTCGAGCTGAAGATCCCGAAGCTGAGGAAGGGGAGCTACTTCCCGGGCTTCCTGGAGCCGCGGCGGATGGCCGAGAAGGCGCTGGCTGCGGTGATCCAGGAGGCCTACATCCAGGGCGTGTCGACCCGCATCGGTCGACGACCTGGTGCAGGCCATGGGCATGTCGGGCATCTCCAAGAGCCAGGTCTCCAGGCTGTGCGGCGAGCATCGGAACTAAGGGCAGCGGCTTCCTCGATCGATCGCTGGAGGGCGACTGGCCCTATCTGTGGCTCGACGCAACCTATGTGAAGGTGCGCGAGGCCGGGCGCGTCGTCTAGGTCGCGGTGAGCGTGGCTGTGGCCGTCAACGACCAGGGCCGCCGCGAGGTCCTGGGCATGGCGATCGGCGCGTCTGAGGCCGAGACCTTCTGGACCGAGTTCCTGCGCTCGCTGGCCCGGCGCGGGCTGCGTGGCGTGAAGCTGTTGATCTCCGACGACCACAAGGGTCTGAAGGCCGCCGCGATGCGGATCCTCGGCGCCACCTGGCAAAGATGCCGCGATGCACTTCGCCCGCAACCTGCTGGCCCATGCCGGCCGCCAGGGCCGGCGCGTCGTCTCCGCCTTCGTCGCCACCGCCTTCGCCCAGGAGGACGCCGACAGCGCGAAGGCCCAGTGGCGTCAGGTTGCCGACCAGCTCAGAGACCAAGGTGCCCAAGCTGGCAGTTGGTCATGGACGAAGCCGAGCACTACGTCCTCGCCTACATGACTTTCCCCAAGGTGCACCGGTAGAAATTGCACTCCACAAACCCGATCGAACGGCTCCATGCCGAGGTCAAGCGCCGCATCTACGTCGTCGGCATCTTTCTCAACGAAGCCGCCATCACACGGCTCGTCGGCGCCATCCTTCTCGAGCAGAACGATGAGTGGGCCGTCCTCAAGGAGATACATGACGCTGGAATCAATCGCTCCGCTGAGCGATGGTGTCCCCATCACGCTGCCCACCGTGGCAGCCTGAACGTCCCGGCCCTACCCGCCGGGAGCCGCGTAGAGCGCAACGCTCTTACACCACGCGCCGGGACACGATCCTCGCGAATACAAATGAGCCGGAGCACATCATGCCTGAGATCGAATATTTCTATTCCGCCCACTCCGCGTTTGCCTATCTCGGCTCGGCCCGATCTATGGCAATTGCTTCGGCGGCAAAGCGGAGGATCGTTCACAAACCGATGGACCTGCTTCAGGTGATCGAGGCCAACGGAATCGGATCGGCTTACGGCCGACCCGCTCATCACAGTGCGTATTTTTTTGGCCGTGAGATTGAGCGCTGGGCCGAGGCACGCTAGGCCCCAGTGTTGGGGCGCAGGCCAACTCATCACGACAACGACATGACCTTGGCAAACTGCATGCTGATTGCAGGGCAGGTCCGAGGTGTAGAAATTGGTCAGTTGGCCCACGGCATGCTGGAAGCACATTGGCGGGACGATGCAGACCTGGCCGACCGCGACACCTTAGCGCGGATCGGCGATCAGCTTGGCCTCGAACCGGCGCCCCTGCTGGAAGCCGCGCTGTCGGCAGACGTCCAAGCGACTTACGCGCAAAATACAGTCGAGGCAATCGAGCGGTCGGTGTTCGGTGCGCCCACCTATTTCGTCGACGGCGACATGTTCTTTGGACAGGACCGTCTGGAACTGGTTGAACGCGCCCTCCAGCGCCCCTTCGCAGGAAATTGGCCGCGCGACTGACGGCGGCATTTATCCCCGGGCTGCGCGGTCTCGAAGGATCGATGCCGGTCTCAACGCCGGGAAGTATCGGTCACATAGAGGCGACCCTCCGGCACCAATTCACAAGTAGACAACCTGGCCAAAATCAAATATATCGCGGCGCGTTTTCGCCAGCCGCCCACGCGCCAAGAGTTGACGAATCGGACCGGCGATGCCAAGTGTGACGCAGCGACCCCACCGAAACCAGGCGCATCAGGAACCAGATTTGCTGCAGCAGACAACAGTCTCACCGGCCCGATCATGAACGTCGTCGTCGTTGAATCGCCGACCAAAGCGAAGACAATCAATCGCTATCTGGGTTCGGATTACCAGGTGTTCGCGAGCTATGGGCATGTGCGCGACCTACCTGCCAAAGATGGCTCCGTAGAGCCCGAGCGCGACTTCGCAATGTCGTGGCAGGTCGACCCCAAAGCGAAAAAACACATAGACCTGATCGCCAAGGCGCTAGCGGGCGCGGACAAGCTCTACTTGGCAACCGACCCGGATCGCGAGGGCGAAGCGATCGCCTGGCACATGCAAGACGTGCTGACGCAGCGCAAGGCGCTGAACGGTGTCGAGGTCAAACGCATCGTCTTCCACGAGATCACCAAGGATGCGGTGCTGGAGGCGTTGGCGCACCCCCTTGATGTGAACCAGGAGTTGGTGGACGCCTACCTGGCGCGCCGGGCGCTCGACTATCTGGTTGGCTTCACGCTTTCGCCAGTCCTCTGGCGCAAGCTGCCTGGTTCGCGTTCGGCAGGACGCGTCCAGTCGGTGGCTCTGCGGTTGGTATGCGAACGCGAAGCCGAGATCGAGATATTCCGGGCAGACGAATACTGGACCGTAGACGGTCGATTTACGACCGCCGCTAGCGCGCCCTACTCGGCACAGCTGACGCATCTCGACGGCAAGAAGCTCGGCAAACTCAGCCTCGCCGACAAGCAGGCCGCCGATCAGGCCGTGTCGAAGGTGTCGGCGGCGCGTTATCGCATCGACAAGGTCGAGCGCAAGCAGGCCCGCCGCAACCCGGCGCCTCCCTTTACAACCTCGACCCTGCAGCAGGAAGCAAGCCGCAAACTCGGTTTCAGTGCCTCGCGCACGATGCAGGTGGCGCAGCGCCTCTACGAGGGTCTCGACATTGGCGGCGAGACCGTAGGCTTGATTACCTATATGCGCACCGACAGCGTGACGCTTAGCCAATCGGCACTCAGTGGATGTCGTTCCTTCATCAAGCGCGATTTCGGCGAGGCCTATCTTCCCAACGCGCCGCGCGTCTACCGCACGACTTCGCGCAACGCCCAGGAAGCGCATGAAGCAGTTCGGCCAACGGACATGTTTCGCGCGCCGCAGTCCCTCCTTCGCCGCCTCGACGACGAACAGGCGCGGCTCTACGAACTCATCTGGAAACGCACGATCGCCTGTCAAATGGCCAGCGCGGTGCTCGACCAGGTGGCCGTCGACATCGCCGCACAGGACGGCTCGGTGGTGATGCACGCGACGGGTTCGGCAGTCAAATTCGATGGCTTCTTCAAACTCTATCAGGAAGGCCGCGACGACGTCGGCGATCAATCGGGCAACGGTGGGGACCAAGAAGGGAAAAGCGGCGACGATCGCGACCGGCGACTCCCGCCGATGAACGAGGGTGAGGATGCGGGCCTCACATCGGTCGATCCTGAGCAACATTTCACGCAGCCGCCACCGCGCTACTCCGAGGC
>CBDCIT010000040.1:0-117071 GCA_965217615.1 Alphaproteobacteria bacterium
TCGTGTTGGGCGACAAGAGCTTCTCAAATTCGTGAATCAGAAGTTCGCCGTCATCGCTGATCGGCGCAATTTTGAGAACGATATCTTTCTCATCGCGCAGGAGCTGCCAGGGGACGATGTTGGAATGATGCTCCAACTCCGAGATGATGATCTCGTCCCCAGCCGACAGTGTCGAACGGCCAAAGCTCGCGGCCACAAGGTTTATCGCTTCCGTACCATTGCGGGTAAAGACGATCTCGTGTGAGTGGGCAGCATTTACAAACCGTTGCACAGTTTCGCGTGCGCCCTCGAAACGGGCCGTCGCATGTTCGCTAAGAAAATGAACGCCACGATGCACGTTCGCGTAATCGTTTTCATAGACGCTGGATTCCGCGTCGATTACGGCCCGCGGCTTTTGCGCGGAGGCGGCGCTGTCTAGAAACACCAATGGGCGGCCGTAGACTTCGCGGGCGAGTATAGGAAAGTCCGCACGCACGCGATCGACGTCGTAGGGCTGCGAATTCGTGTCGTCCGCGCCTCTCGGCTCGAGTGTGCTCGCCAAGGCGTCTTCGGGTGCGTTCACTGTATTGCTTCCTGCTCGCCGTTTAGCCATTTCTCAACGACACTATCAAAGGCCTCTCGAACGGCCGGAACGCCGATTTCCTCAATTGCCTCGGCGACGAAGGCCTGAACGAGAATGTCGCGTGCTTCAGCGCTGTCTATGCCGCGGGATCTTATGTAGAAAAGCGCCTCTTCATCGAGCTCTCCAACCGTTGCGCCGTGACTGCATTTGACATCGTCGGCGTAAATTTCAAGCTCAGGCTTGCAGTCCATTTCGGCCGAACGCGACAGCAGAAGAGTGCGGCTCAATTGGTGGCCGTCGGTCTTCTGTGCCTGTGGTTCGACAAGCACCTTGCCTTGGAATACGCCTCTCGCATGGTCGTCGAGCACGCCGCGGAAGACTTGCCGCGATTGGCTGCCACCCTTGGCGTGGTCGACAAACGTCGTGTTGTCGGTCTGCTGCGTCCCGGTCGCGAGATAAGCGCCGTTTATGCGGCACTCAATCTCCTCGGCGCCGATTCGCGCTCGAACTTCGTTGCGCGCGAGCGCCGCGCCAAGCTGTAGGCTGAAACCGTCATAATGGGCGCCGCGCGCCAACTCCAGGGTCGTCAGCCCGATATTGAACGCCTGCCGGTTGTCATTCTGCAGGCGGTAATGACCAAGTCGCGCGCCGTGATCGACGCGAACATCGCAAACCGAATTGGAAAAATAAGTACCGTCGTCACTGCCAATATGGCTCTCGAATATGTTAGCACTGGAACCGGCGCCGATTTCGACGAGCGATCGCATGTGAAAGGCGGTTGGCTGGTCGGGCGCACACCCGATCGATACGATGTGTATCGGCTGTTCGAGGTTGGTTTCAGGCGCGACGCGCAAAACGATCCCGTCCTCGGCGAAAGCCAAATTGAGCGCCGTCAACGGCATGTCGCGTGACGGCGCCAGGCGTCCCAAATGTCGTTCCAGCGGTTCGGCGTCGCGTCCAATCCGCTCTCGCAGGCTTTCGACCACGATACCTTCGGGCAAAGTTCCAAGCGACGAAAGCGCCGGCTCATATCGGCCGTTAACGAAAACGATGATATATCCCTCGATTTGCACGACGGACGGCGGCAAAGCTTCGACGTCGGGCAACGGTCCCGCAGGCTTGAAGCCGATTTTTGCGAGCTTGTTGAGGTTGGTATATTTCCACGCCTCAGTCTTGCGGTCCGGTAGCCCAGTCGCCTGAAAGTCGTCAAAGCTCTTTCTCCGCAACGCGGTCAGCCAAACAGGTTCGCGATCGCTCCGTCCAGCGTCGAGGGCAGCGAACTGTTCGATAAATGGCGCGGTCATGGCTGTCTTCTTGGCCATCTTCAGTCCCGCCGCCGTTAGGCCGCCTCGCCGAGAAACTGGCCGTAGCCTTTTTCCTCAAGCTCGAGGGCGAGTTCCTTGCCGCCAGACTTGACGATCCGGCCGTTGGCGAGCACGTGAACCTTGTCGGGCACGACGAAGTCGAGAAGCCGCTGGTAGTGGGTGATGATAAGCATGCCGCGGTCGGGCGACCGCAGGGCGTTAACGCCGCTGGCAACGACCTTCAAGGCGTCGATGTCGAGACCGGAGTCGGTCTCGTCGAGGATGGCGAGCTTCGGCTCGAGCAGGGCCATTTGCAGGACCTCGGCCCGCTTCTTTTCGCCACCGGAGAAGCCTGTGTTGATTGCCCGCTTCAGCATATCGTCACCGATCTCCAGCAACGCGGCCTTTTCACGCGCCAGTTTGACGAACTGCATGGCGTCGAGCTCCGATTCGCCGTGATGCTTTCGTATGGCGTTAACGGCGGACTTGAGAAATGTCGTGGTGGCGACGCCCGGAATCTCGACGGGATACTGGAACGCCAGAAAGACGCCTTCGCGGGCGCGAATTTCGGGCTCCATCTGAAGCAGGTCAGCGCCCTGGTACAAGACTTCGCCGCCTGTAACTTCGTACCCCTCGCGGCCGGAGAGCACGTAGGACAGCGTACTTTTTCCCGCGCCATTGGGGCCCATGATCGCATGCACTTCGCCGGTGTCGATGGCAAGATCGATGCCATCGAGAATCGTCTTATCCTCGACGCGTGCGCACAGGTTCTTGATCTCAAGCAGCGGCATTAACTCTCTGTGTCCTTCTGATTTTGGGCCGCGCTAGCCAACGCTGCCTTCAAGGCTGATCCCAACGAGTTTTTGGGCTTCCACCGCAAACTCCA
This sequence comes from Alphaproteobacteria bacterium, assembly GCA_965217615.1. Taxonomy (GTDB): domain Bacteria; phylum Pseudomonadota; class Alphaproteobacteria; order UBA8366; family CAVOAK01; genus CAVOAK01. The sequence goes on from CBDCIT010000040.1 coordinate 2,753, forward strand.
TCGGCAAGGTCTGTAAGACTTCTTTGCAAAATCCGTTAACGACGAGCGAAACCGCTTCTTCGCTATCGAGGCCACGTTGACGACAGTAGAAGAGTTGGTCGTCGCTGATTTTGCTGGTTGTCGCTTCGTGCTCGACGCGCGCCGAAGGGTTGCGGGATTCGATATATGGTACGGTGTGTGCGCCACACCTGTCACCAATTAAAAGGCTGTCGCACTGCGTGTAGTTTCGTGCGCCATCGGCGGTTGGCGTGATGCGGACGAGTCCGCGATAGGCGTTGTTGGCCTGGCCGGCCGAAATGCCTTTGGAGATGATCCTTGAGCTCGTGTTGCGGCCGATATGGATCATTTTAGTTCCAGTATCGGCCTGCTGCATATTGTTGGTGATGGCAACCGAATAGAACTCGCCGACGGAGTCGTCACCCTGCAGAATGCAGCTCGGGTATTTCCAGGTGATTGCCGAGCCGGTCTCAACCTGTGTCCACGATATCTTGGATCGGTCGCCACGGCATGCGCCGCGCTTGGTGACGAAGTTATAGATGCCGCCTTTGCCTTCAGCGTCGCCCGGGTACCAGTTCTGCACAGTCGAATATTTGATTTCCGCGTCCTCCAGCGCGATCAGCTCGACGACCGCTGCGTGAAGTTGATTTTCGTCGCGCATCGGCGCCGTACAGCCTTCGAGATAGCTCACGTAGCTGCCGCGGTCGGCGATGATGAGTGTGCGCTCGAACTGGCCGGTCTCGGCGGCATTGATGCGGAAATAGGTGGAAAGTTCCATCGGACAACGCACGCCGGGCGGGATGTAGACGAACGATCCGTCGGTAAACACCGCCGAATTTAGGCAGGCGTGCTTGTTATCCGCGATGGGAACGACGGAACCCATATACTCGCGCACCAACTCAGGGCATTTCTGCAGCGCCTCCGAGAACGAGCAAAATATAATTCCCAGCTCTTCGAGTTTGCCCTTGTAGGTGGTCGCAACCGACACGCTGTCGAACACCGCGTCCACGGCAACGCCGGCGAGCATTTCCTGTTCCTGCAAGGGAATCCCGAGCTTCTCGTACGTTTTTAGGAGTTCTGGGTCGACTTCATCCAGGCTCTTGGGCCGTTCGGTGGATTTCGGCGCAGCGAAATAGTAGGAGTCCTGGTAATCGATCGGCGGGAACGTCACCATCGCCCATTCGGGCTCGTCCATCGTCAGCCAGTGTTTGTAGGCCTTAAGACGCCGCTCGAGCAGCCACGGCGGATCTTCCTTCTTGGCCGAGATCAGACGAATAATGTCTTCGTTCAAGCCCTTGGGCGCAAGTTCCGTTTCGATGTCCGTTACGAAGCCATATTTGTACTTCTCCTCTGTCAGCGTGCGGACCTGCTCTGCAGTTTCGTTGGGTGCCGTCATCTATACAAACGCCTTCATTGCTGAACTCGGATTCCGTCGGACATTGGCCATGGATTTAGGTGCGCGCCCGTTCATCTGGCGACGCCTGCCCACTGTTAGCCGGAGATAAAAAGCTGAGACCCATGGGCGGCAAGGCGATCTCGGCAAGAGTGATTGCGTCCAGTGCACCACGGATCGCCTCGTTGACCTTGTCCCAGCGCCCGCGCAAAGGGCACAGCATCTCAACACCGCAGTCGCCTGTCGTGCCATCGACGCATGCGGTCAATGCCACCGGCCCTTCGAGTGCGGCGATGATTTGCTCAACGGTGATTTCATCGGCGGGCCTGGCCAGTTCGTAGCCGCCGTTTACGCCGCGGTGGGAGGTGACTAGATGCGCTTGCGCAAGATGCTTCAAGACCTGGCTTACGCTTGGCAAGGGTAGACCCGTTGCCTCTGCCAGACTCGATGCTGTCGAGAGCGATTCCTGACCGTTCGCTATCTGCGAGAGCACCACGACGCCGAAATCCGTCATTCGACCCAGTCGCAACAAGAGACCCACTCCTAAATCTGTACCAAATTTGTACGGTATTGAAAAAATGGCTTATCTTGGCGATTTAATCAAGGGGTCTTGTTGCATTTTCCGAAATATATTGAAGGGCTTGCTCCGACGGATTTGGGTCAATCATGAGGAGTTGGTCAGGCAGCGCACCAGCCCTTCCGCCAGTCCTTCGAGCAGACGAAAATAGAGATCGGGTCCAGGTTCGAGGTTCGCACCCAACGGATCTAGCGCCTCAATTCTAACGTTCGTGCCCTCGGTTATCGCAGCGATGAGTGCCGGGCGGAATTGCGGTTGGACGAACAGGCACTCTATCCCGAGCTCTTTTATGCTCTCTCTTGTTCTCCTTAAGCGTTTTGCGCCAGGCGGCCGATGGGGGTTGGCGGCAATCGCCTCCAGATGTTCCAATCCGTAGCGATTCTCGAAGTATCGGTAAGCGTCGTGAAAGACGATATAGGGCTGATGCGTCAATGAGCTGAGCCTTTCAATCAGCGCTCGGTCGAGGGCCGCAAGCTTCAAATCCAAGGCGTCGGCGTTTGCTCGGTAGACATCCCCGTGCCCCGGGTCGACAGCGATTAATGTTGCCGCGATATGCTTTGCCATAGCCCTTGCATTTGCGGGATCGAGCCAGGCATGCATGTCGATCTCGGCCTGACTGCGGTCCAAAGCGATTCCGAGCGTCCCATCGCCGTTGTCAGAGGCATGCACATTCGATCTGTCATGTGCCTTCAGCAACTTTACGCCGGGCGCGTCATAGAGACTGGTGACGCGTGCGTGTCGGGGAACTGTTCTCAATGCCTTTGCAAGGAAGCTCTCCAGCGCCGGCCCCATCCAGATGATAGCGTCCGCTGATTCAAGAAGCCGTGCACCGGACGGTTTCAGTTGATATGTGTGCGGCGAGCCGGCCGCCGACATAAGCAGTTGCGGCTCGCCGACGGCGGCCATGACAGCGGAAACCAGCGCATGAATCGGTTTGATGCTAGCCACGACGCGAGGCGAGGCGGCTTCGGTCGGACTGGATGCGTGGAGAATACAGTAGATGAGAAATACCACGGCCGGCCGTGCGGTCAGTAACATGATCCAGTTTCCACCGGTAAAGTCGGCCAATTGCGCCGTCAAGGTTGCCGATTGTTATAATATAACACTTTTCAACTATACAGAGCCGGTGCCCTGGTGACGGCACGTTGATCGAAATTCGCGCGACGGAACTTCGACGCCAGTCCGTTCAATAGCCAAGATCGACTGATTGACGAGGCGGATAGCTTACTTTGCACATATTACCAAGAGTGTTTTGTCGATGACTGGGGGGTTGTGTCTCGAAAGTGGTGGAAATTGGTTTTGGCGCCTCTCCGAGCGGGCTGAGTTTTGCGGCGGTCAGGCCGCGCGGTCAAGGGTTTCGTCGGCGATTAGCTGATCGAGGGTTTCCCATCCATCGACTTTGCGCATCTGGATTTGGCCGGAAGCGAGGAGCGCCCAGAGGAGCATCGGCACTGTTTCGGGACACGGCAGCACGGTCTGTGTTTTGATCCGGCGCTTGAACTCCTCGTTGAGACGCTCAATGGCGTTGGTCGTTCGGGCTGATTTCCATTGGCTCTTGGACAGGCGCGTGAAGGTAAAGAGCTTGTCGCCCGCTTCTGCGAGGCTGTCCGCGACGGCCCTGCATTTCAGCCGCCACTTGCGGACAAACGTCTTGCGGCGGGTTTCCACCTCGGAGGCAGTGTCGGCATAGATCATATCGCGGTAATCTTCGCTCAGCTCGTCATGCATGTGTTTGGGAGCATGACCCAGAAGGTTGCGGTGCTTGTGCACGGTGCAGCGTTGAACGGGAAGGTCATCGCCCCAAAGCGCCGACAGAGCCGCCTCCAGTCCCGGCGCGCCATCGACGATGACAAACCCGGGCCGTTTCAGTCCACGCGCATCAAGGTCGTCGAGGAACTGGCGCCACGCCGCCTGGCTTTCTCCGCCCATATTCCCGATCGAAAGCAAGACCTTCTGGCCATCCCGGCGCACCCCTATAGCCGCGAGAACCGAGATGTTGGTGGCCTTGCGATCCAGTCGGGTCTTGATCACAGTGCCGTCAAGGATCAGCCGAACGATATCCTCATCCGCGAGGCCACGGCTGCACCAGGCGTCCCAATCGACCTTCACCTTGCGCCACGCCCGGCTCACAACGTCCTTGCTCACAGCACCCCGGAAGAGCCCGAACAGCGCGCGTTTCACCCGCCGCGTGTTGGTTCCGGACAGATACACCGAAGCGATCAGCGCCTCGGCCTTTCTGGTCAGCCGCTGGTAGCGCGGCAGCGCCCGCGAACGCCATTCCGACGCCCGACCGTCTTCCTCAACGATCCGTGCACGCGGCACGCTCACCCTCTCGGTCCCGAATGTCCCCGTCAGTTGCCGCTCCCGGTGCCCGTTCCGATACCCTTGCCGAAGCGCGTCCTCTCGACCGTATCGGCAGCGCCCGAGAAACTGCGCAAGTTCCTCCTCAAAAACGGCCTCGATCGTGGATCTGATGTTCTCCCGCAGCCGGTCCTCGAGCGGATCATAGCCGGCGTCATTGGCCAGTAGCGAAAGCGCCGAAGTCTCGGTAGTGTTCTTCATGGCGTGATCTCCTTGGCGGTGCTAGCCGCCGGTTGGGTGGTTGTCTTGTCACCCGGAGATTACGCCATCCTCAAATTTCCACCACTTTCGAGACACAGCCGACTGGGGGAAGCGATCTCTCTCTTGCATCCGCCATTCGCACCGGCGTTCTCTCCGCAGTGCCTCGACAGCGTGTCGACGACAAAGCGGAGCGCAGATTGAGCACCGAGAATGCGGAACGGGCGGATGGCCTGGCCAAGTCGATACGCGAAGATGGAACCGCGCTGATGCGCAGCGCTGGACACGGCGACGCCTCGGCTTGCCGCATTCTCGTCGACCGCCATCTTCGTTCGATCGTCAGCTTTGCATATCGTTTCCTCGGTGACTTTGCAGAGGCGGAGGATGTGGCTCAGGAAACCTTCCTCCGATTGTGGCGGCATGCTCATCGGTGGGAGGACCGCGCGCGGCTTACAACCTGGCTGCACCGTGTCGCTCGAAACCTTTGCATCGATTTGCTGCGGAAGAAGCGACCGGCGGCTGTGGAAGACATTGCCGATCATGCCGATCCGGCGAAAGACCAGGCGGCAGCCTTGCATCGCGATTCAGCGGCACGGCACGTCATCGCCGCGCTTGCAGGGTTGCCTGAACGACAGCGTGCCGCGGTGGCGCTGACCCACTATCAGGGCCTCAGCAACATTGAAAGTGCCGAAGTCATGGGGGTCAGCGTCGAAGCGCTCGAGTCCCTTCTGTCGCGTGCGCGTCGCGGATTAAGGGATCGCCTGATGCCGCTCCGTGACGATCTCATAGGAGACCTTTGATGGCTCGAGAACCGGCTCGAATGGAGCCAATTGATATCCAACGGTTCCAGCAATTGCTGGAAGGCTATGGCGCACGTGAAGATCGCTGGCCGGCCGCCGAGCGAGAGGCGTCGTTGGCATTTATGCGGGTCTCGTCGGATGCGCGGAGGCTCCATCATGAAGCGTCCGAGCTCGACCGCATTCTCGATCTAGCGATTTCACCTGAACCGTCATCGGAATTGGCGGCACGAGTCGTCGCCACGGCGAGACGCGCACCTAGTTGGGGTGAACGACTGTCCGTCATTGCCGAGGAGATATGGCCGTTTGGCCGGAAATGGCAGGCCGCGGCGATATTCGCCTCGGCAGCGATCCTCGGGCTCGCACTGGGAACCGTTCCGCTGCCGCCAACGGCGGGCCAGGACGAATTGCCGATCATTGAGGAAATAGCCCTGCTTACATTCGGACCCGAACTCACCACGGAGGACCAGGAGTAATGCCACAAATGTCAAAGCGATGGGCGATCGTCCTCTTTTCGTCGCTCGCCCTCAATCTGTTTATCGGCGGCGTATTCGTCTCGCATTGGGCGTTCCACGGCCGCGATGTCGCGAGGTCCCACGCATTCGGGCTCCGTGGTGCGAGCCGCCACATGGATGAGGATACCCGAGCCGCGATGCGTCGCATGTGGTCGGGACATGCTGACGAAATGCGTCCGCTTTGGGAAACGACGCACCAGACGGTACAAGAATCCGTCGCAGCGTTTAGTGCAGAGCCGTTCGACAGAGGCGCTTTGGAGGCCGCGCTGGCGAAGGCGCTGGCGGCTTCCGTCGCATTGCAAGAGGCGTTTCACGCGGCGATTGTTGGCACGGCACAAGAACTGACACCGGAGCAGCGTCGCAGTCTTTCCAACGCCGCTTCTCGTCGCTTGCATCGACTGCCGGGCGGGCGCCGGAAGTAAGGGGGAGTTGCTGCTCGCCTGCCGGCAAACGAATAGGTCGGAAATCGTTGCTTCGGAACGAGCAAGAATAGGAACGTCCGCGCCAACCCGCCGCTGAACCGTCTTCCATGTCCGCGCACAACACGTCAAATTGACGCCGGCTGGATAGGGGAGCGAAAACGCGATGTCGTCGAAACCGCCGATTGCTGCCAAGCGCAAAACCAAGACCGAGCGCCACGGATATCTGCAACAGGACGACTATGCCTGGCTCAAGGCGCCGAATTGGCAGCAGGTGATGCGCGACCCCGGCGTGTTGGATCCCGATATCAATGCCTATTTGGAGGCTGAAAACGCCCACACAATGGATATCTTGGCGCCGGTCGAAGGCTTAAGACAGCAGCTGCTCGAAGAAATGAAGGGCCGCATCAAACAAGACGATTCAACGGTTCCTGCACAAGATGGCGCCTATGCTTACTACCAACGATACGAGACCGGTGGCCAGCATCCGATCTTCTGCCGTCGTCACGGCGCAAACGGCGCGCCGGAAGAGACGCTCCTCGATGCCGAGCGCATGGCGGCCGACGAAGCCTTTTTTCGGATCGCTGGATGCGGACACAGCCCGGACCACCGCCGCTTGGCCTACGCCTTAGATTTGAAGGGCTCTGAATACTACACGGTGCACGTTAAGGACCTTGAGTCCGCGGATCTGCTTGCCGATCAAATCGCCGATACACAGGGCGGCATCGTCTGGGGCAATGATGGCCAATCGCTAATCTATGCCAGGCTCGACGAAAATCACCGGCCGTCGCAAGTGTATCGTCACCTGCTCGGGGATGAGGTCGAAAACGATCAGCTACTCTATGAGGAGACAGATCCCAGTTTCTTCGTCTCGATCGGTAAGACCGAGAGTCGGCGCTTCATCGTCATCAAGTCGAGCGACCACGGATTGACGGCTGAGGTCCGCACACTCGATGCCGACGTGCCGAATTCGATGCCGGTGCTGTTTGCCGCCCGCGACGAGGGCATCGACTACGATATCAGCGACCACGGTGATCGATTCCTCATTCTGACGAATGCTGACGATGCAATCGACTACAAGATCATGGAAACGCTGATCGCGTCCCGCGATCGTACTCATTGGCGCGACATGGTGCCGCACGAACCGGGTCGTCTGATCAGGACCCTGGAGGTCTTTCACGACTATCTGGTATGGCTGGAACGGTCGGAAGGCTTGCCGCGTCTCGTCGTGATGCGGTTTGCCGATGGTGATCGCCATGAGGTCTCGTTCGACGAGGAAGCCTACGATCTGGGGATCGTTCCCGGCTACGAATACGAGACCCCGAATTTACGCTTCTCGTATAGCTCGCTAACCACGCCGCGTCAGACTTTCGACTACGGCATGGGCAATCGTAGCCGGACACTGCGCAAGGAGCAGGAGATCCCGAGCGGCCACGATCCCTCTGCGTATCTAAGCCGTAGGCTCTACGCGACAAGCCACGATGGAACGCAGGTGCCGATCTCGCTGTTCCATGCTCGGTCCACGCCGATTGACGGGACTGCACCGCTCCTGCTGTACGGTTACGGATCCTACGGCCTATCGATTCCGGCTAGTTTTGCAGCTAACCATCTGAGCTTGGCGGATCGCGGATTCGTCTATGCGATCGCGCATATTCGCGGTGGCACCGACAAGGGCTATGCGTGGTACTTCGACGGCAAGCTCCGCAACAAACGCAACACGTTCCTCGACTTCATCGCCGCTGCCGAGCATTTGATCGGCAGCGGCTACACGCAAAAGCAGCGAATTGTTGCGCAAGGCGGCAGCGCCGGCGGCATGTTGATGGGGGCGGTCGCGAACATGCGGCCCGAACTATTCAAAGCAATCATCGCCGAAGTGCCATTCGTCGATGTGCTGAATACGATGTGCGACGCGGACCTGCCGCTGACGCCGCCGGAATGGACGGAATGGGGCAACCCGATCAGTGACAAGCAAGCCTACGATACCATTCGCTCCTATTGCCCCTATTCCAATGTCGCTCGCCAATCCTATCCGGACATCCTTGTGACCGCCGGCCTGACCGACCCGCGCGTCACATATTGGGAGCCCGCAAAATGGGTAGCGAAACTGAGGGCGCTCAAGGCAGACGAAAATCTACTGCTTCTGCGCACGATTATGGACGCCGGGCATGCGGGCGCGTCAGGACGCTTCGAGAAATTGGAAGAGGTCGCTCTGGTTTACGCGTTTGCGCTTATGGGCACCTCTAAAAAAATGCCATTTTCGCGCACCGTCGGTTTAGAATCGGGTTGACGATTTGTTGACATCGGGAGGGGTGTTCATGGGTCAGATAGGATTTTTTGATCTTTCGAAGCGGTATACCGGGCTGGACGCCAAGAACGAGCCTCTGGCGAAGATCGACGAGGTTGTTCCGTGGGAAGACTTCCGTGAGTGTTTGGATGCGGTGTGTCGGCGTTCGGACAAGGCGCGCAAGTCGCGGGCGGGACGCAAGCCGTGGGACGCGGTGGTGATGTTCAAGACGATCATTCTGAGCGCACTCTACAATCTGTCGGACGATCAGGTTGAGCATCAGATCCGGGATCGCCTGTCGTTCATGCGGTTTTTGGGGTTGGGTCTGGAGGACCGGGTTCCCGATGCCAAGACAGTGTGGCTGTACCGCGAACAGTTGACGCAAGCTGGGGAGATCGAGACCTTATTCGAGACGTTCGATGGCCACCTGAAGGATCAGGGCTATCTGGCGATGGGCGGCCAGATCATCGACGCCTCGATCGTGGCGGTGCCCAAACAGCGCAACAGCCGCAAGGAGAACGCGGGGATAAAGGCTGGCGAGACGCCGGAATGCTGGCAGGATAAGCCGGCAAAGCGGCGCCAAAAGGATGTCGAGGCGCGGTGGACCAAGAAGCACGGCAGGAGCCATTACGGCTACAAGAACCATGTCAACGTGGACCGTCGGCACAAGCTGGTGCGGCGCTATCAGGTGAGCGACGCGGCGACGCACGACAGTAAGGTTCTCGACGATATCCTGGATGGGGACAACACGGCCTTGGGCGTATGGGCGGACAGCGCTTATCGCTCGGCGGGGATCGAGGCGGCGCTGAAGAAGAAGGGGTTGAGGAGCCGGATCCATCGCAAAGCCCGCCGCAACAAGCCGCTGAGCGAGCGCGAGAAGCAAGGCAACAAGACCCGTTCGTCCGTTCGGGTCCGCGTCGAGCATGTTTTCGGGGCCCAGAGCAACGACATGGGCGGGACGCTGCGGCGTAGTGTCGGGCTGGCGCGGGCAAAGGCTCGGATAGGGCTGAAGAACCTCGCCTACAACATGCGCCGTCTGGTCCAACTGAACCGCCTCGCCGCGGCGGTGTGACAATACTCTGAGTAGGAGATCGCCTGGGCACGGTCTTGAAGCGGAAATAGCTCAATTGGAGCGCGGGAAACTCCCGGAAATCCCGGTGCCAGCATGGCCGCAGACGGCCACAGCCCGTTTAACCAATCATCCTCTGTCAAATCGCGAATTCTTAGAGGTGCCCTTATGGTGTTCGGGATCTCGACCTGACTTATCTCTCGATACGTTGTTGTCGTTACGGTGCCAGTTTTTCATCCTCGTAAACACCGAAATATCGGTTCCCCACGTTGCGTTGCGCGGTGTAAATCGAATCCGGATCGACCGGATCTGGCAAAGGGATTCGGACCGGCACGGCGACCATCCGTGGATCGATCGTCGGTCTTCCTGCGATCATGCGGTCGTCGAAATCTTCCAGCGACTTGAACGCCGCGTAGCCGCCGGAGAGCGGCCATGAGTCGGCGGCCGCAAGATCGTAAAGCAGCAGGCGTCGGTCCTTGCCAGATCGGTTGAGGTCGGAACCGTGCACGGCCCGCACGTGATGGAGCGTAATCGAACCCGCCGGTCCGGTCAGCTTTGTAGCTCGCGAGAAATCGGCGCCGCTCGTGACCGCGTCCATCGCGGCACAAAATCGACCGTCGCGATGGTGGTCGTATATCGGACCGCGGTGACTTTGCGGCAAAACCATCAACGGACCGTTTTCTTCCGTCATGGCGTCCAGCATGATGCCGACCGTCAACTGATCGTCGTTGGTGCTGGGTACGAACGCCCAGTCCTGATGCCACTCGATCGCGGCGCCGAAGCCCGCGTATTTGTTGTTTATCTTAGAGGACTTGAGCCGAATGTCCGGGCCGATCAATTGTTCAACAATTTCAACGATTTTCGGACTGCTCACCGTCTCCCAGAACAGCGGCGAGATCTGATGCGGACGTTTGATGCGGTGCACCCGCGGATGCTCCGGCGAATGCGACTCCTCAAGATCGTAAACCGTGTCGTTCTTCGTGACGTCGCTTGACAGTTCGGTGATCTCTTCGGTTTTCGCGACGAGCGCTGCGATTTCGGCCTGTGACAGCACGTTCTCGACGACGAGAAAACCATATTCCCGATAGTGGGCGATTTGCTGCGGGGTCAACATTGCGTGTCGCGTCACTCGATCCAACGGCATTCTAGACCAGGGCAATTTCAGTGATTCAATAGCATGGACGTTTTGTGGAGACCAGGGAGGCCTGCGCTGGGCCGAGGATAGAGCGGTGCGGCCGTCTGCCGGCTGCGGTCAGTCGCCCGCGCGGTTGCTCGTCTTTGAGACCACCAGCAGGGCGACGGTTTGCAGCACGGCCGCGACGAGGCTCAGCGCGAAAACGGCGGCGAAGTTGAATGTGATGGCGATGCCAGCGCCCAACACTGGAAACAGCGCCGCCGGCGCAACAAGGGCGTTGAAGTAGCCGCTATAGGCCGGGCGCAGGTCCTGCGGCGATATTTCCATCAGATACCCGATATAGGCGATGGCACGGCCGTTGCCGACGGCCCCGAGAACAAAGAAAACGGTGGCGAACCAGGGTAGCAACCAGGGTGAACCGGACGTGCCGACCGCCATCCAAGGGAGCATGGCGATCGGGCCGACCACATTGAGGGCGGAGACCAACCGCAGGAGGCTCAGTTTTCCGCGGCGGTCGCCCCACCAGCCCCAGAGCGTGTTTGAGAGCAGTGCGCCTATGGTTTGCGCGCCGAGTAGAATTCCGACGAATGGGATCACGCGTTCCCCCGGTGCGACTTGGAGAATGTAAAATGGAAGCGCCATGGATACAGCTCCAGCCAGCCATTGCACGTAAAGAAATGTGCGAAAGCGCCGATCCTCTTTGAGGACGGCAATGCCCTGTCCTAGAAACGATTTGAAACCACGGGGAGCTTGCGCTGGTAAAGGCGCTGGGCTTTCTGTCGCAGATACGAAAAACACGGCCGAAAGTGCAAGGGTCACCGCACCGACAGAGAGTGTGGCGGCATAGCTTGGAAAAAAATGCGTAGCGGCGCAGTAGTTCATGCGCAGCGCCGGCAACGATGAGCGCCAGGATGCCGCCGCCGAAAAATCGTAGAGCCAATAGCCGGCTGCGGCGCGACGACGGTACGGACCGGGCGACGATATCGTTGTAGGGAACGCCGACAATACCGCTGACGAACCCATAGAGGGTCCAGAGGACGAAAAACGCCGCTATAATGATGATCCCCGGTAGATTGGCGCCGAACCAAAGGAGCATGGCAATTGCCGCGAGGCAGGCGGCTCGGCCAAACGCGCCGAATTTGTAGTAGGGCATTCGTCGTTTCCGACGCTGCGCCAGATATGAGACGATGATTTGTGGAAACAGCCAGCCGTATCGTGTGATGGCAGCTGCAATACCGACCGCCAGCGAGCTTCCCGTCAAGCCTTGAACAAGCGCGGAGACAATGGTGTTTGCCTCCACCGAGGCAACACCACCCTGAAAGAACACGCCAGAGGCTGCGAAGCGCCAAAAGTTGCCGGTTTCGCCCGGTGGGTCACTTTGCTTGTCATCATCTGCGGCCGGGCTTGAACCGTCAGTTGACAAGGGCGTCCCCATATTTCGGCCTACTTCTTACGCTTGCCGCGGCGCGAGGCGTCCACCGCGCTGGTGGCCCAGGTCTCCATTTGTTGCCAGCTTTCCAGGCTCTCCGGAGGAGCCGAATAATACGGCATCTTCCCGTGGGTCTTGGACCCGCGGGCTTCGAAGGCCGCCCGGTTCCCGTCGTCGGTCTTGAGAAAAAGCTCGTCGTTTCGTGATATCAGCGCGAACATGGTTCCTTCCAGGAATACGCCGTGGCCGCCGAACATTCGCTTGGCGGTCACCTCGCCAAGCGGCGTCAACACGCGCAAAACCTTCGAGACAAATTCGCTTGGTTCGGCCATCGCTTGTCATCCATCATTGGCGGAGATCATCCGATGCGTGCAAATTAGACCTTCATATACATTGAGCTTAGAGCAGCTCAGTATTTATCACCCTTCTCCCGATTCTTTGTCGTGTTCAACGCGCGAAGATTTCGGCGATGATTGGAACCACCCTTGGCTTTTGGCCGGCGATGGTCAACTTCCCAGCCGACTTCACCCTCCGTTCCATAGGAAGGCTTGTACATCGGCTTGCCCATTTCATCGCGGCGCCAGAGGTTAGGATTTTTGCCTCGAATTGTTTTGGCCTGTTCCCAGGTCCATTCAATATCACTTTGTCTTTACCATCGTTTCAGTCTCTACATATGATTGAAGCAACGACGCCGTCGCCGATTCGTAAAGTCGTGACAGGCGTCGCTTTTTAATCTAGGAAGCGATTAGATAAACACAAGACCTTGTGGCGATTTTTTCTTCCATACCACATGATGCGGATATTATGAAAACGGGGAATCCAACGGCAGTGGGTGGATGCTCAAATGCGTTCGAAGCGCTTGGAGGGATAGTCGATAGCGGATGAACCTGGAGACGGGATCGACTTTGTCGGCTGCGAGTTAACCTACCGTCCCGACAAGCCGACATTTGCCAGCGACCCCTCCACAGTTGAGAGCCATACGCACCGCCCGGTGACCATCAACGGCAAGCGCATGCTGGTCATCGATATGCATGCGCACTCGCAAGTGTCCGACGTTTGGCCGCTGATTGAGGGTCGCTCTGAGTTCGGCGGCGAAAACTTCTATGCCCAAGGTCCCTTGAAGAGGGTTGAAGACCTGGTGACCCGCCTTGCCGAAATGGACCGGATGGGTATCGACATGAAAGTGCTGAGTATCTCGGTCGAACAGTATTTCTATTGGGCGGAGCGTGATCTGGCGGCCGAAATCGTGCGCGTTCAGAACGAGAAGCTGACCGAAGTAAGTGTGGCCTACCCGGACCGCTTCGTTCCGCTCGGCGCTGTCGCCTTACAATATCCGGATCTTGCGGCGGAGCAGCTTGAGCACGCGGTCAAGAACTTGGGTCACCGGGGTTGTATGATCACCTGCAGCGTCGAGGGACGGGAGCTGGCGGATCCGCGATTTCATCCCTTCTGGGCGAAGGCGGAGGATCTGGACGTTGTCGTGTTCCTCCACCCAAGGGGGTTTGCGCAGTCGGAATCGCGCCTTGAGGGCAGGGGATATTTGACAAACGTCATCGGCAACCCGCTTGAGACCACGGTCGCCTTGGCGCATTTGATCTATGAAGGGACGCTGGATCGCTTTCCCGGCCTCAAGATTGTGGCGGCGCATGGTGGCGGCTACCTGCCGTCTTATATCGGTCGCTTTGACCATGGGCATATCGGCAATGATCGAGGTGGACGTGGGGCGGAGGCCAAAGTTCCAAGCGACTACCTCAAGCAACTGTATTTCGACACGCTGGTCTTTAGGACCGAGAACCTTGCCCACCTCATCGAGGAGTGCGGCGCCTCCCAACTCGTGCTGGGAACAGACCACCCGTTTGGCATGATGAACCTTAATCCGATCGCCCATCTTCTAAGCGTTCCCGGCCTCAGCGACGCCGATATCGAGGCGATTCTCAACGGCACTATTAGCAAGTTGCTGAAACTGGAGGCTTGAGGTCGGATCGGCGATCCTCTTCTGCCTGGACTTTGGCGGTGACGAGCTTCGCCTGCAGGCGATATGCTGTGTACAACAACTACTGGGGACGCTGGCGATGGAAATCGAACAATTGGATCACTTCACAATTAACGTCGGCGATCTCGACGCCTCGACGCGCTTTTATACGGACATCGTCGGATTAAGAAAGGGCCCGCGGCCCGACTTTTCGGTTGGCGGCGCGTGGCTCTATTGCGGCGACCGCCCATTGGTTCACCTGATAGATGACGATTCACGCAGAACGGCACAGCTTGGTGCTGCGAACGGGGCAGGGGCACTCGACCATATTGCGTTCCGAGCGACGGGCTTCGAAGCAATGCGGCAGCGGCTGCGCGACAAGCGGGTAACCTTTGACGAACAGACCGTTCCGGGCCTGGACCTCCAGCAGCTCTTTCTCGAAGATCCCGATGGCATCCGACTCGAATTCAATTTCCCGGTGTCGGAGGGCGGGGTATAGAAGCTCCGGACGAACTCCGCCGGCAACGTCGGCGCACCCAACCATCGACGTCAGGCGCACCTACCGGGCATTCAACCAATCTGCGGGGTATGCTCTGGAAGACGGCAGGCACCTTTAACTTTTCCGTCCAGCAAGCGATCGTGCGTCACGTATCGTTCGGATTGCATCCCTTCGAAATCGCATTTTTTCGAAACCTCTTCGGCCTTCTCTTTGTGCTGCCTTGGTTTCGGCGTCATGGTTTGGAGCCGCTCAGGACGAATTACATCGGGCTCCACGTGCTGCGCGCTACGCTCGAGATGATTGGAATGTTGTGTTTTTTCTACGCACTCAGCGTTACGCCATTGGCGCAAATTGCAGCGCTTGGATTCGCCACGCCGATCTTCACGACGATCCTTGCGGTGCTATTTCTCAAGGAAACCGTCGGAATTCGAAGATGGGTTGCAATTTTCTTCGGTTTCGCTGGCACGCTCGTCGCACTCAGGCTGGGGACCAGCTCGCTGACCACCGGTGCGCTTGTGATGCTGCTCTCAACCGTCTTCCTGGCTTTCGTCCTCTTGCTCGTCAAAATCCTAAGCCGCACGGATTCAAGCGTCACGATCATCAGCTACTCGAACGTCTTGATGTCGCCGATGTCACTTGTCGCGGCGCTGTTCTTCTGGCAATGGCCAAACGGGCCACAAATATTCTGGCTCGTCATTCTCGGGCTCGTCAGTACGGCGGCAAGTTTCATGGATACACAGGGACTTAGATATGCGGCAACGCATGTCGTAATGCCGCTCGAATTCCTAAAACTGATATGGGCTGCGGCGTTCGGCTTCATACTATTTTCGGAGATTCCGGACGCCTATACCTGGATTGGCGGCGCCATGATTTTTGCAAGCGCTGGCTACATCGCCTACCGCGCCCGCGCGGCATGATGTGAGGTTGGGTTTCGATTGGCGTCGCTGCCGTGATATTTTCGCGTCAGCGCTTAATGCGGTTATGCTTGAAGCGGCACTCGGACGAGCGGCAGAAACGGAGGCCAATCAGCGGATGGCGGAACAATCCATCGATCAGCGGAATTTCCGTGATGCGCTGGGACAATTTTCAACCGGCGTTACTGTTATCACGACGCTGACCAACGACGGCGAACCAGAGGGCCTCACGGTAAATTCGTTCAACTCCTTGTCGCTGGATCCGGCAATGATTCTGTGGAGCCTATGGAAGGATACTCCAAACGCGTCGGTGTTTCTGGAATGCGAACATTTTGCCGTAAACATCCTGTCGGCGGAACAGAAGCATTTTTCAGATCTATTCTCGTCTTCCTTCAGCGATAGATTCGCCGGCATCGACCTTCAAGCGGGAGCGAACGGAGTCCCGTTGCTGCCGTCTTGCCTCGCTTACTTCGAGTGCCGAAAGGACGCTTGTTATGATGGCGGGGACCATCACATCTTCGTCGGAACGGTTGATCATTTCCATTTCTCCGACGGCCAACCACTGATCTTCTTCGGTGGTCAGTATTGTACCGTGGGCGAGCCGGTGGATCCGAACGGCGATCCCAATGACAAACAGTAGCTGGGATTCTCTTGCTCAGGCCTTCGTCCAAACCCTAAACGACTGCCGTCGCATCGATCTCCACCAGATAGTCGGGATTTGCAAGCCCCCGGGGGACACAAATCGTGTTGGCCGGTGGATTCTCCGGGAAGTGCCTTTGAACTAAGGCACGCAGCTTTTGAACGTCGTGTGGAGAGCATACGTAACTCACCAGCTTTACGACGTCGCCCAACGTCGCGTCGGCGTCGGCAAGGACCTTTTTGATATTGGCCATCACGAGTTCGCCTTGCGCATCGAAGTCACCGGGCCCGAGAATATTTCCCTCGGCATCGCCGGCAACCTGACCCGCGCAGAAAATGATGCGTTGCGCGCCCTCGACCATGACGGCGTGCGAATAGTGACTGAATGGCGTGTGCATCGCCTCTGGCTTGATATGATTTTTCTTCAAGGCTGTCCTCCGATTTGCCTACCTTCTTTGTAGAATTTGGCGGCCGCTCCGATTAACGGAGCCGGCAGGGACCAGTCGCTGCGGCAATACCGGCAACTCAGGTCTCAATGTAAAAGCGCGGCTTCGCGATACCAGTCGAGAATTTGCTCGCCTGTCCAGAAATGTACGCCCGGTCGGGTCGCCAACTCTTCATAAATCCGCTCGAAATATTTGATGCGGTGCGGGACGCCGCTGATATAGGGATGAACACAGATCGCCATCACCCGCGCGCTGTCCTTGCCCTCCTCGTAGAGGCGCTCGAATTGGTCAATCGTTCGCTCATAGAGCACACGGGACTCATGATGTTGGATCACCATCATCGGAATGTCGTTGATCTCCAGGCTATAGGGTATCATGACGAGTGGCTTCGACCGCGTCTTGATCACGCATGGCTGGTCATCCATGACCCAGTCACAGACATACTCGATTCCCGCGTCGGCTAAAATCTCTGGTGTATCGTCAGTTTCTGTGAGACCGGGGCCAAGCCATCCGCGCGGTGGCGAGCCGGTAAAGTCGCGGATAGCGTCAACGGTCTGCTTGACGACGCTCGCTTGATCGGGCGCAAGATGCATGGCCTGTTGCTTGAACCCATGCCCCATAAATTCCCACCCGGCGTCTTTCATTGCCTCGGCTATGCGAGGGTATGATTGACAGACCGAGCCATTAATCGCGGTCGTGGCCTTGATCCCGGCACGGTCGAGAGCTGCTTTCATGCGCCAAAACCCGACCCTCATTCCATATTCGTGCCATGACCAGTTGGCAATGTCGGGCAGCACGCTGGTGCCGGTCGGCGCCGACAAAACACCGCGCGGGATTGGGTTGGCGATATCCCATTCCTCGACATTGACGATCGTCCAAACGACAATGCGGGCGTCTCCGGGCAACTTGAGCGCGGGCCGGTCGATAATCGCGGAATAGTCGAAGCGTTCACGAGGCAACATTGCAATGATGTCTTTCTAAGGCGCGAGTGTCTGCGCCGATTTTAGTCGGAATACCCAGTTGCACCATGCACTGGAAGCGCAGATCGCTCACCACGGTATGGATTTTTTGTCGCGGAAGAATCCACCACTTGGCCCATCGTCGGGCAAGGTCGCGAGCCAGATTACCGTTTCCACGCCTTGCTCTAGCGATCGCGGGGCGCCAGTCCCTCCCATGTCGGTCCGAACCCAACCAGGGCAAGCCGAATTCACTTTCACGTTTGATCCGTGAATGGCGTTGGCCGCAAGTCGCGTTACTGCATTAAGTGCCGTCTTTGAAATGCGGTAGGCGGCCGAGCCATTGCCCATGTCCGTCAGCTGTCCCATCCCCGAGGACAAGTTGACGACGCGGCCCTCTCCCTGCATCAAGGGAACAAGCTTCTGGATGATATTGAGCGGACCAAATGTATTCGTCTCGAGGGTTCGGCGAAATATGTCCAATGCATCGTCCATAAGATTCCCACTGCCCTCGGATATAAAGATTCCGGCGTTGTTGATCAAAGCGTCGAGACGCCCGAACTCCTTCTCAATAAACTCAGCGAGGCGCTTGATGCTCTCTTCGTTTGTCACGTCGAGCGGATGGAAGCGCACATCAAGGTCTTCGTCGCGGAGTTTTTGCGCCGAGGCCTCTCCTTTTTCTTGGTCGCGTGCCGTCAACACGACGGCAAATCCAAGGCGGGCTAACTGTTGGCAGGTTTCGAAACCGAGGCCCCTGTTAGCGCCGGTGACCAACGCGACCCTAATCTGTGTATTCACGGGACCGGCCTCCACAAATGACCCTAACCAGACCCAGCATCATGCCCGATAGCAGCAACAGGTCAAATGAAAGACAACCGTAATTGTACGGTGTGGGTGCAACGCGTCATTTCGAGGATTTTAATTCTCGCAGGCTCAAAACGTTTTGCCCGCGGTTCAGACGCCCTTGTCTTAATGCAGCCGGCTCTTTCTTGCTGCTGCCACCTTGATTCGATCTATGTTCTCGATACCCTGGATCATCTCGGAAATGATGAAATCGGCCCGCCGATTTGGCCCGCCGGTCTCGCGATCCGGAAATTTCTTTGACCAGGCGTCAAGCTTGACCGTTAGCGCGCACAGCACGCCGCCAATCATTGTGTGGTTACTCTGGATCATTGCTTCAAACTCGCGGAACTTCGTCGCGTCGAGATCTTTCCACATCTCCGTGCTGCTGTTATCAAACAGCGTGAAGCGACTGTCGACGACTTTCTTCAGCTTGGTCAGCGTAGCTTTCATCTTGGCGCAACCACGCGTCACGCTGGAGTTTTGTTTTAGCTGGACGTTGGAACTGATTTCATCGATCGATCTCAGCAGATCCTGCATGCTCGGCTGCAGCAGGTCCATGCAGCGTCTGTAATAGGAGATCGAAAGAAAAATATCGCCGTAATCCTCCAAATATTTTGGCACCTCTTCCAGCATGATGCCGAGCTTGCGTGCCATTTGTCGCAGGTTGTCGCGCGCGCGCTTCACATCAGGGTCGCGAAACAAATTTATAATATCTTCGTAGCTACCCAGATTTAGGTCGGTCTCGCCATAGACGTTCAATATGAGTGGCCGGGTGAACCGGTTCATATAGTCACGTAGTTCGCGACGCTTGCTTTCGGATAGTTTCAGTTCGTCAATGTCGTTGACCGGTATATCCTGGTCACGCAGCAAAATTCGTAAGCTGTAGACGTCGAAGCTCGGCATCTCCTGCAACTTGTAAAGGATGCTGTAGTCGGGATGTCCTCGAGAACTTGACCAGCCGAATGCCTTTCCAACCTCGCGGATGTCGATCTGCCCGCTGCCCCCATCTTCCTCGTGGAACAGCTCGAGCACACTATCGAGATGGGTGTTCTTTACCATGCGCGCTTGGCGCAAGCCCTGCGTTTGCAGGGGCACAATTGACAGCGGCAACGCGTAAAGCGAATCCCTGTCCTGGTCCGAAATCGCCTCCACAACGGCCTCCCACGGCGATTTGTAAGGATTTGTAACACATAGACCTTCGCGACGTGCGGCGCAAGTCGGCTAACTTCGTGGTCTTAGCGGCGAACGAAACCGCACGAAATAGCTCAATTCTTCTGCACAGTTGGACGCGAAGGCTCGAAAGTGGCCAAACGAATTGGCCACGTTGCGCCTCGCGGCGCACCGCTCAAGCAGGGAAGCAGCCCGGAGGCTTGTTATGCGCAGCGCCGGTTCGCGGGGCCGGCGCGACAGTGTCACGCCCGCCCGTGGGTCTCTTGGGAAAAGCGACCGACGCCCAAGTTTTCTCGTAGCGGGCTGCGCATATTGGCGGATGACGAGATCACGCGTCCACGCCATGCATCGCAGCCGCTTTGGCGGTCAATGAACAATGACGCGAGATGAACTATGGCCTCCATCGACGTTTTTTCCGACGGATTTGGGGGTCTCGCGCTCTGACAATAGAAGCCAAGCATGCCCAAAAATCGGCTGTCTGTTGGCGAGCTGATTGGCGCGCACCAATAGTCCGAGAATCCATAATGAAGGGCGAGGCGGCGATGAATGGTACTGAGCCGATCGATTGGCTGGCTAACTGCATTGTTTTGTCTGTCCCATCGAAGCGCGACAGCGTTCGTTTTGCTGACTGCCAAGTTGTTTCACAATTTGGTCGATCTGCTCCGGAAATGCAGGAGCCGCACTGATGGACGGCATCTGCGCTGCGGCGTCAAGGCTGTGTCTCGAAAGTGGTGGAAATTTGAGGATGGCGTAATCTCCGGGTGACAAGACAACCACCCAACCGGCGGCTAGCACCGCCAAGGAGATCACGCCATGAAGAACACTACCGAGACTTCCGCGCTTTCGCTACTGGCCAATGACGCCGGCTATGATCCGCTCGAGGACCGGCTGCGGGAGAACATCAGATCCACGATCGAGGCCGTTTTTGAGGAGGAACTTGCGCAGTTTCTCGGGCGCTGCCGATACGGTCGAGAGGACGCGCTTCGGCAAGGGTATCGGAACGGGCACCGGGAGCGGCAACTGACGGGGACATTCGGGACCGAGAGGGTGAGCGTGCCGCGTGCACGGATCGTTGAGGAAGACGGTCGGGCGTCGGAATGGCGTTCGCGGGCGCTGCCGCGCTACCAGCGGCTGACCAGAAAGGCCGAGGCGCTGATCGCTTCGGTGTATCTGTCCGGAACCAACACGCGGCGGGTGAAACGCGCGCTGTTCGGGCTCTTCCGGGGTGCTGTGAGCAAGGACGTTGTGAGCCGGGCGTGGCGCAAGGTGAAGGTCGATTGGGACGCCTGGTGCAGCCGTGGCCTCGCGGATGAGGATATCGTTCGGCTGATCCTTGACGGCACTGTGATCAAGACCCGACTGGATCGCAAGGCCACCAACATCTCGGTTCTCGCGGCTATAGGGGTGCGCCGGGATGGCCAGAAGGTCTTGCTTTCGATCGGGAATATGGGCGGAGAAAGCCAGGCGGCGTGGCGCCAGTTCCTCGACGACCTTGATGCGCGTGGACTGAAACGGCCCGGGTTTGTCATCGTCGATGGCGCGCCGGGACTGGAGGCGGCTCTGTCGGCGCTTTGGGGCGATGACCTTCCCGTTCAACGCTGCACCGTGCACAAGCACCGCAACCTTCTGGGTCATGCTCCCAAACACATGCATGACGAGCTGAGCGAAGATTACCGCGATATGATCTATGCCGACACTGCCTCCGAGGTGGAAACCCGCCACAAGGCGTTTGTCCGCAAGTGGCGGCTGAAATGCAGGGCCGTCGCGGACAGCCTCGCAGAAGCGGGCGACAAGCTCTTTACCTTCACGCGCCTGTCCAAGAGCCAATGGAAATCAGCCCGAACGACCAACGCCATTGAGCGTCTCAACGAGGAGTTCAAGCGCCGGATCAAAACACAGACCGTGCTGCCGTGTCCCGAAACAGTGCCGATGCTCCTCTGGGCGCTCCTCGCTTCCGGCCAAATCCAGATGCGCAAAGTCGATGGATGGGAAACCCTCGATCAGCTAATCGCCGACGAAACCCTTGACCGAGCGGCCTGACCGCCGCAAAACTCAGCCCGCTCGGAGAGGCGCCAAAACCAATTTCCACCACTTTCGAGACACAACCGGCGTCAATTTGCAACAGACAGACCGAAATGTCCTTATGGGTCTCTTCCGCCGATCGGCAGAGCGAAGCCAATATGCGGTTAAGCGGACCGACTTGGCTCAGAAGGTCTAGGATTTGCGTGTCCCTACAACGCCGACCGACGTTAGATGAACTAGTCAACTGCCAGACATCCGTGCTTTGGCCAGAGCTGCGATAATGTGACGTGCTTCATCAGTCTTACCCGACAGGTACTCGTGAAGTGAATTTGTTCGGTCGTGTCGAAGGCGCCAATGTGACGTCTCCGGACACCGGTTCGCTGTCTGGAAAGAGTCCGCTGAGGATAGCGGCGGCATACGGCTTCAGTACTCGAAGGTCTTCGGGTCTCGGTGTGCGGTAGTACTCGCGGAGGGCGAACGCGCTTCGCAGCAGGTTGTCGCACAATCCGCGGTATACGACTTGTTCCGTCCCTTCGATGCTGCCGTCGACATTCCTGATGATGTGGATCAGGCGCGTGAGCCGCCTGTGCGTTTGGTTTGTCACTTGTCGTTCGTCATAGTCGTTTGTGATTTGATTCGTGAGAGCCACAGCTTCCTGCGTTTGGCGTTCAAGCTGACGCTCGTTGATCAGGATCCGCGCTCGTTCGATTCTCTCCTGATGCTCAATTTGGATCTGTGACTCGCCAAGCGCCTTTTCACGGAGCGAATTCGGCACCTCGATCATCGGCATACTCGATACTTCTTCGCTCCTCCCTCTGTTGCGTCGGTCCGGCCCGACAAAGTGTGAAGTTACGACAAACGCTCAGCGATGATTGATCAACAGATTAATTTGCGTGAACAACTGTTTCGGTGAAATGGGCTTCACCATCAAGTCGTCGGCGCCCGAATCGACCGCCATTTCGATAAGCGCGCTATCGGCTGACCAAGTTGTCAATATGACGGGTACGAAGGGATTATTCCCAAGTTCGCTATGGCGAAGCGCCTTGATAGTTTCGTGAGTATTGCCGTCCGGGAGATCTGTGTCGGCGAACAGAAGATCCGGCGCTTGCCGTTCGACCGCTTTGCCGAGGTCGTAAAGGTTGTCGAAGCGTGGATACTCTTGAAACCAGCCTCGTGGAATCTGCTCCGCAGGCTAGCACGGGCGATCATCTTAGACTCGCCAAGATAGACATCTATATGGGCGCGATGCTGGAGTTCCATCCTATGCGCTGAGACGGAGCTTCTCATCTTGCATCGTATCTTGCGGCAGTATGGCGGCATTGCTTTGGACGACGACCAGCGGCTCTGCGACGGTGGCTCTTGTGCCGACGCTGTGGCGACGCATTGCCTGCTGGAAGAAAGCCCATCTTTTGCTTGCGGACTGCACGGCATAAGGTGCCGCGAACATCGCTGCGGCAATCGCCAGACCCCAGGTGAACACACCGGCAAAGACGACACAGAGCGTTAATGTGGCGATGCCGAACAATCTGGCGCCTGCTGTCCTGCTGAGGCGAATGTAGGCAACGACGGAAAGCGTGTAGAGAATGAAGAAGTTCTGTCCGGCGATCCTCAAGAGGTCACTGAGACTCCAGAATCCCATGCCATAACCAAAGAGCACGAAACAGAGGAGAGCCGCGAGCATCGCAATCGCTGGTCGGGGTTCCGCACGACGTAACGTTCCGAGCGCAAGCCGCTTAGGAATCCAACCTTGGCGGCCGATATCGAATATCAGCCGCGACGCGGCCCAACACGCACCATTTAAGTTGGCAGTGATGATCGCCAAAACGACGATGGTGAGAACAGGCCAAGCCGCCGCCGCCGTTGTGACGGCTTGGATCACAGCGAGATATGGCGCCTTTTCAAGCAGCGGGTGTCCCAACGGTACCAGCGCCTGCACGGCAAGCGACGCGCCGAGATAGAGGACAACGACGAGGACGAAACTCACGGCTACCGCCAATGGAAAGTCCCGGCGAGGATTTTTGAACTCCTCCGCCGTGAACGACAGCATCTCCCATCCGGTATAGCAGCCCGTTGATTAAGTCGGCGCCGTCTGATTCTCTGGTTCCCTGATTTGCAGGGGGATTCGCCGATGGCGATGGGACGGCAGAAGGATGGTCAGGGGGACCTGATGGTGAGCTGGTCGGAGATGCCGCGCTCTCCGGGTCATGTGTTTTATGACCGCTTGCAGTCGGTGCTGATCGAGGGCGGCTTCGACGCCTTTGCCGAGGCGAGCTGCCGGCCTTATTACGCGGCCCGGATGGGCGCGCCCTCGGTGCCGCCCGGGCGCTATTTCCGGATGCACCTGGTGGGCTACTTCGAGGGCATCGACAGCGAGCGCGGTCTGGAGTGGCGCTGCTCGGACTCGCTTTCGCTGCGGGCGTTCCTGCGACTGGGGAGCCGTGATCGGGTACCGGACCATTCCTGGCTGTCACGGAGCCGCACGCGCCTGCCCCATGAAGTCCACGCGGCGGTCTTCGACTGGGTTCTGGTGCTGATCGCCGAGGCGGGGCTGATCAAGGGCGAGCGCATCGGCGTCGATGCCTCGACCATGGAGGCCAACGCGGCGCTGCGGAACATCGTGCGGCGCGCCAACGGCGAAGGCTACCGGGAGATGCTGGAGCGCCTGGCCCGGGAAAGCGGCGTCGAGACACCCACGGCCGAGGATCTGGCGCGTCTGGAGCGGAAGCGCAAGGGCAAGAAGCTTTCCAACACGGATTGGGTTTCGAAGAGCGACCCCGAGGCCAAGATCGCCAAGATGAAGGACGGCACGACGCATCTGGCCTACAAGCCCGAGCACGCGGTGGATCTGGACACCGGCGCGGTGGTGGCGGCCGAGCTGCACCCGGCCGATGAGGGCGACACCACGACGCTTTCCAAGACCCTGGCGAAGGCCGAGGCAAACCTCGGGGCGGTGGATGCGGCACCGACGGCGGAGGACCCGGCCGGTAAGTGTTCGTTCAGGCCGTGGAATCAGCGCGGACGTTTCTATCGGCCCCGGTGGATCTTAGCGATTGAGGGTGCGTTTCCAGTCCCGTCGCAGGGGCCGGAGCCAGACATCCTTTTTCGGCTTGTCGTACTGCCTGTCCCGGTCGTAGCGCCCGCGCCCCTGGGTGGCGCCGACATGGATCCAGCCCGATGCCCTGTAGACCGCGCCGGTATATCGCGGGGTCTCTACGAAAGTCTCGATGAGCACGGGCGTGGTGTTGTAGCGCTCGGTCCAGTCGTCGGGCAGGCGCTGGCGGATGAGGGCGAGGATGTGCGAACCCAGGTTGGGGATCTTGATCCAGGGCAGGATCAGGAACCTCGGGTTGTCGACCACGAAGGGAAGGTTCTTCTCGCGCAGTTGCCGTGTCCATCTGATGAAGGTGTCGCGCGGGGCAAGCTTCCACGCGGCGGTGGAGAAGCCGAGCATGGCGAGTGGCCAGCCGTTTCGGTCATGGACGGCATAGCGCATCTGGGCGCCGACCAGGGTCTTGTATCCGAGATAGTGGTAGCGGGCGACGAACTCGTTCCAGAGCTTGCTCTCCCGGGTGCCGCGCACGACGGGGCGCAGGTCGAGCGGACGGATCTCGTCGAGGGTTGTCGGGGCCGGGAACAGCGGCGGTTCGGTGTCCGGCCCGAAGACGATCGGCCCGGGCCGGTTCTGCCGTCCCTGCGGCGCCGGCAGGGCGATCAGGCCGTCCCTGTGCATGGCCAGCATGGTGACCCTGGCCATCATGTCCTTGAGGCCGCCGTCGGGCTTGAACCAGCCGATGCGCCGGCAGAACTCCTTCGACAGCATATGGCGGTTCAACGGCGGCGGCCCGGCGATCAGCGCGCGCAGCAGCGCCATTTCCCCGGCGGTGAAGTCGCGGCCGTAATAACGGCACCCGATCGCGCCGGTCACGCCGGCGCCATGAGTTCGCGCCTGCGCTCCTCGCTCATCGACCATGGCAGCCACGACGACAGGTCGCCCGGCGGTTTACGATCGTTCTCCGCGCACGCTGCGAGCCACGCGTCCAGCCAGCTCAGGATGTCGATGCCATTCATCGAGAGCGTGCCCACCACCGAGTACATGATCGCCGTGAACCTGGCGCCGTCCTCGCTGTCGGAACCGAACGACAGCCGTCGCCCTATGGCCGGACCTTGTAAAACTCTTTCGGCGCGATTGTTATCCAGAGGCACCTGCGGGCGGTCGACGAACACGCTCAGCCCTTCGCGATGGTTCAGCAGCGAACGCAGCGCCTTGCCCTCGCGCGCCGGGTCCGGCAGGCCGGCAAGCTCCAGTTCGGCCTGCGCGAACAGGCCGTCGAGCGCCTCCTTCAACGCGCCCTGCGCCGCGTCGAACGCCGGCGTCTGGCGCTCGATCCCGGGGTCGTAATGAGCCAGCCTCGCCTCGTTCAGGCGGTAGATCGACGCGATCCGCTCGATCCATCCCTGGCACCAGTCCGTCAGTCTCACCTGGCCGGCCGCGCACTCGACAAAATCGCGGCGCATATGTGACCAACAGAATGCAAGGGTCACCTTGCCCTCGCGAAGGCGAGCGAGTCGCTTGTAGGCGCTATAGCGGTCGCAGACGATGACCGTATCGAGGAGGTCTTCGGCGAATAGCTTCCCGGCGGCCTCGGCACTGCGGCTCGGATCGATGTGGAAGTAGACCGCGTCGCTGCTCACCGAGGCCCACAGCCAGGCACGGCTCGACCGGTCTTCCCCGCGAAGCTCCTGGACGCGCCAACCGGTCTCGTCGGCATGGCGCAGCACCGCCTTGTTCTGGTGCGCAAGGATCGCTGCGGCCAGCGGCTCGAACAGCGGCACGAACCGCTTCAGGCTGTCGGCCAGGGTCCCCGGCGAGACCGGCAGCCCCTGGCTGGAGAACCACGCGGCAACCCGGTGCAGGGGGCGGAAGCAGGCACAGTGCTCGAACAGGAAGCGCGCCCAGAAGCTGGTCCCGTAGAGCGTCCTGGGGAACAGCCGCGGCACCGGGCGCGCCGAGACTTCCATGGGCGACGACGCGCACTCGCAGGCCCTGCGCCAGCGCGACCGGCGGATCACCCGCTTGTGGGCCTTGACCTCGATCTCGACGAGGGTGGATTCCTCGGCGCCGTTCGGCGCATAGCAGCCCGTTGATTAAGTCGGCGCCGTCTGATTCTCTGGTTCCCTGATTTGCAGGGGGATTTGCCGATGGCGATGGGACGGCAGAAGGCTGGTCAGGGGGACCTGATGGTGAGCTGGTCGGAGATGCCGCGCTCTCCGGGTCATGTGTTTTATGACCGCTTGCAGTCGGTGCTGATCGAGGGCGGCTTCGACGCCTTTGCCGAGGCGAGCTGCCGGCCTTATTACGCGGCCCGGATGGGCGCGCCCTCGGTGCCGCCCGGGCGCTATTTCCGGATGCACCTGGTGGGCTACTTCGAGGGCATCGACAGCGAGCGCGGTCTGGAGTGGCGCTGCTCGGACTCGCTTTCGCTGCGGGCGTTCCTGCGACTGGGGAGCCGTGATCGGGTACCGGACCATTCCTGGCTGTCACGGAGCCGCACGCGCCTGCCCCATGAAGTCCACGCGGCGGTCTTCGACTGGGTTCTGGTGCTGATCGCCGAGGCGGGGCTGATCAAGGGCGAGCGCATCGGCGTCGATGCCTCGACCATGGAGGCCAACGCGGCGCTGCGGAACATCGTGCGGCGCGCCAACGGCGAAGGCTACCGGGAGATGCTGGAGCGCCTGGCCCGGGAAAGCGGCGTCGAGACACCCACGGCCGAGGACCTGGCGCGTCTGGAGCGGAAGCGCAAGGGCAAGAAGCTTTCCAACACGGATTGGGTTTCGAAGAGCGACCCCGAGGCCAAGATCGCCAAGATGAAGGACGGCACGACGCATCTGGCCTACAAGCCCGAGCACGCGGTGGATCTGGACACCGGCGCGGTGGTGGCGGCCGAGCTGCACCCGGCCGATGAGGGCGACACCACGACGCTTTCCAAGACCCTGGCGAAGGCCGAGGCAAACCTCGGGGCGGTGGATGCGGCACCGACGGCGGAGGACCCGGCCGAATGCGTCGCCGACAAAGGTTATCACTCACGGGCGGTCTTGAGGGCTCTGGACGACAGTCCCTGGAAGACCCGGATCGCGGCGCCCAAGCAGACCGGCTTTTCGCGCTGGCACGGTGATGAGGCGGCGCGGCGCGCGGTCACCAACAACCGTGCGCGGCTCAAGTCCGGGGTCGCCCGCGAGGCCTTCAAGCTGCGCGCCGAGATCGTCGAGCGCTGCTTTGCCCACAACCTCGATCGTGGCGGCATGCGACGAACCTGGCTGCGCGGGCGAGAGAATGTGCACAAGCGATACCTGCTCCACGTCGCCGGCCACAATCTATCGTTACTGATGCGCCAGCTCATCGGCGCCGGCACCCCGCGGGAGGCCGTGGCGGGCGGATATGGCGGTATTTTCGTTCTGCTCACGCCCACCGGGGCCATGCTGGTGGCACGGGGGGTTTCGCAAAGCGGCCAGTCGGCTTTCGCCGCCGCATTCCTCATCTGGGGGTGAGAGCCGGAAAAAGCCACTTAATCAACGGGCTGATAGGGCTGCCCGCACCGTCCGCAGACGCACGCATCCGGCGGCGGGTTGTACTCTTCGGTTCGCTCCTCGAGCCCGGGCCGCTGGGTGCGGCCGTGGCCGGGCGCGCCGTGCTGCTGGCCGCGCTTACGCTCCGAGCGCGGTTTGTCCTGCTGCTCGCTCTTGCGGCCGTAGAGCGCTCTCGACAGCACCGCTCCGGTCGCGCGAAGCCTCTCAAGCTGGGCTTCCAGCGTCTCGATCCGGTTCCGTGACGTCTTCGCGCCCTTGCGCAGCCGGGCGTTCTCCCGGGACAGCGACTTGATCGTGGCCTTCTGGCGCCGCGACCTTCGCAGGGCCCTGCGGAGATCGGCGTCTGCAACGGACAGCGACTTCGACAACGTCTTCCCGACCGCTCGAAGCCCGGCAAGCTCGGACTCGAGTGCCTTCCTGATCGCGCGAAGTTTGGCAGGCTGAACCTCCAGCGCCGCTTTCCGGGTCTCCAACTTCCGCACGGTCCTGTGCAGCCGGGCATTCTCCTTGCGCAGCGTGTTGAGCGTCGTCTTCTGGCGCCGCGATCGCCTCAACGCCGCGCGCAGTTGAGTGGCCTCGTCGCACGGAAGCTTCGACAGCGTCGCCCCGGCCGCCCGGAGCTTGACGAGCCGGGCCTTCAACTTCTCCTTCCCGGCCTTGGACACCTCCAGGGCATGGCGCAGCCAGAAAACCTCGTCGGACAGCGACCGGGCACGGGCCTCGCTGTGGCCCAATATCCTCAGTGCGCCGTGGAAAGGTGCGTTTTCCTGGTGGGTGCGAACCCCACCCAACAATTGTCGCTTTCGGTTGGTAGCAGCCAGGGCGGCCTACGGAGGTAACGATGTAGACCGAAGCACTCTGGTGACAAAGGGCTGTGTTGAGCAGTTTAGCGACCATGCAGGCGTGTGCCAGGCTAACTGGCAGAGGATAGCCGGTGAGAGTCCGGTAGGGAGTAGAGGTTAACCACCACTCTCGCCCCGAGTCATGCGCCGGTCGTCGCGAGGCGGCAGGTGAAGCGTTGACAGGGGTGCGGATGGGCAGGGCAACGGAGCATCGAAAGGTTGCTTGTCTGGAGAGCCGAGACTGTGCCTGCGGTCGAAGGCAACACCGACATCACCGACATGGTGAGGGGATGTTGGGCTCCACGGTGTCGAAGAACCCATGCACGTTCGTACGTCCTCATTGCCGGGACCTGGGAGGTCTCCATTTTGCCCCGAAGTCGTAACGGGGCCGCAAAGGAAAGGATGTATCCGTAACCGATGACGCACGGAATGGAGAAGTCGGATGAGGGAATAGTACCGATGAAAGCGACGAACAAGGGCGCGCAAGCGCCTGCGGAGTCGCCGGAGGGAAGTGCCTCAACCAAGGGGAATCCGCGAGATCAAAGCACGTGCCGGACGCAGTGTCGGGAAAGCGTGTCACAGGCGGTCGCGTGGATACGGCAGGCTGTAACGAGGAAACCGCAGGAGAAACTCACTGCGCTGCTACACCATGTCACGATAGATGCCCTGACGTGGGCGTTCTTCGAGTTGAAGAAGGACGCCTCGCCGGGGGTGGATGGGATGACGTGGGGAGAGTACGAGGAAGGGCTGGAAGAGCGGCTGCTCGACCTTCACGGACGCGTGCACTCGGGAGCGTATCGGGCGCGGCCATCCCGGCGGGTCGAAATACCCAAACCGGATGGCGGGACACGACCGCTCGGCATTGCCGCACTGGAAGACAAGATTGTCCAGAAAGCGGTGGTGGAAGTTATCCTGACGCCAATTTACGAGCCGGATTTTCTCGGGTTCAGCTACGGGTTCCGACCGGGGCGTGGGGCGCACGACGCGCTTGATGCTCTGGCCTTCGGGATAGAACGGCGCAAGGTCAACTGGATAGTGGACTGTGACATCCGCGGATTTTTCGACAATGTCTCTCGGGACTGGCTGGTCCGGTTTCTTGAGGATCGCATCGGAGACAAGCGGGTCATCAGGCTGATCGCCAAATGGCTGAATGCCGGCGTCATGGAAGATGGCGAGTGGCGGGATAACTTGCGAGGAACGCCTCAGGGCGCGGTGGCTTCACCGATTCTCGCGAACATCTACCTGCACTACGTCCTCGACCTCTGGTTCCAGAAGAAATGGCGCACCCGTGTGGCCACGGGGGCAACAATCATCGTGCGGTATGCCGATGACTTCGTGGTCGGGTTCCAACGCAAACAGGACGCGGAGCGGTTTCTCCACGATCTCAAGGAAAGGCTGGGCCAGTTTGAGCTTGAGCTGCATCCAGACAAGACCCGACTCATCGAGTTTGGCAGGTTCGCGATGGCGGACCGCCGGGCACGAGGGGAACGGCGACCGGAGACCTTCGAGTTCCTTGGATTCACGCACTATTGCCGGAAGAAGAGGAACGGGAAATTCGGACTGGGGCGCAAGCCGATAGCGAAGCGGGTCACGCGGACCCTGAATCGGATCAAAGGGGAGCTCCGTAGGCGGATGCACGAAGATGTCCACGAAACCGCGCGCTGGCTGGGTCAGGTGGTCAATGACTTCTGTGCGGAGATCGTTTCCTATGCAGATGACTTCTGTGTTCTCGGCAAGGCCCCGGCGGCAGACATGCTGCTGGCGGTTACCCGGCTCATGGAAGGGCTGAAGCTGACGGTCAACGAGCAGAAGACCCGATGCCTGCAATGCCCAAGGGAACCAATGGCGTTCCTCGGCTACCGGTTCGGATGGAACTACCGCCGGAACGGAGGCGACGCCTATATCGGCAATCGACCGAGCAAGGTGAGCGTTCAGGGCATCTGCCGTAAAATCAGTGAGCAAACCGAACGACGCTATGGGCTGCAGGATCCTGAATGGATGGTCAGCAAGCTCAACCGGATGATATCCGGATGGGCGCAGTACTTCCAGTTAGGGCAGGTCAGCCCCGCCTATGCGGCGGTCGATGCACACGCGACGAAGCGGCTGCGACAGTGGCTCTGTCGGAAGCACAAGGTCAGGAACGGAAAGTACGTGCGCTTTCCGGACGATCGACTGTGGGAACACTATGGCCTTACCTGCCTTGCGCCGAGGACCAGGGGCTTTCCGTGGGCGAAGGCATGATCTCGTCGGAAAGCCGGATGCCTGAGATAGGCATGTCCGGTTTGATGAGCGGGGGTGAGTGAAACGTGGCTATGGTTGAGGCGGAGGCACCGGCACCTGGCGAAAGCCGTCGGCAAACAGCGACTCCCTTGATCTACGGCAGGGCGCGCCTCCCCTCGACTCTACCCTCCCGAGGGAGCCGAAGGGACTCGCTGGACAGCTTCCTGGCGGTCTCCCTGATGCTCTCCGTCCTCTGCTTCTCCTGGCCGAGGCGGTTGTTCAGCTGGAGGATCCGCTTGTCCCGCCGGACCACCTCATTGTTGAGCCGGGTGATCTCCTTGCGTAGCGTCCTGATGGTGTCTTTCTGATCCGGAGATCGCTCCAGGGCGGTGCGCCGCCGACGGGTCTCCGCGGGCCGCGGGCGGATCGTGCCCTGTCGGGCCTCCGGTGCGACCAGAGCCTTGCGCAGTCGTGCGATTTCCTTACGCAGCGCCTCGATCTTGCTGCTCTCATTCGACTCGATGCCGGCTTCGAAGAGGAGCGTCTCCAGGCGCGCCACCTCGGCCTGCAAGGAAGGCACATCCCTTGCCGCGCGGCGAGCTTCCTTCGTCTCCTCGACGGCCTCGCTCAACCTGCCCCGGCAAGCTTTGAACCGCGACTTCCACGCACCGGCATCGGTACGCGAGGCCACTTCCGCCCAGCGTAGCTCTTCCGCGTGCGCTTCGGCCGCGTCTGCCCGCGCCCGTTCCCGCTCACACTGTGACCGCCAGCCGCGCGGCGCGCGCTCCGGCACCGACACGGGGGACGACCGGACCCCGCCATTACCCTCGGCCAGCGTCAGGTCGGTGCCAAAATCCTCGTCCAGAACCGCCATGCGCACGACGATAGCGCATGGCAAATTGCGTTACCAGCAGAAAGACAGCCCCTTGTGGGGCTTCGCCTCAACGCGGGAGATGCGCCTGACGACACCCATTCCACGGCCTGAACGAACACTTACCCCGGCCGAATGCGTCGCCGACAAAGGTTATCACTCACGGGCGGTCTTGAGGGCTCTGGACGACAGTCCCTGGAAGACCCGGATCGCGGCGCCCAAGCAGACCGGCTTTTCGCGCTGGCACGGTGATGAGGCGGCGCGGCGCGCGGTCACCAACAACCGTGCGCGGCTCAAGTCCGGGGTCGCCCGCGAGGCCTTCAAGCTGCGCGCCGAGATCGTCGAGCGCTGCTTTGCCCACAACCTCGATCGTGGCGGCATGCGACGAACCTGGCTGCGCGGGCGAGAGAATGTGCACAAGCGATACCTGCTCCACGTCGCCGGCCACAATCTATCGTTACTGATGCGCCAGCTCATCGGCGCCGGCACCCCGCGGGAGGCCGTGGCGGGCGGATATGGCGGTATTTTCGTTCTGCTCACGCCCACCGGGGCCATGCTGGTGGCACGGGGGGGTTCGCAAAGCGGCCAGTCGGCTTTCGCCGCCGCATTCTTCATCTGGGGGTGAGAGCCGGAAAAAGCCACTTAATCAACGGGCTGGTGAGCCTGTTGTCACGCTTGCGCGCAAAGTGGGCCTCTCGCGAAGTGCCGTCCTGGAGCGGCTGGTCCGGCTCGAACGCGATCAAATCATCACCGGCTATACTGTGCGCCTTGGCAAGTCGGTCGAGCGGGCGCCCGTGTCGGCGTACCTCTTCCTTTATCTCGATGGACCGATTTGCGAGCGTGTGGCGCCGGTTATCGCAAGAATTCCCGAGGTCAAGAAAAGCCAGTCCGTCGGTGGAGAGATCGACATGATCCTCCTAGTTGAAACCAACGATCTTCATGGCTGGAACGACGTGCGGAACCAGGTCGAATCCGTAAGCGGCGTTCGCAAGGTGCAGACCGGTATTATTCTCGCGGACAGGTTCGACCGCACGCATTAGTATTCTCGCGCGCTTTCAACGTTGGATTCCATTGGACTCCCAGCTTTCGGCTGGAGGCTGTGTCTCGAAAGTGGTGGAAATTTGAGGATGGCGTAATCTCCGGGTGACAAGACAACCACCCAACCGGCGGCTAGCACCGCCAAGGAGATCACGCC
This sequence comes from Alphaproteobacteria bacterium, assembly GCA_965217615.1. Lineage (GTDB taxonomy): Bacteria > Pseudomonadota > Alphaproteobacteria > UBA8366 > CAVOAK01 > CAVOAK01. The sequence continues at coordinate 36,101 of CBDCIT010000040.1, forward strand.
ATGAAGAACACTACCGAGACTTCCGCGCTTTCGCTACTGGCCAATGACGCCGGCTATGATCCGCTCGAGGACCGGCTGCAGGAGAACATCAGATCCACGATCGAGGCCGTTTTTGAGGAGGAACTTGCGCAGTTTCTCGGGCGCTGCCGATACGGTCGAGAGGACGCGCTTCGGCAAGGGTATCGGAACGGGCACCGGGAGCGGCAACTGACGGGGACATTCGGGACCGAGAGGGTGAGCGTGCCGCGTGCACGGATCGTTGAGGAAGACGGTCGGGCGTCGGAATGGCGTTCGCGGGCGCTGCCGCGCTACCAGCGGCTGACCAGAAAGGCCGAGGCGCTGATCGCTTCGGTGTATCTGTCCGGAACCAACACGCGGCGGGTGAAACGCGCGCTGTTCGGGCTCTTCCGGGGTGCTGTGAGCAAGGACGTTGTGAGCCGGGCGTGGCGCAAGGTGAAGGTCGATTGGGACGCCTGGTGCAGCCGTGGCCTCGCGGATGAGGATATCGTTCGGCTGATCCTTGACGGTACTGTGATCAAGACCCGACTGGATCGCAAGGCCACCAACATCTCGGTTCTCGCGGCTATAGGGGTGCGCCGGGATGGCCAGAAGGTCTTGCTTTCGATCGGGAATATGGGCGGAGAAAGCCAGGCGGCGTGGCGCCAGTTCCTCGACGACCTTGATGCGCGTGGACTGAAACGGCCCGGGTTTGTCATCGTCGATGGCGCGCCGGGACTGGAGGCGGCTCTGTCGGCGCTTTGGGGCGATGACCTTCCCGTTCAACGCTGCACCGTGCACAAGCACCGCAACCTTCTGGGTCATGCTCCCAAACACATGCATGACGAGCTGAGCGAAGATTACCGCGATATGATCTATGCCGACACTGCCTCCGAGGTGGAAACCCGCCGCAAGGCGTTTGTCCGCAAGTGGCGGCTGAAATGCAGGGCCGTCGCGGACAGCCTCGCAGAAGCGGGCGACAAGCTCTTTACCTTCACGCGCCTGTCCAAGAGCCAATGGAAATCAGCCCGAACGACCAACGCCATTGAGCGTCTCAACGAGGAGTTCAAGCGCCGGATCAAAACACAGACCGTGCTGCCGTGTCCCGAAACAGTGCCGATGCTCCTCTGGGCGCTCCTCGCTTCCGGCCAAATCCAGATGCGCAAAGTCGATGGATGGGAAACCCTCGATCAGCTAATCGCCGACGAAACCCTTGACCGAGCGGCCTGACCGCCGCAAAACTCAGCCCGCTCGGAGAGGCGCCAAAACCAATTTCCACCACTTTCGAGATACAACCCGGCTGGATCTCACTCACAATCCGAATTTGTCCCGTGCTTTTACTTCGCGACGGTCCGTTATTCCGGACGTTCACGCAATGCGCTTTGAATTTGTGCTGCGGCGACAGGCGATCGACCAAGTACACTCAGGATCAGCAAACCACTTCAGTATAGAGAGGCTGACATGAGTGAAACACTCGTCGATACAAAGGCGGACTGGGGCGTATCAGAGGCAGCGGTGCGCGTGCACCGCGAGGCATACGTATGGGACAACACGCTGCCGTGGCTCGACAAGGCGCAGCCGGCAACACGCCAGGGCCTTCTCCCGCGCATGAAGGCATCTGGATATGACGTGGTGTCGTTGACGCTCGGTTTCGATCTCACAAGCCTGCCGGAAATGGTGCAGAAGATCGCCAAGGAGCGGGCCTATTTCCTGGCCCACAGCGATGACTATGTGCTGGTCGGGACGGCCGAGGACATCGAACGTGCCAAGCGCGAGGACAAGCTCGGTATCATCTTCCACTTCCAGGGCAGTAACCCCGTAAATTACGACATCAATATGGTGGCGACCTACTACCAGCTCGGCATTCGCCACATGCTGATGGCCTACAACCTGCGCAACGCCGTCGGCGACGGCTGCAAGGAGCGCACGAACGAAGGTCTGTCGCGCTTTGGCGTGCAGCTCGTTGAGGAGATGAACCGGGTCGGCATGGTGGTCGACTGCACCCATACCGGCCACAAGACCACCATGGAAGTGATGGAGGTCTCCAAGGCACCCGTGGTGTTCAGCCATTCCAACCCGAACGCGCTGAAGGATCATCCCCGCAACATCGCCGACGACCAGATCAAGGCCTGCGCCAAGACGGGTGGCGTGATGGGCGTCAACGGCGTCGGCATCTTCCTTGGCGACAACGACAACTCAACGGAGAACCAGATCCGCCACGTCGACTATCTGGTCCAGATGGTGGGCCCGGATCATGTCGGCTTCGCGCTTGACCTGGCCCTTCACTCGGCAACGTCGGGCCCTGGGCAATTGAACCCGCCGGCGCCGGGCGATGTGCCATGGCCTGAGATCAAGTATGTTCAACCCGAGCAGATGCCGGCCTTCACCGAAGGCTTGCTAAAGCAGGGTTACAAAGACGCAGACATAGCCAACATCCTTGGCGGCAATTGGCTCAGGATTGCCAAGCAGGTCTGGAAGTAACGGTCCGTCTCAGACGAACCATACCAATGCGGCCGCATAAGAATCTCGATGCACTAAGTGCCGGCGGATACCGCGGCGCGTTCGGCTTCGGGTTTAGGTGGATGTCTGAGGCGCAGGCTCCACAGATAGGATCCGGCGCCGACACAGATATTTGCGACGGCCGCTGCGGCGAACGCGCCGGTGATGCCATAAAGCCAAGCCCCTAGATGGGCCAGCGGCACATAGAGCACGAACGTACGGGCGACGGTCATGACGACTGTCGGCAGCGGGTTGCCAAGCGCGCTGAAAATTGAGCTCGCAGTCAGCATGACGCCAAAAGTGCCGTAGGTCACCGGTACCAGGAACAAGTACGTGGTGGCGACATCGACGACGGCCGGATTGTCGTCGAACAGGGCTATCATCGGCCGAGCCGACGCAGCAAACGCCAGTGCCACGATGACCCCGCAGATCATGCAGTAGAGATAACAATACTGTGTTGCTTTGTAGACGCGGTCATAGGCGCCAGCGCCCCAGTTTTGGCCGACGAAGGGGGCGACGCCGAAGGCGAGCGCCATAAACGGAATGATGGCGAACGTTTCGATCCGCGAGACGACACCAAATCCGGCGACCGCTTCCGCACCGAAGCCGGCCATTAGGCTGGTGATAAACGCCAGGGAGAGCGGCGTGATCAAGGTCGTCGCGGCGGCCGGCGCGCCGACATGTATGATTCCCTTCCAGGACTCCACAACTTCCCGGAATTTCGGCCACCCGAGGTCAATCATCCGGTCGCGAAAATGGAGAATCAGCAGTGCCGCCGTGAAGGTCGTCGCGCGCGAGGCGACCGACGCCAGGGCGGCACCCTTCAAGCCAAGCTCGGGGAAGCCGAGAAGTCCGAAAATCAGAATCGGATCGAGAATGATATTGACCGCCGAACCGCCGCTCATGATGAGGCTCGGCGTTCGTGTGTCGCCCGTTGCTCTGATCGCACTGGAGCCGACGATGGGCACGACGACGAAAACCATCCCGAAATACCAGATGTGCATGTAGCCGCGGATTTCTTCCAGAACATCCGCTTCCGCGCCAAGGATGTTGAACAGCGGATCGATCGTCGAAAGACCAACAACGATAACAGTCGCGACAAAGGTGATCGACAATATCAGGCTGTCGGTCGTCAGCCGGCTCACCTTCCGCTGATTACCTTCGCCGATCGCCCGTGCGATCACTGACGATGCGCCGACACCCATGCCAACAGCGATGCTTTGCACGACCATCATGATGGGAAAAATGAAGCTGAGTGCGGCGAGTTCGAGCGTCCCCAACTGCGCGACAAAGTAGGTGTCGGCAATAATGTTGACGGATATCGCGAGCAATCCCCAAAGCATTGGGAAAGCGAGCCATACGACTTGCGACGCAATTGCGCCCTCGGTCAGTAATGCCGTCTTGCCGTCAACCTTCATTCGTGCGTGTTCTTTCGTCGACGGCCAAGAAGACGTCGGTTGCCCGACGCAGCGCCGTTCCTATGGTGTTTGCTGCTTCAGATTGGCTAGACTAGCCTCAATTGTGCGGGGAGTGTTTATGCAATTCCTGGACGGCGTCAATGATCGATAAGCGAGTTGAATCGTTGGAGCGGGCGGTCGCAGGAATCAGCGATGGGTCCGTCGTCCTGACCGGTGGGTTCGGTCAAGCCGGCAATCCGACCGATCTGATCCACGCGCTGATCGACCAGGGCTCAAAGGATCTTACGGTCGTCAACAACAATGCGGGCAACGCGCATATCGGGCTGGCCGCGTTGCTGGAGACGGGCCGGGTTCGCAAGATGATCTGCACCTACCCGCGTTCGACCGATTCCGAAGTCATCACCGAACTTTATCGCGAGGGAAGGATCGAACTTGAAATCGTGCCGCAGGGAACGCTTTCCGAGCGCCTGCGCGCTGCCGGCGCCGGCATCGGCGGGTTCTACACGCCGACCACAATTGGCACGCCGCTGGCCGACGGCAAAGAAGTTCGGACGATCGACGGCAAGGACTATGTACTCGAATACGCGCTTGCGGCCGACGTCGCGCTTGTTAAGGCCGAGTGCGGCGACCGCTGGGGCAACTTGACTTATAACAAAGGCGCCCGCAATTTTGGGCCGCTGATGTGTATGGCGGCGCGGACCACCATCGTTCAAGTCCACAGGTTTGTAGACCTTGGATCGCTCGATCCCGAACAGGTCGTGACGCCCGGTATATTTGTCGATCGCGTCATCGAAATTGGCGATCCGATCGACGAGCGCGTTGAGATCGAACAACAGAAGATGGCCGGATGAACGCTTCAATGACGAATGGGCGGTTGAATCGCCGGCAGATCGCTTGGCGTGTCGCCCAGGATATTCACGATGGTGCCTGCGTGAACCTAGGCATCGGCATGCCGGTTCTGGTCGGCAACTACCTTCCCGACGACCGCGAGATCATATTGCATAGTGAGAACGGGATCCTGGGAATGGGACCCGCTCCGGCGCCGGGCGAGGAGGATTACGAACTTACAAACGCCTCGAAGGGTCCAGTGACGCTGCTCGACGGCGGCTCGTTCGTTCACCAGGCCGATTCCTTCGCGATGATCCGCGGCGGCCACATCGATATCTGTGTCATGGGCGTGTTCCAGGTCAGCGCGTCGGGCGATCTGGCCAACTGGTCGACTGGCGGGCCAGATGCGATCCCAGGCGTCGGTGGCGCGATGGATCTGGCAATCGGCGCAAAGCGCGTATTTGTCATGACCGAGCACACGACGCGGGCCGGCGAGCCCAAGATCGTCGAGCACTGCAGCTACCCGTTGACCGGCGCCGGCGTCGTTTCATCGATCTATTCCAACATCGCCGTCATTGATATAACCGGCGAAGGCCTCGTTGTCCGCGAGAAGCTGGCAGGGCTTGAGCTCGACGATGTTCAGAGCGTGACCGGCGCGCCGGTCCGCCTCGCCAACGATTGGCAAACCTTGGATGTTCCAGACATTGCTTGATGTTTCCCGCCTCCGTGGCCGCGCCTGTTGTAATTTATCGTTGGGACGCGGAATTGTGCGTCCGCCTTTGCGCGCGTTGAGGTGTCGGCATGTATCTTGATCGCCGGCTCTGGGCGTTCACTGAAGGCGTTCGGGGTCGCATCGCTTTTTCGGTACTCGTCGGCCTGATTGCCGCGACAGTGGGGATTGCACGCCTGGCGTTGCTGGGATGGCTGTTGGCGAAAGTCTTCCACGGCGATGCGGTGGAAACCTTCGTTGGTCCGTTCGCTGCTGTCGCCGGCGTTATGGTGCTGCGAGGCCTGCTTGAATATTGGCGCACGATGATTGCCCATCGCACGGCGGCAAAGGTCCAGCTCCACGTTCGTAAGCTTCTCTATGACAAAGTGACCGCGCTCGGTCCGGCCTATTTCGGGTTGGAGCGGACGGGTAGCGTGATCTTGACGATGATCGACGGCATCGAGCAACTCGAGACCTATTTTGGCCAATATCTGCCGCAGATTGTCGTCGCTGTATTGATGCCTGTTGGCATCTTCGCGTTCGTGGCGTTTCTCGATCTGCCGGCGGCAAGCGTGCTGTTTGCCTTCGCTTTGTTAACGCTCATTGCGCCATCTGTGTTTCACAGCTGGAACACAAGAAACAGCCGTGCGCGAAACACTGCGTATAAAGGATTTAGTGCGGAATTCTTGGATTCGGTACAGGGTCTTGCCACGCTGAAAGCGTTTGGCCAGGCGCGCGGACGGGCGGATCTCTTGGCCCGCAAGGCCAAGGATGTGTTTGACAGTACGATGTGGGTGCTGGCGACAAATACGCTCGCACGCGGCATTACGGACACCGGGATCGCGGTCGCGGCGGCAAGTACGCTGACGCTCGGCGCCTTTCGTGTGTCTTCGGGCGCAATGAGCCTGGAGGCGTTGCTTGTCATCCTGATGATGGGCGTCGAAGTATTTAGGCCGTTGCGCGATCTGCGCATGATTTTGCACCAGGGAATGACGGGCCAAGCCGCTGCCGAGGGCGTCCTGGCGCTGCTCGCCGCTGAGCCGCAAATCCACGACCCGAGCCAGATGCCGGTTCTCGCGGACTCGCTGGCGCCGAGCGTCGAGTTCCGCAATGTGACGTTTGCCTATCCCCAACGCGAACAAGCGGCAAACCGTGACCTGAACTTTCGCGTCGCTTCTGGAGAGCGAGTCGGCGTCGTTGGCCACAGTGGCGCTGGCAAATCAACGATCGTGCGCTTGCTGCTGCGGTTGTACGATTCCGATGAAGGGGCGGTCTTAATCGGCGGCCAAGACATCCGCGACCAATCGCTCGACGACCTGCGTTCCAGGCTCGCGGTAGTCAATCAGGATACCTATCTGTTCCACGGAACCGTCGAAGATAACCTGCGCTTCGGCAAGCCGACGGCCCGCGTGGAAGAACTCGAAGACGCGGCGCGGACGGCCAACGCGCATGAGTTCATCAGCCGCCTGCCCCATGGCTATCAAACCGTCGTCGGCGAGCGCGGTATCCGCCTGTCCGGCGGACAGCGTCAACGCATAGCGATCGCCCGTGCGCTTTTGCGCGATACGCCGATCCTGGTTCTCGATGAAGCGCTTTCTGCAGTGGACGCGGAAAGCGAGGCGGTTATCCAAGAAGCGCTCGACCGCCTCATGCGCGGCCGCACGACCCTTGTTTTTGCCCACCGCTTGTCCAGTGTCATCGGCGCCGACCGAATACTCGTGCTCGATGACGGCCACGTCGTCGAAAGTGGGACGCACGGTGAACTGATGGCGTCCGGCGGCGCCTATTACGGTTTGATGGCGATGCAGGCCCAAGACACCGACGCCGAGCACGAGCTGATCGATATCGGCGTGGCTGACGAAGGCGATGCGGCGGCTGAGTTTGACCAGCTGGCCTACACCGACGCCGTTCAGTCGGAGCCGACCGATGCCATACTGCGTGCCGAAGGCATGGGCTGGCTGCGGGCGACGATTGAGCTGCTTCGACTGGTGAAATCGGAGAAGCTGAGACTCGTTGCGACGTTTCTGTTCGGCGTCGGACGCGTTTGCGCTTTGATCGGAATCGGCGTCTTGAGCGCACTCATCGTTGCAGCGGTCAAGGCCGATGAGCCGTTCGGCGGCCTCGTCGTGGCCTTAGCAATCACCGCACCGCTGGCGGGCATCCTGCACTGGTTTGAGTCCTGGCTCGCCCACGATATGGCCTATCGGCTGTTGGCGGTCATGCGTATCGCGCTGTTCCGGAAACTTGACGAGTTGGCCCCTGCCTACTTGGTGCGGCGGCGCACAGGCGATCTCGTTGCGATGGCGACCCAGGATGTCGAAACCGTCGAGTTCTTCTTCGCTCATACGGTTGCACCGGCCTTCGTCGCGATACTGGTGCCGGCCGTCGTCATTGGTTCGCTCGTCGTCTTTGGATGGCAGATGGCCGCTGCGCTAACGCCGTTTCTCGTGCTCGTTGGCTTGAGTCCTTTTCTCATGCGGCATCGCGTCGATACCCTGGGCTCGCGGGCGCGTGAGGCCCTGGGAGAACTGAACGCGCATGCCGTCGACACCGTTCAGGGGTTGAGCGAGATCGTTGCTTTTCAGCAGACCGAGCAGCGGGGCGAGGCCTTTCTCGATCGCGTCCGCAGACATCATCGTCTGCGCCTACCATTCTTCAGCGATCTGACAATCCAAACCTCATTGCTGGAGGTCGCGACGGGTTTGGGTGGTCTTGCCATCGTCATGTCCGGTGCTTGGCTGGTCGCCAACGGCGAACTTGAAAGCGGTATGCTGCCGCTCCTGACGTTGTTGGCGATGTCGGCCTTTCTACCGGTTTCCGAGATCGCCAACATCGGTCGGCAACTCGCCGATACGCTGGGCTCGACGCGGCGCATCTACGCGGTGCATGCCGAGGAGCCGCCGGTAAAAGACGGACCCTATGACGAGGCCTCCCGCGTCGGACACGCGGTGTCGCTTGAGATGGAGCATGTCGATTTCCGTTATTTCGGCGCGAACCGTCTTGCCGCGTCTGACGTATCGTTCTCCGTTCCCGCCGGCAGTACCGTGGCTTTGGTTGGGCCGTCGGGCGCCGGCAAAACGACGCTTGCCCACCTTTTCATGCGATTTTGGGATCCCGAGCGCGGCGTCGTCCACATGGACGATCGTGAAATCCGCGACTACAAACTCGACCACTTGCGGTCGCAAATTGCGCTCGTCGCCCAGGACACCTTCCTGTTCAACGACACGCTGCGAGCGAACGTCGCGATTGCAAGGCCTGAGGCCAGCGGCGCCGAAATCGAACTGGCCATCGAGCGAGCCGCACTCTCCGAGTTCGTGAGTTCGCTCCCCGACGACCTCGACACACGTGTCGGCGAGCGGGGCGTGCGGCTCTCCGGCGGGCAGCGTCAACGGGTTGCCATCGCCCGCGCCTTCCTTAAGGACGCGCCGGTCATCATCCTCGACGAAGCGACCTCGCATCTTGACGCTGTCAACGAACAGTCGGTCCGCCATTCGCTGGAGGACCTGATGAGCGAGCGCACGACAATCGTCATCGCCCACCGGCTCTCCACGGTCCGCAGCGCCGACCACATCGTGGTCTTGGACGAGGGCAAAGTCGTGGAAAACGGTACCCATGGCGAGCTCTTGGCTCGTCGCGGACTCTATGCGCGTCTGGTCGCACGACAACTAGCCGGCGCGGCCTTACCGGCCGCGGAAGTCACTGCCGCCGACTAGATCTCCCAAACTGGCAATGTTTGATGCCTGCTCGGTTTGGCTCTCCTTCCACACATGACCCAATCGGATGACGGCGTAGCCAATGCCGTGTAGCAAATGCCGACCGGTTGCCACGGCGGCTTAGTTGACCCTGGGCACTTGATATGAACTAATCGAAACGCGGCGCCAAAAAATCAAGAAACTTCTCCGTCGTTGAAACCACAGGGAAAGATTCGTGCGCGCTAACTGGGGCCTGATTCTCGTACCGTCCTTCTTGATCGGGATGATCATGCTGATCTTCCCCCAAGTCGTCTTTCTGCGCGCGAGCTTCTTCGAAGATTTAGGCTTAGGCCTAATTGGCGATGCGTTCAATTTTGCAAATTACATCGCTGCCTTCACGGATCCCTATTATACGGATGCCCTGATACTGAATTTCAAACTGTCGACGACGGTGGTTTTCCTGACCATCGCCGTTTCATTCCCGGTGGCCTATACGATTGCCCGGATGACCCCGAAATGGGCCATGCTCGTTCTGGCAGCCATTGTCGTCTCTGCATTCGTATCGGTCGCGATCAAGGTCCTCGGCATTATCATTCTGTTTGCCGCCGATGGGCCGCTGGTGCAGGGGCTCAGGGGACTTGGCATCATTGGCGAACGGTTCGCCGTGATCGGCACCATGCCTGGCGTGATCGTCGGGCTAACGCATCTCGGTATCTCGTTCATGGTGCTGATGTTGTTCAGCGTGATCCAGACCGTACCGAGGTATCTGGAAGAGGCGGCCGAAATCCATGGTGCGAAGCGCTGGCGGGTTTACTGGCGGGTGATTATCCCGCTCAGCCTGCCGGGTCTGATTAGTACATCGCTCCTGCTCTTCAATATCATCATGGGTGCGTTCGTGTCGGCACTCATTCTGGGCGGTGGGAAAATCCTGACATTACCAGTGCTGATCCAGCAGTCGCTGTTGGTGCATGTTGAGTATGGCATGTCGGCAACGCTTTCAGCGCTGCTGCTGATCTTCGTTCTGTCGATCAATATCCTTTCGATTTATCTCGTGACGCGCGTTCGCGCGGCACGGCTGGCGGTCACATGATCGAAGAACAATCCACCCCTGCCTCTTTGCCCAGGACGCGCGCCCTGAACGGATACAGCCGCATGATGCGACGGCTGGATGCCCGCCGCGTTCGGCGCGTCTGCGCGCTCACCTGGTTGTGGTTTGTTGTGGCTGCTATCTACGCGCCCATCATCGTCGTGATCGGCGCGTCGTTCGATTCCGGCTCCTATGTAAGCACGCGGGCGTTCCTCTATTTCCCGCCACGGGGAATTTCGCTGCAGTGGTACATGGATATCCATCCGAGGCTATGGCAATCCCTTTGGGTCAGTGTCTCGATGGCAACGGTATCGTGCGCCTGCGGTCTGCTGCTTGGGGTGCCAGCGGCACTCGGGCTAATCCGCGGTAATTTCCGCGGCAAGATCGTTCTCGGAACGCTGTTCCGGGCGCCTCTACAGATGCCCTTCATCGTGATCGGCGTGGCATTTCTTCAGGGCTATTACGCGATCGGCAACCTGTTTGGCATTCAGATCGTCGCCACTTTTACGGGGCTGGTGATCGGCCATGTGTTCGTTGCAACACCATACGTTGTGGGCGCCGTTGGTGTACAGCTGCAGCGCTTCAACCCCGCGATGGAGGAGGCAGCCCTCATTCACGGTGCCAGCAGATGGAGCACTTTCCGCCGCATCACGGTGCCAATCATCATGCCGGGCATTTATGCGGGCGGCCTTTACGCCTTCCTTGTCTCGTTCGCCGACGTGACGATATCGCTGTTTCTCGCTGGGCCGAACGCGACGCCGTTTCCGGTGCAGGTGCTGTTTTCCATCGATCAGGATTTCGAGCCGACAATTACTTCGATGGCCACGATCGTATTCTTCGGTTCACTCGCCGTGCTTCTGCTCATCCAGCGTCTTGTTGGCCTGGATGTGCTGCTGCGCGGCGGGGGGAGCAGCGCGTAAGCGTTGGCGTATAGACACTAAAACCATAACCACAGGAGTATCGAAAGGGAGACGTCATGCAAGTAAATTCAATCATGCGGTCGCTTCGCCTTCTCGGCGTAGCGGGTGCCGTCATTGGGCTGATGTTCACGGCGATGCCGCAGGCCTCCGCCCAGTCGAAGTTGTTCGATAACGTCAAGATTCGCATCGCAACCTTCCCGGGCACCTGGGAGATACGGATCAGGGAAGAAGTCGGTCCGGCGATGGAGAAGGCCGGGATCGAGATGGAGTTCATCGGCGGGCGTACCGAACAATTTTTGCAGAAGCTGATCGCGGCCCGCGGTCAGGCGCAGCCCTTCGATGTGGTCGAAATCACGGACCATGTTCTGGCCGAGTTCATGCAGGGCAATTTCCTGCAGAAAATCAACCTCGACAACATTCCGAACAAGGCCAAGGTGCAGCCGGACTTCTACGACGACTATAAGGTCGGGTATTGGATGCACCTCGGGGCGATACAGTACAATGTGGACAAGTTTAAGGAGAACGGTATCCCGCAACCGACCTCCTACAAGGACCTGCTGCATCCCAAGCTTAAGGGCAAGATCGTTTCACCGCCGCCCTTCAGCTACAACATGATCAGCCACATCGTAGCACTCGCCTACGAGAATGGTGGCGACGAGTCCAACATCGAGCCCGGCATGAAGGCGCTCGAGGCGTTCGTGCCTTATTTGCACTCATGGTCGGCGCCAACAATTGTGTCGCAGCTCATTAAGTCCGGCGACGTTTGGGCCACGTTCGGGTCCGCTGGTGGTGGTATGCGCCTGCAGGATGCCGGCGTACCCATTGGGATCCACCATTTGGGGGTCAAAGAGCATGTCGGTATGCCCAACGTCGGCTACATGGCCGCGGTCAAAGGCGGCAAGGTTGGGAAAGCCGTCGACTTCTTTATCAACGAGCTCATTGATGTGGACATGCAAGAGGGCATGTATCTGAAGAGTGGGTTGATCCCGACCAACCAGGACGTGCTCGCGAAGCATTGGAAGACCGCGCGGAAGGACACGAACGGCAAAGTCTTCAACATTATGGATCCAAGGCAAATGGCCAACTACTATTTCGTTGACTATTCCAAGATCAACCGATCGAAGTGGGCCAAGAGGTTGTCGCGCATCCAGGCGATGAACTAGGTCGGGTGCTCAGTTTGGAGTGAAGTTTTGGGAGGGTGCCTCGTGCACCCTCCCATTTTTCGTTGTGATGCATGGCAGGGGGAGTAGGTGATGGATAACTGGGGCATAGCCGAGGAAGCGGCAGCGCTACACCGGGACGCGCCTGTTTTGGATATGAGCAAGACCTGGGTAGACGTGCCAACCTTCGAGGAGCGCGAGGAAACGCTCGTGGACGTCGCCGCGAATGGATGCGATTTCGTCTGTATAAGCCTCGCCCATGACTGGGAGGGTCTCGCCCTCACCATCAGCAACATTGCTAAGGATCGGGCTTGGTTCGAAGCCAACTCCGACCGCTTCGTCTTGATCTCGACGGCCGATGATATTCTGAAGGCGAAGCAGGAAGGTAAGCTTGCGGTCGCCTTCCTGTTCCAGGGCACGAACCCGCTCGCCGGCAATACCGACCTCGTGGAGCTTTATTATCAACTCGGCGTCAGGACCATGCTGATCGCTTACAATATGAAGAACGCGGCCGGGGACGGCTGCATGGAACGCACCGATGGAGGTCTCTCTCGCTTCGGCGTCGCGGTGGTCGAGGAGATGAACCGCGTCGGCATGATCGTCGATGGCACCCACACCGGCTACCGCACGACCATGGACATGTTCGAGGTCTCCAAGCACCCGGTGAACTTTTCCCACTCGAACCCGTGGGGGCCCTGGAATCACCCCCGCAATATCCGTGACGATCAGATCAAGGCGTGCGCTCGCTCCGGCGGGGTCGTTGGCATCATGGGCGTCGGGACCTTCCTTGGAAATAACGACATCTCGATCGAGACCTTCATTCGACATATCGATTACGTTGCGGAACTTGTGGGCCCGGACCATGTCGGTCTTGGCCTCGACTATTTCCATAACTACAAGAAGAACAAGTCTCCCACTGCGTCGGCCCAAGTGAACCCCGTGGCGCTGCACGAGGAAGCCCTCAAGAAGGCCTCGGGCGGCAAGCCGACCGTCGCCTGGGACGATATCGATTTCTTCCCGCCGAGCAGTCTGCCGAAGTTGACGGAGGATTTGATGAAAAACGGTTACACGGAGGCCGAAATTCGCGGTGTTCTGGGCGAGAACTGGCTGCGCGTGGCACGTCAAGTCTGGAAGTAGCCCGCGCCGGTGGCGCCTAATATCGTGTCCCAAATTGGGAGACCTAATATGACGATCGAATTCAGACCACTCAGCGATGCTCTCGGCGCCGAGGCCGTTGGCGTCAATGCCGCCGATGATTTGTCCGACGCGACGGTGGCCGAACTCAATGATGGCTGGCTGCGTTACAACATTCTCCTGTTCCGTGACCAGGATCTGACCGTAGAGCAGCAAATGGCGTTCGCGCGGAGATTCGGCAAGCTCCTGAATCTAGCGCCGCCGGCCAAACCGTTTGTTCCGGAGCACCCCGAGTTATCCGTGTTCTCAAACATCAAGGTCGACGGCAAGGATATCGGCTCGCGTCCCGATCGCGCCTTTGGTGACAACTGGCACAGCGACCTGTCCTTCATGAGGGAACCCGCTGGCGGCTCTTTCTTCTATGCCAAGGAGGTGCCGGAGGGCGGCGGCGACGACACATGGTACGCCAACATGACCAAGGCATATGACGCGTTGCCGGACGATATGAAGAGCAGGCTAGAAGGCCTTCGCTGGAACTATAGCCATGTAACGACGCTACAGCTCCATAACCCCAAGCTTCCGCCATTTTCCGACGAGGACAAGCGCGCGCTGCCTGACGTTAGCCACCCCTTCGTGAATACGCATCCTGAAACCGGCGAAAGGGCTTTGTTTGTCGGCATTCTCGACACGCGCGAGGCGTCGGTCGACGGCATGTCAAAAGAAGAGGGGGTCGAGTTTCTCGACGAAATCAAGGCGTTCGCGACACAGCCTCAATTCACGTACGCGCACCAATGGACTCCCGGTGAAGCCATTCTCTGGGACAACCGCTGCACCATGCACCGCGGGTCGATATTTCCCGACACGAACGGCCGCCGGTTGTGTTACCGCGCTACGATCGCGGGCGTCGCACCTAGCTGAGAGCCGAGGCCTGCAACCGCTGACCACATTGTCGTGTTGGAAGAGGGCAAGGTCATGGAAAATGGCACTCACGGCGAGCTGTTGGCGTTCGAGTCCCACGCGGCCCGCGGGAACCTCCGCCAATGACCCAAAGCGGATCCGCAACTGCTAGGCGGTGGAATGAGCAAGTCTGGTGGCCCTGGGATGAAAAAACATGCATGATCTATTACCTGACGCGATCGTCGCCAGTTTCTTGAGGTGAAGATGAAGACTGACAGCGCAAACGGCGTCGGCGAGGTATTGCGGGCGCTGGCGGAGATCAGGGACCTCGATGAGAGCCAGGCCCGCTCGCTGCCGGCAGGGTTCTATGCGTCCGAGGAATATCTCGAGCTCGAGAAGGAAGAGATCTTCCGCAAGGAATGGATCTGCCTCGGCCGGGTCGATGAAGTATCTAAGCGAGGCGATTATTTCACGACCCAGCTCCTGGACGAACCGCTGATTGTTGCGCGTGGCGAGGACGACGAGGTCCGCGTGCTGTCAAACGTCTGCTGCCACCGCTCCTCGGTGATCCTTGAAGGCAAGGGCAATGCCAAGAATTTCGTTTGCCCCTATCACGCCTGGACCTACGCCAACGACGGAAAGCTTTTGCGTGCGCCCTACATGGACAAGGTCAAGGCTTTCGACATCACGGGCTGCCGACTGCCGGAGCTGGCGTCTGAACATTGGCGCGGCTTCATCTATGTGAATCTGGACGGCAAGGCGAAGCCGCTAGCTCCACGGTTAAAGGGGTTGGAGCCCTACATCACGAACCATCACCCAGAGGACATGGTCGTCAATGTCGTTCAGGATGACATTTGGCCGACAAATTGGAAGTGTCTCGCCGAGAACTTCATGGAGGGCTACCACCTGAGCACGGTGCATCACATAACCCTGCACGATCGCACGCCGACGCGGCTTTGCGAGAAGATCCCGCCGGGCGAGGGATACACCGGCTACAAGTCGCACTACACCCGCAAATATCCACAGAGGAAGCCCTACCATCCCGACCTCACGGCCGAGGAGAAGCGATACAGCATGTTCTTCTGGGTTTACCCCTCGCATGTTGTCGGCCTCGGCCCAAATAGCATCGGCTCGCTCTGCCTCCAACCCCGCGGAATCGGCGAAGTCGCCAACCGCGTCACACTGTCGTCGTTCTTAGAGGACCCTGCGCAAGTCCCGGAGTCGCGTGTGGAGGACTTCCACAAGATTATGGCAGAAGATCGCGTGCAACTAGCGCGTGTCCGCCGTGGATTGATGTCGCGCCACGTGGAACCTAATCGGCTGGGACCGGCCGATCTCGAGGGCACCGTTTGGGATATGTTCCAGTATATGGCCCGGAAACTCGCGCCCCGAAATTTACGCAGATAGGCCAACGGCCACGCCGGACGATTAGCAAACCATTAGCGCTGGCGGGGACACGATAGATGTCCAGTGCCCAGAATCGTCCCGCCAGAGTCGAATTACGGCCTATTCGGCCGCTTTCGCTTCGGGCGCCTGCCAGGAGAGATGCCAGCCCTTACGCTCCAGCTCGTCGGGGATGTCTTTCGCAGTTATCCCGTCACGCGTGTCGATGCTGATTGCCACGCCGTCGATCCAGGTATTGGTTTCGACGCCCGTCGTTGCAGAAGCGTTCTTCATCATGTCCGGCGCCGGCCCGTGGATGTAACCCGACGGCAAATGGGTCAGCATCGCCTTTCCGACATCTTCACGATGGATGAAGCTGCCCGCATGGTAGAACGCGACTTCGTCCATCTCGTCATTGGAATGGAAGGCCGGTACGCGCACGAGCTCCGGGTCGCTTTCGATCAGCGGCCGCGGCACGAACGTGCAAACCACGAAGCGATCGGCGACAAACGTGGTATGTGCGGAGATCGGCATATGCATGCGGTGGCTCATTATCGGACGCAGGTCGCGCCAGTTTATGCGGACCGGCGATAAAGAGCCGTGCCAACCCACAGCGTCCAACGGATTGAAGGCATAGGTTGCGGTCGATATCTGGCCGTTCCGTTTGATCCGCAACTGCCAGCTTGTTTCGCCCTGCTGCGCCCTGAAGACATCATCGATGGCAGGGGTATCGAACATGGCTGGGTCAAACACGGTGTTCGTCCCCATCAATCCCTTGTCCGGCAACCTGAATGACTCGTTTGTTGCCTCGATCATCAGGATTTTCAGATCGCCGTGGGGCTCGGAGCGCCACATGGTGCCGCGCGGCATGACGATGTAGTCGCCCTCTTGGAACTCTAAGTGGCCATAGTCGCAGAACAAGTGACCTTCGCCCTCGTGGATGAACAACAGGTCGTCGCCATCGGCGTTGCGCACCAGGTGATCCATCGCGCCCCTGGTGTTCCAGAAGCGGATCTTGCAATGCGCGTTGGAAATGCACTCGACGGCGTCCCAAGGCGACTTATCGACCTTGCCGTAGTCTCCAAGATCCCATGCCCGCCCGTGCAACGGTCCCTCGAACTTAGAAAACTCAGTCGGCAGGTGGGTGTGGTACATGTGCGTTGCTGGGCCGTAAAAACCTTCCTTGCCGAGTTGGCGTTCGACCGTGCCTTCAGGCAGCGCGACATGTGCCTGACGCGTCGATCTGCCCTCGACCTTCGGCAAGGTGATCCAGTCCCAACCGAATTCTGCAGCTCGCCTATATGTCATGGCTTCGGTGCTCCCGAATTACGATGTTCGCTCTTGTGGTAAACGTTAATGCAGTGAGACGTATGCATCAAGCAGGCGGGGCACCGGGTGTCGCTAACACACGATATGACCGGTCTATGTAACAGATGATCTGTCCGGTTTTAGATTTCCTCCAGATCTGGAGGAATCGGATGCGCCGGACGGAGCAGTTGCAGGGACTGAGATTGATGAAGTTCGAGGATGTCTACGGACGTTGTTATCGGGGTGATTTGAGCCAGGCCGAGGCCTCGGAGATCCTGGGCATGTCGGAGCGGACGTTCCGGCGCTGGCGGGAGCGCTATGAGGCCGAGGGTGCCGAGGGTTTGTACGACCGGCGCCTTGGGCGGGTCTCGGCGCGCCGCGCGCCGGTGGACGAGGTGATGCGGGTGCTGGAGCTGTTCGAGACGCGCTACCCGGACTTCACGGCCAAGCACTTCCACGAGAAGCTGGTCTGCGAGCATGGCTTCGGGCTGAGCTACAACTGGCTTCGCCTGAGCTTGCAGGCGCACGGCAAGATCAAGCCGGCGCCCAGGCGCGGGGCGCACCGCCGGAAGCGGCCGCGCCGACCGGTGGTGGGGATGATGCTGCACCAGGACGGCTCGAGCCACGAGTGGGTTGCGGGCCAGTGGTGGGATCTGATCGTGACCATGGACGATGCGACATCGGAGGTCTATTCGGGCTTCTTCGTTGCCGAGGAGGGCACGATGAGCACGTTCCGCGGGCTCGGCGAGGTGATTGCCGAAAACGGGCTGTTCTGCTCGCTCTACGCCGATCGGGCCTCGCACTACTGGCACACGCCCGAGGCAGGCGGCGGTGTGGACAAGGACAACCCGACCCAGATCGGCCGGGCCTTGGCGCAGCTCGGCATCGAGTTGATCGCGGCCTATTCGCCGCAGGCCCGGGGCCGCTCGGAGCGCATGTTCGGGACCTTGCAGAAGCGCCTGCCCCAGGAGCTGCGCCTCGCCGGGATCGCCACCATGGCCGAGGCCAATCGCTTTCTCGAGGAGCTCTTCTGGCCGGCGCACAACGCCCGCTTCGCCCGCCCGGCCGCGGACACCGGCTCGGCCTTCGTGGCTTTTGCCGGCACGCTCGAGGACATCCTCTGCGCCCAGGAGGACCGCGTCGTCGCGGGCGACAACACCGTGCGCTACAGTGCGCTACAAGAACCGCACGCTGCAGATCCCGGCCGATCGCCACCGCCACCACTACGTCAAGGCGCAGGTCCGGGTGCACGAATATCCCGACGGCCACCTGGCCGTCTTCCACGGACCCAGGTGTCTGGCGCGCTACCGCGCCGACGGCGAAACCATCGACGACGACAGGCTCCAGGCCGCGTGACCCGCTTTCGACGCGACCGAGCCAAACCACCACAACAGAAGCGGTCAATTCATATGGTACATAAAGCGGTCAACTCAGTTTGTTATCGACAGCAGGCGGGGCACCGGGCCCTAGCTCTCTAAAACAACTTGAATACGGTTATCTCCTCGCTGCGCCCGGTCAATGCGTATTGACCTGCGGGCTCGGTCGGAAATTCGGGACCCGCGCGTGCGCGCGTGACGTCGCTGATGAGGATGTTCACCTCGTCCCCAACTTCGTAGATCTGCTTGCACAACTGCTCAAGGCGCTGGCTGACATTCACAGTATCGCCGACGGCCGTGTAATTCATGCGTCCGGGTGCACCGATATTACCGACTGTCGCCGGGCCGCTGTGGAGACCGATGCGCAAATGGATAGTCGGCTCGCTATTTCGCCGGCGTCGCTCGTTTTCAGCCCTGAGATCGGCGGCAATGGCGCGGGCGGCTCGGCAGGCCCGGGCCGCATGATCCGGCTGCGGGTCGGGCGCGCCCCAAAACGCCATGACGGCGTCGCCGATAAACTTGTCGACCGTTCCGTCCTCATTTTCCACATGTTTCGCAATCATTGCGAAATGCTCGTTGAGGAATGCGGCGACCTCGTCTGCCCGCTTGCCCTCGGCGAGCGGCGTAAAGCCTTCGATATCGGTGAAGATCACTGTGATATCCTGTTCGCTCGACTGGATCGCACCTTCATCGCCGCGGCGGATGAGCCGTTCGACCAGTGCCTTTGGGACGTAAATCTCGAACCACCGCATTGCGCCCAGCATCGAGTTGAAGGCGCCGGCTTGTTGGTTGAGTTCGCGGAACGGGCTCTGTGGCAAAGCGTCGACATCGTCGATTGCAAGCTTGCCGATTCGGGCTGCGGCGACAGCGAGCCGTGTGATGGGTCGTGCAATGAGGCGCGCCAGGATCACTGCGGCGATACAGGCGAGAACGACCGCAATTAGGCCAACGGCGACGGCAATTTGCAGTCGGCGTAACTCCTGGTTGACTTCGTCGTTGCGGAAATACGTACCGACGACGATGTGTTTGTCGGCGAAGCCGCGAAGCTCGCGATACAGGAACACGAAGAGTTCACCGCCCGTCTCAACGACATGACCGCTGGTGTCGTCGGGAAGCGCGAGTATTAATGGAAAGCGTTGTTCGGTCTGCCAAATGGAGGCGAGGACCGGGTCGTCGAAGTCGTCAAGCGCCGGCAACGGTTGTGCGACAGTAAGCCCCGCAAGACGGCCGGTAAGCTGGGCGTGGGCCATCACGAAGTTACGGTCGTAGAGAATGAAGGCGTTATGGCCAACGAGTTCGTTTGGTTCGGCCAGATACTCCGAGAGCGCATTTATCGATACGAGACCGATCAACATCCCCTTGAATTCACCGTCTTGATAGACCGGCTGGCGAAAGTTGACGAGGGTCGTTTCAAGTATCTTGTGCCATACGGGCTCGGCCCATTCCGCGCGCCCCGCTGCGCGTAAGCCGGAAATGGCGTCAATTACGGCTGGGTCTTGGCTATAGTCGGCAGTATAGGGCGTGGCCTTAGAGCCGATCCAAGAACTTGCGATTCATCGACAAGGGGTTGGCGGTGTCAAACGCCTGAGCATGATGCGGATCATGGCGAGACGGACGAAGGCGACAACGGTTCTGGCATATCGCTCGAAGTCGCGGGCGAGGCGCCGGTTGCGGCTGATCCAGGCGAACGTTCGCTCCACGATCCAGCGTTTCGGCAGGGCCACGAAGCGGTGCGCGTCGGTGCGCTTAACGATTTCCAGCTTCCAGCAGCCGGTCGTGGCGACGGTCGCCGCCATCCTCGGCCCCTGGTAGCCGCCGTCGGCGAAGATGGTCTCGATGAAGGGGAACGAACGGCGCGCGGTTCGAAGCAGCTCGCGGGCGCCGTCGCGATCCTGCACGTCGGCGGGATGGACGATGACGCTCAACAACAGGCCGAGTGTATCGACGAGGATGTGGCGCTTGCGCCCCGTGACCTTCTTGCCCGCATCGAAGCCCTGCGGGTCGAGCGAAGCCCCCCTTTTTGCGCTCCCTTGGCGCTCTGGCTGTCGATCACCGCCGCCGATGGGCTCGCCTCGCGCCCTTCCCGGTCGCGTACCGCCACATAGAGCGCGTGGTGGATGCGCTCGAGCGTGCCGTCCCAGTCCCACAGCATGAAGTAGTGATGTGCCGTCGACTTCGGCAGCAGGTCCTTGGGCAGCGCCGACCACTGGCAGCCCGTCCAAAGAACATAGAAGATCCCGTTGAGCACCTCGCGGACGTTCACGTCGCGCGGCCGACCGCCGCGCCGGCGGGATCATTGGCTCGATCAGCGCCCACTCCGCATCCGTCAGATCGCTCGGGTAACGCAAGCCGCGCCGTGCGGCGGCTTGCCGGTGTTCAGGCGTCCACATCGCGCACCCCTCCAGAATGTTTCGGGTGCCCGACAATGAATCACAAACGACTCATCCGATTCAACAACTTCCTGGATCGGCTCTTACCCTTGCGGCGCAGCACGCCGATCAGCTGGTGGTCGGTATCGACGAACGAAAACACTTCGATCTGGGGCGCCGCGGCCATCGCGCCAAGCAGGTAGTCCTTGAAGCGTTCCCTATCATCGACGTCGATCGTGCCTGATTCGACCAAACCAGCGATGAAGTTCGCCTGATCGCTGGCCGGCATCAGATGCTGCTCGATGCGCGTGACCGCGGAATCGATGGTCAGGCTTGCCTTGTCGCTAAGAAGGCTCAACGTATTTCGCTGCGCGCTCCACAAACCGATGAACAGCACGACCGCGACGGAGATTAGAACCAATAGGCCGAGACTCACCGCCAATGTGACGGTGAGTGAGATGCCGCGGCGTTCAAGTACCGCTACATCTGCGGCAACTTCCGACATGTCATTGGCGGCACTCGGGGATGTGGCGGGGGCCTCGCTCATGGCCAGCGATGATAATGGCGGCGACGGACTCTGCCAATCCGCTATCGCCGCTTGTATATATGTGCGGACCGCATGACCTGCACGCCACCGTGCCGGCGACAAAGTGGACATGCACAAATCAGGCATCGGAGATGTCAGAGACGGATCAGATCGTTGCTTGGTGCCAAGGTCCGGGGCGTCACGTCCACGGCATTGGACCACTTATCGGCGGCTTTGCTGAGCAGCTCGTATCGGCAGGTGTGCCGGTAACCCGCATGACCATGTCGTGGCAGACACTGCATCCGCAAGCGCTGGTTGCCGCCTATTATTTGGATGCAGACCAAGGCAGTCGTGAGGTCACGGTGCCGTATGGCGCGGACCTGACGTCGGCTTACCTCAAGAGTCCCATACGGCTCATCTTCGAGGGGGCCGAAGAGGTCCGCCGGACGCTGTCGGGACCATCGGCAAAGGTCGATTTTCCCATCCTCGACGAGCTCAAGGAGCGGGGAATCGTCGAGTATCTGGCGCTTCCCGTGACATTTAGCGATGACGTGACCCACGCCGTGACCTTCGCAACGACGGCAACGGCTGGGTTCTCCGAAGATCATGTATCGCTGGTCCGCAACGCCCTGATCGTTTTCGGTCCGATTGCGGAAGTGCAGGCTGTGCGTCAGATCGCCCGAACGATCCTTGAGACGTATCTCGGACAAGCCTCCGGGCCGAAGGTGCTGGAGTGGTCCATAACGCGCGGCGACCTCGAAACCATTGATGCGGCGCTGTGGTACTGCGACTTGCGGGATTTTACGGGACTCTCGCAGACGCTGTCCTCGACCGAGATCATCAGCCTGCTTAACGACTATTTTGGTGTCGCGGAATCCGCGATTGAGACGCATGGCGGTGAGATTCTCAAGTTCATCGGCGACGCGGTCCTGGCGATTTTCCCTCTTGGCAGTGAGAAAAGCACGGCGGAGGTGTTGCGGAACGCCTCGGCGGCGGCCTGTGAGGCCCTCGCGTCGAGGTCGGAGATCGCCGCCGATAAGCCGGACTTGGATGTCGACTTCGGTGTTGCCCTTCATGTCGGGCGTGTTGCCAATGGAAATGTCGGTGCGCCCAACCGGCTCGATTTCACGGTCATCGGCCCAGCCGTCAATCTTGTCGGCCGGATTGCAGGTCTATGCGGTGAACTCATGGTGCCCTACGTCGCTTCCGACGCGTTCGTTACCGCGAGCGAGGAATCATTCCGGCCGCTGGGTACATTTTCGCTGAAGGGCATTGCCAAACCGGAGGCGATTTTTACCTTGTCGCAGGATCTATGGGAGTCTCTCGTGAAGATATTGAGTAATTGTCGTTCGCAACGTTGCGCGTGGCGACGTAGTATTGCGTCTGGTCATCACGTTGTACCGGTCATCGCTACCGGCAAAAGAGGGACGTAGGAATATGCATGGGTCCAGCGACTTGAGTACCATTCGCGCAGGCTTAGCCGACCTCAACAATGCCGCCGCCGGCCAACCGCGGACCCTGCCACCCGCTTGCTATACCTCCGAGGCGTTTCTTGAACTCGAGCGGGAGGAGATCTTCCGTAAAGAGTGGGTCTGCCTCGGGCGGGTCGAAGAGGTTCCCAATCCCGGGGATTACCTCACGACCGAGCTGATCGACGAGCCGCTGATCGTCGTGCGCGGCCAGGACAAGAAGGTGCGCGTGCTCTCAAACGTCTGCCGCCACCGCTCCTCGGTGATCCTCGAGGGCACGGGCAATGCCAAGAATTTCGTTTGTCCGTACCATGCCTGGACCTATGCCAACGACGGCCAGCTCCTGCGCGCGCCCTACATGGACAAGGTCAAAGGGTTCCAGGTCAAGAACTGCCGACTTCCCGAGTTTGCAACCGAGGTCTGGCATGGCTTTGTCTATGTGAACCTGGACGGCAAGGCGAAGCCGCTGGCGCCGCGCCTCAAGGCGCTCGAGCCCTACATCGAGAACTACCACATGGCCGACATGATCAATCAGTTCCGCGAGGAGCAGGTTTGGGACACCAATTGGAAATGCCTCGTCGAGAACTTCATGGAAGGCTATCACCTGAGCTCTGTGCACCAAAATACGCTGCACGACATCACGCCAACCCGGCTTTGCAAGAAATTTCCGGGTGGCGACGGCTTCACTGGCTACAAATCCCACTTTCCAGGAAAGTGGCCGCCGCGCGAGCCCCACCATCCCGACCTGACGGACAAGGAGCAACGCTACACCATGATGTTCTGCGTTTACCCCTCGCACGTGGTCGCATTGTCGCCCGAAATCGTCAACTTTATGAGTATGTGGCCGCGCGCGGCAGAGGAGGTGCATGCGATATGGGGACTGGCGACTTTCGATTCCAAGCCGACCCGCAAAAACGTGCGTTATCTACACGACTGGATCGGGGACGTCATGGCCGAGGACAAGGAAAGACTTCAGAGTATTCGGAGGGGAATGAAGTCACACACTGCCGCTGCAAGTCTGTTGGCGCCACCCGACTTCGAAGGCACGATTTGGGACATCAATCGTTATCTGGCTGGAAGGCTCGCCCCTAACAGCCCGTTGATTAAGTCGGCGCCGTCTGATTCTCTGGTTCCCTGATTTGCAGGGGGGTTTGCCGATGGCGATGGGACGGCAGAAGGCTGGTCAGGGGGATCTGATGGTGAGCTGGTCGGAGATGCCGCGCTCTCCGGGTCATGTGTTTTATGACCGCCTGCAGTCGGTGCTGATCGAGGGCGGCTTTGACGCCTTTGCCGAGGCGAGCTGCCGGCCTTATTACGCGGCCCGGATGGGCGCGCCCTCGGTGCCGCCCGGGCGCTATTTCCGGATGCACCTGGTGGGCTACTTCGAGGGCATCGACAGCGAGCGCGGTCTGGAGTGGCGCTGCTCGGACTCGCTTTCGCTGCGGGCGTTCCTGCGACTGGGGAGCCGTGATCGGGTACCGGACCATTCCTGGCTGTCACGGAGCCGCACGCGCCTGCCCCATGAAGTCCACGCGGCGGTCTTCGACTGGGTTCTGGTGCTGATCGCCGAGGCGGGGCTGATCAAGGGCGAGCGCATCGGCGTCGATGCCTCGACCATGGAGGCCAACGCGGCGCTGCGGAACATCGTGCGGCGCGCCAACGGCGAAGGCTACCGGGAGATGCTGGAGCGCCTGGCCCGGGAAAGCGGCGTCGAGACACCCACGGCCGAGGATCTGGCGCGTCTGGAGCGGAAGCGCAAGGGCAAGAAGCTTTCCAACACGGATTGGGTTTCGAAGAGCGACCCCGAGGCCAAGATCGCCAAGATGAAGGACGGCACGACGCATCTGGCCTACAAGCCCGAGCACGCGGTGGATCTGGACACCGGCGCGGTGGTGGCGGCCGAGCTGCACCCGGCCGATGAGGGCGACACCACGACGCTTTCCAAGACCCTGGCGAAGGCCGAGGCAAACCTCGGGGCGGTGGATGCGGCACCGACGTCGGAGGACCCGGCCGAATGCGTCGCCGACAAAGGTTATCACTCACGGGCGGTCTTGAGGGCTCTGGACGACAGTCCCTGGAAGACCCGGATCGCGGCGCCCAAGCAGACCGGCTTTTCGCGCTGGCACGGTGATGAGGCGGCGCGGCGCGCGGTCACCAACAACCGTGCGCGGCTCAAGTCCGGGGTCGCCCGCGAGGCCTTCAAGCTGCGCGCCGAGATCGTCGAGCGCTGCTTTGCCCACAACCTCGATCGTGGCGGCATGCGACGAACCTGGCTGCGCGGGCGAGAGAATGTGCACAAGCGATACCTGCTCCACGTCGCCGGCCACAATCTATCGTTACTGATGCGCCAGCTCATCGGCGCCGGCACCCTGCGGGAGGCCGTGGCGGGCGGATATGGCGGTATTTTCGTTCTGCTCACGCCCACCGGGACCATGCTGGTGGCACGGGGGGTTTCGCAAAGCGGCCAGACGGCTTTCGCCGCCGCATTCCTCATCTGGGAGTGAGAGCCGGAAAAAGCCACTTAATCAACGGGCTGCTAAGACGGTTCGCAAACCGCGCTTGCGGCGTGCGTCGTGATGTCCCAATGGTTATCTGGATTCGAGGCCTAGTTGCCTACGCTAAGCTGACCAGACTGGTGGATTAGAAATGGGAGCTGCATCGGCTGAATTGAAAAGAGCGCTGGCGAGCATCAAGGATTTGGGTCCCGATCAGGCCAGATCGTTGCCGCCTGAGTTTTATGCCTCCGAGGAATTTCTCGAACTCGAGAAGGAGGAGATATTCCGCAAGGAATGGGTCTGCCTCGGCCGCGTCGCTGAAATTCCCAAACGAGGCGACTATTTCGCGACACAGCTTCTTGATGAACCGCTGATCGTCGTCCGCGGCCAGGACGATTAAGGTGCGCGTGCTGTCAAACGCCTGCCGCCACCGCTCCTCGGTGATCCTCGAAGGCGCGGGCAACGCCAAGAATTTCGTCTGTCCCTATCACGCCTGGACCTATGCCAACGACGGTCAACTCCTGCGCGCGCCTTACATGAACAAGGTCAAAGGGTTCGACGTCAAGGATTGCCGATTGCCGGAGTTCGCGACCGAAGTCTGGCACGGTTTCCTCTATGTGAACCTGGACGGCAAGGCCAAGCCGCTCGCGCCCCGCCTCAAGGGTCTCGAGCCGTACCTAGCGAACCGACACCCTGAAGACATGGTGGTTAACGTCGTGCTGGACGAAGTGTGGCCGACCAACTGGAAGTGCCTCGCCGAGAACTACATGGAGGGCTATCACCTGAGCTCCGTGCACCACGCACCACGCACCACGCACCACAAAACTCTGCACGATATCACGCCGACCCGGCTCTGCGAGAAGATCCCACCGGGAGAGGGATATACAGGCTGCAAGTCGCACTACCCCCGCAGGTCACCACAGCGGAAGCCCCACCATCCCGAACTGACCGCCGAGGAAAAGCGATACAGCATGTATTTCTGGGTGTTCCCCTCGCATGTTGTTGGTGTCATGCCGAACGGTTCTGCCTCGCTGTGCTTGCAGCCGCGCGGTGTCGGCGAAGTGGCCAATCGCTGCACCTTGTCGTCGTACGAAGCGGATCCTGCACTGTCGCCGAAGTTAAGGGTGGAAGGCCGAAACAGGATTATGGACGAAGACCGTGAGCAGGTCGCTCGGGTTCGCCGTGGACTGATGTCGCGCTATGTAGAACCCAACCGCCTGGGACCGCCGGATCTCGAAGGCACTGTTTGGGACATGTTCCAGTATATGGCCCGAATGCTGACGCCCGAGAAAGCACACGGAACCCAGCTCAGACGCGCGTCATGACATTTGAGACATTTTAGCCGGACGTTAGCCATGATATCTTGCGTTGACCGACCAGGGTGAGGAGAGAAGAAGATGAACACCGCATCGGCTGAGATACAAGAGGCACTAGCTGAGATCAGGGGTGTGGGTATTGGCCAGGCAAGAACGCTGCCTACCGAATTCTATACCTCTGAGGAATTTCTCGAGGTCGAGCGGGAGGAGATCTTCCGTAAAGAGTGGGTCTGCCTCGGGCGGGTCGAAGAGGTTCCCAATCCCGGGGACTACTTCACGACCGAGCTGATCGACGAGCCGCTGATCGTCGTGCGCGGCCAGGACAAGAAGGTGCGCGTGCTCTCAAACGTCTGCCGCCACCGCTCCTCGGTGATCCTTGAAGGCACGGGCAATGCCAAGAATTTCGTTTGTCCGTACCATGCCTGGACCTATGCCAACGACGGCCAGCTCCTGCGCGCGCCCTACATGGACAAGGTCAAAGGGTTCCAGGTCAAGAACTGCCGACTTCCCGAGTTTGCAACCGAGGTCTGGCATGGCTTCGTCTACGTGAACCTCGACGGCAAGGCGAAGCCGCTGGCCCCCCGGCTAAAGGGACTCGAGCCCTACGTGCGGAACTACCACGCCGAGCAGATGGTCCGTCAGTTCGTCTATGAGGATGTGTGGAACACGAACTGGAAGTGCCTGACGGAGAATTTCATGGAGGGCTACCACCTGAGCGTGACGCACATAAATTCGCTGCACAAGATCACGCCGACGCGGCTCTGCGAGAAGATCCCGGGCGGAGAGGGCTACACTGGCTACAAGTCCCATTACGATCCCAAGTTCCCACAACGCAAGCCCTATCATGCGGACGTGACCGACGCGGAGAAGCGCTACTCGATGATGTATTGCATTTATCCCTCGCACGTCGTCGGCCTGACACCAAACGGCGTCATTTATATGTGCCTCCGTCCGCGCGCGGCGGATCAAGTGGTGACACGCTGGGGCTATGCGTCCTTCGATCCGAAGCCGTCGCGCAAGGCGGTCAAGGTGTCGTTGGATCTCTATCACGCGATTAATCGGGAAGACCGGGAGAAGCTGGAAAGTTTGCAGCGGGGACTGCAGTCGCGATTTGCGACGCAGAGTCCGCTTGGGCCGCCTGATCTCGAAGGGCCGGTCTGGGATATTTACCAGTATTTGGCGGAAAAGTTGACGCCTGAGAGCACGCAAAGACCCCGACTGCGCCGCGCCTCCTGATATTCAGACCACTTGCGCGCTCGCAGCCGTCCTGGCGCTTGGACTTAGGGCGGAGCTGACCGACTGCTGTTGTCGCCCAAAGGGCCGCTAATTATGCTGCTGCCCTTGGCTAAAGAGGGGTAGGCGTGCGCACATATGATACCGTAGTCGTCGGCGGCGGACTGGTCGGCATGGCCGTCGCTTACGGGCTGGCGCGACGCGGGATCGCCGTTGCTGTGGCCGATGAAGGCGATGCGGCTTATCGGGCGGCCCGCGGCAATTTCGCGCTGGTTTGGGTCCACGGGAAAGGCGGCGGCCTGCCACGATATGCAAGCTGGACTCGCGCTTCAGCGGACCTGTGGCCGGCATTCGCAGACGAACTCAAAAACCGCACAGAAATCGATGTCGCTTATTCCAAGCGAGGCGGGGTCCATATTTGCTTTTCCGATGACGAGATGGCGGCTCAGCAGGCGCGCCTCGAACGCGTCGCATCCGAGGCCGAGCCGTCCAACATCAACCCCGGTGTAGAATTCGAAATGCTCGACCGGCCGGCGCTCGATAAGCTGATGCCCGGCTTGGGGCCGGACGTGGTCGGCGCCTCCTTCAGCGCCATCGACGGTCATGTCAATTCGCTTCTGCTCCACGAGGCGCTGCTCAAGGGATTTCAGGGTCTTGGCGGTCAATACCTGCCGGACCACCGTGTCCTCGATATCAATCCTCGGGGGGGTGGATTTGCGCTCAAAGTCGGCATGAGTGAAATCGGCAGCTCCCGCATCGTGCTCGCGGGCGGTGTCGCCAACGCTTGGCTCGGCCCGATGATCGGCATGGACGTGCCGGTCGCGCCGTTGCGCGGTCAAATCCTCATTACCGAGCGGCTCGAGCCATTGTTCGACATTCCGACCAGCCTGATGCGTCAGACCGACGAGGGAACAGTTATGCTGGGTGACACCCGCGAGGATGTCGGGCTCAACGAAGGGACGACGCTGCACGGTCTCGCCAAGATCGCCGCAAACGGTGTGCGGACGTTCCCCTTCCTTGCCCAGGCGCGGCTGGTACGTTCTTGGGCGGCGTTGCGGCCGATGCCGCAGGACACCTATTCCATATACTCACGTTCGCGCGAACACGCGAACGCATTTGTCGTCAACTGCCATAGCGGTGTCACATTGGCAGCGGTTCATGCAGAGCACCTTGCCGCATGGATTGCGGGCGAGGATGTGACCCCCGGCGTCGATCCCTTTTCGTTGGACCGATTCGATGTTCAAACGGCTGCGTGAGGGACCCACTGTCAGGGTCACAATCGACGAAGCCGACGTCGCGGTCCCGGCAGGCGTGAGCGTTGCCGCGGCGATTCTGCTCAACAACCTCGGCCATTGCCGCACGACACCGATCTCCGGAGAGCCTCGCGCGCCCTACTGTATGATGGGCGTGTGCTTTGAGTGCCTGATGGAAATTGATGGCGAAGCCAACCGTCAGGCCTGCCTGGTCACGGTCGCGGAGGGGATGAAAATTGGGCGGCAGTTGGGTGCGTCGGCCCTGAAGCCATGAACGAGCGCTGTGCGCTTGCGGTGATCGGCGCTGGGCCGGCGGGGCTTGCTGCAGCCGCAACCGCGGCGGAATTGGGTGCGCAGGTCGTGTTGTTTGACGAGCAGACAGCGCCAGGCGGGCAAATGTATCGGGGCGTCGAGACCGCCGATAACACGGACCATGAAATTCTCGGTCACGACTATGGTCGCGGTGCAGCGCTTGCTCGATCATTCCGGGACAGCGGCGCCGGCTACCGCGATAAAAGTGACATCTGGACCGTTACGCCCGAGCGCCAAGTCGGCGTGATTTCGTCTGGCAGTGCCAGCATAATCGAAGCGGAGCAAATCATCATCGCCACGGGCAGCATGGAACGGGCTGTGCCTTTTCCCGGTTGGACGCTGCCCGGTGTGATGACAGCTGGCGCGGGCCAGATTCTGTTGAAGCAGGAAGGCATGGTGCCGGATGGTACGACGCCCGGCGGCGGCGTTGTGCTGGCGGGGAGTGGGCCCCTTCTGGTTCTGGTGGCCTGCCAGTATCTTCGCGCCGGCGTTGCCATACAGGCGATGCTCGACATGACGCCGCGCGGCGCCCATCTGCGGGCCCTTCTGCATCTTCCTCTGGCGTTGACCGCCGGCGCGTATATCGCGTCGGGGCTGTCGCTCAAAAGCGAGTTGAGCCAGGCTGAGGTGCCAATCATTTCCGGCGTTACCAAAATTGTGGCGAGCGGTAGCGATCGCCTTACGGCCGTCGAATACATTGTGGGACGTCACCGGGGGACGCTGGAAACAGGCATGCTGATGGTTCATTTCGGCATTGTCCCCAATGGCCATCTCGCTGCGGCGCTTGGCGTGGAAGAAATCTGGGATCGCCGTCAGCTTTGTTGGCGGCCATCGACCGACATATGGGGCGCGACCAATCTCGAAGGGATTGCAGTTGCGGGAGATTGCGCGGGGATCACCGGGGCGCGTGCTGCTGAATTTTCGGGCCGGCTCGCGGCGTTGCAGGCGGCATGTGAGTTGGGCCTCATCAGCGCGGATGAACGCGATCGGCAAGCCGCACCCGTGCGCCGGGAATTGAAGCGCGATTTGCGCATCCGGCCGTTTCTGGAAACGCTCTTCACGCCGCCCGCTTGGATGCTGGCAAAGATGGTTGACGATACCGTCGTCTGCCGTTGTGAGGAGGTCACCGCAGGCCGCCTGCGCGAAGCCGTCGCGCTCGGCTGCCAAGGGCCCAATCAAGTGAAGGCATTTACCCGCGCGGGCATGGGTCCATGCCAAGGACGACAGTGTGGCCTTGCCGTATCGCATATCGTCGCTGAAGCCCGCGGCGTTGAGGTCGAGACAGTCGGTCGATTCCGCGCACGGCCGCCGGTCAAGCCGATCACATTGGGCGCGCTGGCGACTCTCGATGTCGATGTCGTTGAATAGGAGATCGGCGCACGGGCCATATCAGTTCTTATCGGCAAAGGAGGCAGCAATCTCCAATATTTTTTCGCCAAAATATGACAAGCGGCGGTCCAGCTCTTGTTTTGCGCTGTCTAGGTTGATTCTGGCCACCTCATCGCCGACGGCACGGATCACATCTGCATCTTCGCCGAGGCTGTCCGGCAGCATGACTACGGTGTCTGCGCTATAGGTCGGCACGATGCCGCGTTTATCTCGCTTCGGCGGTGCGATCGGCTTGCCGCGGCGTAGCTGCTCGATGCCGCGGCGCACCAGTCTGCGCAGCGTCGCCACGCCGCGGTCGGCGGCGTTCAGGTTCTCCAGATCGTGAATCGCGATCGGCCGCTGGCCGACGATCGCTTCGTAATCTCCCGGGACCCGCTGGCGCTCTTCGTAGGGCCGCTCATCTTCGGTCTGACCGATGAAGTCGATTTTGTCTTTGCCCACAGCTTTCTTGTCGCCTTTGTGATCAGGATCGACGCGATCGTTGAAATGGCGCCAGCCGATGACATGGGTGTGCTGGTCGTCGATCGCTCGCATCCAGCGCGTAAGACTCACGCGCTGGAAATGCTTTTCGTCCTCGCCGGTCTCCCAGAGGGCGGTCGCCTGATTGATGTTCGGCAGGATAATTTCGCCGCCGGTACGCACCCAGACTCGGCCTTTCCAGCCGCGCGAGATGACGCTCAACATGCCAAGCGGCGTGCGCACATGTTCGTGGATCGGCATTTGTCCCCAGTTGGGTGAGAACTGTGCCCCGCTCACGCGGGTGTGTAGAAAAACACTGTGGGTCGGATCCTGGAAGTTCTCGATCACTTGCAGCCAGTTGCAGGGCATGTGGAGCGAGAACGGAACCATCTCGTTGTCCGGCTCGACGAAGGTGTCGAGGATCGGGAAATCCGGCGCATCCTCGGGCGGTCCCATGTAGGCAAAGACGATGCCTTGATACTCGTGGGTCCGGTAGGCCGCGTGATAGAGCTGGCCTGCGGCCTTGCTGGTCGGGTCGTTGGGCGTCTCGATGATGCGCCCGTCGGTGGCATAGTGCCAGCCGTGGTAGCAGCAGACGATGCCCTGATCGGAAGGCAGGCCGTATTCCAGCGAGGCGCCGCGGTGTGAGCAGTGACGCTCCAAAAGACCGAGCTCACCCTGGCGGGTGCGGAACAACACCAGGTCCTCGCCCAGCATGCGCACGTTGAGCGGCAACTCGCCAAGCTCGGAGGACAGCGCCACCGGCTGCCAGAAGCGCCGTAAATACTCGCCCCCCGGCGTCCCCGCACCGACATGCGTAAGCTCCGCGTCCTCGCTGACCCCACGCCTGGCGTGGTAACCGCCAAAACCGCCGCGCGGTCGCTGTGCATTTTGTTGCGCCTTCTTTCCCAAATACAGCCTCCTGAATTCCATCAAGCACAACTTGCGAACGGTACGGCGTTAGGACTCATCAGCGATCGAATTGATCAGCGTACCGACGCCGGTGACTTCCACACTGACTGTGTCTCCAGGCTTGAGAAATACCGTCGGGTCTCGTCTGAAACCAACACCACCAGCCGTGCCGGTGCTGATCACATCGCCGGGACTGAGCGGATACATTGTTGAGAGATAGGCGATCAGCCTCTCAATTCTGAATAGCATCAGCTCTATAGAGGCGTTCTGCATAACCTCGCCGTTGAGCCGTGTCGTCAGGGTTTGGCCATATGGATCGCCCACTTCGTCTGCGGTCGCGAGCCATGGACCAAATCCGCCTGTCGCGCTGAAATTCTTGCCTGGGCCGAACTGCGATGTGTGACGTTGCCAATCGCGAATGGTGCCGTCGTTGTAGCAAGCATAGCCGGCGACGTGGGATAGGGCTTCGGCTTCACCGATATGCCGGCCGCCGACGCCGATTACAACGGCGAGCTCGCCCTCGAAGTCGAACATCTCTGACGCCTTTGGCCGTATCATTGGCTGCAGGTGCCCGACCTGGCTGGCGGCGATGCGGAGGAAGAACGTCGGCTGTTCGCTTACCGGCGATCCGGTTTCTTCGCGGTGCGACGCATAGTTCAGCCCGACGCACCAGATGGCGGGAGGCTCGGGAATGACAGGATCGAGAACCACGTCGTTGATCTTGAGATCGCCGTTCTTTCCTGCCGTAGCCGCCCGGGCAGCGTCGAGGCCAGCTGGGCCTAGTTCCAGGAGACCCCGGAGCGTGTGCGGCAGGTCGGGTTGCACGTCGGCAAGTGCGACGAAGCGTTGGTTGTCGACCATGATTCCAATGCCGGTATCTCCGTTTCGGCGGTAGGAAATTAGGCGCACGTGTTTACTCCAAAGCTAGGACGGTGCCGTCCTTTAAGGCCTTGCCGCCGGCACTTCAACTCCAATCGTCGATGGAATTTCGCGTCGTGGAGAAGATCATCACAATTCAGCGAGCGCCAGGGTTGCGACAACATGAAACGCTTTTTTCATACTATCATTCATTCCAAGAGTGAGTATACTCCGCGCCTCATTTTGGAGGCACGGGATTTGGTAGGCCGCGCGCCGGAGCAGCGACGCTGGGCCTGACAGACGCCAATATCGGGAGATCGAACAGATGGCGGCAGACGCTAACGCGCAAAACATTATCGAGCTAGAGGGTGTCGGCAAGTGGTTCGGCAACTTCCAAGCACTTCGCGACATCAATCTTCAGGTCGCGCAAGGCGAACGGATGGTTGTCTGTGGCCCCTCGGGTTCGGGTAAGTCCACGATGATCCGGTTGATCAACCGTTTGGAGGTGCACCAGCAGGGAAAGATCACTGTCGATGGAATTGAGCTGACTGAAGACATGAAGAACGTCACGGCGGTCCGCCGTGAAGTCGGTATTGTGTTCCAGAACTTCAATCTGTTTCCGCATCTGACGGTGCTTGAAAATTTGATGCTGGCGCCAGTGCGCGCCCGCGGTATGGGTAAGAAGGAATCCGAAGAACTGGCAATGCGCTATCTCGAGCGGGTCCATATCCCTGAACAGGCGGCAAAATTTCCGACCGCTTTGTCGGGCGGTCAGCAACAGCGCGTGGCGATTGCACGGTCGCTGTGCATGGAACCAAAGATCATGCTGTTTGACGAACCGACGTCGGCGCTCGATCCAGAGATGATCAAAGAGGTACTCGATGTGATGGTCGAGCTGGCCCAGAGCGGCATGACGATGATCGTTGTGACCCACGAGATGGGCTTCGCCAAAACGGTCGCGGATTCCATGGTGTTTATGGATCAGGCCGAAATCGTCGAAAAGGCGGCTCCCGACGCCTTCTTTTCGGATCCGAAGAGCGACCGCACGAAGCTGTTCCTGAGCCAGATTCTCATTCATTAGAGCTATCGGGTCCCGGCCGTTTTGGGCCGGTTTGTCGTAATTTACTGGGGCGCACGCGATTGAACGTGTGCCCCAGTTTCTATGTAGTGCGTCTGCGCTGGCTCCTCTTGACCAGTGACAGGACCGACGGATGATGTGTAAATAACGGAACGGTGAACGGGAATTGGGGCGCCTCGCGATGGATGCGAAATTGGATGTGATGAACGTACCCTTCAACGGGTATTACCGTTCGGGTTCGGCAGAAGAGGACGCCGAGCTGACACACACAGATCCGGGAACGCCCTGCGGCGAGTATCTGCGCCGCTTCTGGCAGCCGGTCTGCATGTCGGAGCAGTTGACTGATTTGCCGTTGGCTGTCCGCATCATGGGCGAGGATCTGGTCGTTTTCCGCGACTTGTCTGGCAATGTCGGTCTGTTACATCGTCAATGCAGCCACCGCCGCACCTCGCTCGAATATGGGGTCATCGCCGAGCATGGCATTCGCTGCTGCTATCACGGCTGGCTGTTCGACGTCGACGGCACGATCCTGGAGACGCCTGGCGAGCCAGAGGACAGCCCGATCCGGCAGACTATGGCCCACGGCGCTTATCCGGCGCTCGAGTACAAGGGGCTCGTCTTTACCTATATGGGGCCGCTGGAGAAGAAGCCCGAGTTTCCGATCTATGACACCATGGATATGCCTGGCGACGATATGGTGCCTTACGCCATCGACATGCCGTGTAATTGGCTACAAGTGAGCGAGAATCCGATGGACCCCATCCACAGCGTCTTTCTGCACACGCGCGTTACGCGGGCGCAGTTCAATCCGGCTTGGGGCGCAAAGGGAATCATCGAATGGCACCGCATGAAGGAACGGACGGGCATTTTTCTGACCAATACACGGCGTTGGAACGAATACATCTGGACTAGGACGGCGGAGTCCTGGCTGCCGAACTTTGCACAGCCGCCCGACGTCTACCAGGATGCCAACCGCGAGACGTTTTTCCCGCGCGCAGGGATTACAAAATGGGTGGTGCCGGTCGATAACACGCATTGCAAGCTGGTCGCTTGGCGGCATTTCAACGACAGGGTGGATCCCGGCGGCAAGGGCGATAAGACAAAAGTCGGCCTCAACGCGGTGGACTTTGTAGGCCAGACGGAGGGCGAGCGGTCCTACCAGGAAGGTCAACGCGAACCTAGCGACTATGAAGCGCAAGTCGGTCAGGGTCCGATAACCGTCCACAAACTCGAACATTTGGGCTGGTCGGATACCGGCGTTGCGATGTTGCGGGTGATGCTTAAGCGCGGCATTCGCGATCTTAAGAAGGGCAAAGAACCACCGATGCCCAAGAAGAACGCCGATGGACGAATCCCAACGATGTCGGGCGACGTGATCGTCAAGGTCGCAAAGTCTAATGTCGACGACCATCAGGCGCAGGAGGAGCTAGGTCGCAAGTTCGGCAAGATTGTCGTCGATACGCTGCCGTTGGCCCACGGGGAGCGCGAGGCCGTGATTGAAAAGCGCGTTAGGAAACTCCTCGCGCAATAGGAGGCACGGCTGCAAACGGAACCGAATAGAGCCAGGCGCTGATTTGGTTGGGCCGCAACTTCGAACCGAACTTGGCGGCCAGCAAACACAATGTTGTTATCTAAGGGTGATCGGAACTTGTACGGCATCGGTTTGCCGGAGACCTGATGGATCGTGCGACAGATATGTGCAAATCCTTCAATATGTGGGGAAATCCCAGGATAATGTAGGGAGTCGGCACATTTGGCATACGGGCTGGATTGGGGCCGCACGAAACGCACGCCGGCAACGATTAATCTGCGCGATAACTTGCCGTTCTGAATGGGGCGGAAAAGCTGCTAATCTGCGTTGCCTTCCCCTCTTAATTCATATAGGACAAACCGGACTTTGTAAAAGAGATGGCCAACATCCATTCAACGAGTTGACCGAAGCAGGTACGAGGCAGACGATATGGTAGCTCCCGCTGGAGTGAATCCCTCTGAAATCAATGTATTTCGCAAGTTTGTCCTGGGACGAAAAGGCCAGAAGTCCCCGTTAATCGAAATACTGCAAGTCATCGTTCTCGGCGGTGGCATGATCTGGCTGACGCTCCAGGGCGCTGCCACCATGGGTTATAACTGGCAGTGGTACCGCATCCCGAAGTATTTTTGGCGTGTTGTCGACGGCGAGTTGATCTGGGGTGAGTTCGTCCACGGCGTGCTGGTCACACTTGAAATTGCGGCTTGGGCGGTACTTATTTCGATTGGCGTCGGCCTGATTACGGCCCTCTTCAAGATGTCCAACTCGATGGCCGGCAGGGTTCTGGCGGTGGTTTATCTCGAAGGTATCCGCAACACGCCGCTCTTGGTTCAGATCTACCTTATGTATTTTGTGATTTCGCCGATCATCGGAATCGATCGCCTCTGGACCGGAATCATAGCGCTGGCACTCTACGAAGGATCGTTTGCCGCCGAGATTATCCGGGCCGGCATTCAGTCGGTTGAACGCGGGCAGTGGGAAGCATCGGCCAGCATTGGGCTAACACAGCGAGACACCTATCGCTATGTCGTCTTGCCGCAGGCGATTCCGATCATGTTGCCACCGTTGACCGGCCTGTTCGTGAATCTGATCAAGCATTCCTCGATCGTCAGCGTGATTGCGATCTTCGATCTCACGACCGAAGGCCGCAATATCATCGCCGACACGTTCTTGAGCTTTGAGATTTGGTTCACGGTCGCGGCAATCTATCTCTCGATGACCATTACGCTGTCGTCGGTCGTGAACTACATGGAATATCGAATACGCAAACGGAGTTGGTAAGGCCGTTTTTGATCATTCAGGAAGATTGGCATGTCTTACGCAGAAATTTTTCAGCCTCAGCGCCAAGACGGTAAGATAGAGGTCCATTGGCTTGATTTTGTCGTCATAGCCATTGTCGCTGCGGCAGTATGGTACGTATGGAACCAAGTCAATACGGTCCTGCATTACAATTGGGACTGGAACACGATCCCGGTCTATATCTTCCGCTGGGATGTGGAGGAAGGGCGCTGGATCCAAAACCTAATCGTGCAGGGTTTCTTCATTACGATCCGGTTGTCCATCTGGTCGATCGTGGCCGCGGCCATCTTGGGGACGATATTTGGACTGTTCCGGGTTAGCCCGAGCCTGTTCCTGCGGTTGCTCGGACGAGCCTATGTTGAGTTCGTTCGTAACATGCCGCCGCTGGTCTTCATCTTCATCTTCTATTTCTTCCTCAGCGACCAAATCATGCCGATCATCGGCGCGGACGATTTCGTCCATCACGCGTCGCCGACATCGATTGCCATCGTCGAGGTCCTGTTCGGTCAGGCAAACTTGTTCGCGAACTTCCTGTCGGGCCTGATATGTCTGGCCTTGTTCGAGGGGGCGTACGTTACCGAAATCGTGCGCGCGGGCATCCAGTCGGTTCCTAGAGGACAGTGGGAAGCGGGCACCAGCATCGGCCTCAACAGGTTTCAGCTACTGCGCTACGTTGTCATGCCGCAGGCCGTCCAGAAGATAGTGCCGCCGCTTTGCAATCAGTTCATTCAGACCATCAAGGACTCTTCGATCGTTTCCCTCATTTCAATTCAGGAACTGACATTCCTGTCGGTCGAAGTGGCGGTGTCGACGACGCGTGTGTTTGAGGTTTGGATAACCGCAGCAGTCATCTACTTCTGCATCTGCTGGGGACTGGCGCGTCTGTTCGCCAAGCTTGAAGCTAAGATGGCGGAGTCGCGAGCCTAAAGCTCTTCCCGGCATTGACACAGATGTGAGCAGAGATGAGCGCGACTCCGTCGAGCATCTCCTGCGACGTGGACTTCGATAAAAAGGGGCGGCAGAACTCGTTTCTCCGCCTCCTTTACTCCGATAATCGCCATGCCTTCGGGATGATTCCCGTACCCATTACCGTCATCGCCGGCGGCACTGGGCCGACGGTCCTGCTTGCCGCAGGTACCCATGGCGATGAATACGAGGGTCAGGTCATTCTGCGCCATTTGATGCGCGAATTGGATCCGGCGAATTTAAGCGGCCGACTGATCATCATGCCGGCCCTCAACTACCCTGCCGTCCTGGCGCATGCCAGGGTCTCGCCGTTGGATGACGGTAATCTAAATCGAGTTTTCCCGGGCGATCCGAATGGGACTCCGACATTGGCGATCGCGGACTATGTGAGCAGCACGATTTTACCAATGTGCGATGCCGGCCTCGATCTTCATTCTGGCGGATTTGCATCCGAGTTCAGTCCCTGCGCCTTCCTGCGCAATGGCGGAGACAAGGAGCTCAAGGCGCGTAAGCTCGCCATTACGGAGGCGTTCGGGGCGCCTTTGACCGTTGTCGTTCCGGGCGGTCCAGCTCTTGGCTCCTTGCTCGCGTCGGCCGATGCGCAGGGCGTAGTGATGCTGGCGACGGAGCTGGGTGGTTGTGGCGCCGTTAACCTCGATGCGCTGGAGATTGGCACGCAGGGCGTCAACCGAGTGCTACAACTTTTGGGTGTCTTGGACAGCGAGTCTTCGGGAAGCGACCGTCCAGCGACCCGCTTTGTTCAAATGCCGGGGCCTCGCTACCACGTGCATGCACCGATCAATGGCCTGTTCGAGCCCTACAGCGAGCTGGGTGACGATGTCGTCACCGGTCAGAAGGCTGGCTGCCTGCATCCGCGGGACAATCCGGATGCCGACGCTGTGGAAGTCGAATTTGAGAGCGATGGCACGGTGTTGACGCGGCGGGTTCCGGCGGTGACTGAGCGAGGCGATTATCTCTTCAGCCTGTCGACAGATCTTGCACGAGAAGAGCTGCTGTAGCGGCCACGCCTACCGCTCACCCAACCACATTCAATTTCCCTTCGAGCAACGCGCGCGAGGCGGGCCGGCAGACACTCATGACGCTGGCGACGGCGGGATGCGCCTCGAGTACCTCGCGCCATTTTGCCAGCTTTTTCGTTGGTTTTGACTGCATGCCCATTGCTTCCAGTATGAGGTCTGCCTGCATCAACGTGGCAGGAAACCCACAATCAGCGAGGCTCAACGACTTCGTGGCCAGGTAGGGTTTCGGTTTGGCGAGTGTGCTTAGCTGCGCGAGCGATTGGTGCAGCTGTTCGAGCGCCGGAAGCACCAGATCCATATCCTGAATACGCGGATCCATATGCCGGAATAGGGTGCGCACCGGCGGTTCAACATAGAGATCGTGAAACCGTGAGAGAAAGCGGACACGCGCACGGGTTTTCGCGTCGCCCGGCAGCAGCGCCGGTTCAGGGCAGGTCTCTTCGAGGTATTCGGCGATAACGTCCGATTCGCTCAAGATGAGATCTCCGTCGACAAGCGCCGGCACGCCGCCGCTCGGCACGATCTCTCGGTACTCGTCAGATCCAATCCCACCTGGCGGTTCCCGCATTCCGGCCTCGACGCTTTTCGCCGTCATGACGATGGCGACCTTTGCTCCAAGGACCGAAGTGTCAGTGGTATAGAGGATCAACTAGAATGCTCCAGCTTGCCCGTGCAGTGTCAGCGGCCTGCGGATAACGAGCCCGAGCCCTCTGTCACTCGCCGTCTTCGATATAGGCCATGGCGTCGACTTCGGCGGCGATACCTTCGGTGAAGAAGCTCCCCATCCCGACCCAGCCGGTCGTCGGCCTGATGTCTTTGAAGATTTCGGCATGCGCGCGCGCGGCCTCTTCCCATCGCGACATATCCTCCAGATACATTCGAGTCCTGAACACGTCCTCGAAGGATGCGCCGACGTCGTTGAGGGCATCGCCAATGATCCGCAGGGCTTCCTTCGTCTGCATATAGACGTCGCCCGGATAGAGGATCGTCCCGTCGGGCGCAGCAGCGGTTGTCATTCCGACGTCGACGATGTTGCCGACGCGGACCGCGCGTGCATAGCCACCTGTTTCCTCCCACGGCACACCTAGAAACGCGGCTTTGCGAGCCATGAATACGCCTCCCTGTCAGGTTTCCAATCGACGCATCTCTAGCATGCGGTCAAAGTCGCAACAACGGCGGCTACCTCCGTATTTTGGGTCTGCTATCCTCCCCTCAATCGGCGCGTCCGTATGTCCTTCAGCCCCAGCCGGCTTGCCGCCGGGCCGCCTCAAGTCGCGGCAGCAGCGCCCCATAGCTCGGAATTATCGCGTACTCGGCGGAGCGGCCGACATCCTCCTCCATCGTATCCCACTGGATGGTGTTGAGCTGGTCCGTGGAGAACGCGGCAAATACATCCGGATCACCCATCTGTGTCACTGGATTGCACGTCCCCTCGGCGAACGCCATCCTCGTTGCGACTTCGGGGCTTAGGAGATAATCGAGAAAATCTTCGGCGTCCGGGCAGGCGGACGCGTTGTCGACGACCGAGGTGATCTCCATAAAGACGATCCCACCCTTGCCGCCGATCGGCCCGCTCGTTGGCGTGACCGCGCGGATGTTGTTGTGCCCGGCAAGTCGGGCAGGCGATGCGGTGTAGACGCCGCCGGAAAGATAGAAATCAATGTCACCGCGCACGAGTGCGTCGTTCAGCACCAAGTGGTCGCCGGTAACGACCGCTGCACCCTCGAACCAGCGGCGCGCCGTCGCAGCGAAACGGTCGATCGCCTCCGCATCCAGCGGCTCG
This sequence comes from Alphaproteobacteria bacterium, assembly GCA_965217615.1. Classification (GTDB taxonomy): domain Bacteria; phylum Pseudomonadota; class Alphaproteobacteria; order UBA8366; family CAVOAK01; genus CAVOAK01. The sequence goes on from CBDCIT010000040.1 coordinate 76,794, forward strand.
AATGGGTTGAGCCCAGCGCCGATGCAGATATGCATGGCGTTGAAGTCGTCGTAGGAGAGGACACCAAAGCGCTTGTCGAGCGTGCGGTCTTCGGGCAGCATAAAACCTAGTTGCTCGGCGGTTTTAGCGGCCATTCGATCCGTGTTGACGACAAGGTTAAACGGTCCAAAACGTTGACATACGCCCAGGAGTTCGCTGCCGTCTCGGCTGTAGGCCCATCGATAGATCTTGGAGAACTGTGGCAGCATGCGATCGAAGTGCGGCTGGAAACGCGCCTTGTCGATCGGACGTATCGCGCCCTTGGGAAAAAGAATCTCTCGGGCAAATGGATTGTTCAGATTGACGATATCCCAGTCTTGGCGTTCGTCCGAGAGGATACGCTCGACCGCCGCCGCATCGGAGAGAAAGGACTCGCCCGTAGCCGTTATGCCTCGCTTCTCCGTGAAAGGCTGAAGCAATTCGGGCGCTTCATATCCCTCCCAGCATAGGATATTGAGATCAGCCCGACGCGCCATATGCCCGCCTCATTTTCATTTGGAGTCGCACAGAATCATTGATGCAAGATAGATTGTTTATCTGGAGATTTGTAGGTCGTCGGCCAGACGCATTGGGAAGCCTTTAAGTTAGGCTGGCGGCCGAGGAGGCGCCGTGCTGAAGACAGCCATAGTAGGCCTCGGCTGGTGGGGCCAGGAACTCGTCAACTCCGTTCAGGCGGACGGCGAGCCCAAAGGCGACAAGATTTGCTTCACGACCGGCGTCGTGCGCACGCCGACCAAGGTAACGGAGTATGCGGACCGCCAAGGCCTCGTTCTCTTGAGCGACTTCACCGCTGTCTTGGCGGATCGAGAAATCGAGGCGGTCGCATTGGCGACGCCGCATGGTCTCCACGAAGAGCAAGTCACTTTGGCCGCACGGTCGGGGAAGCATGTCTTCGTCGAAAAGCCGCTTGCGCTTACGACGAGCGGTGCCGAGCAGGCGCGCCGCGCCTGCGAGATGGCCGACGTTGTTCTGGCGCTTGGTCACAATCGTCGTTTCTTGCCGGCAGTCCTCGCCTTGAAGGCATTGGTGGACGACGGCGCCCTCGGCACCGTATTGCACACTGAAGGGAATTTCTCGAACCGATATGGCTTCGACTACTCAGATCAGGATTGGCGTGCCAACCACATTGAAAGCCCGGCTGGTGGGATGACGGCGGGTGGCCTCCACATGCTCGATACGATGTTCTATCTCTTCGGCCGCCTCGCGCATGTCCAGGCGCTGAGCCTGCGCCAGACCTTGAAGGTGCCGATGGACGATACAACGTCAATGCTGTTGCGATTTGCGAGCGGCATCTCCGGTTATTTAGCGACGATTACCACGACCGCGCGCAACTGGAGTCTCCACGTGCACGGCACAAAGGGCTGGGCGCATATGCGGGATCATGAACTGCTGGACCTGTGTCTCGTCGGTGGCGAAGTCGAATCCCGCAGTTTTGAGCCGATCGACACGGAACGTGCGGAACTTGAGGCATTTGCCGACGCGGTCGCAGGAAAAGTAGTGTATCCGGTTCCACTCGACGACGTGATCCTCGGTATTGCCGCACTAGAAGCAATTGTCGCTTCCGCGAAGCGCGACGCTGCAGTTGTCCTGCTTGACGCCTAGGCTCTCTGCTCAGCGCGCAGTCGATCGCGACAGGCTGACGTGGCCGTCTCATCGATTGTCGCCGGATCATCGACCGTTATGACGACGCCATAATGCTCTGCTGCATGTGCCCGTGTGACCTTCTCGGCGATTACATCGCTCAAGACATGGGCGGTCGCCCGTTCCAAAGGATCCCCATAGCCACCTCCGCCGGCCATGATGTGACGGAATACATCGCCCTTCTTTACTTCAATCGGCGATGAGGGGAGGGCGGGCAAGAGGCGATTGTCGCCATCGGGATTAAGGAGGTTGGTCGATGGCGCACCCTCTTTTCCTCCAAAAAGCCCGTGCGGCGGGTAGGCGCGTTTGTCGGAGCGCACATTGAGGTCGGCACGCTCTGCAAGCACGCGGTATTCGCGAATCAGCGAGAGGCCACCGCGAAACCGTCCCGGTCCGCCCGTGTCCGCAACAAATCCGTATTGTTCGACTCGCAGGGGATATTCCGCCTCGATCATCTCGATCGGCACGTTCGACTGGTTCGCGCCCATGTGGGGAACGCCTTCCTGCCCATCGTGTGTTGCGGCCCCGCCCCAGGTGCCCATGAATGTCTCGCAGAACACGAACGGTGTGCCGTCCCGATAGCCTGAGATCGTCGGCAATGTCGATCCGCCGCTGCCATCCGCGGTGACCCGTTCGGGTGTTGCCTGGGCGAGCGCGCCAAACAGGCAATCGATCATCCGATAACCGGTGATGCCGCGCGCACCGCAGGGGCCGGGCGGCCGAGGGTTGGTGATGCTGCCGAGGGGTGCGATCACTTCGATTGCACGGGTGTAGCCATGGCAGTTGGGGATATCGGCACGGAATATCGAACGCAGCGCGGTGAATGCGCATGCCTTGGTGAAGGGCAGGGGAGAGTTGACGCCGCCTTCGACCTGCGGCGACGAGCCGGTCCAATCGACACTCACACCGTCGCCCGTGACTGTGACTGCTGCTTGCAGGATGATCGCTTCAGGCGTCTCGCCGATGCCGTCGATATGGTCGGTGAATCGATAGGTGCCATCAGGGATATCGCTGATCTCGGAGCGCGCCAAACGCTCGGCATGGTTCTGCAAGTGGTTGCCGTACTCGCTGACCGTGTCCGCACCGTAGCGTTCAAACAAAAGCTGCAACTCGCGCTCAGCAGTGGCGCAAGCCGCCATCTGCGCCTGCAAATCGCCAATCACCTTGTCCGGCGTCCGAACATTCGCTGCGACGATGTCCCATACAGTCTGATTGGGCGTGCCGCGCTCGACGAACTTGAGGAAAGGCAGGCGTAGGCCTTCTTGATGAATCTCCCTAGCCCCGAGCGCATTGCTGCCCGCAACGATGCCGCCAACGTCAGAATGGTGAGCGACAGTCGTTGCCCAGGCGGAGAGCTGCCCGCCAACGAAAACCGGCTGGATAATGTAGATATCCGGAAGGTGCTGGCCAGCCGCCAGATAGGGGTCGTTCGCAACGAAGACATCGTCCTCGTAAATCTGATCGCCGTAGCGCCGGATGAGCGTCTGCATGGCGTCGAAGAAACTGCCGAGATGCATCGGTGTTGTTAGGCCTTGTGCCCAAGTCTGACCCTCCGCATCACAGACCGCCGTCGAGAAATCCATCGAATCACGGATGATGCCTGAATATGACGTACGCATGAGCGTCAACGCCATATCGTCGGCGATTGCATCGAATCCGCTGCGAATGATCTCGAGCAGAAACGGGTCGAAGTTGGAGTCTCGCGACACGGGTGTCGTCATGGATTTTCTCCCACATCGATCACGATATTTCCCGCGCCATCTAGGCGTGCCGCGCAGTCGGGCGGGACGACCGTGGTTCCTTCGTATTCCTCAACGATAATCGGGCCCGGATACAAACTCCCGGACAGAGCGCCGCGCGGTATCACAGGGGTCGTAAGGGTTCCCGGGCCGGGGCCAAAATAGACTTCGCGCATGTGCTCGCCATCGTCGCCCGGCTCCATCAGACGCGCTCCCTCAGACGATAATGTCGGAATTCTGCCGGTAACCCGAAGATTCACAGTTTCCAGTGGGTTGTCGCCGGAAAACACATGGCCGTAGCGACGTCTGTATTCATCCTCAAATCGACATCTGATCTCTTCGCTCCACGCCGCGTCGAGCGGTCCGTGAGGAAGCTCGATGCTGAGTTCGAAGGCCTGGCCGGCATAGCGAATATCCGCGAACCTGTGGAATGCTATGGCTTCATGTTTTCGACCAAGCCGTTTGGTGATTTGCTCTTCGAGTTCAGTGAACGCGCGTAGCGCGAGGTCGGCCGGCACGCTCGACAGCGGATGCATGAAGGCACGCGTCAGGCCCGTCTCGATGTCCGCCTTCAGCAGTCCGACAGCGCTGAACACACCCGCCGCGGGCGGGACGATGACGTGTTTTATCCGCAGCGCCTTTGCCAGGTCGGCTGCATGCACACCGCCGTTCCCGCCGAACGCGAACAGCGCAAATTCACGCGGATCGCGGCCGCGGTAGGTCGTGACCGCCTTCACCGCCCGCGTCATGTTGGCATTGGCAACCGTATGGATTCCGTGAGCCGCCTCGACGACCGAGAGGCTGAGGGGCCCTGCGATCCTCCGCTCGATAGCCTTATGCGACAGGCCCAATTGAATCGGCAGCGCTCCGCCGGCAAGCGCCATCGGATTGAGATATCCAAGAACGACGTTGGCATCGCTGACCGTCGGATCCTCGCCGCCTAGGTCGTAGCAAGCCGGCCCTGGGGAAGCGCCCGCGCTCTGCGGGCCCACCTTGGTGGCACCGGCCGCATCGAGCCAGACGATGCTGCCGCCACCCGCTCCAACTTCAGCGATGTCGATAACCGGAAGCTTGAGTGCATAGCCACCGCCGGAGACGAGCGAGTTTCCGGCCGACATCGGCCCGCCGACCTCGTATTCGTCGGCTTTCGTCAGGCGGCCGTTTTCGATCAACGACGCCTTTGCCGTGGTGCCGCCCATGTCGAAGGTAATGAGGTTCTCGTATCCCGCATCGGCGCCGCAACGCAGGGCGCCGACAACGCCCGCTGCAGGACCGCACTCGATAATCTGCGCGGGACTTCCGACTGCCGTGTCCGCGTCGATCACACCGCCGCTAGACTGCATGACCATGAACCGGCCTGAAGCTCCGGCCGCGTTGAGCCGGCTCGTCATCGCCGTCACGTAGCGTTTTACGGTCGGTCCAACGTAGCTGTTGACGACCGTCGTACTGGTCCGCTCGTACTCCCGAATCTGCGGGAGTACGTCGACCGACAGCGAAATAAACATTCCGGGCAACGCGTCGCGCAGGATCTTCCCTGTCTGCTCCTCATGTGCCGGATTGGCATAGGCGTGGAGAAAACAGACGGCTAACGCCTCTAAGCCCGACGCCTTGATACAGGGGATGAGGCGTTCGACATCGGCCGGAACGAGCGGCGTTACGACGTCGCCAGAGGCATCCACGCGCTCTTCGATTTCGAATCGCAGGTGTCGCGGAACGAGCGGCGGCGGTTTCACATAAAGCGGATCGTAGAGCGTCGGTACGCGTATGCGCCGCAACTCCAGTATGTCGCGGAATCCCTTCGTCGTGAGCAACGCGGTTCGCGCGCCCTTGCGCTCGATGATCGCGTTCGTCGCAATCGTCGAGCCGTGGAGCACTTCGGCAACCTCGGCCAAGCTGTCGGGGGAGTCGTCGATGAGGCCGGTAATGCCATCGAGCACTGCATCGGCATAGTTTGCAGGTGTGGAGGTGACCTTCCTCGTCGCAAGCCGCCCATCGCTTGTCAGATAGGCGATATCGGTGAATGTTCCGCCTACGTCGGCCGCTATCCTGCCGAGCATCAAAACCGGTCCGCGCGAAACGGCCGCAGGTTGAACTGCGGCCGGCGGTCGGCGGCCAGGTCGGCTATCGCACGTCCTGTCGCGGCGGCGGAGGTCAGGCCGATATGTCCATGGCCGAATGCCAAGTACGCGTTGTGATGGTTCGGCGTGCGGGCGATGACCGGCAGCGAGTCCGGCATTGACGGCCGATAGCCCATCCACCTGGACGGCGCGTCGATATTTAGATCCGGCAATAATTCCTTGGTGTGGCGGATTATCTTTGCGTGGAGCACCGGGTTGGGTGGCAGCTTAAGGCCCGCGAGCTCGACCAGACCGGCGCTGCGAAGCCCTGGCTCCATCGGCGTGATGGCGAGGTAGCCGTCGATCGACAGCACCGGTATGTCGAGATCAACGCCCGCGTCGGCGAACGTAACGTGGTAACCGCGTTCGGTGTCGAGCGGCAGCCGGGCCCCCAATGCCGCCGCGAGTTGTTTGGAATAGGCGCCCGCGGCCACCACCACGATATCCGCCTTGTGGGTACGATCGGCGGAGCGAACCGCTGAGACGCGGCCACCCTCAATGGAGAAGCCCGTGGCTTCTGCCTTGACGAAAGCGGCACCCGCTTGCGCCAGTCGCGCGCCCAATGTCTGGGTCAGAACGAACGGATCGACGGTGTGGGCGTAGTCCGGGTAATAAATCCCGTGACTGTGGATGGGCGCCAATGCTGGCGCGAGGTCGAGTATGCCGTTCCCGTCCAACAACTCCATTCGAATGCCGTGCTCGCGCTTCAGTGCGACCTCCGTTTGCGCGGCCTCGAACGACCGGGCGGTCCGGTAAACGTAGAGGATGCCTTTACGCCGAACGAGGCCGCTTGCACCTGCGCTTTGAAACAGCGGTTCGTAGGCGTCCATGGCGCCGGCAACGAGGCTCGAAAGGGCCTGCGTGCTGGATTTCGCCTGCACTTCGTTGCATGCACCGACAAACCGGACGAGCCAGGGCATAAGCTGGGGCAGGTAGCGCCAGCGGATCGACAGGGCGGGACTTCCACGGAGCAGCTTTCCAGGTATCGTGGCCGGGACGCCAGGCATGGCGTTGGGCGAAACATGTCCGACTGCGAACAGCCCAGCGTTGCCTCTCGAAGTGCCTTCTCCGGGCTCTTTTGGATCGATGACTGTAACCTGCCAGCCGTCGCGCTGTAGGTAGAGTCCAGTCGCGATGCCGACGATGCCGGCGCCGATAACGACCGCCTGGCCACGACCGGTGTCTTGCGCGCTCAAAATGTCGCCCCACTGATCCGCACGCTAATATCAGCCATTTGCATCTGTCTGTATTCCCATTGCGCGGTTCGCCCAACTCGCCAGCAATCGTATTTCATCCTGCACCCTCGTCTGATCATGTCGATTTTGACGGATTCCAGCCGATACGCAACCGTCGGCGGGTTAGTAAGCGAATGCTAGGCGGTGACCCGAGGTAACCGCGTATGCGATGATCCTGCGCGCGATCATATGCGGGATTGGATGATGAGAGTCAGCAGCAACTTCGACGGCGGCAATATCGAGTGTTTGGAGGCGAACGATGCCGCAAACATCCGCCTGCGCATCCGGAAGGACAACAACGCCGAGTTCCTTCAATGGTTCTACTTCCGCCTGACTGACGCGCGCGACTGCGATTGCACCCTGAAGATCGAAAACGCTGGCGCGGCCTCCTATCCCAACGGTTGGAAAGACTACCGCGCGGTTGCCTCCTACGATCGTGAACACTGGTTCCGGGTGGGCACGAGATTCGATGGCACCGTACTTACCATCAGCCATCGTCCCGATCTCGGCTCCATATACTTTGCGCTGTTCGCGCCCTATTCGCTGGAGCGCCACGCAGACCTTATCGCATGCGTGCAGCAGTCTTCCAAAGTGAGTTTCGTCAATTTGGGCGAGACGGCGGACGGGCACGATATGGACCTGCTGACCGTTGGCGAGGACGGCCCGAACAAGCGCAAATGTTGGATCATTGCGCGCCAGCATCCGGGAGAAACAATGGCCGCTTGGTGGATCGAGGGATTTCTTAAGCGCCTAATCGACCATCACGATCCCGTCGCTCGCGCTCTTGTGGCACAGGCAATTTTCTACGTGGTTCCGAACATGAACCCCGACGGTAGCCAGCGCGGAAATCTGCGCACCAACGCGGCTGGCGCGAACCTTAATCGCGAGTGGCAGGCGCCCTCCATGGAGCGCAGTCCTGAAGTCTTTCTCGTTCGAGAGAAGATGCAGGCGACTGGTGTGGACTTCTGCCTCGATGTTCACGGTGACGAGGCGTTGCCTTACAACTTTATCGTCGGCCCGATGGGAATTCCCTCGCTCAACGGAAAGCAGGCTGAATTATTGAGCACCTACAAGACGACACTGGCGCACATAAATCCCGACTTCCAGACGGCTCACGGCTATCCTTCGGCAAAGCCGGGCGCTGCCAACCTGACGATGTGCTCGAACTGGGTCGCGGAAACATTCGGTTGTCTGGCGATGACATTGGAACAGCCGTTCAAGGACGCGGCAGATACGCCCGAACCGATTCAAGGCTGGTCGCCTGAGCGCTGCCGCAAGCTCGGCGCTTCATGTCTGGACGCGCTGTTCGCGGTTGCCGGCAATCTGCGTTGAGCGCCATCGCAGCACTTCAAGGTCTGACGATGTGAGGATGCCGCTTGACGACACTCCACTGCGCGGGCATGGTTTTCTAAAGCTCTTGGCGCGCGCGTTTTGCACGCCATCGTGAGACGCCATCAACTTCGGGAGGAACCTCATGCTGAGGAAAACACTGAGTCGAGGCGCGCTTTACGCCGCTATTGTTTGGGCGTTGCTCATCTTGCAGCCGTGGAACAGCGCGGCCGCTGCCGACAAGTCCGTCAAAGTCACAGCAATCGTTGAGCATCCTGCGCTCGATGCCGCACGCGACGGCATAAAGGACGAACTTGCGGCTCAAGGATTCAAGGCTGGCGACAACCTCGATTGGGAGTATCAAAGCGCCCAGGGAGACGTCGGTACGGCTGGCCAAATAGCGCGCAAGTTCGTTGGCGACAAGCCGGATGTCATTGTCGCTATTGCGACCCCCTCGGCGCAGGCCGTGGTCTCAGCGGCGCGCGGACTAATCCCTGTCGTCTTTAGCGCCGTCACTGATCCGGTTGCGGCAAAGCTCGTGAGCAATGCCAAACGGCCCGGCGGAAACGTGACGGGCGTTTCTGACCTGTCGCCAATTGGCAAGCATCTGGATTTGATCAAAGAAATAACGCCGGGCGCTAAGACCGTCGGCGTGCCATACAATCCGGGCGAGGCCAACGCTGTCGTTCTAGTTGATTTGCTGAAAGCAATTGCTCCGTCAAAGGGCCTCAGCGTCGTCACCGCATCGGCCCCGACCACCAATGACGTCTTGGCGGCGGCTCGAAGTCTCGTCGGCAAAGTGGACGTGATCTATGTGCCTACCGACAATACGATCGTTTCCGCGCTTGAGGCTGTGGTCAAGGTCGGCATCGACGCGAAGATACCGGTCTATGCCGGCGACACCGATTCGGTGCCCCGAGGCGTCATGGCAGCGCTCGGATTTGACTATTATGACGTTGGCCGTCAAACGGGGAAAATAATCGCCCGCATTCTCAGGGGTATGAAGCCAGGCGACATTTCCGTCCAAGGCGTTGATATCACACAGCTGCACGTCAATCCCGGGGCGGCTCAAAAGATGGGCGTTACAATCCCGCAAGCCGTGATCGCGCGTGCCGAGCAAGTGGTGAAATAAGCGCCGCGAGTTTCGCTGCGCGCTGGGCTCTGACGTATGAGCCTGATCGCATTCCTAGGGGCGATTGAGACCGGCTTGTTGTTCGGTCTCGTCGCCCTCGGCGTTTTCTTGAGCTTCCGCGTTCTCAATTTTCCCGATCTCACTGTTGACGGCAGTCTACCGCTGGGTGCTGCCGTCGCGGCGACGCTGATCGTCAGTGGCTGGAATCCATATGCCGCAACTTTCGTTGCAATGATCGCCGGTGCACTAGCCGGAATGGTAACGGCATTTCTCAATATTCGGCTGAACATCCTGCATCTTCTGGCGAGCATCCTGACGATGATCGGTCTTTGGACGATCAACCTGCGCATCATGGGAAAACCCAACCAACCGCTACTGGGAGAAGTGACCGTATTCACGCCCTTCGAGGGATTGGGCCTGCCGTATTATGTGCTCAATCCGCTGGTATTCGTGGTTATCGTCGCGGTCGCCAAACTCCTGGTTGACGCCTTTCTCTCCAGCGAAGTTGGTCTTGCGATGCGGGCCACCGGCGTGAACCCACGCATGGCGCGTGCGCAAGGGATTCGCACCGGCGCCATGATCTTCAGCGGAATGGCGATCAGTAACGCGTTGGTGGCGTTGACTGGCGCCCTATTTGCGCAGGTTCAGGGAGGGGCAGATATCTCGATGGGTGTCGGCGTAATCGTTGTTGGACTGGCGTCCGTAATCGTCGGTGAAGCGGTAATGTCGACCCGGACGATCATCCTCGCAACACTCGCCTGCATTGTTGGCTCGATAATTTACCGGCTCGTCATCGCGGTCGCTTTGAACGCCGATTTCATCGGGCTTCAGGCGCAAGACCTCAAACTGATTACGGCAGTGCTCGTTGTCCTCGCCATGGCGCTGCCGGCGGTGCGACGTCGTTTCCTCAAAGGTGGTGGAGCACGCGCGTCATGATCCAAGTCGAGGATGTTCATGTCACTTTCAATCTCGGCACAGTGATAGAGACGCGGGCATTGCGGGCCCTCGCGCTCGGCATTCCGGTCGGCCAGTTCGTCACCATGATTGGCAGCAACGGGTCGGGCAAATCGACGCTGCTCAATGTGCTGGCCGGCGAAGTCCTCGCGGACTCGGGTCAGGTTGTTGTCGGCGACGAAGATGTCACGAATTGGACCGCCAGCGAGCGCGCTGGTCTGGTTTCGCGCGTGTTTCAGGATCCGATGGCTGGCACTTGCGAGAGTCTCACGATCGAGGAAAACATGGCGCTGGCGCAGGTGCGCGGCCAAACGAGACGGCTCCGCTTGGCAATTGGAAGCGATTTGCGCGAGCGATTTCGAGAACGCCTTGCGAGCCTCGGCCTCGGTCTTGAATCCCGATTGCAGGATCGCATGGGCCTGTTGTCGGGTGGCCAGCGGCAGGCGGTAAGCCTTGTCATGGCAACGCTCCAACCTATGAAGATATTGTTGCTGGACGAACATACTGCGGCCCTCGATCCCAAAACGGCTGCATTCGTGTTGGAACTGACCGACCGCTTTGTCGACGAAGGCAAGCTGACAACTCTCCTTGTGACACACTCGATGCGCCAGGCCTTAGATCACGGAACGCGGACTGTGATGTTGCACGAGGGTCAAGTTGTTCTGGACGTCGCCGACAGCGAGCGGGAAGGCCTGGACATGCCCGATCTGCTGCAAATGTTTGAAAAAGTGCGCGGTGATCAGTTATCAGACGATTCGTTGCTTCTAGGTTGAGTCGATCGGAGAATTGCCATGAAGCTGAAAATTAACCCATTGTCATCGGTGCTTGGCGCTGAGGTCCTGGGCGTTGATTTGATGAAGCCGATAGACGATGAGCAGTTTGACGAACTGCGACAGGCGTGGCTGGAGGCCAATGGTGTCCTGGTTATGCGTGACCAGGAGTTGACGCCCGACCAGCATCTCGCATTCAGCCGTCGGTTTGGCGAGCTCGAGAGCCATGTTCTCGCCGACTATCTGCTACCGGGCTATCCTGAGATATATCGCGTATCCAACAAGACACAGGACGGAAAGCCATTGGGACGGGCCAAGGCCGGCACCTATTGGCATTCCGATCTCTCCTATATGCGCCGCCCGGCGATGGCGTCGCTCCTCTACGCCATTGAGATCCCGCCATCGGGCGGGGACACGATGTTTGCCAACATGTATTCGGCCTACGACGCCTTGTCTCCGACGATGCAGGGGATGATCGCAGAGCTGCGGGCCGTGCATGACTTTGCCTACGCCGCCCGCGGCGTGTTTTCCGGCGAACGGATCGGCGAGGACCGGCTGGCATCGGCACCCGCGGCCGAGCATCCGGTTGTGCAGACTCATCCGGAAACCGGCCGCAAGGCGCTGTTCGTTAATCCCGGTTTTACCGCACATATCGTTGGTCTCGAACCTTCCGAAAGCACCGCTCTGCTGGAGTTTCTGAACCGCCATAGCACGCAGGCAAATAATGTCTATCGCCACCGTTGGCAGGTGCGCGATCTCGTTTTATGGGACAATCGCTGTACCATGCACCATGCGATCGCTGACTATGAGGGGATTGGCGAGCGCTACATGCACCGGACCACGGTTCTTCGCGACGGGGACAATTGAGGCCCTTCAGCGGGCCGGTTGCCAGATCCCTGTCTTGTCGCGACACGCAATGTCCTCGAATGCGAAGGGATTGCCGTCGTGCGTGAGAAGAACGCCGTATTCGCGGCAGAACACGCCGGCAGCTGTACGGAATGTTCGACGCGGGGTGACGCCAATCGAATAGCCGCTCTCTGTCGGGCCGCTCATAAGCGACATACCACTACGGTAGCGCTCCAAAGCTCTCTGGAGCGTCGCATTGAATGCCGTTTGTTCGGCTGGAGGAAGTGACGTTAGATCAGGATAAGTTGGAGCGTCCTGCGCCGCTGCCGTGCAGCACCAGATAAGAACAACGCTTGTGGCCGCGAACACGGCACGGCGCAAGGCAACAGGGACCGTTGCGGTCGCTTTCAACTCTCCATCCGCGGTTGCGATTAGAAAGCATCGGGCGAATCGTTCCCAGTTGTTACCTTGACATAGGTTTGCCAGACAAGCTCTGCCGTTCTGCAGGCTACGCCAATCTGGGTCGTCACCACCGTATTCTGGGCGACTTCTTCCTTGAACTCTCGGCACGGACGTCCGTCGCCGCTTATGAAAGTGCGGACCGGCGTCACGCGCACTGACATTTGCTGATCTGGGCTCTGCCAATCCAGCGAGCGCCCGCTTACGTGATACTCGAGCGCGCGTGCCCGCACCTCTTCGCTTTTCAAATGCAGCGCCGCCTGCGGCAAGCCGGCGCCGCTTAGCGATCGCTCAACAGCGGACTTTGCGGCCATAAAGCCGACACCGCCACCGATCAGCAGGAAGGCAAGAGATGCCGCCAATGCGAAAGGCAGGACCTGGCGCATCGTAAAGCGATGCTGCGGCGTCTCGACGATGTCCGCGGCCATTCGCGTACCGTTGGACAGAGAATCGTCAATCGTGGCAAGCACGCGCGCGGGAAGCGGTTCTGCCAGCGCCGAGCCATAGGCACCGTGCATCGCGCTAGCGCTCGCCCGCATCAAGCGAACTTTTTCGCGAGCCTCGGTATCGCCGACGAGCGCGGCGTCCACGGTCGCTCTGGTGGAGGCATCTAGTTCACCGTCCACATAGGCGACAAGGGTTTCGTCATCAAGTTTTCGCATCACTCGCCTCGATTTTCTCATCGTCATCGGCCGGTGCTTGCGCTCCGCCCTCGAGCATCCGTCCGAGGGCAATCTGGCCGCGCGCCAGCCGACTCATCACAGTACCGATTGGCGTATCCAGGACATTGGCCGCTTCCCTATACGTTAACCCCTCAACGCAAACGAGCAACAGGACCGCACGTTGCTCTTCCGGCAGTTTGGCGACGGCTCTCTCGACAACGCCGAGCGTCACTGCTGCCTCGGTCGCCGCTACACCGTGGACGCCAGGCAGCATGTCGGGCTCCCCGCCACGATGATATCGGGCACGCACCTTGCGCGCGCGGAGCGTGTCGAACCAAGTCGTGTACACGATCCGGTAAATCCACTGATCGAGCCGCTTCCCACGGTCATGTTGATGTGTGCGGGAAACCACTTTCTCACAAACCGTCTGCAAGAGGTCGTCGCCATCGTCGGCTCCTCTGGCAAGGCCATGGCACAACCGCCGCACTCGCGGCAGCAGGGCTAGGAACTCTTCCCTGACGCCCACGTCCATTTATTAAGTCCGATTCCCTGTAAGTTCAGACGGCTCAAGTGGCCGATTATTCCTCGCTCGGGCGGAAATTCCCAGGGAACACAGTTGAAAAATGAGTTTGCAGCGCTGTCACACGGAATGTTTGCAGCGCTGTCACACGGAATAAAGTAGGTATACGGACCGTCTGTAGCCCTTGAGAGAACGAGATTCTATGCAATGTCGATGTGTCGAAACCTTTCAACCGAATTCGAATAGGCCACAAAAGCGGGCGATGACACGCAATCTTGTCCGATTCCCAAAGAAACTGGTGCGCGTTGCATCGCTCGCCGCCTTCGCTGCGATCATCCTTTCCGCCAGCACGGCATTGTATTTGATCGGCGGCTTCGCAGACTTTTCGGCGGTTAACTCAGCGTTTGCGCAAGGCCAGGGTCAAGGACAAGGCGGTGGGCAAGGGCAAGGCCAGGGCGGTGGTCAAGGTGGCGGGGGTGGTCAGGGACAAGGCCAGGGTCAGGGCAGTGGTCAAGGCGGCCCGTCAGGCCCACCGAACTTAAGTCCATTGCTGACAACCCCGCCGCCACTCGCGCCGGCAGGATCGATTTCCGCGAGTTTGAAGCGGGCACTCGACGTCATTCAAGCTCTTTTTGGTGGGCAAACCGGTGAAGATCTTACGGAAGACGAAGAAGCAGATCTCATCGGAAACGGGTGGGTGCAATGAGCGGGCCTGCCAATCGTCTGAAAGCAGCCACACGTTTGCAAAGCGAACGTGGAAAACGGCGGCTATTCGTGCAGTTAAGGCTAAGTGAGGGGCAACACAGCCCGTTGATTAAGTCGGCGCCGTCTGATTCTCTGGTTCCCTGATTTGCAGGGGGGTTTGCCGATGGCGATGGGACGGCAGAAGGCTGGTCAGGGGGATCTGATGGTGAGCTGGTCGGAGATGCCGCGCTCTCCGGGTCATGTGTTTTATGACCGCCTGCAGTCGGTGCTGATCGAGGGCGGCTTCGACGCCTTTGCCGAGGCGAGCTGCCGGCCTTATTACGCGGCCCGGATGGGCGCGCCCTCGGTGCCGCCCGGGCGCTATTTCCGGATGCACCTGGTGGGCTACTTCGAGGGCATCGACAGCGAGCGCGGTCTGGAGTGGCGCTGCTCGGACTCGCTTTCGCTGCGGGCGTTCCTGCGACTGGGGAGCCGTGATCGGGTACCGGACCATTCCTGGCTGTCACGGAGCCGCACGCGCCTGCCCCATGAAGTCCACGCGGCGGTCTTCGACTGGGTTCTGGTGCTGATCGCCGAGGCGGGGCTGATCAAGGGCGAGCGCATCGGCGTCGATGCCTCGACCATGGAGGCCAACGCGGCGCTGCGGAACATCGTGCGGCGCGCCAACGGCGAAGGCTACCGGGAGATGCTGGAGCGCCTGGCCCGGGAAAGCGGCGTCGAGACACCCACGGCCGAGGATCTGGCGCGTCTGGAGCGGAAGCGCAGGGGCAAGAAGCTTTCCAACACGGATTGGGTTTCGAAGAGCGACCCCGAGGCCAAGATCGCCAAGATGAAGGACGGCACGACGCATCTGGCCTACAAGCCCGAGCACGCGGTGGATCTGGACACCGGCGCGGTGGTGGCGGCCGAGCTGCACCCGGCCGATGAGGGCGACACCACGACGCTTTCCAAGATCCTGGCGAAGGCCGAGGCAAACCTCGGGGCGGTGGATGCGGCACCGACGGCGGAGGAGCCGGCCGAATGCGTCGCCGACAAAGGTTATCACTCACGGGCGGTCTTGAGGGCTCTGGACGACAGTCCCTGGAAGACCCGGATCGCGGCGCCCAAGCAGACCGGCTTTTCGCGCTGGCACGGTGATGAGGCGGCGCGGCGCGCGGTCACCAACAACCGCGCGCGGCTCAAGTCCGGGGTCGCCCGCGAGGCCTTCAAGCTGCGCGCCGAGATCGTCGAGCGCTGCTTTGCCCACAACCTCGATCGTGGCGGCATGCGACGAACCTGGCTGCGCGGGCGAGAGAATGTGCACAAGCGATACCTGCTCCACGTCGCCGGCCACAATCTATCGTTACTGATGCGCCAGCTCATCGGCGCCGGCACCCCGCGGGAGGCCGTGGCGGGCGGATATGGCGGTATTTTCGTTCTGCTCACGCCCACCGGGGCCATGCTGGTGGCACGGGGGGTTTCGCAAAGCGGCCAGTCGGCTTTCGCCGCCGCATTCCTCATCTGGGGGTGAGAGCCGGAAAAAGCCACTTAATCAACGGGCTGAACAGGCTCAAACGACTGGTCGAGCCAATTCGCAATCCATTGGAGGTATGGCGAATGGTGACCCCTATGAGCGAATGCGGCTACGTTGCAACCGACTTCTGGTTGATGGAAGTCTTGATGGAACTCGGGTCGGCGCAAACGATATTCGCTTCGCTGTGCCGCTCAATTGAAAGAATGAACCCTGGAATCGCGGTTGCTCTACTGCATCACGATCAGCAGTCGGAGGAACTGGAAGTGCTTGCCGCCCCGAGCTTGTCGGATCAAATCATCGCCCCACTATCGAGTGTCAACGCACTGGAAGACGCGCGCGTGCCAGCCAAAATGACTTACAAAAGCGGGTTAAAGGGACGTCGGACGTCCGGTCAGTGGCGCGGTCGCGTAATGGGAGTGAATTTCTGGTGGTTGGAAACCCAGGGCCCGACCTACGAGTCTGCCGTGGGCTTGCTCGCCTTCGACAGTCATACAGAAAACCTGCCTCCCGCATTGGATTTCGGCTCGGTTAGAAGTGCGATGCGACTTGCCAACCGTATTTTTGCCCGCCAACACATCGACTTGCCACTGCTGCGGTCGCGTGAACTCGAGGCGGAAGCCGCTTACATAAACTAGGCGGCCCGCCGACGCGGTTCTCCGCGCCGTGTGCCTTTTGATCGACTACCGACTTCAAGCTTCGCTAGAAGGCTCAGACCAAACCACGTCTCACAAGATTGAGTCCGGCGATCAGCAATACAACGATAAGAATTCGCTGAAATGTCGCGTCGTGTCGGATCCGGCCTCTTAGCCGGCGGCCGAGTGCAAGGCCGGCCGCGACCGGCAGTGTCACGATTACTGAACCCGACGCCAATTCAAGTGTCAAAACGCCAGTAAATGCGAGGGCGATATACAGCATTGCGCCCGCAACAAAGAAAAGGTGCGCTATGGCGGCGATGAACTCCGCGCTCGTTAGGCGCAACGAGATCAAATACATGATGAGAGGCGGTCCAAAGAGGGTGGAAACGCCGCCCAATAGGCCGGCGATCGAACCGACTATTGGGCTCATATAGGCTTCGAGCTGCTTTGGGACAGTTGGCGGCAACGGCAGAGTTTGCAGTATGCAGAAAGTTGCAACGATGCAACCCAGGACAAGAGAAATGAGTTTCGTGTCGATCCGCGCGAGTGCAATTGCGCCAACGATCGTTGTTGCGATCATGGACAGAATCAGGCTCCAGAAGCGACGCAATGTGAGCTGATAGTGACCGCCTTCGGCCATCTGCAAAAGATTTGTCACGAGTATCGGCACAAACAAGAGCGCAATTACCGTGACTGGGTCTATGACCGTTGCCATAACCGGTACGATAAAGAGCGGCATACCGATTCCGAGAGTGCCCTTAATCGCGCCGCCGATCAAAAACACCGCGAAGCCCAGCGCGAGCGTCGGCAAGGCAAAGTCAGGAAACGGCAAGACGAACTCGCTTTCGTTGATACGTTTTACGACGTGCGTGTCGCCGAGCAGCTTGTTCGAGGATGTGTGAGTGGTTCCAAGCGTGGCGGGGCACTTTATTTCGAGCAGCAGGGCGGCACAAGGCGCCAATCGATGGCCTGCCCCCAATGTATGTGCCAATCGCTATGTTAGTCCTGGCACGGTGATTGGGAAGGGCTGATCCGGCTGGAGCCCATCCATAGCGCAAGCCGGATCAGTCCGGTTAGGCGCGATGGTCACTGGCGCCGGGGGTCTGTAGCCCAGCGCACTGTGTGGTCTGACCGTGTTGTAGTGCTGCCGCCATCGCTCGATCAGCACCTGGGCCTCCTTGAGCGAGTAGAAGATTTCGCCGTTGAGCAGCTCGTCCCGGAGCTTGCCGTTGAATGACTCGTTGTAGCCGTTCTCCCAGGGACTGCCCGGTTCGATGTAGAGCGTCTTCACACCGACCCGCGCCAGCCACTCACGGACGGCCGTGGCAGTGAACTCGGCACCATTATCCGAGCGGATGTGGTCCGGCGGGCCACGATCGACGAACAGCGCGGCAAGGCGATACAGCACGTCGTCGGATCGCAGCCGTCGTGCGACGTCGATTGCCAGGCACTCCCGAGTGTACTCGTCGATGATGGTCAGCATGCGGAATGCCCTGCCATCGTGTGTGCGAGCCATGACGAAGTCATAGGCCCAGACATGGTGCGGCCAGTTCGGACGCAGACGGATGCAGGACCCATCGTTGAGCCATAGCCGGCCCCTCTTTGGTTGTTTGGGAGTGTCCGCAATTTTGTGTTTTGGGCCATAGTGGTGGAATTGAAAGGAGCATCCTATGGTTATCGAGAAAGAGGTACTGGAGCAATTGTTGGCTGGGCGCGATCCGGCAACGGTATTTAGCCAAGACGGGCTGATCGATGAATTGAAGAAGGCGCTATCGGAACGGGTTCTAAACGCGGAGTTGGATAGGCATCTGGATACCGACGCCGGAAACGGTGAAGCGAACCGGCGCAACGGCCGCTCTCAAAAGACGGTTCTGACGGGGACCTCGAAGGTGACGCTGGATATCCCGCGCGATCGTTCGGGAACCTTCGATCCGCAGTTGATTGCCAAGTATCAGCGTCGCTTCCCGGACTTCGACGAGAAGATCATCTCGATGTACGCGCGCGGCATGACGGTGCGCGAGATTCGCGGCCACCTGGAGGAAATCTACGGTCTCGATGTCTCGCCGGACCTGATCTCGACGGTGACGGATGCGGTCCTTGAGGAAGTGGGTGAATGGCAAAACCGGGCGTTGGATGCCTGCTACGCGATCGTCTTCTTCGACGCCATCCGGGTCAAGATCAGGGACGAGGGTTTTGTTCGGAATAAAGCCGTCTATATCGCGCTGGCGGTGTTGCCCGACGGCACGCGCGAGATCCTCGGGCTGTGGATCGAGCAGACCGAGGGCGCCAAGTTCTGGCTGCGCGTCATGAATGAGCTCAAGAACCGGGGTATCCAGGATATCCTGGTCGCCGTCGTCGACGGCCTCAAGGGCTTTCCCGAAGCAATCAATGCGACCTTTCCAGAGACCGTGGTGCAGACCTGCATCGTCCACCTGCTCCGCCATTCCATGAATTTTGCGTCATGGAAGGATCGCAAACATGTCGCGCGGGCGCTGAAGGCGGTGTACCGGGCCGGTGACGCCGAGGCCGGCCTGGCGGCCCTGGCCGAATTCGAAGCCGGACCCTGGGGCGAGAAATATCCCGCCATCGCCCAAAGCTGGCGGCGCAACTGGGATCACGTCATTCCCTTCTTAGCCTTCCCCGAGGCGGTCCGTCGCATGATTTACACGACCAATGCCATCGAGTCGCTCAACGCCAAGATCCGGCGTGCCGTTCGAACGCGCGGCCATTTCCCCAGTGACGACGCCGCCACCAAGCTGCTATATCTGGTGCTCAATCATGCGGCCCAGGCTTGGAAACGCCCGCCGCGTGAATGGACCGAGGCCAAGACACAGTTCGCCATCATCTTCGGTGAGCGTTTCGTTAATGTCTGAAAATCGGCCCAAGCACAAACTATCTGACAGTCCCGGTTGTTTTGCAGGCACCTTCAGTCCCTCCCGTCGCCAGATGCGTTCGACCCGCTTGTGGTTCACGTACAAGCCCTCGCCGTGGAGCAGCGCCGTGATCCGGCGATAGCCGTAGCGACCGTACGCGCTGGCCAGCCGCACAATGGCCGCGGTCAACGCCGCCTCATCGTCAGCCTCGACACGCCGATAGCGTTGCGTCGAGCGTGGTTGCCCAATGACCCGACACACCCGACGCTCGGGCAGGGCATGCCGCGTGGAGATGTGCTGAACATAGCCCCGGCGGCGCTCGGGGCTTAGAAGTTTCCCTCAGCGGCTTCCTTCAGAATCAGCTTATCCAGCGTCAGATCAGCGACAGCTCGTCTCAGCCGCAGATTCTCCCGCTCGAGCTCCTTGAAGCGCCGTGCCTGCTCGATCTTCAGGCCGCCGTACTCCTTGCGCCAACGGTAATACGTCTGTTCCGAAACACCCAAGGTCCTGCAAACCGCAGGTACCGTTTGGCCGCCCGACAGGCTAACCTCCGCCTCCCGTAGCTTACCGATAACCTGTTCCGCGGTATGTCGTTTACGTGGCATCCTGACCTCCGTTCAAACAGTCCTAGCCTAACATTCGGCCTGGACCAAGTTTTGGGGGTCAGGTCATCGACCATTGCCGCCTGGCTGCAAATTTCGATCTCGCACTGAACCCGATTGGGTTGAGGATGCGAGCACTCGACATCAAAAATTCAGTTTGAAACGGGAAGGAAACATGTCTCAAGTAATCAAACAGACGGTAACCCTAGCAGCCCGTTGATTAAGTCGGCGCCGTCTGATTCTCTGGTTCCCTGATTTGCAGGGGGATTTGCCGATGGCGATGGGACGGCAGAAGGATGGTCAGGGGGACCTGATGGTGAGCTGGTCGGAGATGCCGCGCTCTCCGGGTCATGTGTTTTATGACCGCTTGCAGTCGGTGCTGATCGAGGGCGGCTTCGACGCCTTTGCCGAGGCGAGCTGCCGGCCTTATTACGCGGCCCGGATGGGCGCGCCCTCGGTGCCGCCCGGGCGCTATTTCCGGATGCACCTGGTGGGCTACTTCGAGGGCATCGACAGCGAGCGCGGTCTGGAGTGGCGCTGCTCGGACTCGCTTTCGCTGCGGGCGTTCCTGCGACTGGGGAGCCGTGATCGGGTACCGGACCATTCCTGGCTGTCACGAAGCCGCACGCGCCTGCCCCATGAAGTCCACGCGGCGGTCTTCGACTGGGTTCTGGTGCTGATCGCCGAGGCGGGGCTGATCAAGGGCGAGCGCATCGGCGTCGATGCCTCGACCATGGAGGCCAACGCGGCGCTGCGGAACATCGTGCGGCGCGCCAACGGCGAAGGCTACCGGGAGATGCTGGAGCGTCTGGCCCGGGAAAGCGGGGTCGAGACACCCACGGCCGAGGATCTGGCGAGTCTGGAGCGGAAGCGCAAGGGCAAGAAGCTTTCCAACACGGATTGGGTTTCGAAGAGCGACCCCGAGGCCAAGATCGCCAAGATGAAGGACGGCACGACGCATCTGGCCTACAAGCCCGAGCACGCGGTGGATCTGGACACCGGCGCGGTGGTGGCGGCCGAGCTGCACCCGGCCGATGAGGGCGACACCACGACGCTTTCCAAGACCCTGGCGAAGGCCGAGGCAAACCTCGGGGCGGTGGATGCGGCACCGACGTCGGAGGACCCGGCCGAATGCGTCGCCGACAAAGGTTATCACTCACGGGCGGTCTTGAGGGCTCTGGACGACAGTCCCTGGAAGACCCGGATCGCGGCGCCCAAGCAGACCGGCTTTTCGCGCTGGCACGGTGATGAGGCGGCGCGGCGCGCGGTCACCAACAACCGTGCGCGGCTCAAGTCCGGGGTCGCCCGCGAGGCCTTCAAGCTGCGCGCCGAGATCGTCGAGCGCTGCTTTGCCCACAACCTCGATCGTGGCGGCATGCGACGAACCTGGCTGCGCGGGCGAGAGAATGTGCACAAGCGATACCTGCTCCACGTCGCCGGCCACAATCTATCGTTACTGATGCGCCAGCTCATCGGCGCCGGCACCCCGCGGGAGGCCGTGGCGGGCGGATATGGCGGTATTTTCGTTCTGCTCACGCCCACCGGGGCCATGCTGGTGGCACGGGGGGTTTCGCAAAGCGGCCAGACGGCTTTCGCCGCCGCATTCTTCATCTGGGGGTGAGAGCCGGAAAAAGCCACTTAATCAACGGGCTGCTAGATGCGCGTCCCGGCGTTGTCTTCGAGGCGCTCATGGATTCGCGAAAACACAGTGGCTTTACGGGCGCGCCAGCGAAGGTAAGCCGCAAGGTCGGCGGCGAGTTTTCCTGCCATGGTGGCTATATCGGTGGAATCAATGTCGCCATTGCCACGAACAAGTCGATCGTTCAGGCTTGGCGGGCGAAGAGCTGGCCCAAGGAAGTTTGGTCACTCGCAACCTTCGACTTGGCGTCGGTGAAGGGTGGCAAGACGAAACTGAGCTTTACACATATCGGCGTACCGGCAGCGCATGTCAAATCTGTCTCGTCGGGATGGAAGGCGCATTATTGGAAACCACTGAAGGCATGGCTCAAGGAGGCGTCGTCCTCAGCGGCAGGACGATCGAAGCCGGCGCGCGCTCCCGCAAAAGCGAAAAGGTCCGCCACTTCGAAACGAAAGAAATCGCGCGTGCGAGCTTGATTATAGGCCAACACGGCGGCCCAGAGTTCGACGGACTTGCTAACTCTTAGTGCGACATAAGAACGGGAAGTTCCGCAGTCGCCAAGATTTCGTTCGTAACACCGCCGAATATCATCTGTCGCAGGCGGCTTTGGGTGTAGGCGCCTTTGATCAACAGGTCGCCTCCGATTGACGCGGTTTCCTCTAGGATCGCCTGCGCAGTCGAGCGTTTTCCTTTTGGAACGACGCTCGCTTGCGCCGCTATGCCGTTGCGGACAAGGCTTTGCCTCAATTCGGCACCGATCGGACCCGGTACGCCATAGTCCTCAACCGAGAGCACAACAACCTGCTTTGCCTGTTCGAGGAACGGCATTGCCAAGGCAGCGGTACGCGCCGTCTCCGTGCTGCTGTTCCAGGCGATGATAATCGTTTCCCCCAGCGTAGTAGGCGGCTTCGGTGGCGCGATAAGCGTTAGTTTTCCGCTTTCGAAGATGGCGGACTCAAGGCGGCTTCGCGATGGCGTGGCCGTTCCGCCGACTGGGCGGCCGACGACGATGAGGTCGAACAAACGACCTCTGTTGCCGACCACTTCATCTCCGGGCATGGCCTCTTCCAGCCAAGCCGCGACTGGTGCTTGTGGTGCTTTGCTGGCGTCGCCGCGTTGTATATCGTGGTCGGCCATGAAGCGGTCGAAGTGTTCGCGCGTTCGCTCGGCACGTTCATTGTCGCGCTGTTCGAGATTTTCCAGCAGGTCGGTCGTTCCGGCATAAAGACCCTCTCCGGCTGCGGTTAGAACTTCGGCCGGAAGTGGCCGTATGTGCAGACCTTCGATGTAGCTACCGAAACGCTGTGAAACAAGGAGCGCGCACTCGAGAACTGACGGCAAAACTTCGCTCTCCTCGAGGGGAACAAGGATCGTCTTCATGCTCATCGTTCGGGCTCCTCCGCGGCGCGCAAAGATGCGCAATTGGTAGATGAGGATAACCCGTCTTCGTTTGGTTGGCGACCGCCGAACAGTGGCAAGTGACGGCGCTCTAAGTCGACACCTGCCGGTTGTTAGGCTAGATGCCCGACCCCGGGAAGGCCTGCGGCACCTCCCGGGGAATTACCGATCGAATATTGTCGCAGCGTTAGTCCGCTGCCGACGATTTGAACCATGAATCGGGCCCCGGATCCTTGCCGGCCGCACACAAGCACAGCCGTTCACAGTAGTGATCCCATCCTTCAGAGTGCGGTTTTACCGCTGCCTCCGGCAATCCACTATGTGTGAACTTCATCATTGTGCCCGGTTCCTTCGGCGTCAGGTCGATTTCGACCAACGATGACCCAGGGGGAACGCCAGAATCCTCTGACTCCCAGCCGAACGTATAGGATAGGCGATAATTTGGCAGAACCTCGCGAAACTTTCCCTTCGCGATATTGCCATTCGTCACGTCGACTAAGTATAGGCCGCCTTCCTTTGGCTCCAAAGTTGCCGATACTCCCATCCAACGGACCATTTTGTCGGGGTCCGTAAAAAATGCGAAGACCGTTTCTGGATTGGCCTCAATGTAGATCTCTTGTTCGTAGATGCCCGCATTCGTATCACTCAAAACCGTCTAGCTCCTTTTGCTCCCGCTCTGCTTCAAGTTTCAGACGCGCTAAGCTCTCATCCCAGAACTCGCCGATGAATGCGCGCAGCGCTCCAAGGGACTCGGAATTTGCCCGGTAATAGCGGCGTGTCCCGTCGCCTCGAACAGCTACGAGACGCGCATCAAGCAAGACCTTCAGGTGTTGGGAAATGGCAGGCCGGCTAACGTCAAATCCCACTGCAATTTCGCCTGCAGTCAATTCACTCTCCCATACCAGCTTCAATATTCGGCGCCGCGTCGGGTCTGCTATGGCACGCAATTCTTCGTCCATATCTGTATTGTAAACGATTACTTACGTAAGTGTCAACTTACAGAAATAAACGTGGGCTTCGTGTAGCTGGCGACTACCGTGTCTGCGCTGGATGTATAGTGTGACATCCGTGATCGGCGCCGTCGAACCAGAGGTCCTTTGCTGTGGGTGGTTATTATTCCGGTATGTCGGCGACGGCGTCGTGGCTGGTGGATGCCGGCGCACGAACGCGCGCAGTCGCATCGTTGTTGAACGAACTTTCGGGACGGCTCGTTGAACAAGGTACGCCGTTGCTTCGCGCTTCGCTCCTCATCGAGGCTCAGCATCCGCTGATTGCCGGTACGCATTATATTTGGACGCGTGCTGAAAACAGCACCATCGAGGAACCGCGGTTTCACGGCTTTATGTCCGACGTCGGTCGCCGGCTGCAACCTCAAGACATAGCGTCCGGCGGTGGAGAGTTGCGGTATCGGCTGGACCAGCGGGTCGCAGTGGACGATGTTCCGTGGCTCGGTGAACTTCATGCGCTCGGTGCGAGCGACGTTCTGGCCTCCCTCATCACGTTCAGTGACGCCTCGGTTCACGCGGTGACATGGGTGACAGACCGGCCGGGTGGATTTAGTGAAGAGGATCTCCAGGAACTGCGCGCCATTGCGGCGTTAGTGACAAGCCCACTCGAGGTCATTGTTGCGAGAGAACTGGCCGCGACACTTCTCGACACTTACCTCGGGAAACGCAGTGGCGCACAGGTTTGTCGGGGCTCGTCAAACGTGGTGACGGTGAAACCGTCAATGCGGTTATCTGGCTTTCGGACCTCCGCGGCTTCACGGCGCTATCGGAGAGGCTACCGCCGGACGACGTGCTCAAACTCCTGAATTCACACTTCGAGCGGATCGTCGCGCCGATAAGAGCGTTTGGCGGTGAGGTCCTCAAATTCACCGGTGATGGGCTGCTGGCGATATTTCCAATCTCTGGGGTTCAACGTACTGCTTGCGAGGCATCGCTGCGTGCCGCGCGTTCGGCGCTTACCAGTATGGATCAGTTGAACCGAGAACAGCGACGGGCACGACGGCCGACCCTTCGCTTTGGCATCGGACTTCACCTTGGTGATGTGCATTACGGCAACATCGGCTCGCCCGACCGTCTTGATTTCACGGCTATCGGGCCAGCGGTAAACTTTGCAAGTCGGCTCGAACGATTGTGTAAACGGCTCGGCTGTCGTCTCGTGCTCTCTTCAATCTTTGCCAGTTCGTGCGGTATGGATACCGTGCTTCTGGGCGAGAGGCGCTTGAGGGGCATAAAGGATCCTGCGCGCATCTTTACGCTTGAGGAATACGCACCTAAGTCACGGCCTAGACCGTTAGCTTGAACGCAGCCGCCATGGCCACCGATTCCTCGGGCGGTCGAAATGCTCAAAAAAATGGCCGCGCTTGGGAGGCCAGAAGGGACGGGATTGGCCCTTTGCATGGCGACACGGCCGAGTGACAGAGTGGCGTGCGGCCCGTCGCCAGGGAGGATCACCTCGGCGGCTGGTTGACCGCGAGATACCGGCTTACGGGGTACGTAGTTTCGCGGCCGCTGGTGACATCCTGCAAAATTGCAGACGTCAAACCCCTGTGTGCAGTTCCAACGGGTCCAACGAGGTTGTTTTTTCGCGATCCGACGGCTAATAGACCAGCTGGTCCTCGCCGCCACCCTCTGAAATGATGATTTCGCTCTTTTCAGCTAACTCCTTGGTTTTTGCAAGTATTTCCTGTCGTGCCTCGTCGATGTCGCGCACGCGCAAGGGACCGAGCGCCTCCATGTCTTCGCGAAGGATCTTCGCTGCCCGTTCCGACATGTTGGCGAAGAACAAATTGGATAGTTCTTCGGGTGCACCCTTCAGCGCAACCGCAAGTCGGTTCATGTCGAGGGCCCGCAGGAGTGTCTGAATACTTGACGCGTCCAACCGTGCCAGGTCCTCGAATGTAAACATGAGAGCCTTAATGCGTTCCGCAGATTCGGGGCTATGTTGTTCGAGCCCGGCGACAAACCGCAGTTCAGCGGCGCGGTCCAGGCCGTTGAAAATATCGGCTACAAGTTCATGGCTGTCGCGGCGTTGGGTGCGGGCCAAGTTGTTCATGAACTCGGTGCGCAATGTTCTTTCCACGTCCTGCACCACATCGCTCTGCACCGCCTCCATTTGAAGTATGCGTGAAACTACCTCCATCGCGAGCGCCTCTGGCAGCTGCACGAGTACACGCGAGGCGTGGTCAGGGCTGATCTTCGTCCACACGACGGCGACGGTCTGCGGATATTCGTTCTTGAGATAATTCGCGAGTAGACCCTCGTTCACATTAGCCAATTTGTCCCACATTGTGCGGCCGACCGGTCCGCGGATATCTTCCATGATCGCCGCAACACGGTTGTTGTCGAGCACCTTGTTCAAAAGCCGCTCCGTGCTTTCATAGCTGCCGACGACCGACCCCGGCGACGAAATATGTTCTGCAAACTCATAGAACAGTCGCTCGACAAGACGCGCGTTCACCGGGCCTAAGCTCGCCATGCTTGTCGAAATCTCACTGATTTCGTCGTTGTCCATCAACGAAAAGAGGCGTGCGGCGTGATCTTCGCCAACGGCCATGATCATGATGGCGGCTTTCTGCGCGCCGCTGAGCCGGCTGTAGTTCGCGCGTCCGCGCGCCGGCGGGCCAGACTGCTCTTCGGGCATCGCCGGCGCTACGGTAGTGGCGCTGGCGTAAAAATTGGCCAGAGACATGGCGCGATGACTCCCTAATTCTCGCTAGCAGGTGCCGCCTGGATCCAATTTCGTGGCGCCGAATAGAACCGGACCGCATCGCCGCTGAGCGTTATCACCGACGTCCCACTTGAAGCTGGCGGACAATGCCGCCTGTTGCCACCCGACAATGTGCCCAAAAACCCGGCAAAATGTCGCCGTGAGACGTTTTACGGCGGAAATTTGCACCGCGGCCATGAGCTAGGAACATGAGACGGCGAATTGTGACGAGATCGCTTGGCCGGCGTGTTGCAGAACTCGGCCCCGGGATTTCGCAGTTTCACGCGTAGATGCTAAGGTAGTGGATGTTGGTACGCTGGCTGGGAGGCGACGTACTAGCTGTGCCCCCGTAACTAAGCGGGGCGCGTCAGCGGCGCTTAGGCCGGTTCGGCCACGAAACGTGTCCGACGGGGAGACAAGATGTCCAATACCGATATTGCGGCACAGGCCAATCTACTAGATCAGGCTGAGGGTGTGTTAATCGAAGCGGACGCGAACTCCGCATATGATGAGATACTCTCGCCGCAGGCGTTGGGCTTTGTTGCCATGCTAGAGCGGCGTTTCGGAGCAAAGAGGCGCCAACTGCTGGCGCAGCGCGTGGACGTGCAGGCAAAACTTGACGCCGGCGAAGCCCCCGATTTCTTAGCTGAGACAACGGAAATCCGCGAAGCGGATTGGACGGTCGCACCCTTGCCCAAAGATTTGCTCGATCGACGCGTTGAAATCACGGGTCCGGTCGACCGAAAAATGGTCATCAACGCTCTGAACTCAGGGGCCTCCGTCTTTATGGCAGATTTCGAGGACGCGACCACGCCAACTTGGTCGAACGTGGTTGAAGGCCAAATCAATCTGCGCGATGCGGCACGCCTCAGCATCGAATTTAGCGATCCCAAGAGCGGCAAGGACTACAAGCTCAACGATAAAATTGCGACGCTTTTGGTACGGCCGCGCGGCTGGCATTTGCCGGAAAAACACATCGTCGTCGACGGGCAGCCGATTTCAGGCCCGTTGTTCGATTTTGGCCTGTATTTTTATCATTGCGCCAAAGAATTGATGGCGAGGGGCACCGGACCGTATTTCTATTTGCCTAAACTCGAATCCCATCTCGAAGCCCGGCTATGGAACGACGTCTTCGTAGCGGCACAAGAGGCGCTGGGCCTCCCGCAGGGAACCATCAAGGCAACTGTCCTTATCGAAAATATCCTCGCTGCTTTCGAGATGGACGAAATACTTTACGAACTGCGCGAGCATTCGGCAGGGCTTAATTGCGGTCGTTGGGACTATATATTTAGCTTCATCAAGAAGTTCCGAAACCGTGCCGGATGTGTGCTGCCTGACCGTGGCGACGTCACGATGACCTGTCACTTCCTGCGATCATACAGCTTGCTGCTCATCAAGACGTGCCATCGCCGCGGTGTTCATGCGATGGGCGGTATGGCCGCGCAGATCCCTATCCGCGGCGACGAAGAAGCAAACCGCGGCGCATTGGAGAAGGTGCGGGCCGACAAAGAACGCGAGGCCGGCGACGGACATGATGGCACCTGGGTGGCGCATCCGGGCCTCGTGCCGATTGCAAAAGAGGTTTTCGACCGGGTGATGCCGGGGCCCAATCAGATTGAACTCAGCCGCGACGACGTCAATGTGACTGCCGACGACCTTCTGGAAGTACCATCCGGTGACATTACCGAAAGCGGGTTCAGGCAGAACGTGAACGTCGGCGTGAGTTACATAGAAGCTTGGCTGCGCGGCATGGGCTGCGTTCCGCTTTACAACCTGATGGAAGATGCGGCTACGGCAGAGATTTCTCGGGCGCAGATATGGCAGCAGATCCGCCACAAAGCGGCGTTGACCGACGGACGCACCATAGACGAAGCGTTGTTGCAGACCGTCCTCGACGAGGAGTTGGCGAAGATACGCGAGACGATTGGCAAGGACCAGTTTGCCGACTCTGCCTTCGTGCCCGCGGCAGATTTGTTCAAGAGGATGGTGGCGGCGCCGGACTTTGAGGACTTTCTCACCTTGCCGGCCTACGACATGGTGTTTCACGGCGCCCGCGCTGCTTGATCCTTTACGGGCTTGAAGGCGCGCCACGCCAGCTCCCGAGTCTAACGCGGCCGGCTGAAATCATACTGCTGCAGTAGCATGAATTTGGCTCTCTGATTGCCATGAAGGGAGGCGCTGTGCCTGTCGAGAATTGGGAAGTACGCAAGCCGGCAGTCCGTTCTGCCACCGGCCTCGTCGCCGCGCAGAATACCGTCGCTGCGGGCGTCGGCGCGAATGTTCTCGAACACGGCGGCAACGCGGTGGATGCTGCTGTTGCAGCGGCGTTCGCTCTTGGCTGCCGTGAGCCGTGGATGAGCGGTATCGGCGGCGGCGGCTACATGGTCGTCTACATAGCGGCGGAGAAGACCGTGTCGGTTATCGATTTCTCCATGGTTGCGCCCCGTTTCCTCGATCCCGCCCGCTATCCGCTCATCGGCGGGACGGCGCCAGGGCTGTTTACGTGGCCCGCCGTAAAAGACGACCGGAATCTTAAGGGCTACGAATCGATCTGCGTTCCGGGCGCAGTGGACGGCCTCGGTTTCGCACTGGAAACCTTCGGCACGATCTCATTCGCCGAGGCGCTGGCGCCCGCCATAGCCCTCGCGGAGGAGGGACTTCCGATCGACTGGTACGCGAGTCACATAGTTACGACATCGGCCCCTGAGTTGGCCGAGTTTCCGGCCAGCAAGAAGGTCTTTCTGCCACAGGGATATCCGCCGGTCGCCGACGCACCGCCGCTCAACCAGTCGGCTCTCGTCAAAACCATGCGCCAGCTCGCCGAGCGCGGGCGGCGAGACTTCTACGAAGGTGAATTGGCGCGCTCGATCATTGCGGACCTGCAGTCCGGCGACAGCGTATTGACCTTGGACGATTTCCAACTCTATCGCGCCCAAATCGTTCCACCGGTATTGGTTGCCTATCGTGGTGCCGATCTCCACGTTCCTCAGGGTCTTTGCGCCGGACCCACTTTGGTCCACACGATGCAGAAGTTGTGTGCCTCCGAACTTAGCGGCTCGCCGTCACCCGACGCCGATGCCTATGCGTTGTATGCAGAGGCCTTGTGCGCTGCTTATGCCAGACGATTTGCGGAAATGGGGCATGGCGGTTCGGAGCGCACGCCGAATTGCACCACGCATCTCAGCGTAATCGACGGGAAGGGCAATATGGTGGCGCTCACGAACACATTACTCGCCTATTTTGGCTCGAAGGTCGTGCTGCCTGGGTCTGGCATTCTTATGAATAACGCGGTGATGTGGTTCGACCCGCAGCCCGGTGGTCCCAACTCGATCGCGCCAGGTGTGCGGCCACTTACGAACATGTGCCCGCTGGTCGCCACGCAGAATGATCGGGGCTGGTTTGCGGCCGGCGCTTCCGGCGGTCGTCATATCGCTGCGGCGGTCGCCCAGCTGGCCTCGTTCATCATCGATTACGGACTAGACCTCGAACAGGCGATACATCTCCCCCGGATCGACGTGACGGGCCCGCATGCGGTCGTCTGCGACTCGCGGTTGGCGGAGGATGTAGTCTCCGCGATCGCCAAACGGGTTGCCGTTTCCAGCGCGCCTGCCGGCGTCTATCCGGTCAACTTTGCCAGCCCCAACGCGGTTTTGGACGATTCGCGATCGGACGAGCATGTCGGTGCGACATATCCGTTTTCGCCGTGGTCGGGCGTCGTGGCAGCCGAACGATAGCCAGCGTACTTCGCTTAAGGCACGGACCTAGTCGAGCGACGGTGTCAGCGATGGGAACGCCTCATCGAACGACTGACCGATGGCCAACAGCGCGCGATCTTCGCCGACGGGGCCGTCGAGTTCCATGGCGACCGGCAAGGCAGAGGCCGTAAGGCCGATTGGAACGCTTAGACCCGGCGCGCCGAGCACTGTGGCCGGCGCCATGTTGTGAACGTAGGTGAGGGTTGTCGGCTGTCGCTCGCCCATGAACTCCACGGTCTCGTCGTCGCCGATGGGCCGTGCGGGAAGACGCGTGGTCGGGAAAACGACCGCAGCAACATCATTCTCATCGAAATACTGCCGGTAGGTGGTTTGAAAGGCACGCCGCCGCTCCAGCGCCGAACGATATTCTTCCTCATTAACGCTCTCGTCACCGAGCCGTGCCTCGATAACCGTGCGAACGTCCGGGCTTACAATCTCCGCAATGAGCGTCTCCAGGGTAACTTCGCTGCCCGACTCCTCAAGGTAGCGATCTATTACCCGTAGGGATTCATAGCCGGAGATAGGTCGAGCGATATCCCGATTGCAGGTCTCCACGTTTGGTATGTCGGCGTCAACCAGCACCGCGCCGAGGTCGGCGAGCCGGGACAGCGCTACCTCGATCACTGGCGCAACCTCGCTGTCGAGATGCTCGTAGTAATGACGGCGCGGGATACCAAGGCGCAGCCCCTTCAGCGGCGTGGGTTTGACCGGCGCTGTTTCGCCGGTAATGGCGTCATCCAAGAGGATGAGGTCGTCGACGCCGCGCGCCATCGGCCCGATGGTATCTCTGGTGCTCGATAGCGGGAGGACGCCAGCGAGCGAATAGCGCCCGGTGGATGGCCGTAGCCCGGCGATGCCGCACATTGCGGCCGGGTGGCGGACGGAGCCGCCGGTGTCGGAGCCGAGCCCGGCCGGTGCCATACGCGCCGCAAGCGCAGCCGCAGTCCCGCCGCTGCTGCCGCCGGCGATCAAGGTCTTATCGTAAGGATTGCGCACCGCGCCGGTGTGATAATTGTTGCTGGTCAGGCCGTAGGCTATTTCATGCAAGTTGGTCTTGCCCATCACCAGCGCACCGGCGCCGAGCAACGCCTGCACGACGACGGCGTTGCGCTTTGGCCGATGTAGCGCTAGTGCCGGTGTGCCGGCCGTAGTGGGCAGCGCCGCGAATTCAATATTGTCCTTTACTGCGATCGGCAGCCCCTGCAACGGACCCAAGCGCACACCCCTAGCGCGACGCAGGTCGGCACCGTGTGCGGCCTCAAGAAACTTATCCTCGTCGAGGGCAATGAAGGCGTTGAGATCCCTGAACTTGCGGCTCTGGGAAATCAATGCGCCCGCATAAGCCTCAGCTGTGATATCGCCCTGTAGCATCGCTGCGACGGCGCTGCGCGCTGACAACTGCGTGTAGTCCATGCGTCTTGCCCCTGTGCCAAGCACACCGTTGGCGCTTGGCGCCATAATACACCTTCGCAAGCGAACTATTGGCGTCGCACAAAGAGGCGGATATTCACTAATAAATCGTAACTACCCAGGTCTGATTGGCCCGAGCGTTTGTATGTGAGGGATTGTGGCGGTCCGGGCTGGTAGCGGTGCCGGTGTTCTCAGAGGCGCAGTTTGGGGATTAGTTGCATCGGATCGGGATGCACCAGGGTCTGGAGGACGTTCCAGCGTTGCTTTCGGGCGGTGGCGATGACGGCACGCATTCTGGCGAAGTTGTAGGCACCCCTCTCGGAGCGGAAGCCACCGGAGATCTTCTGGCGCAGCTTGGCCATTCGGAGGTCACGTTCGGCCTCATTGTTCGTAAACGGCGTGCGCGGGTCGGTGAGGAATCGCAGGCATCCCTCCTTGTGCTTGCGGAGGCGGAGCGCGAGGTTATGACCGATGCGGCGTTTCTTTCGTCCGCGCTTGCCGGTCCGGAGCGGCGGCTGCGCCTCGTGGAAGGCGATGGCGTGGTCGAGGATGCGGGCCCAGGCCCGCGAGATCCGGGCCACCAGGGAGGCGGGCACGTCGCGGCCGTTCTCACGGGAGAAGCGGGTAGCCCTGTGCGCGCGCTCAAGGAGGCGCTGCATGCTCTTTGCCCAGTCTTCCTTCTCGATGTCGATCAGGGCCTGGAGTTCGCGCAGGTGATGGGCGTTGCAGGCGCCGTGGCGCACGCCCTTGAGGGTGAAGTAGGCGGCGTAATCGTCATGGATGAGGATGCCTTCGAGGTCCTTTTCGACATCGCCGCGTCCCGCGCCGATGCGCAGGACGGTCAGGAATGGGGTGCACAGCACGTGGAGCCAGCGGGTACGGGCGGCGATCCGCAGGCCGGTTTCGTCGAGGTGCTTGACCGGGACCGCTGTGCGGATCACGTCTGCGACATGGGCGAGGAAGGGCTCGAAGCGCCTGGCGGTTCGCCGGCCCATGGCGGTGATCGTGGCTGTGGAGATGGACACTGCGAAGAGGTCGCTCATGAGTTCGGCCAAGCGCTTCTCGGGAACGACCTGGGCGTACAGCAGGTAGCTCACCCAGGCGGTGATGCGTGGCCCGTACTGGACCGGGGCGGTCACGCCGTCCGGGAAGACGGCTCCTGTCACGGTGGCGCAGGCGCCGCAGAGGCAGCGATGGGCGCGGTGTTCGGTGACCTCCAGGGGGCGTGGCTCGGGCACATCGAAGACCTGTCGACAGACGGGCGCGCGGTGACGGTCGGCGTCCGACAGCGGTGCGCCGCAGCCCGAACAGGCGGAGGGGTCATGATCCACAACATGGTCCGGGCTCTCGGTCCGCGCCAGCGTCGTTCCCTTGTGGCCCGGCTGGCCGCCGCTTGGCCTGCCGGACTTGCCGCGCTGGCTTCGGGTGCGCCTCTGGGTTCCGCTCTTCTTGCCCAGGCCGTTGCTGGCGGGCGGCTTGCTGCTGGTGGTGCTGTCAAGCGCCGCGCTCCGCTCGAGCTCGGCGATGCGGTCCCGCAGGGTCACGTTCTCCCGCTCGAGCGCGGCATTCTCCCGGACGAGCACCGTGGCCAGGCGCAACAGCCCCTGGCCCCAATCCCGGAAGGCCTTGACGACTGTTGTTGCGAAGGATGAGGGGTCAAGAAGATCTTGCAGGCACGCGAAGGCCTCGTCATGGGCGGCGAGGTCCTCGTGCCAGCGCGACAGCGTCACGGGTCCTCGGCATCGACGGCCATCATGGCGGCCAGCACCGCGAGGCGTTCGCCCGCCGGCAAGGCCTTGTAACGCCGGCCCCAGTTGGCCGCCTTACGCTTGATGCGCTGGCGGTCGGTGAAGTTCCGGCCTGCGTAGCTCGCCCAATGCACCCGGTCGGGCGCGAAGTTGAACCACACGACCTCGGTCCGCACCTGGGCCTGGGTCGTCACCTGCAGCGCCAGACTGCGCCAGCCCGCCAGCATCTCGTCATAGAGCGCCGAGGGATGGCCCGAGACCATCACCTGGCAGGGCAGATCCTTGAGCAGGTCCAGGAGCGCGACATGGTCGACCTCCTCGTAGTCGAAGCGATAGCGCCGTGCCGAACGGCGGGTCGCGTGCAGATAGGGGGGATCGCTGTAGACCAGCTCCGGGCCCAGAAACGGGAACGAGGCCAAAAAGGCATGGGCACAGCCATGCACCAACTCGACCGGGTAGTCACAGGCAAAGGCCTCGAGCGCCTGCGCATCGCGGTCGATGCCGATCGAGCGCACGCCCGTTGGCTTGCGCTTCATCAGCGCACCGCCCCCCAGGTGGCTCTCGATGTAAACGCTGTGCGGCGGCATCAGCGCAATCAGCGCCTGGCACAGACCGCTCGTCGCCTTCGACCCAAAATATCCCACGCGCCGCTCCCGTCACACGAGAGCGCAACCCATAGACGCCCGATTCTATGGAGTCAAGAGACGATCAACGACGCGGCGGCGGAAACCCGGCCCCGCCGACCACCTACATCATCCTCTCACGGTCAGGAGCGGGGTACCTGGGTAGTTACAATAAATCACGATATTGTGCCTTGCCTGCCAACCGAAATAAGCGATTTTGTTAGGTGAGATGTGGGACACAGAACCGACTGACCCTTCGCCAACACGTTGGAAGCCAAGGGTCGTTTTATTCGCTGCGCTTGTCATTGTGCTGGCCGCCGTAGTTTACGTCCTATGGTTTAGCGCCGATTGGACAATCAGCTTCTCTGCGAAGTCGATCGAGCATCAGATTCGCAGTTGGGGCCCTTGGGGCATCGCTGGGTCGATTTCCCTGATGGTTTTGCATTCGTTCGTTCCATTTCCAGCGGAATTCCATGCCATTGCCAATGGCATGGTCTACGGCGCCGTGTGGGGTACGGCTATAACTTGGTCAGGCGCAATGTTGGGCGCATTCCTCGCCTTTGCCCTCGCACGCGCGCTCGGCCGTCCGTTTGTCGCCATGGTCATCTCGCGGCGAAATTGGCACGTGATGGACCGGTGGACTGGTGAACAGGGATGGCAAATCGTATTCCTGAGCCGGTTTCTCCCCGTCATAGCCTTCAATCTAATCAATTACATGGCGGGCCTGACTCGTATCTCATGGTGGACATTTGGATGGACGACGGGTCTCGGCATCCTTCCGTTGACGTTGCTGATGGTGATGATGGGGGACAAGGCGGATATGTTGCCTTGGTACTTGTGGGTCCTGCTCATCGTCGTCGGCGTCGGGCTGTGGCTGGTATTGCGCAACAGACTCCGGGCGGCGGCGGCGTTGCAACCTGCGGTCACTCCCCCTGAAAACGCAAAATCGGAATAGAGCTAAGCGTGGGCCTAAATACGCCGCATGCAGAGAATCGCATCGCCCGACGCTGCCTCAATCCGTGCTGCCACCCGGCTCAAGGGCTCGCTCGCGACCAACATGTCCGTTGCGTTGGCATGGACGAAGGTTTGCGGATCAATCCAAATGCCAGCGTGTCCATGCCAGAACACGAGGTCCCCGCGCCGCAGCATTGTTTCGTCGCCATCGTAGGCGACCGCCCGACCAGCGTTCGCCTGCATGTCGCTGTCTCGGCGAATTGCCTTGCCGCAACTGGCGAGCGACACCTGCAGTAGCCCCGAACAGTCGATGCCGGCGCTTGTCTTACCGCCCCACAGATAGGGCGCATCGAGAAACTTGCGTGCGATATCGCCATGATCGGAGGCATGGACATCGATTGGTGCGAGGTGGGCGGCATAGACCCAGCCGCCCGACGCCAGACCGCAGAAATTGTCTTCATTTTTGCCAACACAGACCCGGGCCGTCATCGGCAGCCAATCGGTTGGTGCGGATTTGAAGTCGGGCACCGGATAAAGGTGGGTCGCGAGCTCCGCGACGCGGTGCGTCGGTTCCAACAGCTCCGTTGAAAGTGTCTTACTTTCTGTGTAGCCGACATAGCCGTCGCTTTCACTTTGCACCCAGGCCCAGCCATCCTGTTCGTCGTAGAGCTGTACGCGTTCACCGAATAGGAGCTCGGTATCGAGTGGGGCATTTGCTTGTGGCGCCCGTCGAAGTGCGGCACGGCCAAGGGCCATCTGGCGCGGTTGGCCGGCAACGAACTTCATGGCCTCTACTTTGCCCAGCAGGTGTTCGGCGGCGAGGTCGGCACGGAAAGCGTGAAGACGGCTATCGAGGTTATTCATGCCGTGTGTGCCATGCTTACGATCCATTACATTCGGCTTGCGGCTGGCAACAATTCGCTCTTGCAGCGTGATATACCTTCCATGCCGACGGGTAAACGCGCGATCAGCATGACGCACGGCGGGGGGTGATGATGAGCGGTCCTGCAAACGATCGAACCGGTGGCCAGGTGTTGGTCGACCAACTCCGACTCCATGGCGTCGACACGGTCTTTTGCGTACCCGGCGAAAGCTACCTGGCGGCACTCGACGCGTTCCACGATGTGCCAGATGACATTCGCCTCATCGTCTGCCGTCACGAAAGTGGTGCCGCATACATGGCCGAGGCGTATGGAAAAACGACCGGAAGACCGGGGGTGGTCTTTGTTACGCGCGGGCCGGGGGCGTGCAACGCCTCGATCGCACTGCACACTGCGTTTCAGGACTCCACGCCGATGGTCGTCTTCATCGGTCAGGTCGCCCGAGATCAGGAGTATCGCGAGGCATTTCAAGAGATCGACTACCGGCAATTTTACGCACCCGTGACAAAATGGGTGGCGCAGATCGAGCGCGCCGATCGCATTCCTGAGTTGGTCAGTCAGGCCTTCCATCGCGCCATGGCTGGGCGATGCGGCCCAGTTGCTTTGTCGTTGCCGGAAGACATGCTCTCCGAAAGGACGCCCGTCGGCGACGCAACCAGATACGTTGTGGTCCGGCCCGGCGCGGATTCCAACGACATGCAGCGATTGCGTGAAATGCTGTCAGCCGCGCGGGCTCCGTTCCTGTTGGTCGGCGGCGGCGGTTGGACGCCCGAGGCTTGTGCCGACATCGTCGCTTTTGCCGAGGCCAACGACTTGCCATCGGGCTGTTCGTTCCGTTGCCAGCATCTGTTCGACAATAGCCATAAGAACTATGCCGGCGATGTCGGAATCGGCATCGCTCCGAAACTGGCCGAGCGCGTCCGCAATGCCGATCTTCTGGTTGTCGTTGGTGCGCGGCTCGGCGAGCAGACCACACGGGGTTATACGCTGGTTGACATACCTAACCCCAAACAGCAGCTCGTCCATGTCTATCCCGATCCCAACGAACTGGGACGGGTTTACCGTCCTGATCTTCCGATTTGTGCCGGCGTGGTCGCCTTCGCTAAGGCCGTGCGTGCGCTGCAGACCGTCGACTCCAACGCCTGGACGACGGCTGCACTCGAGGCGCGCCAGGATTATCTCGACCACACTGTCCCGACACCTGGCTTGCCGGGTGATTTGGATATGGCAGAGGTCATGGCGATCCTGCGTCAGCGACTGCCCGACGTGTTGATTGCGACCGACGCCGGCAACTTCTCGGGTTGGGTTCAGCGCTTCCACAGCTTCACGCGTTATCCGGGGCAAATTGGACCGGCCAATGGCTCGATGGGTTATGGCGTGCCGGCAGCGATCGCGGCGCGACTCGTCAACCCCGAGCGAGCGGTCGTCGGATTTTGCGGTGATGGCGGGGTTTTGATGACAGGCAACGAAGTCGCGACGGCGATGCAGCACGGCATCGACCCGGTCATCTGCATCGTCAACAACAACATGTACGGCACGATCCGTATGCATCAGGAGCAGATGTATGGCGGGCGCATGATCGCAACGAGTCTCTCCAATCCCAATTTTGCCGAGTGGGCGCAAAGTTTTGGCGCCTACGGAGAAGTGGTCGAACGCACCACAGAATTTGCGCCGGCCCTCGAGCGCGCGCTCGGTGCCGGCCGGATCGCCTTTCTCGAACTGCAGATCGACCCTGACGTGATCACAACGCAAACGACGCTGACAGCGATCCGTGAGCAGGCGTCACGCGCCTAAGTCGCCTAAACGATTTCAGCCATCACTTCGTTGGTGTGTTGCCCAAGCGTCGGGGCCGGGCTTTGCACACGTCCCGGCGTTGCCGAGAGCTTGACCGGAATGCCAAGCACATGGCTCTTGCAGGCGACCGGGTGGCGGACGTCGACCACCAACTCGCGTGCCAGCGTGTGCCGGTCGGACAACGCCTCGTCATGCGCGAGAACCGGCCCTGCGGGAATGCTCGCGGCTTCAAGCGCCTACAGTCAGTGCTGCGAGTGCTGTTGGCAGAGACGTTCGCTGACCAGAGCTGCCAGTTCCACATGGTGTGCGACTCTCGCAGCGTTCGGCGCAAATCGGTCGTCTTTGAGGAAGTGCAGTGCGTCGATAAGCGCACAGAATTATTGCCACAGTGCCTGCGTCGCGACTCCGATCACAATCCAGCCATCCGCAGTCTGGAAGACCTCATAGGGTGTCACGGTTCGATGGGCTTGTCCGAGACGTCTTTGCCGCTCGCCGGAGGTGAAAATACTGGGCAGCTTCGTAGACGCCGAGCGAGAGGGCGGATTCGAACAGCGAGACATCGACCGCCAGTCCTTGGCCGGATTTTTCGCGGGCGATCAGCGCGGCCATTATGCCGTGCGCGCGGGCGCATTAGGCATCAAGCCTCGCTATACTTGTTCTGAATAAAACATCTCACAGGTATTCGGAACCCACGACGATGAACAGGCAGATACGCTCGCAGACTTCACTTGTACTGGTGATGAGACGTCCCGGCACCGGCAAGTCGAGGTTATCAGCCCGTTGATTAAGTCGGCGCCGTCTGATTCTCTGGTTCCCTGATTTGCAGGGGGGTTTGCCGATGGCGATGGGACGGCAGAAGGCTGGTCAGGGGGATCTGATGGTGAGCTGGTCGGAGATGCCGCGCTCTCCGGGTCATGTGTTTTATGACCGCCTGCAGTCGGTGCTGATCGAGGGCGGCTTTGACGCCTTTGCCGAGGCGAGCTGCCGGCCTTATTACGCGGCCCGGATGGGCGCGCCCTCGGTGCCGCCCGGGCGCTATTTCCGGATGCACCTGGTGGGCTACTTCGAGGGCATCGACAGCGAGCGCGGTCTGGAGTGGCGCTGCTCGGACTCGCTTTCGCTGCGGGCGTTCCTGCGACTGGGGAGCCGTGATCGGGTACCCGGACCATTCCTGGCTGTCACGGAGCCGCACGCGCCTGCCCCATGAAGTCCACGCGGCGGTCTTCGACTGGGTTCTGGTGCTGATCGCCGAGGCGGGGCTGATCAAGGGCGAGCGCATCGGCGTCGATGCCTCGACCATGGAGGCCAACGCGGCGCTGCGGAACATCGTGCGGCGCGCCAACGGCGAAGGCTACCGGGAGATGCTGGAGCGCCTGGCCCGGGAAAGCGGCGTCGAGACACCCACGGCCGAGGATCTGGCGCGTCTGGAGCGGAAGCGCAAGGGCAAGAAGCTTTCCAACACGGATTGGGTTTCGAAGAGCGACCCCGAGGCCAAGATCGCCAAGATGAAGGACGGCACGACGCATCTGGCCTACAAGCCCGAGCACGCGGTGGATCTGGACACCGGCGCGGTGGTGGCGGCCGAGCTGCACCCGGCCGATGAGGGCGACACCACGACGCTTTCCAAGACCCTGGCGAAGGCCGAGGCAAACCTCGGGGCGGTGGATGCGGCACCGACGGCGGAGGACCCGGCCGAATGCGTCGCCGACAAAAGTTATCACTCACGGGCGGTCTTGAGGGCTCTGGACGACAGTCCCTGGAAGACCCGGATCGCGGCGCCCAAGCAGACCGGCTTTTCGCGCTGGCACGGTGATGAGGCGGCGCGGCGCGCGGTCACCAACAACCGTGCGCGGCTCAAGTCCGGGGTCGCCCGCGAGGCCTTCAAGCTGCGCGCCGAGATCGTCGAGCGCTGCTTTGCCCACAACCTCGATCGTAGCGGCATGCGACGAACCTGGCTGCGCGGGCGAGAGAATGTGCACAAGCGATACCTGCTCCACGTCGCCGGCCACAATCTATCGTTACTGATGCGCCAGCTCATCGGCGCCGGCACCCCGCGGGAGGCCGTGGCGGGCGGATATGGCGGTATTTTCGTTCTGCTCACGCCCACCGGGGCCATGCTGGTGGCACGGGGGGTTTCGCAAAGCGGCCAGTCGGCTTTCGCCGCCGCATTCTTCATCTGGGGGTGAGAGCCGGAAAAAGCCACTTAATCAACGGGCTGTTATGCAAGGGGCTCCTGAAGCAGATTTCGGCCGCTTACGTGGATATCGATTCGGTGGCGGAGGTGTTTCGCCAATATATTCGCAACGTTAGTGCCCTGAAGATTGCTAATCTGACCCTTCGGTTGATCTACCGGACTGCCGAGCAGAACCTTATGCACAAAGGCTCGGTGCTTCTCGACCTGCCATTTGTCCACGAAATGACCGTTCAGGAGCGGCGGCAAGGTCTGCAGGATCTGGCTGAGCGTACTGGAGCGCGGCTCATCGTCATTCATTGCAAATGTTCGGATCGCGAGTTGAAGCGTCGCTTGAACGTTCGACGATCCTCGCAAGACCTTGCCAAACTCGAAAATTGGTCGGCATTTCTACGCCGCG
>CBDCIT010000041.1:0-57260 GCA_965217615.1 Alphaproteobacteria bacterium
GGCATGGGGGCAAGGATTCACGCTCGGACATCGTGAGGGCCGGCGCCGGCCGGAAAGAGGAGGGGTCGCCGGACGTCAGCGCTGGTCGAAGCTGGACGAGTGGCTGGCCGACGCGACGGCCGATGCGGAACCCGGAATCGCCCACGATGCGCGGTCTCTTCGGGAACGGCCGTTGACCGGCGCCGTACCTACGGGTAATCGGGGAGCGGGACAGGATAGGATGGTGGGGGAGGAGAACGGGTGAACAAGGCAGTGATGGCCGATCGGCTGGCAGCCCGAACCGGCCTGAGCAAGTCGGTGGCGAAGGAGGCGGTGGACGGCGTGTTCGCGGCCATCGGCGAAGCACTCGCCAATGGCGAGGAAGTGCGGATCGCGGGATTCGGGACCTTCGGCATCAGAAGCAGGCCGGCCCGTACCGGACGCAACCCGAGGACCGGAGAGGCGGTATCGATATCGGCGTCGACATTGCCGACATTCAAGGCCGGGAAGACGCTGAAGGATGCCGTCAAAGCAGGTCCCGGGTCATGACGCTGCGTTGCCGGCCGGCCGCGACTGGCGATGACTCAGGCCGCCTGCATGTAGAATTCAGCCGATTGCTATGCGATGACGGGCACTCTGCGAACTGCCGGGGCGGCGCCGGGAAGAGCCAGGACAGCCGTGGGGTTGACGGCTGACTGCTACCGGACTGGATGCGGCCTCGCGTATCCGGCAAGGAGATAATGTACCGCACCATCTTGGTGCGATTGATCGGGGGGCTTGAGGCCGCACTTTAGTTTAGCCGCCAGATTGTCCGAAAAAGTGAGGCAATGTCACCTGAAAAGCTCAAGAAGGTTGCGCTTGGGCCGCGCACGTCGACTGCGGGCACGTCTAGCTAATAGAACATAACTCAAAGAAACCTTCGTTATAAGACCTCCGTCCTGCCGTCGGAGTTGATTCGAACCACCGATCCGACTCTGGTGTAGACAGTTGAAGTCGCGGAGTATCGGCTGCGAATTCGTTGCGCGTGCTCAACGTCAAGAAGCGTGAAAGTAGCCGTCTCTGCCTGGGCCTTCTGCTGAAAGGCCTGCACCAATCATCAACCCGCCAACTTCAGTAAGGAAGAAGCGGTCATGAAAATCCTCTCCTCCCGGGACTTCCGACCACTCGTAGAGCTCCAAGCAGTAGCCTCGTGGGAGGAGGCCTTTGGTTTGGGACCTATATACGTGAGTGCCCAAGCCTACTTGCAGGCGTCCGCATTCACGCGCAGATACTCGTCGATGAACTTGTCCGTGTGCTGCGACACGCTCGACAGGATGAAGTTTGGATTTCGACTATGCGTTCCAGTTGAGCCCACACCCCAAGTCGTAGCTGTATTTTCTAACATGGTGGCACGGTCTACCACCTCTTTGTTGTATTCAACCCTATATGGATGACGGAGCTAACGACATTCACGTTGAAGTACAAGTACGACCACGCCGCTTCTCTGTAGAGTCGCGCTGCGCGTAGCCTACTGCGCACGGCGATTACGATTGCCTCTCTGGTAACGTCGATAGCGGTTGCCTCGTCGCCCGGGTCCTCAACCAGTAAATCCATGGGACGGCAATCGTTCCATAGCCGGAAACGGTCATAGTCGCTTACATCAGTGGACGATGCAGATGTGGCGGTGAACAAGAGCGCGGCCGCGAGATATAGGCTGACATGGTGTCTCATTACATGTGGCTCCGCAGGGCAAATCAGATTTGACACACCGCCCCAATCATTAGAAAAGCACGAACGGCGTGTCCTGTTGGAAGGAGCACGCCGTTTGCTCTTGCCCTTGTGCAAGGGGGCAGAGTGTCGGGGGGGGTAACTAGGATGGTACAGACCGGATAGATAGGTAACAGAATGGACCGGATAGATGGGTGACAGGTTATGGCAGGGCCAGGAGGTGGCCGATGCCGTGGAAGGAGACCTGTCGCATGGAGGAGAAGTTGGTTTTTGTCGCAGACTGTCTACGTGGCGAGTTGCCGATGACAGCGCTTTGCGAGGACTACGGCATCAGCCGCAAGACGGGCTACAAATGGCTCGGTCGCTATCGCGAGCACGGCCCGGAGGGCCTGGTGGAGCGCTCTCGTGCGCCGCACCGTCATGGTCGGTCGATGGCGCCGGAGATGGCCGAAGCGATTGTTGCTCTGCGCAGGCAGCGTCCCCATTGGGGTCCGCGCAAGCTGCGCGCAGTGCTGATGGGAGAGCGCCCCGAGGCGGTGTGGCCTGCGGCCAGCACGATGGGCGATCTGCTGCGTGCGGAAGGGCTGGTGAACTCGCGCCGCCGGCGTCGTCGGGTGGCTGCGCCTGGTCGGCCGTTCCGTGCCGTCACCGCACCCAACGATGTGTGGTGCATCGACTTCAAGGGCTGGTTCCGCACCCGCGACGGCGAACGCTGCGACCCGCTGACCGTCAGCGACGCTTACAGCCGTTTCCTTCTGGCCTGTGTCATCGTCCCGCCCCGGACCGACACGGTCCGTGTGGCGGTCGAGCAGCTCTTCAAGCGCTACGGCCTGCCTCTGGGCCATCCGCTCGGACAACGGGGCACCGTTCGCCGGAACGGGCGCGGGCGGGCTGTCTCGCCTGTCGGTCGGCTGGATCAAGGCCGGCATCGCGCTGGAGCGTATCGAGCCCGGCCAGCCCCAGCAGAACGGGCGGCACGAGCGCATGCATCGGACCTTGAAGGCCGAGACTGCCAAGCCGCCGGCCGCGAGCGCGAGCCGGCAACAGGCCCGCTTCGACCGCTTCCGCCAGGACTTCAACGACAACCGTCCCCACGAGGCGCTTGGCCAGCAGCCGCCTGCGGCGTTCTACCGGCCCTCGCTGCGGCCTTACCCCGAACGCCTGGACGAGCCCTGGTACGATGCCTGGCACGCCATGCGCCGGGTGCGCACCGACGGGTCCATCAAGTGGGGCGGCGACCTGGTCTTCATCAGCGAAACGCTGAAGGGCGAACCCGTCGGCATCGCCGAGACCGACAGCGGCGACTGGATCGTTCGTTTCGCCGACATCGACCTCGGGATCATCGATCGCCGGACGAAAAAACTTCATGGCTTCCGCGCGGCCCCGGCCGGGCCGCGCGGAAGCCAAACACACCAGGAACACTGTCACCCATGTAACCGGTCCATAGCGTTACCTATGCTTCCGGTTGCACAGATATGCCTTCGGAGGATCACTCCGAGGCTCGCCGCGAGCCTAGTGGTGATGGGCTGTCTGTAACCCAGCCCATTAAAAGCCAAACGATCCATGGTATCTCCTTTCTATCGGCCTCTATGCAGGGCTGACTTCTGCTGACGTTTGACCGCCTGACAATGGTGCCTCGGAGGAAATATCCCCCGAGGTGTCCGAGTCGACAGAGGCAAGAGCCTAGCCTCACCTTGGGCACTCACGCATATAATTCCCTTTGGTTTGGGCAGGCGCGTCCCGAGCAAGGATTTCAGACGGAGGACGCGAGTCATGCGTACCGAAATGCACTCTGATCACTTTCGGCGTTGCTGCCAACGACGAGAGCCCTGTAAGCAGCGATCTCAAGGGGCCGATGTAGTCGTCCTTTCCCGGCCGTGGATCGAAATAGGGATCCACGATGTCGATCTCTTGGGCGACTGCGGCGAGTAAGACTAGCGCGCCGGCAATATCGTCGGGGGTCCTCGCTACGTCCTGACTAATTGGTGCGTTGAACAGCGGATGGTCGTCGAAACAATCGTCTGGTGAAAGCGCTTCCATGCAGGCATTTGCCACATCATTACATATTATGGCCCGGAACGATCTCTTGGCGTGCTCGCGCAAGGCGTTGTCAATCCAATCTGCTTCGTGATCGTAGGCGCGATTAGAGTGCACCACCTTGTACTTCGCACCGTGCAGACGTTCGACGATGCTCTTCATACGAACATCCGGAACGTCGGAATCTTTCGCAGCTTGGATGACTTTCTTTTCCCATTTTTTCGGCAGCCGCGATATCAGTCGGCCCTTGTCGGCTCCAAAGCGGTCAATCAGGTCTTTGAACGTGGTCCAGTCTGCTCCGATAGCAGCAGGTTCAACCGCGTATTCCGACAGCACTAGAAGAGCTCCTCGGCACGCTCTTCGAAGAAGCCATGTGGCCAGCGATCCATGAATTCGCCGTCTGGCGCGATGCGGAGCGGCCGGGAGGCGGACGCTGTCAACCCCACTCTCCACGTAGATCACGGAAAGATCGTCTGGCGTCAGACCGAGGGTTCCCGGTGGCAGCTCGCCTTCAGTCTGCTCCCGCACCCTGCGCAGCAGGCGCAGCATGACGTGCTCACTATGCGTTTCGATGATCAGCGTCTTTCCCGAAGCGGGCTTGTCCGGATCGCTCGCTGCGGCTCGAATGAACAGAATCGCCCATTCCAACTTGGATCGCGGGATGAACATGCAGCTCAGGCTGTTCGATTCCCAGTACGCCGCCGTGCTTCCGTAACGCGGCTACGATGACTGGAACCATTTGGGAGATGCCAACGCCGACATCACCGGGTGCGACGAGGATGCCTTTCTCGAAGTCCCGCAGCGCAATCTCTGTGCGCGTCGCAAGGCTGAAATACAGTTCTTGAAGCTCGCCGATATCGTCCTCGTTTAGCCCGCGCGCGAACATTTGGTGCATGACGCTGGGCACTGGGACCTCTTTGAATTCTACTCGCTCCAGCCGATAAGTGGTTCGCAAGCGATCCTCTCCTGAGAGCCAG
Organism: Alphaproteobacteria bacterium; assembly: GCA_965217615.1. Lineage (GTDB taxonomy): Bacteria > Pseudomonadota > Alphaproteobacteria > UBA8366 > CAVOAK01 > CAVOAK01. Next base: position 4,701 of record CBDCIT010000041.1, read on the forward strand.
GAGTTGACTTCCTCCATTAGATCGCCGCGACGGTCGTTGTAGAGGAGATCCCAGGCAGCTAGGCCGTGCGCCCAGCGGCCGTCATCGGGGGTCACCTGCGGGCGGTAGCTCCGCGTCGGAATATCGCGGAGCGGCCCGACGTAGGTCATCTGCGTGAGGTGATCACGGACGAGTCTTGCGGGTCCAAGAATCAGCTCAGACAGCAGGGACCTAAGGCCGTTGACCCGCGGAGTGCGTTCTTCGAGTTCGACTTTTTTCACATCGGGGTCCCAGATATCAAGAACGAGATCGCGGTCCAGCATGGGAAGCGCGCCCAGCTCCGTTCCGACGGCGATACGTAATTGGTCGTGCGGGGTGTCCGGTGTCGAGCGGTCTGCGGCAGCCTCTCGCGCAAGTGCCCAGATTTCGTCTTCCAACGGCGATGACACCTGCTGGCTGGCTGCTCCGTCGTCGGGTTCATCATCCGGCAGGACGGCACATCGAAGCAGGGGATGCGTGAAGTTGAAATCTATCAGCTGGGCTCGCCCCTCGACTGGGGGTGAGACGATCGCCGCCAGTGGTTCGCCGTCCAACTCCACCGCAAGACGCGAGACATAGGGTGCCTGTTCTAGCTCGCTCCAGCGGATGTCCACCAGAAGACCAATGTCCTGAACGACTGCGTAGTCGCGATACTCATTGCTCTCACCGATGAGGTAGCGGATTGGTAGTTCAGCGAACTCCGGCTCACCGATGGAGAGGCCAGCGTTGAGCGGCAGGTCCTGGGCTCCCTGCTCGTCCGAAAGGCTCAGGACCACCTTGACCGTGACCGTCCGTTCGAGTTCATGGTTGTGCACGAGGGTCGCAAAGCCGCCGAGGTCGATAAGGCCGCCTGCGACCGTCCTGTCGGGGTCGATGTTGTCGCGTTCGAGGATTTCGCGCAGGTAGTGCAGCGCCTGCAGGATTGTGCTCTTGCCTCCGCTGTTTGGACCAAACATTAACGTGATTGGCCGCAGGTCAATCGTCTGGCGCGTAGAAATGCCCTTAAAGTTCTCGATTTCGATCCGAGTCAAGCGCATAGCGGCACTCCAAGTTCGCCGCCGAAGGCGCGCTGGGCGAGGCTTTCGAATAGTACGTTCGCCTCTGCCAATGCCTCGTATAGTATGTTGTCAGAAGAATTTTTCTTAGCGACAACCTCCGCGTATTTTCTCTGACGGTCGATGGGCGGTAGACGAACCTCAAGGTTTTTGACGTCAGTCTGATTAATGCTGCTCTGATTGACTGCGTCTTTTGAGGCCCGCAGAATTTGTCCCTTAATGAATTGCGTCTGCAGCTGGTCTACGAGGAAACGCGGGTCGGCAATGTGCTCTTGCACGCGTAACCGCATCATATGCGACTCAAAGACTGTTTCCTCCGTGAGGCATTCAATCAAAGTGCTTTTGCCAAGGTATTCTCGACTGTTGACCCGATTTATGACGATGTCGCCATTACAAAGAAGATACTTCGTGATAGTATTTTGATCTATTCGGAGCTGCTTCAGTGGCTTATACTTGATGAGATAGCCGTCATAGAAACTATCGATGCGGAGAATGTAGGTCCCAGCACCATAGTCCTTAGATGGTCGATACAGACCGTTTTGTGGTTCGAGACTTAGGATATCTCCCAAACGTTCCGTGTCCCAACCCTTCGGATTATTCTGTAGATTACCAAATAATTGATCAAAGACCGACCGTAAGAAACGATCAGATAATTTCAGCGCCCGCTTGTGCTTGCGCCGGACGCCGTCGGCCTTGTCAAGGATGGCTGAGAGACGACGCTGTTCAGGGAGCGGCGGTACAGGAATCTCGAACAAATCTAGCTCCGATTTTTCTAATGTTCTTGATATTTGCGCCAGCCGATTGTTGGGTCCACGATCTAAAGGTAGAAGATCTTAGGTAATGGAATAGATATGGCGGGTCACACTTACCTGGCTTTGCGCGAATCCTTGCACAGAATGCGCCAAATGAACCCTCCCAATCGGCCGTAGCAAAAGCAGTCTTTCCTACGACTTTAGAGCTACCTGAAGAAGTGCAAATAACAATATCGCCTCTGCGAATTATCTGCCGCTCGTTTATCCTTGCGCGTGGGACAAAAACCAGGTCACTGTCCAGCACCAAGCTGTCTTGGATGTTGCCGGCTCTGAGGACTGGCAACAGTCCTGGAGCTGGTCGAGATGTGGCTTCGCTCTTGGAGAAAGTGACGCCACGGACCACATTCGCAACCTGGGCCAATGGGACAGTATGATGGGCCCTCATCCGAGCATCTCTTCTAACTCGACAAGGTCGATGGCAATGTTGTCGTTGAGCGTCTTCATCTGCTCAAGGATCGCCTGAGGCGGGTCGTATTCCTGTTCTTCAAGAACGTTTTCCTTGTACCGGCTTAGGGAAAGGTCATATCCCGCCTCCCTGATATCGGGCGCCGGGACGAAGAACGCCTTACCGGTGCGGTCGGAATCCTGTACCGGATCACGGGACCGCCAGCGCGTGAGGCAATCGGGCAGATCGTTCTTCTCTATCCGCTCGCGCTTGTCGTCCAGCGAGAGGCCATCTGCCTGCACGTCGTAGAAGAAGACGTTGTCGGTCCGTCCGCCCTTAGCAAAGACAAGGATGGCGGTGGATACGCCCGCATAGGGCTTGAAGACCCCGCTCGGCAGCGAGATGACGGCTTCCAGCTGATTATGGTCGACCAGGAGTTGGCGCAGCTGGCGGTGCGCACCGGATGAGCCAAACAGCACGCCATCGGGCACGATGGTTGCCGACCGACCGCCAGTCTTCAACATCCGTAGGATCAGCAAGAGGAAGAGCAGCTCGGTCTTCTTTGTCTTCACCTGGCGTAGCAGGCCGGAATGGACACCCTCGAAATCAAGGCTGCCCTTGAAGGGCGGATTGGCGAGGATGACGTCGAAGCCCTCCCTCGCTTGCGTCGAAAAGCGATCGGGGAAGCCGGTGTTGAGAGTATCCTGGTAATGGATGTCGGGGTCGTCCACGCCGTGGAGCATCAGGTTCATTGCGGCGATGCGGAGCATGGTAGTGTCGAAGTCGAAGCCGTGGAACATGTTGCTACGGATGTGCTCGCGGTGTTTTTCAAGTAGGTCGCCCGTGTATATCTTCTGCACTGAGCCGGTTTGCGGGTCGGTTTCCTCGATCACGGCCTCGGGCGAGGTGAACGCTTCCAGTAAGTGCTGGATCGCGCTGACGAGGAAGCCCCCCGTGCCACAAGCCGGATCGCCGATCACGTCCGTTGGCTTGGGGTGCAGCATGTCTACCATCAGGCGGATGATGTGCCGGGGTGTGCGGAAACTGACCATTGATACCTGCAGTGGTCAGCTTGCTCAGCAGGTACTCGTATAGATCTCCCTTTGTGTCGCCCTCCGTCAGCGGCAACTCGTGGATCATGTTGACCGCCTTTACGAGCAAGGCAGGCTTCTGGATCATGAGTTGCGCGTCCTTCATGAATTCGGCGAACGCCGTACCACTCGCGACCGTCGAACGGAGGTGCGGGAAGACCTTGTCGCGCACCAACGGCAGCATCTGGTCGGCTCCCAAATGCCGGAACTGCGACCAGCGTAGGTGCTGCTCATCCTCCTTGAAGCGGGCCGTGAAGGACTTGCCGGTTCGCTTCTCGCGGTTCTCGTCCCGCGCTTCATTGATGTCGAGAAGGCGCGCGTACATCAGGAAGGTGATCTGCTCGATCACAGTGAGCGGGTTTTGTAATTCCGCCCTGCCAGAATTCTGTCCAGAGCGCGTCGATGCGCCGCTTGAGCTCACCCGTGACCATTTATGGATTCCCCTCATTCAGATTAATTTTCAGGTCGTTCCTCGGTTCTGGGGCTGAAGGAACGCACAATATCGATGAGATCGATGAGGTCGTTTTTCGTCCTCGAATACCCCATCCGGGCCATCGGCATCGATGACGGTGAACGGAGCGTCGTATAGACGCTCGACTTCGATCGTTCCGTAGCGCGCGATGTGGATCTGCAGGAGTGACATGAATCTGGTCTGCTTGGCACTCAGCTTCGGATGCTTCTGAAACAAAGCTTGTGAAACCTCTCCCCGCACCGCCTCGGGTTTCCATACCGACAATCGACCGGATGGTGAGATAGAGTGGGGCGGCGGTCTCCCTGAAAAACTCCTCTAGATACTCACGCTGAACGTCCGGGTTCTGGGTGAGGATGAGGGACACCAACGACTTGATTTCACGGTCAGAAACCGGTTCTCCGGATCGAATTTTTTTTGAGAACCAGATTGGTTTCGAAGTGCTGTTTGAGTTTCCGCCTCGATGATCTGACGGTTAACGCCTTCATATCCACCGGTTTCAGGCTCGCAGAACGCCGTGCGAACTGCATCTGCCCCGCATCCTCGGTGATATCGACCACCTTCGGCGGAAACGTGCTGCGAACCACGCCGGGCGCGGTGATGCATGATCTCCCGCAGGTTGATACGTGCTTCTTCGAGGTCTGCCGCGCTGGCGTCGGTCCAGAACGCGTTAGACCGCACACGTTTGATGATCTGGGCCTTCTCCCGCACCGGATTCAGGTGCATCTGAAGAGCCGCGAGACGGTCCATCAAGTCGATCTTCAGATCGGCGAGTGCTCCGGAATCGCGCAGAACAGCGAGTTGCATCCGGGCAATTAGCAGATCAAGCGCCAGCGCATCGCTGAGCCCGCGAATGTTTCGCCACTGCATCAGCGGCGCGACCTCATGACGGAGCCTGGCAACCGTCGCTGGCGCAAACCTTTTTAGAACTTCGGGCCGAGATAATGCCCGTGACCTGACCCCCAAAACTTGGTCCAGGCCGAATGTTAGGCTAGGACTGTTTGAACGGAGGTCAGGATGCCACGTAAACGACATACCGCGGAACAGGTTATCGGCAAGCTACGGGAGGCGGAGGTTAGCCTGTCGGGCGGCCAAACGGTGCCCGCGGTTTGCAGGACCTTGGGTGTTTCGGAACAGACGTATTACCGTTGGCGCAAGGAGTACGGCGGCCTGAAGATCGAGCAGGCACGGCGCTTCAAGGAGCTCGAGCGGGAAGAAATCTGGCGGCTGAGACGAGCTGTCGCTGATCTGACGCTGGATAAGCTGATTCTGAAGGAAGCCGCTGAGGGAAACTTCTAAGCCCCGAGCGCCGCCGGGGCTATGTTCAGCACATCTCCACGCGGCATGCCCTGCCCGAGCGTCGGGTGTGCCGGGTCATTGGGCAACCACGCTCGACGCAACGCTATCGGCGTGTCGAGGCTGACGATGAGGCGGCGTTGACCGCGGCCATTGTGCGGCTGGCCAGCGCGTACGGTCGCTACGGCTATCGCCGGATCACGGCGCTGCTCCGCGGCGAGGGCTGGTACGTGAACCACAAGCGGGTCGAACGCATCTGGCGACGGGAGGGACTGAAGGTGCCTGCAAAACAACCAAAGAGGGGCCGGCTATGGCTCAACGATGGGTCCTGCATCCGTCTGCGTCCGAACTGGCCGCACCATGTCTGGGCCTATGACTTCGTCATGGCTCGCACACACGATGGCAGGGCATTCCGCATGCTGACCATCATCGACGAGTACACTCGGGAGTGCCTGGCAATCGACGTCGCACGACGGCTGCGATCCGACGACGTGCTGTATCGCCTTGCCGCGCTGTTCGTCGATCGTGGCCCGCCGGACCACATCCGCTCGGATAATGGTGCCGAGTTCACTGCCACGGCCGTCCGTGAGTGGCTGGCGCGGGTCGGTGTGAAGACGCTCTACATCGAACCGGGCAGTCCCTGGGAGAACGGCTACAACGAGTCATTCAACGGCAAGCTCCGGGACGAGCTGCTCAACGGCGAAATCTTCTACTCGCTCAAGGAGGCCCAGGTGCTGATCGAGCGATGGCGGCAGCACTACAACACGGTCAGACCACACAGTGCGCTGGGCTACAGACCCCCGGCGCCAGTGACCATCGCGCCTAACCGGACTGATCCGGCTTGCGCTATGGATGGGCTCCAGCCGGATCAGCCCTTCCCAATCACCGTGCCAGGACTAACATAGCGATTGGCACATACATTGGGGGCAGGCCACGGTGGGAACTGAAGACGGAAATAGGTATTGTATTACGTTGGCTGGAAAGCGAGCGCTAGGAGGGAAGGAGGGGGAGGGAACGACACTTCCAGCTGCAACAACAGTGCGAAAGTCAGGCATGTCGGTCGTATTGGAACGTACCCTGGGTCAAGTGGCGAGAAATTCAGAGGTAAGTTGGCAACCTCGCAAGCAATTGGACCACATTTGGAATGAGGCGTTAATTTTGCCAAAGCGGCATGTTCGTGATTCAGTAGGACCAGCACTGTTGGCGCCCATAATACCTCGTCTCCCTGGAGAATGGATTAAAGACGTTGGTCTACCATTTCCTACCAGACAGGGATCGGACTACGTTGTGTTATATGCCGATGTAGCTCAGAAAGAACTACTTGGAGTACCCCACGTGTGGCGGTCCCGTTTGACAGAGTTCGTGTTCGATCATTTGGAGGAGCAAGGAGTAGGCAAGAGTCAAAGCGTTGTTTTGCCGGATGAAGTACGTCCACTCTTGGCTAACGATACCCCGGAAGCGGACGGGCAAGGTGAGGATCTTGGTACGAGCGAAGTGTCTCCTGAGGAGTTTCAATTTCTCGTCGGACAGGAGGAGCACGAAGAGGCGTTGGTGGATTTCTTGAGTGCTGCGGAGAGTTGGTGCGTTATTGTGAGCCCACTTACTACCAGAGAGAGATCGCAAAAAGTAGACGCGGCAATTCGTGAGGCCATCGCAAGAGGGGTGAGTGTAGCGGTCCTTTGGAGCCGAGATCCGTGTGAACAAGGTAAGCTGGAACTCAATGATGTGAGGACGATGTTGGAAGAATGGGAAGGACTAGCTGAGGCACAAGGCGGAAGGGGTGCTGCATTATATAATGGTTCAACGTAACTACCCAGGTCTGATTGGCCCGAGCGTTTGTATGTGAGGGATCGTGGCGGTCCGGGCTGGTAGCGGTGCCGGTGTTCTCAGAGGCGCAGTTTGGGGATTAGTTGCATCGGATCGGGATGCACCAGGGTCTGGAGGACGTTCCAGCGTTGCTTTCGGGCGGTGGCGATGACGGCACGCATTCTGGCGAAGTTGTAGGCACCCCTCTCGGAGCGGAAGCCACCGGAGATCTTCTGGCGCAGCTTGGCCATTCGGAGGTCACGTTCGGCTTCATTGTTCGTAAACGGCGTGCGCGGGTCGGTGAGGAATCGCAGGCATCCCTCCTTGTGCTTGCGGAGGCGGAGCGCGAGGTTATGACCGATGCGGCGTTTCTTTCGTCCGCGCTTGCCGGTCCGGAGCGGCGGCTGCGCCTCGTGGAAGGCGATGGCGTGGTCGAGGATGCGGGCCCAGGCCCGCGAGATCCGGGCCACCAGGGAGGCGGGCACGTCGCGGCCGTTCTCACGGGAGAAGCGGGTAGCCCTGTGCGCGCGCTCAAGGAGGCGCTGCATGCTCTTTGCCCAGTCTTCCTTCTCGATGTCGATCAGGGCCTGGAGTTCGCGCAGGTGATGGGCGTTGCAGGCGCCGTGGCGCACGCCCTTGAGGGTGAAGTAGGCGGCGTAATCGTCATGGATGAGGATGCCTTCGAGGTCCTTTTCGACATCGCCGCGTCCCGCGCCGATGCGCAGGACGGTCAGGAATGGGGTGCACAGCACGTGGAGCCAGCGGGTACGGGCGGCGATCCGCAGGCCGGTTTCGTCGAGGTGCTTGACCGGGACCGCTGTGCGGATCACGTCTGCGACATGGGCGAGGAAGGGCTCGAAGCGCCTGGCGGTTCGCCGGCCCATGGCGGTGATCGTGGCTGTGGAGATGGACACTGCGAAGAGGTCGCTCATGAGTTCGGCCAAGCGCTTCTCGGGAACGAACTGGGCGTACAGCAGGTAGCTCACCCAGGCGGTGATGCGTGGCCCGTACTGGACCGGGGCGGTCACGCCGTCCGGGAAGACGGCTCCTGTCACGGTGGCGCAGGCGCCGCAGAGGCAGCGATGGGCGCGGTGTTCGGTGACCTCCAGGGGGCGTGGCTCGGGCACATCGAAGACCTGTCGACAGACGGGCGCGCGGTGACGGTCGGCGTCCGACAGCGGTGCGCCGCAGCCCGAACAGGCGGAGGGGTCATGATCCACAACATGGTCCGGGCTCTCGGTCCGCGCCAGCGTCGTTCCCTTGTGGCCCGGCTGGCCGCCGCTTGGCCTGCCGGACTTGCCGCGCTGGCTTCGGGTGCGCCTCTGGGTTCCGCTCTTCTTGCCCAGGCCGTTGCTGGCGGGCGGCTTGCTGCTGGTGGTGCTGTCAAGCGCCGCGCTCCGCTCGAGCTCGGCGATGCGGTCCCGCAGGGTCACGTTCTCCCGCTCGAGCGCGGCATTCTCCCGGACGAGCACCGTGGCCAGGCGCAACAGCCCCTGGCCCCAATCCCGGAAGGCCTTGACGACTGTTGTTGCGAAGGATGAGGGGTCAAGAAGATCTTGCAGGCACGCGAAGGCCTCGTCATGGGCGGCGAGGTCCTCGTGCCAGCGCGACAGCGTCACGGGTCCTCGGCATCGACGGCCATCATGGCGGCCAGCACCGCGAGGCGTTCGCCCGCCGGCAAGGCCTTGTAACGCCGGCCCCAGTTGGCCGCCTTACGCTTGATGCGCTGGCGGTCGGTGAAGTTCCGGCCTGCGTAGCTCGCCCAATGCACCCGGTCGGGCGCGAAGTTGAACCACACGACCTCGGTCCGCACCTGGGCCTGGGTCGTCACCTGCAGCGCCAGACTGCGCCAGCCCGCCAGCATCTCGTCATAGAGCGCCGAGGGATGGCCCGAGACCATCACCTGGCAGGGCAGATCCTTGAGCAGGTCCAGGAGCGCGACATGGTCGACCTCCTCGTAGTCGAAGCGATAGCGCCGTGCCGAACGGCGGGTCGCGTGCAGATAGGGGGGATCGCTGTAGACCAGCTCCGGGCCCAGAAACGGGAACGAGGCCAAAAAGGCATGGGCACAGCCATGCACCAACTCGACCGGGTAGTCACAGGCAAAGGCCTCGAGCGCCTGCGCATCGCGGTCGATGCCGATCGAGCGCACGCCCGTTGGCTTGCGCTTCATCAGCGCACCGCCCCCCAGGTGGCTCTCGATGTAAACGCTGTGCGGCGGCATCAGCGCAATCAGCGCCTGGCACAGACCGCTCGTCGCCTTCGACCCAAAATATCCCACGCGCCGCTCCCGTCACACGAGAGCGCAACCCATAGACGCCCGATTCTATGGAGTCAAGAGACGATCAACGACGCGGCGGCGGAAACCCGGCCCCGCCGACCACCTACATCATCCTCTCACGGTCAGGAGCGGGGTACCTGGGTAGTTACGGTTCAACTTTAGGGAGTCATGGTTGTGTAGCGATCGGGGAGATAGAAGGAACAGTTTGCGCGATGTTGGGAAACTTCGCGTGGCTTGGAGAGACCATAAGTGGCTGTGCAGGAACTTCGATATCTTGCAAAACAACAAATCAGGGGGTGATTGGGGTACTAGTGATGGGTTTGGTAGAAATGATGCAAGCGGATCGGCGGACGAAGGATACAGCAGAAGAGTTGAGGTTGAGCAGCATTGGTCAGAAGTTGCGCGGTCAAGCCGTGTCGACGAGGGAGAAGCGCTCTGATGTCGAAAAGGAGACATTGTCGGAGCTGGGTCAACATGGGGCGGATAGCTCGAAGGCGTTGTGCAAGGCGTCTGTAGTATTCGGAGCGCAGCACTATGATTTTGGTTTGCAAGATTTCAAGAGCGCGCGTACAAGCATAGATGTTGCATTGGGAAAGGCAAAGCGGGAGGGAGTGGTTGATTTGTGTTGGGACTTGGATCGTTGGGCGGCGGATTCGGTCAAGGAGGTAGGCGTAGGACTGGCAAGTGATGTGCAGGGAGGTGTAGACAGTAAGATAGATTCGTTAATGGAGGAGGTGAAAAAAACCTCAAGGGTCTTAGTTGATCGGCGCAAAGTTGGAGGATACTATGTAGTTGACGCCAGCGTAGTTCTTTTATCGAGCGTGAACTGGGCAAGTGTCAGAGAGCAGGAACCAATGGGATCGGTTTCGGAAATTGGGATGAGGATGGAAGGGGAAGAGCTTGTCGAGGCGTTTAGGAAGAAACTGAAAGAGAAATGTGCATAGAGCCATCTGATCAAACGGTGGAAGGCCCGCCATGACGAGACGCAATCGGTGTACAGGCTAAGCAAGCCTGTTTTGCTTTCGGTTGGCGCTCTTGGCCATTGGCTATAGGTGAGAATTCCACCGGCGCAGCCGGAAAGGGTGTCGCTGGTGCCGGCGTATTTATTTTGACGGGAACGGTAGTGAGGTGGCGAGTTGGGAGCAGCAATGAGGAGCTCGCCGCCCGTTCGTCTTGGCATCGCGGCTGCTTCTGTTGTGGTTGGGGCGGTTGTGTCGATTGGAAGAGCTGGCACTGCGATGGTTGGCGCGCAGCCGGTCGCGGGTAGGCGAGCGGTCAGGTCGCTCTTCGCCGCCGCTTTGGCCCTGTTCTCTGCGGAGTGCGAATCATGGGGTATCCAGACGGCAGCGATGGGGTATACTCGGGGCTGGTGAAGCCTGCACAAGACCGGTGAGGAGCGATGAAGCCGCATCGCCTGACCATCAGCCTTGAGGCCGACGACTACAGGCGCCTCTGTGTGCTTGCGCAAACTGAAGAGCGCTCGCTAAGCTGGCTCGTCAGCCGGGCCTTGAGGGTATTTTTAGATCAGCACGCGGTTCCGGAGCAGCTCGCGATGCCCGACCTTCCCGAACAAGCTGGCCCGAAATCATGACCGATACGGTTTCGTCCCAAACGCGCAGCCGCATGATGAGACAGATCCGAAGCACCGAGACCTCACCGGAGCGACGTGTTCGATCCTATCTACATCGCCAAGGGCTCAGATTTAGGAAGAACGTTGCTGGCCTGCCGGGGCGACCCGACATCGTGCTGAAGCGCCACTCCGCAGCGGTCTTCGTGCACGGGTGCTTTTGGCACCAGCACGCTGGATGCCGAGACGGCCGCATCCCGAATAGCAACGCGGACTATTGGCAGCCCAAATTGAAGCGAACACAAGAGAGAGACGAAGTGCATCAGCGCCAGCTGCGGGAGGCCGGCTGGCGTGTCTTCGTCGTTTGGGAATGCGAGATCTGCTCTGATCGTCTCGGGGCGCTGGCGCAGCAGATCGTCTCTCAGCAGGCTGGGAGCGAACGGTAGTGTTGAACGTACTCGATGTTTTCTGCGGTGCGGGAGGGTTCTCGGAAGGCTTCCGCCAAGCGGGCTTTAGCATCGCCGCCGGGACGGATATCGACCCCGATGCCTGCGCCACCTACACATGCAATTTCCCGGGCGCGGTGACTGTCTGCGGTGATCTGACGGAGGAGGCCACCCGATCGCGCGTAGTTGAGGCCGCCGACAATGTTGACGTCGTAGTTGGCGGGCCTCCTTGCCAAGCATTTTCCCAGGTTCGCAACCACGACCGTGCGTTGAACGATCCGAGAAATCAGCTGTACCGGGAGTTTCTTTGGTTGCTAAGTAGTGTCGAGCCGCACGCGTTCGTCATGGAGAATGTTCCGGGATTGGCGCAGCTTCGCGTACAAGAACGAATCGCGAAGGATCTGGCTCTAGACGGAAAGTACTTCGTGTCCGTGCAGGAGGTGGATGCGTGTGATTTTGGTGTGCCGCAGACGCGCAAGCGCTTGCTGTTCGTAGGGCTTAGCAGCTCTCTTGGTGCTTGCCCCGTAGTGCTCGGCGGTAGCCGCGCCTCCGAACACCTGCTGCTAACACGTACCGAGAATGGCTCGGTGGGCTATAAACCTAAGCCAAGCGGGCACGAGGGCCGACAGTTTCTCGATAAGCTGCTGGACACCGGGGATGCCTCCATCGTGACTACGCGACAGGCGATTTCGGATCTGGCCGTCCTCCAACCGGGGCGGCGTGATGACGATCTGCAGGACGAGGATCTACCGGGCCCTGAGTCGAGCTACCAGCGAATCATGCGCAACGCCTGCGACGTATCCAATGTCAGCGTCCCGCGGATAAACAAGGACACGATCCTACGGCTGTCTGCGATCCCGCAGGGTGGCAACTACCTCGACCTGCCCCATGGCCTTCGAGATCGATACCTAACCGGACAGAAGTGGGGACCCCACAACGGGAGCGGGCGGCTGGGGCGCCGCCACTACTACGCATATCGCCGCCTGCATCCGGACTTTTGGGCTTGGACGCTGAATACAAAGGCCGACTCGACCTACCATTGGCATGCGGAGCGCGCACTCTCCGTCCGCGAGTTCGCGAGGATTCAGTCGTTTCCCGACCAATTCAAGTTCACGACAGACGCACGCCGCGGTTCCATTCCGGGCCGTATCGCAGGTGGGGCCGCCCATTCTCGGTACCGCCAAGTTGGCAATGCGGTTCCACCGTTACTGGCGCTGGCGGTCGCCAAGCAGCTCCAGGCTGTGCTCTCGTCAAGCCCGGTGGCATCGAAACGTAGGGTATTGGCGTGACGGGCGAGACCGTCCAAGCAGCAGTCACGCGAGCGTTTGGCGCGGACAATCGCGGACGTCTGCTTCGCGAGTACCTGTCGGGGATCGCGGCGGTGTCTCCGGAGAGTGCCTGGAAGCACGTCTACCGGCTGTTGCTTTGGATAGACAGTACCACCGGTTTGGCGCATTGCTACGAGAGCGACAAGTCCCAGCCGGGCCGGCCATGGTACGAGCGGTCATTGCGGTTCCACGCTTGGGTGGCGGAATGCCTTGGATCTGACCCGGGCGATCTGCGATCAGAGATTGACTGGCTCTTCAAGCATGCCTCACGGGATCTCGCTGCCGGTGCGTCAGCAGGACGGCAAGAAAGGGCCAGAAGTCAGAGAGCGCGGACGCCAGGGATGCCGGAGCCGGGGCGCGATCCTGAATTGGAGAGCCTTGTTCTTGACGCTCTTGAGCCCTGGTTGCAGGAGCCGCCTCCGCCAGACGCGATGCGGAAGCTGACCGATCGGATTCATCAGCACACGCGCCTGGAGAACAAGCGCAAGAACCTCGTCGGCGAGGGCTTTGAGGACGTTCTGGCAATCCTCATCGGCTTGCTTCCGGCATCAACTGTCCGGTTGGTGCGCGCACGGTGTCCGCTCCACGAAATTCCGGGCTTCTACGAGCCACGCGACCGAGAGAAGCCTCGCATCGTTGATTTGGCTATCGTGCGCGACCACGAGGACCGTCGTTCGTTGATCACGGCGAAGTGGTCGATCAGGGCCGACCGCGAGGAGCAGTTCGTAAGCGATTGCACGAGTTACGTCCACCTGGAACGATCTGGTCAGCCGTTCGATTACGTCCTTATCACGAACGAGTTCGATCCCGCTCGACTGGTTGCGGCGGCCGAACGCCAGCGAGAGGGCAATCCACTATTCACCAATGTGGTTCACGTCAGCACCGACGCATTGAAGGCCGTCTATGGGGACGGCCCGCGCCGTTCCTTCGCTAGGGCGCTCGGTCATGTACAAAGCGGGCGTATTGAGAGTCTGGGCGATTGGCTCTCGGTGCTCTAGCGATTATGGACTGCGTCCCGGGTAATTCGCCGCGACCTGATTCTCCCCCATCGGCTTGATCTATCCCTAGGCTTGGGTCGAAGCAAATGTGCGGCTGGTCGCTGGCAGCGTGGTTCGGAAAGCAGTGCATCGGCGCTGGCAGGAGACGCGCTAGGGAGGGACAGTATCAGGAATGGACATGGGGAGGGCCGACCAGGCGGACCTTCCTAACTCGTGGTACGGCTGTGGTGCGGAAGCGCTAAGCGGTCGGGAGCGGAGAAACGGGCGCGCGACCCGCGAGCCAAGACAATGGAACAGCGAGTGAAGTGCAGAAATAACAGCGAGTGTTTTGGAGAAATGAGCTGACCGCGTGGTTACGGCGGGGCGCGAACCCGCGGCGGACATCGTTCGTGAATTCGAGCGGGTGCTGGCCGATGCGGTGGACGAACGCCCTTTGCAGACGTTCCTGGCGTCAGCCCCCGTGCTTCTCGGCCCTTTAGCGATGCCCGGCGGGTGTTACTGGTGCCTCGACCGTCCTCAGCTGGGGGCCGAATTCGTTCCCGATTTTCTTCTCGCGAGCGCCACGTCGTCCGGGTTCCGGTGGATCGCGATTGAGTTGGAAAGCCCGACTGTGAAAGCGCTGACGAAGGCAGGATTGCCGGCCCGGAAGCTCGCCGACGCGCTTGGACAGATACGGGATTGGCGTACATGGCTGACGGACAACGTTGCCTATGCGCGCCAGGAGCGAGGCCTTAAGGAAATAGACGGCAACTGTGACGCGATTGTCGTCATTGGTCGCAGAAGCAGTCTGGATCCGAGGCAGGTCAAGAGGTATCGCGCGCTCTCGAGCGACGGCATAACCGTGATGTCATACGACCGGCTCCACGACTCGATGCGTAACGTCATCAACCGCGGAACGATCAACGATGGATAGCAGGGACATCGAACGGTTCTATGCGGGTACCAAGGTATCCATCTGGGGTAACCAGTCACTGCGGGAACCGCAGATGGACGGGTATTTTGCCATACGAGAGCACTTCAACGGCAGCGACGAGCCCTGTTACGTGCAGCTTCCGGTTGGTTGTGGCAAGACAGGACTGATGGGACTGTCACCATTCGGAATAGCCAAGGGGCGGGTTCTGATTATCGCAACCAACCTCACCATTCGCGAAAACATCCGACGCGAACTGAATATCAGCGATCCGAACTGCTTCTACAGCAAGAGAGGGTCTTTGTTCCACGAGACGGCCCTATCTGTCCGAGCTCAATACGGGAGCGAACATTCATGACTGCGATGCCGCTCACATCGTTGTCGCGAACATCCAACAGTTCGCTGGAACGCGCAATCGTTGGTACGAAGCGCTTCCCACAGATTACTTTGACATAATTTTGGTGGACGAGGGCCACCACAATGTAGCCGTAACATGGACCCGTCTTTTTGCACATTTCGAAAAGGCGAAAGTCATCTCGTTTACGGCGACGCCAATGCGGGCGGACAGGAAAGTAGTTTCGGGTACTTGCGTGTACCTGTTCGGCTATGCGCGATCAATGATCATGGGTTTCATTTCGCAAATCGACGCTCTGTTCGTGAAGCCTGCTGAAATCACGTTCACGGTCGAAGGAGAGACCAGGACACTCGGGATATCCGAGATCATGAGAATGCGCGAAAAAGACTGGTTCAGCCGCGGTGTAGCCTTGTCCGAGGAGTGTAACCGCAGTGTCGTAAACGCTTCGGTGCAACAGCTCCATGCTGTACGCATGCTCGGTTCGCCGAGACAGATCATCGCGGTTTCGTGCTCAATTCGGCATGCGACACAGGTGGCTGCGCTGTACCGGGAACAGGGCCAGCGGGTTGAGGTGCTCCACAGCCAGTTGAAAGCGGAAGAGCGCGACCGGATCGAAGCGACGCTGCGTAGTGGGGTTACGGATGTGGTCGTGCAGGTGAATATCTTGGGAGAGGGATAGGACCTGCCGACGCTTTCAGTTGCAGCCGTGTTTCGGCCTTACCGAAGCCTTTCCCCATATATGCAGTTCGTTGGGCGCATCTTACGGCTAGCGCAGGCGGACACGCCCTATTCTCCGGCAAATCATGTGTATCTCGTGTCGCATGTGGGGCTCAACGATGAGAGGTGGTGGAGCGACTTCACCAACTTCGACAAGGACGACCAGACATTTTTGCAGGAATATCTGCAAGGCGCTCTGGAGGTGGATGGCGAGGGAGATGCTTCGCCTCGGCTTACCCTTCGCCCGTTTATGCGTGTGCTCAATGAGGTCGTGGAGAACTATCAGCGACAGGGGTACCTGAAGCACATAGACGACGTCATGATCGGGGATCTGTTCGATACGATTCGGAAGAAGGGGTTTGAGCCTTCCGAGTTCGGGTTGACGGAGGACATGGTCAGGACGCGGCTCAGCGCAGTACAGGCCGAAGGGCAGATTGCAGCATTTCATCCGATCATACAGCCGCAGGAGCGGCGAGAGGCGTTGAAGGGCCGTTTGCAACAGGAAGCGCGATCGATTGCCGACACCGTGCTCAATCGCATCGGACTGCAGCATCGTGGCCGGGATCTTCTGAAGGCGTTCGCCGGAAACTTCAATGCGGAAATCATGATCCGCCTCGCAAGCGCCGAACAGAACAAGGTCATGAATGTGGAGTCAGGCGCACGTCAGTCTGCGGGGATTGAACAGCTGCAAAGGGCTGTCGATGCGTCTCCCGATATCGCCGACAAGTTGTCCAGTCTCGTAAGGGAGAAGCTGGAAGATGCCACGCCATAAGCAGATGGTGAAGCGGAGCGATGTTGAAGTCGCGAAACGACGACGGACCTGTAAGTTTTCGGTAACTACCCAGGTCTGATTGGCCCGAGCGTTTGTATGTGAGGGATCGTGGCGGTCCGGGCTGGTAGCGGTGCCGGTGTTCTCAGAGGCGCAGTTTGGGGATTAGTTGCATCGGATCGGGATGCACCAGGGTCTAGAGGACGTTCCAGCGTTGCTTTCGGGCGGTGGCGATGACGGCACGCATTCTGGCGAAGTTGTAGGCACCCCTCTCGGAGCGGAAGCCACCGGAGATCTTCTGGCGCAGCTTGGCCATTCGGAGGTCACGTTCGGCTTCATTGTTCGTAAACGGCGTGCGCGGGTCGGTGAGGAATCGCAGGCATCCCTCCTTGTGCTTGCGGAGGCGGAGCGCGAGGTTATGACCGATGCGGCGTTTCTTTCGTCCGCGCTTGCCGGTCCGGAGCGGCGGCTGCGCCTCGTGGAAGGCGATGGCGTGGTCGAGGATGCGGGCCCAGGCCCGCGAGATCCGGGCCACCAGGGAGGCGGGCACGTCGCGGCCGTTCTCACGGGAGAAGCGGGTAGCCCTGTGCGCGCGCTCAAGGAGGCGCTGCATGCTCTTTGCCCAGTCTTCCTTCTCGATGTCGATCAGGGCCTGGAGTTCGCGCAGGTGATGGGCGTTGCAGGCGCCGTGGCGCACGCCCTTGAGGGTGAAGTAGGCGGCGTAATCGTCATGGATGAGGATGCCTTCGAGGTCCTTTTCGACATCGCCGCGTCCCGCGCCGATGCGCAGGACGGTCAGGAATGGGGTGCACAGCACGTGGAGCCAGCGGGTACGGGCGGCGATCCGCAGGCCGGTTTCGTCGAGGTGCTTGACCGGGACCGCTGTGCGGATCACGTCTGCGACATGGGCGAGGAAGGGCTCGAAGCGCCTGACGGTTCGCCGGCCCATGGCGGTGATCGTGGCTGTGGAGATGGACACTGCGAAGAGGTCGCTCATGAGTTCGGCCAAGCGCTTCTCGGGAACGAACTGGGCGTACAGCAGGTAGCTCACCCAGGCGGTGATGCGTGGCCCGTACTGGACCGGGGCGGTCACGCCGTCCGGGAAGACGGCTCCTGTCACGGTGGCGCAGGCGCCGCAGAGGCAGCGATGGGCGCGGTGTTCGGTGACCTCCAGGGGGCGTGGCTCGGGCACATCGAAGACCTGTCGACAGACGGGCGCGCGGTGACGGTCGGCGTCCGACAGCGGTGCGCCGCAGCCCGAACAGGCGGAGGGGTCATGATCCACAACATGGTCCGGGCTCTCGGTCCGCGCCAGCGTCGTTCCCTTGTGGCCCGGCTGGCCGCCGCTTGGCCTGCCGGACTTGCCGCGCTGGCTTCGGGTGCGCCTCTGGGTTCCGCTCTTCTTGCCCAGGCCGTTGCTGGCGGGCGGCTTGCTGCTGGTGGTGCTGTCAAGCGCCGCGCTCCGCTCGAGCTCGGCGATGCGGTCCCGCAGGGTCACGTTCTCCCGCTCGAGCGCGGCATTCTCCCGGACGAGCACCGTGGCCAGGCGCAACAGCCCCTGGCCCCAATCCCGGAAGGCCTTGACGACTGTTGTTGCGAAGGATGAGGGGTCAAGAAGATCTTGCAGGCACGCGAAGGCCTCGTCATGGGCGGCGAGGTCCTCGTGCCAGCGCGACAGCGTCACGGGTCCTCGGCATCGACGGCCATCATGGCGGCCAGCACCGCGAGGCGTTCGCCCGCCGGCAAGGCCTTGTAACGCCGGCCCCAGTTGGCCGCCTTACGCTTGATGCGCTGGCGGTCGGTGAAGTTCCGGCCTGCGTAGCTCGCCCAATGCACCCGGTCGGGCGCGAAGTTGAACCACACGACCTCGGTCCGCACCTGGGCCTGGGTCGTCACCTGCAGCGCCAGACTGCGCCAGCCCGCCAGCATCTCGTCATAGAGCGCCGAGGGATGGCCCGAGACCATCACCTGGCAGGGCAGATCCTTGAGCAGGTCCAGGAGCGCGACATGGTCGACCTCCTCGTAGTCGAAGCGATAGCGCCGTGCCGAACGGCGGGTCGCGTGCAGATAGGGGGGGATCGCTGTAGACCAGCTCCGGGCCCAGAAACGGGAACGAGGCCAAAAAGGCATGGGCACAGCCATGCACCAACTCGACCGGGTAGTCACAGGCAAAGGCCTCGAGCGCCTGCGCATCGCGGTCGATGCCGATCGAGCGCACGCCCGTTGGCTTGCGCTTCATCAGCGCACCGCCCCCCAGGTGGCTCTCGATGTAAACGCTGTGCGGCGGCATCAGCGCAATCAGCGCCTGGCACAGACCGCTCGTCGCCTTCGACCCAAAATATCCCACGCGCCGCTCCCGTCACACGAGAGCGCAACCCATAGACGCCCGATTCTATGGAGTCAAGAGACGATCAACGACGCGGCGGCGGAAACCCGGCCCCGCCGACCACCTACATCATCCTCTCACGGTCAGGAGCGGGGTACCTGGGTAGTTACAGTTTTCGGGGAATTCCATAGGCAAGGGTGAGGTGTGCCTCATTGTTTACGACGGTCCCCCGCCAACGATCTCCGTATAGTCGTGACGTGGGTCTTGAAATGATCAAACTGGCACGTGCACGGCTGGACGAGTTAGAAGAAAAGCTGGAGAAGGACACGGAGGATTGATGGTTCGCGCTCTTCTGCGTGAGTTGGTTTGATGGGGTCGTTGTGGATGCTATTCCGTTTCCGATCCTTTGTGGAAATCCTGGACGTCGACCGCCAGGATTCGGCGCGGGTACATCAATTCTGCGCCTCCCGGGTGGTCATGGGACCATTTGACGAGGTGTGGCAGAAGACCTTGCAGGTCTTCCGTTGAAACCGGCTCTCGAATCTCGAGCAGGGAATCGAACGCGGTTGAATCGGTTTGAAGCCAGTCTGGGCTTTGTCGGTGGAACACGGCCTTGCCGTGTGCAGTTTGTAGCTCGAGTTTTAACAGCGCCAGCTCATCCACTTGTTCGATGGGCTTGTCGCAATCGAAGACGCATCTCCACGGGCGACTGGACTCATGACCATGTATCGACGGGAAGGTGCGACCTCCGCGATTCCTGATTGCTTGTCGGATGCGCCAGCTGGGCACCAGGGTGCAACCGAGTTGCTCGGCTACACGGTCACGACAGCAATACCAGTACGGCGCGTGGAAGGGTAGCGGGTCGACGTGGTTGTAGAGAAGGTAGGCCGGGATAGCCCCCCACGATCGCGCAAACCTGTCGAGCTTGTCGATCTGACGTGTTCCAGACGTGTCCTTGTGATCGAGCGCGTCGTAGCGGCCGGTAGGATATAGCTTCTTCGCTTGCAGGGCCAGGCGACGGCCCAATCCGCCAAGATAGCGGATGCATATCAGAAGGTCCGCGCCGATCAAGGATTCTTGCGGTTTCGCCGGATGGTGGATGCTGAACGCATTCATGCTCCGATGGGGGAGCATGTCCAGAACCAAAAGGTCCGTGAGGGTTTCTTCGCCGAGACGTGCCCCGAGTAAGTCAGCTTGTCCCAGTCGGCGCCAAGTGTCGGAGGCGATACGTTCTGCTGGAGTCATTTGGGTGAGTGATGTTGTTGGGTCCCCAGTTCGGGGGAGTGTCCAAGCATGAAGTGTGGCTTTGGTGCATGGACCTGAGGATTAGTATATCTGGCTCCGCTTCCGTCTTTGAGAGTTTGTCATGCCTTTCAAGTTCCACGCATCGCGTCGCCACCATATCCCCAGAGCCAAGTACCGGGTCATGAACTGGCCGGATTATGACCGTGGTTTGGTTCGGCGCGGCGACATTCGTTTCTGGATTGATGAGCGCGCCCTGGAGCAATGGGACGCAGCCAAACGGCGAACTCCTGGTGGCCAGCGGCGGTTTTCAGAGTTGGCGATTTCCACGACACTGATGCTGGGGATGGTCTTCAGACTGCCGCTGCGCCAGACGGAAGGCTTTGTGCGTTCCCTCGTGGACTTTATGGGGTGCGATCTGCCGGTGCCGGATCACACCACGCTGTCGCGGCGGCGGCGAACGGTGGATGTCGTTGTGGAAACTAGCACGAACAAATGGCCTACGGATATCGTGCTGGATTCCACGGGCCTGAAATTCTTTGGCGCTGGCGAGTGGGCTCGCGCCAAGCACGGTGAAACGCGGCGCTCGTGGCGCAAACTGCATATCTCGGTTGACCCGGCCAGCAGCGAGATCCGGACGCATGAACTGACCGGTGACGACACGGCCGATGCGACGATGGCGGGACCGCTGGTCGCCGGTTCCGGTGGGATGATCCGGCGCGTGTTTGCCGACGGCGCCTATGACGGGGAGCCCGTGACAAAAGCGATCCGAGAAGCTCGGCCACCGAATTCACCACCTGAAATCATCATCCCGCCACGCGCCACATCCATTCCTCCCCCGGACACCCCTCATGGCGGATCGGAACGGGAGCACCATGCGGCGGAGATCGCGTCGAAGGGAAGGATGAACTGGCAGAAACGACAGGGCTACGGATTGAGAGCGCTTGGCGAAACAGCCATGGCTCGCGTCAAGAGGCTCAACGGCGGCAAGCTCACCGCTCGCACATTCCAATCTCAACAAACCGAAATCGCCATGCAGATCGACGCACTCAATCGCTCTATCCGTGCGGCGAAACCAAACACAATCAGGATCCGCTAACCAACCGGGGAATGGGCGATCACACCATCGCGGCTCCATGCACCAAAGCCCCAAACGGTGCCTTCGAGATCGGCCGGTCCCAAACGATCGGGTTCCACGTAGCGCGACATCAGTCCACGGCGAACCCGAGCGAGTTGCTCACGGTCTTCGTCCATAACCCTGTTGCGGCCTTCTACCCTTAACTTCGGCAACAGCGCGGATTCCGCTTCGTGCGATGATAAGATGCAGCGGTTGGCCACTTCGCCTACGCCGAGGGGCTGGAGACACAGTGAGCCCGAACCACTTGGCAGGAGGCTCACAAGATGCGAGGGGAACACCCAGAACCGACATTTCCCAGCTAACCTTCAAATCCATGGCAATCGTATCTACATTGCACCGTCACGGGAACTCCATTCCCTTCCCAGCCCTCCGATGACCCGACTTTGGCGGGCTGACCACGTTCGGAAGGCCATTTGGCAAAGATTTCCACCATCCAGACACACCTCTCCTGTCTTTTCCACCTTGCCGTCAATTTCCTCGGCCTACGCCGGAACGGGGCTTCGGCGTAGATCATCAATCAAGGCCAAGATTTTCTGGAACAAGATTTTCGACACGGCGACCTCGGCCAGTTGGAACGTGACATAACGGCCATGGCGGACAACTTTGGCCCCGATCTTCACCAGCTTTTCCCGTAGCGTGGTCAGCGACCAGTGTTCCACCTCCTTCGGCAATGCAAGCGCCCGCATGAAGTTGCCCAGATTGTAAGCCAGGGCGTGAAACTTCTTGGACCCGTGAAATTCCAGCTTCAGGCGGCGGTCGAAATCGACCCGAAGTCCGTCCCGTTTCGATTCACCCATCGGATGTGCCATTTATTGTGCCCCCTATCGCCATTATCCATTTGATTATTATACTTGAATCGGCGTTGAGACCGTCAGAAATCATCGTCTATCTGGGAAATGCGGGCAGAAATACATGCTGTATCGCTTTTCCTCGGCGGTCAGGTCGCGATGGTAAGGCTTCCGTTGCGGCGACTTGCGGGTGTAGTGCGACTTGTAGCCGGTATATCCCTCGCCCGGCGGCACTTTCTCGCAGAGCCGCGTTGGCGTGCGGTCATGCAGGGTTTTGTGATGCACGGTGCTCAGGTGATAGCCCTCCAAGTAATTCTCGGCGAGACATTTCCAGTTCGTCGACCAGATTTCGTCCACGACGACGTTGACGACCATATCCTCGGGATGATGGTTGGCAATGTAGGGTTCGAGGCCCTTTAGTCGCGGCGCCAGCGGTTTTGCCTTACCATCGAGATTTACATAGATGAAGCCACGCCAGATTTCGCAAGCCAGCTCCGGCAGACGGCATCCTTTGACGTCGAAGCCCGTGACCTGATCCATGTAGGGCGCGCGCAGAAGCTGGCCGTCATTGGCATAGCTCCAGGCGTGGTAGGGGCAGACGAAATGCTTTTTGTTGCCCTTGCCTTCGACGATCACCGACGAGCGGTGCCGGCAGACGTTGGAAAGTACGCGGACCTTGTCGTCCTGACCGCGCACGACAACCAAAGGCTCGTCCAAGAGCTGCGTCGCGAAATAGTCGCCTCGCTTGGGGATCTCGACTACGCGGCCGAGGCAGACCCACTCCTTGCGGAAGATCTCTTCCTTCTCGAGCTCCAAAAACGCTTCGGACGCATAGAAACCGGCCGGCAGCGACCGCGCCTGGCTGGCGTCGAGATCCCTTATTTCGGCCAGCGCTTCTAAAATCTCGCCGACACCGTTTGCGCTGTCAGTATTCATGATCACCCCGCGATTCCGGCGACAATGGCACCCCATGATGGTTCATGCATCTTCTGTCACCTGCCGACTTCGAAGTTTCACTCGTTCTGTGCACGACGTTCGAATGTCCGCAATGGGTCATAAGCGTACAATTCCCCGCCTCACGCTAATGGTCTGCTCATAGCCATAAGCGGACGCCTTCCAGTCGGGAAATATCATGACGCACGTTTGAGCCTGGTTCTACGTGCCTTCATGGGCGTCAGCATTCGGGCCATATACTGGAACATGTCCCAAACGGTGCCTTCGAGATCGGCCGGTCCCAAACGATTGGGTTCCACGTAGCGCGACATCAGTCCACGGCGAACCCGAGCGAGTTGCTCACGGTCTTCGTCCATAATCCTGTTGCGGTCTTCCACCCGCAACTCCGGGGGATGTGCGGGATCCGGGCTGAACGACGACAAGGTGCAGCGGTTGGCCACTTCGCCGACACCGCGGGGCTGGAGGCACAGTGAGGCCGAACCGCCCGGGCGTAGGCTCACAAGATGCGAGGGGAACACCCAGATAAATACGCTATGGCGCTTCTCCTCGGCCGTGAGGTCGGGATGGTAGGGCTTGCGCTGTGGAAACTTGCGGGTGTAGTGCGACTTGTAGCCAGTATATCCCTCACCCGGCGGGATCTTCTCGCAGAGTCGTGTTGGCGTGCGGTCGTGCAGGGTTTTGTGATGCACAGTGCTCAGGTGGTAGCCCTCTAAGTAATTCTCGGCGAGACATTTCCAGTTCGTCGACCACACGTCCTCCTGTACGACGCTAACCACCATATCCTCGGGATGATGGTTGGTTATGTAGGGTTCGAGGCCCTTTAATCGCGGCGCCAGCGGTTTTGCCTTGCCGTCGAGGTTCACATAGATAAAGCCACGCCAGATTTCGCAAGCCAGCTCCGGCAGACGGCATCCTTTGACGTCGAAGCCCGTGACCTGATCCATGTAGGGCGCGCGCAGAAGCTGGCCGTCATTGGCATAGCTCCAGGCGTGGTAGGGGCAGACGAAATGCTTTTTGTTGCCCTTGCCTTCGACGATAACCGACGAGCGGTGCCGGCAGACGTTGGAAAGTACGCGGACCTTGTCGTCCTGACCGCGCACGATAACCAAAGGCTCGTCCAAGAGCTGCGTCGCGAAATAGTCGCCTCGCTTGGGGATCTCGGCTACGCGGCCGAGGCAGACCCACTCCTTGCGGAAGATCTCTTCCTTCTCGAGCTCCAAAAACGCTTCGGACGCATAGAAACCGGCCGGCAGCGACCGCGCCTGGTTGGCGTCGAGATCCCTTATCTCCGCCAGCGCCTCGAGAATTTTGCCGACGCCGTTTGCACCGTCAGTTTTCACTATCATCTCGCGATACCAGAGACATTTGCATGAAGTGATAGATCATGCATGTATTTTGATCAGAAGGCCACTAGACTTGCTCATCTTGTCGCTAACACACGATATGACCGGTCTATGTAACAGATGATCTGTCCGGTTTTAGATTTCCTCCAAATCTGGAGGAATCGGATGCGCCGGACGGAGCAGTTGCAGGGACTGAGATTGATGAAGTTCGAGGATGTCTACGGACGTTGTTATCGGGGTGATTTGAGCCAGGCCGAGGCCTCGGAGATCCTGGGCATGTCGGAGCGGACGTTCCGGCGCTGGCGGGAGCGCTATGAGGCCGAGGGTGCCGAGGGTTTGTACGACCGGCGCCTTGGGCGGATCTCGGCGCGCCGCGCGCCGGTGGACGAGGTGATGCGGGTGCTGGAGCTGTTCGAGACGCGCTACCCGGACTTCACGGCCAAGCACTTCCACGAGAAGCTGGTCTGCGAGCATGGCTTCGGGCTGAGCTACAACTGGCTTCGCCTGAGCTTGCAGGCGCACGGCAAGATCAAGCCGGCGCCCAGGCGCGGAGCGCACCGCCGGAAGCGGCCGCGCCGACCGGTGGTGGGGATGATGCTGCACCAGGACGGCTCGAGCCACGAGTGGGTTGCGGGCCAGTGGTGGGATCTGATCGTGACCATGGACGATGCGACATCGGAGGTCTATTCGGGCTTCTTCGTTGCCGAGGAGGGCACGATGAGCACGTTCCGCGGGCTCGGGAGGTGATCGCCGAAAACGGGCTGTTCTGCTCGCTCTACGCCGATCGGGCCTCGCACTACTGGCACACGCCCGAGGCAGGCGGCGGTGTGGACAAGGACAACCCGACCCAGATCGGCCGGGCCTTGGCGCAGCTCGGCATCGAGTTGATCGCGGCCTATTCGCCGCAGGCCCGGGGCCGCTCGGAGCGCATGTTCGGGACCTTGCAGAAGCGCCTGCCCCAGGAGCTGCGCCTCGCCGGGATCGCCACCATGGCCGAGGCCAATCGCTTTCTCGAGGAGCTCTTCTGGCCGGCGCACAACGCCCGCTTCGCCCGCCCGGCCGCGGACACCGGCTCGGCCTTCGTGGCTTTTGCCGGCACGCTCGAGGACATCCTCTGCGCCCAGGAGGACCGCGTCGTCGCGGGCGACAACACCGTGCGCTACAAGAACCGCACGCTGCAGATCCCGGCCGATCGCCACCGCCACCACTACGTCAAGGCGCAGGTCCGGGTGCACGAATATCCCGACGGCCACCTGGCCGTCTTCCACGGACCCAGGTGTCTGGCGCGCTACCGCGCCGACGGCGAAACCATCGACGACGACAGGCTCCAGGCCGCGTGACCCGCTTCGACGCGACCGAGCCAAACCACCACAACAGAAGCGGTCAATTCATATGGTACATAAAGCGGTCAACTCAGTTTGTTATCGACAGTGTCCCGCTTCAGCGCGCCAAATTGTCCAATTCGGCCAAAACTGCGTCGCCCATCGCCGCTGTGGAAACCTGTGTGGCGGATGGTGCCATGATATCGGCAGTACGCGAACCCGTACCAAGCACGCGTTCGGTTGCAGTCTCAATCAGCTCAGCATCCTCGCCTAGTCCAAAGGAATAGCGAAGCAACATCGAAAATGAGAGTACGCTCGCCAATGGATTGGCGAGGCCCTGTCCGGCAATGTCCGGCGCGCTGCCATGAACGGGCTCGTAGAGCGCGCGGCGGCGGCCCGTTTCATCGGCGGCTCCCAACGATGCCGACGGTAACATCCCCAGCGAACCGGTGGCCATAGCCGCACAATCAGATAGAAGGTCGCCGAATAGATTATCCGTTACAATGACATCGAATTGCTTGGGGTTGCGGACAAGCTGCATCGCGCAATTATCCGCATACATATGTGCCAGCTTCACATCGGCATAGTCCTGCTGATGCAACTTAGTTACTTCCTCGCGCCAAAATACGCCGGTTTCCATAACATTCGCCTTTTCCACCGAATGCAACTTTCCACCGCGCGCGCGCGCAAGCTCAAATGCGACGGCGGCAACACGCCTTATCTCGGCATCGGTATAGACCTGAGTATCGACTCCACGGCGTGACCCGTCGGCCATTGTTTCAATCCCTCGCGGTTGGCCGAAATAGACGCCCGAGGTCAGTTCGCGGACGATCAATATGTCGAGCCCCCGTACGACCTCAGGCTTTAATGTCGAAGCGTCGAGAAGAGCATCGAAAACCTTTGCCGGGCGTAAATTGGCAAACAGGTCCATCTCCTTGCGGATCTTGAGGAGGCTCGCCTCGGGTCTGAGTTCGCGAGGGACGGAATCGTATTTGGGACCGCCGACAGCGCCTAGCAGCACTGCGTCTGCCGCCATGGCGTCGCCGAGTGTCTCGTCGGTAAGTGGTGTCCCGTGCGCATCGTAGGCAGTACCGCCGATCAGGCCAAAAGAAACGTCGAAACCGACCGCTCTGTTCTTTGCGAACCACTCGATGACGCGCTCGACCTGGCTCATCACCTCCGGCCCAATCCCATCACCAGGTAGGATCAGAAGTTTCTTGTTAGCAGCCATCTACGTATCCCAAATTTTTCTGCTGCAATTCAGCAGGCGTCGCGGACCTAGAGAATGCGACGCCTTAAATCCAGGACTGCTCCTTTTTCTGTCGTTCTTCGAAGCGCTGGATTGCGTCCGTTTTTTTCAATGTCAGACCGATATCATCGAGCCCATTCAGCAGGCAATACTTGAGAAATTTGTCGATCTCAAAGCTGACGCGGCCGCCATCGGGCCGCACGATCTCTTGCGCCTCAAGGTCGATCGTGAAGGTCGCATTCGCGCCGTTCTTCGCATCTTCCATCAAGTCGTCGATCTGCTCCTGGGGCAGCGTGATCGGTAGAACGCCGTTCTTGAAGCAATTGTTGTAAAAGATGTCGGCGAACGAGGGCGCAATCACACATCGGATTCCGAAATCGAGAAGTGCCCAGGGCGCGTGTTCGCGTGATGATCCACAGCCAAAATTTTCACCGGCAATCATAACCTTCGAGTTTCGGTAAGCCTTCTGATTCAACACGAACTCGGGAACCTCGGTGCCATCCGAATTGAACCGCATTTCATCGAACAGGTTGCGTCCGAGGCCCGTCCGCTTGATCGTCTTGAGAAATTGCTTGGGTATGATCTTGTCGGTATCGACATTGATCATGTCGAGTGGCGCGGCAACGCCGGTCAGCGTGACGAATTTATCCATCGGTCCCCATCATTTGCGTCGTTCGATTGCCAACAGACCCAGCATCCTGCTCATCGCGTCAACTCGCGAATGTCCGCCAACCGACCCGTCACTGCCGCCGCCGCCGCCATTGCCGGACTGACCAAATGGGTCCGGCCGCCACGACCTTGTCGGCCTTCGAAATTGCGATTGGAGGTCGACGCGCAGCGCTCGCCTGGTTCGAGCCTATCGGCATTCATGGCTAGGCACATGGAACAGCCCGGCTCGCGCCAGTCAAATCCGGCGTCGCGGAATATCGTATCGAGACCTTCACTTTCCGCCTCCTCCTTGACCAGGCCGGAGCCAGGCACGATCATGGCGTAGACGCTGTCTGCCACATGTCGGCCGTTGACCACCTCAGCGACTGCGCGCAGATCTTCCATGCGGCCATTGGTACAAGAGCCGATGAATACTTTGTCGACCGGGATGTCAGTCAATTTCGTCCCCGCCGCCAACCCCATATACTCGAGTGAGCGCTCCATCGACTGACGCCTCCCGGCGTCGGGCGCGTCTGCCGGATCGGGAATGGAGCCAGTAATCGGCGCAACATCCTCAGGGCTCGTCCCCCAAGTCACCTGTGGCGCGACTTCGCCGGCCGCAAGGCTCACTTCCTTGTCATATTGCGCGCCCTCGTCGGATGGCAGCGTCCTCCAAAACTCTACGGCCTGCTCCCATGCCGCCCCTTTCGGCGCCTTTGGGCGATCCTTCAAGTAGGCAAATGTGGACTCGTCGGGCGCGATCAATCCGGCCCGCGCGCCGGCTTCGATCGACATATTGCAAACGGTCATGCGGCCGGCCATCGTGAGATCCCGAAACGTATCGCCCGCATACTCGATGACATGCCCGGTGCCGCCAGCGACACCGATATGGCCGATCACCGCGAGAATCAGGTCCTTGGCCGTTACCCCCAACGGCAGTTCGCCGTCGACAGAGATCCGCATGTTGGCCGCAGGTTGTTGAATGATGGTTTGCGTTGCCAACACATGCTCGACTTCCGACGTGCCAATGCCGAAGGCCAGCGCGCCGAAAGCACCGTGGGTCGAGGTATGGCTGTCGCCGCAGACAATCGTCATGCCGGGCAGCGTGAAACCTTGCTCCGGACCGATGATGTGGACAATGCCCTGACGTACGTCATCCATGCCCAGATACTCAATGCCGAATTCGCGGCAGTTCCTTTCCAACGTCTCGACCTGGATACGGCTTTCCTCATCGGCAATTCCGCCGGCGCGATTTTCGGTCGGGACATTGTGATCCGCAACGGCAAGCGTAAGGTCGGGACGGCGCACAGATCGACCTTCTGCGCGCAACCCTTCAAATGCTTGGGGGCTCGTTACTTCGTGTGTCAGATGCCGGTCGACATAGATCAGGCAGGTACCGTCCTCTTGCTCGTCGACGAGGTGACTCAGCCAGATCTTATCGAACAGGGTTTGCGGATTTGCCATAGCCTTGCCCTTCGTGGTCTGCAGCCGACTTCTGCAGCGGCCTCAGGTATCGCCCTTGGCCGATTTGCCGTCCTTGACCTCTACGACCGCCTCGTCAGCCGGCGCTTGTTCGCGTTCTGCCTTTGTCTGACGCCGCACGGTCCGCTCGGCGATCCGCGCGCGCTTGCCGGTGCGACCACGAAGATAATAGAGCTTTGCCCTGCGAACATCGCCATGGCGCACGACTTCAATCGACTCTATGCGTGGGCTGTACAGCGGAAACACACGCTCGACGCCCTCGCCATAGCTGATCTTGCGCACGGTAAAGGCGCTGTTGGCGCCCGCGTTTTTGCGACCGATACAAACCCCCTCGAAAGCTTGCACGCGTTCGCGCGACCCCTCGATAACCTTGACCATAACGCGCAGCGAATCGCCCGGCTGAAAGTCGGGAATACTACGTTCGGCGATCAGCTTTTCGACTAACTCGCCTTCAATTTTCTGAAGGGTATCCATCGCACACCATCCTTTTCATCCGACACCTGATCGTCAAAGCACAGGTCGCCAAATCAATGGTCGGCCTCAGTTTTTCTTACCGGCTCGGCGTGACCAGAGATCGGGCCGCCGGTCCTTGGTTACTTCTTCCGCCTGTTCTTTCCGCCACGCTCGAATGTGCTCGTGATGTCCGGACAAAAGCACTTCGGGCACCGTAACGCCACGCCACTCAGCCGGCCTCGTATAATGCGGATACTCGAGCAGTCCGTGCTCGAAACTTTCCTCCTCAAGCGATTGTTCGTCGCCCATCACCGACGGTAGCAAGCGAACACACGCGTCAATCAGCGTCAAAGCTGCCGGTTCGCCTCCGGAAAGCACAAAATCACCGAGGCTTACCTCGCAGAGTCCGTGCAGGTCGATAACGCGTTGATCGATTCCCTCGTAGCGTCCACACAACAACACGACACCGGGACCCATAGCCAGTTTCTGCACCATTTCCTGGTTCAGAGACTCGCCGCGCGGCGTCAGATAGATAACTGGCGCACTGCCTCCGTTGACATTGGCAAGCGCGCTGTCGACGACGTCGGGCCGCATAACCATCCCGGGACCTCCGCCAAACGGCGTGTCATCGACGGTCCGGTGTTTATCGCCCGCGAATTCGCGAATGTCCACCGTTTCCAATGCCCACAGACCTTGTTCGAGCGCCTTGCCCGCGAGCGAATATTGCAGCGGACCAGGAAACATTTCAGGAAACAACGTCAGCACATGTACCGTCCAAGCACTCATCGCTGCTCTCCCGCACCGCCTTCGAGTCCCGGCGAAGGATCGACAGTTAGGATCCCGGCGTCCAGATCGACCTTGGGTACATTCTCACGGTTGAATGGCAGCATAATCCGAACGCCTTCCGCGCGTTCAATCTCAAGAACGTCGCCGGCGCCAAAATTATGAACGGCGTGCACGGTACCGTACACGTCACCATCAACTCGCATGGCGGTAAGCCCAATCAGGTCGGCGTAGTAGAATTCGTCCTCAACCGTCGCCGGAAGTGCGCACCGATCGACAAACAGCTCGATCCCTGCCAACGCTTGCGCACTGTCGCGGTCCTCCACACCATCGATCCGGGCCAACACAACCCCTTTCGCATCCCCCGATAAAGTCAGGTGGAATTGACGGCTCCCGGCCGTGTCGGAGACCGGTCCGTAGGCCGCAACCTGCCGTGGGTCCATCGTAAAACTCTTGATGCGAACAGCGCCCTGCAGTCCGTGGGCCCCAGTAACGACCCCGACACAAACCTTGTCTTCCGACTTCTCCGCCGCTTTCGACATTCGACGACCGTATCCCTCGCTACTTCTTCTTCGGCTCCTCTGCGCCGTCGGCACTCTCTTCTGTGTGCGGTTCCTCTTTGCCCGCCCCATCCTTGTCCGCAGCGTTGGCCGCTTTGATCTCGGTTGCCGGTTTCTCAGCTGCCGGTTCTTCGGGGGCTGCGTCCTCGGGGGCATCGGTCCCGACGGCCTCCGAATCAGGGGCGGCCAAATCGGGCGTATCGGTCTCAGGCGCGGCTGTCATAGGCGTGTCTGCCTCGGTGACAGCCGCTGCGGCGTCCCCTTGAGATGCATCTTCTGCCGGCGTTTCCTCCGCGGACGTCACCGACGCCGTGGAGTCTTCAGCTGGAGCGTCTTCAGTTGTCGCGCTACCATCCCCGCCTGTCTTGGCGTCCGCAGCTTCCGATGCCTCCGCATCCGCCGCCTCGGGCGAGGATGCTTCGTCCGCGACCTCCGCCTCGGGTTTTTCTGCGTCGGTTTGCGCCGGAGCTTCAGCGGCTGGAGCTAAAGCCGGCGCAGCAGCTGCGGCGGCGCGCGCTTCCTCCGCCGCCTTTGCACGCTCCAACGTCTTCGCCCTCGGTAGGTTCTTCTTAGTCTGTTCGGGAATCGCGGGCTTTGCGAGTATATCGGCGGCACCAAGGAAGCGGCCGACGCGGTCGGACGGCCTGGCACCAACCGAAAGCCAGTGCCGAATTCGATCTTCTTTCAGCGTGACACGCCCCGAATGATCTTTCGGCAGCATCGGATCGTAAGTCCCGACACGCTCGATAAAACGGCCGTCGCGGGGCGAGCGCGAATCTGCGATGACAATGCGGTAGTGCGGTCGTTTCTTAGTACCCCCGCGGGCCAAACGGATTTTCAATGACATCTTCTGGTATTCCTTTCCCGATAATCGTTCCGAACTCGATCTTTTATTGTGCGGGCCGTTCGACCCTATGTTTTGGAATTTTGTTAACGCTGACCGATACCCGGCATTTGGCCAGGCAGGCCGCTACGCAGCAGGCCTTTCTTTCCCATCTTGCCCATCTTTTTCATCATTTTATTTATCGTCACATACTGTTTAAGCAGACGGTTGACCTCTTGAACCGACCTGCCGGACCCCGACGCAATACGGCGCTTGCGCGAAGCTTGAATAATCTTCGGCCGGCGCCGCTCGTCCACGGTCATCGACTGTATGATCGCCTGTTGATGGCCAAGCATGCGGTCATCGATGTTCTGATCGGCCATTTGACCCTTCATCCGCGCGGCGCCCGGCAGCAGGTTCATCACGCCCGAAAGCCCGCCCATCTTGCGCATCTGACTCAATTGTTCGGCCAAGTCGTCAAGGTTGAACTCGCCTTTTTCGAGTTTGCTCGCGAGTTTTTCTGCTTGGTCTACCTCGATGGACTCCGACGCCTTTTCCACCAAGCTCACGATATCGCCCATACCGAGAATTCGGCCGGCGAGGCGGTCGGGATGGAAGTCCTCCAGCGCGTCCAGCTGTTCGCCAACACCCAGTAGTTTTATCGGACAACCGGTGACCGCGCGCATCGACAGTGCAGCGCCGCCCCGGGCATCGCCATCGACCCGGGTCAGGACGATGCCCGTGATGCCGACTTGCTCGTTGAACGCCTTGGCCAAATTGACCGCGTCTTGGCCGGTCATGGCGTCGGCGACAAGTAATGTTTCGATGGGATCAACGCGCTCGCGGATTTCAGCAACCTCGGCCATGAGCTGGGCGTCGATGTGCATGCGGCCCGCCGTGTCTAAGAGCACCACGTCATAACCGCCGAGTTTCGCCGCCTGCATCGCGCGCTCGGCGATATCAACCGGCCGCTGACCCGCGACGTCCGGCAGCGTTTGAACCTCGGCCTGCTCACCAAGCACACGCAGTTGCTCCTGCGCTGCTGGTCTCGAGGTGTCGAGCCCAGCCATGATCACTTTCTTCTTGTCACGTTCGCGAAGCCGCATGGCCAGCTTCGCCGTGGTTGTCGTCTTGCCCGAACCCTGCAGCCCGACCATCAGGATCGGCACCGGTGGCTGGGCAGCAAGGTTGATGCCCTGCGATTCTGCGCCCAACATCTCGACCAAACGGTCGTGGACGATCTTGATCACCATCTGGCCTGGTGTGACCGAGCGCAGAACGTCACCACCCACCGCCTGCTCGCGCACATCGTCGACGAACTGCTTGACGACAGAGAGCGCGACGTCGGCTTCGAGAAGAGCGACGCGAACCTCGCGCAAGGCTTCGCTCACGTCGGCTTCGTTCAGTGAGCCACGCCGTCGCAGCGTCTCGAAGATCTCGCCCAAGCGGCCAGAAAGAGCGTCAAACATTAGGCGGACAATCCCGCAACACCGTAAACGCAAGTGCGCGAACCTTCGCGGACTGACGGGGCCCCTCGGGGCCGGAATACGCTAAACCGAAGAATTCCGCGGCTTCTACTCTTATGCGCGCTGCTTAGTCAAGCGCTTCGACGGCCTTTCGAGCGATCTACCAGGGCAAATCAAGTGGACTTGGCCACTATGCTGGCCATATAACCCGCGGAGGCGGCCAAGAACCATGATTCCATTTACAAAAATGCACGGTCTCGGCAACGATGTTGTCGTTCTCGACGCGCGGGCCGGCGACATCGCGCTCGACCCCGCCGAGGCCCGCGCCATCGCCGACCGCCGGCGCGGCATTGGCTGCGATCAGCTGATCGTTATCGAGCCGCCGCGTAGCGACGGCGCGTTGGCCTATCTCCACATCCTCAACGCCGACGGGAGCGAGGCCGAGGCCTGTGGCAACGGTACGCGATGTGTCGCGGCAACGCTGATGGAGGAGGTTGGTGCGGACGAGGTCACGCTCGAAACGACGGCCGGTTTACTTCGGGTCAAGATGGCCGAAAACGAGCAGATAACGGTAAATATGGGTCAGACGCGGCTCGATTGGCAGGACATTCCCCTCGCCGAGGCATGCGACACGTTGCACCTGGGGATCGAGGCCGGCGCGCTCTGCGATCCGGTCGCTGTCAACATTGGCAATCCACATTGTATATTCTTTGTCGAAGATGCCGAGTCGATTGATCTCGCGCGGCTCGGACCACAAATCGAGCAGTCCTCGCTGTTTCCCGAGCGCACCAACGTCGAAGTTGCAGCTGTGCGCGACGAGGGGCATATCCGCATGCGTGTCTGGGAGCGTGGTGCTGGCATAACACTGGCGTGCGGTTCCGGCGCCTGTGCAACACTGGTCGCCGCTCACCGCCGCAGACTCGCGGGCCGCAAGGCCGAGATTACGCTCGACGGCGGGCCTTTGAACGTTGAGTGGCTAGAGTCGGGCGACGTCCTGATGACAGGACCGGTGGCGATCAGTTTCAAGGGCGTGTGGAACGGAGCTGTGATCGCATGAGCCTCCAGAGTGGACCGCATGAAGGGGCGGAAATCATCACCTTCGGTTGCCGCCTCAACGCTTATGAATCAGAAGTGATGCGGGGCCATGCGCGGACAGCCGGTCTCGAGCACGCCGTCATCGTCAACACCTGTGCCGTGACTGCCGAGGCGGAACGCCAAGCACGTCAGGCGATCCGACGCGCCCGGCGGAGGCGTCCTGATGTGCCGATCATCGTCACCGGCTGCGCCGCACAAATCAATCCAGACGCTTATGCGGCAATGCCCGAGGTATCGCGCGTGCTCGGCAACACCGAGAAACTCGATCCCGCAAACTTCAAAACGACCGATGCGCCGCGCGTTGCCGTCAACGACATTATGGCCGCGCGCGAAACTGCGGGTCACCTGATCCACGGTTTTGAGGGCCGGGCGCGCGCCTTCGTGCAGGTGCAGCAGGGTTGCGACCATCGCTGCACATTTTGCACGATCCCCTTCGGTCGCGGACCCAGTCGCTCGGTTCCCGTCGGCGCCATCGTTTCTCAGGTTCGCGACCTAGTCGCGAACGGCCATATGGAAGTCGTACTGACCGGTGTCGATATCACCGACTACGGCAAGGATTTACCGGGTCGCCCCAGCCTCGGACAATTGGCGCGACGCCTTCTGGCACTGGTTCCCGAACTCGGGCGGCTGCGGCTCTCTTCGTTGGACAGCGTCGAAATCGACGACGAACTGCTGCGTCTGCTGGCCGAGGAGGAGCGCCTGATGCCGCACCTGCACCTCTCGGTGCAATCAGGCGATGACCTGATCCTTAAGCGTATGAGGCGCCGTCATTCACGCGGCGACGTGATCGAGTTCTGCTGCCGTGCCCGTGCGGCCCGCCCCGATATCGTGTTCGGCGCCGATCTCATCGCCGGCTTCCCGACCGAGAGCGAGGATATGTTTCAGCGCACGCTCGATCTCGTCGGCGAATGCGGGCTGACCTGGTTGCACGTCTTCCCCTATTCGCAGCGTCCCGGCACGCCGGCTGCACGAATGCCGCAGGTGCCGATGGCAGATCGGCGCGAACGCGCGGCCCGTCTGCGAGAAGCGGGGGACACGGCCGAGCGCGGATTTCTTGAGAGCTGTATCGGAACTACGGCAAATGTCCTCGCCGAACGGAGCGGAGAAGGTCGCACGGAACACTATGCCCGGACCCGCCTTGCGTCCTCGACAGGGACTCCAATCACGACCGTCGACGGTCAGATCGCGCCCGCGCGCGTTGTCTCTGTCGATGAACGGACGCTCACCGCGACACCGATCGATCGTACGGCCGCATGAGCGAGAGCGGTTGGTTAGGCCGACTGCAAGCCGGGCTGTCCAAGTCGTCCTCAAAACTATCAGGCGGCATCGTCGGGATCTTAAGTAGCCGAAGACTCGATCAGATAGCTCTAACGCAAATCGAAGACCTGCTGATCACCGCAGACCTCGGCCCCGCCACGGCGGCGCATCTAACCGCGGAACTCGCAAATCGGAAGTTCGAAGCAGAAGCCGACGAAACCGCCGTGCGGCAATCTCTCGCAGACGATATTCAGCGCATTCTGGAACCGGTCGCCGTGCCGCTTCCGATACGGCCGCAACATCGGCCCCAGGTGATCCTTATCGTCGGTGTAAATGGGACCGGCAAGACGACGACAATCGGAAAATTTGCCAAGCAATTCGTTGATCAAGGGCGCTCCGTGATGCTTGCCGCGGGGGATACGTTCCGCGCCGCGGCGATCGCGCAACTGCGTATCTGGGGTGAGCGCGCCGCCGTGCCTATCGTGGCCGGAAAACAGGGCGCCGATGCAGCGGGCCTCGCGTTTGAAGCCTTGGAAAAAGCCCGTGCCGCAAATAGCGATATCCTCCTGATCGACACCGCTGGCCGGCTTCACAATAAGCAGGAGTTGATGGCCGAATTACAGAAAATCGTACGCGTTTTGGGCAAACAGGACGCAAGCGCGCCACACGATTGCATCCTCGTTCTCGACGCGACGACCGGGCAAAACGCCCACGCACAGGTCGAGACGTTTCGCGACATGGTTTCCGTGACTGGTCTTGTCGTCACCAAACTCGATGGCGCCGCACGCGGCGGCGTATTGGTCGCCTTGGCCGAGCGGTTTGGCTTGCCGGTCCACGCAGTCGGAGTCGGTGAGGAAATTGAGGATTTACAGGCATTTTCTCCCCGCGATTTCGCGCGCGGCCTATTGGGACTTCCCGGCTAACCGCACAAGTTTGCGGCGCTCCGGCGTGAACCGACACGCAGCTCGCGCCCCTAGACGAGAATATTTAGAAAATAGCCGCGCGGCGTTTGTTCCGGCGATGGTTCCTGACCGTCAGCCAGCAGGCGGTCAAGACGCTCGAATGCGGCATCCAAGTCATTGAGATCAGATGCCGGCGAATTAGTCCCGATGCGAGGCGCCGCGGCGGCTGTCCCGCGCTCGTCCGCACGCTCGCGGGGGGGCGCAACGCCTGGACTTTGCGGCCCTACGGGGCCTAGCGGGGAACCTTCAGCAGCCATTTGGCGGAAGTCTACGCCAGAAAAGGCGCCGGCGACAATGATCTTGTGTATCTAGCCGGGCAAGACGCAATATGTAGTGAGCTTCGTGGATTACCAGACTCCCGCACGCCGAACATATGCCGCTTGAATTCTCTCTGGTCGCAATCGTCCTTGCGTCCGCGCTCATCCACGCCGTCTGGAATGCGCTCGTTAAGACCGGTGGCGACGAAGCCTTGATGATGGCGTTAACGACAGCCGTCACGGGCGTTATTGGCCTGATCGGTATTACCCTGACCAAAACGCCAGCAGCGCAGGCTTGGCCGTTCATAGCCGCCTCGGTCGTCATACACGCGGCATATATCATCCTTCTCGTGAAGTCGTACCAGTCGGGCGAACTTGGCCATGTCTACCCGCTGGCCCGGGGCGCAGCGCCCCTTTTGGTCGCCCTGGCCGCATTTGTGTTTGCCGCGGAGCGGTTAACACCCATCGGCAGCTTGGGCATCCTGCTGATTTCGGCAGGCGTTATGAGTTTGGCGCTGGCTGGCGGCGGGCGACGGATCGATAGGCGTCGGCCGGCAGCTTTCGCCTTGCTGACCGGCGTCGCAATAGCTTCCTACACGGTTGTCGACGCCTTCGGTATTCGCGCATCAGGCACGCCACTCGGCTATATCGCCTGGCTGTTCTTCCTCGAGGCGCCACCCATCGTCTTGTGGGTGGCACTGACACGCAGGCACGACTTGGCCGCCTATGTCCGACACCACCTGCCGCGTGGCGTACTGATCGGCGGTATGGCAATCACTTCGTACGGGCTGGCGCTTTATGCGTTGTCGCTGGGTGCAATGGCGCCGGTCGCCGCGTTGCGCGAGACCTCATCCATCTTCGCGGTTCTGATTGGCACATTTTTGATGCGGGAATCACTCGGCCGGTTGCGCCTGCTAGCGTCAGCACTAGTGGTTACAGGCGTCGTCGCGCTCAACTGGGCTATCTGAGGCGTGATGGCGCGATACGGCATTTCCATCTCCCGCGCTACGACTTATATCTGAGAGCTATGGCAACGCAACCCAACATTGGATTGAAAGCCGCCATCGAATACGGACCACTCGCGGTCTTCTTCGCATCGTTTCTGCTGTTCGACCTGATCGTTGCCACCGGCGCGCTTATGGCGGCGACCACAGTTGCCATCGCCGTCGGCTACGCCGTCCAGCGCCGCATCGCCATGGTGCCGCTTATTACGGGCGTCGTCGTCTTGATCTTCGGCGGGCTCACAGTCGTGTTGCAGGATGAAACCTTCATCAAAATGAAACCGACCATTATTCAAGGTCTGATCGCTGCCGTGCTGCTTGGTGGTCTTCGATTTGGCCGTCCGCTTCTCAAGCCTCTGTTCGGCGCCGCCTGGCGGATGAATGAACGAGGTTGGATCCTTTTAACTCGGCGTTTCGCGCTGTTCTTTATTGCCATGGCGCTCTTGAACGAAGTTGTCTGGCGGACCCAGCCGACGGACATTTGGGTGACCTATAAGGTATTTGGTTCGATCGGTCTCACCATCGCCTTTACGTTTACCCAGCTTCCGCTCATCAACCGTCACCAGCTGCCAAAAGAAGACTGAGCCGCACAGGACGGCAGGCGCTGCGCACGGCTTTGGTGCATGGAGCCGCGATGGTGTGATCGCCCATTCCCCGGTTGGTTAGCGGATCCTGATTGTGTTTGGTTTCGCCGCAGGGATAGAGCGATTGAGTGCGTCGATCTGCATGGCGATTTCGGTTTGTTGGGATTGGAATGTGCGAGCGGTGAGCTTGCCGCCGTTGAGCCTCTTGACGCGAGCCATGGCTGTTTCGCCAAGCGCTCTCAATCCGTAGCCCTGTCGTTTCTGCCAGTTCATCCTTCCCTTCGACGCGATCTCCGCCGCATGGTGCTCCCGTTCCGATCCGCCATGAGGGGTGTCCGGGGGAGGAATGGATGTGGCGCGTGGCGGGATGATGATTTCAGGTGGTGAATTCGGTGGCCGAGCTTCTCGGATCGCTTTTGTCACGGGCTCCCCGTCATAGGCGCCGTCGGCAAACACGCGCCGGATCATCCCACCGGAACCGGCGACCAGCGGTCCCGCCATCGTCGCATCGGCCGTGTCGTCACCGGTCAGTTCATGCGTCCGGATCTCGCTGCTGGCCGGGTCAACCGAGATATGCAGTTTGCGCCACGAGCGCCGCGTTTCACCGTGCTTGGCGCGAGCCCACTCGCCAGCGCCAAAGAATTTCAGGCCCGTGGAATCCAGCACGATATCCGTGGGCCATTTGTTCGCGCTAGTTTCCACAACGACATCCACCGTTCGCCGCCGCCGCGACAGCGTGGTGTGATCCGGCACCGGCAGATCGCACCCCATAAAGTCCACGAGGGAACGCACAAAGCCTTCCGTCTGGCGCAGCGGCAGTCTGAAGACCATCCCCAGCATCAGTGTCGTGGAAATCGCCAACTCTGAAAACTGCCGCTGGCCACCAGGAGTTCGCCGTTTGGCTGCGTCCCATTGCTCCAGGGCGCGCTCATCAATCCAGAAACGAATGTCGCCGCGCCGAACCAAACCACGGTCATAATCCGGCCAGTTCATGACCCGGTACTTGGCTCTGGGGATATGGTGGCGACGCGATGCGTGGAACTTGAAAGGCATGACAAACTCTCAAAGACGGAAGCGGAGCCAGATATACTAATCCTCAGGTCCATGCACCAAAGCCTAAGAATGCTAGAGCATAGGAACAGAGGTTCGGATCATGGCTTCGACTGATGCTGCGCGTACCGACTACATTATCCGGGGTGCGCGAGTGATCGATGGACTGGGAAACCCGTCGTTAAGCGCCGACGTGGCCATTGCCGATGATCGAGTCGTCGCGGTTGGCGACCTAACAGACCTGACTGCGCCGACGGAGATTGAGGCCGGCGGTAAGGCGCTTGCACCCGGTTTCATCGACGTGCATACGCACGACGACCGCGCGCTGCTCGCTGAGCCGTTGATTCCGTTTAAGGTCAGCCAAGGCGTGACTACTGTAATCGCCGGAAACTGCGGGATCAGCGTCGCACCGCTTAGCATCGACCATCGGCCACCTGCACCGATCGATCTCGTTGCCGACGAACCGCAACACTTCTTCAAATCGTTCGGCGCTTATATGGCAGCCCTGGACAACGACCCGCCCGCCGTCAACGCCGTCTGTCAGGTTGGTCACTCAACGTTGAGAGTGGCCGCAATGGACCGGCTCGATCGCGCGGCGGACGCCGGCGAGATCAAAACGATGCGCGGCAACCTGGAGGCGGCGCTCGATGCGGGCGCGATCGGAATGAGTACCGGGCTCTATTATCCGCCGGCGATTGCGGCACCTACCGAGGAAGTTATCGAACTTGCAAAGGCACTTAGCGGTGCGATACACACGACACACATGCGCGACGAGGCTGACGGCGTGGCCCGATCGCTTGAAGAGACGTTCGCGATCGGCCGTGCGGCAAATGTGCCAATGGTGATCTCGCACCATAAATGTACCGGGCAGAAGAACCATGGGCGCTCGCGCGAAACTCTGGCGATGATCGAAAAGGCGAGAACGCAGCAATCGATTGGGCTAGATGTCTATCCCTATACGGCGTCCTCGACGATGCTGGACCCGGACCGTGTCAACGAAGTTTCCAAGATAATCGTTACCGGATCGGCCACACGGCCAGATGTCGCTGGCCGCGATCTCGATGACATTGCCGCCGAAATGGGCTGCAGCAGAGCCGAGGCTGCAGAACATCTGTTGCCCGCCGGGGCCGTGTTTTTCGCAATGGATGAGGAAGACGTACGCCGCATTCTATCCTATCCGCATACCATGATTGGCTCGGACGGTCTGCCCAAAGACCATCATCCGCATCCGCGCTTGTGGGGAACCTTTCCCCGCGTTCTTGGCCACTATGCTCGGGAGACCTCACTGTTCAGTATGGAAGAGGCCGTGCGGCGCATGACCAGCCTTCCAGCCGCCCGGTTTGGTCTCGTCGATCGAGGCGTCGTTAGGCCGGGCGCATACGCTGACCTGGTGCTTTTCGATCCAGACACTGTAATCGACCGCGCCACGTTCGATAATCCATCACAACCGGCCGCTGGCATCGAATTGGTGATGGTCAATGGTCGAGTTGTCTGGCGAGATGGCGGTGCGACCGGCGCACGTCCGGGCCGGGCGCTGCGACGACAGGAGCTCGGTTCCTTGGGAAGCGAGGCGCCACCCGCGCGCTAGCGCCTGGAGGTCGGTCACGCATATGGCGTCGCTGAGGCGGAAGTCCGCTCGCGCGGCGCTCGACATCGAGCATCCAGCACAGAGTACTTTGCGCGATTGCCGATCCCCGCTATTCATGGAACCGATGACAGGACAATTCGAACGACGTGCGGAAACCGAGCGTCCGACGATCCGGTTCAGCGTGGATGGTGCGCCGGTATCGGCGCTGGCGGGAGACACGGTGCTCACCGCCGTCCTCTGCAACATGCGGCGGGTGCGTGATTTTGAGTTTGGGGGCGACCCGCGGGCCGGCTTCTGCCTCATGGATGCATGTCAGGACTGCTGGATCTGGCTTGCAGACGGCAGACGCCTTCGCGCCTGCGCCACGCCCGTCAGCGAAGGGATGAATGTCCTAACCAGCGCCCCAGATGGACCATGGCAGAGCCGATCGTAGTCATCGTTGGTGCCGGCCCGGCCGGAATGCGCGCCGCTGAGGCCGTGGTGCAGGCAGGCCTACGACCTATTGTCGTCGATGAACGTCCATCAAGCGGCGGACAGATCTACCGCCGTCAGCCTCCCGGCTTCACCCGGCCTGCGAAAGCGCTCTACGGCTTCGAAGCGGACAAAGCCACACGGCTACATAGGACCTTCGACGCCCTTCGACACCGGATCGATTACCGGCCCTCAACCCTTGTATGGAATATCTTTGAGGGCGTCCTTTACACACAGAAAGACGGGGTCACGGACCAGATTCCGTTCGATGCGGCGATCATCGCGCCAGGCGCGACGGATTTGGTGCTACCGTTTCCTGGTTGGTCGAAAGCTGGCGTTTTCACGCTTGGTGGTGCACAGATAGCGCTGAAATATCAGGCCTGCAGCGTCGGCAAGCGAACGGTTTTTGTGGGCGCAGGTCCGCTGCTCTACCTCGTCGCCTATCAATATGCCAAAGCCGGCGCTGAAGTCGCTGCCGTCCTCGACACAACTCCATTTGCGATTAAAGCCCGCACAAGCTTGGGCTTGCTTGCCGCCGTCTCGACCTTCGCCAAAGGCCTCTACTACATGTCGTCGCTGTGGGCGAGCGGTGTTCCCCTTCATCACGGCATGACCCCTCTATCTGTCGACGGTGACGGTTTTGCCGAAGGTCTGACCTTTCGCGACGCGACTGGCGCAACGCACAACATAGCGGCCGACGCCGTGGCAATGGGTTTTGGTCTTAGGCCCGAAACCCAGATCGCCGACCTAGCGCATTGCGAGTTCGCCTTTGACCCGCAATGCCGGCAGTGGCTTCCAATCACTGATCGAGACGGCCGCACGAATGTAAAGGGTCTCTACTTGGCTGGCGACGGCCGGCGCATCGCCGGCGCCGACGCTGCCGAATTGTCAGGCGAGATTGCCGCTTACGCAGCGCTTGAGGATTTGGATCAGCCGGTATCGCAAGATCGTGTTAGGTCGTTGCGACGCCAACTTGGACGCTTGGCAAAGTTCCTAAGCGCGCTCGAGAAAGCCTTTCCAGTACCGGTGGAGCTTGCCCGAAACGCCGCCGATGACACACTCATCTGCCGTTGCGAGGCGATCACAGCCGGGGAAATCCGCCGCGCCGCAACCGAATTGGGCGCGCTCGAAGTAAACAAAGTTAAAGCATTCACGCGCGTCGGAATGGGACGTTGTCAGGGACGCTACTGTGGATTTGCGGGTGCGGAGCTGGTCGCAGCGACGCTGGACCTACCACTCGAAAAGGCAGGACGCCTGCGCGGTCAGGCCCCGGTTAAGCCGCTAGCCATGGCCGAAGAGTCCTGATGGACCGACTTCAAGCCGACGTCGTCATCATCGGCGGCGGCATCATGGGAAGCTCTGCCGCGCTTCACCTGCAATTGCTCGGTCGTTCGGCTGTTCTGCTCGAGCGTGGGTTCATTGCTTCACAAGCGAGTGGGGCCAATTTCGGCAATGTCCGCGAGAACGACCGCTATCTGCCGCAGCTGCCGCTCGCACGGCGGTCACGCGACATTTGGCAACGGTTGGGTGAACTGGTCGGCGATACCTGCGAATACGAGCCGATCGGCAATCTCAAAGGTGTCTATAACGAGGAGGAGCTTGCAAGTCTGGAAGACTACACGCGCCAGGCCAA
Organism: Alphaproteobacteria bacterium; assembly: GCA_965217615.1. Classification (GTDB taxonomy): domain Bacteria; phylum Pseudomonadota; class Alphaproteobacteria; order UBA8366; family CAVOAK01; genus CAVOAK01. The sequence goes on from CBDCIT010000041.1 coordinate 47,479, forward strand.
CGCATACGGGTTGGAGATGGAGATGATCGGGCGCAACGCGTTGAGTGAGCGCTATCCGTATCTCGGCAAGGATATCGTCGGCGCCGCGATCACGCCGAATGACGGATGTGCAAATCCACGCTTGGTGACGCCTGCGTTCGCGCGGGCAGCGGCGGCCGCCGGTGCCGACATCCGCGAATTCTCGGAGGTCGACGAGGTCGGACATGACGGTCGATCCTTCGTCGTGACGACAAAAAATGGCCTTGAGGTGCGCGCGGAGGCACTACTCAACAGCGCCGGAGCCTGGGGCAAATGGATTGCTGAAAGTTTCGGCGAGCATGCGCCGATTGAGCCGCAGGGTCCGCAAGTTGGGGTCACCGAGCCGATCCCACAGTTCATCGACACGGTGCTATCGATCCGCGGCGGCCATGTTTATCTTCGCCAGATCGACCGCGGCAACGTGATCTTCGGCGGCGAACCTCAAGGTCCGGCATCGGTCGAAACGGCTCGTGCCCAGGTCTTGCCGCAGAGCACGCTGGGCCATCGCGCGAAGCTGATCCGCTTTGTTCCCGCATTGAAAGATGTCCATATTATCCGGAGCTGGAGCGGGGTCGAGGGCTACCTCCCCGACCGGATTCCCATCATCGGGCCCAGCATGACGACCGACGGCTTGTTCCACGCCTTTGGGTTTTGCGGCCATGGTTTCCAGCTCGGCCCGGCGGTTGGTGCGGTCATGGCTGAACTCATCGCCGACGGCCGAACAGATACGCCGATCGCCGATTTCACCATCGCGCGCTTTCGCGAAGAGAAGTCGGAGACCGCAGAGAATGCACCGGCCTAGCGAATGCGCGCTATTCGATTGTGAATTCGAGACAGCGGTGCGCCTCCCTCAGCGCCGCTTCGACCTTAGCCGGCTCGTCCGACTTAGCGAACAGAAATCCCAAATACCGGTTGCCGTCCGGTAAGGGCACGACGTCCTGACCGATCGGCACAGTGATCGCAAGATCAACGACCCCCTCGACGGCGAGAGCCCCTCCTTGACCACTTACGGCACGGAGAACGCCCCTGTTGGGAATAGGCAACATCATGACGCCACCGGCCCGATGCTCGCGCTGCATATCGTCGAGAGGCATGTCCAGCGCATGCCTTAGGATTAACTCCTCAAGTCCTATGCCCGCGCTAAATGTGAGAATTCGCGCGCACAAGCCGCCGATCGAGCGCGCAGCAAGTTCGATGACGACCGGATCGTCGCACGGCAATCGCAATTCGGCATGAACGGGACCTTCCTCCAGGCCGATCGCTCTCACCGCCGCCTGCGTAGCTTCCGCGATCCTTCGCTGCCGCGCCTCCGGCAGGCGTGAGGGGGTGACATAGATGGTCTCCTCAAAATAGGGACCCTCAAGAGGATCCGGCTTGTCGAACAGTGCAAGGACATTAAGCCGTCCGCCGATCAACAGGCCCTCGAGCACAACCTCTGCTCCAGGGATGTAGCTTTCGATAAGGATTTGATGCCCTGTCGTTTCGCCGCTTGCGCCAATGCCTTCCTCCGCAGACGCGCGAAGGATGCGCTCGATGCGCTCGAGTGCTGCATCGAGCTGCGCCGGATCGTTGGCACGCATCACACCTTGGCTCGCGGACAGCGAAATCGGCTTCAAGACGCATGGAAATACGATTTCGGCAGCGATTTCGCGCGGGTCTTCGTCCAGCCCTGTTAGCCGGCAATCCGGTGACGGCAATCCGGCCTCGCGAAGCAGCTGCCGAAAACGGTGTTTGTTGCGCGTCGCAACCACGGCGTCCGGCCTGTTATGCGGAAGGGACAAGGTCTTAGCCGCGCGCGCGGCGAGAACCACCGCCTCGTCATCGACGGCAACGATGGCATCGAGCGGGCGCTTCTTGGCGAACTTCGCAATTTGCTCCGCGCCCTCGTCTGTATCGCGAAAATTGAAGGTCGCAGTACCGCCGGACATTCCTTCGAGCACCTGACGGCGCTCCGAGCCGACCACAAGTTCCGCGTCGAGCCGCGACGCGGCGGACACAAAATCCGTGGCGCGGTACGTCGTCGAGGGCATGAGCAGGAGGAGGCGTTTCAAGACGGAAGGCGCTTATTCGATCGCGCAAGCCTCAACAGCCGCATATACGGCGACCTTGTCCCAGGTGTCTGCAGTCGGCTGGCTGCTGCCGCGCGCCGAGGCTACTTCGAAGGTTGATAGTAGGGGTTGTCGCCGCCCTCATGGTCGGTCACATCGAGCACATGGGCGATGTCCGGCACCGCGCGCTTGATCTCCACTTCCACACCCTGCTTGAGCGTGACGTCTGCCATGCCGCAACCCTGGCATCCGCCTTCGAGGCGAATGTAGACCGTGTCTTCGTCGACATCGACCAGGGCGATATAGCCGCCATGCATGGCGACCGCGGGATTGATTTGCGTTTCAAGCAGCTCGGCGACGGCCCTGCCGTTCGGCGTATCAAGCCCGGGCTTGGGCTTGGCTTCGCGATGATCAACCACGGCGACGACCTCAGGAACGTAGTGGCGAAGGATGTTGGTGATTCCATCCTTGAAGCGAGATGCGGACCCCTGAAACTCGAGAACGACCTTACCGTCCTTGAACTCCTGGAAGATCACATCGCCGCCATCCTGCGTAACGGCGGGACGCACGCGAGTCTCAATCAGCTCGGTAATCTGGGTCACAATCTCGTCGGCATCGCCCGCCGGAGGCTCGCTCGCATCTGCGACAGGTTCGCCGTCCTCGCCAACGAGAACCGGCAGGCCGGCCATGAAATGTTCCATGATGGCGCCGAGTATCATCGGTTTCATCAACTGCCAATCGGCGGGCTCCGACTTCGAAACGGCAATAAAATCCGAGTCGAAAGCGACTGCGGTCACGTCGTCGATCTGGAATAGCCGCTCAGCGAGTGGCGATTGCGTCGGCTCATCCGAGGCAGAGAATTCCAACGCGTCGGACGCAAGTACAGTGCGGCCGGGAAAGAATTTCATCGTCGCCGCATCTGGCGTCTGTTCGGTCTGGATAAACATTGAATATCCTTCCGTTCGCCGGCGTTACCGCCGTAATAGAGATAATCGGGCTTTTGACGCCTTATTCAACCCCAAAAAGCATTGCCGAATTTAACCGTCGGCAAAGCAAATTCCTCACCAATCGTTCCTCAGTTCGCGCAACTTGAGAAATACAGTTTTCGGATCGGGCTTGTCGGGCAAGTCGGAAAATCTTTCTTGCAGGCGCTTGATAACCGTCGGGCTATGCAGACGGAAGAATGTATTGATCTCTTTCTCAAGCGCAAGCGTCGAGACTAAGGCCTTGCCGGGGTCTTGATGCTCAACCTCGCTCAATAGGGCTACGGCACGCACGTTGTCCGGCTCGCGATCGAGCGTAAACCCCAGGTTGCCGGCGATATAATCGTGCCCTGGGTAGATCATCGTGTGATCTGGAAGTGTGGCCAACTGAGTGGCAAACGTTTCGTAGAGTTCGTTCGGATGGCCGCCGTTATGGCAGTTGCCTGCACCAGCGTTAAACAGCGTGTCACCACAGAACAGCGCCGGGCTGTCGGTGCGGGACAGGAGACAGACATGGCTCATGGTGTGGCCAGGTGTGTCCATTGCCTCGAGCTCCACGGTCTTGCCGATTTTGATGACGTCGCCAGCGTCGAGGCTCCGGTCGATGCCCGGAATCTTGTCTTTCGCGTTCGCATGCGCGATGAGTTGCGCACCCGTTGCCTCGATCATGGGCCGATTGCCGCCCGTATGGTCGCCATGTTCGTGGGTATTGAGAATTTGCGTGATTTGCCAACCCTTCTCGCTCGCCTTGGCAAGACACTTCTGGTGATCGAGAGGATCGACGGCCATCGCCTCCCCGGTCTCGGGACAGGCAATTAGATAGTTGAAGTTTCGATACGCGTTTGCGGTCCAGATCTGCTCGACGATCATGGTTCGCCCTCCGCTTCGTCAGCGCTTTACCCAGTCGCACCTACTCTATCAGCGCGCTGCCAGCCTGTCAGATGTTCGTTGGTGGCGGACCAAGATCCACCGCGTCGCCAGAATAACTCCACCCTGCAGAAATATGAGCAGCGATATCAGCAAGAAGACGGCACGCGGCTCGCCCAAATCGATAATCCAGCCGAACAACGCAGGTGTCAGCGCATTGCCGCAGTACGCCCCGGTCGTAATAAATCCGAAGGTGCGCCCGATCGAACCGCGGGGCGTTGCCATCTGCACCATTTTGTCCCGTGAGGGACGCAATACGCCGTGGCCAAGCCCGGCGGCGAAGAGCGCGCTGGTCATCATGACCATCGGCATCACAAATCCGCCAATGAGTGCAAATGCCAGGGCACCGGGAAGAATTGCGGCAAACACCGCCAAATCGTGGCGCTCGGTCCTGTCAGCGACAATGCCGCCGATCAGAATGCCAATAGCGCTCGCCAAGTAGAATACCGTGAGCGCGGCATTTGCCGAAGCCAGAGAGACGTCATGAAACTCCACCATCGCCGTCACGGTAAAGGCGCGAATTCCGGCGCCGCCCATCGACATGACGATAAAGAACAGGAGAAACATAAGAAACGGCGCCGACAGCAGGACAGTTTGTTCGATCTTGCCGTCCTTTATGTCGACTGATCCGGTCTGCGGCGTGGCAACTGCACGTGTCGACACATCAGAATGAAGAAGGCGGCGGCCGTATAGCAGGGCAACCAAGATGAGGAAGCCGAAGCCGCCGGCAGCGAACATTGCAGCGCGCCAACCCCACAATTGCGCCGTTAAACCGATACTGAGCGGGGCCGCCATGATGCCAAGATTTCCACCGAACGTATGTAGACTGAACACGCGCCCGAGTTTTCGTCGCTCGACCGTTGCCGACAAAATTGCGTAGTCGGCCGGCTGAAACACGCACACGGCGATGCCAAGAACGGCGGCAAGCAACAACAGCGCGGCATAGCTGGTCGCAAACCCGAAGCCCGTAACCGCCAGCGCGGAAATGGCGACACCGACGATCAGGACCCAGCGTGCGCCGACACGATCGACAAGGATGCCGATCGGAATCTGGGTCAATCCGGACGCGACGGCAAAAGTGCTCATCAGCACGCCAAGCGCCGTATTGCTGAGCGAAAACTCCGCAGCCAACAGCGGAAACACCGGCGGCAGAACAATCAGATAGACGCCGCTGAGGAAGTAGGCAACGCCGACAAGTCCGACGATTCTCGCTTCGTGCGCCAGGCGCGGACGCGTCTCGCTCCGCGCGTCATCCATGATCGGGGCTTTCCCGCGACACTACGCGCCTGCGCGCGGTGCTACCAGCCAACGGCGTAGCAGGGGCGTCGGGGGTCGGCGCCAGCGGCAAGTATTCCAGTCTCTAGATCGGCTTTGATCACACACATCGAACCAGTGCGCAGCATCCAATCAGGCCACCATTCAATCCCGTGACCCTTCGCAGCCAGCGCGTCAGCCGTCGCACCGGAAATACGGCCTTCGAGATTCAGGCGTCCTGGATAGTAGTCATGGGGCTCGAATGAAGCCGGAAAGCTCGAGCTGATGAACCGTGGTGCCTCGACCGCTTCCTGCATTTCCATACCGAAGACGTTGCAGTTGAGGAAAACTTGGAGCATCGCCTGCGACTGCGCGTCGCCGCCTGGAGTACCGAACGGCATAAGAAACCTGCCGTCCGCCATGGCGAAGGCAGGGTTAGGGGTAAGTCGGGGGCGCTTGCCCGGCGCGACCGCAGAGGGATGCCCGGCAACACCCCAGGATTGGGATCCGCGAGAGGACGGACACAACCCGGTCCCGGGAACGACCGGCGTGTCCGATGAAATATCACTTGGCGTTGCTGAGAAGGCGTTTCCATGTCGATCGACCACGCAAACATAGGATGTATCCAGGTCGAGCGCCGGCTCGCCTTCGGCAGCATGATAACTGCCCGCGCGGTCCGATGATTTACCCCCGCCAGCCTCGCCGGCAGGCGGCATTTCCGGCCAGGCGACGTCGGGGCGGATGAGTTCACGCCGCGCCTTGTTGTAGGCCGGCGAGAGAAGCTCAGGCATTGGCACGTCTTCGAAGCGCGGGTCGCCGTAGAAGGCTTCGCGGTCGGCACACGCGAGCTTTATCGCTTCCGTAACGGTGTGAATATAGGCTGGCGAGTTGTGACCTAAGGCCTCGATATTCATGTTCTCGAGCAGCGCCAACGCCTGCGCTAGGACGGGTCCCTGGCACCACGGGCCGCACGTATAGACATCGACATCCGCGCTAGTGACACGCACCGGCGGCTCGATGGCCGAGCGATAACCGGCCATGTCCGCCGCCGTCAACATGCCGCCGTTTTTCGCGTGGTAGTCGACGATGGTCGCAGCAATATCGCCGCGATAGAAGGCCTCGCGCGCAGCCTTGAGACCGGCCTCCCGGCCCCCCGCGGCGGCGGCTTCATCCACCATATACTGCAGGCTTCCTGCGAGATCGGACTGCACGAACCGCTCGCCGACCTTGGGCGGGCGGCCGTTCGGCAGATAGATCGCGGCACTGGCAGGCCAGCGTCGATAGGCCTCCTCATTGCCGGCGATCAACCCGGCCATCAGCGGGTGCATCGGAAACCCCTCTGAGGCGAACCGGATCGCCGCCGCCGCGACCTCGCCAAAGCTCATCGTGCCAAATTCTTCGAGCGCCAGGATCCACGCGTCCGGTGCCGCGGGGACAACCGTGCGCAACAGGCCGACGGGAATATGGCCACCATGTTCGCGCTCGAAGAGCTCGACGGAAGCGGCGGCGGGCCAAGTGCCGAGACCGCTGATTGTCAGCACTTCGCGGCGATCCGCCAGATAAAGAATAATCGGCGCGACACCGGCGACATTGACGAGATCGCTTTGTAGGACACCGAGCGCAATTCCAGCGGCTACACCCGCATCCACCGCGTTGCCGCCGGCCTCAAGTATTGTGAAGGCCGCCTCAGCCGCCAGATAATGCCCAGCGACCACCATATGCCGCGTTCCCATGAGCGTCGGGCGAAACGCCGGTATGCCAATACCGGGACGGTCGTTCAAAGACGGCTTGTCGCTACTCACGGCCTTTCGCCTCCCCGCGCCAAGAGCATCATCTGGGCGAGCAGATCAGATGAGTTCCTTGCGTTCGATATCGACGGCTACGTTGAAGACGTTATCGCCGCGCTTGACCGGTGCCCGGATGCGCGCAACAACAATCATGCCGTCACGGTTGAAGTTGACCTCGACGGGGTCCACTTCCGGCGCTTCGAGCGAGTGGATGCAGCCGGCCGCCTGACCGGCTGACACCGTGTCGCCAAGCCGGCAATAGGGCTCGAACAATCCTTCTGCCGTCGCCATCGTCATGCTTGAGGAATTCGGATAGGTGACGAACCGCGTTTGCGGTCGTTCGTCGTCGGCTTTGTCGGGTGGCAAGATCCCGTTATGTCGCAAGACCCGGTGGACGCCATCCGTGCCGATCCGAACCGCCTGCTTCGTCACAGAGTTGGCGCCGCCGAGCTCGGCGGCGATCATGACGACGTCGTTGCGATCGCAAGCAGCCGACAACGATCCTGTCGACGCGGTGGCGAAGACGACGACCGTGAGCGGCGCGGCAAAGGCCTCGGCGGCGGCCACCTTGCGGGCGCGCAAATCCTTGTTGCCGCGTTTGCCCATGTAACCACACGGCAGGTAGCGCGACGTCACGCCGCCGGAATGGATGTCCATGGCAACGTCGCATCGGGGCAGGATCTCCGACTCTACGAAATGGGCGACCGCAAGTGTCGGCCCGCCGTCGGGGTCGCCCGGATAGATCCGGTTCATGTTCTCACCGTCGACGTCGGAGACCCGCTGATCCTCCTGCACGGCGAGATAGTTCAAGGCCGGCATGAGAATGATCCGGCCCTCGACCTGATCGGGATCGAGCTCGCGGATCAACCGGCCGGCGATCACCTGACCTTCATACTCGTTACCGTGGTTGCCGCCGGTGATGAAGGCGGTCGGGCCCTTGCCCTTGCCGATCACCGCAATCGGGTAGGGGATCGCCCCGCCCGAAGTCTTGTTGCCCGAATGCATGACGCGCAGATAGCCGACCTGCCGGCCCGGCCGCTCGAAATCGACGTTGACGCTGATCGACGACGTCTTGGCGCTCGCCTTCTTCGCCATCTCACGGTCCTCCCCAAAACCAAACTGCGGCGTACAGTTTGCGTGACACTACCATGAGTCCGAAGCCGATGTCCGAATACCATCTCAGCGTTCTAATAACGCGTTGAGCGCCGGGGACCCGCGCTAATTGAGCCCATGATCGCGTCCACATGGCGCTGCATAACCTCGAGCTTGAGCGACTGACACGCCGCGTCATCCCACAGATCCGCGAACTCGCCGGGGTCGGTCTCAAGGTCGAACAGTTCGCCCACGTCATGCCCCCGATAGGTGACCATCTTATAGCGGCCGTCGAAGCTCATGACGCTTTGTGTCGGCCCGTCGGTTGCCTCGTTGAACTGGCAGGAATCGTGAAACTCCGAGACAACGACGGACTTGTGGATATGCGGATCGACGTCGCCGACGAGGATCGGCATCAGCGATCTGCCCTGCACAAAGTACGGCACCTCGATTCCGGCCGCCTCCAGGAGCGTCGGCGCGACGTCGATCAGCTCGACCAGCGCATCGCTGACGACGCCTTTCTGGGTCTGCCCGGGCCACGACATGATGAGCGGCACCCTAACCGAGCCTTCGAAACACCGTGCTCCCTTAAAGACGAGACCGTGGTCGCCCAAGAGTTCACCATGGTCGCTTTGATAGATCACAATCGTGTTGTCGAGTTGGCCGACGGCGTCCAGCGCGTCGAGCAGGTCGCCGAAGTGGTGATCGATCATCTCGATCATGGCGTAGTAGCCGCATTTGATCAGGCGCCCATTGAACCGGGCTGGTGTATCCCGGCCTGGCGGTGCCGCGTCGCCGTAAGAGTCGGGCGCCGCGTCTGTCGAAGGTAGCGCCGTGTCGAGGGGGATCACGGGCATAAACGTTCTGCGCCTGAATTCCGTGGAATCGCTTTTGCCGCTCGATATCCTCGGGCCTGAAAAGAGGCGGCGGCATAGACTCAGACTTGTGGCGATCGAGATGTTCCTTTGGCGGTTTGTAAGGTGAATGCGGTTCGAACGCATTGATACTCATGAGCCAAGGTCCACGACAATTTTCCTCAACAAATCGGAGCGCCATCTCGTTAGCCCATCGCGACTGTTGCAGCTCGTCCGGCAGGCCGGGGCTAACCACGTCGCCCTGACCAGCGTGCGAGTGCCCGTCGTCGCGCATGCGGTATCGCGGGATGGCGTCGTTCGGATCTACGCCTTTTTCCTCGCGCAGCCAGGTATGGTAGGCATTCAGATGATCCGCGGCTTCGCCTGGATAGGGCATGTTCGACCACTGAAAGACGCGGTAGCCGTCGTTGAACCTCGCTTCGCCCTTTTCAGAACTTGAGATATGCAGCTTGCCGATGAGCGCGCAATCGTAACCCGCATCAGCCAGCATCTTGGTGACCAGCACTTCACCCGGCGGAAACCGTTCCGCGCCATTGCGGTAAACGTGGTGAGAGGCGCAGTAGCGTCCGGTGAGAAAACTCGCTCGGCTTGGCGTGCAGAGCGTGCTTTGTGAATAGGCCCGCTTGAAGGCGACGCCGCGGGCCGCTAGCCGATCAACATTCGGCGTACGAATGTGGCTATTGCCCAACGCGCCAATCGTGTCGTAGCGCTGCGCGTCGGTGCAATACCAAAGGATGTTGGGATGTTCGTTCTGAGTCATCGGATAGGCCTTTCCTTCCGAACGCCTTCTGTCAGATA
>CBDCIT010000042.1:0-67377 GCA_965217615.1 Alphaproteobacteria bacterium
GCGAGTTCCCGGAACAAATAGTCCAAGATCGATGTCGCGATCTTGATCGTACTATTGCCGTCGACGATACCTGCCGGCTCGAAGCGCGTGAAAGTGAAGGCCTCGACATACTCTTCCAAAGGCACGCCGTATTGCAGGCCAATCGAGATTGCGATGGCGAAATTGTTCATCAGCGACCGGAAGGCCGCGCCTTCCTTATGCATGTCGACAAAGATCTCGCCAAGCTGGCCGTCTTCGTACTCGCCGGTACGCAGATAAACCTTATGTCCGCCAACAATTGCTTTTTGCGTATATCCTTTGCGGCGCGAGGGCAGCCGGCGCCGGTCCGCGTTGAGCCTAATGATCCGCTCGACAATCTTTTCGGCGACGATCGGTGCGGCCGAAGCAGCCGGCGCTTCCGCTAGTTGTTCGGCGAAGTCCTCGTCGTCAGCCGTTGCAGCGGCAAGCGGCTGGCTCAACTTTGAACCGTCCCGATAGAGCGCCATCGCTTTTAGTCCGAGCCGCCACGAGAGCATGTAGGCGTCTTTGCACTGCTCGACCGACGCGGAACTCGGCATGTTTATGGTCTTGGAAATGGCGCCCGATACGAATGGCTGCGCCGCTGACATCATGCGAATGTGGCTTTCCACGGATAAATGACGTTTGCCGGTTCGACCGCACGGATTGGCACAATCGAATACTGCTAGATGCTCGCGCTTCAGGTGAGGCGCGCCCTCAAGCGTCATAGCGCCACAGCAGTAGATATTCGCGATTTCTATGTCTACTCGCGCGAAACCCAACTCCTTGAGAAGGTCAAACCCCACGCTATCAAGCTTCTCGGAGTCTATGCCCAGCGCGTCCTTGCAAAAGTCGACACCGAGCGTCCACTTGTTAAAAGCAAACTTGATGTCGAAGGCGCTGGCGAGAGCCTCTTCGAGCCGCTCCAACGCCTCTTCCGTAAAGCCCTTACTCGCAAGACTCTCGTGGTTGATTGCAGGCGCGTCCTTTAGCGTGCCAAAGCCGACGGCGTAATTTGTGATGTCGTCGATCGAGTGGTCGTCATAGCCAAGCGTCCCAAGCGCGTCCGGGACAGCGCCATTGATGATCTTAAAGTAGCCACCGCCAGCGAGCCTCTTGAACTTTACCAGGGCAAAGTCAGGCTCGATGCCCGTTGTGTCACAATCCATAACGAGGCCGATGGTGCCGGTTGGCGCAACAACCGTGACCTGAGCGTTGCGAAATCCATGGGCATCGCCTAAAGCAAGCGCGCGGTCCCAAACGGCCGCGGCCGCCAAACTCACTTCGGGCTGTGGACAATTGCTGTGGTCGAGCGGCACCGGTTTGACTGTAAGACCCTGATAGCCTGCGGCGACGCCCTCAGCAGCACGACGGTGGTTGGCAATCACCCTCAACATCGCCTCGGAGTTGCGCGCATATCCGGGAAATGCGCCTAATTCTTCCGCCATTTCAGCAGAGGTCGCATATGCACCGCCGGTAATAAGCGCGGTAACCGTGGCGCACAGTGCGCGACCTTCGGCGCTGTCGTAGCCAAAACCTGAGGCCATCAGCAACCCACCCAAATTCGCATAGCCCAGACCCAAGGTCCGGTACTCATGTGATCGCCGGGCAATCTCTTTGGACGGGAACTGCGCCATCAGCACCGAAATTTCTAACGCGATCGTCCACAGCCGAACGGCGTGTTCGAGCGCTGGAACATCGATCAGACCGTCAGGTCCGCGCAACGCCATCAGGTTCAATGACGCGAGGTTACACGCCGTATCGTCGAGGAACATATACTCTGAACATGGATTCGATGCGTTGATCGGTCCACTGTTTGGACATGTGTGCCAGTCATTAATCGTCGTATGAAATTGCACGCCGGGATCGGCCGACGCCCATGCAGCGTGCGCAATTTGGTCCCAAAGCTCGCTTGCCTTGAGCGTCTTCGCAGGTTCTCCGTCGACGCGACGATAGAGTGTCCACTCGGCATCGTTCTCCACGGCTTCAATGAAGGCATTGGTGAGACGTACCGAGTTGTTGGAATTCTGGCCCGAGACAGTGCGGTAGGCCTCCGATTCCCAATCGGTGTCAAAGGTACGGAATTCGATCTGCTTGAAGCCCTGTTCGGCGAACTGGATTGCACGTTGGATATAATTCTCGGGGATCATCGCGCGGCGTGCATCGCGGAAGACGCGTTTCAATTCTCTGTTGTATTTGAGATCGCAAGCAGCGTCGCCTGCGCCATCCTGACATGCCGACATGATACGGTTGAGATGCTGATTGCAAAGCTTCGAGCCTGCAACCAGCGCCGCGACCTTTTGCTCCTCGTTAACCTTCCAATTGATATAGTCCTCGATGTCTGGGTGATCGATGTCGACAACGACCATCTTTGCGGCGCGGCGGGTTGTGCCTCCGGATTTTATGGCCCCTGCCGCGCGATCGCCGATTTTTAGGAAACTCATCAGACCCGATGATCTTCCGCCTCCAGAAAGCATTTCACCTTCGCCGCGCACGGCCGAGAAATTGGTGCCAGTGCCTGAGCCAAATTTGAAGAGTCGCGCCTCACGTACCCACAACTCCATTATTCCATTCTCGTTGACCAGATCATCGGTCACGGACTGTATGAAGCAGGCGTGAGGCTGCGGATGTTCGTAGGCAGATTCTGACTCGGTCAATTCTCCTGTTCGGTGGTCGACGTAGTAATGACCTTGGCCCGGGCCCTCGATGCCGTAGGCCCAGTGGAGGCCAGTGTTGAACCATTGCGGCGAGTTAGGCGCGCCCATCTGTCGCGCCAGCATGAAACGCATTTCGTCATAGTAGGCGCGGGCATCGGTCTCGCCGTCGAAGTAACCGCCCTTCCACCCCCAATATGTCCAAGTGCCCACTAGTCGGTCGAAGACCTGGCGTGCGCTCATCTCCCCGACGTGACGTTCCTCCTCGGAAATCGACTGAAGTGCCGAGAGATCGGCTTCGTGGCGCCAAAGCCAGCCTGGAACATTGTCCTCAGAGACGACGCGCAATCGCGCTGGGATACCGGCCTTCCTGAAGTACTTTTGTGCGAGGACGTCGGTGGCGACTTGGCTCCAGGAAGATGGGACCTCGAGATTTTCAGCGCAAAACACGGTTGTACCGTCGGGATTGCGGATCTCGCTCGATGCAATCCGAAATGCTATTCCTTCGTAAGGGGATTCACCCTCGCGTGTGAATCGGCGTTGAATACGCATACACGACTCCCCCAGCCTGCAATTCACCGGACGTTATGGCCGGCGCTATTTCTAATCCGGGGTTGGATTGCAGACCGGCGCTGTCGCTAGTTCGCGAACTGACCGACCTCCCCTCAGACCCACGGCACCTCACGACTCGAGATTTCTATCGTTCAAAGTCTCAATATCCTTGAGATAACAGCAAGTAAGTCACAATATCTTGCGTTGTGCAACAAGATATTGAGAAACTAATACTTGTGGCACAATATATAGCTTGGAGGTCTCAAAGTTGGCGACGGGCCGGTCGGCACCAGCGCGAAACCCATTTCGCAGTTGGCAAAGATACATCCGTCGATTCGCTCAATCCAAACCGACGACGGTTGCAATGTGTTCAATGTTTAGGCTGTCCAGCGCCGATCAGGCCACACGTCAGTGGCCAGCAAAGATGTCGACGAGCCATTTCTGAAGCGGTCGGAGCCGTCCAATATGTCCGAAGCAATAGTTGGTTGCTCCGTCACTAAACAACTCATCCGGGTGCGGCTCATCGAACCAGGCGTATAGCAGTCCGTTGATTAAGTGGCTTTTTCCGGCTCTCACCCCCAGATGAAGAATGCGGCGGCGAAAGCCGACTGGCCGCTTTGCGAAACCCCCCGTGCCACCAGCATGGCCCCGGTGGGCGTGAGCAGAACGAAAATACCGCCATATCCGCCCGCCACGGCCTCCCGCGGGGTGCCGGCGCCGATGAGCTGGCGCATCAGTAACGATAGATTGTGGCCGGCGACGTGGAGCAGGTATCGCTTGTGCACATTCTCTCGCCCGCGCAGCCAGGTTCGTCGCATGCCGCCACGATCGAGGTTGTGGGCAAAGCAGCGCTCGACGATCTCGGCGCGCAGCTTGAAGGCCTCGCGGGCGACCCCGGACTTGAGCCGCGCACGGTTGTTGGTGACCGCGCGCCGCGCCGCCTCATCACCGTGCCAGCGCGAAAAGCCGGTCTGCTTGGGCGCCGCGATCCGGGTCTTCCTGGGACTGTCGTCCAGAGCCCTCAAGACCGCCCGTGAGTGATAACCTTTGTCGGCGACGCATTCGGCCGGGTCCTCCGCCGTCGGTGCCGCATCCACCGCCCCGAGGTTTGCCTCGGCCTTCGCCAGGGTCTTGGAAAGCGTCGTGGTGTCGCCCTCATCGGCCGGGTGCAGCTCGGCCGCCACCACCGCGCCGGTGTCCAGATCCACCGCGTGCTCGGGCTTGTAGGCCAGATGCGTCGTGCCGTCCTTCATCTTGGCGATCTTGGCCTCGGGGTCGCTCTTCGAAACCCAATCCGTGTTGGAAAGCTTCTTGCCCTTGCGCTTCCGCTCCAGACGCGCCAGATCCTCGGCCGTGGGTGTCTCGACGCCGCTTTCCCGGGCCAGCATCTCCCGGTAGCCTTCGCCGTTGGCGCGCCGCACGATGTTCCGCAGCGCCGCGTTGGCCTCCATGGTCGAGGCATCGACGCCGATGCGCTCGCCCTTGATCAGCCCCGCCTCGGCGATCAGCACCAGAACCCAGTCGAAGACCGCCGCGTGGACTTCATGGGGCAGGCGCGTGCGGCTCCGTGACAGCCAGGAATGGTCCGGTACCCGATCACGGCTCCCCAGTCGCAGGAACGCCCGCAGCGAAAGCGAGTCCGAGCAGCGCCACTCCAGACCGCGCTCGCTGTCGATGCCCTCGAAGTAGCCCACCAGGTGCATCCGGAAATAGCGCCCGGGCGGCACCGAGGGCGCGCCCATCCGGGCCGCGTAATAAGGCCGGCAGCTCGCCTCGGCAAAGGCGTCGAAGCCGCCCTCGATCAGCACCGACTGCAGGCGGTCATAAAACACATGACCCGGAGAGCGCGGCATCTCCGACCAGCTCACCATCAGATCCCCCTGACCTGTCAATCGGCGTGCAATATTGACCCCCTGAGTGGCACGGCGGAGGTTGTCCCGGTAGTCAATAGGGGGGACCCGAGCGGCTTCGTGTAGCGCCTTGCGGTGCGCGGAGCGAAGCCGCGTGGGCTTGACGTATACGTCAAGCCTGTTGACCCACCGGGGCAAGCGGGCCACAGGCACGGCCGGCGTCCGGTCAGGAGCGGTTCTTGAAGCGCCAGCTCTCGTTTCGATGATCTCGCAATGGTGGGTCAGGCGGTCGAGCAGCGCGGTGGTCATCTTGGGGTCGCCGAAGACGGAGGGCCATTCGCCGAAAGCGAGGTTGGTGGTGACGATGATCGAGGTGCGCTCGTAGAGCCGGCTCATCAGGTGGAACAGCAGCTGGCCGCCGGCCTGGGCGAAGGGCAGATAGCCGAGTTCGTCGAGGATGACGAAGTCGCGTCGGACGAGTTGGTCCGCGGTACGGCCCTGGCGTCCGGAGCGGAGTTCGGCCTCGAGGTGGTTGACCAGGTCGTCGACGTTGTAGCAGCGGCCACGGGCGCCCTTTCTGATACAGGCGCGGGCGATGGCGACGGCGAGATGGGTCTTGCCGGTGCCGGTGCCGCCGACCAGCACGATGTTGCGCTTGCTCTCCAGGAAGTCGCCGGCGGCGAGTTCCTGGATCAGGGGCTCATTGCCCGGGGAAGCGGCGAAGTCGAAGTCGGCCAGCTCCTTGGCCGTCGGCAGCTTGGCGGACGTCATCTGGTACTTGATGGAGCGCGCCTGCTTGTCGGCGACCTCGGTCTGCAGCAGCGTACCGATGATCTGCTGCACCGGATGACGGCGCTTGAGCCCGTCGGCGAGGATGTCGTCGTAGGCGGCGCGCATGCCTGCAAGCTTCAGCGCCGTCATCATCGCCAGCACATCATGACGCTCCATGACCGGCCTCCCTCAGGCGGTCGTAGCGCTGACAGTCGGCCACCGGCTGGTGGCGAAGCTGCAGGCCCTCGGGCGTTGGGATGGCCGGCGGCGGCTGCTGCTGGCACTGCCGGGCGAGGATGTTGAGCACAACATCAGCGCTGCAGGCGCCGCAGGCGAGCGCTTCGGCGCAGGCCGCCTCGACCGCCTCCAGCCCGTCCTCCAGCACCGCCGCGAGGATTTTGACGATCTGACGATCGCCGTCGTCGCGGCCGGTGAGCCGCGCCCGTATGCGGCCCAGCGCGCCGGGCAGTTGCCAACCCTTGAAAGGCGCGCCATTCCTCAGCGCACCGGGCTTCCGTGTCAGGATCGGCACGTAGTGCCATGGATTGCAGGCGATCTCACCGCGTCCAAAGCTCCGGGGGTGTTCGGCAACGGTCTCGCCATCCTGGCGGATGACAATACGATCGGCATAGGCCCGCACGTCGACCGTCCGCCCGACGGCGCGGGCCGCCACGCTGTAGTGGTTGTTGTCGAAGCGCACCAGACAGGTCTTGGAGACCGATACCTCGGTGGCGTGGAAGCCGTCGAAGGGGCCGCGATAGGCCATCAGGAAGGGCCGCTCCTCCTCGAACACCTGCCACACCGTCTTGCCCTCGATCGTCGGATGCGGCCGCTTCTTGGCGTCCTCGATACACCGATCCATCAGCCACGCGTTGATCTCGGCGTAAGAGCCGCCCCGCGGGATGGGCACGAACAGGCGGCCGCGGACGTCACCCACCTGCCTCTCGACCTGGCCCTTCTCCCAGCCCGCACCCGGAGTGCACGCCACCGGCTCCACCAGATGGTGGGAGCACAGCTCCAGAAAGCGCCGGTTGTAGGCGCGCTCCTTGCCCACGAAGACCATGCTCACCGCCGTCTTCATGTTGTCGTAGATGCCCCGCCGGCAGACCCCGCCGAAGAAGCGGAAGGCGCGCTCATGCGCCTCGAACACCATCTCCTGGCTCTCGCGCGGGAAGATCTGAACCAGCTGCATACGGCTGTAGCAGAGCCGCATGTGCGCCGCCTTCACCTTGGTCGTCACACCCGACAGGCGCGCGTACTCGTGGCTCCAGTCGAACTGGTAGGCCTCGCCGGGATCGAAGCTCAGCGGCACAAAACCCTGCGACGGCGACAACAGCCGCCACCGCCGCCGCCAGGTCCTGGCGTAGCGGCGCACCGCGTCGTAGCCGCCGCCATAGCCCAGAGCCGCAAGGTCTTCATGAATCCGCAGCAGAGACAGACGATCCCGGCGCGGCTTCTTCTCGTTGGCCTCAAGCCGGCGCTCCAGCTCACCCACCCACGGCCCCAGCTTCGGCAGCGGCTGGATCTTGCGCTCGTAGCTGTAGGAGGTCTCATCGCCCCGTACCACCTTGCGCACCGTGTTCTTCGAAACCCTCAAATCCCGGGCGATCTTCTTGATCGGAACGCCCTTCACCAGATGATCCCGACGGATCCGCGCAATCGTCTCCACAACCAGCATCTCCCCCACCTCGTCTGTCCAAACAACAAGGTGTGTTCAAGAGCACAAAACCAGGGGGGTCAATTTTGGACGCCGATTACCCCACCAAGGGGGTCAATATTCCACGCCGATCAACACCCCTGACCAGCCTTCTGCCGTCCCATCGCCATCGGCAAACCCCCCTGCAAATCAGGGAACCAGAGAATCAGACGGCGCCGACTTAATCAACGGGCTGATAGGCTCTTGTGACGCAACAGGACCGCGCGCGGGTGGTCGGCAGCGATGCCTGCTGGAATGCGCTTAAGCTCAGCGTCTCCCAACTCATAAGGTCCATTCTCGCGTACCGCCCTGAGTGCGCGATCTAGCGCCTTGCCCCATTTTGGGTCGACCACCGCGGCGCGGTAACGTTCAAGTTGTGGCGGCGTGAATCCATGCATGCCACCTCCGATGCCTAGTCCGGTGGCATCGACGCGAAGAAAAAATCCGGGACATTCCCGTTTCGTCCCTCTCCCTGCCAAAACATGATGCCCAACCAGTTTTTGTATGGTCGCTTGTCTTTCGAAAATCGAATGTCGCGGTTTATCCGCAAGATAGACCCGCCAATCCGCGGCTCTGCCTTCAGATCAGGCGATAGTGTCGACAACAGGTCAGCCATCTCCGCGACAAACAGCTTTGCCGGTTCGACGAAGTTGTCCTGATACTCCGTCCGGTGGTCGTCGAACCATGCCTTGCTGTTGTTCTCGTCGAGCGCTTTTAGGAATTCGGGCAGGGCGCGTGGTAAACCCTCGAATGTCTGGATCGCCATGATCGTAATCCCCGAGATTATCTGGCGCGGAATGTCGACTTGGTCGTCTAGGTTGGCATCATTAAATTATGGACGGTGGGCGGCGCGAATTGCGATCTGAATAGCACCGCAACCGCCGAAACGGCAATCTCGTGACGCCGACCGATCACGGTTGTGTCTCGAAAGTGGTGGAAATTGGTTTTGGCGCCTCTCCGAGCGGGCTGAGTTTTGCGGCGGTCAGGCCGCTCGGTCAAGGGTTTCGTCGGCGATTAGCTGATCGAGGGTTTCCCATCCATCGACTTTGCGCATCTGGATTTGGCCGGAAGCGAGGAGCGCCCAGAGGAGCATCGGCACTGTTTCGGGACACGGCAGCACGGTCTGTGTTTTGATCCGGCGCTTGAACTCCTCGTTGAGACGCTCAATGGCGTTGGTCGTTCGGGCTGATTTCCATTGGCTCTTGGACAGGCGCGTGAAGGTAAAGAGCTTGTCGCCCGCTTCTGCGAGGCTGTCCGCGACGGCCCTGCATTTCAGCCGCCACTTGCGGACAAACGTCTTGCGGCGGGTTTCCACCTCGGAGGCAGTGTCGGCATAGATCATATCGCGGTAATCTTCGCTCAGCTCGTCATGCATGTGTTTGGGAGCATGACCCAGAAGGTTGCGGTGCTTGTGCACGGTGCAGCGTTGAACGGGAAGGTCATCGCCCCAAAGCGCCGACAGAGCCGCCTCCAGTCCCGGCGCGCCATCGACGATGACAAACCCGGGCCGTTTCAGTCCACGCGCATCAAGGTCGTCGAGGAACTGGCGCCACGCCGCCTGGCTTTCTCCGCCCATATTCCCGATCGAAAGCAAGACCTTCTGGCCATCCCGGCGCACCCCTATAGCCGCGAGAACCGAGATGTTGGTGGCCTTGCGATCCAGTCGGGTCTTGATCACAGTACCGTCAAGGATCAGCCGAACGATATCCTCATCCGCGAGGCCACGGCTGCACCAGGCGTCCCAATCGACCTTCACCTTGCGCCACGCCCGGCTCACAACGTCCTTGCTCACAGCACCCCGGAAGAGCCCGAACAGCGCGCGTTTCACCCGCCGCGTGTTGGTTCCGGACAGATACACCGAAGCGATCAGCGCCTCGGCCTTTCTGGTCAGCCGCTGGTAGCGCGGCAGCGCCCGCGAACGCCATTCCGACGCCCGACCGTCTTCCTCAACGATCCGTGCACGCGGCACGCTCACCCTCTCGGTCCCGAATGTCCCCGTCAGTTGCCGCTCCCGGTGCCCGTTCCGATACCCTTGCCGAAGCGCGTCCTCTCGACCGTATCGGCAGCGCCCGAGAAACTGCGCAAGTTCCTCCTCAAAAACGGCCTCGATCGTGGATCTGATGTTCTCCCGCAGCCGGTCCTCGAGCGGATCATAGCCGGCGTCATTGGCCAGTAGCGAAAGCGCGGAAGTCTCGGTAGTGTTCTTCATGGCGTGATCTCCTTGGCGGTGCTAGCCGCCGGTTGGGTGGTTGTCTTGTCACCCGGAGATTACGCCATCCTCAAATTTCCACCACTTTCGAGACACAGCCCCGATCACTGCGGTAGCGCACTCGATGGAGTGTTGCCCACATTGGCGAGGGCCGGGATGTCATATATAATTGCCTCATAAGTGTCTCATTCCCGTGATCGGCTTGAGCACCCACCGCGAGGGAAGTCCAAAAGCTATGACGACGATCGGTACGCGGCTGCATACTTGGCTGAACGGCGAGCAGGTTGGCGCCGACGATTTCGGTCACCGCTACTTTCAAGAAAAGCGGCCGCCGACGAGCCGGCGCCGCAAGCGCTGGGTCATTTATCGTGGCGAGGACGAAGCGAGCGCCGTACCACCCGAGTGGCATGCTTGGCTCCACTATATGTTCGATGATCCGCCCGAGGATGCTGGTCGCCCCAAACACTCGTGGCAGAAGTTTCATGTGCCCAATCTCACAGGCACACCACAGGCTTATCGACCACCGGGACACACGCTCCAGGGCGGAAAACGTGCGCCGGCGACTGGGGACTACGAGCCATGGACTCCGGGCTGAACGGATCCGTGCCGTGAATAAAGACACCTTGCATGTTCTCGTTGGCGCATGCGTCATGATGTTGGGCGCACTGTTTATTGTCACGGCGTATAGCGAGCGGCAGGCAGGGCCTTCCGGCGGCTACGAGCTGACCGCTCGGTTCAATAATATTGATGGAATTCAAAACGGCAGCGACGTGCTGCTGGCCGGCGTGCCGGTTGGCAGCGTAAGCCGCGTCGACTTCAATCCGCTAACCCATCAGGCAATTCTCACATTGCGATTGCGGTCCCATGTCAAATTGCCAATCGACACGGTTGCAATGGTTCTTAGCGAAGGCATATTGGGCAACAAATACCTCAAACTCGAGCCTGGAGGAGATCTCGACATGCTCGGGCCTGGCGACGAGTTCGAGTTCGTCCAGGACTCGGTGATTTTCGAGGAACTGTTGCAGAAAGTCATACTTGCGGCGGAGGCGAAACGACTTAAGGACCGCGGGGAAAGCGGAGACTCGACGAATTGACGACTGCAAAGTAGAGAGGCCGTCCATGCGACGAAACGTCATCGAGACAATTTTGGGCGCGATAGTCTTACTGATTGCGGGCATGTTTTTGGTATTTGCCTACACGAACAGTGATCTGCGCCCTGTCGAAGGCTATCGCGTCATCGCCAAATTCAATGCGATTGACGGCCTGACCGTTGGAAACGATGTTCGCATTGGCGGTGTGAAAGTAGGCACGGTCGTAGAACAGAGGGTCGATCAGCAGGACTATCTCGCCGTCGTTACGATGACGATCCGCCCTGATATCAAGCTTCCTACGAACACACGTGTATCGGTCTCCAGCGAAGGCCTGTTGGGCGGCAAATACGTCAAGCTCGAGCCTAGCGGCGACGGCGAACTCGTGGCGGCTGGCGAGGAGCTGGTGAGCACACGTGATGTAATTTCCCTGGAAGAGCTGCTAGGAAGAGTCATCTTTCTCGTCACAGACGAACCCAGCGCCGGCAACTGAGTCTGTGCCCAACCGGGCGAAGCAGCGTTGGGATCCGGCTCGCTACCGGCGCAATGCGAGTTTCGTCGCAGAACTTGGGCTTCCTGTCGTCGAACTGCTGAATCCTCTGCCGAATGAGCGCATTCTTGACCTTGGATGTGGTGACGGCACACTGACCGCGAAACTTCGTGACATGGGGGTAGAAATCGTCGGCGTCGACAACAGCCCCGATCAGATCGATGCTGCACGTGAGCTTGGCCTCGACGCCCGCGTTACGAACGGTGAGTCGCTTGAATTCGATAGTGAGTTCGACGCCGTCTTCTCGAATGCAGCGATGCACTGGATGGCCGATGCCGATGCAGTGGTCGAGGGTGTCTGGCGGGCGCTCAAACCAGGTGGGAGGTTCGTCGCAGAAATGGGTGGATTCGGCAATGTGAAGCGAATTGGGGAGGCGCTCGGCATTACGCTTGGCGTTTATGGCATTGATGGGACGTCCACCTGTCCATGGTATTTCCCAACCGTGGAAGAACAGCGCAAGCGCCTTGAGAAACAGGGTTTCGTCGTTCGTAATATCATGCTGTTCGATCGACCGACGCCACTTCCGGGCAATATCGGCGATTGGCTTGAGACATTCGCGGAGAGCTATCTGGGTGAATTGCCGCTGGCCCTGAGACAGACCGTTGTCGCCGAAGTCGCAAAACAATTGCAGCCGGTTCTTATGGACCAATCAGGGACTTGGATCGCCGACTATGTACGTTTACGGTTTTTTGCTATCCGCGCGTGTTGAGTGTCTGGACAGACCCGCCGCCAATCGCAATATTGGAATGATGGGTTACCTGTATATGAGCACTGCACGATCGATCGCGTCATTCGCCTGGATTGCGGCGTTCCTAACCGCAGCCGCGATGTCGCCTGCCGCCGCAGCGATGCTTCCAGGTGAGCATGTGGTCATGCAGGGGCTCGACAAAGTGACCGCGCGCGTCTCTACGTTCGAAGCTCCGATAGACAGAGTGGTGAGTTTCGGTGCATTGCGGATCGTGGTTCGTAAGTGCGAACGGACGCGCCCGGAGGAACCGCCAGAGTCAAGTGCCTTTCTCGATATCTATGAGGCGCGTCCTGGCGAACCACCTACCGATTTGTTCCACGGCTGGATGTTTGCGTCGAGCCCCGCGCTGAGCGCTCTAGAGCATCCGGTTTACGACGTATGGGTTCTCGAATGTAAGGTCCGCACGCCTGCCGACGGCGGAGACGAGTAAACTCTCACGAATTGCCGCCAATTAGCGACGCCAGGTCCACTTCTTTGATGATCGTGTTGAAGTAAACTTGGCTCTTGAGTGCGGCGGCGAGTCGCTTTCGATAGGCGTCGCGTGAAATCTCCACGGCGCCGAAGCGACGAAGATGCTTGGTAATGAACTGTGCATCGAGGAGTGTCAGTCCGGCGGCGCGAAGCCGCAGGATCAAGTGTACGAGGGCCACTTTGCTGGCGTCTACGTGCCGGTTAAACATGCTTTCGCCAAAGAATACACCACTCATCGATACGCCGTAGAGCCCGCCGGCAAGTTCGCCGTCAAGCCAGCATTCGACACTGTGCGCGTGGCCCATATGAAAGAGAGTTGTGTAAAGCGTAATGATTCTGTCGTTGATCCAAGTCTGTGGTCTTAGCGGCGTGGCTGTCGCACAGCCCTCGATAACGGCCTCAAAATCGCTGTCGATTGTGGTCAGGTATCTGCCGCTACGCAATACCCGACGCAGCCGCCGGGGTACGTGAAACGAATTGATTGGAATTATGCCGCGCACCCGCGGATCGACCCAGAAGAGATCGGGATCCTCTCTGTCCTCAGCCATCGGAAACACGCCCATGGCATAGGCGCGCAAAAGCAACTCGGGCGTTAGGACCGGCATCTCCATAAAGGCGGCGCCTCCCTAGCGTCCGATGTTAGATACAATCACGACTTGCCGCCCAACCACGATTCCAACCAATGAGTATCGTAGTCACCGTCGATGAACGCAGGATCGCGGATCAGCTTTTGATGCAAAGGTATGGTCGTCTCGATTCCGCCGATGACGTATTCGTCAAGCGATCGGCGAAGTCGCATAAGCGCCTCATTGCGGGTTGCTCCGAAAACAATCAGCTTGGCGATGAGGCTGTCGTAGTGCGGTGGCACCGCATAGCCCGAGTAGAGCGCAGAATCGACGCGCACGCCCAAACCGCCTGGCGCGTGGTAGTCGGTGACCCGTCCAGGTGAGGGCGCAAATGTCTCTGGATGCTCGGCCATAACCCGGCACTCGATGGCATGGCCGCTAAGTTCAATATCATCTTGGGAAAACCCAATGGGGACTCCAGCCGCAACGCGCAACTGCTCGCGTACAAGATCGACCCCTGAAATCATCTCCGTGACCGGGTGCTCAACCTGCAGGCGGGTATTCATCTCTATGAAATAGAACTCACCGTCTTCATACAAAAATTCCACTGTGCCACAGCTCGAGTACTGAATTCTCTGGAGCGCCTTTGCCACAAGCGCACTGATGCTGCCGCTAACGGCGTCGTTGAGCGCGGGCGAGGGCGCCTCTTCCACAACCTTTTGATGGCGCCGCTGCACGGAACAGTCGCGTTCGCCGAATTGGACGACGTGACCATGATAGTCGCCAAGAACTTGGACCTCGATATGCCGCGGGTGAGCAAGAAATTTTTCGAGATAGATGCGGTCGTCGCCAAACGAGACCTTTGCCTCATTGCGACACATTGCCAACGCTTCAGTAAGATGGTCGGGATTATCCGCGACTTTCATGCCACGGCCGCCACCGCCTGCTGCGGCTTTGACCAGAACCGGATAGCCGATATCCTTGGCGATCCGCAGTGCCTCGACATCGTTTGAGAGCGCGTTATCCGATCCAGGTACGACTGGAATTCCCAATTTTTCGGCCTGCTGCTTTGCCGATACCTTGTCGCCCATGATGCGGATATGGTCTTGTGAAGGGCCGATAAATTCGAATCCGTGCTCTTCGACCATTTCTGCAAATGCAGCGTTCTCGGCAAGAAATCCGACACCGGGATGAATGGCGTCGACACCAGTTATGCTCGCCGCGGACAGGATTGCCGGAATGTTTAAATAGCTTTCTCGAGACGACGGCGGTCCGATGCAGACGGATTCGTCGGCCAGACGAACGTGCATGGCGTCGGAGTCTGCCGTCGAGTGGACAGCCACAGTTTGGATGCCCATTTCACGGCATGCGCGATGGATCCGCAGCGCGATTTCGCCCCTATTTGCAATAAGGACCTTTTCGAACAAGGCTCTTTACTCGATAACCAAAAGCGCTTCGCCGAACTCAACCGGCTGGCCATCCTCGACCAGGATGCTGCGCACGATGCCGCTCCGGCTCGCCGGTATCGGATTCATCACCTTCATGGCTTCAATGATGAGAAGAGTTTGACCTTCATCAACGCGGTCGCCTGCGCGCACGAAAGGATCAGCACCTGGTTGTGGTGCGACGAATACTGTGCCGACCATCGGCGAAGTCAAAGCGCCCGGATTGCTGGAAGCGGCAACCGATGCGGAATGAATGTCGTCTTCCGCCACACTCGCCTGGTCGGCAGACGTATTGGCAGCCACCTCGGGCGTCGCTGACCGCTGGCCGTGGCGCGCGACCCGGATCGTCCTATCGCCGTCCGTGATCTCGACTTCCGTTAGCCCGGTTTCGGTCAGCAAATCCGCTAGAGTTCGGACGAGTTCGCTATCGACGGTAAATTTTGCCATTATGCTTCCTGTCGCGCATTCTGGTCATCGAGGTCCAGAAGTGGGGCAATCGCATCCAGCGCCAAGAGATATCCGTGCGGCCCCAGCCCGCAGATTACGCCTTTCGCTAGCGGAGAAATATACGATTGATGGCGAAACGACTCCCGAGCGAAGATGTTTGAAAGATGCACCTCTATGATCGGTTCGTGGCACAGCGCCAATGCGTCCTGCAACGCCACGGAGGTGTGCGTGTAGGCGCCTGCGTTGATGATAATACCGACGCCGTTGGACCGAGCCTCCTGAATAATGGTTACCAGTTCGCCTTCGTGGTTGGATTGCTTAAATGTGAGCTCAAGGCCAAGTTGCTCAGCGCGCTTGCGGCATTGATCCTCAATCTCGGAGAGAGTTGTCGTGCCGTATATTTCCGGCTCTCGCGTACCCAGCATGTTTAGATTGGGGCCATTGAGGACGAGTACACCCGCCATTACGCTCGGCTCCTTTCCCGGCTGCAGCGACCGCGAAGCGGTTATACCATGGCGCCACTCCGGCGCAACGGCGGAGTGGCAGCCGCGGACCGCGGCCGGCCAAACGCCGACGAACGACAATTGACCGCCACTGCGTCAACGTGTGATTCCTACCTACGAACTCGATTCCACCGAAGGTGATATACCAACTGCCATCCGCTAGAGTAATCCGACCAAGTTAGCAATGAGGCCCGCGCGCCACTACCTGGACCCAACCGTGAGCAAACCCGACTCCACAGCCCCCCAGAAACCGCACATCGAACCATACGGCACCTGGAAATCGCCGATTACGGCCGGATTGATCGCCCAAACGACGATCGGCTTAGGCCAAATCGCGCTGGACGGCGACGATGTCTACTGGCTTGAGTTGCGGCCGGCAGAGCGCGGCCGGACCGTTCTCGTCCGTCGGTCGGGCGAGGGCGTAACTGCCGATGTATCGCCGGAGAATATGAGCGTCCGGTCGCGGGTCCATGAATACGGCGGCGGAAGTTTCGTCGTCGATGGCGGCGATGTCTGGTTCTGCAACGATGCCGACCAGCGGCTCTATGCCATGCCGCGGCTCGGCAACGCCATGGCACTCACGCCCGAGGCGCCCTTTCGTTATGCAGATATGGTGGTGGATCGGCGGCGGGCTCGATTGATTGCTGTGTCTGAAGAGCATGGCACGGGAGCCGACGAACCCGTGAACCGATTGGTTTCCATTGGCTTTGATAAGAGCGTCACAGTGCTTGTGGGCGGCGCTGATTTCTACGCATCGCCACGGTTAAGCCCTGACGGACGACACTTGGCTTGGCTGTCCTGGTCGCACCCCAACATGCCATGGGACGAAACGGAGTTGTGGGTTGCGGACGCCACCGCGAACGGTGGCCTCGCGAATATTGAATGGGTTGCGGGCGGCAACGGGACGTCGGTATTTCAACCAGCTTGGTCTCCCGACGGGGTTTTGCATTATATCTCTGATCAGTCCGGCTGGTGGAACCTCTACTGCCGGCATAGTGCGACAGGCGAGATCTTGTCACTCTGCGAGATGGCGGCGGAGTTCGGTCGTCCGCAATGGGCGTTTGGCATGACAACCTATGGGTTTGCGGCGGACGGAAGCATTGTCTGCAGCTATGCGGTCAGCGGCGAGTGGCGTCTCGCGAGATATAGGATCGATGTTGGCCAGCTACGCGATATCGACAGCAACTTCTGTGCTTTCGATAACCTCAAGGTATCGGGATTCAAAGCCGCGTACGTTGCGGGCCATACGGCCGAAGCCAGTGCATTGGTGGTCGCCGATCTGGACGACGGGACGTTGCACACTTTGCGTCGGTCGATGGACGTGGCGATAGATCGAGACAACGTGTCCGCTGGGGACGCTCTTGAGGTGCCGGCAGAAGACGGCTCCATGGTTCACGCCTTTTTCTATGCGCCAAGAAACCGGGACTATGTGGCGCCAGCGGATGAGTTGGCGCCACTGATCGTTAAGAGTCACGGAGGCCCGACAGGCCAAACGACACGCGCATTTGGGCTCGGTGTTCAGTTCTGGACGAGCCGAGGCTTCGCGGTGCTCGATGTTAACTACGGCGGCAGTACGGGCTACGGCCGAGAATATCGCCAGCGGCTAGACGGTCAATGGGGAATTGTCGACGTTGCGGACTGCATAACCTGCGTTCGATATCTTGTCGAGCGAGGCTTGGTCGACAATACGCGCGTCGCCATTACCGGCGGCAGTGCGGGTGGTTACACGACGCTTTCCGCACTCACTTTTTACGACGACTTCCGAGCGGGGGCCAGCTATTACGGGATCGGCGATCTAGAAGCGCTGGCACTCGATACGCATAAATTCGAGGCGCGCTACCTTGATGGTCTCGTTGGGCAGTGGCCAGCAGACGAAGCGCTCTACCGCGCGCGCTCGCCGATTCATCATACAGATCGACTAGACTGCCCAGTGATCTTCTTCCAAGGTCTGGACGACAAGGTCGTTCCGCCGAATCAGGCGAAGGCGATGGTCGACGCGCTGCGACACAAGAACTTGCCAGTAGCCTATCTCGAGTTTGATGGCGAAGGTCATGGATTCCGCCGGTCGGAGAATATTGAGCGGGCGTTGGAAGCCGAACTTTATTTCTACGGCCGCGTCTTCGGATTCATGCCCGCTGATGAACTCGAGCCGGTCGAAATCGCAAATCTGTGACCGTCGTTATGGTGATGTAATTGTTGCGCTGATTATCAATGCGGCAATCCTCTTGCGTATTGCCGGTGCGCATCACAAGCCGCAGGCATGCAAAGTAAGAGGTGGAGTATTGACATGAAACTTTATGGCTTCTGGCGGTCGTCTGCCGCCTATCGGGTTCGCATCGCCCTCAAACTCAAGGGAATCGACGTTGATCACGAGTATGTCAACTTGATCGATGGGGATCAACGAAGTGAAGCCTTTGGGCACATCAACCCGCAGCACCTCATTCCAACGCTCGTCGATGGCGATCACACGCTCTCGCAGTCGCTGGCCATCATTGAATACTTAGAAGAAACCCGACCCCAGCCAGCGTTGTTGCCAGAAGACGCTGCGGCGCGCGCGTGTCCGCGCGATTGCGCTGGCGGTTGCCTGCGAGATCCATCTGCTTAACAATCTGCGTGTGCGCGACCATCTAATGGACTCAATCGGCTTTGACGCCGCTGCCGTCATCGCCTGGCGACAACACTGGTTTGAGGAGGGCCTCCCGGGCATTGAGGCGATGCTGTCGGGGAGCGCCGCTACCGGCCTTTGTTGTCACGGCGACACGCCGAGTCTGGCAGACGTTTTTCTTATCCCGCAGGTTTATAATGCACGGCGGGTCGAAGCCGATCTTTCGCCTTACCCACACATCCTACGCATCGACGAGACATGCCGCGAACTTGCCGCTTTCCATGCGGCGGCACCGGAAAATCAGCCCGATGCGCCGCCGGAATAGCAGTTAGGGCCGGTTCGGTAAGAGGCAGTTTTCAGGATTTCCGCGCGTCTTCAATAAGCTGCTTCAGCCGATCTAGATCAAGTTCGCCGGGAAAGAGCTCGCCGTCGATGATGAAGGCCGGCGTGCCGCGGATGCCAAGCTGCCGCGCGAGATCCAGGTTCGCTCCGATCTGTTGGGTGACTTCGGTCGAGCCCATGTCCTTCTTTAACCGCTCGACGTCGAGACCGATGCCTTCCGCGAGCGTCATCACCCAATCCTGCGACAGGCGCGAGCGTGAGATCATAAGTGCGCGGTGGAAGTCTAAATATTTACCCTGGAGGCCGGCAGCAAGGGCGGCACGCGACGCGAATACCGAGTCTTCACCGAGAATCGGAAACTCCTTCCATACGAAGCGAACATCTTCCTTACTATCGATGAGATCCATCAGCGACCGCGACACCGAGCGGCAATAGGGACACTGATAGTCGAAGAACTCGACGATCGTGACGCTGGCTTTGGCATCACCGGTGGTCGGCGACGCCGGATCTGCATAAATCTGGTCCGTGCGAACTTTTAAAGCGCGTGCCTTAGATTGCTCTTCCGCAACCCGCTGATTTTCCTGAAATAACTCGATCGCCTCAATGACCAGCTCCGGATTTTTCAGGATGTATTCGCGGATAATTTTTTCGATTGCTTGCGTTTCGGACGTCGACTTGGTCTGCCCGACGCTCGCGTTCGGAGTTAGGCCGACGATCACGCCGGCGAACAGCAGTGGTAACGCCATTCGACGTAGGGTCGCGTACAGCATGGTCACCTCAATTGCTTATTTCGACGGTACTATGCCAAGCTTGGACCCATCGGGCGACGGACAAAGATCGCTCTCACAGAAAGGTGAACGTCAACGAATTGGCCACCTATTCGGCCACGACGTTACCGATATCCTGAGCGCGTAACCAACCCGGCGAGCCTTCCGGAAATATCTTCAAAGCCTGTCTCACATGACGCTTGGTGTCCGATATTCTACCCTGCAAAACCGACTGCTCGGCCAGCGCCAATGCCAGGTTTCCGAAATCCTTGAGGCGGCCGTATGAGGTTGCTGCAAGATGCCATGCCTGCACCAACTTCGGTTCGTAGCGCAGCGCCTCGTTTACGTTAATGAGCGCGTCTCGGGTCAGTTCCTCGTCATTTAACGCCAGCTGCGCCTGGGCAAGATTAACACGTATCAGGGCGGCCCATGGAACGATTGATACAGCTGCCCGATAAGGTGCGATCGAATCCTTGTTGCGGCCAGCATTGCGCAAGATGTCACCTTTGAGCTCGAGAAAGAAAGGATCGTTAGGCGATTGGATCAGGAGCCGATCTGTAATATCTACGGCTTGTTCCACTTCGTTTTGGCGCATGTGAGCGATGGCCCTGGCATATAGCACCTCCATATCAGAGCCTTCGGCCGCGTAAGATCCGAGCGTTTGCTCCGGTGGATCGATGAATCCATTAAGCTTTCCGCGCATGCGGCGGTGCATGACATCGAGTTCGCGGGGCAGAGCTTGGTTGGTGAACTTTGAGATGCTCAAGTGGTTTCGCACAAAGTTGACGCGGGAACGGGTAATCGGATGCGTGTTCAGGTAGGGATCGTTGCCGGATGAATACAGTGCCTCCTGATCAACAAGCAGTTCGAGGAACTCCAACAATCCCCGGGCGGACAAGCGTTTGCGTTCGAGAAACGTGAGTGCCGCCTGGTCTGCGGCCGATTCCATGGAGCGAGAATATTGGAGGACCGAGCGCTGAGCAACCGAGGTCCCACCAGACAAGATGGCGGCGCCAACCTGGGCATCACCGGCAACGAGGGCGGCCGGAATGGCGAGCACCAACGCGATTATCGATTGAGTGCTGGCATTCTCTAAACGTTCATCGAGACGGGCGAGATGGCCGCCGGCAATATGTCCAATTTCGTGACTCAACACGCCAATTACTTGTCCCGCGTGCTCGGCGCGTCTCAGGAGGCCTGTATGGATGAACATTTGCTGGCCGCCTGCAACGAACGCATTGAGCCTGCGGTCCTTAATCAGGTGAATTCGGACAAACGCGGCATCTAGTCCCGCAGCCTCGAACAGTGGCGCTGTATAGGCTCGGATGGTATTTTCGATTTCTGTGTCGCGGATCAGCGAGATTCGATCGGCCGCGAATGTGGCGCTCGCGATCGGCCAACTGGTCGAACAGGCGAAAACACAAGTGAACAAGGTATTTATCAGGCGCATGCGTCGCATAAGAAATAATCACATCCGGGAGAACCCACTGCACGTCAATCTAAGTATACGCAGAATATGGCGCAACAAGGGTGTTGCGGCGGCGCTGATTGCGTTCGGTCTTGCCAGCTGTGCGAGCGAGGAACTCGAACGCGGGACGGTCGGGTTCGTCCGCGGTTTTTTCGGCGCCGTTGCCGCGGACGAGCCAAACGCCGTCCTGATTGGTCGGGATGTGCTGGCCGCGGGTGGCAACGCAGCGGACGCAGCGGTGGCGCTGTATTTCTCCCTTGCCGTCACGCTTCCCTCGGTTGCAAGCCTTGGCGGCGGGGGCGTCTGTCTCGTACACGATGCCCAAGCTGGACGAGTTGAGGCACTGGATTTTGTTGCACCGCCGTCGGCGCAAACGGCATTGGGAATAACCCGACCCAGTGCCGTACCTTCAAGCGTTCGCGGCATGGCAGCGCTTCACGCAAGATATGGCGAGCTTGACTGGCGTGAATTGCTTGTACCGGCCGAGAAGCTCGCGAGAATTGGGCATTCCCTGTCCCGCGCATTTGCGCGCGATTTGCAACTCGCCGCCGCACCATTTATGAAAGACCCCGAAGCTCGTCGCGTATTCGGGGGCTTACATGGAGGCCCGTTGTCGGAGGGCGCATTGCTGCAGCAGATCGACTTGGCTGCGGTGCTCACGCGGATCCGAACAAGGGGGGCGGGTGAATTCTACACAGGGCCGCTTGCGCGCCGCATCGCGGAAGCTGCACAGTCGGCCGGTGGATCTATGACGGCCGACGACCTGAGATTCTTTCTGCCGCGATGGCGCGAGCCGATTTCCATTCCCTATGGAAACGACGTTGTAAGTTTTGCGCCGCCCCCTGCAGGTGTGGGCCTTACGGCAGGACAGATGTGGCAGATGCTGACCACCGACGACAGATACGGGAGCACGCCTGCTGACGAACGCCCGCATTTGCTGGCCGAAGTCGCGAAACGAGCCTTCGCGGAGCGTACACGGTGGATGGCGGCTGACCGCAATTCCAAGCTTCCCTCGGCGGCGCTGGTATCGTCCACACGCGCCCGGCAACTCATAGCGACATACCAGCCGACCCGTGCGACGCCGATAAGCGAGCTGAACCCTCCGCCGCGGGCATTTCTTGAGAACGCCGCAGGTGCAAGCTTTGTGGTGGTTGACAATGTAGGTCAAGCAGTCGCTTGCACCTTCACCATGTACGAGTTGTTCGGAAACGGTCGTGTCGCGCCCGGCACCGGAATCGTGCTAGCAGCGTCGCCGAACAGTGGTGGACGCAACTCGCTGTCCCTCGGCCCAATGATGATCACCAACAAGAACGTTCGCACCTTTCGGCTAGCGCTCGCAGGGTCTGGCGGCGCTGCGGTCTCGACGGCAATGATGGCGGTCGCAATGCGCTCAATCGTCGACCGGTTGCCTTTGGAAGAAGCTATGAACTTGCCACGCATACATCATGGCGGCGTACCCGACATTATCTTGGCCGAAACAGAAGCTGGCAAACAAACGATACAGACTTTGATTGCGCGCGGGCACAGGATGCGCGAGGGAGAGGCTTTGGCCCGCCTCAACGCGATTTATTGTCCATCCGGGCTGCCGGGAATAGACGCCGATCTCCAGTGTGCCGTTGCGCGCGATATCCGTGGCGCAGGCCTGGTCGCGAAGGCGGACAAATGAAGGCTTATATTCTTCATCGATGGCGTAAGAATTGCCGCCGCGTTCGACCAGACCTTACATATCGTTGCCAGCGAAATTCGGCTCAAAGAACTCGAGAGATCGATAGATGCCCCTGAAGGTTGCATCGCGAGGAAACGCGTCGCCATTTATCGTAATGGAGGTGATGCGTGCGGCAGACGAACGCGAGGCGGCTGGCGAAGCCGTCTATCATCTTGAGGTCGGTCAACCCGGCACGAGCGCGCCCAAAGCGGTTATCAGCGCAGCGCAGTCAGCACTGGCTGAGCACCGCTTGGGGTATACATTGGCGCTCGGCATCGGCGAGCTGCGCCACGCCATTGTCCGACACTATCGCGAATTCTACGGCATCGATGTCGATTTCGAACGCATCGTCGTCACAACCGGGTCTTCGGCGGGGTTTGTGTTGTCATTCTTGGCGGCGTTTGGTCCCGGTGACCGAGTCGCCTTAGCTCTGCCAAGTTATCCATGTTATCGCAGCATTCTCTCAACTCTGGGCGTCACGCCCGTTTTACTGACGGCAAGCATTGAGGATCGATTTCAGCCGACGGTAGCGTTGCTGGACCGCGCCCGCGAGGAAGGGCCGCTGCACGGGTTGATCGTCGCGAGCCCTTCAAACCCGGCCGGCACGATGTTGAAAAAAGCACAGCTCGAAGACTTGTGCAGCTACTGCAGCGAACATGAAATCCGCTTGATCTCCGATGAAATTTACCACGGCATAACATTCGAGGAACCGGCGACAAGCGCCCTTGCCTGCGCCGACCAGCCGATCGTCATTAACAGCTTTTCCAAGTATTTCTCGATGACTGGTTGGCGGCTCGGTTGGATGGTGATGCCAGACGATCTTGCCCGGTCGATCGAGTGTCTTTCGCAGAACGTCTATATTTCTCCGCCGACACTCTCGCAGGTGGCGGGTGTCGCGGCATTTGATTGCCGGGAAGAGCTCGACGCCAATGTTGCGCGCTACGCTGAAAACCGCGTTCTCTTGCTTCAAGAGCTACCGAAGGCCGGGTTCGAGCGGCTCGCTCCCTCCGACGGCGCGTTCTATATCTATGCCGACGTCGGGCACGTGACGAATGACAGTGAAGCGTACTGCCGCGCATTGCTCGCGCGAACTGGAGTCGCCGTTACGCCTGGCGTCGATTTCGATCCTCAACACGGAAATCGCTATGTGCGTTTTTCCTTTGCAGGGGATACCGAAGAAATTGCCCGGGCGGCCAAAGCCCTGATTGCCGATGGCGCGGCCGTCACCTCTTCCTAAGCGGAACTTGGGCGACGGCGAAGCCAGTTGCGTTGAACGCGGCTTCTGAGGCAGCTAAATAGAAATTCCACATTCGGCGAAACCGCTCGCCATATTTCGTCTGGTCTAACGATTGAAATGCGGCGTTGGAGCGCTGCCGCCAAAGTTGCAGGGTTTTTGCGTAATTGGCGCCGTCATGGAGGTATGCTTCCCGTTCCGGCACCATGCCTCCTTGCGCCGCACCGATCAGAACCTCGTCGAGAGTCGGAATATAGCCACCTGGAAAGATGTACTTGTCGATAAATGGGCTCGTACAGCCGGGGCGTGGACGGACGATTGTATGGATAAGCGCTCGGCCATCGGCTTTCAGCAGACGCCGAACCGTAGCAAAAAACTCAGCGAAGTGACGCCGGCCGACATGTTCGAACATGCCAATGCTTACGGCGCGGTCATATTCGCCAACGTGGGCCATCCCATGAGTCCGATAGTCTTCCAATTTATATGACACCCGATTGCCGAGCCCGGTTGGCACGCGCTCGCTTGCCAACTTGCACTGTTCTTCTGCCAGCGTGATTCCCACCACGTGCGCGGCATCGGTCTCGCGACTCATCATCCGCGTCAGCTCACCCCAACCACAGCCGATGTCGATCACAGCCATGCCGGTACCGACCTGGAGACGTTTTATTGAGGTGCGAAGCTTATTCAGTTGAGCCTCACGCAAGCTTTGCGTTGGGCTTTCAAAAAATGCGCAGGAGTAGTTCATCCCCTCGTCCAGAAACGATTGGTATAGATCGTTTCCAATATCGTAGTGATGGGCCACATTGCGACGGGCTGAGCTAGGCGAGTTTTGATGATGCTTCGGGGCAATTGCGTTTCGACACGCGTCCGCAAGCCGAACAGCCGCGCGTTCTTCAAACGCGTCGTGATTCCGGAGCAATACACCGATCAAGCCGGCAAGGTCATCGCCCTCGAGATGCCAAATTCCGTTCATATAGGATTCGCCTAACCCGAGCTCGGCATTCGTCAGCAGCGGAGGAAAAAAACGAAGCGAGTCGATCTGCATCTTGTACAGGGGACCCTCTCCATCGCCCAACATACGCTGCCGCAAATCGCGATACCGCAGTTGAACGCGTCCTTTGCGGACTAGTATGCCGAGCAAGGACATCGCCATTCGAAACAGCAAAAAGGATGGCTGGAGATTGGCTCCCATAAAGTTGCCACCGCCATAGGACGGCACATCTGAAGGATTCGGAGGTGCATTCCGCTCGGTCATCGGCCTCTCCGTTTCGACGGATGGTTCCTGCGGGCGCGCATCAAACAGTATCCTGCAGGCCACTTCACCAAAACAACCCTGTGGGGCATGGCGGACGCCAGACTCACCCGCGACAGCACGTGCGACACCAAAAAATTTAGTTCAGGCAGCGAGGAGCCGTCAACTGCGGCCAGGCACCAAACACAGTCAGGTGATGTGGAACTATCGTGAGCTTGGCCTCGACGCCCGCGCCGTTTAGGTAATTGCCCGCCGCCACCAGCCGCGCCGAGTCGGTTTGTTGTCCGATTCGGCTGGAACTGGTGGTCCATCTGGCGGCCCAACCTCTGAAGAGTCTGACGGTCGCGGTTGAAGCTCAGACGCAGCGGCAGATTGTGAGGAGTCCGCTGTAGCGACGGCAGCGTTTTCCGTCGTTTCTACCAACCCGGAACTCCGCGCGTCAGCCGTCAAGTCGTCGCTCAACTCGACATCGCCGTTGCCGCTGACCGTGGCCTTGAATTCCGCTCCGACAGCTGCGGTATCCAGTTCGCTGGAGTCGGCGGGCGCTGCATCACCCTTGGGTTTGCTCACGCGAGGTTTGCGGCGGGCAGGCTTTCGACGCTTTGCCGGTTGCCGCTTTCCATTGCCCTCTTTGACGGCGTCAGTGGAGGCAGTGGCCTCATTTTCATCGGCTACAACGGGTTCGGACTCGCTTCCCGAAGCTTCGTCATGTCCGCCCGACTCTTCAGACGCGTCAGCGTTTTCAGCGGCCGTCCGTTCCACCGGCGTCCGTTGTGAATGGCGACGTCCACCGCGGCGTCCACGCCTTCTCCTTTTTCGCGATGCCTCGTCAGTCGCTTCACGTTCACCGTCAGCGGACGCTTCGGACGGTTCGGCAACTTCGGCGTCCGCGGATAACTTCTCCGCCGCGACTTCAATATCAGCCGGCGCCGTATCGGCAGTGCGCTCGCTTCGCGCAGGACGGGCGCGTCGTCGAGGCCGTCGTTTCTGCGCACTCTTTTCGCCGCCATCCGCTGCTTCCGTGGAGTCCGCCGGGGCCGCAGTCGCCTCGGAAGCTACCGTCGTTTTCGACTTGCTGGCCTCTTCGCCGCGTTCGATGCGAAATTCTGGTGGAATCAGGATCTCGTCCGCCGCTAACTGAACTTCAATCCCGTGCTGACTCTCGATCTGAGCAAGCGCTCGCCGCTTTTTGTTGAGGATGTAAAGCGCAACAGGCATCGCGACAAAAAGGGTGAAGTCACTTGCGGAGCGCCGAATGGCTTCTTCCCCGACGGCCCTTAAGGCGTGCAGCGCGCTCGCCTCTGTTGTCCGCACGTAGCCAACGCCTCCGCAGTGTGCACAAATTTCACTCGAGGCTTCGGTCAAACTGGGACGCAACCTTTGCCGAGACATTTCAAGCAGGCCGAATGGGCTGATGCGGCCGACCTGGATGCGCGCCCGGTCGTTCTTCATCGATTCCTTCAACCGGCGTTCGACTGAGTGGATATTTCGGGAGACTTCCATGTCAATGAAATCAATGACAATCAGCCCCGCCAGATCACGCAGTCGCAGTTGACGGGCGACTTCCTCGGCCGCCTCCTGGTTCGTTCGTAGCGCCGTTTCCTCGATGTGCCGCTCGCGTGTCGCCTTGCCGGAATTCACATCAATGGCGACCAGCGCCTCAGTGGGGTTTATCACCAGGTAGCCTCCGGATTTGAGGCGAATCACCGGGTCGTGGACGTCGTCCAGCTGTTTTTCAACACCGTATCGATAGAACAGAGGTGCGCTGCTATCCTTGTAGGATTTCACGTTTTTCGCATGGCTCGGTACGAGCATGCGCATGAAGTCCTTGGCAAGCCGGTAACCGTCCTCTCCCTCTACGAGGATCTCCGAAATCTCTTTCGAGTACAGATCGCGGATCGACCGTTTGATTAGGTTAGCTTCCTCATAGATCAGTGCCGGTGCTTTGGACTTGAGCGTAAGATTGCGAATATCGTCCCAGAGCTTCAGAAGATACGCCTCGTCACGGGTAATCTCGGCCTTTGTCCGTTCCGCGCCTGCGGTGCGAACGATGACGGCCATGCCCTCAGGTATCTCAAGACCGTCGAGAATCTTCTTCAAACGCTTACGGTCGGCCGTCGAAGCGATCTTGCGGCTGATGCCGCCACCCCGAGCGGTGTTGGGCATCAACACGCAATATCGCCCAGCGAGCGATACATAGGTGGTTAGCGCCGCACCCTTGTTGCCGCGCTCTTCTTTGACAACCTGCACCAAAAGTATTTGCCGGCGCTTAATGACCTCTTGTATTTTGTAATTACGGTAGGAGCCCAGGCGAGGGCGGACGACCTCGTCGCTGTCGTCTCCACCGACGGTTTCGACGGCCGCGCCGTTTTCGTCTTCTTCGCTTTCCTCCAGTTCCGCCCCTTCGGCTATGAGCTGTTCTCGGTCGGAAACTGGAATACGGTAATAATCCGGATGGATCTCGTTGAAGGCGAGGAAGCCGTGGCGGTTACCCCCATAGTCGACGAACGCCGCCTGAAGGGAGGGTTCCACTCTGGTTACCTTCGCTAGATAAATATTACCCTTGAGCTGCTTTCTGTTGTCTGATTCGTAGTCGAAGGCTTCAAGGGCATCTTTATTGACGACGACCACCCGAGTTTCCTCTGGATGGCTCGCGTCGATCAACATTCTACGCGCCATTATGTGTAACTCCGCCGCGCACCACCGGCGCTCCGCGCGCAAAGCGCCGTGGCAGTACGTTGTCAGTTCTCATGAAGCCAGCAAGGCGTCCACCCGTCCGTCGAACAGTTCGCACATACGGAACCAGGACGGAATCGGTTTGAGGCGCCTGCCCGGACCGTATGCGATCGGAAATCCGACTGCACGCGGCCTCGTGGCCTCACATGATTCATTTACCAATCCGCTGACTTGCTGCCCACCGCGGTGGAAATTCGGCGAGGAATGCATACATGCTGCATTGCTCGCCATTGGGGTTACATTGTGCGGCAAATACGGTCCTGCCGAACACGGCCGGCTACGCCAACAGCGGAAAATTCGCGCGCTGTCACCTTACGCCTTATCACAGTTGTCCGGCAATCCGTTTATGTGTCGCCCCATCAGGGTCAAATGAAAATGCTGCACATTAATTTGATCGTTGACAGTTACTGTAGCGCTCGGGTCATGATGGACCACGCCTGCCCACAATAATATATATAGTGGCGGGCGGCAGCCGGAATTACAATATGTGGGAATTGGTGTGGTCGAATAGGCGATATTTCGCTGCGTGTGTTTGGCTTGCTATTGGCGCTGCGATTACGCAGCCTGCGCTCGCCGCCGACTTGGTGGTGTCTGCAGCACGCATCGGCGTGCATCCCGCGGCGACGCGGTTCGTCCTCGAATCAAACGCGCGGTTTGCGTACCGCGTGTTTACACTTGCTGAGCCCTATCGGGTGGTTGTCGATTTGCCCGAGGTCGACTGGCGCGTGGCGCCGGTCGAAGGCAACGTCGTAGCGTCTGCGCGGGGGGTCGTTTCAAACTTCCGCTATGGACTGTTTCAGCCGGGCAATAGCCGGGTCGTCATAGATCTCGCCGTACCCGTGGCCATAGAGCGCCATTTTATCTTGCCTTCGAGCGATGGTGGGCCATTCCGATTCGTGCTCGATCTCAAAGAGATTCCACCCAGAGACTTTGATCCTCGCAAGACGGATATCCGGACTGCGGACTGGAAGGTCGCGCGCGCAGCGGTCGCGCGCCGCGTGGTTTTGGCGCCGCGCCGCCAAGCGCGAGCTCATGAAAAGCGTGTCGTCGTCATCGATCCCGGTCATGGTGGCGTCGATCCTGGATCGATCGGTGTTACCGGTGCGTATGAGAAACGGATTACGTTGTCGACTGCGCGAATGGTCAAGCAGACCCTAGAACGCAGTGGCCGCTATGAGGTTGTGTTGACACGCGAGCGCGATGTGTTCTTGCGCCTGCGAGACCGGTTCGAGGTAGCGCACCTGGCAAACGCCTCGCTGTTTCTGTCGCTGCACGCGGATTCGTCGCCCAAACGGTCTGTGCGCGGTGCATCGATTTACACACTTTCCAATCGCGCATCCGATAAAGAGGCGGAGGCATTGGCGGCAAAGGAAAATAAGGCGGATATCATCGCCGGCGCCGATCTGAGCGACTACCCGCCCGAGGTATCGAGTATCCTGATCGATCTTGCGCAAAACGATACCAACGAGGAATCATGGCACTTCGCCGAGATGTTGGTGGAGGAACTGGAAGGAAAAATCAGAGTCTTACGGAACACACACCGCTTTGCGGGGTTTGCCGTATTGAAATCGCCAAACGTACCCTCTCTACTTGTCGAGCTTGGCTATCTTTCAAATCGGCGCGACGAGAAGCTTTTGCGCAGTAAGTCGTACCGCGAGCAATTATCACGCGCCGTGCTGCGCGCTGTTGACCGATATTTTGAACGGTTGAAGAGTCTTGAGCGATCATAACTTTGCCACATTCTTTCCCGACATTTGACTCCTAGGTAGGCAAAGCTGCCAACGATTCGAGCCGATGATTCGCTTAGTAAAGATCATTCTTGTTCTGACTTCTTTGTGTCTGTTCGGTGTTCTTGTCGCTGCGGGCAGCGGTGTCTATTTGCTTTGGCGTTATGGTCAGGATCTGCCTGATTATCGCCAACTCGCGAACTATCAGCCAAAGACGATTACGCGGTTTCACGCCGGCGATGGACGGTTGATCGCCGAGTTTGCAACCGAGCATCGCGTCTTTGTCCCGATACAGGCACTGCCGCGCACGTTCATTCAGGCATTTATCGCCGCCGAAGATCAGAACTTCTTCACGCATCCGGGGGTGGATCCAGTTGCGCTGGTCCGGGCGGCATTCACCAACCTAACCAACATCGGCAGCAATCGCCGTCTTGTCGGTGCGTCGACGATAACACAGCAAGTTGCAAAGAACTTTCTGCTGACCAGCGAAGTTTCCATTGAGCGCAAGATCAAAGAAGCAATCCTCTCATTCCGCATCGAGCGCGCCTTTTCGAAGGAACAGATACTCGAACTCTATCTGAACGAAATATACCTAGGGTATGGATCCTACGGTGTGGCGGCGGCCGCACTGAACTATTTCGACAAGTCACTTC
This sequence comes from Alphaproteobacteria bacterium, assembly GCA_965217615.1. Lineage (GTDB taxonomy): Bacteria > Pseudomonadota > Alphaproteobacteria > UBA8366 > CAVOAK01 > CAVOAK01. The sequence continues at coordinate 30,037 of CBDCIT010000042.1, forward strand.
ACGAACTTTCCGATGGGGAAATGGCATATTTGGCGGCGCTTCCGAAGGCGCCGAACAACTATCATCCCGTGCGCAATCCGAAGTCGGCCAGAGCGCGGCGCAATTGGGTGATAAGCCGCATGTACGAAGAGGGTTTTGTCGACGCGGAAACGGCGTTCCGCGCGCGCGCGGAACGCCTGCGTGTCGTTCCCAACACTGGCGCCGCGCACGCACAAGCTGACTATTTCGTTGAGGAGGTTCGGCGCGAACTCGTTCAACGCTACGGGGAAGCCCGGCTCTATGAAGGTGGACTTTCTGTACGAACGACCGTGGATCCGACGCTACAGAGGATTGCCGACGAAGCTCTACGCCGCGGATTGATCGCCTACGATCGGCGTCACGGGTGGCGTGGTCCTTGGGACCGGATTGAGGTGATGGAGAACTGGCTGGGTGTGCTCCGTGGGATCAAGCGTCCGCCTGGTACGGAAGGCTACGAGTTGGCCGTCGTAACTGAGCTCAACTCCAGTGGCGCGACGATCGGCCTAACAACGGGCCGGATCGGACGCATCCCGCTGGAAGAACTCAAATGGGCACGCGCGTGGCTAGGGAACGAGGGCAGGGGACCGTCAATAAAGAAACCGTCCGACGTGCTCCTTGTCGGCGACGTCGTTCTGGTCCAGACGATATTTGAGAAGACCAAAATTCAGGAGGGCGAGGACCCGAACTACCCGCCCGGAACATACGCTTTGCGCCAGGTGCCTGAAATCAACGGCGCAATCGTGGCGCTCGACCCGCACACCGGTCGTGTCCTTGCAATGACCGGCGGCATGGCGTTCGAGGCTAGTGAATTCAATCGGGCGACTCAGGCATGGCGCCAGCCTGGTTCCGCGTTCAAGCCGTTTGTCTATCTAGCGGCGCTCGACAACGGCTACACGCCGGCCACGCGAATTCTCGATGCGCCGTTCGTACTCGATCAAGGTCCCGGCTTGGGCAAGTGGAAGCCGGCCAACTACACGCGAAGGTTTTACGGTCCCTCGCCGATGCGCCTAGGGATCGAGAAGTCGCGAAATTTGATGACCGTGCGTCTGGCACAGAGGATAGGCATGCCGAAAGTCGCCGAATATGCCGAGCGGTTTGGCCTTGTCGATGAGATGCCGAATCAGCTCGCGATGGCACTGGGCGCCGGCGAAACAACGCTCCTGAGAATGACAACTGCATTTGCGATGCTCGTCAATGGCGGTCGGCGAATTACGCCGGCGCTGATCGATCGCATTCAAGACCGCCAGGGCAAGACCATCTTCCGGCATGACGCACGAAAATGCGAAGATTGTCAGATGGCCGAGTGGGACGGCGGGAGCACGCCAACACTTCCCGATGTTCGTGACCGCGTTGCAGATGCAACCAGTGCCTACCAGATCGTGACGATGCTCGAGGGTGTCGTCAAAAGAGGAACGGGACGTCGAGTGCGCGCTGTCGGTAGGCCGCTCGCTGGCAAGACTGGCACGACCAACGATGGAGTGGATACGTGGTTCATTGGATTCTCCCCGGATTTGGCCGTCGGCATCTACGCTGGATTTGACCAGCCTCGACCCCTGGGCAAGAACGAAACCGGCTCGTCGGTTGCGGCGCCCATCTTCAAGGACTTTATGGAGCATGCGTTGCGCGGGAAGCCGGCGATCCCATTTCGCATACCGTCCGGCGTTCGCCATGTCCGCATTAATGTCGAAACCGGCCGTCCGGCACGCCCCGGCGATAAACAGGTCATTCTCGAGGCGTTTAAGATCGGCACCGAGCCCGCCGGAGACTCGGTCTTGATCGATGGGTCCGGCGGCGTCGCTGAAGCCGCAGGTACGACGGGCGCTCCGCCCGCTTCAGCCGGGCTTTATTGATCTTCTAATTCAATAGCGACGACGAGAGTTTAGTCTGAACGCGGCCCTCGCGCTGACCAAACCGGCGTCAGACGGTAGGTACGGTGGGTGTGGGCTCGGCATATTCTGGTTGGGCCAGCCGTTCGCGATAGGCGACATAGGTCGTGCTAGCAAAGATCATCGCGCCACCGATCCACGTGAAAACGGCCGGGATTTCAAGAAAGAAGACAAAGCCGATAGCGGCGGTCCATATCAGCTGAAAGAAAAACACCGGCGCCACGATGTTGGTCTCGGCGTCCCGAAATGCTTGGGTCATGCTCATGATGGACCCCGTGAACACGACGCCCATTACGCCAAGCCACAAGAGTTGGGACCAGGTCGGCCATTGCCAGAAGAAAAGCGCCGGGATCAGAGCCAACGGCCATCGCAGCGCAATCGCGTAACAGGTGATCGTGACGCTCGTGTCGGTCCGCCCCAGGAGCTTTATGCAAAACGTTGCCATGCCGCCAAATAGCGCTGAGATAAGCGCGAGCATGACGCCAAATTCGATTGGTTGAATGCCCGGCTGCAGGATTAATAATGTTCCAATAAAACCCACTAGAATCGCGGCCCAACGTCGAAACTTCATGATTTCGCCGAGGAAAAATACGGCAAGAATTGCCGTGAAAATCGGTGATAGGAAGCTGAGTGCTGTCACGAGTGCAAGCGGCGTAAAACTGATGGCCAGAAACGCAAAAATCATCGCGGTTACGCCCATCGTGACGCGAAAAAGATGAAGCACAAATCGACGTGTCCGAAGCGATCGCACACCATCGCGAACGAGCCACGGCAACACTACTGGAAATCCGAAGATCGATGTGAAGAACACGATTTCGAACGGGTGCAATTCGCCCGAAACCTGGCGGACCATACCGCTGAGTATGGAAAACCCAACGGTTGCGAGAAGCATGAACCCCATGCCTCGGATATTTGTAGAAACCGGGGGTTTGCGCGTTTGGCGGTCGCTGCGCATCGCCGCGTTCTTTTCGACGGCAATTATTCAGCGGCCGGACGATGGGTCAGGGCGCTGGCAATCATGTCGATGGCCTGGTCGAGCGTGCGCGACGCGTCGTGACGTTCACGGGTTTCTGCCGCAAGAGTTGTCGTTGCGAGAAGCCGGTAAATCGCCGCTGCGCCTTCGTGAAAACCTGTTGGCACTCCGGCGCTCGCAAACGTGGCGGCGATTTCTTCCATTTCGCCGATCCAGCGCCCCGCGTCGGTCGCGATCCACGGCACGCGTGCGCGCATTTGCTTGAGGGTCGATTGTTGGCTGTTTTCGAATTCTGCAATCAGGGGCATCGATAGCCCCAGCCGTTCGGCGGCGATCAGTACCGCCGTGTGAAGCGCCCACGTGCCCTTGGTTAAGGCCGCGTAACACATCTTGATTGCCGACGCGTCGCCGATATTGCCGCCCATATTCTTCACCTCGATTCCCTTGCCATCGAGAAACGAGACGAACCCAACATCGGGTCCGCTGGCGTAAAATCGAGGGACGCTGGTTTCGCTCGGGGCGCCGCCGATGATGCCCACATCGACAAAGGGTGCACCGCGATCTTGGATGGTTCGGGCGATCGCCGATACTGTGTTCGGCGAGACCGCATTGCAGTCTACAAACGCGGGTGTGCTTTGGGCGCTTGCCATGGCCGAGCTGGCTGCGATCGCAAACTCTGGGGCCGCGGCCGGCGGTAGGATCGACAGAACAATGTCGGATTCACGCACCAGTGTGACCAGATCGACGGCGTCTTCGATTCCTGCCTGTTTTGCCAATTGACGGCTACGGTCGCTGCGGCCGCCAAGCGCGGTGATGACACGATGACCGTGGCTCCGAAGTGCCCGGCCGACGGCATGGCCCATGTTGCCTGTGCCGACGACGGCTATGGTTTCTTTGGGCATCGATCTGCTTCTCCTCGATCCATTTGCGATGTAATAGACGACGCTGCGAGAGTTCGTGAGAGGTATATGAACTCTGGCGTTTCGAAGACGCGCAAAATCCGTGGGAACTCTCAAAAACAGTGTGCTGAAGGCGCTATCGGACAGCATTTCACTGCTGTCGGCCGTTCGCAAGCGTGGATGTCGCGATCGGCGTTATGCGACATCTCCTGCCGAACGTGTGCGGGAATGCTTGAATTTGCCAAAAGCGCTCTCTATCCTTTGCCTGTTGTTGTACGAGGGGCTGGTTAGAACACTTTGGTATTCAGCTCTGCCACCTCCCACAACTTGGCGTGTGCCGTGCGGCTATGTTGGCAGTTCGGGGGCGCCAACTGGTTCAACCACGTAAGGTAACAGGTCATGGGGATCGGTACGGTGAAATGGTTCAACCCGACCAAGGGCTTCGGGTTTATTGAGCAGGACGGTGGCGGCAAGGACGTGTTCGTGCACGTAACGACCGTCGAGCAGTCTGGGATGCACACTCTCCAAGAAGGCCAAAAGGTCTCTTTCGAGATGGAGTCCACTCCGAAAGGTTTGAACGCGACGAGCGTCGCCGAAGCGGAGTAACGAACGGCGTTTGTTCCGGGTCGGCGGGGTGCTAGTCCGCTCGATCCGACCGAGCAAGTAGAAAAACAGAACCCGTAAACGAACGGGCTGTTGTCGCTGGCCTGACGGCGCTGATGGGCTTGCCGCATTTTGCCGTCTAGATTTACTGTCGGCCGAGGCGATGCGTGCCTATGCAACCCTCCCAACTCGTTTGGCAGTAGGTTGCGTGTAGACCGTGATGAACCTGGGGGACCGAATGGCCGCAGGGATTGCTGGATGAAAGGCACCACTATGAGTATCGAATTCAGACCACTTAGCGATGCGTTGGGAGCGGAAGTCGTCGGCGTCGATGTATCCGAAGACCTCTCTGACGAGACGATCGCCGAGATCCGCACGGGCTGGCTGCAGAACAATATTCTGCTGTTCCGGAACCAGGAGATGACGCGGCAGCAGCAAAAGGCGTTCACTCAACGGTTCGGCACGCTGATGGTCAGCCCCAACTCCCGCACCCGTTTCCCCGAGCACCCGGAAGTGCTGGTGTTCTCGAATATCCAAGTCGACGGCGAGTATATCGGCAGTCCTCCTGCACGTGTCGGCGAGGGCTGGCATAGCGATTTCTTCTATCTGAAAGAGCCGGCCGGCGGTTCCTTCTTCTACGCCAAGGAGGCGCCTGAAAATGGTGGTGAAACGTGGTTCGCGAACATGACGAAGGCGTACGAGGCCTTGTCGGAGGAGAAGAAGAGCACGCTGTCAGTCCGCAAGTGCACATATAGTCAAATCAAGACGCTGCAAATCCTCAACCCCGAGCTGCCACCAATGACCGACGAGCAGAAGCACGCATCGCCGGACGTCACCCATCCCATGGTGCGCGTCCACCCCGAGACCGGGCGCACAGCGTTGTTCGTCGGCCTGCGCGGGACGCCAGCGTGTTGCGTGGACGGTATGAAAGAAGGGGAGGGTGTCGAGTTTCTGGAAGAGTTGCGCTCATTTGCGACGCAACCCCAATTTACTTATTCGCACCAATGGCGACCCGGCGACGCGATTTTGTGGGATAACCGCTGCACGATGCATCGCGCAACGGTATTTCCCGACGAGATCGGCCGCCGCCTCTGTTACCGCACGACCGTTGAAGGCGGTGTGCCCTTCTAAGAGTCGCATTGCAACCAACGATAATTTACCCGTCACGCCGATATATCGGATAGCGTGTCCGAAATTGCGCACGCGCCCTGTCGACTTCAACGACGTGGACGTGCCGCGTGTCGGGCGAGCCGACACTGCCGGGAGGGCGCCAGGAAATGGTCGGGACCACAGCTGTAGTGAGCGACGGCACGGACCATGTCCATCACCGTCTCGCCGTGCTGCTGGTGCTGGTGAGCAGCATTATCAACTCCGTCGGTGGCCTACTCTTACGCTTGGTAGACGTGGCGGGACCCTGGCAAGTGTTGTTCTATCGACAAGTGTCGTTGATGCTGTGCCTGATCCTATTGTTGGCATTGTACTACCGTCGCCGCGTCATCGCAGAGTTTAGGGGTATCGGCGGCTTCGGCGTTCTAGCTGGCTTCGCGGTGGGCGCCGGCAGCACCTGCTTCATACTTTCCCTTTCCAGCACGACGATTGCCAATACGCTCTTTATCCTCAGTGCAACGCCGTTCGTAACGGCGGTTCTCGCATGGGTCTGGCTGAAGGAGCCCGTGGGGCGGAGCACGTGGATCGCCATGGCGTTGGCGCTCGTGGGAATCGCGGTGATGGTTGGCGGTGGATTCGCTGCAGGAACGGTTTTCGGCAACGTGATGGCGCTCATCACCATCGTCTGCTTCTCGTGTTTTGTGGTGCTGTTGCGCCGCCACCGGGCGACCAACATGATACCGGCGGTAGTCGTCGGTTCCGCCATTGCGGCGATCGGTGCAGCGGTTGCCCTCAAAGGGGACTTTACGATCTCCTGGCATGACTTTGCGATTTGCGTTGCTTGGGGCGGTGTGCTTTCGACGACCGTGCACTTTCTCTTCGTTTGGAGTTCGCGGTTCGTGCGTGGCGCCGAGCTGATGCTACTTGTCCTCGTCGAATTTGTGCTCGGTCCGATCTGGGTCTGGCTATTCGTCAATGAAATTCCGAGGGCAGCAACGCTCGTGGGTGGGGCCGTTGTTCTCGTTGCCGTTGCCAGCCGGGCGGCTCTATCGCTTCGTGGCGAGAGGGCCATGGCCGAACTTGCGGCAGCTGAATGAAGGTCAATTGGCACACTATTTTGCCTTATGATACGGTCATGCTTAGAGTCACTAACGGGATGCGAGCTAACGCACTAACCAGCGGTAACGCTCGATGAGGAGAGATGTATGCTGACGGGTATCAACTATCTGGCCTTTATCACCGACGATATGGAGAAGACCATTCGCTTTTACCGCGATTTGCTGGAGATGGAGCTGAACTCTGGCGTCGGACATGGCGGCTACCGCCATTATTTCTTCAAGTTTGGCGAGGCGCAGGTCGCTTTTTTTGAGTATGCCGGGGCAAGCCCCATGGAACGCAAGTTCCACGGTTCGCCGACGACAAAGCCACTCGGCTTCGATCATGTATCGTTTACCGTGGCAAGTCGGGAAGACCTGTTCCACTTCAAGGACAGGCTACAGGCGGCTGGCGTGGAGGTCTCGGGCGCCGTCGATCACGGCACGATTTGGTCGATCTACTTTTTTGATCCGAACAATATTCCGCTTGAGATTTCATGGGACTGCATGGAAGTCGTCAAACCGCCAGCGATGAGCGAGGATGATCCAATGCCGATCATGGCGGAGGGCGCGTCACCCCAGCCAGGCACCTGGCCCGAGGTCACCAATCCGACGCCGCCGGAGCAAATGACCGCGCATGCGGGAAATGGATTCGAGATGCGCGAAACGTTCCTGCGCGAGGGCACGGGTCGCGACACCGAGGAGTACAGCCGAATAATTGCCGATGCGGCTGAGTAGGCCGCGGACGAGCCGTCCCCTACTTCGCTGATGCGTGGGGTCATCGGTTCTGGGCTCCATCGAACCGGCTGACCTGATTCAGTTTTGTATCCAAATTGGAGACACCTATTGCGCGCAGAAATCGAGGTTGCCGCTGACGAAATCAAGCAGTCGCTAGAACTGCTAGGGAGGCATCTTTGACCTTAATGCTGCGAGGGCCAGGCTTGCCGAACTGAATGCGGCGGTGGAGCGCACAGACTTTTGGGACGATACCGAGGCAGCACAGAAAGCAATGCGCGAGCGTACTCGCCTCGACGCTGCGATCGGCGGCTACGTAGAGCTCGAACGCGGACTTGAAGACAATTTAGAGTTAGTCGAACTGGCTGAGCTGGAAGGCGATACGGAAGTAGTCGAGGAGGCGGAACGGGCGCTGATGGCGCTTCGCGAGGTTGCCGTCAAGCGTCAACTTGAAAGTTTGCTCGCCGGCGAGGCCGATGCGAACGATTGTTATGTTGAGGTTCACGCCGGTGCGGGGGGAACTGAATCGCAGGACTGGGCCGAGATGCTGTTGCGCATGTATATGCGCTGGGCCGAGGCGCATAGCTATCAGACCGAATTGCTTGCAGAATCGCCCGGCGAAGAGGCAGGATTGAAGTCGGCCACGATCAAGGTTAGCGGCCTAAACGCATACGGTTGGCTTAGTACCGAAAGCGGCGTTCACAGGCTCGTGCGCATATCGCCGTTCGATGCGTCTTCAAGGCGGCACACGAGCTTCGCGTCGGTTGGCGTTTTTCCCGTCATCGACGACACGATCGAGATTGAGATTATCGACAAGGACGTCCGCGTTGATACCTACCGCGCGAGCGGTGCTGGCGGACAGCATGTCAACAAGACGGATAGTGCGGTCCGCATGACCCACCAACCGACGGGCATCGTCGTGCAATGCCAGAGCGACCGCTCACAACATAAGAACCGGGCAGCAGCGATGAAGATGTTGCGCGCGCGACTCTACGAACTCGAAATGCAAAAGCGCGAAGAGGAAGCGCAGGCTGCACATGAGTCGAAGACGGATATCGGCTGGGGTCATCAGATTCGCTCCTACGTGTTGCATCCATACCAGATGGTGAAAGATCTTCGCACAGGTGTGGAGCAGGGCAACGCGCAGGGCGTGCTCGACGGCAATCTTGACTCGTTTATCGAAGCGGCTCTGGCAGCGCGAGTTGGGGGGACGCAAACGGCCGAGGGCAGTCCATAATTCTCTGCCGGCCGCGTGTTCTTGATGTAGGTTTGGAGACATGGCCGACATGGGCGTCGGTGACTCAAGAGGGAGGACGATCATGCGTTATATCTTGCTTGGAAATTTGAGCTCCGACTGGGCCACACGTCAAACCCAGCGGACCAGGGGCGCCAAGGCGATGCTAAAGAAACTCAAGATTAAGCTTGAGTCCGTCAACTATACGCAAGGTGTATACGATTTTGTCGACATCGTCGACGCGCCCAATGCAGAGGCAATGCTGGCCTTCTCTGTCTGGTACGCGAAGGTGGGCTATGGCCGCGTAATCTCAATGCCGGCATTTGGCGAAAAGGAACTGGAGGCAGCCGTTAAGCGCACTTGATCGAACTGTCGTCGAAAGGGCGGTAGGCACGTCGGAATATCGGTTGGGACGCGGCCACGGTTGCGGTCGACGACAGACATTTTTCGGCTTTCCTTCAAGGGGTGCTGCCGCATGACTTGGCTGATTCAATCCGTCCTCGGGCCACATCCGCTGGATCGTCGATAAGCCGCTGATATTGCGTCATTACATGTTGCGCGGCGTCATCCATGGCGCGCTTAAGTCCGACAAAGCTCCTCTCCTTTGCCGTACGGACAAGCACGCGGCGCAGGCCGCGCGGTGCCGCCTCGACGTCCGGCTTTTCGGTTAACGTTAGACGCAGCATGCCTTGGAGGCGTTGCCACGATTTCAACGCCGACAAGAATTCGTCGGCCGCCTGTTTATCCAGATAGCCCGCTTCGGCCAACTGTCGCAAGGCATCATCGGTTCGTGCTGACAGCACGCTCGGATTAGCTGACGCGTGCCGCAACTGCAAATACTGGGCAACGAACTCGAGGTCGACCAATCCACCGCGCCGGTGCTTGATGTCCCAGGGTGAAGGTGCGCTGTGTTCCTTCGTGATCCTGTGGCGCATATCGGCAAGGGCAATGTCGACGACAAGGCGATCTGCATCGCGCTCGTGTGTAAGCGCCTGACGAATAGCCTGTTCCAACTGCGCTTTCAGTGGGTCCGGCGTGGCGATAATGCGTGCGCGGGTGAGCGCCATATGTTCCCAAGTCCAGGCCGCTTCGCGGAGGTAGCGGGAAAAACCCTTCAATGGCGCTGCGATGGGACCCGCCGTACCCGACGGCCGCAGCCGCATATCGACATCGTAGAGTCGGCCTTCGGGCGTCAACGAGGTAATCGCGCTGATGAGCCGCTGGCTCAGTCGTGCGTAGTAGGCGCCGGGGGACAGCTGGACTGGTCCGTCCGATATTTCTGCTTCGGTGTCATGGTCGTACACAAAGACAAGGTCGAGGTCCGATTCGGGCGTGAGTTCCCGTCCGCCAAGCTTGCCGAGCGCAATGACGCCGAGACATCCTCCCGGGATATGGCCATGGCGGTTTGCGAATTCTGCCTCCACTCCATGTTTAAGGGCGTGTAATGCGGCATCCGCAAGATCGGCCATTGTTCGACCTGCATCCTCACTACTACACCGGCCTCGCAGTAATTGGACGCCGATTTGAAATTCGTGACCGCTGACCCAGCGTCGCGTGAAGTCGAGCACGTCCTGAAAGTCGCTTGCATGAGCCAACATTCCTTCCAGATCTGCTGCAAGATCGCCATCCGCGTCCAACGGCTCGAAGAAATCGGATGACAGTACAGAGTCGAGCAGGATCGGCTGATGGCTCAAGCGGCTAGAGAGTCTTGGCGCGCTCCCCATGATTTCGGCCACCAAGTCGAGAAGGGCGGGGTTTGCGTAGAACAATGAAAAGAGCTGGACGCCCGCAGGAAGCCCGGCGAGAAACTCGTCGAACTTGGCAAGCGCGGCATCCGGATTGGCCGTTCGAACGAGTGCAGTTAGGAGCCGCGGCATGAGCTCGGTCAGTAGTTCGCGGGCTCGAGCGCTACGCATGGCCCGATAACGCCCGTGATGCCAGCCCCGGACGACATAGGAGATTGAAACGCCGTCCGCAAAGCCCATATCTTCGAGCGTCGCAACCGTGTCGGGGTCGGGTTCGCTTCCGGTGAAGACCAATGATCCCTGACCGCCCAGATCCGGCGCGGCTTCGAACAACCGTTCATAATGACCCTCGACGCGCTGAAGATGATGCAGCAGGTCATCGAGCACGCCCGCGGTGTCGTCGTAGCCCATGAATGCGGCGATGGCGGCGAGGGCGTCGTCATCCTTTGGTAGGCTATGAGTTTGGTTGTCATCGATCATTTGTAGACGATGTTCCAGCCGTCTCAGAAATTCGTACGCGGCGATCATCTCGGTCTCAGTCTCCCGTGAAATCTGATCGAGTGCCGCAAGCCGGCTCAACGTCTTGCAAGTCTCCCTGTCACGCAGCGCCGGAATGCGGCCACCCCATATGAGCTGCTGTGTCTGCGCGAAGAACTCGATTTCTCGGATTCCGCCGCGGCCAACTTTGACGTTGAGACCTTTGAGTCCGTCACGCGTCACTGCCGCGCCGCTGCCACGATGTGCATTGATCTGGCGTTTGATTGAGTGGATGTCTTCGATCGCGGCGAAGTCGAGATGTCTGCGCCAAATGAAGGGACGAAGGGAATTGAGGAAGGCTTCTGCCGCCGCATGGTCGCCGGCTATTGGCCGTGCTTTTATGAGCGCCGCCCGCTCCCAATTTTGACCGACGCTTTCGTAATAGGTCTCGGCCGCAAGTGTCGATACCGCAATTGGAGTCGCGGCCGGGTCAGGCCGCAAACGCAAGTCGGTCCTAAACACGTAGCCGTCTGCGGTGCGCTCTTCCATGATCCGCACAAGCTGCTGCGTAATCCGCACGAAGGATTCTGCAAGCGTCTGTGGTTTTGCAGACGGCGCTTTCTCCGGATCGTAGAGTACGATCAGATCAATATCACTCGAGTAATTGAGTTCTCGGGCGCCCAGTTTCCCCATGCCAAGGACGAAATAGCCGGATCCGCGCTCTGGCACAGTTGCATCAACAAGCGAAATTTCACCGGCCGCCGCGGCGACACCGAGTACATGCGCTGTCGCAAGCGAAAGAGCCAATTCGACGAATTGGCTCAACGAGGTCGTTACGGATTCAAGAGACCATATTCCCGTTAAGTCGGCGATCGCTGTCGTCACAGCCACGCGTCGTTTGGCGTGACGCAAGGATGTCATGACTCGGGTTGTCGTCAACTCGCCGGAGAGTTCTTGCGGAAGCGCTTCGACGATGCGCGCAAACGTCGCCTCTGGCCCGTGCTCCAAAAGCGTGCAGGCGAATCTCATATCCCGGAGGAGCGATTGCCCGAGAAACGGACTGTTTCCGAAAACGCACTCCAAAAGCGCGTGACCTAGCTGGTCCTCGACGACACGTGCGGCGTGATTTGTAACCGCTTCATCGTCTCGTGCAGACTTTCGCCAGCGCTCCATACCGGCCGTGGCACGCTGCAAATCACCATGTCGGGGCAATGCCAGTAGATCAAACGAAAAAGTTGGATCAGTCATTAGCCGGACCGCCAAATGCTATGAAAACAGCACGATGGGTCTATGATGACCGAAATCTGATCAGGAACGTGCTTCAATCGTGGTTCGCCGTACATCACTTTTTCTGTTCGAGTTGTTCGCCGGTTTGCTCGCCGATTTGGTGATCCTTGTTGGTGCCGGGGCCTGGTTCCTGTCGAGCGGGCCCATCTCTCTGACCTTTCTTTCACCTCTAGTTGAGCGGGCGCTTGACAGTGCGGACGACGCCTACACCATTCGTGTAGAGGACACTGTACTGACTTGGGCTGGTTGGCAGCGAGCGGTCGACATTCGCGTCAACAATGTAACGATTGAAGGCCAAGATGGCAGCATTGAAGCTACAATGCCTGAGCTGTCGTTGGGCCTCTCGTTACGTGCATTGGCACGTGGTTCGGTTATGCCGACCAGCCTCGATATCTTCGCGCCAAGAGTGTCCGTGATCCGTTCGCACGAAGGCAAAGTCGCGTTCGGACTGGTCGCCGATAGCGACGAGGACGGCACCAGCCTGAATTTGACAATCGAGCGCCTTGTTGCGCAGTTGCTGGGACCACCAAACATCGATCAACCGCTCAGCCAACTTCGGCGCATCAGCGTACTCGGCGCCGACCTCACGTTCGACGATCAAATCCTTGGTGTATCTTGGCGCGCACCCCAGGCAAACATTGCGCTCCAGCGAAGTGCAATCGGCCTTGGTGTTGATGCCGACCTGGCTCTTGAGATCAACGGACAACGTAGCCGAATAACCGGAGAGTTGAGTTACGAACAAATCGGCAAGACCGTTTCCCTCGCATTTCGGTTCAGAGATCTCAACCCGGCGCTGATTGCCGGTGGCGCTCCGCGCCTGGCGTTGCTTTCTGCAGTAGATCTGCCGGTGAGCGGCTCGTTGGGGGTACAGATGCGCGCCGACGGCCGGGTCGACTCGTTTGCGTTCGATCTTGACAGTTCTCGCGGCCGGCTCGCCGGCGAGGTTACATTGACGAGTGACGGCGTCGGGTTGATCGGAACAACACGGTTTCAGGATTTCGATGCTGCTGCATTCGCAACGCAAATTTCGCACTTGGCGCCGCTTGAGCGAGTCAAAGCGCCGCTCAGTGGCCGTGCCGAATTTGAAGCCACGACTGATGGACGGATAGGCCGTATTCAGTTTGATGTAAATGCGGATGCTGGCGAGTTGGAGCTCCCGGCCTTCTATCCGAAGCCTGTTTCCTTTGTGAGCATGCAACTACGGGGAAGCATGGTCGACGATATGGCACGGCTGCGTATCGCCGATGCGACAATCGATCTCGGCGGTCCCATTGCGTCACTTCAGGCGTCGGCGACGCGGCTCCGTGACGACGTTCATGTGCAACTCGAAGGTACACTGAGCGGCTTTCCGGTTCGTGAAATCGAAGAGTTCTGGCCTAAGGACCTCGCACCCTTGCCCCGCGACTGGGTAACCACGAACATCGTCGGCGGCACAGTCTCCAAGGCACGCTTGTCGATGACAGCGCGTCTTGTTGACGGTGCGATCGAACAGGCTGAAGTCCAATCAATCGGCGGTACACTGCTTATTGACGGCACGAGCGTAAACTACCTCGATCCACTTCCTATCTTCACTGATGTAGACGCCAGCGCCTCCTTTACGGCCGACCGATTCAATGTCGACATTTCGAGTGCGCGATTGCGCGACGTGCGTGTCGAGCGTGCGGCCGTCAATTTCACTGGCCTCTCTACGGAAAATGTGCAAGCCGCCATCGAGCTTCGAGTTAGAGGTCCTGCCGCGACAGTTGCTTCTGTCTTGGACCACGAACCCATGGCATTGATCGGTGAGCTAAACCTCGATCCCCAGAAAATCAAAGGTGAATTGGATGCAAGAGTAAACTTTGATTTTCCGCTTTCGACTGCGCTCACTCATGAAATGGTCACGGTCAGCGCCGACGGAAGTATATTCGACGCAACCATTGAAAAGACGCCGTATGACCTTGCGCTTACCAACGGTGACCTGACGCTCCACGTAGACAACGAAGGTCTCGATGCAGTAGGCGGCGTGCGTCTCAATGGGGTGCGGGCAACGCTCGATTGGCGGACGAACTTCGACGCCGACGCTGACGTACGCAGCCGGATAGCTTTGTCGGGACGGCTCAGCGACCGCGAAAGGACTTTGGTCGGCATGATCCCGATCCCTTTCCTGTCTGGTCCGGTCCAACTTGGCATCGACTATACCGAACATAACGATGGAAGCACGGTTCTGGTCATGGACGGCGACATAACGCCTGCGACCGTGGACATTGGATTTATCGAATGGCGCAAGACCGCTCAGGAACGGGGCGCGTTTGAACTGTTCATGGTTACGCTGCCGGATGGAACGGTCGATATCGAGAGTTTCAAGTTCGAATCCGGCGATATGAAGGTGGCGGCGCGAATCGTGCCAAAAGCCGATTTTTCGGCCGTATTTCGGATCGAATTCGACGAGCTGCGCTTTGCCGGAAATAATCTAGCCGGTATCGTCGACGCGCTGCCTGACGGGGGCTATCGCATCGTCTTGGACGGTCAACGCCTTGATGTGGCGCCGCTGCTGAAGAAGCGTAGATTGCCGGACGTTCCCTACGCACCGGACGCGCAAGGCGTGCCGCTGGTGATACAGGCAAACTTGCGCGAAATGACGGACGGTCCGGACCGTCGGCTTACCAATGTGACGGCCAATGCACGCTACGATGGCCGAGATTGGCAAGCTTTCATTGTGGATGCAGAAGTTGGCGATGGCGGACGACTTGAACTGAAGTATCAACCCGCGGATTCGGGCTACAGTCTGCAAATTACCTCAGATGATGCAGGCCAGGCGCTGAAGTCCTTGAACTGGACGGACCGGGCGCAGAATGGGGCGCTGGTGGTCACCGGCGCGCGGCCTTCGCTTCAAGAGCCAATGGTAGGCAACTTCAAGGTCACGGATTACAAGCTGACCGAAGCTCCCGTTCTGGCGCGTTTGCTGCAAGTTGCCTCGCTTACCGGCATCCTTTCGGCGTTGGGCCAGCGGGGTGGGCTCGACTTCGTAACATTGGACGGCCAATTCAACTACCTGCAGGGCCAACTGGAAATCAGCGACGCGCGCACCTATGGGTCCTCGATCGGGATAACCGTGGAGGGTTCATTTGATTTGGAAAAGGATACGGTCGACATCAAAGGTACGATCATTCCGGCATATACAATCAATCGCGTGCTTGGCGTTATCCCGGTGCTCGGCCGGCTGCTCACTGGAGGCAAGGATGAAGGCGTATTCGCAGCGACATACAAGATAAAGGGAGCGATTGACGATCCAACGATTTCAGCGAACCCGTTGCTCGCGCTTGCCCCTGGCTTCCTGCGCTCGCTGCTGGGCCTCATCGGCCAGGGAAACGGTGATGGCGTTGTTCCAGCGATCCCAGAAGAGACCTACGAAGGAAACGACGGCGCAACTTCCAGCGGCTAGTATTTTGGGCGTTCGTCGGTTGCCTGCGGTCGGGTCATACCGGTCGAATCAGAGCGTGGCGCTTGCGGCCAGCAGAGAGTTTGATCACGCCGTTCCGGGAAAGGGCGTCTGACGTGATACTCAGGCGCTCGTCCGTCATAACCTGATCATTGAGCCGACCGCCGCCCGCGCGAATGAGTTTTCGCGCCTCGCCCTTGCTTTGCGCCAAGCCAGCACGGTGCAATAGTTCGAACGCAGCGATACCCGCGGCAAGCTCGGATCGCGGGACCTCGATTGTCGGCAACTCGACGCCAATACCGCCATGCTCAAATGTTTCCTCAGCAGTTTCAGCCGCTGCCTTTGCCGCTTCACGACCGTGACAAAGAGCCGTAACCTCGCTCGCCAGAATCTTCTTCGCCTCGTTAAGTTCGGCGCCGTCCAATGCTTCGAGGCGGGATATCTCATGCAACGGCAGCTCGGTATAGAGCCGCAGAAATCGTCCGACATCGGCATCCTCGGTATTGCGCCAATACTGCCAGTAATCGTAGGTGGACAGCCGCTGCTCATTGAGCCAGACAGCGCCTTCCGCTGTTTTGCCCATTTTCGCGCCGGAAGCGGTTTCGAGAAGCGGCGTGGTCAATCCGAACAATCCGGCACTGTCGACCCGGCGGCCAAGCTCGACACCGTTCACGATGTTGCCCCATTGGTCAGATCCGCCCATTTGTACGCGGCAATCATGCCTGCGCGCGAGTTCGAGAAAGTCATACGCCTGCAAGATCATGTAGTTGAATTCAAGAAAACTGAGCGACTGTTGACGATCGAGCCGCAGTTTCACTGAGTCGAACGACAACATCCGGTTGATCGAGAAATGCTGTCCATAGTCGCGTAGAAACTCGATGTAGTTGAGCTCATCCAGCCAGTCCGCGTTGTTGACCATGATCGCGTCGGTCGGGCCGTCGCCGAAGGTAAGGTACTTTTGGAACACGCCCTTAATTCCAGCAATATTGCGCTCGATGTCATGAACGTCTAAGAGCCGCCGTGTCTCGTCGCGGAGTGATGGGTCGCCGATCTTTGTCGTACCACCGCCCATCAAGACAATCGGCCTGTGCCCCGTACGTTGCAACCAGCGCAGCAACATTATGGGGATCAGACTACCGACGTGGAGGGAGTCGGCGGTCGCATCAAATCCAATATAAGCCGTGATTGGGGCATGCTCAGCAGCAAGTGAGTCAAGCGCCTCTGCGTCGGTACACTGGTGCACGAAGCCGCGATCGACTATGGCTCTAAGAAATTCGGAACGATGACGTGTCATGATGGATCAGACAATGATACACCCGCAATTCGACAATGGCCGGCGCGTGTCTTAAGGGCGGTCAGTAAATCATGAAACTCCGCAAAGCGACAACGACGCGGGAGTTGCGCGAGGCGCATAAGCCTAGGAATCGGGCCAATCATGACGGCGACCGATAGTTCGATGGATGACCGCGATCCTGTTCTTTCGCTCGGGCTCATGAGCGGAACGTCGCTCGACGGCGTCGACGCTGCGCTGCTAAAGACCGATGGCGTGCAGCAGATTGAAACCCAAGGCTCGCTAACGCTGCCCTATCACGCAACGCTTCGCGAGCAGCTCCGCTCTGCCCTAGGGTCGAGCGAGTACACCGATACGGTTAGATCGGTCGAGCATGCGCTCACACTGGCCCATGCAGAGGCTGTGCGGACGCTTCTCGCTCAGGAGTCTCGCTCGCCCTCGGAAGTTCACGTTATCGGGCTGCATGGTCATACGCTGCTCCATCGGCCCGAAGTCAACCGCACTTGGCAAATCGGCGACGGCGCGCTGCTTGCCTCGAAAACTGGGATCGACGTCGTCGCGGACTTCCGCAGTGCGGACGTGGCGGCAGGCGGTGAGGGCGCGCCTCTTGCGCCGGTATTTCATGCGGCTATGTCCGGCAACTTTGAGCGTCCCGTCGCAATCCTCAACGTTGGCGGGGTGGCGAACGTAACCTGGATCGGAACCGACGATGACCTCGTGTCCTTCGATACGGGGCCTGGAAACGCCCTAATTGACGATTGGATGCTGGCGCGGGGAGACAAATCCTATGATGCGGAAGGCCGGCTAGCGCTCACCGGCAGTGCTGATGAAGAAATGCTGCGCCGACTGCTGTCGCATCCCTACTTTGACCGTTCGCCACCGAAGTCGTTGGACCGAAATGCCTTTGACTCGACCCTAGTCCGTCAATTGTCGACTGCGGATGGCGCAGCGACGCTCACGGTGTTCACCGCGGCGGCTGTAGCGAGTGGCTCAAAATATTTTCCGGCAGCGCCTCTGCGCTGGCTCGTTACCGGCGGTGGACGCCACAATCCTGCACTTATGAGTGCGCTGAGCGCCCGGCTCGGTGCGCCGGTGGCGCCGGTTGAGAGTGTCAGATGGAATGGAGATGCACTTGAGGCACAGGCGTTCGCCTATCTCGCCGTGCGCTCCTTACGCCAATTGCCACTGACATATTCCAACACGACAGGTGTGCCGGTCCCGACCCGCGGCGGTCGATTGTTCGCGGCTGAGGTCTAAGCGTTAATTTGCCGCGGCCTCCTCATCTGCAGTTAAGAGCGCCGTATCGAGATAATCATCGATCTCTTTTTCCACATCGTCGATTTGACCGTGAAAAAAGTGGTTCGCGCCTGACATTGTGCGGTGATCTATCGTAATGCCGCGTTGCGTGCGCAGCTTCTCGATCAGTTTCTCAACGGCATCGGTTGGAACAATTTCATCCCGATCACCATGAAGGATGAGGCCGGACGACGGGCAGGGCGCCAAAAAGCTGAAATCGTACATGTTCGCGGGGGGGGCCACAGAAATGAACCCGGTTATCTCGGGTCGTCGCATCAAGAGTTGCATGCCGATCCAGGCGCCGAACGAGAAACCGCCAATCCAACACTGTCCGGCGTCTGCATTGTAGCCCTGTAGCCAATCGAGCGCCGCCGCCGCATCGGAGAGCTCGCCCTCGCCACGCGAGAATGTTCCCTGCGACCGACCGACGCCACGGAAGTTAAACCGCAGGCACGAGAACCCGCGACGCGCATATGCATGAAAAAGCGTGTAAACGACTTTGTTGTTCATCGTCCCGCCATAGAGTGGGTGTGGATGCAAGAATAGCGCGATTGGCGGGTTTTTCGTTTTGCTGTGCTGATAGCGTCCTTCGATGCGGCCCTCTGGGCCATTGATTATGACTTCAGGCATTCGTTCTCCAGTTAGTGGCCGCAGCGGTCGGAACGAGGGGGAATTCCGACGTGCAGGGTCGGATTATTGAACCCCCACTCTTTGCGCAGCGCCTTAGCATATGTTTCAATACTTGCCCAGGACGATTGGTCACCATATATCCTAATAATGCAGGTCGACACGCCGCCGTCTCGCACGCAGTTATGTTGTTCGGCTAAAGGCCATGCAGAATGTTGTGGTTTGTTGCTGATAATCAATAGTCGAGTGAGCTCATGTTTAAGAAACTGATCGAAGACATTGATGGGATGATGGCCCGTGATCCTGCCGCCCGCACGCGGCTCGAGGTGCTGGTCTGTTATCCGGGTTTGCATGCCATCTTGCTGCACCGGCCGGCGCGTTGGTTGTGGAACCACAACTGGCGGATTCTAGCTCGTTTCATTTCGCAGCTCGGACGCTTTCTCACAGGTATCGAAATTCACCCCGGCGCGTCGATCGGCAAGCGGTTGTTTATCGATCACGCCATGGGCGTCGTGATTGGCGAAACCGCTGAGATAGGCAACGACGTGACACTCTACCACGACGTGACGCTCGGTGGCGTCGCGCCATCCGTCGACTCCGATAGCCAGAGACAGCAGAAACGCCATCCGACACTCAAAGACGACGTTATCGTCGGCTCGGGCGCTCAGATTCTCGGACCGATCACTGTTGGCGTTGGCGCGCGGGTAGGTGCCAATGCCGTTGTGACGAAGGACGTACCCGACTGCGTAACGGTCGTTGGCGTTCCAGCAAAGATCGTCGGATCGAGGGCGAAGACCAAGGCGCACGATTTCTCCCCCTACGGTACGCCGATGGGTGATGTGCCGGATCCTGTCGCGCGTGCAATCGAGGGGCTCATCGACCAGGTATCGGGCTTGAAGGTGCGGGTCGAGGAGATGGAGAGCCAGATCAACGACTATGAAAGCGAGCGCTCGACAGTCGAACTGGGGGCGTCAGACGAGGACAGTTCAGCCGCCGGGGCCAAGACGTGACGGCGAGGTGCGCTAGGGCCTCCAATACATCGCCAGGCCCGTCGCTGTGGCCTCTCTGCCGAGCTAAGTAGAATGCGTCTGGGCACGAAAGGCCGCTACTCTGTGATGGCGATGGTCGATCTCCAGCAGCATGGTGCCGACACACCAATTAGCCTTGCCGACATCTCGAAGCGGCAGGAGATTTCGCTTCCATATCTCGAACAGTTATTCGCGAAGTTGCGGCGGTCCGGGCTCGTCAAAAGCGTGCGCGGGCCAGGCGGCGGCTATGAATTGGCGCATGGTGCCGTGCAAATTCGGATCTCCGACATTATCTGCGCGGTCGACGAACCGACGCACGCAACCCGTTGCGAGCCCGGCTCCGCGACCGGGTGCAGCGGCAATAAGAGCCGCTGCGTGACCCACGATTTGTGGGAGGATCTGAGTAACCACATCCATCTATTCCTGAGTTCGGTGACGCTTGAAGATGTCTGCAACAAACGTCTTCTAGGCGCCGGGGGAGCGCGGTTTCAGGAAATCTACGATCCGGTCGCCAAAGACCGCTGATCTAGGTCCATATCACCGGTTGTTCTGCAACATGCCCTCAGAAATCTATCTCGACTACAACGCCACCGCGCCAATGCCGAATGTTGTGCAGACGGCGATGGCTGCGGCGTTGGAGACGTGTGGCAATCCATCGTCGGTTCACCGATTTGGCCGCGCCCAGCGCGCCAGGATTGAAGATGCCCGCCGCCAAGTGGCATTGCTGGTGGGAGCCGATGCACGCCACGTCGTTTTTACCAGCGGTGGCACTGAGGCGAATAATCTGGCGCTGAACGGCATCTTCGCTACGTCGGTCATCGTCTCTGCCATTGAACACGATTCGATCCTACACGGCGTCGATGACGCATTGATCGCACCCGTCGGACGATCGGGCGTTATAGATTTGGAAAAGCTGGAGGCCTTGGTTCGAGAGGCAAAGCCTCCGGTACTCGTCTCGCTGATGCTGGCAAATAATGAGACCGGAATCGTTCAGCCCGTCGCTGAGGCGGCAGCGATCACCCATGCGCATGGCGGAATTCTTCATTGTGACGCGGTACAGGCGGCGGGGCGTCTGGCCATCGATATGGCGTCGCTCGGCGCGGATATGATGACGCTCAGCGCGCATAAGATCGGCGGACCGCTGGGTATCGGCGCACTGGTTATCGACGAGCAAGTTAATCTACGGGCTCAAGTGCGCGGAGGCGGGCAAGAACGTGGATATCGAGCCGGAACCGAAAATGTGGCCGGTATTGTCGGATTTGGCGCGGCCGCTGATCACGGCCGTGCGTGCCACAGTGATTGGCAAGGTGTTTCGTGTTTGCGCGAACGGCTTGAGGCTCGCATCAGCGATGAATTCGGAGATGACATACAGATAATCGGTCGCGACGTGGTGCGAATACCAAATACGTGCTGCGTTGCGCGTGTCGGTATTGCGTCCGAATTGCAGGTCATTGCACTCGATCTAGCGGGCATTGCGGTTAGCGCAGGTTCCGCCTGCTCTTCGGGTAAAGTGCAGTCGAGCCATGTCCTTGCCGCGATGGGCATCGCGGAGCCTACTGCCCGGACGGCCATCCGCGTATCGCTCGGTCCAACAACGAGCGATGCCGACATCGATCATTTCTTCGTGGCGTATAGGTCGTTGAAGAAGCCTGGTGTAGCCCATGCAGCATAAGGTCGATGCAAGCGCCGCGCCCGGCGTTGACGCTGCCACCGATGCGAATCGGGAGCGCATGAAGGCTGCAGCCGGAAATGGCGACGCGCCAGCGGCAATCTATCTGGATTATCAAGCAACGACGCCCGTCGATCCAAGAGTGCTCGACGCGATGCTGCCATGGTTCAACGCACGCTTTGGCAATCCGCATTCCCAACATCAACATGGGTGGCAGGCAGACGAAGCAGTAGAAGAAGCGCGCAATCAGGTCGCCGCGATTATTAGCGCACGAAGCCGGGACATCGTCTTTACGTCCGGCGCCACGGAATCGAATAATTTGGCGATTAAGGGTGCGGCAAAGGCATACCGAGATCAACGAAACCATATTGTGACGTGTGTCACGGAGCATAAATGTGTGCTGGAAAGCTGCCTTCAGCTCGAACGTGACGGCTTCGAAGTCACGCGCTTGTCGGTCGACGGGAGCGGACTCATCGACCTTGAACAACTGCGTGAGGCGGTTACCGAGAATACAGGTCTCGTCTCTCTCATGGCGGTAAACAACGAGATCGGCGTCATTCACCCGCTGCGCGAGATTGGCGACATCTGCCGCGCGGCCGGCGCCCTCTTTCACACCGACGCCGCGCAAGCCGTCGGCAAAATACCGCTCGATGTTGAGGCGGCAAACATCGATCTGATGAGTATCTCCGGTCACAAGATCTATGGTCCCAAGGGAATTGGGGCGCTTTACGTGCAGCGCAAATCAAGGTTTCAGCTTCAAGCGGAGATGAGCGGTGGCGGCCAGGAGCGCGGTCTTAGGTCCGGCACTGTGCCGACGCCGTTGTGCGTTGGCATCGGTATGGCCTGTCAGATTGCCGAGCGGGAGATGGAAGCGGAAAACCGGCGCCTTACCGTGTTGCGGGACCGTTTGTATCAGCGACTGACGTCAGAACTCGACAACATTTCGCTGAATGGCCATGCTGAACTGCGCATTCCCGGCAACCTCAACGTTTCGATTGCGCATATCGATGGCGCGGCGCTGATGATGGGCATTCCGGACATTTCTGTATCGACGGGCTCTGCGTGCACCTCGGGTGCATTTGGACCGTCCTACGTGTTGCAAGCTTTAGGTTTGGATGCCGAGGATTCCGATACCGCGCTCAGGATTGGCCTTGGCAGATTTACCACCGAGGATGAGGTCGACTACGCGGCCGAGCGCATCGTCGTCGTCGTGAAAGAGCAGCGCGGTCAACGGACCCTGCCTGCGCATGTATGAGCACAGGTCGCCCATAGAATAGCGCCTTGCAAAGGGACCGGTCATGCCGCGGCTTGTATTCATCGAAAGGAACGGAGAGCGAAAGGAAGTGGACGCACCGCTGGGTGTCTCCATCATGGAGGCGGCGCATATGTTCGATGTCGACATCGAGGGCGCCTGCGAGGGTGTGATGGCCTGCTCCACGTGTCACGTTATCGTCGATAGGGATTGGTATACTAGGCTCGCGCCGGTGAGCGAGGACGAGGACTATATGCTCGACCTAGCTGTCGGGCTTACGGAGACGTCGCGGCTCGGTTGCCAAATCGTAATGACGGAGGCGCTGGACGGTCTGACGGTCAGGCTGCCGACAGAGACGCACAACATGATGCTTTGACACGGCGGCCAACGATCTCGAAACTCCGCGTCGAATTCAACGAATTCCCCGGGGAAGGCCATGCTAAGTCCGGTGCGAAGAATTGTAACGGGACATGACTGCAATGGCCGCTCCGTTGTCGTCAGCGATGACGTCTCGCCGCATACCAAGGCCGAGCGCTTGACCGACCTTTGGCGGACGTTCGCGGCGCCTGCAAGCAACACTGGCGGCGCAGACCAGCCTGCCGCCGCGGTCGAACTCAAGCCGCCATCAAATGGTACGGTGTTTCGCTATTTTCAGATCAAGCCCGAGGCGGACAATCAGGCGCAGAGCGCGGGCGAACGGCAGCGGGATGCGGCCCAGTTGTTCGAAGCAACGGGTGCGGGCGACGAACGCGATCCCGAGGCCCGGCATCCAAACATGCACAAGACCGACACGGTGGACTACATCATCTTGTTGTCCGGTGAGGTAACGATGCTGTTCGACGATGGCGAAGTTGCGATGAAACCATTGGATGTCGTGGTCCAGCGGGGAACAAATCACGCATGGGTCAATTATGGGACGGAACCCGCTGTGTTGGCGGCTATCCTTGTCGACGCCGAGCCGCTATAGGATCGAGGGTAATCCAGGACGTATGGCAGGCGCGGTACAGGCACGGAGTTAGGAAGTAGCGAAGCATGGAGGTCCGGTCGAATGGCGGCAAACAGGCTCTACGATCAACTGAAGGACGCATGCGCGACGGAATGGGCTGAGTACACGCGGCACGAGTTCGTGCGCGGCATAGCCGACGGGTCGCTGCAACTGGATGCCTTCCGTTTCTATTTAGTGCAGGACTTTCTGTTTCTGAAGCATTTCGCGCGTGCCTACGCGCTGGCTGTCTATAAGTCCGAACATCTGGACGACATGCGGGCGGCCTCCGCCAGCACACAGGCGATATTGGGCGAAACCGGCGTCCATCTTAAATATTGCGGCGAATGGGGATTGGGCGAGAGCGA
Source organism: Alphaproteobacteria bacterium (assembly GCA_965217615.1). Taxonomy (GTDB): domain Bacteria; phylum Pseudomonadota; class Alphaproteobacteria; order UBA8366; family CAVOAK01; genus CAVOAK01. The sequence goes on from CBDCIT010000042.1 coordinate 54,026, forward strand.
CATCATTGCCACGCCCGAAGCCCCCGAGACGACGGCCTACACGCGCTTTGTCCTTGAGCGCGGGATGTCGGGAGATCTGCTTGATCTTCATGTTGCGCTCTCGCCATGCGCGGTCGGCTACGCCGAGATCGGGCGTCTGATTGTCGATGAACTGAAACCGAAGACGGACAGCAATCCGTATCAGGATTGGATCGACGTCTACTCCGGCGAAGAGTTTGGCGCCGGCGCCGACGCTCAAGTTGCCATGCTCGACCGCCAAATGGCGCTGCGCGGGGGTCCCGGCCGCTTCGATGGGCTTGCTGAGACGTTCCGCATCGCGACGCGCCTCGAACGGGACTTCTGGCAAATGGGGCTGAATGCCGCCGCGTGAGGCAGCGTTAAACGAAGAAATCGAGGATTGTACCGGTCGTTACGGCTGAGATGGGCTGCGCGTCGTCGGAAAAGAGCAGCAACGCTGGACTCGTCGCCGGTTCGCCCGAAGTGAGCACAAAATTCGCCTCGGCGACAGCTCTGGTGGCGCTGGCGATGGCCTTCGCTTGAGGCGCAATCGTTCCGTCCCCAACTGCCGAAGCCAATGGCTCAACAGAGAAGAACTGCAACGACAGCAGATTTGCAGTCGTAATTTCCTTCTTTCGACGTCGCCGCTGCGACTCCCCAGCACGGAGCGTTGAACGTCGATGGAGGGCGCTTCTTGCGCTCGCATCACTTCTAATCATGAGCGCAATTGACCCTTTTGTCAAGGATTCTGGGCGTGCCGTGTCGCTAACACACGATATGACCGGTCTATGTAACAGATGATCTGTCCGGTTTTAGATTTCCTCCAAATCTGGAGGAATCGGATGCGCCGGACGGAGCAGTTGCAGGGACTGAGATTGATGAAGTTCGAGGATGTCTACGGACGTTGTTATCGGGGTGATTTGAGCCAGGCCGAGGCCTCGGAGATCCTGGGCATGTCGGAGCGGACGTTCCGGCGCTGGCGGGAGCGCTATGAGGCCGAGGGTGCCGAGGGTTTGTACGACCGGCGCCTTGGGCGGGTCTCGGCGCGCCGGTGGACGAGGTGATGCGGGTGCTGGAGCTGTTCGAGACGCGCTACCCGGACTTCACGGCCAAGCACTTCCACGAGAAGCTGGTCTGCGAGCATGGCTTCGGGCTGAGCTACAACTGGCTTCGCCTGAGCTTGCAGGCGCACGGCAAGATCAAGCCGGCGCCCAGGCGCGGGGCGCACCGCCGGAAGCGGCCGCGCCGACCGGTGGTGGGGATGATGCTGCATCAGGACGGCTCGAGCCACGAGTGGGTTGCGGGCCAGTGGTGGGATCTGATCGTGACCATGGACGATGCGACATCGGAGGTCTATTCGGGCTTCTTCGTTGCCGAGGAGGGCACGATGAGCACGTTCCGCGGGCTCGGCGAGGTGATCGCCGAAAACGGGCTGTTCTGCTCGCTCTACGCCGATCGGGCCTCGCACTACTGGCACACGCCCGAGGCAGGCGGCGGTGTGGACAAGGACAACCCGACCCAGATCGGCCGGGCCTTGGCGCAGCTCGGCATCGAGTTGATCGCGGCCTATTCGCCGCAGGCCCGGGGCCGCTCGGAGCGCATGTTCGGGACCTTGCAGAAGCGCCTGCCCCAGGAGCTGCGCCTCGCCGGGATCGCCACCATGGCCGAGGCCAATCGCTTTCTCGAGGAGCTCTTCTGGCCGGCGCACAACGCCCGCTTCGCCCGCCCGGCCGCGGACACCGGCTCGGCCTTCGTGGCTTTTGCCGGCACGCTCGAGGACATCCTCTGCGCCCAGGAGGACCGCGTCGTCGCGGGCGACAACACCGTGCGCTACAAGAACCGCACGCTGCAGATCCCGGCCGATCGCCACCGCCACCACTACGTCAAGGCGCAGGTCCCGGGTGCACGAATATCCCGACGGCCACCTGGCCGTCTTCCACGGACCCAGGTGTCTGGCGCGCTACCGCGCCGACGGCGAAACCATCGACGACGACAGGCTCCAGGCCGCGTGACCCGCTTCGACGCGACCGAGCCAAACCACCACAACAGAAGCGGTCAATTCATATGGTACATAAAGCGGTCAACTCAGTTTGTTATCGACAGGATTCTGGGCGTGCCGACGGTGTCGAGAGCGACTACCGACACTAATTGTTTGACGGCAATCATGGGCCCTGGAGCGGCGAGTCGCGCGGAAAGGAGCCGCCGTGCGAGAGGGTTTTGGCCGTTTGCGTTTGCCGATGGCGCGCCTATATTGCCGCCCCATGAAGACGAATACCGTCGAATTCGGAAATTCCGGGTCGCCAGGCACTGATGCGCTTGGGATTAGTGACCTGCCCGCTGGCGCACGCATCGTTGTTGCCATGTCGGGCGGCGTTGATTCCTCTGTGACGGCTGCCTTGCTCGCCGACGCCGGATATGACGTTATTGGCATTACGCTGCAACTCTATGACGACGGTGCAGCCAGGCAGCGAAAGGGCGCCTGCTGTGCTGGTCAAGACATCCATGATGCGCGAAACGTGTCCACCCAATTGGGCATACCGCACTACGTGCTCGACTATGAAAGCCGCTTCCGGGACGCGGTCATCGATGATTTCGCTGACGCCTACTTGCGCGGCGAGACACCCATTCCGTGTATACGCTGCAACCAGACGGTCAAGTTTCGCGACCTGGTTTCGATGGCGCGCGATTTGGGGGCGTCGGCGCTGGCAACCGGCCACTATGTGCGCCGTATCATTGGCCCGCGTGGCCCAGAGTTGCACCGCGCGTCGGACCTCGCAAAGGACCAGAGCTATTTCTTGTTTACGACGACCGACGACCAGCTCGGGTTCCTGCGCTTCCCGTTGGGTGCGTCCAACAAGAACGAGACGCGCGCCCTCGCGGCACGTCTCGGCCTCGAGGTTGCCGAAAAGCCAGATAGCCAGGATATCTGCTTTGTGCCGAACGGCTCATACGCCCGTGTCGTTGAGACGCTGCGGCCGGACGCGATCGAGCCCGGCGAGATCGTCGATATGAAGGGGACCGTGCTTGGCCGACACGATGGCATCATCCACTACACCGTAGGCCAACGGCGCGGTCTCGGTGTGGGCGGCCGCGAGACAACGTCTGAACCGCTCTATGTCATACGGCTCGAGCCGGACGCGCGGCAGGTCGTGGTCGGTCCGAAGAATGCGTTGCTATGCCGCGGCGTCAGTCTCAGGTCGGTCAACTGGCTGGGTGAGCCGGAGCTTGACGAAAACGAGACTCGGGTCGGGGTCAAATTGCGCTCCGCGATGGTCCCTGTGCGGGCCTCCCTGTTGGCCCGGCCGAACGGCGGCGTAGACGTCGTGCTTGAACAACCGCAATTTGGCATCGCACCGGGCCAAGCTTGCGTCTTCTATGCCGACGAACGGGTGTTGGGCGGCGGCTGGATCGTCGCCAGCCAGACAGCACTTGTGGCCTAAGCCGGCCTGGCGAACTTCAGTTACGAGCGACGTCTAGCGTAGGACAGTAGCGCCACGGGGCAAGTGGCGGGCGGTGAGTTCAACGACGCGTGTAACGAAACGCGCCACCGAGAACCTGACTCCGCCGCCGAGAAAGGCCAGCACGCCAGCGGCAACAAGAAAGGCAATCTCTCGCTTCACGCCGTTTAGGTTCGTAATCAGGCTTTTATCGAGGCTGAGTTTGGTCGCCATATACCACAGCATGACGCCCATGACGGCGATGCCAGCGATCCGCGTGCCAAAACCGCCAGCGAGGGTGAGACCGAGCGCCAGCAGGAGCCACGGAGCAGCAGCGAAGCTCTGGATGTGGTCGAACCCGGCGAACGCGCCGCCAACAATCATCACCGCGGCGACCGATAAACGCAGCAACAGCCCCATATCTCGCCAATCAGGCGGCGTTGGCTGGAACGCCATGCCAAGTAGATAGCGGTCGAGACTCGTCGCGCCGGAGCCTAAATTGAAGAGCGCGAACATCATGCCGGATAGGCCGATATCACGGATCTGCACGAGCAATGCCGGTGAGGTGTAAGTTGACACGGTCGGATCAACGCCGGGAGACGTCGTAACCGGCAGCGCGATGACGAAAGTCCACAACAGAAAACCATAGACCAACGCCAATGGTCGGACCGCCAGGCCAGCGATGAGACAAAGACCGCTCACCAATTCGAAGCTCGAGAGCGCGGTAAGGAACGACCAAGGTGTCACCCAGTCCGGAAAGGCGCCGGAAAATAGATACTCCGCAAAGAATGTGTTGATATATCCGTCCGCGCCCATATAGCGGGACAGGATGCCGGCTTCGCGGGCAGGATCGATAAGCTGCGAAAGCTTGCTCCAACCACCGATGACGAAGACCGGGCCAAGTCCTAGGCGCAGCGCCAGCGAGACGGTGTCGAGCTTAGCTGCGGACATTGGGGACGCATCGTCATTTGTCATGTCCGGTAGTCCTCCTCGCGATGCGCAGCCATGCCATAGCGCTCTGCGTGTCGCTTCACCGAGAAAAGATCGACAGGGCCGCGCCGACGCGGCAACCGCATGTTGGGGATATGAGAAGGTCCGCGCTGGTGATCCAGCGGCTTCGGCATCAACTCATGTCAAGGAAGTGTGAAGAGGCGGCTGAGTCGACTGCACGGAACGTCGGCGGCGTTAAACCCCGAGCAGCGCGCCGAGAATAAGCACGGCGATGAACAGGATCGCGTAGCCGCGCGCGAAACAGAGTCGAGAGAGAATACGAAAGATATCCACAGCATCTTTATGATGGGATCTCGTGGCCGGTATTACAAATGACATAACGGTGCTCCTGCAGAGTCGACCAGCGACGAAGATTTAGGTTGGCGTTGCTTCGCCCGCTTCGACGATGACCAGTTCGTTCTGTCCAGCACTGTTATTCCGGCGGAATGCCGCTGCTGCGACATATTCGGGCGAGTTGAAACAAGCGACCGCTTGCGCCCTCGATGGAAACTCAATGACGACGAACCGCTCGAACGTCTCCGGTCCTTCGAGAATCTCGTAGCTGCCGCCGCGCGCCAGAACTTTCCCTTGAAACTTTTCAAGGATCGCCGGAACGCGATCGGTGTATTTCTTGTAGGCGACGGGGTCGTTGATCTTTGCGCGCGCGAGCCAGTAAGCCACCATCGGATTGACCTCCTTGAGTTCCGCGCATTGAATAACGATGCCGCGGCAAACACAAACCCCATGGGTCTGTGCACAAGCGCGTAGCTTGACAGAGCGAGGCTGCGACCGTATCTCCGTGTGCTGAAGGCCTGTTCGTCCACCACCTTGCCGAACATGTGGCGGAGTAGCTCAGCTGGTTAGAGCAGCGGAATCATAATCCGCGTGTCGGGGGTTCGAGTCCCTCCTCCGCTACCATTCTAAGGCCCTGAAATCAAATCGGTTTCGGGGCTCATGGTAGTTTCGGAGATCGACAGGGGACGTGATGACGAACCCGATAATCTAAGTGCTTGCCGTAGCTGCCATGGAAATCGCGGCAATCTTACTCGCGGGCAGGAGACGTCCCATTAATTAAGTAGCTGATCGACGGCCGCTTTGGCTTGATCACGACGATCCTTCAAGATTTGGATGAAATCCGCCGATCTGATCGCCGCCATCGCTTCCATTAACTGCAGTTCGTAGTTCTGCAATTCCTGCTCGGCCAAGCGTATTCTTACGCTCCTGAGATCCTTCTCGTTCGCTATCTTCCTATCCACTGACGAACTCAACGCAGAAATAGCCTCCGTAAGCGAACAAAGATTGTTGTACCTGATCGCGTCTGTCACCGCACCCTGCACTGAATATTCCGTCAGCGAACTTTTTCTTTGCGTCCTCATGTCAGTAAGGGCGAGGGCGCGCTCACTTGCTATCGTATGAAGGATCAAATCGATTGCATTGCTCTGCAAAATATTTGCATCGATCGTCTGATCCACGCCGAGGACTGCGGTCGCAGCCGCTGCCAAGGCGGTCTTTGCAGCGGTGCCGCCAACGGCTGTCGCTGCACCGGCGAGGATAATCGCCGTACTTTCAAGACTGACCTTACGGGCGCCGTTAAATGCAAAAAGGTTTCGACGAAACTCTGCGCAGTTCGACTCGGACGAGGCAATAATCGCTTCTTGTAGCCGATTTCGATCATCTGCACTGACATCGGCAACTTTGCGCCGGTAAATGGCCTCTTTTGTCATCACACCGTTGGCATCTTCTTCAATGCCAAAGTCATCAAGGTCCGCCTGAGCAATGTTCTGTTTGTCTCCTGACACTGCCGCCGGTTGGACTGATACTTTCTGAATTATACCCTGAATTGCGCACACGCCGTTAAATAAATGCGGCAAATACTGTTCCGGCAAGACTACTAGTTCGCGAACGTGCGGAGGAATTTCTAAATTGAGCTTCGAGATGACCGGTAGGAAGCACTATTCGCGCGACTATCTTCATTTTCCCCTCCTGGCTACTCGCTATTGTTGAAAACACAATATTTTTGTCGATTACTCGCCCAATGTATTTCAATATCTAAAATGCGAACCAAATCAATTTGTGAAGCCTCTTATGTGTAGTACGGCAAAACGGCTTGCCCCGCAAAATTCATTACTATTCGGACCCCGCCTATGCGGTGTCGACCATAGTGAATCCAATCGAGCGAAGCTTGAGATATTTAACCGATGACCCATATGGCTTTGAGTCGGACCCGATTTCCTTGGACACAGAATTGGCTTAATCGAAGTGTCCAAGGAGGACCGGAACATGACCGATAATTTTGAGAAGAAAGTTGCTGTTGATGGGCCTGTGGTAAATGCTGGCGAGCTTGGCTCGTCCACGTTTTCCCCAGGCCAGGCTTTGCCGGCAGGCCCGCTGGGACTTGGCCAGCGATGGACAGTGGCGCGCAAGCGTGAGGTCGTTCTGCAGCTTTTGCGTGACGAGCCGGTGCAACTTCTGTCGCGCCAGTTGGGCGTAGAGATCTTCCGGCTCGAGCAGTGGCGTGAGAAAGCGATCGGCGGGATCGACGCCTCGCTCAAGCAACGCAAGGGCGATCCGGTGCAGGCGGAACTGGATAGCGCCATGAAGCGGATCGGAGAGTTGACCATGCAGGTGGAACTGCTGGAGGCCAAGACGGAGACCTTCGGCCCTTTGGGGCGGCGGAGGTCGCGGCGATGAGTGCCGCCACCTCTCCCGGCACGGGTCTGGCCTACGGCCTGCGGCGGGTCTGCGCCGCCTGGGGCATGGCCCGCTCCTCGTTCTACGCCATGACCTCCGGCCAGCACGCCGAGCAGCCGCCGGCAAAGCGTCGGGGACCGAAGCCCGCGATCTCGGACCAGGCGCTGCTGGTGGCGATCAAAGCCGACCTGGAGGCATCGCCCTGGGAGGGCGAGGGCTACCGCAAGGTCTGGGCTCGGCTTCGGGTCTGTCGCGACATCCGGGTTGCCCGCAAGCGGGTGCTCCGCCTGATGCGCGAGAACAATCTGCTCTCGCCCCATCGCTGCCGCCGCCGTGGCGGCAATCCCCATGACGGTGAGATCATCACTCATGCCCCGAACCTCATGTGGGGCACCGATGGCGTTCGGGTGTTCACGGTGGACGACGGCTGGGGCTGGATCTTCACCGCCGTCGAGCATTGGAACGCCGAGTGTGTCGGCTGGCATGTCTGCAAGCGCGGCGACCGCTTCGCCGCCCTGCAGCCGATCTCCATGGGGCTTGCCGGGCTGTATGGCTCGACCGCGGCCGGCGCGGCTCGGGGGCTGGCCTTGCGGATGGATCACGGCTCCCAGTATCTGTCGGACCACTTCACCAACCAGATCAAGTTCTGGGGCATCCAGCCGTCCTACGCCTTCGTCGCCGAGCCCCAGACCAACGGCGTCGCCGAGCGGTTCAATCGCACGCTGAAGGAACAGATCATCCATGGTCGCATCTACTGCAACATCGCGGAGCTGCGGGACGCCGTCCGCGACTTCGTCGAACTCTACAATGCCCAGTGGATCGTCGAAAAGAACGGCTACCTGAGCCCCGCTCAAGCTCGTCAGGCGTGGCACGCCGCGATCTCAATCAGGCCCGCCGCGTGAGACAAACTTGTGTCCAAGGAACCGGGTGCGCTACACCGGTTGGACTGATACTTTCGCTGAAATTGCGCACACGCCGTTAAATAAATGCGGCAAATACTGTTCCGGCAAGACTACTAGTTCGCGAACGTGCGGAGGAATTTCTAAATTGAGCTTCGAGATGACCGGTAGGAAGCACTATTCGCGCGACTATCTTCATTTTCCCCTCCTGGCTACTCGCTATTGTTGAAAACACAATATTTTTGTCGATTACTCGCCCAATGTATTTCAATATCTAAAATGCGAACCAAATCAATTTGTGAAGCCTCTTATGTGTAGTACGGCAAAACGGCTTGCCCGCAAAATTCATTACTATTCGGACCCCGCCTATGCGGTGTCGACCATAGTGAATCCAATCGAGCGAAGCTTGAGATATTTAACCGATGACCCCATATGGCTTGACGAATTTGCAACCTAAAAGTTAGCGCGGCCCGAATTCTCGTACAATAACTAATTGTACCTGTGGTAAATAGTCGATCTTAAGGTGAAAGGTAGAATTGTCTAACCAGTATATCGCTCAGACTAACGCGTAGCGGCAGCGGCTTTCCCCGGGGAGCGACTCGACGTTGGTAGGTCCAACAGTGACGTCCTGCCAAAAACTTAAGCTCGCAGCTAACTTGCCGTGGATAATTTCGGTACTTGAGCGAAAATCTGTAGCGCACCCGGTTCCTTGGACACAAGTTTGTCTCACGCGGCGGGCCTGATTGAGATCGCGGCGTGCCACGCCTGACGAGCTTGAGCGGGGCTCAGGTAGCCGTTCTTTTCGACGATCCACTGGGCATTGTAGAGTTCGACGAAGTCGCGGACGGCGTCCCGCAGCTCCGCGATGTTGCAGTAGATGCGACCATGGATGATCTGTTCCTTCAGCGTGCGATTGAACCGCTCGGCGACGCCGTTGGTCTGGGGCTCGGCGACGAAGGCGTAGGACGGCTGGATGCCCCAGAACTTGATCTGGTTGGTGAAGTGGTCCGACAGATACTGGGAGCCGTGATCCATCCGCAAGGCCAGCCCCCGAGCCGCGCCGGCCGCGGTCGAGCCATACAGCCCGGCAAGCCCCATGGAGATCGGCTGCAGGGCGGCGAAGCGGTCGCCGCGCTTGCAGACATGCCAGCCGACACACTCGGCGTTCCAATGCTCGACGGCGGTGAAGATCCAGCCCCAGCCGTCGTCCACCGTGAACACCCGAACGCCATCGGTGCCCCACATGAGGTTCGGGGCATGAGTGATGATCTCACCGTCATGGGGATTGCCGCCACGGCGGCGGCAGCGATGGGGCGAGAGCAGATTGTTCTCGCGCATCAGGCGGAGCACCCGCTTGCGGGCAACCCGGATGTCGCGGACAGACCCGAAGCCGAGCCCAGACCTTGCGGTAGCCCTCGCCCTCCCAGGGCGATGCCTCCAGGTCGGCTTTGATCGCCACCAGCAGCGCCTGGTCCGAGATCGCGGGCTTCGGTCCCCGACGCTTTGCCGGCGGCTGCTCGGCGTGCTGGCCGGAGGTCATGGCGTAGAACGAGGAGCGGGCCATGCCCCAGGCGGCGCAGACCCGCCGCAGGCCGTAGGCCAGACCCGTGCCGGGAGAGGTGGCGGCACTCATCGCCGCGACCTCCGCCGCCCCAAAGGGCCGAAGGTCTCCGTCTTGGCCTCCAGCAGTTCCACCTGCATGGTCAACTCTCCGATCCGCTTCATGGCGCTATCCAGTTCCGCCTGCACCGGATCGCCCTTGCGTTGCTTGAGCGAGGCGTCGATCCCGCCGATCGCTTTCTCACGCCACTGCTCGAGCCGGAAGATCTCTACGCCCAACTGGCGTGACAGAAGTTGCACCGGCTCGTCACGCAAAAGCTGCAGAACGACCTCACGCTTGCGCGCCACTGTCCATCGCTGGCCAAGTCCCAGCGGGCCTGCCGGCAAAGCCTGGCCTGGGGAAAACGTGGACGAGCCAAGCTCGCCAGCATTTACCACAGGCCCATCAACAGCAACTTTCTTCTCAAAATTATCGGTCATGTTCCGGTCCTCCTTGGACACTTCGATTAAGCCAATTCTGTGTCCAAGGAAATCGGGTCCGACTCACTTGAGCGAAAATCGATACGCCATGGTTTAGTGCTCCTGTTTGTTAGAGCTGTACTTGGGGTTGGTCGGACATTGGCACCGATGAATTACTATTACAGACGCCCCAGCATGAACCCGATCCCGAATAACAGGGCAGCCAGAGCGGCGATCGCATAATGCACAATTCGGGGCCAGATCTTGTCGACAGCGTCCTTGTGTACGTCATCGACGAGTTCGCGCACGCCATGGGCCAGAATGGGCGCACCTACCTTGATGCGGTCCTTGCCGCCAACGAGCGTTAAGTTATGTGTCGGCATTACGTATAGATCGGTTGGTTTTTGGCGTGCTGGCGGCAAGTCCGTAACGTACTCGCCCGGGGGATCGAAGACCTCCATAGCGCGCCGGATCATTTCCCCGTAATTCCCATCGAAACGGCGCAGGTCGTAGCACGCAAGGGGGTTGTAGATGGCGTTGACCAGGCACCGGTTGCAGAACGAACATGGTCGGTCGGGAATGTCCTGACCTGCCTCGATAATCTTTGGAAGGTCCGGGTTAGCGATCAAGGGGCGGGCAATTGAGACAGCGTCGACCCAGCCATCAGAGATGACCTGCCGGATAAGTTGGCCATCCTGAAAGCCGCCGGTGCTGATGACGGGAATGTCCACGTTCTTCTTGATCTCACGGGCGAATTCGACACTAACCCCTTCCACCGACCGGCGAGCCTTGGCGCGGTTCCAAAAGAATCGAAAGAGGGGGCGTAAAGGACGAAAATGGAAAATGGCTTGGTTCATGAAGGCACGCGTGCCGCTTGAACCCATGATGCCATACCACCAATTCAACTCGTCCAGGGGCATCCCGCCTGGCGGCAAGTAAGGATGGGGAAAGACGGACCCTATCGAGATGTGCAGATAGTCGACACCCCATTCTTGAAGCCATTTGCAAACTTGGGTCGATTCTTCCAGTCCCGCCCCTGGTCGGCGCCACGGAAAAACCGCGTCGTCGAAATCTGCAGCGTTAATCTTTACCCCGAGTGGAAAGTCCCCGCCCACCTCAGCCCGAATCGCGGCGATCACCTCGCGAAGGAATCGGCTGCGGTTTTCCAATGTACCGCCATATTCGTCCTTACGTGTATTGATGGCCGGGCTGAGAAACTGAGTAAAAAGGTATCCATGAGTCGCGTGAAGTTCGATCCCGTCCAAATCCGCTTCCTTGACGCGCCGCGCCCCATCCGCGAACCAGCCGACAACTTGTCGGATCTGGTCCACAGTCATCTCCTGGCCCAACAGGCCATGGAACCAGTCGGTCCGGTCCGTAGAGGACCAAGCCGGCGCCACGTGGTTCTCGACACCCGGAAGGTCACGCTGGCGTCCGGAATGGCTGAGCTGCAGGATGTATTTGCAGTCGTGTTGGCGGACAGCCTCGCCGACAGCTCGCCAAAAGGGAATCTTGTCGTCGGAGTCTATGTGGGCATAGTTTGGCTGGACCCGGCCGCTGACGTGGACCGGCACGAAGGAAGAAATAATAGCGCCGACGCCGCCCCGGGCGAAACTGGCTTCCCAGTTTATTCGGGCCTGGGTGCCGGAGCCGTCGTAATTGTCGAAGCGTCCGGTCAGGTTAGAGCGCAGGATCCGGGTTTTACCTCCAGGGTGCCGAGCTGGAACGTCTCGAAAATGGTATCGGTCATGGCCTTCTTCCGTCGCCGCGCCGTTACGAAACGCGGCTGATTTCGACGGTGATTTCACCCTCGTTGTTGCTGTACGTGGTCGCCAGATCGTTCGAAAAGGCATAGAAATCGCCGCTTTCCGGCGCCTTGAACTCGGCGAGGCCGTCGCTGATCCGAAAGAATGAATCTCCGTCGTCGTCAATTGATCCGATCAGTTCGAACCAGTTCGCCGAGGGGACCCGGCGGTCGTCTTCGAAGCGGCGGATGATCTTCTCCTTCAGCCAGGGGAGTTCCGCGGTGGTCCAGCCCCTGGCACCGCAGACGATGTCCTTGTCCTCCCACGTCTGTCCCGCGGGAACTCGGACGGAGTAGATGGCGCCCTTCTCAAGCCTGACTCCTGACCAGCTGTAACGCAGCGGAGCATAAACCTTAAACGGGTGTGTCTGATCAATCGCCAAGCTGATGCTTCGTGCCGACTCGTGAAATTTGTCGGCGGGCTATTGTTTGCGCCGGGCGTTTTCAATGGGATCTAAATTGATGCTTAGGGATCCCTGACTGTCAGTGTCCTTGTCGCTTGGTATGAGGGCATCATCAATGGGCACGCTGCAAGACTCGGCTTTTTCCATCATCCACTGCAAAGCAATGTTGGACAGCAGCGTGTTGCCACCCCCGCCACCCACATCCGTGTGAACCCCGCGAAACCACATCTCGTCGACGCGGTCCATTTCCCCATGCTTGTCGAGCCGCGTGACCCGGAACGAAGCCCGACGTTCGTCCAGCGCCATCGCGTGATAGCAGTTTTGCACGTTATCTGCTGCGGTCAGGTCGTATCCTAGGTTGATGTCCTGGAAATTGAAGACGACGTCCCGTGGGATGCCAAATGAGGCGACGATATCCCAGAGTCCGAGAAATCGGATACTGGGGTTCGATTCGAGAACTTCGCCTTCGGCGTCGCAACCTTGCCTAATTCCTGTGTGCCGGATGACGATTGCGAAGTGAACGGCCAGGGCCGCTCCGCGACTGAAACCGACGATGTCGATTTTTTGGTCGCCGGCTTCCCAAAATTCGCACAACCTGTCATACATCTCTTCGATCCTGGTCTTACCGCCGGCACCGAAGACGCCGCCTAAAACCCGCCCAAGCACGCCGTAACGAGTCCCGACACCTTCGATGTAATGGATGAAGTGGCGCAGAAGATAGGCGTCCCGAAACTTTACGACATTGGTATCGATTCCCGGATTGCCTTCGTCCTCGTTCCATGTGCCGTCAAACGCATACAACGCCATCATTCCCTCCTTAATATGAACTCAACTGAAGGTTAAATCTTTACCAGGAAATACCATCTGATTCCTAACAAATACCGAAGACGTTTTCGACGTTGTGGATTACGTGCAATCCGATTCACAATTCTCGCCGTAAGGGATAATCAGATAGGCGGTCGGTCGTCGGGGTCAGGTGATGCCGGGTAAGCAGGCCTTTGCGAGCCGGTGAACTAAACCTCCGCATCAGACGGCGTCCCGTACTTGGCGATCGAAAGCTGGCTCAGATCCAAACTCTCAAGCTCGGCAACTCTCGTTGGAAGCGGGCCTC
>CBDCIT010000043.1:0-25613 GCA_965217615.1 Alphaproteobacteria bacterium
GATGTTCGAAGCCGAAATCGGCCCTGTTACCGACCTGATCGAAGGCGGTACCGGATATGCAGATGCCGCCTTCTTCGGCGATTTCTTGCAGCCGCGCTGCCACGTTGACTCCGTCGCCGTAAATATTCTCACGATTAACGATCACGTCGCCGAGATTGATGCCGATGCGGAACTGAAGCGCACTATCATCCGGCTTGTCAGTAGCGCCTGCGGCTGTGCCACGTTGGAACTCAACGGCGCACGCCAGGGCCGCGACAATGCTGGTAAAGTCTGCGAGCACCGCGTCGCCGGCCAGATTAACCACGCGTCCGCCATGTCTTGTTACGGTTCCGGTAAGTGCGTCGAGGCCAGCTTTTAGTGCGCGATAAGTTCCCTCTTCGTCCCGCCTGCTGTGCCCGGCATAGCCAACGACATCGGCAAAAAGAATCACGGCGAGCATCCGCTCGATTTTAGATTCGGCCATCGCTACCGACGTCGCGCATGCAGCGCCTCCCCGCCCGCTCCAGTCGTGCGCCCGTTAAAGCGTCCTGGCAGCGGATGCCAGCATATATAGGGTCTAACGGGCATTCGCACCAGTTTCCGACGGAGTCTTGCAGCCGTTACACCGGGCGCGTAATTTGACGCCCTCTCCGGCCCCCAATCCGACTTCCTGGAGTTACGTTCATGAGCACTTCGCGATTCGCCGCCAACGCCCGTGCTGTACGCGCACCGCGAGGACCCGAAATCACAGCCAAGTGTTGGCGGACCGAGGCGCCGATGCGGATGTTGATGAACAACCTCGATCCGGAAGTTGCCGAGAATCCCGATGAGCTGGTCGTCTACGGCGGAATTGGGCGCGCGGCGCGCAACTGGGACTGCTTCGAGCGCATCGTCGACGCGTTGAAGTCGCTCGAGGAGTACGAAACGCTTCTCGTCCAATCGGGCAAACCGGTCGGCGTATTTCGCACACACGAGGATGCACCGCGGGTTCTGATCGCGAACTCCAACCTGGTGCCGAATTGGGCGAATTGGGATCATTTCAACGAATTGGATGCCAAGGGTCTGATGATGTATGGCCAGATGACCGCCGGCTCCTGGATATACATCGGCAGTCAGGGCATCGTTCAGGGCACCTACGAGACCTTCGTTGAGTGCGTCAGGCAGCATTTTGGCGGCGACGCCCGCAACAAGTGGATTCTGACTGCCGGTTTGGGTGGCATGGGCGGTGCGCAACCGCTGGCGGCGACGATGTCGGGCGCCTCGATGCTTGCCATCGAATGTCGTCCAAGCCGCATTCAGCGACGTCTGGAAACAGGATATCTGGACCGGCGGGCCGCAGACCTCGACGAGGCCTTGAAGATGATGGAGGAAGCATGCACGAAACGCGAGCCAATCTCTGTCGGCTTGCATGGAAACGCCGTCGATGTTTTGCCTGAACTGGTGAAGCGCGGAATCAAACCGGATGCCGTGACCGACCAGACGTCTGCGCATGATCCGATACATGGCTATTTGCCAGAGGGTTGGACTCTCGACGAATGGGAAACCAAACAGACAAGCGACCCGAAGGCGGTAGAGGTGGCAGCCAGGAAATCCATGGGCAAGCACGTCCGCGCAATGCTGAAATTCCACGAGATGGGGATCCCGGTTTTCGACTACGGCAACAATATTCGCCAGGTCGCGAAAGACGAGGGAGTCACCAACGCGTTCGACTTTCCGGGCTTCGTTCCCGCCTACGTGCGGCCACTGTTCTGCCGCGGCACGGGCCCGTTCCGTTGGGCCGCTTTGTCGGGTGATCCCGAGGATATTTTTAAGACCGACGCCAAGGTAAAGGAGCTCATTCCCGACGACCCACACCTGCACAACTGGCTCGACATGGCACGCCAGCGTATTCAGTTCCAGGGGCTGCCTTCGCGGATCTGCTGGATTGGCCTCGGACAGCGCGACAGAATCGGACTTGCCTTTAACGAGATGGTGGCGAGCGGCGAGCTCTCAGCGCCCGTCGTCATCGGACGTGACCATCTTGATTCAGGCTCGGTCGCCAGCCCCAACCGCGAGACCGAGGCCATGCGGGACGGTTCGGACGCGGTATCGGACTGGCCGCTTCTGAACGCCCTCCTCAACTGCGCGAGCGGTGCCACCTGGGTCTCGATCCACCACGGCGGCGGCGTTGGCATGGGCTACTCGCAACATGCCGGCATGGTAATCGTCGGCGATGGCACCGATGCGGCGGCCCGGCGCATCGGCCGTGTTCTATGGAACGATCCGGCGTCCGGGGTGATGCGTCATGCCGATGCAGGCTATGAAGACGCCATAGCCTGTGCGAGCGAGATGGAACTCAACTTGCCTATGATTGGCCAGCCATGATCAAGTTTGCCATCACAGCCGAGTTCGAAATCAAACAGGGGCAGATGGGGGCGTTCCTCCAACGTCTCGCACGGCACGCAGCAAGCTGTATCGAAACCGAAGAAGGCTGCCTCAGGTTCGACGTGTTGCTGCCGAAAGATGCGGACAGCCGCGTCGTACTCTATGAGGTGTACGAGAACGAGTCGGCCTTCGATACACACCGTCTAACTCCACATTTCATCGCGTTTCGAAAAGACGTCGAGGATATGGTGGTTTCACGGACAATCAGCGAATACACGCTCGACAACACTTAACGCGATTATCAACTTGACACGTCATCGTGAGGACGCCACGATGCGTGCATGCGACAGATTATTGCGCGGGCCTGGAAGGATACCGCGGAATCATATGGCCTCACTCTGGGGACAGGATTTCGTTCTCTCGTTGTTCCCATCACGATGTTCGTCCTCTTCTATCACGTGCTGGGAGCACCTGAGGCCGTGAGCGAAGGGGTGAAAATCGCTCTGTCCTTAGTGGCAGCTGGAGCGGCCGGATTCCTTCCCCTTTTTCTCTGGAATCTGTGGCTCGCACCATACAAGATTCTAAATGAACGGTTGGGCACGGTTTCCGATGCCCAAACCCCGCCCAAGGAGGTTGACGAAGAGGCCAAGCTGCGCTCCCGCCTTCATATAAAACAACAAGATACGCTTCGGGAATTGAAAACCATGCGTGAGTGCATCGAAAGCCGGGAAAGCTTTCGACATGATTACCCCCATGTACAACAAGGAATTTGGGACTTTGATTACGAATTCCAAGCACTCAGAGAAAAGTATTCTCACTGGTTTCCACCTGATTTAAAAGAGCGCGAGATGCGAAATTGGGCAGGGCGAATCATTGCCACTCTCAATACAAACGATTACGAAGATGCCGTGCGGAGAATTGAGCAAGCAGCACACGCAAAATCGTGGAGAAAACAGGATGATGACAAAAGCCACTCTTAAGGGCCAACACCCACCCGAGATCGCATGGGCGCGCTTCAACACGCTCTTGGACAAGATTCTTAGAAGCGGGCCACCAGATCCCCGAACATCGTTCCGGGCCGCTTCCGGCGGTTATAGCGGAACTCGAACTCCTTCACGTACTTCTGAAGGTGCTTCCACGAGACGTGAACGTGGGTGCCGCGAATCGACAGCTTCAGACGCGCCCAAAAGCCCTCAATCCCGTTAACATGACAGGACCCGCGAACATATTCTCCCGCGCCGTGATTGACGGTCTGGTGCGTATACCCAATCGTCGCCAATCCGCCGTAAGACTTGAGTTCGTCCGTATGAACGGTGCTACCCGGCTCGACGTTCTCGGAGATAAACGCCTGCAAAGTCCGCTTTTGAACGTTCGGGACAACGTTCGCCATCACGTCTCCGTCGCGCTCAATCATCCCGAATACAATGGTCTTGTTGGGTGCGCCGCGACCGCGCTTGCCACCGGTCGTGCGCCCGCCAATGTAGGTTTCGTCGGCTTCGACCTCGCCGCCACCGCTACCACCCAACGGCCATTCGCCGTCTGTGTCAGTCATGTGTTTACGAATAAGATGGCCCATGCGCCAAGCCGTGGGATAGGACACGTCAAGTTGGCGCTCCAATTCCTTCGCGGATACCCCGTGGCGAGTCGTCGTGAACAGGAACATCGCGTAGAACCACTTGTGAAGCGGCAGCCGAGTCCGGTGCATGAAAGTCCCTGCGCAGGGGTAAATGTGGTGTTTGCAGTGTTGGCAGAGATAGGCGCGATCCCGCGTCAGGCGATAGAACTTGCCATGCGCTCCGCACTTCGGACAGTCAATCTCTGTACCGCCGTAGCGCTTCACCATAATGTGGTGAAGGCACGCCTCGTCATCGGGAAACTGCTTTTGGAACTGGTAGAAAGTCGTCATTCTCGCCTCCTATCCATTGTATATGGGGGCGGAGGATTGACGTGTCAAGTTGATAATCGCGACACTTAATGGACAGTAAGAACGGGGAGATTTCGCAACATGGCCGATAATGCTGTGGTTCTTCAGCCAGGGAGCTTGGTGCTTTCCGACCTGAGACGCATCGCGCGAAGCGAGGTGAAGGTCACGCTCGATCCCGGATGCCGCGCGGACGTGGACGCCGCGGCGAAGACCATCGCTGACATCGTTAGCGAGGGCCGCACAGTCTACGGTGTAAACACTGGCTTCGGCCTCTTGGCAAACAAATCTATCGCGCCCTCCGAGCTCGCCGATCTGCAACGCAACATCGTACTGTCGCATAGCGCTGGAACCGGTCCGCTTCTCGATGACGACACCGTACGTCTAATTATTGCGCTCAAGGTCGCGTCGCTGGCGCGTGGCTATTCAGGCGTGCGCTGGCAGGTTTTGGAGGCCCTTCTGGCGCTTCTCGACCATGCGGTCTATCCCTGCATTCCGGCCAAGGGCTCGGTCGGCGCATCCGGCGATCTGGCGCCACTGGCCCATATGTCGGCGGCCCTGATCGGCAGCGGCGATGTTCGCCACAAGGGCAAGATCATGGCGGCCGCAGAGGGCCTCCGCATTGCAGGACTCGAGCCACTCGTACTCGGGCCAAAGGAAGGGCTCTCGCTCTTAAACGGCACCCAGGTATCGACGGCTCTTGCACTCATGGGCCTGTTTATGGCGGAGGACGTGTATGCCGGCACGGTGGTTGCCGGCGCCCTTTCCGTCGACGCCGCCAAAGGCGCCGACACGCCGTTTGACCCTCGCATTCAAACGGTCCGCGGCCAGCCGGGACAGGCGGCGGTTGCGGAGGTCTACCATCGTTTGCTCGCGGGCAGCCCGATCCGCGAATCGCATCGTGATTGCGAGAAGGTTCAGGATCCCTATTCCCTTCGCTGTCAACCACAGGTGATGGGTGCCGTCTTGGACAATATGCGCTTTGTCGCCGAAGTTCTTACCCGCGAGGCAAACGCCGTTTCCGACAACCCATTGGTCTTCCCTGATGATGGTGACGTGCTGTCGGGGGGCAACTTCCACGCCGAACCGGTGGCGATCGCAGCCGACCTCTTGGCAATAGCTGTGTCGGAAATCGGTACCATCTCGGAACGGCGTATCGCACTTCTCGTGGACCCGGTTATGAGCGGGCTGCCGGCGTTCCTGGTCAAGGATGGTGGCGTCAACTCCGGCTTCATGCTCGCCCATGTTACCGCCGCGGCGCTGGCGTCCGAGAATAAGACGCTCGCCCACCCCGCGAGCATCGATTCCATTCCAACCTCGGCGAATCAAGAGGACCATGTCAGCATGGCAACTTTCGCCGCGCGCCGCTTATCGGAGATCGGCGACAACGTGGTGGGAATTGCCGCAATCGAGCTTCTGGCGGCGGCCCAGGGAGTCGAGTTTCACAAGCCGCTTCAGTCCTCGCAGCCGCTCTGCGAGGTGATGTCCGAAATTCGTGCGCGTGCGGCGAACTGGGAAAGCGATCGTTTTCTCGCGCCTGACATCGCCGCCCTCAAGGAGTATATCCACTCAGGTGCGTTGCACACCTACATGCCGGGCCTGCTACCGAGCCTACCGGCCTGAGCCAACGGTCGGAGACAGTGGATCTCTTCTACTTCTACCCCGGCTCTACACCATTAGTCGTTGGTATGCCGCATGTCGGTACGCACGTGCCGGACGAGATCGCGGCCACCATGACCGACGCCGCGCTGGAGCTTCCAGACACCGACTGGCACGTCGATACGCTCTACGATTTTCTTTATGACTTGGGTGTTTCGGTGGTTGCAGCGACGCATTCGCGCTACGTGATCGATCTGAACCGCCCGCCCGATGGAACAAGCCTTTATCCGGGTAAGGATACAACTGAACTCTGCCCGACGACGACCTTTGACAATGGCTCAATCTACCGTCCTGGCATGGCGCCGGACGACGGCGCGATCGCCGATCGGCTCGATCGCTATTGGCGCCGCTATCACGACCGGCTCGCGCAGGCGATCGCCGACCTGCGAGAGCGGCATGGCTATGCGCTGTTGTGGGATGCTCATTCGATCCGCTCGGTCGTACCACGATTTTTCGAAGGTACGTTGCCAGACCTGAACCTCGGCAACGCCGATGGCAGCGCATCCGACCTCGGATTGGCGCGCCGACTGCTGGAAATCGGCCAGGACACGACCAGCTATTCCACGGTATTGAACGAACGCTTCAAGGGCGGCTACATCACCAGGACGTACGGGCGGCCAACCGAGCGCGTTCATGCCATGCAGCTCGAGCAGAGCCAAGCGACTTACATGGAAGAGCATCCGCCTTTTACGTTCCGCGAAGATCTTGCGGAAAAGGTGCGGCCCGTCCTGCGGCGGCTTATCGAGACAATGCTCGCCTGGCGCCCAAGCGAATGAAACCGCGCGCTGCAATCGACCCGCGGCTAGATGCTAACCGGGCGGCCAGCCTGCACAACCTGGTGACACGGATTGGCAGCGATTCGATATGCCAGATCTGCTGGGCTCTCAATATCCCATAGCACGAAGTCGGCGGCCTTTCCTTCCGTCAATGTACCGTGCGTGGCCGTCATGCCGAGCGCCTGTGCAGCGTTGCGGGTGACACCGGCGAGCGCCTCTTCCGGCGTCATGCGAAACAGTGTGCAGCCCATATTCATCATTAGGAGCAACGACTGTGCCGGCGATGATCCGGGGTTGCAGTCGGTCGCCAGCGCCATTTGCACGCCTTGTTCGCGGAAACTGGCGATTGGCGGCAGGTTGGTTTCACGGAGAAAGTAATAGGCGCCCGGTAGAAGAACGGCGACCGTCCCTGCCGCCGCCATCGCCTTCACACCCTCCTCGTTTGTGTATTCCAAATGATCGGCCGAGCGTGCGCCATAGCGCGCCGCCAGCGCCGCGCCGCCGAGATCGGACAACTGGTCCGCGTGGAGTTTGATCGGCAGGCTTAGAGCAACTGCCTTGTCGAACACGCGCGCAGTCTGCTCTGGCGAAAAGGCGATGCCCTCACAAAACGCGTCGACCGCATCCGCGAGCCCTTGCTCAGCGGCGGCGGACATGACCTCTTCGCAAACGAAATCGATATAATCGTCCGCCCGGCCTTCAAATTCCGGCGGTAACGTATGTGCGCCGAGAAATGTCGTCTCGACTGCGATTGGATGCGTTTTTCCAAGCGCCCGCGCGGCCCGCAGCATTTTCAGTTCGGTTTCAAGATCGAGACCGTAACCCGATTTGATCTCGATGACCGTTACGCCTTCCGCAAGGAAGTTCTTCAGACGTCGTGCGGCAATGGCCACCAAAGACTTTTCGCTTGTTTCGCGGGTGGCCTTGACCGTCGAAACTATGCCGCCACCGGCGCGCGCTATCTCCTCGTAACTTGCGCCTTCCAACCGCATTTCGAACTCGCGGGCGCGATTTCCGCCGTAGATTAGGTGCGTGTGGCAGTCGATCAAACCGGGCGTAATCCAGCGTGCACCGGCATCGTGTACTTCTGCGGCCAATGCCTCCGGCCGGCCAGGCAAGTCGCTCATCCGCCCGACCCAGGAGAGGCGCCCCTCGTCGATGCCGAGCGCGCCCTCTTCGAGACCGCCGTAAAGACCGCCACCGGCCTCCATGGTTGCGAGATTGGCGTTAATCCAAAGCGCCTGCCACATCTCAGATCAGCCTCGTGCTCGTTTCAAGTCCGACATTTTCGAAGTCACCGCGGCGACACCTCCCTGCAGCCAGCGGCCCGAAATCGCCTACATTCGTTTGGCGACGGCGTTAACCGATTTTGCCAGCGTCTTGGCAGCACCGGCCTCAAGGCGACTAATTTCCTTCAGCCAGTTGGCGGCCTTCTTGCGATCTTTGATCGATTCCGCGTTGATCCGCACGTTGAGTGCTGCACCGGCGAGCGCGGTGTGACATAGATGAGCCGCGGTTCCGGCGTCCGAGATCGCGTTGACGTTGCCCTTCGCGGCTGCGATCGCCGCCAATTCCAATGTCTTGACGGCCGCGCGGGCCGTCCGCAGTGGAACAGTCGCCGCACCCGACATCGCCTTTTGCACGGCCCTGCTTCGGGCTGCCGTTTGTTTGGCAGTTTCCTTCGGCAGCTTGAATGCGTCCATAACGGCATCGAACGCCGACGAATCATCGGCGATCGCCGCCGTCAGTTCGGCGCGCAATTTTTCTGCCAGCCTCAGGATCTTCTTCATTTCGACCTCGACACCGGCGTATTTCTTTCGCCCGATGGAGAGTCGGGCAACCATACCAACGAGGCCGGCAGCCATTGCGCCCGAATACGCAGCCGCCGCGCCGCCGCCGGGTGTCGGCGTATCGGCCGCCAGATCGTCGATAAATGAAGTTGCCGCCCCTGCAGCGTCGGAATCATCGCCGCCGAGGCGATTTTCCAACACCTGTTCGGACTGCATGTCACTAAGCTGTAGGTACCACTTTGCTGCATCGACCAGCGCCGCTTGCGGAATCAAGCCGACCAGTTCGCTGTGCGTAATGCCGACACCGTAGCGCTCGGCTTCGCGCCGGATGGTTTCGACAACGCGTGGGATCGGCGTTCTCGTGTAGTCGGTGAGATTCATACTCACCTGCGCCTGTCCTTCGACCATCAACCCCATACCTTTGACGAAGCGCAGGCCGCCGGAAAGATGGCGAACCGCCTTCCCTATCTCCTGGGCGATTTCGACCTTATCGGTGTTGAGGTAAACGTTATAGGCAATTAGGAACGCGCGGGCACTGATTGCGGTCGCACCGGCTGTCCCGAGCTTGCTCGGCCCATAGTCGGGCGCGCGATCCGGATCCTTGCCAATCTCACCCTTGAGCTGCTTATACGCATCTTTACCGCGTCGGATGCTCGCGAGGTTCTGACGATCGGCACGCTGCGCAGCCGCCTCGTATAAGTAAACCGGAATGTTCAGTTCGCCGCCAACCCGCTCCCCCAAGCGTTTGGCGATCTCAACGCAATCGTCCATCGAAACGCCGCTCACCGGCACAAATGGACAAACGTCCGTTGCCCCCATGCGCGGGTGGCCTCCCTGGTGTTTGTTCAGGTCTATGAGTTCTGCCGCCTTTGCTATTCCGGAGAATGCCGCCGCTTCGACGCCAGCGGGATTGCCAACGATCGTCACAACGGTGCGGTTGTGGTCGGAATCAGAACTCACATCCAAAACCTGTGCATCCTTCCCCCCACCGGCTGAGAACGCAGCGACGACAGCCTCGATCACCTTTGGCCTTCGGCCTTCCGAGAAATTGGGGACGCACTCGACAAGCTGACGCATTTACTCTTCTCCAGGATTGATGGGAGTGGCCGCGGATGGGACCCGAGCCAATCGGCTGGGCAACTATTTCGGAGTGTGGAGGGTCTTCTCTTTTGCGGGCTTGGCTTCCTCTGCTCCCGCATGCGAGCCCGGGGCTCCGCCTTTGCGCAAAGGTCCACGCCGTGGATGAGGTGGCGGACTCTTCTCCGAAAGACTATGTCCCTCTATTGAAGGCCTCTCGACCGTGGATGTCGCATCGGCCTCCTTCGCTGGCACCGGTTGTGGCGCGAGCCGTTTGTAGTATCCATCGAGAACTGCCCCGGATTCGACTTGGAGCGTTTCGTGCGCGACGTCGCCAACGACCTTTGCGGTCCGGTGAAGCGCCACGGATTTGGCGTTGATCGAACCATTGACGGAACCATGGATCGACACCTGAGTCGCGTCTATCTGTCCCTTAATACTTGCACCCTCGCCAACGGTCAGATTTCCACACTTGATGTTACCGCCAATCTTACCGCTGACGTGGACATCGCCATCACCGACAAGATCACCGGTTATCTCCAAATTCTTGCTGATGACCGACGGTGGGTGCGAAACCGAGTTTTCGGCACGGCCAGTCGACTTGGCGCGCTTCTTAAGAACCATAATCGACGGCTTTCGAAGTTCCCTGATGGCGCTATCGTAGTGCTTTAGCGGTTGCAGAACAAGATAACTAGACCTGCGTTTGCGGCCAGCGTCGATATCTCGACACTAAGCCCCTGTCTGCCAGCGGCTGCTTCTCCGCGGGCGTCGACCCTCGATTTTCCGATCAATCCGCCGCCTCGCTCGCAGCATCCAGGGTCTCGGCCAAATATTTTTCGGCCTCGAGGGCCGCCATACATCCCATACCCGCGGCGGTCACTGCCTGACGGTATATCTTATCCTTGACGTCTCCTGCTGCGAACACGCCAGCTACGTTCGTCGCCGTGCTGTCCGCTGCGGTGAGGATATAACCTTCGTTGTCCATCTCGACCTGCCCACGAAATATTTTCGTCGCCGGGTCGTGGCCAATGGCCATAAACACTCCGTCGGCCAATATCTCCGTTATCGCATCGGTCTGGACGTTGCGGACACGCACGCCGGTGATCCCCAATGGGTCGTCGCTACCGAGGATTTCTTCAACGACGCTGTCCCATACCGTGTCGATCTTTGAATTACGGAATAGGCGATCCTGCAATATCTTTTCGGCGCGCAACTGATCGCGACGATGAATGAGGGTGACCTTATTTGCAAAGTTGGTCAGGAAGATAGATTCTTCAACAGCCGTATTGCCGCCGCCGACCACAACCACGTCCTTGTCGCGGAAGAAGAAGCCGTCGCAGGTCGCGCAAGCCGATACGCCGAAACCTTGGAACTTCTGCTCGGACGGCAATCCCAGCCATCGCGCTTGTGCGCCGGTCGCTATGACGACCGTATCGCCGCTATATGTATCGCCGCCATCACCTTTGCAATGGAACGGCCGACGCGAAAAATCGGCGTCGACAACTAGGTCATCGATGATCTGTGTCCCCACATGCTGCGCCTGCGCCAGCATCTGCTCCATCAGCCACGGCCCCTGGATGGCGTCGGCGAAACCGGGATAGTTCTCGACATCGGTTGTGATTGTTAGCTGTCCGCCGGGCTGCATGCCTGTAACCAGAATCGGCTCGAGGTTGGCGCGTGCCGCATAGATCGCCGCCGTGTAGCCAGCCGCTCCGGAGCCGACGATAAGAACTTTGCTGTGGTGGTGTGCCATGTATTTGCCCGCGCAGTATAGAAGGCCGGTCACCTCACAGCGCCAGCAAACAACACTTACATTCTACCTAGTATGCGATACGCCGCGATGCAAGCAAGCATCCCGAATTACACCCATTGATCGAGAAAACCGACGTCGATTTACTTGAGATCCAGAGTCGTTACGCCGTCCCACGGCTCTGGCGGTGGTTCGTCAATCAGCGCGCGCGCTGCGGTTTTTTGTGCGGCTGCATCACCAACGAGCGAGGAGAATCCCTCGTAGGACGATTCGAAGTCGCCGCCGCGATAAGCGGCAAGCGCACCCGCGTAGCGCTTAAGTTGATCGTCATCGAGGTGACCTTCGAGCGGCAATTCGATCTCACCAAGCGGTTCGAAGATAGTCACGGGCTGCAACCGTCCGACGACGCGGACCGTGTCGAGCGCGCGAAACCGAATCGACGCACCGCAAAGAGTTGCCGTGCTGTCGCTAACCAAAATCATCGAACCGTACTGCTTGTTGGCACTCTCAAGCCGCGCTGCCAAGTTCACTGCGTCGCCCATGACTGTGTAGTTGAAACGGCGCGGCGAACCGATATTACCGACCAGCATTTCGCCTGTGTTGACGCCGAAGCGTGTTTCCACAGACCCGCCACTGGGCAACTGGAAATCGGCCTGGGCCGCTGCCAGTTTCTTATGACACGCCAGCGCAGCTCGCACCGCCGAAAGCGCGTGGTTTTCATCGTCGACGGGCGCGCCGAATACCGCAACCACAGCGTCGCCGATATACTTGTCGACAAAGCCGCCATGAGCCTCGATCGTATCGCTCATGATGGCGAGATATCTATTGAGGAAGACGACAAGGTCGGCGGGGCTCATGCCCTCGGAGATCGAACTATAGCCTGCGATATCGGAGAACAGGACGGTCAGTTCCCGGCTCTCGCCGCCGAGTTCGGGCAATCGGTTCCCCTCTAGCATGCGCTCGATCACCGCAGGTGCGAGATAAAGGGAGAACGACTTGGCAATCCGGTTGCGTTGGCGATCGCTTACTGCAAAGCGATATCCGAGCAGGCCAGCGAAGCTGACGCCGCCGGCGGCGAAAGCATCGGTGAGTGGCAGCACGAGGCCAACCCGGAACGCCGCCACGGCAACTGCTGTCCACAGCAGGCCTACAGCCAAACCCGCGAGCGCCGCACGCACGGGGCGTAGCCACAAGGTCAGCCCAGCGACAGTAAGCGCCAACAAGAAAACAACGTCGACGCCCGGACCACGAGCGGCGATTTCAAGAACACTGCGCTGCATTAGATTGTTAATCGCCGTCGCATGAATGAGCGCGCCGGGCGATTCCTAACGACTCCTGTGGTGTCGAGAGACACCCTTCCGGCGCACCCAACGCCTCCGGAGCGACGATGAAGCGATTCGAAGCCAGCCGCCGGTCCTGCAGATCCAGCACGGCACCCATCACAACGGTCTTGCCGGCGAAGCTACGTTCAAAATAGCTCGTCTCATCCTGTTCCGCGCAATGAAAGAGGTCACCAAACGAGTATATCGGGATGGCGCCGGGCCGACCGTCAAAGTTCAGCGTCAGAATGTTGGAGGCTGCGCCCGGAATAGAGTAGCCGTCCAGGTCAACATCGCCATTTTGGCTCACAACAGGTGAAACACCCAACGTGCGAGCCGTCAGCTCGAGCGCGAATCCCGGCAGTTTTTCAACGGCGCCATCTTTCTTGAGGTCGATCGTCAGCGGCACGCCGCGAACAATGCCGTCGACGTCAGTGTGCAGGTTGAGCGGCCGAACGTTTCGCGCACCGCCAACCGCGAAACTGAAGATCCGATTCGGCCGGATCGGATTGTCGCCGTATGCCTCTCCCAGCACAATTCGTCCGTCGCGCCGACTGCGGGCAAGTGAGCGAAGCAACGGTTGGTCGTAGCGTCGATCTGCGACTGTTCCTCCGACCGCCACCGGCAAAACCATGTCCCAGCCGACAACCGCAGCTCCCGCATCCAGCACAGCATTCATGACGCGCGCCAATTGCGGCGTCCACATTACGGTCGGCATTCCGATAAAGGGCGGCATCGCGTAAGTCGTTTCATCTATGGCGATGACCACCGCCTGCGAGGGTTGAGACGGTTCTTGTCGCGTTGCCGCTTGCTCCCGCAGCCAATGCAAAACGTCAATGTCCAGGCGGTCGAGACGGTCGAGCGCTGGAAGCGACGTCGCCGCGGCCGCGACGCCGGCGACGAGGCAAGCGGCGAGAATATTACGGAACTGGATCATGATGGCAGGCGAGCGGGCTCAACGCAGCCGAGTTTCAGATGCGGCGAACTCAAAAGGCCAGTAGGCGGCCGAGGACGGAAACACCCTCGCGGCTCGCCACGGGGGAAATCCGGAACACGACTTTGCGGTCGCCCGCTGTCGCAATGTACAGCCCGCCCGGCTCCCGCACGATGTTCTTCTCGGCAAGATCGACGACACTGTTCGCGACATCGATTGCGTGGCGATCCTTTTCGCCATCGAGCCGTTCCAGCAAGATAGTCACGCTCGTCAGCGGCGGGTCGTTCAGGAACCTGATTAACGGGCTGACGCCGTAGAGAATCCGTTGCGGTTTGGGCGTTTTTGCGCCTTTCGTCGGTGCCCTTCGGAATACAATCGCTCCGGCAGTTTGAAGTTGACCGGACGACAACTGCAGGTCGCCCCCATCGCAGTCGACAAGCTCCCTTTCGATTGCGCCACCGGCAACCTCGCTCGCATCGCGGCCCACAGTGATCGTGCCACCGGTGACAATCTCACGGGTGCACGACCGCAGATATCCAAGCGTAATATTTTGGACGTCGCCAAGCTTGATCACGCGACCCTGTTCAAGCAGGTCCATGAACTGCAGATCTGCAACCCCGGCGCTTACGTCTTCAACGACTGCGACCGGTGTCTTTTCCGCAGCAACGGCAATCAACGAAAAGAGTAATGCCGTAGCAAACGCGGGCGGTGCCGAAAGACGGGCGAAGCGATTCATAGCGCTTGCATCCTCCTATTGGGTCACCAATGTTTCGCGGCAGCGTTCCAACCAACTATATCACCGCCACGCGGCGTTCGCTGCAATCGCAGTGCCATTCGTAAGGCTCGGCTAGCGTCCGACAGCGTATCCCTGCATTCCTCGGGGATTGGCCGCAGCCTTAATGATACCATTTTCGCGGCTTGCAGCACTCATTCGACCTTCTGCCCAATCGCCGGCGACATCCACGCGATGGCCGCGGCGCCCAAGATCCGAAATCGTCTCTGCCGAGAATCGCGCCTCGATCGACAAGTGTCCCGGCGCGGCCAGGCGCGGGTAGAATGAACTCGGCATGTGATCGTTGTGGAACGAAGGGGCATCAATCGCCTCCTGAAGGTTCATTCCATAGTGCACGTGTCTGAGAAAGAAGATCGGCTGCCACTGATCCTGTTGATCGCCGCCTGGCGTACCGAACGCCATATAGGGCTGGCCGTCTTTGAGCGCGAGCGAGGGTGTAAGTGTCGTGCGCGGGCGTTTGCCAGGTGTCAGGCTTGCCGGCAATCCCTCGTCCAGCCAGAACATCTGCGCGCGCGAATTCAAACAGAAACCCAGTTCCGGGACGATGGGCGAACTTTGTAACCAGCCGCCGCTCGGTGTCGCCGACACCATATTTCCGTGCCGGTCTATGACATCGACGTGACAAGTATCGCCGCGGACATCTGCAGCCTTCGCCATCGTCGGTTCGCCGATGCCGATGAAATGCGGCACTGACGCCGCATCGTTTGCGATCCGCGAACCATAGTCAACATCAGCACCATAGCCATCGACGGTCCCCGGCCGCAGCTCAATCGAAGCCTCCTCAGAGATCAGGCTGCGCCGTTCGGCGTTATAGTCGTCGGACAGCAAGGTCTCCATTGGCACGTCCACGCCTGCCGGATCGCCGTAAAACTTCTCGCGATCGGCGAAAGCCAACTTCGCGCATTCGGTCACCGTGTGAACAAACTCCGGGCCAAGCGGATCCATCGAGTCGAGATCAAAATGTTTGAGCAGGGCGAGCTGCTGCAGGAATACGGGCCCCTGCCCCCAGGGTCCGGTTTTCAAGACGGTTAATCCGCGGTAGTCGTAGCCGATCGGATCTTCGTAGCTCGCCCGCCAACCGGCCATATCGTCGCCCGTCAGGATACCGGCATGGCGCTCGCCGCTGGAGTCCATCAGCTCGTTCTCACGGCAAAACCGGTCGAGGGCATCGGCAATAAATCCCTCGTACCAGGCGCGCCTCGCGGCGTCGATTTGTTCCACGCGGTCGCCGCCCGCAGCCTTGCCCTCTTCGACCAACCGTTGCCAAGTCTCCGCAAGCACGGGGTTCGCCAGCAATGTGCCTGCTTCCGGGACAGAGGTCCCATCGAGATAGACGGCAGCCGACGTTGGCCATTCGTCAAGGAAGAGGTCGCGCACCGAGTCAATCGTCTGACTGACCGCCGGAATAATCGGCACGCCATGTGCCGCATACGCGATCGCCGGCTTGAACACATCCTCAAGCGTCATCACGCCATGATCGCGCAGCATCAGCATCCAGGCGTCGAATGCGCCCGGCACAACCGTCGCCAACAGACCCGAACCGGGCATCAGCTCGATCCCCAGATCACGATAGTGATGGATCGTTGCCGCGGCGGGCGCGACCCCCTGGCCACAAATAACTTTGGTCTCTTCGATACCGGCGTCATGGTAGATAATTGGTAAATCGCCGCCAGGGCCGCACAAATGTGGCTCGCAGATCTGCAGGACCATGCCGGCCGCGACCGCCGCATCAAAGGCATTGCCGCCGCGCTCCAAAACGCCCATCCCGGCGGCGGAAGCGAGCCAATGCGTTGAGGTGACAACGCCGAAAGTGCCTAGAAGTTCCGGGCGCGTGGTAAACATTACAAGGCTCCTTGCCAGCACGAGGTAGTGGTCTTTTATCCGCTCGCGCGCAGCAGAACAATCGGCGAGAAGTCAGTATCCGGATTCACTTGACCATGCACAGGGTCGTTGGGCAGGCTTGTTGTGTGCCGACGTCCGCCGACGAGATCCACTGATGTCCATACCTTTCATACGCGACATGGAGTTCGAATACGGCGCGGTAGCCGAACTGAGCCCGCTTGTGCGCCGCGTTGTCGCCCGCAATCCAGGGCCGTTCACATTTCACGGTACCGGCACCTACATTATCGGCCACGAAGATGTCGCAATCATCGATCCGGGACCGGCCGACGATGCGCATATCGAAGCGCTCCTATATGCCGTACGTGGCGAAACAGTGACGCACATCCTGGTTACCCACACGCATCGCGATCATTCCCCGGCGGCGGCGGCGATAAAACAAGCGACCGGTGCAGAGACATTCGCCTTCGCGGCGCACGGACGCGAGCGCTCGGTGCCTGGTGTCGAAGAAGGTGCGGACTTCGATTTTCAGCCCGATAATACAATGCAGGATGCCGACATGGTCAGCGGACCGAGCTGGACGGTCTCGGCGGTTTACACACCTGGCCACACCTCCAACCACCTTTGCTTCTCATTGAACGAGGAGGCGACGCTGTTTTCCGGCGATCACGTCATGGGCTGGTCGACTTCGGTAATCGCTCCGCCCGACGGACACATGGCCGATTATTTGGCTTCCCTGAACAAATTGTTGGAGCGCGAGGACCGGCTGTTCCGGCCAACGCACGGGCCGGCCATTACGGATCCAAAGCCGTTCGTGCGGGCTTTTCTTGACCATCGAGCCGAACGCACAGCTCAGATCCTGCGGTGTCTCGGCCGTGAATGCAACACGATCGGCGAGATCGTGCAGATGATCTATGCCGACCACGATTCGCGGCTTCACCAGGCAGCCGCCCATTCTGTCCTTGCGCACTTGATCGCGATGGTCGACGACGGGCGCGTTCGATGTAGCGACTTGGCGCCGGAATTATCCTCGCGTTATTCGCCGGCGGATTGAGCTCCGGGCGCTTCCAG
This sequence comes from Alphaproteobacteria bacterium, assembly GCA_965217615.1. Taxonomy (GTDB): domain Bacteria; phylum Pseudomonadota; class Alphaproteobacteria; order UBA8366; family CAVOAK01; genus CAVOAK01. Next base: position 17,273 of record CBDCIT010000043.1, read on the forward strand.
AACACGTGTCATAGCCTGCCGCCCGCGCTGCATAATCAGCCATACGAGAATACATAACACGGCCCCCGCTATGACCGGCCAACGGAGACCGAAGACTCCCGACAACCACCCCATGGCAAGGGCGCCAATTGCCGGACCACTGCGGAACAGAACACCGTAGAGAGACATCACACGTGCCCGCATCTCTTCCGCGACGGATGTCTGAATAAGGGTTTGGACACCAACGCCACTCAACAACCGACCGAACCCCAAAACCGTCATCGCTATCACCGCGACCCAGAAGTTGGACGTCGCGGCAAACACGAGAACGGATGTGCCGAGGACCAATAGGCTTGAAATGGCGATCGCCGTCAGGCCGATAATACTTCGACGCTGAGTCAACCAGAGACCGCTAATAACCGCCCCAATGCCCGTCGCCGCGGTGAGCCAAGCAAGGCCGCCGGCGCCGCGGTCGAAGATTTCGTCGGCGAAACTCGGCAGCAGCTCGGTGACCGGCGAAGCCAATATCGAAGCCGCAGACATCATAAGCAGGAGCGGTCCGATCGCCGCGTGGCCGAGGCCGTATTTGAAACCCTCCCAAACATCACCGAACAAACTGCGGCCGGAGTGCTCGCTCGGCGTTGTGTTCGGCAGTTTGAGGCGTGGCAGAACTACAACCAAACCCGCGAAGCTTAATGCGTTCAACAGGAATGCCGGAGCAATCCCCATTACCGTGATAACGATGCCGGCAACCGCTGGTCCAATAAATCGCGCGGAATTAAAGACGACCGAATTGAAGGCTATTGCGCTTCCCAGGTCATCGCGGCGGACAAGGCTGGCGACAAGCGCCAATCGGGCCGGCTGACCGGCGCCGTGGAATACGCCCAGAAGGAATGTGAGCAGAAGCAGCCACCAAATCGTGATGGCCCCGCTCCACGTCATGATCCAAAGCACGCCGGCCTGCGCAAACGCCAGCACCTGTGTAACCCAGGCGACGCGCAAGCGGCTATGGCGGTCCGCGATTGCACCCGCAAAAGGTCCTATGACGATCGTAGGGCACAAGTCCGCGAAGGCGATCACGCCTAGCCAAAAGGCGGAACCTGTGAGCTGCCATGTAAGCCAGCCGACCGCCAGCCGCTGAACCCAAAGACCGATTAGTGAGACGCCGTTCGCCGAGGTGTAGAGCGTGTAGTTCCGGTTCGAGAACAGCTTGCGGAGAGATCCGGGGCGATAGGTCTCGTCGCGTACGCGTCCCTGCGTATCTCCTTCGCTGGTCATGGGCTGTCACTCATTGTCGAGAATTAAACCTATGACGCAGCTTCTACTTGATCGGAGGAGCCAGTCGTCGGCTCCAACAGCCGTGCCAAACTGTGCCGGCGACGCTGCACGCCAAGCCACAATAGAATGCAAAGCATGCCGCCGACTGCAATCGGCCAACGCAACCCAAATACTTCGGAAAGCGCACCCATGATGAGAGCGCCGAGTGCAGGACCACCGCGGAAAATAAGACCGTATATGCCCATCACGCGCGCGCGCAGATGTTCTTCGACGGTCGACTGGATAAGTGTTTGCGCTGAGACACCACCCATCAGTCGCGCAAAACCGACCAGCACCATTGCGATAACGGCGACCCAAAAGGTGTTTGTGCTTGTGAACAAGATGACCATGACACCGAGGACCAGGGTGCCGCTAAGTGCGACTGCAGTAAGGCCGCTTAGCGTGCCCCGCTTCGCTAGCCAAACTCCACCGATCGTGGCGCCAACGCCGCTCGCCGATGTTAGCCAGGCCAAGCCATCCGCACCACGCCCGAAAACCACATCGGCGAAACCAGGTAGCAACTCAAGGACCGGGGCCGCAAGAATCGACGTCGCCGTCATGATGAGGAGCAAGGGACCGATTGCCGGATGAACAACCGCGTAGCGAAACCCTTGCACGATGTCAGCAAATAACCCGCTGGCGTCACGTTCGACCGTCATCTGCGGCGGCAATCGCAAGCGAAACATTGATACCAGAAAAATAACGAAAGTCAGGGCATTGAGAAGGAAGGCCGGCGCGATCCCCAGTGTCGTGATGACGATGCCGGCGACCGCTGGGCCAATGAAGCGCGCAAGGTTGAAGCTGACCGAGTTTACCGCGATCGCAGCAGCGATATCGCCAGGGAGCACCAGGCTCGGGATCAGCGACATGCGCGCGGGTTGTGCAAATGCATAGACGAAAGCCAGCAACAACGTCAGCGCGAAAAGCATGTGGATCGTGATGATATCGGTGGCTGTGAGAAACCACAGGGCGCCTGCCTGCACCATCGCCAGGATCTGACAGACGATGATGACCCGCAACCGACTGTGACGGTCCGCAAACGCGCCCGCAATCGGCCCGATCACGAGCGCAGGGATAAGGTCGGCAAATGCGATAATGCCGAGCCACAATCCCGACTCCGTGAGGCGCCACGCAAGCCAACCCACAGCAACGCGTTGCATCCAGAATCCGACCATCGACAGCGAACCACCGCCGATATAGATCGCGTAGTTGCGGTTAGCAAAAGCGCTTGTGATGGCGCTGAAGTCGAGCCAACTGGAAACTGACAGACGATTGTTGAGGTTGCGGGCCGTTGTGGTTTGCCTTTCTCTTACTGGGCATTTCGAATTGCCCGCAGCGGGATCGCATAACGACAAACAAGAACCGACGCAGCGTGATGCGCAGATTATAGCCGTTGGAACGGCGGCCCTCCATGGTGGTGCGCAGCATACGGCGCGAACCCATCGTTGCCTCGCCATCAATATGGTCTAAGTCATTGACGTTTCGCTGGCACACCGCAACACTGCCGGCCCTCGCGGCGCTAGCCACCCTGCATTGCCTCAGGTATGTCCGACGATACCCTCCAGCCAATCCTTCTGAAGGACTACCAACCGCCGACCTATCGGCTCGACACGGTGGACCTGCGCTTCGACCTCGATGAGGACGTGACGCACGTAAGCTCGCGGCTGGCCATTTCGCTGTTGGCGGACGCCACGGGGCAACCCCTCCATCTCGACGGCCGCGAACTTGAGCTCGTCTCGATCAAACTCGACGGCACAGCACTGGGGCAAAATGATTTCAAATGTGAGTCGGAGCAACTGACAATCTTTTCCCCGCCCGACCGATTTATTCTCGAAATCGAAACGTCCATCAAACCGCAGGAGAACACATCGCTCCAAGGCCTCTACAAATCCAGCGGCAATTTTTGCACACAGTGCGAGGCAGAGGGCTTTCGCGCCATCACCTACTTTCCCGACCACCCGGACGTGATGGCCACCTACACAACCACCATCACGGGCGAACAAGAGCGCTATCCGGTATTGCTTTCCAATGGCAACAATGTGGACGGCGGCACGCTGGAGAACGGACGTCACTGGGCTAAGTGGCACGACCCCCACCGAAAACCCTCCTATTTGTTCGCACTGGTAGCCGGAAATCTTGCAGTCGTCGAAGACCGTTTCACAACGATGTCCGGACGCGACGTCGCGCTCAAGATTTACGTCGAACCGGGAAACGAAGACGACTGCGCCTATGCGATGGACGCGCTCAAGCGGGCGATGCGTTGGGACGAGGAAACTTTCGGGCTCGAGTACGACTTGGATATCTTCATGATCGTCGCCGTCAGCGACTTCAACTTCGGAGCCATGGAAAACAAGGGTCTCAACATCTTCAACGCCAAATACATCCTGGCGCAACCGGATACCGCCACCGACAGCGATTTCGCCGGCATCGAAGCAGTCGTCGCCCACGAATACTTCCACAACTGGACGGGCAACCGCGTGACCTGCCGTGATTGGTTTCAACTTAGCCTCAAAGAGGGTCTCACCGTCTTCCGGGATCAGGAGTTCTCTTCCGACATGCGCTCGCGGGCGGTCAAGCGCATTGCCGACGTACGCGCGCTTCGGGCCGCCCAGTTTCCAGAGGACGCAGGACCACTCGCACATCCCGTTCGACCCGGATCGTATATTGAAATCAATAACTTCTATACCGCGACGGTCTACATTAAGGGCGCGGAAGTCGTGCGAATGGTACACACCCTCCTCGGCGCCGATGCGTTTCGTAGAGGCCTCGCTCTGTACTTCGAACGCCATGACGGCCAAGCGGTAACGATCGAGGAATTTCTGGCTGCGATGGCCGATGCGTCGGGCCAGGACCTAGGCCAGTTTGCGCTCTGGTACGACCAAGCCGGCACACCAGAAATTACGGTCGACCATGCCTACGACCCAGCAACTACCAGCTATACGATAACAGTCGAACAGACCTGCCCCGAAACGCCGGGCCAGGCGGTGAAGAAGCCGTTTCACATGCCGTTGGCCTTCGGTCTGCTTGATCAGGCTGGCAACGAACTGCCACTGCGTCTTGAGGCGGATGCGGGGCGCGCGACAAAATCCGGAACGCGCATGCTTCAGATGCGCAAATCACGCGAGACATTTCGCTTCACGGGCCTGGCAGAGCGGCCGGTTCCCTCGCTGCTGCGGGGCTTTTCAGCGCCGGTCAAATTGAGGACACCGATCGGCGAACAAGATCGTGCCATGCTTTTTGCGCGCGATGCCGATCCGTTCAATCGCTGGGAGGCAGGTCAGCAAATGGCAATGGAACTGCTGCTGGGCGCCGCGTCGGCACACCAGACCGACCTAAAGCAGACGAAAGGTGACGGATTTCCCGATACCAGCCTCTACATAAGCGCGGTGGGTGAACTGCTCGCCGACGATGGGTCGGAGCGCGCCTTCGTTGCGGAAGCGATCCGGCTACCGAGCGAGGCTTATGTTGGCGATCAGATGGATGTGGTCGATGTCGAGGCAATCCATATGGCGCGCGAAGGCTTGCGACGCTCAGTTGGGCAGCAACTGGCAGAGCCGCTGCTCGCGTCATACCACGCGCATTCGAGCAATCGCCCCTACTCCCCAGATGCTTCGGAGGCCGGCAGGCGCAGCTTGCGGAGCGGCGCGCTCTACTACCTGACAGCATTTGATGAGTCCGAGATGCTGGATCTTTGCGTCGCCCAGTACCGAAACGCCGACAACATGACCGACCGTATGTCGGCGTTGAGCCTTTTGGCCGATATCGACCATCCGGCGCGGCAGGAGGCCCTTAGCGACTTCTATGACCGCTGGCGGGAGGACGCTCTTGTTCTCGACAAGTGGTTCGCCATACAGGCGACATCTGCGCTTGCCAGCACACTCGACACCGTAGAGGCGCTGCTGGGGCACGATGCTTTCTCACTGCACAATCCGAATAGAGTACGTGCCCTGATCGGTGCCTTCGCATCGGTTAACGCGCTCAGGTTCCATGCAGCAAATGGTTCGGGCTACCGCTTCCTCACCGACCGGGTGCTCGAACTCGACGGGCTGAACCCGCAAGTCGCTGCGCGCCTGCTGGCGCCTTTCGGTCAGTGGCGTCGCTACGATGAAGGCCGCCAATCGTTGATCAAGGGCGAGATCGAACGCGTGCTGGCGAAGGAAGGGCTGTCGCGTGGAACCTATGAAATCGCCTCGAAGACGTTGGCCTAAAACATTCACGACCAGATTCCAACAAACGGATCCCCCCGATGCCTAACCAAACTTTTCCTGATCAAATCCCAGCGGGCGCCGCGCGGATTTCAGAAACGTGAGCAACGACATTCAAGCCGACGTCTGTGTCATCGGCGCCGGCTCAGGCGGGCTTTCGGTGGCCGCCGGCGCCTCGATGATGGGTGCGAAAACAGTCCTGATCGAACGGCACAAAATGGGCGGCGATTGCCTGAATTATGGATGCGTGCCGTCCAAAGCCTTGATCGCCGCGGCCAAAGCCGCGCACGCGATGCGGCATGGTCAGCGTTTCGGGATCAAGGATCATGAACCGGAGATCGACTTCAGTGCGGTTCGCGATCACGTAAAGGGAGTTATCGCCGCCATCGAGCCAAACGACTCGGTGGAGCGGTTTGAAGGGCTGGGCGTTCAAGTGATCCTCGACGAGGCAAAGTTTTCCGGACCTCGCAGCGTCATTGCCGGCAGCCGGCAGATTCGGGCGCGCCGCTTCGTTGTCGCTACTGGCTCGTCACCGATGGTCCCACCGATACCTGGCCTCGATGAGGGTCCCTACTTCACCAACGAGAGCATCTTCGACCTCGATCGTCGTCCCGAACATCTGATTGTCATCGGCGGCGGTGCGATCGGCGCCGAACTGGCCCAGGCCCACCGTCGGCTTGGCGCCGATGTCACGATTGTCGAGATGTTCAAGATTCTGGGTCGCGACGACGTCGAGGCCGTCGAGCTCGTCCGCCGACAACTACAAGCCGAAGGTATTACGATCCACGAGGACACGGCGGTACAAAAGGTCGAGCGACGCGGTGAACGTCTAACCGTCATCGCCGATGCTGGCGGCGAAAGCTTGAGGATAGATGGTACGCATTTGCTCGCCGCCGCCGGCCGCAGTGCCAACTTGGATGCGCTGAATCTCGACTCCGCCGGTGTGGAATATTCGTCAAGGGGCATCGAAGTTGACGCGCGGCTCCGCACCACGAACAAACGGATCTTCGCCATCGGCGACGTCGCGAGCCCTTACCAGTTTACCCACATGGCCGGTTACCACGCCGGCATCGTCATTCGAAACGCCCTGTTCATGCTGCCAGCCAAGGTGAATTACGATGCTGTTCCCTGGGTTACTTACACCGATCCCGAGCTCGCTCAAGTCGGCATGACCGAGAGCCAAAGCCGTGAACGATTCGGCGACGACCTGCGCGTGTTACGTTGGCCGTTTGCGGAGAACGACCGCGCGCAAGCGGAACGGGGAATCGACGGCATGATCAAAGTCGTCACCAGCCGCCGCGGGCAAGTTCGCGGCGCAACCATCGTCGGCGCCCATGCGGGTGAGTTAATCTTACCGTGGGTGCTCGCCACAAGCGAGCGTCAGAAAATCGGTAAGATGGCAGGACTTATTGCGCCCTACCCGACGCTGTCGGAAGTCGGCAAGAGGGCGGCCGGAACGTATTTTACCCCCAAATTGTTCGGCGAGCGCACGAAGCGACTTGTTCGCTTCCTCCAACGCTTTTGAACACCACGACACGATGCGCTAGTCTGGCATCGTCGCGGTTTCGTCCATAAGCTGAGGCGATGGATATACCTCCATCGTTTGCGTCGGTGTCCCAAGCCATCTACCTTGCCGCCGTGTGGTCCTTTCCTGCCTTTTTGAGCTACGCCGCCCTACGCGATCTGCGCAGCTTCACAATTCCAAATTGGATCCCCGCTGCCGTCGTAACTGGTTTTCTGCTAGCCGCCGTGGCCGAAGGAAGCCTCTGGTCAAATGCGGCACTAATGCACGCAAGTGCCGGTGGCGCAGTCCTTATTGTTGCTGCGATTCTGTTCTTCCGCGGTTTGATCGGCGGCGGCGACGCAAAGTTAATAGCCGCCGTGAGCGTGTGGATGGGATGGTCGCACCTACCGCAATTTCTTTTACTGATGGCGCTCGCAGGTGGCGTGTTAGCGCTGTCTTGGCTAGTTGCTAAACGCTTGGCAAGCATTGCGCTGATTCCGTCCTGGGCAAACCGGTACTTCACCTCGGCAGACGGCATTCCCTATGGTGTCGCTGTCGCCGTGGCTGGCATGGCGATGTTCGTTTCGCTCGACTGGATTCAGACTGGTCTCCTCGATGCCACGGTACCAAGTGCAACTCGATGAGGCATTGGATGAGACGTAGCGTCGCCAGGCGAAGATCTTCACGAAGTACGGCCGCGGCATTAATGCCGCTCGTCGCTTTCGCGATTTTTCTGAGCGTCGCGAATGCCAGCGCTCAGAGCCTCAACGCACCGGCGATTGGCATCGAAACGTTGACGACTTTGGCAGAGCAAGGCAACGCCTTGGCGCAGAATAATTTGGGCCTTCGTCTCGCTCAGGGCAAAGGCGTACAGCAGGATCACGCAGAGGCTCGCAAGTGGTACCGCCTAGCCGCCGACCAAGGCTTGCCGGAGGCGCAGAATAACGTCGGACTTATGTATGCCGAAGGTCTAGGCGCAACCCGCGACGATTTCGAAGCGGTGCGTTGGTACCGCCTGTCAGCATTGCAGGAATTTGCCATCGCACAGAACAATTTGGGTTGGATGTACGATCAGGGGCGGGGTGTCGAACGGAACTACGAGGAAGCCGCTAGAGCATTTCCGTGTCTGAATGAATCGCGAGGGATTCACAGGCCGTCAATTTTGTGATTCAAACTGCATGCTGGGTAGGAGGTCAGCATGCATGGCTCAGTATCTATCAGAAGATCTTCGCATCAGGGTGATCGGCGCGATTGAAGGCGGGATGTCGCGCAACAGGGCGGCCAGGCGGTTCGGTGTCAGCATCGCCAGCGCGGTGCGCTGGATGGATGAATATTT
>CBDCIT010000044.1:0-48396 GCA_965217615.1 Alphaproteobacteria bacterium
ACCAATCAACTTTGTGGCTAAGCGGATCAAATGACCAATGACGCGTAGTTATTGACTTCGGGATATCAGCAAACACCGTCCAGACTCCCCATTCCCCTCAATACCTGTCAGACTTTCTCTATGAGAAACCGGACTGCCATCCTCTGCTTGACCCTTGCCGTGCTTCTTTCCTCCCCGAGCAAAGCCGCCTCCATTGTCTACAGCTGTGAATTTCCAAGTTGGTCGGATGCCGAGGGAAACCATATTTCCAAAACGAAGTTCGCCATAAAATTCGCTCATGATGACCTGACAGGCGAATCATCAATGATCGACAAATTTGGCGTTGCGAGTGTTGAACCTGTCGTCGGCACGGATGGTATCACATTTTTGAAACAACTACTTAAAGGCGATGTTCAATCAACGACTATCACCTCTACGGGAGAGGCAGTTCACAGTCGCAATACGATATTTCTTGGTGAACTGGTGCCTACTCAGTATTACGGCACTTGTAAGAAGGAAAATAACTAACGCCCGCTCGTAGCCCAATGCGGATTCAGAGGGCCTCTAGAGAGCGCTAATGAGTCTTCCAGGGGCGATGGCGTTCCGGCTTCCCGTCCACTTCCGCTTAACAGCCCGTTGATTAAGTGGCTTTTTCCGGCTCTCACCCCCAGATGAAGAATGCGGCGGCGAAAGCCGACTGGCCGCTTTGCGAAACCCCCCGTGCCACCAACATGGCCCCGGTGGGCGTGAGCAGAACGAAAATACCGCCATATCCGCCCGCCACGGCCTCCCGCGGGGTGCCGGCGCCGATGAGCTGGCGCATCAGTAACGATAGATTGTGGCCGGCGACGTGGAGCAGGTATCGCTTGTGCACATTCTCTCGCCCGCGCAGCCAGGTTCGTCGCATGCCGCCACGATCGAGGTTGTGGGCAAAGCAGCGCTCGACGATCTCGGCGCGCAGCTTGAAGGCCTCGCGGGCGACCCCGGACTTGAGCCGCGCACGGTTGTTGGTGACCGCGCGCCGCGCCGCCTCATCACCGTGCCAGCGCGAAAAGCCGGTCTGCTTGGGCGCCGCGATCCGGGTCTTCCAGGGACTGTCGTCCAGAGCCCTCAAGACCGCCCGTGAGTGATAACCTTTGTCGGCGACGCATTCGGCCGGGTCCTCCGCCGTCGGTGCCGCATCCACCGCCCCGAGGTTTGCCTCGGCCTTCGCCAGGGTCTTGGAAAGCGTCGTGGTGTCGCACCTCATCGGCCGGGTGCAGCTCGGCCGCCACCACCGCGCCGGTGTCCAGATCCACCGCGTGCTCGGGCTTGTAGGCCAGATGCGTCGTGCCGTCCTTCATCTTGGCGATCTTGGCCTCGGGGTCGCTCTTCGAAACCCAATCCGTGTTGGAAAGCTTCTTGCCCTTGCGCTTCCGCTCCAGACGCGCCAGATCCTCGGCCGTGGGTGTCTCGACGCCGCTTTCCCGGGCCAGGCGCTCCAGCATCTCCCGGTAGCCTTCGCCGTTGGCGCGCCGCACGATGTTCCGCAGCGCCGCGTTGGCCTCCATGGTCGAGGCATCGACGCCGATGCGCTCGCCCTTGATCAGCCCCGCCTCGGCGATCAGCACCAGAACCCAGTCGAAGACCGCCGCGTGGACTTCATGGGGCAGGCGCGTGCGGCTCCGTGACAGCCAGGAATGGTCCGGTACCCGATCACGGCTCCCCAGTCGCAGGAACGCCCGCAGCGAAAGCGAGTCCGAGCAGCGCCACTCCAGACCGCGCTCGCTGTCGATGCCCTCGAAGTAGCCCACCAGGTGCATCCGGAAATAGCGCCCGGGCGGCACCGAGGGCGCGCCCATCCGGGCCGCGTAATAAGGCCGGCAGCTCGCCTCGGCAAAGGCGTCGAAGCCGCCCTCGATCAGCACCGACTGCAGGCGGTCATAAAACACATGACCCGGAGAGCGCGGCATCTCCGACCAGCTCACCATCAGATCCCCCTGACCAGCCTTCCGCCGTCCCATCGCCATCGGCAAACCCCCCTGCAAATCAGGGAACCAGAGAATCAGACGGCGCCGACTTAATCAACGGGCTGTTAAGCCTCCTAAGCGGAGGTTTCCTAGCCTCCCGTTTATGGTCCACTAGTAGCGAGAAGAAGAGATTCCACGGATGCCTCGTAATCACGCGACCGGAGATTCGGTCGACAATTCCTTGAGCCGTTATTTTCGGCTGATATGAATGGGCATTTGTGGTACGAGAATTCACCGTCTCCGAGAGCGAATACGGTGGCTGTTATCGCAGAGAGGGAAGGAGTCCGATCATGGATGGTTCCGTCTTAGTCCAACCAAAGTCCCACTTGGTCGCCGGCGTTCTTTTCGGCGCGTTTACAACTGTTGCTTTGCTCCTGTTTCCGGGGACAGCTCACGCCGCTCAGCAAAGCCTCGGGTTGGTCGGCACCGTAGAGCCAGTCCCAACGATCTGCAACGATGAGGGCTGCGTCGCCCAACTGAGCAGTTTTTGTTTGCAGAAGGAACGAAAATCGCCAAACCATCACACGCCCTATCATGTTGCCGGAGGCGACGGGCTCTGGCTTCACCTGACCGATGCCGATGGCGGCCATCGGACGGTACCCGCCGAAGGCTTCGCGCGGTTGGTTTCCACCCGCGGCTTCACGGGAATCGAAGCGAACATTTCGACTGCCGACATGGCGGCCCTTGGCGCAGTAGAAGTTTCCGTAGAGGTTGGGAACCTGGTCACCTTGTTCCCTGCATCCCTTCCCGATGATCCGAACCCGATCACGGCGGCGGAGGGAGAACACGCAAAGGGACCGGCGCGGCAACTCGCGGCAAGTATCTTCGATTCTTCCGAGGGTCTCGGCGACACCATCAATATTCTCGACCGGGCGATAAATTCTATTACCACTCCTTCCCGCTTGTCCGATCAAGGTCTCCTTGATTTTTGGAAACAGGTCGCGGGCGTGCCTTTGGAATTAGCAGTGGATCGCAGTACACGCCGCGCAGCGGAAGTGTTCACTGGCTGTCTCGATGATTTTTGGCAAAAGACGGTGTTTGGTTTGCGCAATTGCCTGGAGAGTGGGCGCTACGAGTTGTTGACCAACGCCAATATCCGGCTCTGGAAAGCGCAGGCAGCGGGGAGCTAGAGCATTTTCGGATCAATCCGGCTTGTAACCCGAGTTTGTAAAATAGTTGGCGCATTCACTGGGGGGGAAGGCATCGAGCACTGTCGCGATGGCGGCCTTGAGTGTGTCGATGGTTCTTGCGGCGGCTTTTCGCAAGAGCGCCTTGAGCTTTGCGAAGACCTGCTCGATCGGATTGAAGTCCGGCGAGTAGGGCGGGAGGAACATCAGTGTCGCTCCGGTCCGTTCGATTGCCGCCCGGGCGTCCGCGGCCTTGTGGGCGGGGAGATTGTCCATGATCAAGATGTCGCCGGGGTTCAGCGTCGGCGCGAGGAGGGTCTCGGCATAGGCGGTGAAACCCTCTCCGTTCATGGCGCCGTCGATGACCATGGGGGCGGTCAGGCCGTCGAGGCGCAGACCCGCGACCAGCGTCGTGGTTTTCCAATGGCCATGCGGCAGCGCGGCACGGCAGCGGTCGCCGCGCGGGGCGCGCCCACGCAGGCGGGACATCTTTGTGGTTGCGCCAGTCTCGTCGAGGAACACCAGCCTTGTCGGATCGAGATCTGGCTGAAGGGTGAACCAAGCCTCGCGCCGGATTCTCACATCCTCGCGCTCTTGTTCGCTGGCGTGGGCAGTCTTTTTTTAAACGTCACCTCGTGGCGGCGGTAGAAAGCGTGGAGTGTGCTGATTGCAAAGCTCTCGCCCCGCTCGGCGATTAGCTTCTCGCGCAGTTCCATCAACGTGATGTCAGGTGTCTCCTCAATGGCGCGCATCAGAAGATCAGCCTGCGCCTCGATCCGGCCGGAACGGCGGTCGCCGCCGCGCGGCTTCGGCGCCGTCCGCCCGCACCGCAAATATTCATCCATCCAGCGCACCGCGCTGGTGATGCTGACACCGAACCGCCTGGCCGCCCCGTTGCGCGACATCCCGCCTTCAATCGCGCCGATCACCCTGATGCGAAGATCTTCTGATAGATACTGAGCCGCATGCTGACCTCCTACCCAGCATGCAGTTTGAATCACAAAATTGACGGCCTGTGAATCCCTCGCGATTCATTCAGACACGGAAGTGCTCTAGAACCCACTCAAGCGTCCGACAAATCTGAGCCCTCGATTTCCCTGGGTTGTAAGGAGGTGCGTAGCATCACCAAGCCGTCCTCCCAGGGCTTGAACAAATCCTCGGTGATGGAGAAATCTGCTTAGTTGCAAGCGCGTCGGCCCAACTTGCAAATGTCCGCTTTGGGTCACAAGCGGACCTTCGAGCAACTCGTTACGAATGACTGCTTTCGGTAGGTAAGCAGACGTTTCCCCCCCTCACGCTGATGGTCTGCTTATAGCCAAAAGCGGACGTTAGTTTGCTTCATCGTTCTTGGCCCGAATGGCCTTGGAACGGGCCTCCATTTTTCCGCTTCAGCGTATGGCTATTTCCACACCTGCTTTGCTACTCGCATCATGTTTTCACCCAGGACGCCGCGGACATCCTTTTCCGAATAGCCGCGTTTGAGCATGAGGTCGGTTAGCTCGGGTATCTGGGTCGGCGCCGCGTAGTCGATCTTGTCCCAGCTCGGACCGCGCGACTTGCCGCCCGACGCCTTGAAGTAGGCGTCCTGGTGGATTTGCAACGGGTTGTGCGCGGCCGACGGCGGGTCCACCCGGCGTTCCTTGGGGTGCATCCAGTCGGTGCCGATCCCCACATGCTTTGGCCCCACGAGCTTCACCACATAGTCGACATGATTGAGGAACATTTCGGTCGAGGCATCGTTATTCCCCGTGAAAACACCTACGCCGTTGATGCACATGACGCCGCCCGTCTTGGCGCAGGCCCTGATCTGGTCATCCTTTACGTTGCGCGGAATGTCCCACAGCGCGGCCGGGTTCGAGTGCGAAAAGATCACGGGATCCTTGGACACCTCGAACATGTCCATTGTCGTGCGGTAGCCCGTATGGGTCGCGTCAACGATCATGCCGACGCGGTTCATCTCCTCGATCAAGGCGATGCCGAACCGGCTCAAGCCGTCGTCGGTGCGCTCCATGCAGCCGTCGCCGACAATGTTCTTTATGTTATTGGCCATCAGCATGTGACGGACACCGAGTTTGTAGTAGGTCTCGACCATCTCGATGTCGGCATCGACCGGGTTGGTGCCCTGGAAATGAAAGCTGACGCCGAGCTTGCCCTTCTTCTTTGCGCGCAGGACGTCGTCGACCGTCTCTATGAGAACATACTTCTCCGGTTCGGCCAGAAAGTACGCGCGGGTGCGGGCAAGCATGTGAACCGTCTGGTTAAGGTTGTGCCAGTCGGTGGCAAGGGTAAACGATCCGTATGTGTAGCCGCCGTCGACCATCGACTGCAGATTTTCCGTAATGATCGGCGTGCTGTCATGGCCCGCCAAGGGTATGGTCATATCCCAAACGATCGCATCGCGGTGCAGCACCGCCGCTTCTTTCGACATGTTCCATTCCGTCATGAGACCCTCCCCGCCTGCTTCACATTACGGACGACAGTAGCACCACGTGATATTTCATGCGTTATCTGCTACCTCCCGACCTTGAGGTTTCACTCATCCTGTGCACGATGGTTGAATATCCGCTGTGGGTCAGAAGCGGACGTTCCCCCCACCTCGCAATAATGGTCCGCTTATAGCCAGGAGCGGACACTTAGTTGCTGCCCGACTTTTTCGGCTTCCATTCCCGCGCGAGCTTCTTCGCTTTCTTGATCTGCGCCGGCGTCATACCCTCGACAAATAATTAAAAAGAAATTCGTCTAAGCGCCGCCGGAAGATCAGGTGAGACCGACTATGCCGATCGAGACGGTCGGGGGCGGCTTTGGTGCATGGACCTGAGGATTAGTATATCTGGCTCCGCTTCCGTCTTTGAGAGTTTGTCATGCCTTTCAAGTTCCACGCATCGCGTCGCCACCATATCCCCAGAGCCAAGTACCGGGTCATGAACTGGCCGGATTATGACCGTGGTTTGGTTCGGCGCGGCGACATTCGTTTCTGGATTGATGAGCGCGCCCTGGAGCAATGGGACGCAGCCAAACGGCGAACTCCTGGTGGCCAGCGGCAGTTTTCAGAGTTGGCGATTTCCACGACACTGATGCTGGGGATGGTCTTCAGACTGCCGCTGCGCCAGACGGAAGGCTTTGTGCGTTCCCTCGTGGACTTTATAGGGTGCGATCTGCCGGTGCCGGATCACACCACGCTGTCGCGGCGGCGGCGAACGGTGGATGTCGTTGTGGAAACTAGCACGAACAAATGGCCTACGGATATCGTGCTGGATTCCACGGGCCTGAAATTCTTTGGCGCTGGCGAGTGGGCTCGCGCCAAGCACGGTGAAACGCGGCGCTCGTGGCGCAAACTGCATATCTCGGTTGACCCGGCCAGCAGCGAGATCCGGACGCATGAACTGACCGGTGACGACACGGCCGATGCGACGATGGCGGGACCGCTGGTCGCCGGTTCCGGTGGGATGATCCGGCGCGTGTTTGCCGACGGCGCCTATGACGGGGAGCCCGTGACTGTTGTTCGGCGTGGAATATTGACCCCCTATTGGGGGTTATCGGCGTCCAAAATTGACCCCCCTGGTTTTGTGCTCTTGAACACACCTTGTTGTTTGGGCAGACGAGGTGGGGGTAGATGCTGGTTGTGGAGACGATTGCGCGGATCCGTCGGGATCATCTGGTGAGGGGTGTTCCGATCAAGAAGATCGCCCGGGATTTGAGGGTTTCGAAGAACACGGTGCGCAAGGTGGTGCGGGGCGATGAGACCTCGTACAGCTACGAGCGCAAGATCCAGCCGCTGCCGAAGCTGGGGCCGTGGGTGGGTGAGCTGGAGCGCCGGCTTGAGGCCGACTTCGACTTCGCCGCTTCCCCGGGCAATGAGCCCCTGATCCAGGAACTCGCCGGCGGCGACTTCCTGGAGAGCAAGCGCAACATCGTGCTGGTCGGCGGCACCGGCACCGGCAAGACCCATCTCGCCGTCGCCATCGCCCGCGCCTGTATCAGAAAGGGCGCCCGTGGCCGCTGCTACAACGTCGTCGACCTGGTCAACCACCTCGAGGCCGAACTCCGCTCCGGACGCCAAGGCCGTACCGCGGACCAACTCGTCCGACGCGACTTCGTCATCCTCGACGAACTTGGCTATCTGCCCTTCGCTCAGGCCGGCGGCCAGCTGCTGTTCCACCTGATGAGCCGGCTCTACGAGCGCACCTCGATCATCGTCACCACCAACCTCGCTTTCGGCGAATGGCCCTCCGTCTTCGGCGACCCCAAGATGACCACCGCGCTGCTCGACCGCCTGACCCACCATTGCGAGATCATCGAGACCGGCAACGAGAGCTGGCGCTTCAAGAACCGCTGCTGACCCGGCAGGCCGTGCCTGCGGCCCGCTTGCCCCGGTGGGTCAACAGGCTTGACGTATACGTCAAGCCCACGCGGCTTCGCTCCGCGCACCGCAAGGCGCTACACGAAGCCGCACGCCCCCCTATTGACTCCGGGACAACCTCCGCCGTGCCACTCAGGGGGTCAATATTGCACGCCGATAGGGGGTCAATTTTGGACGCCGATTGACAGGCTATGGCGACAACGGCGATTCAAACTGTCCGAAAAACAAGATGCTGTGTGACGCGGGGGATTGGTGGGACATTGCCGGTCAATATAAGTTCGGCACGACGACCATCGCCGGTGGCTATCTGAACAACGAAAGCAACGTGAAGGGCTCCGATGTTCAAGCTGACGAGGTTGACGTGTGGACGTTGGGCGTCAGCCACAATTTCGCATCGGCCCCCGGTTTGCGGGCCTGGGCTGAGGTGGTGCAGTATGAGGTCGATAGTGCGGGCACGGCCGGCGACAACGATGCGACATACTTCATGATCGGCACGCAAGTCGCATTCTAGTTGGGATAATGGACTAAAGAGCCCCTTTCATGGTTAATGCACATAACCTCCAGTGAAAGGGGCTCTTCGAAGGGGCAGCCAATCGCTGCCCCTTTTTCTTGCTGGGTTAAAGCTCCTTTTCAAGAGTACGTCGGGTCTCGCGCCAGTCTGATCCTAACGAACGTGTCAAGTCAGACGGACCGCTGTAAACGATCCGTTTGCATCCTTGCTCTCTCCCCCAATTCTCAATATCAGGCAGCAGGCAATTCCAGGATGGCTCTTTACCACCGTTTAAGACAATATGTAGTATCCTTAATTTTATTTGCGTGACGCATACCGCCGAAAGTGCACCGCTCTTGGAAACAGTCCACAATTGCATAGATCCCGAATGCAACGCGGATCGAATGTCGTTCAGTTCATAACCCGAATCCGGTGCCGCTTCTGCAATGTATTTGAAGCTATCCAACCAGATTCGCATCGCATCGTCGGGAGGCTCCAAGTGCAATTCAACCGGTGAAGGTGGAGTTACTGGCGTCATTTTCTGCTCTCGCAGGCCACAAAAGCTGCCATAGTCCGTTTCCCGTGAAAACGGGGAGTTTGCGCCAACACGACGTCGAACTCGCCGTGCATCGGACTCTCAAGGCAGTCCCGTTGGCGAATGTGGGTATGCCCATCCCCAGCAAGGATCATGTTCATGCTGGAGCTTCTGGTAGTGCCAGTCAATTCGCGCCTAAATATGGTTTCATTTTTCAGAACACACCTTGTTTCTTTGTTCCACTTAACCTTCCGCGCGATGTGACGGAAGGCTTCGATCGGAAAGCCTCCGGTACCGTAACATCATAGACCCGTTCCATGTACGCCGGGTCTATAAGATCGACCATCAGCTTAACGATATGGCGCGGCATGAAGTGCTCGCCTAGGAGCGTGCGCCGTAGAAGTTTTGATGGTGGGTGATTGGCGCGCGGCCGCCGGAGAGGTGGGATTTTGGCCCGAGTGTGGACATCTGGCCCGCCCGACTCTGGGATGGAAATCCCAGACCGGAAGGCTGTCGGTTTCACTAAATACCGGACAGTGATTTCGGTAAATGCTGGACAGCGATTTCATTAAATCGCGGACAGCGGGACGAGGTCTTGTAACGGTTCTTATCGGGTGCGCCGTTTTGGCGGCTCATGCTCAGGCTTTTGCCGGAGATGAGTATGCCAAAACGGAAGCGAACGAGAGAAGTGACCGTGAAAGATGTTCAAACGATTCTCCGCCTGAGCTGTGCGGAGGGTTTGTCGGTCCGCGAGATCGCGGATCGGCTTCGGATCGGCAAGTCGTCGGTATCGACGTATTTGTATCGGGCCCGCGAGGCGGAGCTTGCGATATGGCCGTTGCCGGAGGCTTATGCCGACGAGGATGTGCTGAAAGCAGCGCTGTTTGGGCGCAAGGGGCGACCGCGGCGTGATCCGGTGGAGCCGGACTGGGCGTATGTCTCGGCCGAGTTGAAGCGCAAGGGCGTGACGCTGACCCTGTTGTGGCAGGAATATCGCGAGAGCCATCCTGATGGCTACGCGTATACTTGGTTCTGCACCTCGTTCCGGGCCTTTGAGCGGCGGACGAGCGCGCGCTTTCGTCACCGGGCCGGCGAGGTGATGCAGACCGATTATGCGGGACTAACGAAGGAGATCATCGATCCCAAGACCGGCGAGGTCCGGGTGGCTCAGATCTTTGTCGCCGTTCTGGGCGCGTCGTCCTATACCTTTGCCACCGCCAGCCTCAGCCAGGACCTGGCAGACTGGATCGAGAGCCATTGCCGCGCGGTTTGTTTTTTGGCGGGGTAACCAGGAGCGTGGTGTGCGACAACCTGAAATCGGCGGTGGTCAAGCCACTGTGGTTCGAGCCGACCCTGAACCCGACCTTTGAGGCATTCAGCGAGCATTACGGCGCCACGGTGCTCCCGGCGCGCGTCCGAAAACCGAGGGATAAGGGAAAAGTCGAGCGATCGGTGCAACTGGTCGAACGTTGGATCCTGGCCCGTCTGCGAAACCGGCGCTTCTTCTCGCTCAGCAGTCTCAACAAGGCGATCGCCGAGCTGTTGCTGGACCTCAACGATCGGCCGATGCGCCATGTCGGACGCTCCCGTCGCGAACTCTTCGATGCGGTCGAGCAAGAGGTGCTGGCGCCGCTGCCGGGGCGGCCCTTTGAGTATGCCGAATGGAAAAGCTCGAAAGTACACCTCGACTACCATATCGAGGTCGATCATGCCTTCTACTCCGTTCCCCACGTCCTGATCGGCCGCCGTGTCCGTGCGCGCCTGACCCACAAGACGGTCGAGATCTTCCACAAACATAAACGTGTCACCTGCCATGTTCGAAGCCGCCGGCGAGGAAGCCACGTCACCATTCCGGCGCACATGCCCCCGCACCACCGGCATTATGCCGACCGGACGCCGGAAAGACTGAAGCGCCGTGCCAACCTGATCAGCGAAAACACCCTGATCTTCGTCGAGCGCGCGCTCCGCGACCGGCCCCACCCGGAACAAGGGTACCGGCGGGCGCTGGGCATTCTGTCCCTTGTCAGGCGGTATGAACCCACCCGTGTGGAGGCGGCTTGCAAGCGCGCGCTTGAGGTCGACACGACCAGCTATGCCTCGGTCAAATCCATTCTCGAGACCGGGCTCGACCGGGAGCGGCCGGATCACGATATCCATTTGCCGCTGCCCGCACACCAACAGATCCGTGGCCCCGGCTACTACAAGTGAAAGGAAAACAATGCTGACAAACCCGACCCTGGAACAGATGCAGCGCCTCGGCCTCCATGGCATGGTCGCCGCATACCGCGATCTAGCCGAACAGGCCAATGAACTCGGTCATGAGGACTGTCTCGCGCTGATGCTTGATCGCGAAGAGACGGTGAGAGCCGACAAGCGCCTGGCAAATCGTCTGCGGGCCGCGAAGCTGCGCTTCCCGGAAGCCTGCATCGAGGATATCGACTGTGCCTCCGGGCGTGGCCTCGACCGCCGTGCCGTTCTCTCCCTCGCCGAGGGCGCCTGGCTCAAGGCGCACGAGAATATAATCGTCTCGGGCGAAACCGGAACCGGCAAGACGTGGTTGGGCTGCGCCCTCGGTCTCCAAGCTGCGAGGCTCGACCACTCCGTGCTCTATGTCCGTATATCAAAGCTGTTCGAGGACCTCGCCAAGGCCCGCCTCGACGGCAGCCGGCCGCGGCTCGTCGACAAACTTGCCCGCGTCCAGCTCCTGATCCTCGATGACTGGGGCACCCACACCATGAACGACAGCCAGAGGCTCGACATCCTCGATATCTGTGAAGAGCGCTACGGCAGAAAGTCGACCCTGATCACAGCCCAGGCTCCTGTCGATAAATGGCACGCCATCGTTGGCGAGCCAACCGTCGCCGACGCCATCCTCGACCGCATCGTTCACAACGCCCACAGGATTACCCTCAAGGGTGAAAGCATGCGAAAGAAACACGCGATACCCAAGACGTTGAACCCATCGAAAAAGCCTGAAACCGGTTCATGAGGGCGCCCACGCCTGCGGCGCGGGTCCAGCGGCGCTGCACGCCGCGGGCAGTGAACCACAACAACGGGAATAAACATGGCGCCCGCGCCGCTCCGACTCGTGAAGGTCACGCGTCGCGCGCGCCATGCCCCAACCACTGTGCTCGTCCCCACGGCCGACCCGTCATCTGCGCACCGGCAGCCAGGGCCAATGACTTGACCACAACAACCAGATCGGAGAAAACCTAAATCGACCTCAACCAGACACCCGGGGAGACACCACAGGAGCCGTCCCGAATGGGCCGCAATCTACTGTCCGCGATTTAATGAAATCTACTGTCCAGCATTTACTGAAATCGGTGTCCGGTATTTGTGAAATCTGCAATCCCCGCGTTCTCCTTGCGGCTGTTGCGCTGTTTGGGCACCGCCACGATCGAGGCGTCGATGATCTGGCCGCCCATCGCCAGATAGCCCTGATCCTTCAGGTGGCCATCGAACGTCTCGAATAAGGTCTCGATCACGGCTTTGGTGCATGGAGCCGCGATGGTGTGATCGCCCATTCCCCGGTTGGTTAGCGGATCCTGATTGTGTTTGGTTTCGCCGCACGGATAGAGCGATTGAGTGCGTCGATCTGCATGGCGATTTCGGTTTGTTGGGATTGGAATGTGCGAGCGTTGAGCTTGCCGCCGTTGAGCCTCTTGACGCGAGCCATGGCTGTTTCGCCAAGCGCTCTCAATCCGTAGCCCTGTCGTTTCTGCCAGTTCATCCTTCCCTTCGACGCGATCTCCGCCGCATGGTGCTCCCGTTCCGATCCGCCATGAGGGGTGTCCGGGGGAGGAATGGATGTGGCGCGTGGCGGGATGATGATTTCAGGTGGTGAATTCGGTGGCCGAGCTTCTCGGATCGCTTTTGTCACGGGCTCCCCGTCATAGGCGCCGTCGGCAAACACGCGCCGGATCATCCCACCGGAACCGGCGACCAGCGGTCCCGCCATCGTCGCATCGGCCGTGTCGTCACCGGTCAGTTCATGCGTCCGGATCTCGCTGCTGGCCGGGTCAACCGAGATATGCAGTTTGCGCCACGAGCGCCGCGTTTCACCGTGCTTGGCGCGAGCCCACTCGCCAGCGCCAAAGAATTTCAGGCCCGTGGAATCCAGCACGATATCCGTAGGCCATTTGTTCGCGCTAGTTTCCACAACGACATCCACCGTTCGCCGCCGCCGCGACAGCGTGGTGTGATCCGGCACCGGCAGATCGCACCCCATAAAGTCCACGAGGGAACGCACAAAGCCTTCCGTCTGGCGCAGCGGCAGTCTGAAGACCATCCCCAGCATCAGTGTCGTGGAAATCGCCAACTCTGAAAACCGCCGCTGGCCACCAGGAGTTCGCCGTTTGGCTGCGTCCCATTGCTCCAGGGCGCGCTCATCAATCCAGAAACGAATGTCGCTGCGCCGAACCAAACCACGGTCATAATCCGGCCAGTTCATGACCCGGTACTTGGCTCTGGGGATATGGTGGCGACGCGATGCGTGGAACTTGAAAGGCATGACAAACTCTCAAAGACGGAAGCGGAGCCAGATATACTAATCCTCAGGTCCATGCACCAAAGCCCTTTGCGGCCACAACCGCCGGATCGCTGCTCGTTGAGACGTCACCCAATTTCGGATCTTCTCGGTTCAGCATTGTGTCGGCGCGTATCACACTGATCCCTGTCTTACACTGCCTTGACATAGCACATCGAATCTTTAAATAGAGGCTGGCACTCACCATGCCAGAGTGCTGAAAGTATGATTTCATACGCGAGGATCTTTCCAAATACACACATGATGGAGGTAACGCATGAAATTCAGGCCGCTACACGATCGCGTCCTGGTAAAGCGGATAGATGGTGAGGAAAAGAGCGCCGGAGGCGTCATCATTCCCGATACCGCCCAGGAAAAACCGATGGAAGGCAAGGTAATGTCTGTCGGGCACGGTACGCGTTCAGACGATGGCAAACTCGTTCCGCTAGATGTCAAATCTGGAGACCGGATACTTTTTGGAAAATGGTCCGGCACCGAGGTCAAGGTCGACGGCGATGAACTCCTTATCATGAAGGAGTCGGACATTATGGGAATACTGAAGTAGCTGGAGCCAAATAGCGCTCCCAAGTCAGGAGGTATCCGCAGATGGCTGCAAAGGATGTGAAGTTCAGCACGGATGCGCGAACGCACATGTTGAGCGGGATCGATATTTTGGCCGACGCGGTCAAAGTGACCCTAGGACCTAAAGGGCGCAATGTCGTGCTCGACAAGGCATTTGGTGGACCGCGAATCTCCAAGGATGGCGTGACGGTCGCCAAGGAGATCGAGCTTGAGGATAAATTCGAGAATATGGGCGCCCAGATGGTCCGTGAAGTCGCAAGCAAGACCGCCGATCAGGCAGGAGATGGCACGACCACGGCAACCGTGCTCGCTCAGTCGATCGTTCGTGAGGGTGCGAAGGCGGTCGCTGCTGGTATGAACCCGATGGACTTGAAGCGTGGCGTGGACATAGCTGTCGATGCCGTCATTACGGAAATAAGCAAGCGTTCGAAACCGATAAGAACCAACGCCGAAATTGCACAGGTCGGAACGATTTCCTCCAACGGCGAGGCCGATATTGGTGCGTTGATCGCTCGGGCTATGGAGAGGGTCGGCAACGAGGGCGTGATCACGGTTGAGGAAGCGAAGGGTTTGGAAACGGAACTCGACGTGGTCGAGGGTATGCAGTTCGACCGAGGTTATCTTTCGCCCTACTTCATAACCAACCCTGACAAGATGACCTGCGAACTCGAGAATCCGTACATTCTTCTGCATGGGAAGAAACTGTCCGTGCTTCAGGAAATGCTTCCGCTATTGGAATCTGTCGTCCAATCTGGCCGGCCACTGCTCATCATTGCGGAGGATATTGAAGGTGAGGCGTTGGCGACGTTGGTCGTCAACAAGCTGCGTGGCGGACTAAAGGTGGCCGCGATCAAGGCGCCCGGCTTCGGGGATCGCCGCAAGGCGATGCTCGAGGACATTGCGATTCTGACTGGCGGTCAATTGATCTCTGAGGAACTTGGTATCAAGCTCGAGAGCGTTTCTCTTGATATGCTCGGCAGCGTCAAGAGGACCCTTATCAGCAAAGACGAAACCACGCTGATCGAGGGGGCGGGCAAGAAGTCCGACCTCACCGGACGCTGCGGCCAAATCCGTGCGCAAATTGAGGAAACGACCTCCGACTACGATCACGAGAAACTTCAGGAACGGTTGGCGAAACTCGCCGGCAGCGTGGCCGTGATCCGTGCCGGCGGTGCGAGCGAAATCGCCGTGAAGGAACGCAAGGATCGTGTCGAGGATGCGATGAACGCGACTCGGGCAGCTGTCGAGGAAGGCATCGTTCCAGGCGGCGGCGTGGCTCTGCTTTATGCTGCAAAGACACTCGACAAGTTGAATCCAGAAAATGACGACCAGCGCGTGGGTGTCGATATTGTGCGCCGCTCACTCCAGACGCCGACAAGGCAGATTGCCGAAAACTCGGGCGTCGAAGGCTCGATAGTTGTTGGCAAATTATTGGAATCGAAGAGCGGCAATTGGGGCTTTGATGCACAGAATAACACATATGTCGACATGGTGAAAAAAGGCATCATCGATCCGACTAAGGTCGTACGCACAGCGCTTCAGGACGCGTCGTCGGTTGCGGGTCTCATGATTACCACCGAAGCCATGGTTGCCGAGCAACCAGAGCCTGAAGCGCCAATGCCACCGGCGGCGCCTGGCGGCGGCATGGGTGGTATGGGTGGCATGGGTTTCTAGGTCGCAAAAAATGCGAACTGAGCGTTTGAACGGGCTCCGGCAACCGCGCCGCGGCTCGTTTTTCTTTGGGAATGCTGGGCGGCCGCGCTCGCGAGCCGACCGAAGATCGAGAGAGCACGACTGTCTGATTCGACGGCCGAGATATCTCCACGTGCCGTGTTGCGGACCCGCTGGTCCTGCCAGGCTGCAACTGCGTCGCGTTGTATCTCGGGTCCGGTAGCTGCAATCGGATCGGATGAGCGAGTTGGACCGTTGACTAGAATCTCGTAGTCGCGCGATGAAATCGCTTGCCCATTGTAAAGCAGCCCAACCAGATCTTGCATCTCGTCGGGACTGATGTGATGCGGGTCGTAGCGCAGGGCGGCATAACGGAACACGGCTTCGGGACTAATCTCAGTCGTGTCTTCGGTCGTCGCAGATGAGGCGATACGCTCGCTCTCAGTCCGAGGTGCATGCGTCTCGGGTCGCGCGTCGGGCTTATCGTCGGCCCGACGTGCGCTCTCCTGGTGGTATGCGAACTTTCGGAAGGCAAGTGCAAGTTGGGAAATCTTCATTGCTAAATTTCCGAGTTCCGACCAGAGTTATTGCCGTGGCTCTCCACGATCCACAAATCTGATTCGCACGTTTCATGCCAGCGTCGCGCTGCTGTCGGGTAAATCCCGGCAAAGGGAATTCGTGTGTTTGATTTCAAGATACGCGCGCTTATAAACTCGCAGTGATGATCCCACATTGAGCAGGGGCACAGCGTGCCCGCGGTGACCTAATGACAGACGAGACGCATGATTTAGAGGGCGCGGAATCCCTTTCGGCTGGGATTGGATTTCTGCTCTGGCATGCCGCCAATAGCTGGCAGCGCGCGCAGCGAAAAGCGCTTGCGCGGTTCGATCTAACGCCGGTGCAACTGCTCTTGCTGGCAGGCTTGGGCGAATTGTCAGTGCAGGATGGCAATGTTGTGAAGCAGGCTGCACTGGCACGCCACTGCCGGTGCGACGTCATGATGACGTCGCAGGTTGTCAGGGGCCTGGAGAAGCGCGGTCTCCTTGCGCGCGCCGCCCACGCCGGCGACGCCCGCGCCCTTGCGGTCAGATTGACGAGATTAGGCAAGCAACAAGTTATCGAAGCAGCCCCGGTTTTTGCGGCCATCGACGAGCGATATTTCAAGGTGATAGCTGCGGAGCGGTCAGTGTTTGCTGGCGCGCTGGCCGCATTGTCGGGCGCTCGGCAACGCGTTCGCATCAAAGCGGTCGCGCGTTAATTATGCGGCGGCCAAGGCCATCAGCGTTGGGGCTTGCCGAACAGCTCGATCAGCGCCGAATGGTCGAGATCGCCCAACCCACTTTCCACCATCCTTTCCCACAACAGCCGATTGGCTTGCAGCCCAGGCAATTCGAGATCGATCGAGGCCGCCAGATCGAGCGCCTGGACGACATCCTTGAGCTGCACCGAACTGCGCCCACCCGGTTCGAAGTCGCCATCGATCATTCGCTCGCCGTGCAACTCCAGAATTCTGCTTGCCGCAAACCCTCCGGCAAGTGCTTTGCGCACTCTTGCAGGGTCTACACCAGCCCGTTTTGCGAGAGTCAGCCCCTCGGCGACGGCGTCGATCGTCATCGCAACGATAACCTGATTGACTGTCTTGGCAATCTGTCCGGCGCCAACTTCACCTATATGGGTTATGTGGCTACCAAGGGTCTCAAATACCGGCATGGCGCGAGCGAACGCTGATTTGCTGCCGCCAGCCGTAATCGTCAATTTGCCGTCCATAGCGCCGATCTCGCCGCCCGACACGTGCGCGTCGATGTAGTCGCCGCCCTTCGTCATGATCGCCTTTGCCATGCGTCTCGTAACGTCAAGGTCGGTCGTTCCCATATCGATCACCAGCATGCCCGGCGTGACACTCTCGAGCAGACCGTCGGCGCCGGCGATAACTGCCTCCACGGCCGGCGAATCCCGCACCATCACAATTGTCATGTCGCCAACCGCTTCATTTGGTGCCGCAGTCGTCGACATGCCTTCGGCCGCAAGCTCGTCGAGGGGCTCCGGCGAGCGGTTGTAGAGGACGAGTGCGGCGCCGGCAGCGGAAAGGTTACGGGCCATCGGCTTTCCCATCAGGCCAAGGCCGATGAAGCCGATGCTTGTGCCGGCGAGCACGGGCACGGATCTAGAACGTGGCAAAGCGGGCGCGTGCGCTCCGTTCGATCGCCGCCGCCGTCAGCCGGTCGACATCAAGACGATGGCGAATTAATTCGAGAAGGCGCAGTTCCTGCTGATGGGCGGCGCCATCGGCGGCAACCACATCGCAGGCCAGCAGATATGCGGTCGTTGTAAGCGAGTCAGGCAGCCACTCCCGTATGAGATCGAGGCAGTTGTCGAGGCCGTTCTTCCCACTTAGCATCTCGGCACACGCGCTTGCCGTCTCCGGTAAGAGATTTTCATCGTAATCGCGGAATGCAGGCAGCTGTTTTACAAGATCGCCAATTACCTTCAGCTCGGGATCGGTCATTTCGCTGTCTGCCGCCGAAGCGAGGACCATCGTGTAGATCAGCGCGGCGTGGTGGTTGGTCATCCAGTGCCTTTCTTGAAACGGCCGTCGGACTTCAGACGACGACAATACTGGGGTTCGTTTGCACGATCCCTCGGCATCTAGGGCCAATGTACAACGCTGTATGTCCAGCCCGTCAAGCGTCACGCTGGCGGTAGGCGACATTCTGTTAGCGAACGACTTCGCTGGCGTTAGAGAAAAACTCGCGAACCGTCGCTACGGCTTCCGCGAGGCCAACGCGCATGACGTCAACACCCGAAGGAAATGCGCCGGTGAGGCGAGTGGGCAACATGGGATCAAGCAGCACGAAGACGCCGCGGTCGGTCCCTTGCCGCACCAAGCGGCCATAGGCCTGTTTCAGGCGCAGGCGCGTGGTTGAATCGTCAAATGCGCGGCTGCCGAAATGACGGCGGCGGGCGCGATGAAGAATTGTCGGCCTCGGCCATGGAACTCTGTCGAAAACGATCAGCCGCAGCGCCGGTCCAGGCACGTCGACACCATCGCGCAACGCGTCGGTTCCTAGAAGGCAAGCATTCTGTTCGGCGCGAAAAATGTCGACCAGTGTTGCCAAGTTCAGTCCATCGACATGTTGGGCGTAGAGTGACAGACCAGCTTCATCGATGGCGCCGGAAATGCGCGCATGGACCTCGCGCAGGCGGCTGATTGCGGTGAACAGACCCAGCCCGCCGCCGCCCGAAGCGGTGAACAATTCGCGATACGCAGCTGCGACCTGAGCGCTATCGTCACGGCGCACGTCATTCACCACAAGTACGCGCGTCAGGGCTTCGTAATCGAACGGCGAGGGCACGGCTGCACGCACCGCCGGCTGCGCTAAATGTTGCGCGCCCGTACGCGCTTCGGCGGCCTGCCAATCCGCTTCGACGTCGCCGGAACCATCGGTCAATGTGGCAGAGGTAACAATGATCCCGTGTGCGGACTCCGCGACGGCCTCGATGAAGGGGAGGGTTGGGTCGATCCAATGCCGGTGCAGACCGACGTCGATGTCGCGGCCATCGATGCGTTCCACCGAAAACCAGTCGACGAATCGATCGGGTGTGCCTTCGGCAAGCGAAGCCAGCATCAAGCGCCATGCGTGTAGCGTATCGAGTCCTCGGTGCCGCAGCGTCCGCGCCATCGACTCAAGCCTGACGCGGATAGCCGTCTCGAGTGTGTTGGCTTCGTCATCAAGGCGCGCAGCAAGATGTGAAATAAGCGCGTGGAGTGGGCGTTCGAGCGCAGCCAAGGCGCCATCGAGTGTGGCTGCTGCTGTAATCACGTCGTCTGCTGGCTCATCGCTCCCGACCTCGAGTCCGTACGGACTGTTCGCATCGGTGGAACGGGCATAGACCTGGGCTCTAACCGCGGCGAGAAAGCTTTCAGCAGGGCCTTGCGGCACCCCGTCGGCGCAGCGCAAGTGCCAGCCATCGCGTGGAAGAACGCGAGCTGCCGCTAGTGTGCCTGCCAGTGTCGCTTCAGCGTCCTCACCTTCGACGAGATCCTCGATTCGCAGTTTAAGGCCGCGGCTGCGACCACGCCGACGCCCTTCGGCGCCACGCAGCCAGCGCCTCAATTCGGCCGCCTCGAGCCCGCTCAGATGCGCTGAGAAGGCACCGTCGGCTGCGTCGAAAACATGGTGGCCCTCATCGAACACATAGCGAATTGGCGGCGACCGCCCCTTTTCTTGGTCCCGCGCTGCCTGGATCATGACCAGGGCATGGTTGGCGATCACAAGTTCGGCGTGCCGCGCGCGACGAACACTCCGTTCGATAAAGCAGCGCGAATAGTGTGGACAGGCGGAATAAATGCATTCGCCTCGGCGGTCGGTAAGACCGACGGTGCGCTGGCGGCCAACCAGATCGCTCAGCCAGGCCGGAAAGTCGCCGCCATTCACGTCACCGTCGCGGGTTTCTGCGGCCCAGCGCGCCATGAGTCCCAGTGCCACGGCATCATCCCGGCGCACTGCGACGGCGCGTACTGCCTCCTCTAAATTGAGGAGGCATAGATAATTTTCCCGGCCTTTGCGGAGCACCACCTTGTCGCTTTTGATGGCTGGATCGGGAAACAAACTGGTGAGTTCCTGGTCGATCTGGTGCTGCAGGTTGCGGGTGTAAGTCGAGATCCACACCGGTGCCTCGTTCTTTTCGGCCCATAAACTGGCAGGTGCTATGTAACCCTTCGTCTTGCCGACGCCGGTCCCGGCTTCCGCCAAGAGAAAATGTGGTGCGTTTTCGGCTGCGCGTGGTTGGAAGGCTTGTGTCGCGGCAGATGCGTAGTCGCCCTGGCTCGGTCTTGCTTCGGCATCTTCGCCAAGCATGACGGCGAGCCGCGCGCGTGCCTCCGCCGCCTCGACAGCGACGTCGCCGGGCGGTGGCGGCGGTGCTTCCTCCGACCACTCCTCAAGGCCCCGCCAGATATCGAGCCCCGACTTGGACCCTTGGTCCGTGTTGTCAGCGTCCACACCCAACGCCGCCAACACACTCGCGCCCCAGAGCCAGCCGCCTTGGCCCATACTTGTTGCAATGGCGATCGTGTCACTTTGAAACTGTCGCCCTGAAATTGCCGTGAGAAGTCGTTGCGCGGACTGCCGCAGCAGTAACGGTTCGTCCTCTCGTGACTGCGAAAGCTCCAAACCCATGGCGCTCGCGACACCGCGCGCTGTCGGAATACAGAACTGTGCTGGCGCTGCAAAGGCGAACAGCTCTAGAAGATCGAAGGCGCGGAGTGGCTCGATGACAAGCCGTCGGGCGGTTGATGGCGCGTGACAGACGATTGGCAATGCACCCTGCTGGAGACGCCGAACGGTCTCCTCGCGGGTCAGTTCCTCGATTTCGCCGTCTTCCGAAAGCCACATCACCGCTGCCGCCGTGACGACAAGTGACGGCGCTTGCGGCAGTTGGATGGATGGCGTGCTGCTCATGACGAGCGATCATAGCCGTGCCGGTGACCTGGCGCGAACGCTCATGGAAAGAATTCGGCCTCATTTTTCAACTGCCGCGATGGGCCCGGCCGTTGGTTGACGAGGGTCGCGCCGTGCGCCTAGTTTCGCTGCAGGTGATAGCCAACAATTGAAGGAACAAGGCAGCAATGCCGGCACTCCGGGAACTGGGTCTGGAGGCGATGGCCTGGCCATTCGAGGAAGCGCGCAAGCTGCTTGACCGAGTGGAAAAGCGGCCGCCCGACAGGGGATATGCCCTCTTCGAAACAGGCTACGGTCCATCAGGCTTGCCGCATATCGGTACGTTCGGCGAAGTTGTGCGAACAACCATGGTCCGCCATGCCTTCACGGTGCTTTCGGACATCCCGACCCGCCTCTTTACCTTTTCGGATGACATGGACGGTCTTCGAAGGGTGCCGGAGAACATCCCAAACCGCAACATGGTGGAGCAGCATCTGGGCAAGCCGCTGACATCGATTCCCGATCCATTCGGTACGCATGAAAGCTTCGGCCACCACAACAACGCCAGATTGCGGGCATTTCTCGACCAATTCGAATTTGAGTATGAGTTCAAGAGCTCTACGCAGTGCTACCAATCGGGTGAATTCGACGCAGCACTTTTGCGCCTTCTCCAAAGCTACGAGGAGGTTATGAAAATTATGCTGCCGTCGCTGCGCGAGGAGCGGGCACAGACCTACAGCCTCTTTCTGCCGATATGCCCTGAATCGGGCCAGGTCCTGCAGGTAGAGATTGTCGACACCGATGCCGCGGCGGGCACCGTTACCTATCGTCGCGACGATGGCGAAGTGCTCGAGACTGCAGTTACCGGTGGTCGTTGCAAACTGCAGTGGAAGCCTGACTGGGCGATGCGCTGGCACGCGTTCGACGTTGACTATGAAATGTTCGGCAAGGATCTGATCGACTCGGCGCGGCTGTCGGGACGCATTGTTAGGGCGCTCGGAGGGACGGCGCCGGCGGGTCTCACCTATGAACTATTTCTCGACGAAAACGGCGAAAAGATTTCGAAGTCACGGGGCAATGGGCTGACGATCGAGGAATGGTTGGCTTATGCACCAGGCGATACGCTTGCACACTTCATGTTCGGCAAGCCGAAGGCGGCGAAGCGGCTCTACTTCGACGTCATTCCGCGGGCCGTGGATGATTATTTGGCGCTGCTTGAGAAGTATCCGAGCGAGGACGCCGTGCAGCAGTTGGAGAATCCGGCCTGGCATATCCATCACGGAGATCCGCCGGCCGAGCGTGCGCCGCTCAGCTTCAATGTCCTGCTCAATCTTGCAAACGTCTGCAATACCGAGGACAAAGTCGTGCTTTGGGGCTTCATTTCTCGCTACGCGCCCGACGCCGGGCCGAAAACAGATCCACTGCTGGACAAGCTCGTCGGTCATGCCATCCGCTACTATTCCGACTTTGTGAAGCCGAACAAACACTATCGCGCACCGAGCGAGATGGAACGCGTGGCGCTTGAGGATTTGGCCGAAGAGCTGGGTCGGCTGCCGCGGGATTCGGCAGCGGAGGATATCCAGACCCAAGTGTATGAAGTCGGCAAGCGACACTCCTTCGACTCACTTCGAGAGTGGTTCCAGGCGCTTTATGAAATCTTGCTGGGTCAGCAACAGGGTCCGCGGATGGGATCCTTCGTTGCCCTCTACGGAATCGATGAGACCAAGGCGCTGATTCGCCGCGCCCTTGCAGGTGAAGACCTATCCGCCGCTTGAGTTAATACTGACCAAGCCAGCTGCGGTATGTGTTCGTCGATCTCTGACTGGTCCTTACTTGTGGGAGAATTCCCAGTAGAGTTCGCGGGCGCGGCCTGCGATCGGGCCCGGCTGCAGTTCGCGATCCTCGACGCGTGTGACAGGCACCACCTTGGCATAGTTTCCGGAATTGAAGACCTCGTCGGCGTCCATCACTTCCGGCCAGGTGATCGCGCGCTCGAATACCTCGACGCCAGCGTCGCGCAACAGTTGAATGATGCGCTGGCGGGTGATGCCGTTGAGGAAGGTGCCATTGATCGCCGGCGTGTGCACCTTGCCGTCCTTGGCGATGAAGATGTTCGAGTTTGCGAACTCGGCGACGTTGCCATTCATGTCGAGCATGACCGCGTTGTCGAAACCCTTTGCCGACGCCTCCGCGAGCGCCTGAGCGGCAATGGGATAGAGCCCAGAGGACTTGGTGTAGGTGGGTGCGCATTCCGGCGTTGGACGGCGGAACCGCGAAAGGTGGCAGCTAAAACCGGTGGCCGGCGGCAGCGGTGCATCATGGACCATCATCGTGAACCGCGTGCTATCAGGATCGACCGACGCGCCTTGTCCGTGCTCGGCCCACATCATCGGGCGTATGTAGAGCTCCGCATCCTTGGGAAACTTGGCGACGCCCTCAAGCGCCAACTCTTCGACCTCGCCCGCTGACAACACGGGCTTCATGCCGAAATTGCGGCATGACGAGATCAATCGTTCACAGTGCAAGTCCAGATCTGGGGTGACTCCCTCAAACGCTCGGCCGCCATCAAAGACGATTGAGGAGAGCCAAAGCGCATGCGATTGAGCGGGCAGAATACGCGGGTTGCCCTCCACCCAATTACCGTCGAGATATGTTTGCCAAACCATGTTATTTTGTGCCCTGCAGTACGAAGGAAGATGAGATTAGCGAAGCATAACGCTGGGGTCGCCGGAGTCCAACGATCTTCACCTGATCCCATGGAGCGGCCATCCGTCAGGAACTCTATGGTATGGACGGGGCGATGCCAACAGCGGCGAACTAGGCCTCCGCGTTGCGCGTCTTGGCGCTGTTTTCGATCCCATTACGGATATGATGGCGCATGGTTTCGATATAGCCTTCGCGCACTTCGCCAAGGTGTGGACGTAGAACATCGTGCAGTTCCCCCAGTTTGAAAAACGGGACCAAAGGGATTGCGTGATATTCGCCGTGATAAGCCATGTTCCAGGACAGCCAGCGCACCGGCGCCAGCGTTCGGACCGTCCGCGTATTCCGCATCATGTCCTCATGTAGCGGACAGCCGACATGCTCCGCCATGCGGATGATGCGCTCGACAGGCTCGGATACCAAACGCGGGATGAGCCAGTAGATGACGAGCGCCCAGCTCTGAAACCACAACGATGCCAGCAACAGTGACAGATAGATTACCCAGAAGATGTAAGACTCTCGGCGAATGGCACCAAAGGCACTTTCGGGAACACTTCGTTTCTCGCTCTCGTTGAATTTGCCGAACGGGTGTCGCAAGAGCGTGGTCGATAAGGATTGGAAATACGGAATCCCCGATGCGTAGTAGAGGTAGCCGCCCAGCGTTTCACCCATCGGGATCGACTGCGGGTCGCGTGAGACGTCCTGCGTATAGGTGTGGTGATCGGCGTGTTGATAACGGAATACGCGGGGCAAAAGGAACAGAACCAGGCCGGTAAAAAAGCCGACCGCTCGGTTCAGCCACATCGACTTGAAAGGCGTGTTATGGCAGCATTCGTGAAACGGCGCGAACAGGTGGGTAATGCCAATGCCGTGGATGAAGATCGCCGG
Organism: Alphaproteobacteria bacterium; assembly: GCA_965217615.1. Lineage (GTDB taxonomy): Bacteria > Pseudomonadota > Alphaproteobacteria > UBA8366 > CAVOAK01 > CAVOAK01. Next base: position 24,314 of record CBDCIT010000044.1, read on the forward strand.
CGCGACCCACCACGTCCCAAGCGACAAATGCAGCAGGTATCCGGTTGCAAGGATGAATGCCGCATGCGCCACCGTGAAGAGGAGACCAGGACCGTCAGCGCGCCGAGTCAGATCGCGTACCCGCTCGCGCCCGACGAGGTCACGAATTTTCTGCGATTCGTGGACGTCGCCTGACTCAGTCCGTTTATTCATCGTATTCGAAGCACATCACGAGCGTGAGCTACTCGTTGCGAAAGATTATATGATAGCCGAAATCCGTTTCGACGATGCCACTCTTGTCGCCGACTTCGAGGGCAAACACGGCAGTTTCGAACGATGGCACCATCTGGCCGCGCCCAAATCGACCCAGATATCCGTCCTGTTTTTTCGAAGGGCAATCCGAGCGGCTTCGGGCTAACTCAGCAAAATCGAACCCGCCCTCGATTTCCACTTGAATACGTTCGATCTCCGCAAGGGCCTCCTCGCGCGATCGCACTGACGTGGCTTCGGGCGCCTCCGTATGGGTGATAAGTATGTGGGAGGCACCAACCTGTTTCGCCATTTCGAGTTCTCCCTCTGGCATCTGCAAATTTTGGTAGCCGGCCATCGGGCGATTGGCCGATGATCCTGTTGTTTTGAGGACGCTAGCACAACCTATCGACCTGAGCCACTCAGCGGCTCGATCGATAGGCGCCCGTTACGACCATATGGTGAAGCATATTCACTTGAGTGCGCGCTGTTCGCTGCGTGCACATTCGGTTAGGCTCGCGAAGTAATATCAATGCTCTTTCGGCGACTCTCACTTTCAATGCTCAGGTGAGATAACTCGGTGCGAACCAAGCTCGCGAAGCCGGCAGTGCGTCTACTCGGTTATCTCGAACCCGAACGCGCGCACGCAGCTACAATCTGGGCGCTCGAACACGGTCTGGGGCCGAGCGCGCTTGGCGAGGCGGACGACCCCATCTTAGCGTCGGATTTGTGGGGAATGTCGCTGCCAAATCCAATTGGGCTAGCGGCTGGATTCGACAAAGACGCGCGCGTGTTTGACCCGGCGCATCGCATGGGATTTGGCTTCGTCGAAGTTGGCTCCGTGACGCCGCTTGCCCAACAGGGAAATCCCAAGCCGCGCGTATTCCGGCTGCCGGACGATGGGGCGGTCATCAATCGGCTTGGATTCAATAATAGCGGCGTTGAGGCCGCCGCTCGACGACTCGCCGTCGGCCATCAGGGCGTGGTGGGCGCGAACATCGGCATGAACCGGGATAGTGCCGATCTCGCTGCCGACTATGCGGCTGTTGCGCGGCGGGTTGCGCCATTGGTGAACTACATCACCGTCAACGTTTCCTCGCCCAACACGCCGGGTCTACGCGCCTTGCAGGAGCGCGACGTGCTGGCAGGCGTGATCGACCTTGTCCGTAGCGCCTGCGCGGATGCAGTACCTGGCAACCCGCCACCTCTCGTAATCAAGATCGCGCCGGATCTCAGCCAGCTGGATCTGCGTGACGTAGTCGACGTTGCGCTCGGCGGAGGTGTTGCCGGGCTGATCATCGGCAATACAACGATCACGCGTCCCGCCGGGCTCAAGAGTCGGCATCGGGACGAAGCCGGCGGCTTGAGCGGCAGGCCGCTGTTCAACGTGGCAACCGCATTGTTGGGCTGCGCCTACCAAATGAGTGGTGAAAGACTTCCGCTGATTGGCACCGGTGGCATCGCGAATGGAATGGACGCTTACGCAAAGATCCGAGCCGGCGCGTCGGCGGTGCAGCTCTACACCGCGCTAATCTACAGCGGCCCCACCATCGTCGGTAAAATAAAGCGCGAACTGGCGGCCTGCTTGAGGTCAGATGGTTGCAAGAGCGTGGCCGATGCAGTCGGTGCGGACCATAGATGACGGAACGCACCGGCCGAGTGCCGCGATATGGTTTCGTAGGGTTGAAGCCGGGGACCGCCGCGCGTAACCTTCCGTATATTCCGAACAAGCACGCCGAGCCATGAGGATCCCCCCGCACCTCTGGATACTTGCCTCCTACACGCTTGCCGCACTCATCGTTGGCATTGCGCTACCGGAGCTTGTTGCCGGCGTCAATTGGCCGACGGCAGCGCTTCTGGGACTGGTTATCTTTCTCGGTGGCGGGTTGGCTCATGAAGTCTATGCGCGCCGACTTGGAGACATGCAAACCAAGCGTCATGTGAGTGTTTTGCGCAAGGCATACGACCACAATAAGGAACAGCTATTGCTGGCGCGCGATGAAGCGCGCCGCATATTCGAGGCCCTTGAATCGGCGCAACCTTCGGACTCTCCGGAAGACTCGCATGAACTCTCGGACGTTGCGAGCGAGGTCCGGGTCCTCCACTCGCTCGTGGAGCAACTGTACAATCAAGGCGGTTCGCCCATTGACCGCATGCGCGCGGGTCATCCGGATGAAGAGGCGGAACCACGTCTTGTTCCGCTGGCAGCCCCTGGCGAAACAGCGGTTCTTGATATCGTGCGCGAGGCGCTGCGCCAGGACCGAGTGGAACTCTACCTGCAGCCCATTGTCAGTCTGCCTCAGCGAAAGTCGAGATTCTTTGAATATTTTAGCCGCATCCGATCGTCCGACGGTGCAATCGTGGCGCCGGAACAGTATCTCGATATTGCAAGGCGCACGGGACTGATTGCGGCCATCGACAACATGCTGCTGTTCCGCAGTGTGCAACTCCTGCGGAAGATCCAAAAGCACAGCTATTCCACGGCAATATTCTGCAACGTGTCCTCCCATACGATTTCGGATCGCGCCTTTCTCAAAGATTTCATTGATTATATGGAAGGACGCACAGAGCTCGCGGCCAGCCTGATATTCGAGTTCGTGCAAGGTGATATAGACCTCAACGATGTGCAGACTGCGGGCGATTTGTCGCGTCTCTCAAGCCTGGGGTATCGCTTCTCCATGGACCAGATGACCGAGCTCGACATCGATTTTGCCGAGCTGGCGAGTCACGGGTTCAGGTATGTCAAAGTTGAAGCCAGCGAACTGCTGACGCGTTCAGACGGCGGACCCAATATTCTGCGTTGGTTGAAGCAGGTGATCGATGGTCCCGGCATCGATTTGATCGTCGAGAAGATCGAAACCGAACAGACGCTCAGTGAACTGCTGGATTACAACATCAATTTTGGGCAGGGCTATCTGTTTGGAGAACCACGGCTGAGCAAGGGCGAGCCGGCCCAGGTCCAAGAGGCGTGAATTCTCAATACGCGCCGCTCGTCATTGAAGGCGTAGGTGAGATCGCCGACCGCTATGACGGCATCATCCTCGACCTTTGGGGCGTTGTACATAACGGGGTGGAGGCATTGCCTGGTGCGGTTGACGCCATGAGGCGGCTCCACGCCGCGAACAAACGGATCGCATTACTGTCGAACGCGCCGCGCCGCGCCGCAGCCGTAGCCGATCGACTGACGGAGATGAACATCGCACCAAACAAATATGACGCGGTCATGTCGTCTGGCGAAGAAGTCTGGTGTCACCTCTCGGAGCGGACAGATCCTTGGTATCGGACGCTTGGTCGCCGATGCCTTCATATCGGCGCCGAGCGCGACAAGGGGATGTTCGATGGACTCGATCTCTTAGTGACGGGTGAACCCACAGACGCTGAGTTCGTGCTCAACACCGGAACCTACGACGATGGCGATAGCGTCGCCGCATACGATCGGCTGTTAGAAGACTTGCAATTGCGAGGGTTGCCGATGATCTGCGCAAATCCCGATCTCGTCGTCATGCGGGCTGGCGAAAGGCAAATCTGCGCAGGCGCGTTGGCCGAACGCTACGAGTCGCTCGGCGGTTCGGTACGCTGGCATGGAAAGCCGGATCCCTCTGTATATCTCGCTTGCCTTGCAAAGCTCGAACTAACCAACCGATCGCGTGTCCTCGCGGTCGGAGATTCCTTCCGCACCGATATTTGCGGCGCAAACCGCACCGGCCTCGACAGCTTGCTCATTGCAGGGGGCATTCACGCGGCCGATCTCTGTGCTGCTGGCGGCGCGCCCGATTTGACGCGCGTCACTCAATCCGCAGCTGCCGCGTCGGCGCGGCCCGATTTCGTCAGCGCGGCGTTTGCTTGGTAGCAGACGGTGTGTCGGCTATCCTTGCGGCTTCCAACGGTTGGTCCGATTGGACATTCTGTGCAGGCAACCGATATTTTCGCTGACGACGGTGGGGGCTGCTGGCATGGCCGATTTTCCCGATAAAATACTCGACGAGTGGCGCGCCTTAGCCAAAGAAGAGTTGGGCGGCGAGGCACCCGACACGCTCAACTGGCCGACGGCTGAGTCTATATCCATAAAACCATTGTATACGTCGGAAGACTTAGCAACGCTTGAACATCTCGACACGTTGCCGGGCTTTCCCCCTTTTTTGCGGGGTCCACGCGCTACGATGTATGCGCATCATCCATGGACCGTGCGGCAGTATGCGGGCTTTTCCACCGCGCAAGAGTCAAATGATTTCTATCGCAAGGCGCTCTCATCTGGGCAGCGGGGACTGTCGGTCGCCTTCGATCTAGCGACGCACCGGGGCTATGACAGCGATCATCCGCGTGTCGTCGGCGATGTCGGCATGGCAGGCGTTGCCATCGATTCGGTCGAGGACATGTCGGCCCTGTTCCGCGGCATTCCGCTCGGCGAGACGAGCGTATCGATGACGATGAATGGTGCGGTTCTGCCCGTGCTTGCAATGTTTGTCGTCGCCGGTGAGGAAAGCGGCGTGCCAATGGAGCAACTGAGCGGCACCATTCAGAACGACATCCTCAAGGAATTCATGGTTCGCAACACTTATATTTATCCACCAGACCCTTCTATGCGCATCGTCGCTGACATTATTGAATACACGGCCCAACATTTGCCGAAGTTCAATTCGATTTCGATTTCCGGCTATCACATGCAGGAGGCAGGCGCTACCTGCGTCCAGGAGCTTGCATTCACGATTGCCGACGGTCTGGAATACGTCCGCGCCGCGCAGTCCAAGGGCCTCGACGTCGACGGATTCGCACCACGCCTTTCCTTCTTCTTTGCGATCGGTATGAACTTGTTCATGGAAGTCGCGAAGCTGCGCGCCGCCCGCTTCCTGTGGGCTCATTTCATGCGCGACATGTTTTCCGCTGCCGATGCGCGCTCGCTTATGCTGCGTACGCACTGCCAGACGTCGGGCGTTTCACTGACCGCGCAAGATCCTTACAACAACGTCATTCGAACAACCATTGAAGCACTGGCTGCCGCGCTTGGTGGAACTCAGTCTTTGCATACAAATTCGTTCGATGAGGCGGTCGCCCTGCCGACCGACGCCGCCGCGCGGATTGCGCGCAACACGCAGCTCATTCTTCAGGAAGAAACGGGAATTACGCGCGTCGTCGACCCCTTAGCCGGCTCCTATTATGTCGAGAGTCTAACCGCGAGCCTGATTGCGGAGGGACGTAAGCAGATCGACGAAGTCGAAGCGATGGGCGGGATGACCAAGGCCGTTATCGCCGGCATGCCAAAGCTACGGATCGAAGAGTCGGCGGCACGGCGACAGGCTAGGATCGAGCGCGGCGAGGAGGTCATCGTCGGCGTCAACAAATACGAGACCTCCGAGACCGACGCATTCGACGTCAGAGGGATTGACAATACGGCGGTACGGGACGCACAGATCGCACGACTCGAGCGATTGCGCAGCGAGCGGGATGAGGCGGCGTGTCGCACATCATTAGACGCGTTGACCAAGGCCGCAGGCGCAGAGAACGGAAATCTACTGGCGTTTTCCGTCGAAGCAGCCCGCGTGCGTGCAACGGTCGGTGAGATCTCCGATGCCCTGGAGCAGGTCTTCACCCGGCATCTTGCCGTCAGCCACTCGGTATCCGGTGTCTATGGACACGCCTATGAAGGCGACGAAAACTTTGCCGCGATCAAGACAGAGGTTGAGTCTTTCGCTGAAGCAGAAGGGCGGCGCCCGCGCATGCTGGTAGTAAAACTCGGACAAGATGGCCACGACCGAGGCGCCCGGATCATCGCCTCTGGATTTGCCGATATCGGTTTCGATGTTGACATCGGGCCGTTGTTCCAGACGCCGGAAGAGGCGGCCACTCAAGCGATGGAAAATGACGTTCATGTCGTCGGCGTTTCCTCCCAGGCAGCCGGTCACCGAACTCTCGTTCCGAGAATGATGGCGACGCTTGCGAATCTGGAGGCGGACAACATTATTGTCGTGTGCGGTGGTGTCGTCCCGCCGCAGGACTATGATAGGCTGAAGGCGGCCGGAGTCGCCGCAGTCTATGGCCCAGGCACCATTATTCCTGCAGCAGCTGACGAGATCATCCGGCTGATCAAACAGCGACGCATGGCTGCCTGATACAAATTTACAAATCTTCATAAAACTTTCTCTCACATAGGCGTACACTGGGTCTGATGGCTGCCAACGTTACCGAACTTCCCCGCGCTGGCCGACACGCCGCCGGGTCGGGTTGGGAAGATCCCCAGGCTGTTGCCCAACGCGCCGAAAAAGTGCAGCGGCGGCTACTTGCCGCGACCACTGTATTGTCGCTTGGCTGGCTTGGCCTGTGCGCTTGGTATATTGGCACTTATCTCGGTTGGGACCTTCCCAGTCAAATGCTACCGCACGAGCTCGGCGCGCTCGCCGCCGGCATGGCGACGCCGCTTGTCGCCCTTTGGCTGGTCGTTGCATTTGCGCGTCGCGGCATGGAGGTACGTCACCACACGGAGATGCTGCAGCGGCAGCTTGAGATGCCGACCTATCCGACCGAGGAGGCCGAAGCGCGTATCAAGGATGTATCCGACGCGCTGCGCCGCCAGGCGGACGAGCTCAACCGGGTGAGCGACCGTGCAGAGGTGCAGCTTCGCGAACTCGCAGAGACCCTAGCGCAGCAGACGGATAGCCTGACATCAGTTACTGACCGTGCAACGAGCGAAGGCGGCGCTATGCGTGCTGCGCTATCGCAACAGGCGACGTCCCTGTGAATTCTTGCTGATCGATTCGAGGCGCAGCAGAAGTCGATTCGCGAGGTCGTTGAGCAGCAGATACGAGAATTGTCGTCGGCGACCAGTCGCGCGCGTGAACAGTCCGAGGACATGGGCGAAGTTCTTCGCGGTCAGGCGGAACTTCTCACGACCGCTTCAGAATCCTCGGCCGGCCGCGCGGAGGATATGGGCGCGCTGTTCCGCGAATATACCGATGCGCTCGACAAAGCGTCCGACACCGCGGCTGCTCGTGCCGATTCGGTTGGTGAGCGTATGACGCAAAGCGCCGACCAACTCAATGCTGCCAGTGAGCTGGCCGCCGCACGCGCGAGCGAGATCTCAGCGCAGTTGCGAAAACAAACGGAAGAGTTGGCGGCGCGATTCAAGGACACCTATGATACCCAGGCCGACGCTCTCGGCAAGCTTGCTGAACGCACGAGCGAGCGGATCGAACATATGGGCGGGACGCTCGGCCGTCACACGACGACAATTTCGGAGGCGTTGGTCTCATCGCTACAGCGACAGTCTGCAGCCTTGGAAAGACTCATGGAGTCTGCTCTCAGAGAGACGGAACGGATTGGCGCCACGCTGGATTCGCAGACCGATTCAGTGACTGAGAAACTGGGTGATGCATTTGTAAGGCTGTGTCTCGAAAGTGGTGGAAATTTGAGGATGGCGTAATCTCCGGGTGACAAGACAACCACCCAACCGGCGGCTAGCACCGCCAAGGAGATCACGCCATGAAGAACACTACCGAGACTTGCGCGCTTTCGCTACTGGCCAATGACGCCGGCTATGATCCGCTCGAGGACCGGCTGCGGGAGAACATCAGATCCACGATCGAGGCCGTTTTTGAGGAGGAACTTGCGCAGTTTCTCGGGCGCTGCCGATACGGTCGAGAGGACGCGCTTCGGCAAGGGTATCGGAACGGGCACCGGGAGCGGCAACTGACGGGGACATTCGGGACCGAGAGGGTGAGCGTGCCGCGTGCACGGATCGTTGAGGAAGACGGTCGGGCGTCGGAATGGCGTTCGCGGGCGCTGCCGCGCTACCAGCGGCTGACCAGAAAGGCCGAGGCGCTGATCGCTTCGGTGTATCTGTCCGGAACCAACACGCGGCGGGTGAAACGCGCGCTGTTCGGGCTCTTCCGGGGTGCTGTGAGCAAGGACGTTGTGAGCCGGGCGTGGCGCAAGGTGAAGGTCGATTGGGACGCCTGGTGCAGCCGTGGCCTCGCGGATGAGGATATCGTTCGGCTGATCCTTGACGGCACTGTGATCAAGACCCGACTGGATCGCAAGGCCACCAACATCTCGGTTCTCGCGGCTATAGGGGTGCGCCGGGATGGCCAGAAGGTCTTGCTTTCGATCGGGAATATGGGCGGAGAAAGCCAGGCGGCGTGGCGCCAGTTCCTCGACGACCTTGATGCGCGTGGACTGAAACGGCCCGGGTTTGTCATCGTCGATGGCGCGCCGGGACTGGAGGCGGCTCTGTCGGCGCTTTGGGGCGATGACCTTCCCGTTCAACGCTGCACCGTGCACAAGCACCGCAACCTTCTGGGTCATGCTCCCAAACACATGCATGACGAGCTGAGCGAAGATTACCGCGATATGATCTATGCCGACACTGCCTCCGAGGTGGAAACCCGCCGCAAGACGTTTGTCCGCAAGTGGCGGCTGAAATGCAGGGCCGTCGCGGACAGCCTCGCAGAAGCGGGCGACAAGCTCTTTACCTTCACGCGCCTGTCCAAGAGCCAATGGAAATCAGCCCGAACGACCAACGCCATTGAGCGTCTCAACGAGGAGTTCAAGCGCCGGATCAAAACACAGACCGTGCTGCCGTGTCCCGAAACAGTGCCGATGCTCCTCTGGGCGCTCCTCGCTTCCGGCCAAATCCAGATGCGCAAAGTCGATGGATGGGAAACCCTCGATCAGCTAATCGCCGACGAAACCCTTGACCGAGCGGCCTGACCGCCGCAAAACTCAGCCCGCTCGGAGAGGCGCCAAAACCAATTTCCACCACTTTCGAGACACAACCCATTTGTAACGCAGTCCACCGCACTTGCTTCCACCGTTGGGCGGACTGCCGAGCAAGTGCGCGAGATTACAGCGTCGCTGCGACAGCAGGGTCAGGACCTGGCGAACGCCGCAGATCAGACGGCGACACAAACCGCCAGTATCAAGGCCCAAGTCAGCGAGCAGGCGCGCGAGTTGGCAAAGATGGCCGACGATGTGGCCGAGCAATCCCGTTCCGTTGCCGCTTCGGTCGATCAACAGGCAAGCCATCTCACCGAGTCATCAGAGACCGTTACGACGCGGGTGCAGGCCATGGGTGAAGCAATTCGCGATCAGATCGGTGAACTCGGCAAGGCATCCGATTTGGCAGCGGCGCGCGGTGAGGCGATTCGCGACGCCCTGCGTCGTCAATCCGATGATCTCTCAGCGGCTTCCGAACATACCATGGGTCAGGTCAACGAAATCGAGACGCTTCTCGCGGCGAAGACGTCTGAAATCAAGGTCGCGATGAGCGAAGGTGCAGGGTCCATCAGCGAGGCTTTCGAGCCGGCACTCAACCAGACGCGCAGCATGGCGGACGTTCTGCGCAACCAGGCACACGCGTTGCGCGAGTCGTCGGATTGGGCGGCCGGCTAGGCGCGCTCCATCGGCGAGGTTTTGCAGCGTCAAAGCCACGACCTCAAGAACGCTGCGGACCACGCGTTGACACAAGTACGCGAAATCCGGGAATCAATCCGCGATCACACGACCGATTTGACACAGGCCTCGGAAAAGGCGGCGTCGGATGTCGTCAAGGTCCGAGATACGCTGCGCGAGGACAGAAAGGAATTGACCCAGCTGGTCGAGCAACTCGCCACCCAGTCGCAGTCGATCGAGGCGTCGGTTTCGGAGCAAGACGAGGCTCTGGAGCGGATTTCCCAGCAGGTGGATCGCTGGACCCAAGAAATTGGCAGCAATCTGCAGTCTCAGGTTCGTCAGCTCGCTTCGGCAGCGGAGGGGTCAACAACCGTGTCGTTGAGGCGGGAGGTGCGTTCTCTTCCGAGGCGACCTCGATGAACGAGGCTCTCAAGGCGGCACTGGGTTTGATGCAGGAGATCTCGGATCGGTTCAACGAGCAGACCGAGCGACTGACGACTGCATCGATGCAGGCGGGCTTGCAGTTGAACGACAACCGCGAGGCGCTGGGCGCCCAATCGGAGGAGCTTACTCGGGTCGCTGCCGACGCGACAAAGGCGATGAAGGTCGTTGGCGAATTGTTCACGCAGCAGACTGGCAGCCTTGCCGTTTCGTCCGATCCTCATCTGCGCGTCTGTCCGCGATTGCCGAATCGTTTCGTCAGCAGACGCGCGAGCTCAACAACGCGGCGCAACAGGCCAATCGGGAGGTTCGAGAACTGGGCGGTCAGTTAGAGCAACAGAACAAGTCGCTTGTAGAGGCGGCGGCAAGATCTCGCGCCGATGTGGACGGCATGACCGAGGCCGTTCAATCGCCCAACAGTAAGCTTCTATCGACGCTCGATTCCGCGGCCGCTAAAGCCACCGAAGCCGGCAAGACATTCGACGAGCAGGCACGTCTGCTCACGCAGGCCTCGGTTGACGCCGACGAGCAAGCGAGGAAACTGACCGAAAAGGAGCAAGAGGGCCGCCGTGACCTATTCCTGAAAACTGCTCGATTCATTATCGAAGACTTGAACTCGACGGCAATCGACCTGACCCGCGCACTCTATAGCGAGGTTTCAGAAGCGGACTGGAAGCGCTACACGCGAGGCGATCGTAGCGTATTTACGCGTGCGCTTATGCGTGGCCGCCATGCCGCGATGATCTCGAGAATCGGTCACAAAATGAAGGAAAATCCAGACATGCGCGACTATGTGATGCGCTATGTCGATCAGTTCGACCGCCTGCTTAAGGAGGCTGAGGACAGCGATCCGGAAAACCTGCTCCACGCAACGTTTATGACGGCGGACGTGGGCAAACTCTACCTGATGTTATGCCGGGCAGTCGGTCGCGAAAGCTAAGAGCAGCGATCGGCCGATATTCTCCTAACATTTCGGTCAAAGCAGGCTGACCAAAGCCGCTACGCCGAAGGTGACAATTACTGCACCTGAAGTCCTACTGATCCAGCGCACCCTCTGTTCGCCGGCGATTCCGCCGAGCCGCGAGGCGACGCCGCTGAGGATAACCCACCATAATATGGAGCCGAGGAAGACGCCACCGACCGTGGCGCCACCGGCCGCCATATGGTTGTCGGCATCAATTAGGCCGAGTCCAGCGAAGATCGCGACGAACGAGAGGATGGTCGTCGGATTGGCGAGTGTCAGGAGGAGCGCAGATCCAAAGGCGCTCAACGCAGCGACACGCGTTAGGCTGTCGTTCGACGCAAAGCCAGCGGCTGGTTGTCCAGTACGGGTACGGATGATTCGGAGTCCAAGGATCAGCATGAACACGCCGCCAACAAGTCGGAACCACGTACTCTGCTCTTCAAGTATGGTTGCTGCAGCGCCGAGGCCGAACGCCGCGACCGCGCCGTATATCGCATCTGCGGTCGCCGAACCAAATCCTGTCAGCAAACCGACATGATACCCTTTGGACAGGCTGCGCTGGATGCATAAAATGCCGATCGGACCGACGGGCACCGCTACCGCAAGGCCGATGCCGATGCCCTTGAAGAAGGAGAGTAATTCCATTTGCAGGGCCGGGGTCGCCGCATCGTGATACGAAGGTTAGGATGGCGTCCCGCACGACAAAGTAGGAGAACTGTCGGCTCTCGAGTTGCCAGGTAGCGCGGAGTGTATAGCGCTGGAGTGTGATCGCCAACGAGAGGTCGTGATCGGAATATGAGCGAGGGCATAGAAGGTTATGAGGTGCGCCGAGCGCTGCCAGCCGATGCGGACGCGCTTTTCACTTTTGGTGAACTCCTGTTGGCGGAAAGTCACTTTCTGTTGCGCAGTCCCGGAGAGCGCGCCGGTTCTCCCGCAGAAATGCAGCGCGTCATTGAGCGCTTCGCCGTATTGCCCAACCATCTCCTTCTGTCGGTCTTTCTCGATGCGCAGGTTGTTGGCGAGGCCATCGTCATGGGCGGTGAATTCCAACGCAATCGACTGTCTGGAACGCTGGGAATTGGCATTCTCGAGGCCCATTCCGGACGGAGACTCGGGCAGCGGCTGATGACGGAATCCGAGGCATACGCCAGCGTGCACGGGCTGCACCGGCTCGAACTCACGGTGATGGAGACAAACACGCGTGCGCGCTCCCTTTACGAGTCAATGGGATATGTCGTCGAGGGGATTAAGCGCGACTCGCTATTTGTCGACGACAAGTTTGTTGATGAAATCATGATGGCAAAACTGCTCGCCTGATCGGACGAGCTGCCAGCGTCCAAAACTAATCGAATCGAGCCTGTACTTTGTCGTTCGCGAGTTCACGGATCGCGTCGTTGGCGATCCAGCGGGCGGTGCGCGACTCAGAGTCGGCAAGCTCCTTTGCAACAGCGATGGCGGCTCGGTTGAGTGGTCCGTTCCGCTTGCCAATTTGGCGAAGCGCCCAGTTGCGGCCTTCTTGACGAAATTTCGCTCGTCCGTTGAACCACGAACGATGAGCGGCAGTACATCCAGAAGGGCGCGGTCCGGTGCATTCTTGTCGTGGACCGCGAGGCGCGCCATCAACGCAAATGCGGCACGTTTGACGAACTCCTCGTCGCAATCGACCCAGGCTTTGGCGTAGGTCCATGCCTTGGGGTGCTTCGTCAGAAGGCCGCAGAAGCCATCGGTAACGTCCCAAGAATCGAACTCACCCAGCCACTTCGCAATCTGGGGTTCGGTAAATCGGTCTGCGTCAGCAATGATCGTCGCAAGCAGGCGTGCTTCGTGCGTTCCTGTGTTCCAAAGGTCGATTGCCAACGCATGATCTCGACGAATCGGCTTGGCGATTTCCCGCAGTTCCCTGACGCTGACGCCGAAAGCGTTGTCGATTTTAATGCCGAAGCGACCCATTCCAGCCCGATTCGTCTCGTTCGCTCGCGATTTCAGTTCCGCTAGGATCTGTTCGACCGTCAATGTTACCTCCAGAAGCACGTATTGGGTTGTTCGCCGGCGACCGTCGTCGCACGGCACATCTTCATCGCCGCGGCGGGCGCGTCAACAACCCGTTGGGCAGTTCGGCCTAGCCGATGGTTGCGGGCAGACCGGTTGTCTCGACACTGCTATTATGCACTCATTCAAGACGGCTCCGTCCGAACGGCGTCGTCCGATCGGGGAGCCGCGGCGAGGGACAAATGGGCGACGAAAAGCAAGATCCCGAGCAAGAGAAGATGAAACAGGCGGCGTCGGCCTATGGCAAAACGCAGCGGTCGGGACTTGAGCGCTCGTCGAGTGTTGAGAATGCGGGTAAGCGCGCGCGGCTGATCGCTGATGCGATGGCGACATATCGAACAAAGCGTACCGTTCTGGACGAACTCGACGCGCGTTCACGGCGCAGGCTTGAAGCTTTGGCCGCTAAGGTGTTCAGCACCGAGCGTGAAGACTGAGCGCTCATGTCTGCGAATCGCAGTCGCCCAGACAGTGCGTCTGGGCTGTGTCTCGAAAGTGGTGGAAATTTGAGGATGGCGTAATCTCCGGGTGACAAGACAACCACCCAACCGGCGGCTAGCACCGCCAAGGAGATCACGCCATGAAGAACACTACCGAGACTTCCGCGCTTTCGCTACTGGCCAATGACGCCGGCTATGATCCGCTCGAGGACCGGCTGCGGGAGAACATCAGATCCACGATCGAGGCCGTTTTTGAGGAGGAACTTGCGCAGTTTCTCGGGCGCTGCCGATACGGTCGAGAGGACGCGCTTCGGCAAGGGTATCGGAACGGGCACCGGGAGCGGCAACTGACGGGGACATTCGGGACCGAGAGGGTGAGCGTGCCGCGTGCACGGATCGTTGAGGAAGACGGTCGGGCGTCGGAATGGCGTTCGCGGGCGCTGCCGCGCTACCAGCGGCTGACCAGAAAGGCCGAGGCGCTGATCGCTTCGGTGTATCTGTCCGGAACCAACACGCGGCGGGTGAAACGCGCGCTGTTCGGGCTCTTCCGGGGTGCTGTGAGCAAGGACGTTGTGAGCCGGGCGTGGCGCAAGGTGAAGGTCGATTGGGACGCCTGGTGCAGCCGTGGCCTCGCGGATGAGGATATCGTTCGGCTGATCCTTGACGGCACTGTGATCAAGACCCGACTGGATCGCAAGGCCACCAACATCTCGGTTCTCGCGGCTATAGGGGTGCGCCGGGATGGCCAGAAGGTCTTGCTTTCGATCGGGAATATGGGCGGAGAAAGCCAGGCGGCGTGGCGCCAGTTCCTCGACGACCTTGATGCGCGTGGACTGAAACGGCCCGGGTTTGTCATCGTCGATGGCGCGCCGGGACTGGAGGCGGCTCTGTCGGCGCTTTGGGGCGATGACCTTCCCGTTCAACGCTGCACCGTGCACAAGCACCGCAACCTTCTGGGTCATGCTCCCAAACACATGCATGACGAGCTGAGCGAAGATTACCGCGATATGATCTATGCCGACACTGCCTCCGAGGTGGAAACCCGCCGCAAGACGTTTGTCCGCAAGTGGCGGCTGAAATGCAGGGCCGTCGCGGACAGCCTCGCAGAAGCGGGCGACAAGCTCTTTACCTTCACGCGCCTGTCCAAGAGCCAATGGAAATCAGCCCGAACGACCAACGCCATTGAGCGTCTCAACGAGGAGTTCAAGCGCCGGATCAAAACACAGACCGTGCTGCCGTGTCCCGAAACAGTGCCGATGCTCCTCTGGGCGCTCCTCGCTTCCGGCCAAATCCAGATGCGCAAAGTCGATGGATGGGAAACCCTCGATCAGCTAATCGCCGACGAAACCCTTGACCGAGCGGCCTGACCGCCGCAAAACTCAGCCCGCTCGGAGAGGCGCCAAAACCAATTTCCACCACTTTCGAGATACAACCGGCGTCTGATGCGACCGACACTGATAGTCTCGTCGGGGCGGTGATCGAGGGAGATCGTCGTGCGCTTGCGCAAGCGATCACTCTCGTCGAGTCGACCAGCGATGAACATCGTGGGAAAGCGGAGGTGCTGCTTGACGCACTCCTGCTACACAGCGGCCGATCGATTCGTGTCGGCGTAACTGGTCTTCCGGGCGTCGGAAAATCAAGCCTTATCGGGGCCGTGGGACTTCACGCGATCAATCTCGGACATCGGGTGGCGGTGCTCGCTATCGATCCTTCGTCGAGCGTGAGCGGCGGATCGATTCTCGGCGACAAAACGAGGATGCAAGAGCTTGCACGAAACAATCGCGCCTTTGTCCGACCCTCGCCAACAGGCGGCACATTGGGCGGTGTCGCTCGGCGCACGCGCGAGGCGATGCTGATCTGTGAGGCTGCGGGATACGACGTCGTATTCGTCGAGACCGTCGGCGTAGGGCAGTCCGAGATTGCCGTCGCCGATATGACCGACATGTTCCTGATGATGTTGCTTCCCGGCGCCGGCGACCAACTTCAGGGTCTGAAGCGGGGTGTGGCGGAGCTGGCTCATGTGATCTTAATCAACAAGGCAGACGGCGACTTAGCCGACCAGGCCGTTCGGACCGCGGCCGACTACCGCGCCGCACTTGAATTGTTGCAGCCTGCCGCTAAAGAATGGACTGTGCCCGTTGCCACATGCTCGATGGCGACCAGTGAAGGGGTCGCCGAAATATGGTCGCTAATAAGCGGATTTCAGAAAACGTTTGACGGCTCCGGCGACATCGTGCGGCATCGCAGCGCGCAAGCGAACGCCTGGATGTGGTCGGAAGTCGGCGAGGGGCTAAGGGGGCGCTTCGCACCCATCACGAAGTAAGGCGCGTCCTTCCGGCGATCGAAGCGGACGTTGCCCAGGGACGAATGGCGCCGACCGCCGCTGCGCGCTTGCTGCTCGAAGCCTTTCAAAACAACGACTGACGCCAAGCTTGCTTGACGCGCTCAGGCCGGGTGCACTAAAAGACCGCCCTTGAGCCGGGCCACCGGATAGTCGTGCGCTGTGGCCCAGTTCGACGGAAATAAGCGAGGAAATCCAAATGGCGCGACGATGTGCAATCACGGGCAAGGGTGTGCAGCATGGCAACAACGTAAGTCATGCCCACAACAAGTCGCGGCGACAATTTCTGCCAAATCTGCAATACACGTCTGTGCAGAGTGACACGCTTGGTCGAATGGTGCGCTTGAGGGTGACGCCGCACGGTCTGCGAACCATCGAAGCTAACGGCGGGCTCGATGCCTACCTTATGGGCACGGTCGATCGAAAACTCACCGACCAAGCACGCAGGCTCAAGAAACGCATCAAAAAAGTTATCGCTGCCGCGTAGCCGTCGAGCGTCTATGCCCTCGTAAAGCCAACGCTTCAAATAGCTTTGGCAAGCAATACTCACTGCATAGTGTTTCAAGGACCGGAACTCGGAGCGTAAATGTCTCTCTCCCCGGAAGCTTTTATCACTGCTCTCAATGCCGGCCCGCCGGAATTCGTCTGGCTGTTGATGCTCGTCGTCTGCTTTGGGACGATCCTTCTCATGCTTCGTCTTTTCGGCGAGGTTGGCCTTCAGGTCTATGTCGTCGTGGCAATCATCGGCGCCAACATTCAGGTTTTGAAAGCTGTGAAGTTCGCGGTTTACTCCGAGCCGGTCGCGCTCGGCACAATATTGTTCGCGTCTACGTACCTGTGCACGGATATTCTGATCGAACACTACGGTAGAGCCGCGGCGCAAAAGACCGTGCTGTTGGGCTTCGCTGCTTATCTGTTTTCGACCGTTATCATGATGTTGACGCTCGGCTTTCCGCCGCTGACGGTCGATCAAGCCGGTGAGAGCATGAGTTGGGCGTTGCCGCTTCATGACCATATGGCGGCGCTGTTCACGCCCGCGCCGGCGTTTTTTGCTGCTGGCATGACCGCCTATCTGGCAAGCCAGTTTCACGACATTTGGCTATACGGTTTGGTTCGGCGCATGACCGGCGACCGATGGCTGTGGGTGCGCAACAACGCGTCGACGGCAATTTCCTCGCTGATCGACAACACGATCTTCAGCATTCTCGCCTGGATGGTGTTTGCCGCGGATCCGCTCCCCTTGAGTACGGTGGTCTTTACCTTCATCCTCGGGACTTATTGGCTGCGGCTTTTGGTCGCGGCGCTGGACACACCGATCATATATCTCTCTCGTCTTGTTCGTCCTGTGGTTGGCATGGCGGTCTAAGTTAGCCGTCGACGGGCGGATCGCGGTGGATTCGTTGCCGCGAATGTGCACCAAAGCATAATGGCCATCGATGACCGACTATCCCGGCTTTGCGTTCGAGATCCTCAACCGTGATCCGGTGTCGCGCGCGCGCCGTGGGCGGCTTTCAACACCGCACGGTACGCTCGAGACGCCGGCATTCATCTTCTGCGCGACGAAGGCCGCGGTAAAAGCGGCGGATCCGCGAGCCCTCAAAGAGCACAACGTCGATATCATTCTCGCCAATACCTATCACCTGATGCTGCAGCCTGGTGCTGAGCTAATCGAACGCATGGGCGGTCTACACCGGTTCATGGGGTGGGATCGCCCAATGCTGACCGACAGCGGTGGCTTCCAGATCTTCAGTCTGGGCCACGGTTCCGTCGCTGAGGAGATCAAGGGCAATCGGCAAGAGAGCAGGAACACGTTGCTGCTTGAGGTCGGCGAGGAAGGGGCGAGGTTTCGATCCTACATAGACGGCACCGAACATACGCTAACGCCTGAATCGTCAATCAACATCCAGCGCCGGCTTGGCCCCGATCTGGTCGTCGTCTTGGACGAATGCACGCCGTTCCACGTCGATCGCGACTACACGGCCCGCTCACTTGCTTTGACCCACCGATGGGCGGACCGGTCGTTGGCTGAGTTCGAGCGGAACGCCAACGGCCGTCAGGCGCTCTACGGTATTCTTCAGGGCGGTGTATACGAGGATCTGCGGCTTGAAGCGGCCGCGTTCGTCGAGTCGCGGCCGTTTTTCGGCCACGCGATCGGCGGCTGCCTCGGCGCCGATGGCGAGCAGATGCTGGAGGTGGTCGGTTATGCGATGCGGCATCTCGATTCCGAGCGTCCGGTTCACCTGCTCGGTATTGGCGGCGCCCGCGATATTTGGACGGCAGTGGCGTTGGGAATCGATACATTCGATTGCGTCGTGCCGACGCGTATCGCACGGCACGGCTGGGCGTTGGCGCAAGGGGCAGGTGCTAAGAACCGGCTAAATCTGCGGAACGCCCACTTTAGAGATGATACGGGTCCGCTCGACTCCGATTGCGGCTGTCACGCCTGCAGCCACTATAGCCGCGCCTATATACATCACCTCTTTAAGGCGCGCGAGATTTTGGGCATTCAACTGGTTACCCTGCACAATATCGCCTTTATGACGAGGTTGATGACGACGATCCGTGACGCAATTGCGGCGGGTCGTTTGGCGGAAGCCGAAAAGGCCTGGTTCGAAAACGTTGTAGACGGCTGAACGCACCCTTGTGGCTTGGCTGCGGTCGAGGCAGCGATATAGTCTGGCGACTCGCCACCCAAGGATACTCACCGCCATGGCCGATCCTAAAGAGTTTCCAAATCTCCACACGCTCGACCACCCCCTGATTCAGCACAAGCTATCGTTGTTGCGCCGCAGCGACACGCCGACGTCTGCGTTTCGCCAGTTGCTCAAAGAAATCGCGCTGTTGATGGGCTATGAACTCACGCGCGCGCTGCCGCTAACGAGCGAGCGCATCGAAACGCCCGTTGCGGCCATGGATGCGCCGGTCCTTGTCGGGCGAAAGCCGGTCATCGTATCGATTTTGCGCGCTGGGTTGGGGATGGCGGAGGGAATGCTTGAGCTGATGCCGGCGGCACGCGAAGGCCATATAGGGTTGTATCGAGATGCGGAAACCAAGCGGCCTGTCGAGTATTTCGTGAAGCTGCCCGAGCATCGCGGCCGTCTGTTCATCCTTGTCGATCCCATGTTGGCGACTGGCTACTCGGCCGTTCACGCCGTCGATGTGCTCAACAAGCACCAAGTGGCCGACCAAAATATCCGCTTCCTTGCGCTGGTTGCCGCGCCCGAGGGAATGCGGGTCTTTCAGGAAGCGCACCCCGACGTTCACGTGTACGCGGCGGCGCTCGACGAACGGCTAAACGAGCATGCCTATATAGTTCCTGGGCTTGGCGATGCTGGCGACCGGCTCTTCGGCACGAAGTAGATGGTCCTATGCTGGCCGGCGCCGGGCAACGATCGTGGGTCCGTCACGCTTGTGTGAGAATGCCTTGGCCTCCTGCTTCAATTGTTCCATCATTTCACACGTTAAGAGAGTTCCAGCGGGAGGATGATTGAATGATTGGTCGCAGAGAAATGCTCAAGGGTATGGCCGCCGCGCAGTTGGCGGGTCTGCCTCTGTCGGTAGTACTTGCGAGCCCGGAGTTGGCGCGGGCCGCCGCAGCGGGTTTGGCCGACGAAGAACTAACTTTGCCGAGTGGTAGAAACGTTCGAGCGGCACTCGCGGTGCTAAGCCAGGCGCCGGCGCCAACCATTGTTCTTATCCATGAATGGTGGGGTCTCAACAACCAAATCAAAGCGGTCGCTGCGGAGTACGGTAAACTTGGCTATCTGGCGCTTGCCGTCGACCTGATGGGCGGTAAAGTCGCAACAACGAGCGATCAGGCACGCAGCCTCACGCAAGGCGTCAAGCCCGACGAAGGCACGGAAACCCTCGTTTCATGGGTCGAATGGCTGCGCAAGCACAAGGCCACCAATAACAAGGTCGGTACGGTTGGATGGTGTTTCGGCGGTGGCTGGTCGCTCAACGCCTCCATCGCAACACCAGTCGATGCGACCGTGATCTATTACGGCCGTGTGACCCGCAAAGCAGACGAACTAAGGCAGCTTAAGGGTCCGGTGCTGGGCCATTTCGGGACCTTGGATAAATTCATCAACAAGAAAATGGTCAGGGGGTTTGAAGCGGAGATGAAAAAGGCGGGCAAGACGCCGACGATCCACTGGTACGAGGCCAACCATGGGTTCGCCAATCCGACTGGCTCGGTCTACGACGAGGCCGATACGAAAAGCGCGTGGGACCGCACCAACGCGTTCTTTGCCGAGAACCTGGCTTAGGTTTCGGCGCGCTGCCGCTTAAGGATCGACCCTCGCAAGCGCAGGGAACGTCCGCGGGCCGACCAGGCTGTGCCGCTACTTGGTCTTGATGCGCCCTTCGGTTTTGGGGGCGACGTTACCGCGCACGCTGATGTAGTTCATGACTGTTGTCGCCATCAAAGTTGCGCCCGAAGCATCGACCAGTATTTTCGCGGATTTGAGTGCCGCATATCCATCGCCGCCAGATGCCATATAGTCGTTTGTGGCGAGTCGATAGATCTTTGCCTTGTCGAGCGGTTTGCCGCCGATTCTTACATCGGTGATACGGCTCCCTTTCATCGCTGATGGATCGTACACGAGGGTCATTCCGGAGACCTGCGGGAACCGACCGGCTTTATTCTCAACTTCGGAAACGCCATTCTCGAGCGCGGCAAGAAGGTTGGCGCCCGAAACTTCCATCAGCACGGTGACATTGCCGAACGGCAGTTCTGAGAGGATATCCCGGCGTGTGAGGGTCGAGCCTGAATCGTACGTCCGGTCACCACGGATTCCGCCGCCGTTTGTCAGCGCGACGTCGGCGTCGACTCCCGCTCGCATGGCGTCGGCGATCAAGTCGCCGAAGTTGGATTCCATCGTCCGCACGGTTGCCCGCCGGCTGTCGAGTTCAACTGTCGTTTTCCTCACCGGCACGTTGAGCTGATCGTCGAGCGTCGCGTTGTGTTTGTCGACGATTGCTTTGATTTCAGGATCCGGTGCGACCGCGGCAGTAGAGATCATCCGCCATGCGGGCCTGACCTGCACGACGGTCTTGCCCCGGCGCTCGACGCGATCGACAACGAGGTCGACAGCCGCGAGATAGTGCGCGTCATATCCCGCCTTGTGGATAAGGACGCCGCCCTCGTAGAACGTAATCGGATCGTGGTCGTGTCCGCCGAGGATCAGGTTGATCCCTCTGACCTCGCGGGCAAGCACGCGATCATCGGCGAATCCCAGATGTGTGAGGGCGACGATGACGTCCGCGCCGGCGGCCTGAAGTTCCTTGACCGCGGCCTTGGCGGCATCAACCGGAGGCGAAAAGTTGATAGCGCTTCCCGGTGAGCTCAGAGTATCGGTCTCGGGCGCCAGCAGCCCCATGAAGCCAATTTCATAGCCACCGACGCGTATCATGTGGGAGGCGATGGCACCGACGGCCTGTAGACCGTCCTTGCCGAGGATATTGGTGCCAAGCCACGGGAAGTTCGAGTCCGCTATGCGTTCGGCTGCGATCTCCGGTCCGAAATCGAATTCATGATTGCTGGGCACGGCAACATCGGTGCCGAGTGCGTTCAAGAGCTCGATCATCTGCGTGCCTTTGGTCAATCCTGACATCACCGACGGCGAAATCAGATCGCCGCCGAATGTCGTGATGCTGTGCTCGGCCCTGGCCCGTTCGCCCCTGAGCAGCGTCATCAATTCCGCCAAGCCGCCGCGGCCACTCTTTGGTGAAATCTCATAAACATCGTTGGTGTGGAGAAAGGTGATGGTCGTTGGTGCAGCGCCTGCCGCATAGGATGCAGCGGCGAGGATCAACACAGCTGCAAATGTCACGGCGGAGCAACGAAATGCTTTCAGCATGAGATGCCTCCCAGACGACATATAGAGCAGCCCCAGCCAGATTGAGTTGGGCGGCAAGAAATCGTCGTCGTTACTTCACTTCACGAATCGACGCTGGTCAATCAGTAATAGGGCAGCAATCGAGCGCGACAGTGCCGGGTCGAGAGCGGTTGATCAATGGGGTTTCGACCGTTTGCGGGGTTCCTCACGCTGGAACTGCGCCTCTTCATCGAAAAGCTCGGCGAGCTTATCCATCATCGTTCCACCCAACTGTTCGACATCCACGATTGTGACGGCTCGCCGATAATAGCGGGTTACGTCGTGGCCAATGCCAATGGCCACCAACTCCACGGGGGAACGCGTTTCGATATAGGAAATCGCGGCCCGCAAATGCCGTTCGAGATAGTTGCCGGGGTTGACCGACAACGTCGAATCATCGACCGGAGCGCCGTCGGAGATCACCATCAATATGCGGCGCTGCTCGGACCTGGCGATCAGTCGGTTGTGCGCCCACATTAGCGCCTCGCCGTCGATATTCTCCTTCAGCAAACCTTCGCGCAGCATTAGACCCAAATTCTTATGCGCGCGACGCCAATGCGAGTCGGCTGATTTGTACACGATGTGGCGCAGGTCATTCAGTCGCCCCGGGTCGGCCTGCTTGCCTTCGGCGATCCAGCGTTCACGTGCCTGGCCCCCCTTCCATGCCCGGGTCGTGAAGCCCAAAATCTCAACCTTGACGCCGCAACGCTCAAGCGTCCGCGCAAGGATATCGGCACTCATCGCTGCGATCGTAATTGGCCGGCCGCGCATCGAACCGGAATTGTCGATCAACAGCGACACAACGGTGTCGCGAAACTCGGTATCGCGTTCCATCTTGAAAGAAAGCGGATATCGTGGATCGACGACGATGCGGGCAAGCCGTGCCGTGTCGAGGAGACCGTCATCGAGATTGAAGTCCCAGGACCGCTGCTGCTTGGCAAGAAGGCGCCGTTGCAGCCGATTTGCGAGTTTACCAATCATGCTCTGTAGATGCAGAAGTTGCTGGTCGAGGAGTTGCCGCAGCCGCGCGAGTTCCTCGGTGTCGCAAAGGTCCTCGGCATTCACAACTTCATCAAACTCCTCACAATAGGCCTTGTATGCCGCTCCGCGCGGAAAGATGGTAAAGTCCTTCTCCGGGTGCCAGGGTGTTCCCGGATCGCCTGGTTCTTCGCTCCCAGGTGCGAGCAGGGACTCCTCGCTCACGTCGGAAACGCTCGAATCGCCTGTTTCGTCTCCGGTCATATCGTTCATTTCGGCGCCGGCCAACGCCTCGGCAAGACCGGAGGGATCGTCGCTGTCTTCCTCGCCCTCGCCGCGGAGTTGCTCTTCGCCCATCTCCGCGTCGCCGTCTTCGTCGACATTCTCGTTCGACTCCTCAGTGCCGAATTTGATATCCAGGTCGGAAATCAGTCGGCGTACGATCTCACCGAATGCGGTTTGGTCGTTGAGACACTGTTCGAGCTCAACGATATCGCGCCCAATCTTGCCTTCGAGCCAAGGCTGCCATTGTTCGAAGACGCGTCGCGCTGTAGGGGGCGGAGGTTCGCTGGCGAAGGCGGCGCGCGCCATCAAGCGGACGACCTCTGGCATCGCTGCGTCGGATCGGCCTTCGAGCCGGTGCAGGCCGTCGGCCCGATAGCGTTCGTCGAGCGCAGCGGCAATATTTTGCCCGACACCCGCCATACGCCGTGATCCCAGAGCTTCTACACGGGCCTGCTCGAGAGTGTCGTAAATGATTGGTGCAACATCGCCGGACGGTCGTCGTCTCGCGTGAAGCTTGGCGTCATGATGACGCAGCTTGAGCGCAAAGGCGTCGGCTTCGCCGCGCACCTGGGCGACTTCCTGCATGGGGAGATCGCGACTCGGCAGTGGGAGCCGCAAATGTTTGCCGGCCATGGCAGGTGGTTCGCCGGAGTAGGTGACCTCGATCTCCGAATCTTCCGCAATGGCGCGGAAGGTGGCGGCGACAGCCCGCCGGAAGGTCTCGATCGGGCGCTCGACTTCACTCATCACCGCGCTCAGGCGCCCGGCACCTTAACCCCGGTCTCCGGCAGATCGGTGCCGAAGCAGCGCTGGTAGTATTCGGCAACAATGGGGCGTTCGATTTCGTCGCATTTGTTGAGAAAGGTGACGCGGAAGGCAAATGCGATATCTTTGAATATCTCCGCGTTCTCTGCCCAAGTGATGACCGTTCGAGGCGACATAACGGTTGAAATGTCGCCGCCTACGAATCCGGCGCGCGATAGGTCGGCGAGCGCGACCATGGCGGAAATTGTCTTTTGTCCGCTCTCGCTGTCGTAGGCAGGCACCTTTGACAGGACGATTTTCATTTCCTCGTCATGCGGCAAATAGTTGAGTGCGCT
>CBDCIT010000045.1:0-33554 GCA_965217615.1 Alphaproteobacteria bacterium
GCACTACGCCGTCGACCCGGAGCATGTCGTCAACCAGGGAATAGTCGATCTCGCACTGGCCGAACGGGACGCAGACGGATTGGTGGTGTTCAGCGGCGACGTAACTGTACTCAGGCCAGTCGATCCAGGGTGTGGAAATCGCGCATTGCTGATGCAGGTACCAAATCGCGGGGCAAGATCGCTTGTCCGCACCAATCTGGCGCCGATCGATGATGCACCAACGGCGGAAGTTGCACCCGGTGACGGCCACCTCTTCGAGTGCGGCTGGACAATCGCCTGGGCCGGCTGGCAATGGGACGTTCCGCGCACGCCGGAACGGACGCGGATTGGTCTGGCCGCGCCGAGCGTCCCCTTGGCGTCGCGGAAGCCGGACAGCCAAATGCAGCTGCGAATCCAACCAGACGACGCGCAATCGACCTTTGCTTAACGGGCCCTCACGTCGGCGACCTGGGCAATCACCAACCGATTTGCCCGCTCGATGTGAACGAACCGAATGCAAGGCTGTTGGTTCGCGGCTCAACCTACGCAGCGCCCGAAGTGATTCCGCACACGAAGTAGCGATTTGCCAAAGAAGTAGGCGGCAATCCGGTTGCAGACACGGGACATGTTTGGCTCGAAGGCGGATTCCAGCCGGGCCTGATCTACGATCTGGTCTACACCCCTTTGGAGTGTCCGGTCGTCGGTGCTGGTCTCTTGGTAACGCGGGATATGGCATCGTTTCTGCGCCACGACGAGGCGACACCGCTGGCGAACCACATCGACCACGCGGTCGCGGAGGGACAATCCCAATGCGGCCGTTTTCTGCGGAACTATCTACATTTAGGGCTTAACACCGATGAGGCCGACCGGCAGGTATTTGATGGGATTTTAGCCCACATCGCGGGTGGCCGGCGGGGCGAGTTTAACCACCGCTACGGCCAACCATCCGTCCAGCCGACACTGTCCTTCGGCCATCTGTTCCCATTCGCCGACGACCCGCAAACCGACCCACATACCGGTAAAACGGCTGGCTTGCTTGACGCCCAGCGTGCCCGGGGCAGCCTACCTAAAATTATCTATACCGACACGGCATCCGAATACTGGCGAGGTGACGCCAATCTCTCGTACACGGACCTTGAGTCTGGCGGAGACGCAACTTTGCCGGATAACGTACGGCGCTACCTCTTTGCCTCCGCACAACATGCACCAGGCACCATGCCGTTCGCGAAAGGAACGAAGTTTGGCAGTATCGGTGAGAACCTGGCCAACACCATCGACTATCGACCGCTCTACCGGGCCGCATTGGCTAACCTGTTGGCCTGGATCGCAGACGGTGTCGAGCCGCCGCCGAGCGCATATCCCCAAGCGACCGATGACACGCGCCGGCCGCGTGCCGAATTGATTGAGAAACTGTCTCGAATCCCTGGGCTGGCGGCACTGGATGTGAACCTTCTCACGACGATGTATCCGCTCGACCTCGGCTCACATGCGGATAAGGGCATCGGCGAACTGCCGGCGAAGATAGATCACAATGCCTATCCTGACTGGGTTTCCAAGGTCGACGCGGATGGCAATGAAGTCGCGGGAATCCGCATGCCGGATGTGAGCGTACCAGTCGCAACGTATACGGGGTTTAACCCCCGCCATCTCGATACCGGAGGAACCGGCCTGCTTCTCGAATACATCGGCTCGACGATCCCCTTTCCGCTCGATAGCCAGCAGCGGCAAGCGAACGGCGATCCTCGCTTATCGACAGCTGAGCGCTATTCCAGCCGCGACGACTACCTGCGGCGTGTTCGCGACGCCGCTGAACACTTGGTAGAGCGGAGATACCTTCTGGCGAGGGATGTTGAGCTGTGCAGCAATCTTGCAGCCGAGCGATATGACGCCTGCGTCGCGGCGGCGTAGCTAAGCACGCACAACCTAGGTTAACGTGACAAGGACGCGGACGGCCCGGCCACCAGCCAGGGAGGAGACCAGCCATGCCCATCGACTACGAAAAGCGCGACGGGGTCGCCTATATCACACTCAACAATCCCAAGAAGGCCAACGTCCTGGATAAGACAACCACGGACGATCTTTCCGCGGTGTGGATCGATATCTGGGAAGATCGCGACATCCGTTGCGCCATCATCACCGGAACGGGCGACCGGCATTTCTGCGGCGGGCACGACCTGGCCTCAAGTTCGAACCTGACCCCAGAGGAGCGTGAATACCTTCAGACCCAGCGCATCTACTGGCCGCTCGCCGGTACGGTGCATGGCGAACCGACGGGGGCCGACGGTCGGATGGGCGACTTCCATCCCCGTATCTGGAAACCGGTGATTGCCGCCGTCAACGGCTGGGCCGCTGGAGCCGGTCTCTATCTACTGCTCGCCTCGACCGACATTCGTATCGCCAGCGCCGAGAACGCGCGTTTCAAGTTCGCACTCCTGAGCCAGGGTTGGCTGGGCGGTGGACCAGGTGCGACGCTGCTCGCGAATCAACTTCGCTACAGCGACGCCATGAAAATCCTCTTGACCGACGAGCCATTTGACGCCACCGAGGCGCACCGGATCGGCCTCGTGAACGAGGTCGCGCCACACGACCAGCTCATGGAACGGGCGGAAGCGATCGCCCGGCATATTTGCACCTTGCCTCCGGTTGCAGTTCGCATGATGAAGGAATTCGTGATCCGCTTCGGCGACATGCCGACCGATCAGGCCTGGCAGGTGCAGAACATCATCAACACGATGCTGATCCAAACGACCGCGGACGGCGAGGAAGGAAGCCGCGCCTTCAACGAGAAGCGTCCGCCCAACTTCACGGGCACCCTCCGCCAGCGCGGCGAACCCTTTTCGGAAGTACCGGATGAGGACAAGGACCGCCTCGACGAGGCCTATCGCAGCGGAGACTACTAGGACAAAGCGAGTCGAGTCATGGGACGCCTTCGAAGCACATGCCTAGGCCAGCATTGCCATCTACAGTACCAACCCTTATCCCAGAGCCCCGTTTTCTCGCAGTTCCTTGATTTCTGAGTCTGGGAGGTTGAGAACGTCCCGGAGAACGGAGTCGGTATCGGCGCCGAGGGCGGGGGCAGTGCCGGTGTGTCGCCCGAAACTCGCTTTCCAGGGGAGACCAGGAAGGACGCCATCCTCGGTCGTCTCCCAGAACTCTCGTGCAGCGAGGTGGGGCGACCGCACAAGATCGAGCATCGACGCCACAGGAGCAGCCGCGATTCCGGCTGCGGTGAGAACCGTCGCCGCTGTGCCTGGCGTTTGACCACGGGTCCAGTCGGCGATGGCGGCATCAATATCGGTGTCGCGCGCGCGGCGCTCCTCAAGCCGGAAGGCCGACCAATCCGCAAGCTCAGGGATAATCCGGGTAAGGGCGTTCCAGTCAGCCGTTGAGCGGATGGCAAGGCCGACCCAGGCGTCATCGCCCTGGCTCGGATAAATGCCATGCGGGGAATGGGTGGCCGAAGCGTTGCCTTGAGCCGACGGCGCGTCGCCGAGCTGGGCATCCAACAAAGGCGCCGCCATGGTCCACAGCATTGCTTCGACCATCGAGAAATCGATTCTGGCGCCGACGCCGGTACGGGCGCGTCGCCAGAGTCCGGCCGCTCCTACGAAGGCCAGCTTGAGGCCGCACATTGGATCGAGCCAGGCCATGCCAACCCGAGGCGTCTGGCCCGGATGACCGTTGAGGCCCGCGAATCCCGAATAGCATTGCAACAGCGTGCCATAGGCGACTGCGCCCGCTTCCGGTCCGGTTCGGCCGAGTCCCGAGGCGGAAACATAAAGAAGTGCCGGGTTGCGCTCGCGCAGCACGTCCACGCCGAGGCCGAGGCGGTCCATCACCCCGGTCGCGAAGTTTTCGACCAAGATATCGGACCGGGCGACCAAATCCCGCGCGATCTCGACTGCCGTCGGGTCCTTCAGGTTCAAAACGACACCTCGCTTGCCCTGGCCCAGCACCGTGTGGAGTTCCGAGGCACGGCCAGGATCGCCTCGGCCCGGGGCCTCGATCTTAATCACCTCCGCGCCCATCGCCGCAAAATAGTGGGTCGCCGTCGGACCGGCGATGACCCAGCTGAAGTCGAGCACGCGTACCCCCGAAAGTGGGAGCGGGGCCCTGGTGCTCGTTGGTGACGCCGGCACTGCTTCGCCGAGCGTCACACCATATGGCGGCCCCGGAGTCATCACACGCTTTCCGTCGAGATCGAGCGGATCGAAGAACTCCCGATGCGCGAGCTGGGGCGAGTTCAATTGCTCCAGCGGGGCGATCAGAGGGAAGCTTGGAACGTGGGCCGCCTGCGCGGCATCGGCTATCCATTGCTTCTCAAAACCGGCGCTCCATTCGGACAGCAAGCGGTAAAGTTCATCCCAGTTTTCGATCCGGTCGGACTTCGTTTTGAACCTCGGCTCACCGCCCCAACTGGGGCAGCCCATGACCTCTAGCCAGGCGGCCCATTGACGGTCTTCGCGTGGCGAGATCGCGACATGGCCGTCTTTCGCTGGGAGGATGCAGACTGTGGTGCCATTGCCGTCAGAGTCGCGCTTACGCTGCCAGGCGTATGTACCGAGACTGGCCCGCGCCAATTCCGTGACTGTAAGCGTGGCAAGCGCCTCCTGAATCGAGACGTCAATAACGCCGCCTTCGTCGCGCAAGGCCGCATGCATTCCCGCTGCCGCCCCGGCGAGCCCGCCGATAAAGGCGGATTGTTCGCCAACGGGTCTGACAGGCGATTCCGTGAGTTCGTCGACCTGACCTGTCAATTCCCGGGCGATACCACTTGCACAATTGAGCGTGAGATCGCTCGCGGGCATATTCGCCATGGGCCCTGTTTGGCCAAAGGGGCTGATAAGGACCAGCGGCAGTTTTGTGTTGAGCGCGCGCAGGGTTGCTGGTTCGAGGCCGCGGGCGACGAACTCATCAGGACTGCCCTCGCAAATCGCAAGGTCGGCGCGACGGAGCGCCGCCGCCAAGACTCGCTCGTCCGTATTCGTCCCGTTGTCATTCTTGCCGTGGTTGAGATGGCACGCGAGCGGCGTCGAGCTATCGGCCGAAAGCGTCTCAACCTCGGCGCCGAGATCGGCGAAAGCCCGGCCGGCAACTGCCGCCGCCAGGCCCGGTCCGATTTCCAGCACACGAAATCCCGCGAGCAAGGCTTCGATGATCACTCCTTCCGGCACACGGTACCCGCCCGTAGCCGATTCCGGGCTCTCCGCCTTTTTAGAAGTACCGCGCCGACTTTCTATTGGGAACAGTTATGTCTGTGACCAGCGTACAGCGCGGTTTATGAAACTTTTCCTGTTGCGAGATAGACTACAAAAACTAGGCACTGACCTCGCCAAGTGTGATGTCCACCATCAACTCTCCCGATAGAAGCTCGAGAGATTGTCGAAGCTCTTCCTCGCTAAGACCCGCGGGAAAACGGACACGGACTTGGGCGCGAAACAGAGTTCCTCCACTCATCGGGACTTCCAAAGTTTCGGTCTCCATTTCTTCGATACTCGTGCCGTGCTTACTCAGGCAATGCGATATCTCTCGCACGATACCCGGCTGATCCAGTCCTTCAAGCGTGATTTCAAACTGTTGACCCTCAGTGGAAACGCTGCCTTCCGCCAACGATATTGTGAGGTGAAACCCTGACTCGTCGAGCGCAGTCAACGCATTCTTGAGGGACGAAACGTTGGCGTCTGAAATCGCAATTCTGACGATGCCGGCAAACTTTTCCGACAAATGCGCCATTCGGCTTTCCAACCAGTTTCCACCTTCCACCGCAATGGTTTCTGACAATCTTTCAACCAATCCTGGCCGGTCGTCGGCAACGAATGTCAGAACAAATGTCTTAGCCATACTCTTTCTCCGCACTCGCCCGCTCCGTGCACCCGCCCCGTGTTTTCACGAATCCGCCTCGCCGCGGTGCATCAGATATCATTGATCACAGTCTAGCGCGTGCCGAGCTTGTATGCATGCGATCCAGCCGCCGAAGCTGACTTAGCCGGAGCGTATCCGCTTGACGGGCACGAACGATTGTCATCACCATATCGGATTCCAGATAACAACGAAGGTAGGCGCCACGATGGACCGCGAACCGGAACGGGAGATTGAGCAAGAGATAGAGAAGCTCATTGCCAAATATTACTGGCACGTCGACCACCGTGAGTTCGACAAGGCAGTCGAGCTCTTCACCGAAGACGCCGAGTGGATTGCCATGGCGGTAAATTTAAATGGCCGAGATGAGATCCTTGAGGCGCTCAAGCCGGCACTCGGGACCGGCACGATCCGCCATGTCGTGACCAACTTCGTTGCTAATGTCATCGATGCGGACCGCGCGACGTGCAATTTCTATCACACGATTTACTACACACCGGATGCCGAGTTCGAGACGGCGGACGGCCCAATCCCATTCGAGGGGCCGCACCGCACCCACGACCACCACGACGAGTGGCGACGCACGCCCGAAGGGTGGCGAACCGCACGCCGCACCTCGCACACGATATTCCGTCGCAATCCGGGCGAACTGGTAAAGCTCGAAACATGGGCCCAATCGGCTGGGAAGTACGAGGCTGGACAGGAGTACATCTAAACGTCCGTCGGTCGGCACCGGACGAAAAATCCACCACGGCGGCAGAGCAGATGGCGAAGCTAAGACACGTCGCGATGACGGTCGCCGACCTCGAGCGATCGGCCAGATTTTATGAGCACGCCTTTGACATGGAGCGAGTCGGTACCACCGATTCGGAACTCGCCGCAGGTATCTACCTGTCGGACGGCGTTATGTGTTTGGCGCTTCTCAAATACAGAACCGACGAAGCCGCCGGCGCTGAGCGTGGCAAGGATTTCGTCGGCGTGCATCATGTGGGGTTCTGGGTCGATGATCTCGAGGCGACTGGCGCGTCGATCGAGAAGGAGGGCGGCACGTTCTTCCTCGACCATCCGCATCTCATGGACACGATCTATTACGAGAAAAAATACCGGGACCCTGATGGAATCGTGGTCGATATCTCCCACCAGGGTTGGGTTGGCGCAAGCAAGTAGCCCCGAAAACTGTTGTATGGCAACGACCTACTAATAACACTGCACACGTTGTCAGCAACGACCAATGTCGCAGATCAGCGTGAGTGGTGGAAGGCCGACGGCAAGAAGTTCCAAAGATCAATTGCAATTGCTGGTCTCACGCGCTTCGATAGGCGTAGGGAGAGAATTATGTATTGTCGTGACGGCGATGGGGGTCGCCTTCGCCACACTTGCCTTGGGGGCAAAACATGACTTCGAAGGGGCACGACAAAACCGGCAATGCCGAACTGCTTGCCTGGGTCGACCAGATAGCGGCCCAGTGCAACCCCGACCAAATCCACTGGTGTGACGGTTCCCAAGAGGAGTACGACCGCTTGTGCCATGAGATGGTCGATGCCGGCACGCTTATTAGGCTAAATGAAGAGAAACGGCCAAACAGTTATCTCGCCCGATCGCATCCCAGTGACGTCGCGCGCGTTGAGGATCGTACGTATATCTGCACGCCAACTGCCGACGCCGCAGGCCCGACCAACAATTGGGTCGACCCGGCCGAAATGAAAATGGTCCTGGCGGGCCTGTTCGATGGCTGCATGCGTGGCCGCACGATGTACGTAATGCCCTTTTCCATGGGTCCGATTGGATCGCCACTTTCGCATATCGGCGTGCAAATCTCCGACAGCCCCTATGTCGTAGTGAACCAGCGCATCATGACGCGAATGGGAAAACAGGCGCTCGCGGCTCTGGGTGATGACGGCAAATTCATTCGCTGTCTGCACTCGGTCGGCATGCCGCTCGAGCCGGGTCAGGCAGACGTTCCTTGGCCTTGCGAGCCGAGCCCGGACAACAAATACATCGTCCATTTTCCCGAAGAACGGTCGATCTGGTCCTACGGCTCCGGGTACGGCGGCAACGCACTTTTGGGTAAGAAGTGCTTTGCACTACGGATTGCTTCGGCGATGGCGAACGAAGAGGGCTGGCTGGCCGAACACATGCTTATCGTTGGCCTGGAAAGTCCGATGGGTGACAAGACTTATATTGCCGCCGCGTTTCCCAGCGCCTGCGGGAAAACCAATCTGGCTATGATCGTCCCGCCGGATGGATTTGAGGGTTGGAAGGTCGGAACCGTGGGCGACGATATCGCCTGGATAAAGCCCGCAGCGGACGGAACGTTCCGGGCCATCAACCCCGAGGCGGGGTTCTTCGGTGTTGTCCCTGGGACTTCAAACAAGACAAATCCGACGGCCATGGAAATGCTGAAATCGAACTGCATCTTCACGAATGTGGCTCTGACCGACGACGGTGACGTTTGGTGGGAAGGCCTGGATGGCGAACCGCCGTCGCATGCGATCGATTGGCAGGGCAAAGACTGGACGCCAGATGACAATCGGCCGGCTGCGCATCCGAACTCTCGGTTTACGGTTCCCGTCACTCAATGTCCGTCGTTCGACCCGGCATGGCATGACGCGGAAGGCGTGCCGATTTCTGCCTTTCTATTCGGTGGACGGCTCTCCAAAACGTTCCCGCTGGTCTACGAGTCCTTTGACTGGGACCACGGCGTGTTCATGGCCGCAACTATGGGCTCCGAAGCGACGGCGGCGTCCTTCAATCAGGCGGCCATCCGCCGCGATCCCTTCGCCATGTTGCCCTTCTGTGGCTACAACATGGGCGACTATTGGGCGCACTGGCTGAAAATGGGCCACGGGAACGGTGCCAAACTGCCGCGGATATTCCGCGTCAATTGGTTTCGAAAGGACGAGAGTGGCGGTTTTATCTGGCCCGGCTTTCGCGAGAACATGCGCGTGCTGAAGTGGGTGGTCGACCGCGTCAAGGGCGAAGCTGATGCAGTCGAAGATGCCTTCGGTATGACGCCCCGATACGAAGACATCCAGTGGGGAGAGTCCCAGTTCGACAAGGCGAGCTATGAAAGCCTTATGACGTTCGACAAAGCTGAGGGCCTTGCCGAAGTGGACGACGTTAAGACTCACTTCGACAAATTCGGCAGTCATTTGCCATCTGAGATGGAAGCTCAGCGCCAGGCGTTTGCCACGCGCCTGAAAGCGGGCGCCGACGCTTGACGCCCGCACACTTCCCATTGAATGCCACCTAGCCGTAAGGAACGAGAACTGCGGGGTGAGTTTTCCCGGGACTACCAGCTTGGGCAGACGCAGACCATGCTGGAGATCGAAAGTGCGGTGTGCGGCTGCAAGTACGGGGGGACAAGCTGGACCACCCGATCTGAAGCGGAAGAAATAGGGCGGCTGCTTGGGTTGACGCCGGGCAAACGTCTGCTGGAGGTCGGCGCCGGTTCGGGATGGCCTGGACTCTATTTTGCCCAAATCACAGGCTGTGACTTGGCATTGGTGGACGTTCCACACGAAGCGTTGCGGATTGCGGCAGAGCGGGCTGTCACCGATCAACTCGCCAGTCGATGTTGGATCGCCCTTGCGGACGGTGCTGCCTTGCCGTTTGCAGATAGCTCGTTCGATGCCATTAGCCATTCGGATGTTTTGTGTTGTCTGAAGGCTAAACAATCAGTCCTGAATGCCTGCAAGCGCGTACTCGGTGCCGAAGGTAGAATGGCCTTTACGGTCATCTCGATTGCGCCCAACCTGTCTTCTGCCGATTACGAGCGGGCCATGGAAAGTGGTCCCCCTTTCGTGGAAGCACCCGCCTCTTACACGGATTTTCTGGAAGAGAATGGTTGGGCCGTCGAACACCATGCTGATCTGACGAGCGAGTATGCGGAGTCCGCCCGTCGCTTGCTTCGTGTCGAGGAAGCGCGCGTCGAAGAGCTAAATGACCTGCTTGGAGAGCTCAAAGTTACCGAACGGTTGACCGCGCACCGCGCAACTCTTGGCATCATCGAAGAGGGACTTTTGCGCCGAGAACGGTTTGCCGCAACGACGACCGCGCCGCATGCCATCCCATGAGGGCTTCGTTACGCGTGAGAAGCCTGATGGACCGGACCAACTAGAAGCTTTTCTTCGGGGATTTGTTTGGTGTGTACCCAACCGCAAGTCCGCTTTGGCTCACAAGCCGACGTTTCTCAACGGCACGATGATGGTCCGCTCATAGCCATAAGCGAACCTAGGCGAGCATTGGAAACCCGGCCTTATCTGTATTGTTGCAATGGTGATTATGCCAATACCATCCCAAAAATGACAAACACGTTCCTGAACTCTGAATGATACTATGAAGCTGCAGTCTCTTTTAGCTGCTGCAATAGCTGACTATCGATTTTCAACGGTTGTGTCTCGAAAGTGGTGGAAATTGGTTTTGGCGCCTCTCCGAGCGGGCTGAGTTTTGCGGCGGTCAGGCCGCTCGGTCAAGGGTTTCGTCGGCGATTAGCTGATCGAGGGTTTCCCATCCATCGACTTTGCGCATCTGGATTTGGCCGGAAGCGAGGAGCGCCCAGAGGAGCATCGGCACTGTTTCGGGACACGGCAGCACGGTCTGTGTTTTGATCCGGCGCTTGAACTCCTCGTTGAGACGCTCAATGGCGTTGGTCGTTCGGGCTGATTTCCATTGGCTCTTGGACAGGCGCGTGAAGGTAAAGAGCTTGTCGCCCGCTTCTGCGAGGCTGTCCGCGACGGCCCTGCATTTCAGCCGCCACTTGCGGACAAACGTCTTGCGGCGGGTTTCCACCTCGGAGGCAGTGTCGGCATAGATCATATCGCGGTAATCTTCGCTCAGCTCGTCATGCATGTGTTTGGGAGCATGACCCAGAAGGTTGCGGTGCTTGTGCACGGTGCAGCGTTGAACGGGAAGGTCATCGCCCCAAAGCGCCGACAGAGCCGCCTCCAGTCCCGGCGCGCCATCGACGATGACAAACCCGGGCCGTTTCAGTCCACGCGCATCAAGGTCGTCGAGGAACTGGCGCCACGCCGCCTGGCTTTCTCCGCCCATATTCCCGATCGAAAGCAAGACCTTCTGGCCATCCCGGCGCACCCCTATAGCCGCGAGAACCGAGATGTTGGTGGCCTTGCGATCCAGCCGGGTCTTGATCACAGTGCCGTCAAGGATCAGCCGAACGATATCCTCATCCGCGAGGCCACGGCTGCACCAGGCGTCCCAATCGACCTTCACCTTGCGCCACGCCCGGCTCACAACGTCCTTGCTCACAGCACCCCGGAAGAGCCCGAACAGCGCGCGTTTCACCCGCCGCGTGTTGGTTCCGGACAGATACACCGAAGCGATCAGCGCCTCGGCCTTTCTGGTCAGCCGCTGGTAGCGCGGCAGCGCCCGCGAACGCCATTCCGACGCCCGACCGTCTTCCTCAACGATCCGTGCACGCGGCACGCTCACCCTCTCGGTCCCGAATGTCCCCGTCAGTTGCCGCTCCCGGTGCCCGTTCCGATACCCTTGCCGAAGCGCGTCCTCTCGACCGTATCGGCAGCGCCCGAGAAACTGCGCAAGTTCCTCCTCAAAAACGGCCTCGATCGTGGATCTGATGTTCTCCCGCAGCCGGTCCTCGAGCGGATCATAGCCGGCGTCATTGGCCAGTAGCGAAAGCGCCGAAGTCTCGGTAGTGTTCTTCATGGCGTGATCTCCTTGGCGGTGCTAGCCGCCGGTTGGGTGGTTGTCTTGTCACCCGGAGATTACGCCATCCTCAAATTTCCACCACTTTCGAGACACAGCCTTTTCAACTCTCCGCTGGCCAGAGCCTCGTCCATCGCGCGGCGGCTACTCTCGCCAGGTAGGCGGATATCCATGTCGTCGTGGAGCGGGCGCGAGGCCTTGATCCCCTCCAGCAGCATTGCCGTGCGGGTCTCGAAAGATTTTACGTCTCCAAAAGCGGCGGGGTCTATTGCAAATATCAGATTGCCGCGGCTCTTCGTATCTTCATCTAATATGTCAGAACCCGTTAACGGACCGGTCAGAATCTCGACCATCAGCGCAAGGCCCGAACCTTTTGCTCCACCGAAAGAGCGGACCGCGCCGCGCAGGGCAACGGCCGGGTCTGTCGTATGGCCCCCGTCTTCGTCAAAGGCGATGCCTTCTGGAATTTTCTCGCCCCGATCCCGGGCTTGGATCAATCCGAAAAAGGCCATTGCCGCAGTTGTCATATCAAGCGAAACGATCCCGCTCTTTTAGGGCACCGAGATGGCGATTGGATTGGTTCCAAGAATAGGTTCATAGCCACCCTCGACCGCAACTGCCTTTGGCGTTCCACACATCACGATCCCGATCTTTCCGGCTTTCGCAATCTTCTCTGCGAAATAGCCGATGGCACCCGTCGAAGTTGACGTGCCGGTCATTGCCACCAGCCCTATCCCGCATTGTGTTGCCGCGTTAGTCACCACATCCACAGCGCGGTCCATGACCACCATGCCGAGCTGACCATTCCCCTTGATATGGGCGACCGCCGGAAACGGATGTTCGATTACCATTGGGGTGGCCTCGGCTGAAGGCTGAACCGCCTTCAGCGGTATTTTGATAAGCCCCTGATTGTTGCCGCGCAGTTCTGCAAATAGCAGGACCTCCCGCACGATCTCCCGATCAGTGTCTGACAGTCCGATGGCTTCCAGCGCCTGGCTGTGTCTCGAAAGTGGTGGAAATTTGAGGATGGCGTAATCTCCGGGTGACAAGACAACCACCCAACCGGCGGCTAGCACCGCCAAGGAGATCACGCCATGAAGAACACTACCGAGACTTCGGCGCTTTCGCTACTGGCCAATGACGCCGGCTATGATCCGCTCGAGGACCGGCTGCGGGAGAACATCAGATCCACGATCGAGGCCGTTTTTGAGGAGGAACTTGCGCAGTTTCTCGGGCGCTGCCGATACGGTCGAGAGGACGCGCTTCGGCAAGGGTATCGGAACGGGCACCGGGAGCGGCAACTGACGGGGACATTCGGGACCGAGAGGGTGAGCGTGCCGCGTGCACGGATCGTTGAGGAAGACGGTCGGGCGTCGGAATGGCGTTCGCGGGCGCTGCCGCGCTACCAGCGGCTGACCAGAAAGGCCGAGGCGCTGATCGCTTCGGTGTATCTGTCCGGAACCAACACGCGGCGGGTGAAACGCGCGCTGTTCGGGCTCTTCCGGGGTGCTGTGAGCAAGGACGTTGTGAGCCGGGCGTGGCGCAAGGTGAAGGTCGATTGGGACGCTTGGTGCAGCCGTGGCCTCGCGGATGAGGATATCGTTCGGCTGATCCTTGACGGCACTGTGATCAAGACCCGACTGGATCGCAAGGCCACCAACATCTCGGTTCTCGCGGCTATAGGGGTGCGCCGGGATGGCCAGAAGGTCTTGCTTTCGATCGGGAATATGGGCGGAGAAAGCCAGGCGGCGTGGCGCCAGTTCCTCGACGACCTTGATGCGCGTGGACTGAAACGGCCCGGGTTTGTCATCGTCGATGGCGCGCCGGGACTGGAGGCGGCTCTGTCGGCGCTTTGGGGCGATGACCTTCCCGTTCAACGCTGCACCGTGCACAAGCACCGCAACCTTCTGGGTCATGCTCCCAAACACATGCATGACGAGCTGAGCGAAGATTACCGCGATATGATCTATGCCGACACTGCCTCCGAGGTGGAAACCCGCCGCAAGACGTTTGTCCGCAAGTGGCGGCTGAAATGCAGGGCCGTCGCGGACAGCCTCGCAGAAGCGGGCGACAAGCTCTTTACCTTCACGCGCCTGTCCAAGAGCCAATGGAAATCAGCCCGAACGACCAACGCCATTGAGCGTCTCAACGAGGAGTTCAAGCGCCGGATCAAAACACAGACCGTGCTGCCGTGTCCCGAAACAGTGCCGATGCTCCTCTGGGCGCTCCTCGCTTCCGGCCAAATCCAGATGCGCAAAGTCGATGGATGGGAAACCCTCGATCAGCTAACCGCCGACGAAACCCTTGACCGAGCGGCCTGACCGCCGCAAAACTCAGCCCGCTCGGAGAGGCGCCAAAACCAATTTCCACCACTTTCGAGACACAACCCCTTCTGTTTCGGTAAGTCAGTTGGCAAATGCCAAACTACCGTGGCCATACAATTGTACAAGTTCGGAAGATGTCAGCTTCCGGTCATAGGCGGACGTTTTTCCACCTCACGATGAGGGTCC
Source organism: Alphaproteobacteria bacterium (assembly GCA_965217615.1). Taxonomy (GTDB): domain Bacteria; phylum Pseudomonadota; class Alphaproteobacteria; order UBA8366; family CAVOAK01; genus CAVOAK01. The sequence goes on from CBDCIT010000045.1 coordinate 14,034, forward strand.
GTTCATAGCCAGAAGCGGACATTTCGCACATAGACCCTTTGGTCGTCGAATTGAATGCTCGGCAAGCCAACCCACAATTGTAGGGGGCTATAATCCAAAGACCGTCGATAAGTGAGATTTTACAAAATCCATCGCCCTGCGGGCGGCTTGCTCGTCTCTGCCTTGTGTGACCCCATATCCAGCGCAAGTATCCCAGTTTTCATTTGCATACATATTGTTCCATGGTCGCTTCGTTGCCGGATCAAATGTCGACCCGTCCGCCTCAATGATGTAGCGACAGTCGTGCCACATCTGTCTAGTTGGATAGTATTTCTGGGGAAAGCTTCTATCAAAGCTGTGATGGGCCCCGGATACAAGATGACTTCGACATCGTGGCCCCTATCCCGCTGTCGTTTCGCGTCGTCGACGCATGCTGCAACACCCGTATAGTCGTCTCTATCTCCAATGAGTTCCCGAACCGACACGTTCGTCATCGGCATCCGTATCTCAAAGGTGCAACCTCGATAAAACGGTATGTGAACGGCAAACTTTAATTCGTTCTGAATGAAACCTTTGCGAATAGGTTCGAACGCGGTCATGTGAGCTACACCGCCGCCTCGACTCCATCCGATGATCCCGATCCGCGTCTTGTCGATTTGAGAATGTGTGCTCAGCAGTTGGAGCGCGAAATAGGCGTCTGCGACGGAGCTAAAAATGCTGAGGCTGTTTCCCCTTTTCGCCCTCGTAAGGAACGAGTCGACACGAAAGGTGGCGATGCCAATTTGATTGAGCTCATTTGCATAGCGGACATCTCGTCCAGATTTCCCCGATGAATCGTGCATCACTATCATCGCCGGACTTTCCCCGAAACGTTTTCCGGCAAATTGAGATAGCCAAAAACCTTGGCCTTAGAGGCTGCGTTAGCATCGGAGATCAAGTGTTGAAGACTCTCTCGGTTCCAATCTTCGAAATTCACGCTCTCAAATCCGATCTTGCCACTGACAATCTCGCTGTCGGCGAATGTAGAGACCGGTGGCGATATTGTTTGGCAGCCTGCTATAGCGAGTCCAAACGTTGCCAGAGCGAACAGTCTAAACGTCATCATCTCCTCCAATCCCCAATGCTGACATTTTCCATTTCCGTAATTCAGCCACCTGCCAATTTTGCTCAAACTACAACATTCGCCAGATATGAACTGTGAACCAGTTCACATTCGTAAATTAAAGTGACGGTCGCAAATTCAATAAGTTAATAGATGTCCGCTTAGGGTGATAAGCGGAAGTCGATGACCACAGATTAAAAGGTCTGCTTTGCAGCTAAAAGCCGACCCAAATTACGGCCTTGCAGAACTTCCGCTCATAGCCACAAGCGGACATTGTGCGCCACCAATGCACCGTCCCCTCCGGCACCTCGTTCTCCAACTCGATAACAGCCTTCAGGATCGCCTTCCACACGGCCTGCCCGTCTAGGTCCCCGACATCCAGCATCTCGTCAGCACGCATGGCGGCGTGAATGGGTGCCTCTACGCCATGCTGGTCGATCATCCGATCAAGTCAGCCACAGATTTCGGCAATCGAAAGGGCCAGTGTCTTGGTGCAGACCACCAATTCCTCGAGAGTTACGTACTCGTTGGCGGTTGGCCAAGATTCGAACATTCGAATGTCACCGGGGCCATACATGACGGTCTCGACACCTGCCGCCGCCAGCATGTTGCCGTCGTTATATGCACCCAACCTGGGCTCCGACCCGACCACAGGCGGACTTCCGGTGACCAATTTGTGATTGCGCGCCAGGGCTGTGACCAGCTTGGAGTCGGTCGGCGTGGAAAATGGCGGACCGTCGTAGCCTGCCAACCAGCCGTCTTGCGGAGGGGCCTCGACCGTGACGTCAAAGCCGGAGTGTTCCTTGGCCAGTTTCGCTAACAATCGCTCTACATCCGCCTTGATGGTCGCGGCGGATTGTCCCGGCACCGTTCGCACTTGCACCGTCATGGTCATTTCATCCGACGTGACCCGACTCATGTAGTCTCCGACGATCTCGTCATAGTGGAGCATCGGGAAATCGGGCAAATCAGGATGCCTCTCGAACGTGAGCCAATCCCCTTCCGATATCGACCGGATCGAGGGGCCCATCTGCTGGACGATCAGGGCCAATTGCTCAACCGGATTGAGATAGCCGGCACGTTGGGCCGGCGTACTGTTGACATGAATCAGCGGCGAGCGCGCGTGAAGCCGGAACGCGGCCAAGCCACAGGACACCTGCGCGATGCCGTTGCCCGAATTCTCCGTGTTGATGCACATATCGGTACCGTATCCACGCTCGATCAGAGCCTTCGTGCCGTGGCCACCAGTCTTGTGTCCCATGACCGGGCAGATCAGGACATCGCCCTTGAGCTTGACGCCGGCCTCGCGGATGGCCGCCACCGCGGCGATCATGGCGACGATGCCACCTTTGTCGTCTTGAGCGCCGCGACCGTAGATCTTTCCGTCCTCGAAGTGACCGCCGAACGGATCGTGATCCCAGTCGCCCACCAGTTCCCGATGGTCCATATGCCCATTCAGCATCAGGCTTGGCCCGCCCCCGGTGCCACGGAGCCGCCCCACGGGTTGCCGGCTGCTCCGGCCGGTGCCCATGGGATCCTCCACATCCATCATCTCGACCTCCAGGCCGATCTCGCCCATCACATCGCCCAGATAGTCGGCGCACGCTTGCTCTTCGTAAGAGAAGCTGGGAATTCGCACGCATTCCTGCTCCATGGTCAGCACACGGTCTTCATCCACGGCCGCCAGGATGCCGTTCGCCTTTTTTGTTTCCAAGACCATTGGCTTACCTCCCTTTCAAAATTTCCGAGGAACGGAAATTAATCTTTATTTTTCAGCCAGTGCGTTTGCGCCCCTTGCAACCGCTGCAAGCGACGAATTGCTCATTCTGCTGAAGCTTTTGTCATTCTTCAGGTTTTCGATCTGAGCAGAATTATCCGTAACCGAATACAACCTTCCCGAACCAAGAAATACCAACTCGGCCTTATCGCGAGCGCGCTTGAAGAGAGGCTCGGCTTCGACGTTTCTGCCCAGCTTTTGATAAAGTGACCCGAGGTTGTTAAGGGCTTTGGCAATGTGTGTATTCTCTGATCCTATGACCTTCTCAAATATTTCTAGCGCGCGCTTGTAGTGTGCCTCGGCTTCATCGTTGCGGTCTAATTCGTCGTAAAGGTCCGCCACCAACACCATCATTTTTGCGGTGTTCTGATCGTCAGAGCCGAACGCCCGCCTGCCTAATTCAAGAGCCCATTTCGCAAATGGAAGTGCCTCCTTGAATCGTCCTTCGTCATTCAACGCTTCATAGCGTTTGAACGCGTCGCCAAGGGCAGACGACTGGCACACCGCTGCGCCCGTTCAAAGCCACAGAACCGCAATTAGCGCGAAAAATAGCTGAGGCATTCTCATCTGAACCCCTCCAATCTCAATCATGCCCCCACTGTTCCAGGTTGTGTCTCGAAAGTGGTGGAAATTGGTTTTGGCGCCTCTCCGAGCGGGCTGAGTTTTGCGGCGGTCAGGCCGCTCGGTCAAGGGTTTCGTCGGCGATTAGCTGATCGAGGGTTTCCCATCCATCGACTTTGCGCATCTGGATTTGGCCGGAAGCGAGGAGCGCCCAGAGGAGCATCGGCACTGTTTCGGGACACGGCAGCACGGTCTGTGTTTTGATCCGGCGCTTGAACTCCTCGTTGAGACGCTCAATGGCGTTGGTCGTTCGGGCTGATTTCCATTGGCTCTTGGACAGGCGCGTGAAGGTAAAGAGCTTGTCGCCCGCTTCTGCGAGGCTGTCCGCGACGGCCCTGCATTTCAGCCGCCACTTGCGGACAAACGCCTTGCGGCGGGTTTCCACCTCGGAGGCAGTGTCGGCATAGATCATATCGCGGTAATCTTCGCTCAGCTCGTCATGCATGTGTTTGGGAGCATGACCCAGAAGGTTGCGGTGCTTGTGCACGGTGCAGCGTTGAACGGGAAGGTCATCGCCCCAAAGCGCCGACAGAGCCGCCTCCAGTCCCGGCGCGCCATCGACGATGACAAACCCGGGCCGTTTCAGTCCACGCGCATCAAGGTCGTCGAGGAACTGGCGCCACGCCGCCTGGCTTTCTCCGCCCATATTCCCGATCGAAAGCAAGACCTTCTGGCCATCCCGGCGCACCCCTATAGCCGCGAGAACCGAGATGTTGGTGGCCTTGCGATCCAGTCGGGTCTTGATCACAGTGCCGTCAAGGATCAGCCGAACGATATCCTCATCCGCGAGGCCACGGCTGCACCAGGCGTCCCAATCGACCTTCACCTTGCGCCACGCCCGGCTCACAACGTCCTTGCTCACAGCACCCCGGAAGAGCCCGAACAGCGCGCGTTTCACCCGCCGCGTGTTGGTTCCGGACAGATACACCGAAGCGATCAGCGCCTCGGCCTTTCTGGTCAGCCGCTGGTAGCGCGGCAGCGCCCGCGAACGCCATTCCGACGCCCGACCGTCTTCCTCAACGATCCGTGCACGCGGCACGCTCACCCTCTCGGTCCCGAATGTCCCCGTCAGTTGCCGCTCCCGGTGCCCGTTCCGATACCCTTGCCGAAGCGCGTCCTCTCGACCGTATCGGCAGCGCCCGAGAAACTGCGCAAGTTCCTCCTCAAAAACGGCCTCGATCGTGGATCTGATGTTCTCCCGCAGCCGGTCCTCGAGCGGATCATAGCCGGCGTCATTGGCCAGTAGCGAAAGCGCGGAAGTCTCGGTAGTGTTCTTCATGGCGTGATCTCCTTGGCGGTGCTAGCCGCCGGTTGGGTGGTTGTCTTGTCACCCGGAGATTACGCCATCCTCAAATTTCCACCACTTTCGAGACACAGCCCTGTTCCACCGGGGCAACTTCTGGGCGCTAGTCGCATTTGAGGAACGTCCGCTTATGGCCATAAGCGGACGTTGGCTCGCATCAGTCTATTGGCGGCCTACTGCTCTAATTTTGTGCAGTCAATTGAGTGAACCCTTGCAGGTTGCCGCCAAATCGTCCGTATCGATAAATATGAGGATCGGCAAGTCATTTGCCTTCAAGGGCGCGAGTTCAAGTTGACTTGCAACGTGAGTGATTTTGGCGGTATGAGAAATCATCTCCGGCAATCATATTTTTTCATACCTAAGAGGAGCGACTTTTATGGCCGAAAAAGGTGAGTTTGATGATTTTTTGGTCCCGCAATTCGGCAGAATGAGCGGCGAGGTGTTGTTTGGCGATCTCTGGGAGCAACCGGAGTTGTCAAAACGCGACCGCAGCCTGATAACGGTCGCGGTTACGATGGCGCTCTACCGAACGCAGGAAATAAAAAGTCATATGAAATTCGCGATTGTCAACGGCGTGACCACGGAGGAACTCAAGGGCGTCGTCACCCATATCGCCTTCTACGCTGGTTGGCCCTGCGCCGCAAATGGGCAGCGCGTCTTACAGGAAGTACTGGATGAGGCGGACTAGGTGATCGCTTTGTACATGGCGAATTCGGTTTGAACTACCTGCGGCGTATACGTACCGGCCTAGTTTCCCGACGGGGATCGCGCCTACGCCGTCGTCATGGCCAATGCGCTCCACGACCATGATGCGTTTGGACCTGGCGTTGCGACGGATTACGGGAGCGAGGATGAGGCGGAAATGCGTCAGTGGCGGCGCCAAACAATGGACGCCGACGACGTTAACGATCGCGAGCTAGGCCGGTGGGGCGTAGGACCTCAACTGCCTGCCCGCGCTCCCCTTCGCCGATGACAGCTTCGATGCCTGCCTGATCTCGTTTTCCATTCAGTACCTTACCCAGCCCGTCCGGGTGCTGGCCGATGTCGCCCGGGTGCTCCTGCCTGGCGGCGCCATTTACGTCGCCTATACCAACCGCGTGTTCCCCACCAAGGCGGTGGCCGTCTGGCGGGCTTGCTCAGATGCTGAGCGGACCCAGCTCATTGGTGGGTACCTCGCCGAAGCGGGGGGCTACACCGACTTCACGGCCGAGCGGCTGGTGGAAGGAGGCACCGGCTTCGATCCCTTGTACGTGGTCTCGGTGAGAAGGGCGTGGGGTGGAACAGGTACATTAGCGGACCTCCACCGTGGCGCTCGAACATGTCCGCTATTAGCCAAGAGGCGACATTAGGCGAGAGCGAAAATTATCTCCGTCAGCGACCAGAAGCGCTCCTAAGCGTTCGTTCCGACACGAGCGACAAATTGTCCAGAGTAGGATCGCATTCCCGCTGCGTCTTCTTGTCTACTTAGAAGAAGACATAGGATCGGACCACGACGTTCTTGCGGCAGGGAACGTCGTCGGGCGCGGTTGGGTCGATGCAGGCAGTGTGGAAAGACCAGCGCGAGACGGAGCCATCTGTGACAGAGTCGTAGCACTTGAGCATCGAGACCTCGGTGGGCTTCTGCTCGGGAAACCAGTACCACTCGTGGTCGGGGCGGTAGGTGAAGCGGGTGGTCTCGCCGACGCGGTCGTCGTAGACCCGGTAGTTGGTGATGTACGGCTGGTCGGCGAAAGAGGGCCAAGCGCAGAGCACGAAGGGGTTCTGGCGCACGGTCTCCATCGGCTTGGCGAGGTTGATCGACATGAACCGTCGCGACATCTTCGCGTCGGCCTGCTCCTCCGTGTAGTGCTGCTCGCGCCCGAAGTTCCGCAGGTTCTTCGTGAGCAGCTCGCGGCATCGCACGCGGCCGCTGTTGTCGTTCAGGTCGTTGTGAACGAGGTTGGCGTAGTTGGCGTTCACACCCGGGTTCTTGTTGTCCTGGTCTTCCGTGGGGTCTCCCTCGTAGTCCTTGTCGAACACGTCGTGGTTGTAAACGAGCGCATCCGTTGCGTCCGGGAAAAACTCCGAGAGGAGCTTCTCCATCTCCGGGTAGAACACGCGCTCCACCTCCGCCGCGTCGTAGAAGTTCTCGCACTCGGACTCGCAGTGCGCCAGTGAGACGCCAAGCTTGTCCATGCACTCGGGGCTGTTGGGCAAGAGACCTGGGTGGTACTCCTCCATTCGTCGCGCGTCACGCATCACCTGCGGAAAATAGAGGCATCGCCGCTCGATGTTCTGCTCCTCATTGCGCAACGCTTTTGCCTCGGCCTCGCGCGCCGGGTCCCGCCAGAGTGCATTGGAGGAAACGATGGAGTAAGTCGACTGCTCGGCGATGGTGTAGTGCAGTGGAAGCGTTACGCCGCCTTCAGGGGCTTCGATGTTGTTCGCCCGAATATAATCCAGGCACTCTGAATAGCCACGAAACCCAACGCCCCACTTGGTCTCGATGGGGCCGGGGGGAGCGTTGTCGAGCATGTCGATAATCGCCTGCAGCGACTTCTCGGCAGTCTGGATGAGCGCCGCCTCCGTCGCCGCAGCAGTTCCCCCATCCCCGTCCCGATCGAAAGACATGTAGGATAAACCGCCGTTCGCAGCGATGGGTGGTGGCTGCCCTTCTGTGAGTTGGAGGGGAGGCACAAAGGCCGACGAAACTGTCTCTGTAACCGCCGCAACGTGGTTCTCGATGACCTTGAGCCGGTCCATAGTATGCCCCCGGTTGAAAACACCCCAACGTGACACACAGGGCTTGTGTTTGCTAGGGCTTGTAATTCTTTGTCACACGAACTTTCCCCGCGCCTTCGGCACAAACGCCGAGTCCATTTCCATCCGCTCCGACACGATGCGCGCCACCAATTGCGAATGGCGCGAACACCCTGCGTTTGGTTCGTTACGTAATGCTGGCCTCCCAGAATGTCCGGTTTGGGTCATTAGCGGAAGTTCCTCCGCCTCGCGCTGATGGTCCGCTTCTAGCCAAGAGCGGACAAACCCGCTCACAAATCTATCCGGTGATGGAGCCCGCCATTACCTAACGACAGCCTGGCAGTTTCGCGTCTGCGGCAGTCTAGTTTTTCAAGTGCGTCTCGATGAACTCTTTGACCGCGTCCTGGTGCAGCGCCGCCGCTTCCTCCGATATGTTCCTTTCGGTCATGAGACCCTCCCGCCTGCTTCAAGATACCGACGACTCCAACATCACGTGATATTCAAGCATTTTTTGCCCCCCCTGGTCTTGGCGAACACGGAACTCAACCTGTTTGAAACTTCATGTCCTAAGTATCGGCAAGCTCCAGAACCTCGTCATGTGATACTGGTGTCGCCGTCGTGCAGATGCTGCTGCCCGAATACACCCGGGCCGAAAGGCTCTTGACACAAACGATACCGGGGTCGGTGAACTGCAATTCCTTTGGCGGCCGGTCGACCTCATCAAGCGAGTAGAGAACGCCTGCCGTCTGTCCCTCAGCGACTTCGTCTCCGACATCGAACTGGGCCTCGAAAAGCCCTTGATACGGCGCCTGCACGCCACTCGATCTTCTGCTCCCATAAAGATACACCGTGCTCACTGGCGCGGATTCGCCCTCCGGCACCGCGATCACATTGAGATGTGCCAGAACATTCCGCACGCCGCGGTAGCCGATCCTGATGGTCTCCTGATCGATGCCGCCACCCCCGCATTCGGTCGACATGAAAGGGATATTCTGGGCGTGCGCCGCAGGGTCGAAACCCGTCGGCGAGCCCGCGCCGTCGACGACGTACATATAGGGTGCCTCGAACGCGTCAGCCAGTTCGACAGACTTGCGGTAAACGGCGGTGTCGGCACAAGTGCAGAGAAAGGTCGTATCGACATATTTTGCACCGTACGCGGCCGAATGAAAGTCCATGCCCGCATCAGCCAACGGCAGCAGCACATCGACGACGAAGCGTGCAATCGCGGGCGTCGCGCTGATCGTCCCGTCGCCCGGAAAGCTCCTGTTCAGGTTTCCGTCGTCAAGCGGTGAAGTGCGGCTACAGGCGCGGACAGCCGGGTAGTTCAAGGCCGGCATGAAAATGATGCGCCCCTGCACGTCGCCCGGTTCGAGTTCATGGATCAGCCGGCGAAGGATCAGCTGGCCTTCGTCTTCGTTGCCATGGTTGCCGGCACACAGCAAGACGGTGGGGCCGCTGCCATTTGCGACCGTGACGATCGGGATGTGATTGCCCAGCTCTGCGTCGGCGTTTGCCAGCCGCGCCGCGCCGAAGTTCTTGCCTTGCAAATCAAAGTTGAAATCACAGGAAAGATAATTCGATTTATAGGTTGCCATGGCCTACCTCCTCATTCCTTCTCAAAGCCGAAGTTTCATCTGCGTCCGCCGTCCCGCCTACGATTTAGGCACCGTTGAGACTGAGGAGGCACGGCAGGGCAGCGATACCAGCGACTGTAGCACCACGTGATATTTCACGCACATTCCATCACCTCCCATCCTTGAGGTTTCATCCCGCATTTCCCAGATAGACGATGATTTCTGACGGTCTCAACGCCGATTCAAGTATAATAATCAAATGGATAATGGCGATAGGGGGCACAATAAATGGCACATCCGATGGGTGAATCGAAACGGGACGGACTTCGGGTCGATTTCGACCGCCGCCTGAAGCTGGAATTTCACGGGTCCAAGATCACCTCTGACGGCGGGTTGCTGGCCTATCGGGAGCTTGATGATGCCCTTGGCCTGACCGAGGTTGCCGGGACTATTTTCCAGGACAGCCGTACCGGCAAGAACGGATGGCACGGCATGACGGGGCAGTTCCGTCAGTCGGTGTTTGGTCGCCTTGGTGGTTATGAGGACGTAAACGACGCCGACCGTCTCGGACGTGATCCTGCCATGCGGTGGATTGTTGGTGGCAAGGCCGTCGAAAGACAGGCTGCGTCCACCAGCCAGATGGGGCGGTTCGAGACGGAGCTTCTGGCGACCGATGCGAACATCGAAGTCCTGGCTGGGATGAACGGGGCGTGGATCGACAAGGTTCATGACCGCCGCCCACCGAAGATGATCATCCTCGACATGGACTCAAGCGTCAGCCCGACCCATGGCGAACAAGAGGGAACGGCGTACAATGGTCACTTCGGCTGCACCTGCTACCATCCACTATTCCTGTTCAACCAGTTCGGCGATCTGGAGCGGTGTTCCCTTCGCCCCGGCAATGTCCACAGTGCCGACGGTTGGCGTGAGGTTCTGGAACCGGTCGTTGAGCGTTATCGGGAACGGAACCTGCGCCGCTACTTCCGAGGGGACGCCGCCTTTGCCGCACCGGACATCTACGAGTTCCTGGAAAGTGAGGGTTTTCTCTACGCGATCCGGTTGCCGAAGAACCAAATTCTTCAGGAAAGCATTGCCCACCTGCTGACCCGCCCCGTCGGTCGTCCGCCGAACCATGTGCGGCGCTATTACGCCAGCTTCAGGTATCAGGCTGGAAGTTGGGACAGGAAGCGGCGCGTGGTGGCCAAGGTGGAATGGCACCCCGGCGAGTTGTGCCCCCGCGTCGGCTTTATTGTCACCAACCTGTCGCGGCCCGCCGAACGGGTGGTGGCGTTTTATAATCACCGTGGGACAGCGGAGCAGTACATCAAGGAAGGCAAATACGCCATCAAGTGGACCCGTCTGTCATGCAGCAAGTTCCGCAACAACGAGGTTCGGCTCCAGTTTCACGCCCTGGCTTACAATCTGGGCAACTTCATGCGGGCGCTTGCATTGCCGAAGGAGGTGGAACACTGGTCGCTGACCACGCTACGGGAAAAGCTGGTGAAGATCGGGGCCAAAGTTGTCCGCCATGGCCGTTATGTCACGTTCCAACTGGCCGAGGTCGCCGTGTCGAAAATCTTGTTCCAGAAAATCTTGGCCTTGATTGATGATCTACGCCGAAGCTCCGTTCCGGCGTAGGCCGAGGAAATTGACGGCAAGGTGGAAAAGACAGGAGAGGTGTGTCTGGATGGTGGAAATCTTTGCCAAATGGCCTTCCGAACGTGGTCAGCCCGCCAAAGTCGGGTCATCGGAGGGCTGGGAAGGGAATGGAGTTCCCGTGGCGGTGCAATGTAGATACGATTGCCATGGATTTGAAGGTTAGCTGGGAAATGTCGGTTCATATATCCTGTGCGCGACGGTCGAATGTCCTTTTGGCTTTGGGTCATAAGCGGACATATCCCAACCTCAAGATGATGGTCCGCTTCTAGCCAGAAGCAGACATATGCCTTGAGTTAGGGGACAATGGCCTCGATGTAATTTGAAACAAGGCGATAGTTGTAATGAGAATCACTCGTCGACTTCTGATGTCAGTGGTCACGGTATTCGCGCTAGTGGCGAGCATGTCCATCTCCAGTTCCGCCGACGAAAGTGCGAAGCACATCGGCAAGGGTGTTGAGACGCTCCCGCTGTTCGATGCCCACGTTCACTACAAGGAACCGGCCTGGGAGCCTTTTCCCCCTGCGACCGTGTTGCAACTGATGGACAAATCCGGTGTTGCCATGGCGTTGGTCTCATCGACTCCCGACGAAGGCACAATCAAGCTTTGGAAGTTTGCGCCAAGCCGCGTCGTCCCGGAGCTACGCCCGTATCATGGTCAGGCCGGATCGTCGAACTGGACCAAGTCCCCTGACATGTTCGACTACTTGGTAAAGCGGTTGAATGATTATCCGCATGAAGGCATTGGCGAATTTCACTTGCACAGCGTCGATCCCAGCGACGAACCGCTGCTGCGGAAGATCGCCGAGCTGGCCAAGTTAAGAAACATCTACATTCACGTCCACTCAGGGAAAGAACCGGTTGATCTGCTATTTTCACTCGAGCCAAAGCTCAACATCATCTGGGCGCATGCAGGCATGACTGAGCCCGCCCAAACGGTTGAAGACATGATGGCGACCTACGAGACACTGTACGCAGACACGTCGTTTCGCGAAGGGGACATTTTGACATCGCAGGGCACTATCGATCCAACTTGGCGCAGGGTTTTGGAACGCTTTCCGGACCGCTTCATGGTCGGGTCCGATACCTGGGTCAATGCCCGGTGGGACAGTTACGAGCAAATAATCGTGGTAAACCGAAAATGGCTTAGCCAATTTTCCCGCTCCGTTGCGGAGAAGATTGCCTTCAAGAACGCTGAACGGTTATTTGGTCGAACCGTCGAAGAGCGCCTGATTGGCCAACGCTAGTGAAGCTTGATGAATGGGCGCCCTTCAGTTGGGCGATGATTTTGGAATCGTAAATGCTGTCCGCTTTGGGTCAGAATCGGACGTTTCCTCACGTTACGAAGTTTGTCAGCTCGTAACCAAAAGCCGGCATTCGCTGATGCCGTGAAACCTAGCTAAACTAGTCCCCACGCGCTTCGTTGCACCCGCCTGGTGCATTCGCGTCAGGCTGCCCCTCCAATATGTCCTGTGCTTCGTTGAGCCGGTCGGTCTCAATTTCATTGAGGTGGTGGTGAAAATGGGTTGCGGCTTTGAGCTGTACGCATCCCTCGTTCAGTGCGGCTTGATGGCAATCACGGAGGTTGCCCTGGCCCACGTATATTGCTTTCCACGCACCTCCGGCGCGCTTTGCGAATATGAAATTCCCAATTTGATCTCGCACTGGAAGCGAACCACGGTCGTTAATGTCGTAATTGTAGGTTTTGTCGGATGCGCCGCGCCAATCTTGAGAATCGGCCACAATCAATCCTCCCATTTTATTTGGAGGATTGAGACTAGCAGTGTGCTCAAGTCGACGCGAGTCAACGTGGTATTAGCTGTGCGTCCTTTGCTTTAACAGCCCGTTGATTAAGTGGCTTTTTCCGGCTCTCACCCCCAGATGAGGAATGCGGCGGCGAAAGCCGACTTGCCGCTTTGCGACCCCCCCCCGTGCCACCAGCATGGCCCCGGTGGGCGTGAGCAGAACGAAAATACCGCCATATCCGCCCGCCACGGCCTCCCGCGGGGTGCCGGCGCCGATGAGCTGGCGCATCAGTAACGATAGATTGTGGCCGGCGACGTGGAGCAGGTATCGCTTGTGCACATTCTCTCGCCCGCGCAGCCAGGTTCGTCGCATGCCGCCACGATCGAGGTTGTGGGCAAAGCAGCGCTCGACGATCTCGGCGCGCAGCTTGAAGGCCTCGTGGGCGACCCCGGACTTGAGCCGCGCACGGTTGTTGGTGACCGCGCGCCGCGCCGCCTCATCACCGTGCCAGCGCGAAAAGCCGGTCTGCTTGGGCGCCGCGATCCGGGTCTTCCAGGGACTGTCGTCCAGAGCCCTCAAGACCGCCCGTGAGTGATAACCTTTGTCGGCGACGCATTCGGCCGGCTCCTCCGACGTCGGTGCCGCATCCACCGCCCCGAGGTTTGCCTCGGCCTTCGCCAGGGTCTTGGAAAGCGTCGTGGTGTCGCCCTCATCGGCCGGGTGCAGCTCGGCCGCCACCACCGCGCCGGTGTCCAGATCCACCGCGTGCTCGGGCTTGTAGGCCAGATGCGTCGTGCCGTCCTTCATCTTGGCGATCTTGGCCTCGGGGTCGCTCTTCGAAACCCAATCCGTGTTGGAAAGCTTCTTGCCCTTGCGCTTCCGCTCCAGACGCGCCAGATCCTCGGCCGTGGGTGTCTCGACGCCGCTTTCCCGGGCCAGGCGCTCCAGCATCTCCCGGTAGCCTTCGCCGTTGGCGCGCCGCACGATGTTCCGCAGCGCCGCGTTGGCCTCCATGGTCGAGGCATCGACGCCGATGCGCTCGCCCTTGATCAGCCCCGCCTCGGCGATCAGCACCAGAACCCAGTCGAAGACCGCCGCGTGGACTTCATGGGGCAGGCGCGTGCGGCTCCGTGACAGCCAGGAATGGTCCGGGTACCCGATCACGGCTCCCCAGTCGCAGGAACGCCCGCAGCGAAAGCGAGTCCGAGCAGCGCCACTCCAGACCGCGCTCGCTGTCGATGCCCTCGAAGTAGCCCACCAGGTGCATCCGGAAATAGCGCCCGGGCGGCACCGAGGGCGCGCCCATCCGGGCCGCGTAATAAGGCCGGCAGCTCGCCTCGGCAAAGGCGTCGAAGCCGCCCTCGATCAGCACCGACTGCAGGCGGTCATAAAACACATGACCCGGAGAGCGCGGCATCTCCGACCAGCTCACCATCAGATCCCCCTGACCAGCCTTCTGCCGTCCCATCGCCATCGGCAAACCCCCCTGCAAATCAGGGAACCAGAGAATCAGACGGCGCCGACTTAATCAACGGGCTGTTAGCCTCCAAAGCGCATTCCGCTCACTAGGAGACACTGCAAAACACCAAGCGCGTTCACGGAGACATGTTGTCAGAAGGCTCTGGAAATGAACCACCATGCCAAATTGATTGGTGCGGTCGCAGTTATACTTCTGCTTGCGACACTCCAGACCGGCAGCGCGCAAACGCCACCATCACCGGCAGATGTGTCCTCCTACTCGGGGCTTCACGCGGTTGCCTTTCACGGAGACGTCGTGCGGATCCGGGCGCTGTTGTCAACGGGAGCAGATATCGAGGAACGTGACGGTGCGGGCCGCACGCCGGTCCACGTCGCGGCCTTTCAATCCCATGACGATGCGGTAACGGCACTAGCCGAAGCGGGAGCTGATCTCAACGCGCTCGAAAACGCCAGATACGACATCCTTACCATTGCGGCCGTTGCGGGCGATGTGGACTTGGTAAAAAGGGCGATCGCCTTGGGCGGCAATCCCGGTAATGTGACCAGCCGTTACGACGGTACGGCGCTGATTGCGGCGGCTCATTTGGGCCACGACGCAGTAGTCAGGGCTTTGATCGACGCTGGGGCACCGCTCGATCACGTCAACAACCTTGGCTGGACGGCGCTAATCGAGGCGGTCATCCTGGGTGACGGCGGGCCACGCCATGTCAGGGCGGTCGATGCCCTCGTTAGAGCTGGGGCGGATGTCGCCATCAGCGACCGGCGCGGGATCACCCCCCTCTCCCACGCACGCACGCTTGGTTACACGGAGATCGCAGCGCTTATCGCGGCAGCCGTGAATTAGTCGATCGACGATGGCGTGGAGCGAGAGATTTGATGCCTAAAAAAGGATGCCATCAGCGGACCCAGTCCGGACCCTTTGCAAAAACAGCTTCGACGAAGTGTGTGTCGATTTTGGCGACGACCAATCGTCTAGTTAATGTAGACCAACCATACGATTGAGGAGACCAACGATGGGACAGTTCATGATGATGCTGCACGGCAAGCCGCCAACCGCGGGCGAACACTCGCCCGAGGAGATGCAGGCGATACTCCAAAAATACCAGGAATGGAGCCAGAAGATGGGCGCTGAGGGTAAGCTCGCAGGCGGCAACAAGCTCGCCGACGAATCAGGCAAGGTACTTCGGGGAACCGATAAGGTCTCGGTTGTCGACGGTCCGTTTGCCGAAACCAAGGAGGTCGTCGGCGGCTACTTTATCTAAGAGGCGAGCGGCTATGACGAAGCCATCGAGCTCTCCAAGTCTTGCCCCCACCTAAACTTTGGCGGCACGATCGAGCTGCGTGAGATCGAGGGCATGTGACGCGTATGACAGGGACCGAAGCGCGCGACATTGCCGGCCTTGTTAATCATCTGTTTCGGCACAGTGCCGGGAGAATCGTCTCGTCGTTGACACGCGTCTTCGGTCCCGCCGAAATGGAACTCGCCGAAGACGCCGTGCAGGAGGCCCTCGAAAAGGCGTTGCGTCACTGGCCCTTTCGGGGAATTCCGTTCAATCCCAGCGGCTGGTTGTATGCAGTCGCTCGCAATGCGGCCGTCGACCGGCTGCGCCGACAAAACCGGACCGCCGCAGTCGACGACCAGACTGTGAGCCTGCTGGCTGCAAGAATCGAGCGCATGCCTGAGCACGTTTTTTCCGGTGAGATCCGCCGATGATCAACTTCGCATGATCTTCACGTGCTGCCACCCCGCGATACCCCCAGACGCGCGGGTAGCGCTCACACTCAAGACCATCGGCGGGTTCAGCGTCCGTGAGATTGGCCGGCCTATTTGGTCGACGAGCGCACGATAGCCCAGCGCCTCATCCGCGCGAAACGTCACATTCGCAAGCACCGGATTCCTTTTGCTGTGGTCGAACCGGAGATGCTTTCGGCGCGCGTGGCATCGGTCCTCGACGTGCTCTACTTGATGTTCAATGAAGGATATGACGCGCTCGATGGTGATCGCGTGGTGCGCCGCGATGTCTGTAGTGAGGCGCTTCGACTCGCCGAAATCGTCGCCGACCACACGGTTGCCGGCGTCCCAGAGACGCACGCATTGGCAGCGCTCTTCTGTTTTCAAGCAGCCCGCTTCCCGGTGCGGCAGGACCCCACCGGCGATTTGCTTCTTCTCTCGGAGCAAGACCGTGGTGCTTGGGATCACACACTGATCGAGCGCGGCATCCAACATATGGAGCGCGCCGCGACCGGTCACAGCGTGACGTCCTTTCATTTGGAAGCTGGCGTCGCCGCCTGCCACGTAGTTGCACTCTCCTTTGAGGAGACTGACTGGCATGGCATACTCGGCTTTTACAATCAACTCGTCGCGATATCGGACTCGCCGGTCTTCGCACTCAATCGGGCTGTAGCTGTGACAATGGTCGAGGGGCCTGCAGCCGGTCTCTCCGCCCTCGACGCCGTCATCGATCACCCAGCTCTCTCACGCTATTACTTATTGTCGGCGACGCGCGGCGAGTTCTACCGACGCCTTGACGAACCTGCTGAAGCTCGACGGTATTTTGAAGACGCGCTCCGGCTCGCGACCGCCGCGCCAGTCAGACGGTTTTTGCAAGGTCGCATCGAATCACTGTCAGCCTCTCAGTAAACTTGGCGTCTGCAGTGATATGTCGGCGCTTTGCGACGATTTCCGTCTCCAACGCTGAACCTTTTGAGTTAGCTGCCACCAGCAAGGGTTGGATTGAGTGGAGCTAGTTTCCACCGCCTTCACCACCTTTACTCTTTTTCCCGCCGAATATGACGGATGGCTTAATGGCGTTAGAAGACGTGTGCTGGCAGGCGGCAACGGCGAGTGCGGCAGCGACAGAAACAACAAACGTCACCGCTTGTCGCCGGGACGAGGGTGCCGACGCCTTACTGAGGATATTGTTCGATTCCCGCATTTATCCTCCTGAAACGACCTACCGGCGGCGATCCTCCGGCCGCGCTGCAGTAACCACCTACAATTCGGTCGGAAAGATACCAATCGCCTTGGCGGGCATATCGACCGATTCGCTGTGTTTCGGAGCTGCATTGCTCCATAGACGTTAACAAGCGGATACATCCGATTATTCCGCTGCCGCAAATCCGTCTCCAAGATCGCCGAATTTCAGCTTAATCGCACGAAACAGAAAAATGCTTTGGACAAATCGCTTCGCAATTCGTGGAGCAAGATTGCCGGCGGCGATGCTGCGCATGTTGCGCCTCGCGGCCGCGAGCCCATATGTTCACATCGCATGTTTCTTGAGCCCTTACTCGCCGCGAAGCCCATCATCGTATTTCATGCGTTGGTCGCCCTTTCTGCATTCCTTATCGGCCTTGTTCAGTTCGCCGGCCCGAAGGGTACGACGATGCACCGTGTCGTCGGGTGGAGTTGGGTGCTCTTGCTGATGTCGGTCGCGGCGAGTTCGTTCTGGATACAAGGCCTCAGGCAAATCGGTCCGTTCAGCTGGATTCACGGTCTCTCGATTTACGTGTTGGTGTCGATACCGTTTGCCGTCTTCCACGCGCGACGCCACAACGTTCAAGCCCACAAAAAGGCGATGATCGGCATATTCCTTGGCGCGCTAGTGATCGCCGGTCTCTTGACTCTGTACCCCGGCCGGATCATGCATGAGGTCGTGTTCGGCGCTATGTAGGCAACGCAACGATAGGAATGGTCTGCGCCTAGCGGATACTGATAATGTGGCGAGGAAGTGGCTGGGGGAACAGCAATGATTATCGGTGCTCACACCATCGTTTTTAGCACGAACGCAGAGGCGGACCGCGCATTTTTTCGGGACGTTCTCGGCCTCAAGTCGGTCGATGCCGGTGGCGGCTGGTTGATCTTCGGCCTGCCTCCCGCCGAGGCCGCGTTTCACCCGCTGGATCGCAACGACGTGCACGAGCTATATCTCATGTGCGACGACGTTCAAGCCGAGATAGCTTCCCTCGCGAGCAAGGGGGTCGAGTGCTCGGATGTCGAGGAAGAACGCTGGGGGTCGATCACGCGCATTCAACTTCCGGGCGGCGGCAAGATCGGTCTCTATCAACCGAAGCATGAGACGGCGTTGAACTTGGGCTCTGACTAAAGCGGCACTTTGGATTGCCGGCCCTGGGGCACGTGTAGCCGGCTCCCGGCATCGGCATCACTTTATTCGCTGCTGCATTTCTGCATTGCGCGCACGGATCTTTGCAGGCCATCTGCTTTTGATGTAGGCGATGACCGCCCAAATCTCATCATCGGTCAATTTTCCTGCGAAAGGGCGCATTTTGGTCTTGTGCCTGGCAATGCGGCACCCGGCCCTTCTTTCACTATCTCGAACAACAGGCCGTCCGTGTGGTGCCAAGTGTGGGCCGTTCCGTTGAGCGGCGGCGGAGGAAGCTCACCGGTTGCGCTTCGCGCGCGCCAGTTCGGCTCGCCTTTGAGATCCGACCGATGACATTCTGCGCATTGCGCCTCGTAGACGTTTAGTCCCTGCGTGACTTGGACGGCATTCTCAGGATCGGCTTCAGTGGCAAGGCTGATAGCGCTGCCTAACACAAGAGCTGACACCATTGTGAGGCGCAATATTGCGAGGCGACCATACCTCAACAAATAGCTCCAAGAGTTCATTGCAGACGCAGTCTCTTCACGCCGGTCAGCACATTTTACTTTTTCGAAATTACATAAAGATCACTGCCGATCCGGCCGCGGCATTCGGAACAGACAAAGACGATAGACCGGCCGGCCGGGCTCCAAACCGGCTTTCCTTCATCTCCCGGAATACTGGTGATCCGTTGTTTGCCACTGCCGTCGACGTTCATCACCCAGATGTCGAAATCACCTGATTTTCTCGACGAGTATACGAACTTCAAACCATCGAAACTCCAACTTGCTTGACGCGAAATGCCATCTTTATCCGGGGCGGTCAGCGCGACACTGTTCTTGCCGTCGCTGTCCATGACCCAAATTCTAGGCTTCGTTCCATTACCGACCGAAAAATAGGAAATTTTGGAGCCGTTTGGGCTCTTGCGCGGGTGTCGAAAGGCTAGGTCTGTCCGTGTGAGGAGATTCTGTTTGTTGCCCCCGTCGGGGTCCATGATCCAAATTCCATAAATGCTCTTGGCGTCGTCAATTGTTACGAAGGTTATGTTTTTTCCGTCTGGTGTAAACGAGATGGCAAACTCAAAAAGATCCGGATCGTCTGCGACGGGCTGAAATGCACTTCCGTCTGCGTTCGCGGTTGATATATCCAAGTCGTTGTCGAAGACGATTTTGTTGCCATCGGCGCTCATGTTGGCGCGGCGGACTCCATTGCGGTGAAGAAGCAGTTTCATCCCTCTGCCATTGGCGTTTATCACCGCAACGCCATCCTTGATGGCGACAAGGAGCTTGCCGTTACGCAGAAACTGAACCGAGCCAATCTGGAGGCCTTTTGTGATTTGAACCGGCTCGCCCCACTGCGACTGGCTTTGCGCAGGCGTTAAATAACCAGCTAGCAGCGCAACCGTTGCTATGCAAATGGCGTAATCGAGCGACCTGTATATAGGC
>CBDCIT010000046.1:0-4095 GCA_965217615.1 Alphaproteobacteria bacterium
AAAAACCTACCGAATTTATGGAGGAGTGCGAAGTTAGGCTGGTCGTTCCTGCCGAAATGCACAAATTCAAAAAAAATAAGGATGGGAAACGTGTATTTGGCAAACACTATTGTTTCGATCTGGGTAGTCCCCTCAACTGCGCCCAAATTCTCGATGAGAAAACATAAGGGCACCTCTAAAAATGCCATTTTCGCGCACTGTCGGTTTAGAATCAGGTTGACGATTTGTTGACATCGGGAGGGGTGTTCATGGGTCAGATAGGATTTTTTGATCTTTCGAAGCGGTATACCGGGCTGGACGCCAAGAACGAGCCTCTGGCGAAGATCGACGAGGTTGTTCCGTGGGAAGACTTCCGTGGGTGTTTGGATGCGGTGTGTCGGCGTTCGGACAAGGCGCGCAAGTCGCGGGCGGGACGCAAGCCGTGGGACGCGGTGGTGATGTTCAAGACGATCATTCTGAGCGCGCTCTACAATCTGTCGGACGATCAGGTTGAGCATCAGATCCGGGATCGCCTGTCGTTCATGCGGTTTTTGGGGTTGGGTCTGGAGGACCGGGTTCCCGATGCCAAGACAGTGTGGCTGTACCGCGAACAGTTGACGCAAGCTGGGGTGATCGAGACCTTATTCGAGACGTTCGATGGCCACCTGAAGGATCAGGGCTATCTGGCGATGGGCGGCCAGATCATCGACGCCTCGATCGTGGCGGTGCCCAAACAGCGCAACAGCCGCAAGGAGAACGCGGGGATAAAGGCTGGCGAGACGCCGGAATGCTGGCAGGATAAGCCGGCAAAGCGGCGCCAAAAGGATGTCGATGCGCGGTGGACCAAGAAGCACGGCAGGAGCCATTACGGCTACAAGAACCATGTCAACGTGGACCGTCGGCACAAGCTGGTGCGGCGCTATCAGGTGAGCGACGCGGCGACGCACGACAGTAAGGTTCTCGACGATATCCTGGATGGGGACAACACGGCCTTGGGCGTATGGGCGGACAGCGCTTATCGCTCGGCGGAGATCGAGGCGGCGCTGAAGGAGAAGGGGTTGAAGAGCCGGATCCATCGCAAAGCCCGCCGCAACAAGCCGCTGAGCGAGCGCGAGAAGCAAGGCAACAAGACCCGTTCGTCCGTTCGGGTCCGCGTCGAGCATGTTTTCGGGGCCCAGAGCAACGACATGGGCGGGACGCTGCTGCGTAGTGTCGGGCTGGCGCGGGCGAAGGCTCGGATAGGGCTGAAGAACCTCGCCTACAACATGCGCCGTCTGGTCCAACTGGACCGCCTCGCCGCGGCGGTGTGACAATACTCCGAGTAGGAGATCGCCTGGGCACGGTCTTGAAGCGGAAATAGCTCAATTGGAGCGCGGAAAACTCCCGGAAATCCCGGTGCCAGCATGGCCGCAGACGGCCACAGCCCGTTTAACCAATCATCCTCTGTCAAATCGCGAATTCTTAGAGGTGCCCATAACCAAAACCGTCAGAACATGCGGAATATACCTCACTGCCGTGCCGCCGCGCGCGTTGAATAGTGCGGTCGGCCCCGCTTTCCGGCCGCGGCCGCGGCGACAACCCTGCGAGCAGGCTATTCGGCGGCCAGGCCCGACGGTGCCAACCACGCCGCGAGGTGGTTCAGAGCGCGGGCGCAATAGGCCTGTCTGTGTTGCGCCCGCCCGGTGCGCCGGGCAAGCGGCGGAAACAAACCGAAATTGGCGTTCATGGGCTGGAACGTCTCGGCATGGGCGCCGCCGGTGATATGCGCCAGCCCGAGGTCTACGACTACCGGTCCGAGAACAGCAATTCCTGCGCAGAGGTATCAAGCGTTACCGCCGCTGGGGCCGCAAGTGGTTCTATCGGCTGGGGAGATCCACCGTCTTGCCCGAGCGCTGACGCACCATGAAGCTGTCCGACCGCTCCATGTCGCCACAGCACAGCGGGCTTGGTGTGGTGATGACGGCAGTGTCACTGGATGCGTCGTTGGTTAGCAACCAACGCCGTGCTCGCCTGGGCATCGAATCGCTCGCAGAAACTCATCAGTACCAACGTCTTCAAGTCGTTTGGTTATGAATCCGACAGAGCCGTTTTTGTCCCATTTGTCCCAATGCTCTTGTATGGCACCGCGCGCGTGCGTGACGAGCTCGTTACGATCCGGGTGAATGATTACGAACCGTCGCCCGCGCTCTGCGTAATACCACTCGATAATCTCCGAATTGATCCCCTTGTCTCCGAAGCTGTACCCGCACACGACCAATTGATCAGCTCCACGAAGTGCCAACCGAAAGCGATAGTGAAGATCGCGAAACATCCCTCGACTGTAGTCGTAGATCTTGTTGAATGTGCCGATCAGCAATTGCGGCCGGCCGTCGAGAGCCCATTGCCAAGCGCCGTTAGCCGTTTTCGTGCGATAGTGGCGACCATCAAGAGGAATGCCGATCCGGTCTTCATACCAAGGCTCGGAACCTTTGGGGCGAAAGCGAAACCAGTCCACCGAGCCGTGGAGCTTTAGGAAAGGAATCCTCCCATTCAGAGAGAATTCATCGCTCCAATACCGAACTCGGGCTTCCTCATCGGAGAATCCGTCGGCAAGCGATATGCCTTGCTCCGTAAGAAACTTCTCGACGTGAGTGTCGTGACACAGCGTCGCTATTCCGGTGACGCGACCGGTCTTGCAAGCCGCCACAAAGATCTTCAGGTGATCGGTGGATATTGGTTCGCGGCACAGACTCCGCCAGACGACATCCGAAATGTAATTGCACGTTTCTTCGAGCAGAGTTTTGAAGTCGTCCGGAACATTTGGCTCGCATGGTTCATTGGGGTCGTCATTTCCTACGCTTGCGGCCTCGATAAGCGGCGACAGGTCGGCTCTTAGCTCATCAACGAACGTGCGAATGGCGGGGTTCTCCATCTCACCGAGCTCGTTCGCCCCCGCTTGATCGGCTAAGTAGAACAAATCTTCGTAGTTGGCCGGTCTCTCGCCCCTGGCCGAGAAATAGCGTTCCGCTTCCGCGTGAAGGCGTCGCACGATGCAGTTGATGATCGGAACTGTACCGTTCATCGGTGCTGCGCCGCTGGAGTGTCTCTCGACACCATCACCGGACAGAACCAAGTCGGTCAGACATCGGGTCGACGGAAATCCGGCCGGCAACGACGAGCCGGCACCCAACAAAATCGCCGTCTTCATGCGTAAAGGCTCGAGCCTGCTGCTTCGCCCGGGATCGTGTGCTCCTTCATCGTGATCAGCGACTCCGCCGGGATGCCGAGCCCCTTGTGGAGCCGCCGAATCATCTTCAGGCTCAGTGGCCGTTTGCGGTTGAGAACTTCGTAGACCCGGCTACGGCTGCCGATGTAGGGCACCAGATCCTTCGGCGCCAGCGCGTTCTGTTCCATGTGGTAGCGGATCGCGGCGACAGGATCCGGCAGGTCGAGCGGGTAGTGCTTGACCTCCCAGGCCTCCACGAGCGTTACCAGGACATCAAGGCGGTCGCCCTCCGGCGTGTTGCGCTTCGCCGTCATCAGACTCTCGATCTCCTTCAATGCCCGGCGGTGGTCACGTTTGGTCTTGATCGGCGCGATATCCATGGCTCGTCCCTCAAATCGTCTGGGCATCGATGGCGTCGTAAATCCGGTGGCTGCCGATGAACCGGATGTACACGACGCGGTAGGGATAGTTGATCCACACCACGATGCGGTACTTGTTGCCGGCGATATTGAATACCGCCCGCCCGTCTTTGAGGATGCTGGCGCTGCCGATGTCCTGCTTGACATCGGCCGGACTGGTCCAGTCGGCGGCCTTGACCTGGCGGTACCACGCCATCGCTGGCTCGCGGGCATCGGCATGGGCGGGATCGGCGTCGATGAAAGCCTTCAAGGTCGCGAGCGCGATGATCCTCATGGCGAGAACGATAGCATCGTTCCCATATGGGGACCAAGACCCAAGTATCCCAATTGGGACACACGATAGTCGCCGTCGAGATTAGATGTATCAACTTGCTAAGGGTTACGTTCGGTTTTTCGAACCCAACGTTTTCGGTGAGACAAATCCTGGGCTGGCTCAGTGGATTGGTGTTGTAGATGACACTCGTCGCGCGCTGTCGCCTCGCGTAATCCCCG
>CBDCIT010000047.1:0-220942 GCA_965217615.1 Alphaproteobacteria bacterium
GCCGATGCGCTCGCCCTTGATCAGCCCCGCCTCGGCGATCAGCACCAGAACCCAGTCGAAGACCGCCGCGTGGACTTCATGGGGCAGGCGCGTGCGGCTCCGTGACAGCCAGGAATGGTCCGGTACCCGATCACGGCTCCCCAGTCGCAGGAACGCCCGCAGCGAAAGCGAGTCCGAGCAGCGCCACTCCAGACCGCGCTCGCTGTCGATGCCCTCGAAGTAGCCCACTAGGTGCATCCGGAAATAGCGCCCGGGCGGCACCGAGGGCGCGCCCATCCGGGCCGCGTAATAAGGCCGGCAGCTCGCCTCGGCAAAGGCGTCGAAGCCGCCCTCGATCAGCACCGACTGCAGGCGGTCATAAAACACATGACCCGGAGAGCGCGGCATCTCCGACCAGCTCACCATCAGGTCCCCCTGACCAGCCTTCTGCCGTCCCATCGCCATCGGCAAACCCCCCTGCAAATCAGGGAACCAGAGAATCAGACGGCGCCGACTTAATCAACGGGCTGCTTTCCGTGCTGCCAAGCATTTGGATCTGCTCCGGCCCATGAAAAACGTTCAATACGATTTCCGTACTCACTTGCCCGAGTTGCGGTCATCAGCAGGAGGAACGGATGCCAACCGACTCCTGCCTCTATCTCTACGAATGCCAGAATTGCCGCACGCTGCTTCGACCCAAGCAAGGCGAATGTTGCGTGTTTGCTCGTACGGAAGCGTTCCCTGCCCACCGATCCAGATCGAGCGCGCCGCAGCCAACACGTGAATTGACTTCCGGTGATTTGGCTACCGCCACAGCCGGCTTAGCCACACAAACACGACTGCCCGCAGCGATCGATTGCGCGCGCCAGCGAAGAATGCAATGGATCGATCCCAGCCAATCTGCGGCAGATTGGCGCAAATCTTGCGTACTAGGTTTACAGATCCGCGGGTGTTTTTCTCGCATTTCTGAGTGGGTTGACCATGTCCGAAACTGATCTTGAGAACGCCGAGCTTGCCGAGACCAGCGCAATCGGCGTGACCTACGAAAAGTCCGAACCTCCGGGCACGCAATTGGACCTCGTAGATTTTGTGGAGCGCCACCATGCAAAGTCCAAGGGCGAGGACACCGACGCCGCGACGCTTGTGAACGTTGACCTGGCCGGTGCAAATCTCGCAGGCGCCGATCTTTCAAACGCCGATCTTACTGAGACCGTTGGTCTAACGCAGACTCAATTGGACGACGCGTTCGGCGATGACGAGACGGTGCCGCCGCCAAGCTTAACGATAAGAAGTCGCTGAACATAGGTCATTTGCCCAATTGGGCGTTCGCCGGCGGCACGCATGAGGGAAGCCCATACGAACAGCGCGCCGTTTCGGCACTAGCCTATTCAAAACTGTCCTGGTCTTCGAGCAGAGCAAATCGGACAGGCAATAGCTCGGTCGTTTCGATGCGACCATCGGCTGTACGCTCCGCAAGCAACAAGCGCTGCGCTTCCTCGATGCCAGTCGGGACGATCATGCGTCCCCCTGTCTTCAATTGCTTCAGCAACTCCGGTGGCATGAGCTCGGAAGACGCCGAAACGACAATTTTGTCGAACGGCGCGTGCTCTGGCCAATCATATTTTCCATTGCCAACGCGGATCTGAACGCTCTCGTAGCCGAGCCGCGCGAGACGCTCCTTTGCGCTTTCCGCAAGCTCCTCGATAATTTCGACGCTGTAAACGTGCGCACCCAGCTCACTCAAAAGCGCGGCTTGATAGCCGAGACCAGTGCCGACCTCGAGTACGGTTTCGTCGCGGTGAAGGTCGAGCAGGTCGACCATCAAAGCAACGATGAACGGCTGTGAGATGGTCTTTTCGTGACCGATCGGCAGGGGCGTATCAAGGTAGGCCAGCGGCTGTACTTCGGTCGGAACGAATTCATGACGTGGAACTTTGGCAAGTGTGGCCATCACGCCGTTGCTGAGATGCGCTTTGCCGATCACGTCGGCGACAAACTTCGTGTGAAGCGCCACCTCGTCGACCATCTGCTGATGCATGCCCTGTCGCGCGCCTGAATCCATACTCGCTTCCGTGTCTCGTGGTGACCCGTCCCGGTATCGGGACGACCTGGAGCCAAGCTCCCGATCCTGTCTCGCACGCTCGGGTGGCTCCACCCAAAACAACTTTATCATTCGTGCGCAGGCCCTTGAAGGAACGTAATGCGGCGCGCTTCCACCCCGCTGCACCGTCTGCAGCCCCCGACCGACGGCGGCGCGATGATCAAAGCAACATCAACCCAGCTAGTCAACGATGACGAGAGTCCTCACCTCGATGCTCTCGCGAGCGGGTGCGTCTTCGGGTGTTTCCGGCAAGTTAAAGGCGCTATGCGGTGTAAAACGGGCACGACCGTCGTCGAGGCTGTCCCAACCTTTAATCAGAAGCACTTCGTCCGACGTCATCAGCGGCGCATAGTACCAGTTCTGTGAAGAGGCATACGCCAAGTTATAGATTTCCCCGATCCGATCAGGGAATACCTGGTCCGTCGCGATAAGGTCTTCCTGCTGCACGCTGGAAGCATCAGCCAGCACGAGCGGCGACCGCACTACCGGGCCACGGATCGGGTGCCAGATGTTGACCTGGATGATTCGAGCGCCAGAGGCGGCTAAGCGGGCGGCTTCGTCCTCGCCGAGAAGATCCCTTACGCGCCGCGGTCCGCTCTTAGCGGTATAGTCGACATGGATACGCGTCGCTGGGCCACGCAAGCCGTCCGGGTTTTGCGCTCCAGCTCCGCCATCAGAACGCCGTGTGACATCGAAGACCACGACTCGGTTGGCCCCGAATCTGCGGCGCAGGAGTGCTTCAATCTCTGGATGATACACCTGCTCTATAGTGTCGTCGTCGTAAAGGTCCTCTGCGGCAGTCGTATGGCGCAGCAGCTCAAATCCTTCATGATCGATGGATAGAGTTTCGGCGATATCGCGCATGTCCGAAATCAGAACCGTGTGGACCTCATTTTCGAAGAAGTATTTCATCTTGCCACCGGTGAGAGCAGCACTATGGAACACTGGCTTAGCTTTTTGACGGCCGATAAAGTTCAGAGGTGCGTTGATTTCCTTGAGGTGTGGAAGCGACTTGGCCCGTGCCGCGACAGGGGAGACAATCTGGTTCATGACATCCTTCCTTGTTTTGCTTAGCCATCCGACGGACATGGGTCCGTTGCCGACTGAGATGGGTAAGGAAGGAGAAGAGTTCCAATTAGTTCGCCTCAGGTTGACTTGAATTTAGTTCAAGCTACGTGGAGTCCATTTCGCTAACGTTTGCGTCACGCCACTCGGCTGCCTTCACTGTCAGCCAGCGCTCGAGACGCCGCCCGGCGGCAGTTGGCATCGCAGCGGACGGACGGCACAGATAGTAAGCGGCGCCCGTTGGATCGGCGGCACCGAACGGCGCTATGAGACGGCCGCGTGCCAGCCAGTCGTCCACAACGGGCCGCCGTCCCATGGCAAGTCCGTGCCCGTTCTCGGCAACTTGCAGTGTCTGTTCCATCGCATCCAATACGATTAGATCGTTGGGCGCCGGCGGTTCGAGACCGTGGGCTCGCGTCCACTCCTCCCATTCGTCCGGAAAGCTCGCGCTGACGATGAACCGGACCTTGCGCAACAGTTCGCGTGAAGGCTTTTTGGCCGGCGCGTCCAGATAGCCAGGTGCACAGACTGGCATGGCCGCTTCTTCAAGCAAAAACGTCGCTTCGACTTGGGGCCAGGTGCCGTTTCCGTAGCGGATTGCGAGTTCCACTCGATCTCTTCTCAAATCGATGACTCGCGTTGTCGTGATCAGTTGCAGGTCAATCTCGGCGTGCTCCCGCTCGAATGCGCCAAGCTTCGGGATCAACCAAGTCGCGGCCAGTGACGGCGGCAGGGTAAGGCGCACGATGCTGCGCCCGCCGGCCGGCAGCAGGGCTTCCGTTGCCGTTTGGATCTGGTGTATCGCTGGTTCAATCTGCTCCAGAAACCGGCGGCCGGTATCCGTCAGTTTAGGGCGCCGGCCCGAACGATCGATCAACGCGGTACGCAGAAATTCCTCAAGCCGTCGCACCTGATGACTGATTGCCGACTCCGTCAAGCCGAGACTCTCCGCCGCATCACGGTATCGATCATGCGTGGCCGCGGCATGAAATGCCCGTAAAGCGGCAAATGGTGGCAGCGTTATCCTGCGTTTTGGCATACTCCAAGCGTGCTGGAAAAGTGAACAGAATTCAAGATAGCTAGGGAGTCATCGAGTCGATGCTTGCGATTGCCTTCGCTGTTGAACGTGGTCTTAACAGCCCGTTGATTAAGTGGCTTTTTCCGGCTCTCACCCCCAGATGAAGAATGCGGCGGCGAAAGCCGACTGGCCGCTTTGCGAAACCCCCCGTGCCACCAGCATGGCCCCGGTGGGCGTGAGCAGAACGAAAATACCGCCATATCCGCCCGCCACGGCCTCCCGCGGGGTGCCGGCGCCGATGAGCTGGCGCATCAGTAACGATAGAGTGTGGCCGGCGAC
Organism: Alphaproteobacteria bacterium; assembly: GCA_965217615.1. Lineage (GTDB taxonomy): Bacteria > Pseudomonadota > Alphaproteobacteria > UBA8366 > CAVOAK01 > CAVOAK01. The sequence goes on from CBDCIT010000047.1 coordinate 4,503, forward strand.
GTGGAGCAGGTATCGCTTGTGCACATTCTCTCGCCCGCGCAGCCAGGTTCGTCGCATGCCGCCACGATCGAGGTTGTGGGCAAAGCAGCGCTCGACGATCTCGGCGCGCAGCTTGAAGGCCTCGCGGGCGACCCCGGACTTGAGCCGCGCACGGTTGTTGGTGACCGCGCGCCGCGCCGCCTCATCACCGTGCCAGCGCGAAAAGCCGGTCTGCTTGGGCGCCGCGATCCGGGTCTTCCAGGGACTGTCGTCCAGAGCCCTCAAGACCGCCCGTGAGTGATAACCTTTGTCGGCGACGGCTGTGTCTCGAAAGTGGTGGAAATTTGAGGATGGCGTAATCTCCGGGTGACAAGACAACCACCCAACCGGCGGCTAGCACCGCCAAGGAGATCACGCCATGAAGAACACTACCGAGACTTCCGCGCTTTCGCTACTGGCCAATGACGCCGGCTATGATCCGCTCGAGGACCGGCTGCGGGAGAACATCAGATCCACGATCGAGGCCGTTTTTGAGGAGGAACTTGCGCAGTTTCTCGGGCGCTGCCGATACGGTCGAGAGGACGCGCTTCGGCAAGGGTATCGGAACGGGCACCGGGAGCGGCAACTGACGGGGACATTCGGGACCGAGAGGGTGAGCGTGCCGCGTGCACGGATCGTTGAGGAAGACGGTCGGGCGTCGGAATGGCGTTCGCGGGCGCTGCCGCGCTGCCAGCGGCTGACCAGAAAGGCCGAGGCGCTGATCGCTTCGGTGTATCTGTCCGGAACCAACACGCGGCGGGTGAAACGCGCGCTGTTCGGGCTCTTCCGGGGTGCTGTGAGCAAGGACGTTGTGAGCCGGGCGTGGCGCAAGGTGAAGGTCGATTGGGACGCCTGGTGCAGCCGTGGCCTCGCGGATGAGGATATCGTTCGGCTGATCCTTGACGGCACTGTGATCAAGACCCGACTGGATCGCAAGGCCACCAACATCTCGGTTCTCGCGGCTATAGGGGTGCGCCGGGATGGCCAGAAGGTCTTGCTTTCGATCGGGAATATGGGCGGAGAAAGCCAGGCGGCGTGGCGCCAGTTCCTCGACGACCTTGATGCGCGTGGACTGAAACGGCCCGGGTTTGTCATCGTCGATGGCGCGCCGGGACTGGAGGCGGCTCTGTCGGCGCTTTGGGGCGATGACCTTCCCGTTCAACGCTGCACCGTGCACAAGCACCGCAACCTTCTGGGTCATGCTCCCAAACACATGCATGACGAGCTGAGCGAAGATTACCGCGATATGATCTATGCCGACACTGCCTCCGAGGTGGAAACCCGCCGCAAGGCGTTTGTCCGCAAGTGGCGGCTGAAATGCAGGGCCGTCGCGGACAGCCTCGCAGAAGCGGGCGACAAGCTCTTTACCTTCACGCGCCTGTCCAAGAGCCAATGGAAATCAGCCCGAACGACCAACGCCATTGAGCGTCTCAACGAGGAGTTCAAGCGCCGGATCAAAACACAGACCGTGCTGCCGTGTCCCGAAACAGTGCCGATGCTCCTCTGGGCGCTCCTCGCTTCCGGCCAAATCCAGATGCGCAAAGTCGATGGATGGGAAACCCTCGATCAGCTAATCGCCGACGAAACCCTTGACCGAGCGGCCTGACCGCCGCAAAACTCAGCCCGCTCGGAGAGGCGCCAAAACCAATTTCCACCACTTTCGAGACACAACCTCGGCGACGCATTCGGCCGGGTCCTCCGCCGTCGGTGCCGCATCCACCGCCCCGAGGTTTGCCTCGGCCTTCGCCAGGGTCTTGGAAAGCGTCGTGGTGTCGCCCTCATCGGCCGGGTGCAGCTCGGCCGCCACCACCGCGCCGGTGTCCAGATCCACCGCGTGCTCGGGCTTGTAGGCCAGATGCGTCGTGCCGTCCTTCATCTTGGCGATCTTGGCCTCGGGGTCGCTCTTCGAAACCCAATCCGTGTTGGAAAGCTTCTTGCCCTTGCGCTTCCGCTCCAGACGCGCCAGGTCCTCGGCCGTGGGTGTCTCGACGCCGCTTTCCCGGGCCAGGCGCTCCAGCATCTCCCGGTAGCCTTCGCCGTTGGCGCGCCGCACGATGTTCCGCAGCGCCGGGTTGGCCTCCATGGTCGAGGCATCGACGCCGATGCGCTCGCCCTTGATCAGCCCCGCCTCGACGATCAGCACCAGAACCCAGTCGAAGACCGCCGCGTGGACTTCATGGGGCAGGCGCGTGCGGCTCCGTGACAGCCAGGAATGGTCCAGTACCCGATCACGGCTCCCCAGTCGCAAGAACGCCCGCAGCGAAAGCGAGTCCGAGCAGCGCCACTCCAGACTGCGCTCGCTGTCGATGCCCTCGAAGTAGCCCACCGGGTGCATCCGGAAATAGCGCCCGGGCGGCACCGAGGGCGCGCCCATCCGGACCGCGTAATAAGGCCGGCAGCTCGCCTCGGCAAAGGCGTCGAAGCCGCCCTCGATCAGCACCGACTGCAGGCGGTCATAAAACACATGACCCGGAGAGCGCGGCATCTCCGACCAGCTCACCATCAGATCCCCCTGACCAGCCTTCTGCCGTCCCATCGCCGTCGGCAAACCCCCTGCAAATCAGGGAACCAGAGAATCAGACGGCGCCGACTTAATCAACGGGCTGAAATGCGTCAATGAACGGAGCCAAATTGTTGTCAGCAAACAGTAATTTTGAGTTGCCGACTCCGAAGGAGTTTTACACAGGCGGTGCTCCAGCAGCGAAATGTGGCTACCCGCCGCACACATATCGCCGATCATTCATATTTTCGCCCTCACAATCCGTAAAATGACTAATTTTCAATAGGTTAAATAGTATGCCTATTTCTTAGGCAATTTATACGAAACCGTGATATGCCTGTGACCAGGGCGGTACGGAACCCTATTTTCAACAGCGTTATCCACAGGATTGGTGGATACCCGGGCAAGCGTCAAAGATATCGGGCGTTTAGACCAATACCAACGGCCGATTTTGCATGACGCCGACCGGCGACTCGCCATTGACCTGCGGCTGGGTCGAGGCAAAGATTGGACAGGATGACGCGAATATCAGCTCGCCGCGACGAGGCTGTGCCCGCCGTTGGGCAGTCGTCCGGCGGTCTTGCCGCTGGCATGGCCGTCGTACGTCGCCACCTGAAGACTTTGCCCGGGTCGCCAGGTGTCTATCGCATGGTCAACGCGCGCGGCGATGTACTCTATGTCGGCAAGGCTCACAATCTTAAGAAACGCGTTACCACTTATGCAAATCCGAGCAAACTCACCGTCCGGCTGCAGCGCATGGTGGCCGAGACCACGACCATGGAGTTCGTGACAACGCACACGGAAGTCGAGGCCCTCCTTCTCGAATCGAACCTCATTAAGACCCTTAAGCCGCGCTACAACGTGCTCTTCCGCGACGACAAGTCGTTTCCACACATCTTCATTACCGAAGAGCACGACTTCCCGCAGGTCTCCAAACACCGCGGTGCACGAACCAAGCGCGGACGGTATTTCGGGCCGTTCGCGTCGGCGGGCGCGGTCAACCGCACGCTGACCGCGCTGCAGCGCGCGTTCCTCCTGCGTAATTGTTCGGACGCCATATTCGCGAGCCGAACTCGGCCTTGCTTGCAATACCAGATCAAGCGCTGCAGCGCCCCCTGCGTCGACCGCATAAGCAAGACGGACTACGCGGCGCTGGCCGCTCAAGCATACAGTTTTCTCGAAGGTCGAAGCCACGAGGTTCAGGCGGCGCTTGCAAAGCAAATGGATGCGGCAAGCTCGTCGCTTGAGTTCGAGACGGCGGCGGCAGTTCGCGACCGCATCCGCGCACTCGCGCACGTGCAAGCACGACAGGACATCAACATTTCTGGCATTAAGGACGCCGACGTGATTGCCGTCTACCAGCGGGGCGGTCATTCATGCGTCCAGGCGTTTATCTTCCGCGGTGGCTGCAACTTCGGAAACCACGCCTACTTTCCCAGTCACGACCGCAACATTGGTCCAGAAGACGTGCTGAGCGCCTTCCTGGGTCAGTTTTACGAGAACAAAGTTCCGCCGCCGCTCGTGTTGTTGAGCCATCAACCGGCGGAGCAACAACTCATCGCCGAAGCCCTTTCCCTGCGCGCCGACCGCAACGTCGTCGTGGCAGTGCCGAAACGCGGCAACAAACGTAAGCCGGTGGACCACGCGCTGACCAACGCGCGCGAGGCTTTGGCGCGGCGCTTATCGGTGAGCGCGTCGCAGCGTAAACTTCTTGAAGGGCTTGGGGCAGCGCTCGGCCTGGACGCCCCGCCCGAGCGGATCGAAGTCTATGACAACAGCCATATCCAGGGAACCAATGCGGTCGGCGCAATGATCGTCGCCGGCGCCGAGGGCTTCATGAAGTCGGCCTACCGCAAATTCACAATTCGCTCGCTCGGTGGTGATGATGGCCCGTCGGCGGGAGACGATTACGCGATGATGCGCGAAGTCCTGACCCGGCGCTTTCAACGTGCGCTCAAAGAGGATCCAGACCGTGGCGAAGGGATGTGGCCTGACCTCGTAATTATCGACGGTGGCAAGGGCCAATTATCGATTGCCGAACAAGTGCTGACGGATCTCGGTATCGACGATGTGGCGCTGCTTGGGATTGCGAAGGGCCCTGACCGCAACGCCGGCTGCGAACGGCTATATATGTCGAAGCGTCGGGGCTTCACTCTGGACCGGCGCGATCCTGTGCTCTATTTCTTGCAGCGTTTGAGAGACGAGGCGCATCGGTTCGCGATTGGGACGCATCGCGCCCGCCGCACGAAGGGGCTGACACGGTCACCCCTCGACGAGGTTCCGGGCATCGGTGCAGTCCGCAAGCGGGCGCTGCTGCAGCATTTCGGATCGGCCCGTGCCGCCTCTCGAGCGGGACTTGCGGACCTCGAATCGGTGGACGGCGTAAGCACCACGGTTGCAAGGAAGATCTATAACTTCTTTCACGAAGACGGATAAGATGTCCAAAGATGAAGGACCAGCCGTCCAAGCACGCCACTGTCCAGAGACGCACAAAGAGAAGGTAACAGGCGCTTGCTGAACAGTCTGCCGAACTTGCTCACCGTGTCGCGTATCCTTGTGATTCCGCCGATCGTTGCGCTGTTCTGGATCGACGGCGCCTTTGCGCGTTGGATATGCCTCGGCCTCTTTATCGCCGGGGCGTTGACCGATATCCTTGATGGCTACGCAGCCCGGTCAATGGGCCAGATATCCAAGTTAGGGCGCTTCCTCGACCCGATCGCGGACAAACTTCTGGTCGGCTCCGTTATCCTCATGCTCGTCGCATTCGACCGCCTCTACGGATTGGCAATCCTGCCGGGGCTGGTCATCCTGTGCCGCGAGATCTTGGTGTCCGGCCTGCGCGAATTCCTTGCGGAAGTGAAAATCCATATGCCCGTAAGCCGCCTTGCAAAGTGGAAAACGGCGATCCAAATGACAGCGCTTGGTTTTCTGATTGTCGGTGACGCAGGGCCAGAAATCTTACCAACGGTACTGATCGGCGAGATCGCACTTTGGGCTGCCGCGCTTTTGACGATAATTACCGGTTACGACTATCTTCAGGCCGGCCTCGCGTACGTCACCGAGACCACACCTTCAGCGCCAAGGGAGCCACGTAGCAAGGCAAAAAATACCAGCGGCGCCGGCGCGACAGGCGGCGCGAGTTGATCTCCGATCGGCACGCGACGTCGCGATAGCGATGCGAGGCAAGACGTGAAAGTCCTGGGCATCGCTGGGTGGCGTGGAAGTGGCAAAACAATGCTGGTGACGCGGCTCTTGCGTGATTTGGTCGCTCGCGAAATCACAATCTCGACTATGAAACACGCGCATCACAACTTCGACGTCGACCAACCGGGCAAGGACTCCTATGAGCACCGGAACGCCGGTGCGACCGAAGTACTGGTAACATCCGCCAATCGCTGGGCCTTGATGCACGAACACCGAGGCGCACCAGAGGCCACGTTCGACTCGTTACTGCCACATATGCAGTCGGTCGACCTGCTTTTGGTAGAGGGATTCAAGGAATACGCTCACGACAAGCTCGAAGTACACCGACCCTCGGTCGGCAAGCCGCTTCTTTGCGCGAACGATCCGCATATCATCGCCGTGGCGAGCGACACCGCCCTAAACGGTCTCGCCATTCCAGTGCTTGCACTTGACGATGTAGCCGCTATCGCCGATTTCATTGTCGAGCGCTGCGGACTTGCGCGCGACTGAGGTCGCATCTGGAGGGATGTAGAGACGTGGCCCAGCTTTCCGACGACTGTTTCGCATTTGGTGGCCGGCTGATGACGACTGCTGAGGCGCTTACGCTGCTCGGGGAACGAACCGAATTGGTGGTTGAGTCGGCGCGGATGACGCTGCCGAACGCGGTCGGCCGAATTCTCGCCGAAGACATTGTCGCTGCCTCCAACGTACCGCCCCACGACAACTCCGCGGTCGATGGATATGCGGTCTATTTCAACGACCTCGAAGCCGATCTGGAGACGCGCTTGCCCGTAACCGGACGGGTTACCGCGGGGCATCCGCTCGGACGAAACGCACAAACGGGCGAGGCGATCCGCATCTTCACGGGAGCCATGATGCCGCAAGGTCCCGACACCATCCTGATGCAAGAGGATTGCAGCGAGGAAGACGACGAGGTGATCGTCACTCCTGGCATCAAACGCGGCGCCAACTTGCGCCGAGCAGGCGAAGACATTGGCCGCGGCGATACGGTCTTGCGACGTGGCCGACGTCTCCGGCCACAGGATGTCGGACTCGCTGCGTCGATCGGCCGAACTCGTCTGCAAGTCTATTCCCCGCTCCAAGTTGCCGTCTTCTCGACCGGCGACGAGCTGCGCAAACCAGGCGCCCGGCTTCCCGCCGGATGCATTTACGACGCGAACCGCTATACATTAATCGCCGCCTTGAAACAGATGGGGTGCCGCGTCACGGATCTTGGCATCGTTGCCGATCAACCCGAGGCGGTCCGTCAGGCGCTTGCCGCGGCCGCCGGCAGCCACGATCTTCTGGTGACGTCTGGCGGCGTATCTGTCGGCGATGAAGACCATGTCTGCGATGCAGTCGAAACCTTGGGAAAGTTGCATTTTTGGCGGCTTGCAATCCGCCCGGGTCGGCCGGTCGCGCTCGGTCAAGTTGGCGCGACACCTTTTATCGGACTGCCCGGTAACCCGGTCGCCGTGATGGTTACCTTTCTGCTGATTGCACGCCCGCTGATCCTGCGGCTTGGCGGCGCCACGGAGATCGCCCCGACGCACTACAAAGTGCGCTCCGGATTTGACCACAAGAAGAAGAAGGACCGCCGCGAGTTCGTGCGCGCGCGTCTTCTCCTCGAGCCTGACGGCACCCCGGTCGCACAGAAGTTTCCGCGCAATGGCGCGGGCATCCTCTCATCGCTGGTCGAGTCCGATGGTCTCGTCGAGCTGCCCGAGGAGATGACGCAACTCGCTGCCGGAAGCCTGGTCGATTTCATGCCGTTCAGCGAGCTTAGCCGATGAAAATCCTCTATTTCGCTTGGCTAAGGCTACGCACCGGCGTCGGTGAAGAAGACGTGGATCTTCCGGACACGGTGACCGACGTGGCCAGCATGATCGAGTGGCTAAAAACACGCGGCCCCGGCTACGAGGAAGCCTTGAAGGACATTTCCGTCATCCGCGTCGCCGTCAATCAGGAATTCGCGGAGTTCACAACGCCGGTGGGTCCGGGCGATGAAGTCGCGCTGTTTCCGCCAATGACCGGCGGATAGACCGGAACGGGACGCAAGAGGATGGCCGTGCGGGTACAGTCCGTGCCATTTGACGCCGGCAGGGAGCTCACCGAATTTCTTACCGGCAGACATGACAGCGGTGGCGTCGCAACCTTCACCGGTATCGTCCGCGACCACAACGCGGCGGGTCGAATTTCGGCCATGACTCTCGAACACTACCCTGGCATGACTGAGAGTATGCTCAAGCAGATCGAGAGTGAGGCCCGGACACGCTGGCCGCTAGACGACAGCCTGATCATTCATCGCTACGGTCGCCTTGAGCCAGGAGACCCAATCGTCCTGGTCGTAACCGCCAGTGCACACCGCAAGGACGCGTTCGAGGCCTGCGAATTCCTCGTCGATTGGCTGAAGACCAAGGCCCCGTTTTGGAAGCAGGAAGAGACAGCAACCGGAGAAACCCAATGGGTTGACACGCTAGCAAGCGATGACGAAGCCGCCGCCCGCTGGGTGCCGCCGAAGGGAGGTGGCAAGCCCACCGCGGACTAACGTGACCTCTTAGAGTCGAATTGAGCCGCTCGGCTTCGCCTAACCAAGTCATAGCGTTGGGAGTCGCGAGCGCCGACAACTGCTCGGCACACGTTGCCAAATTCAGCGATGATCTTGTTAGCCTCTAGCGCATGCCTGAAAGATTGGCGATCAATGCCTCCTTATGCAGGTTGATTTCCCGCGTAATTTTTTGGGCCTTGTCCGTATCGGCTTCACAGCACTTGCGTGCAACGCTGACACAACGCTCCTGCTCCTCGAGAACTGCCTCAATGATGGCCCGCTCGATCGTCAGGACTGTCTGCTTTGTCCAATCATCGGACGGCGAGGCCGCGAGCGATGCTAGAACCTCACTGGCGGCCTTTTCAGCACTGCTCCGTATCGTCATCTTCTCCGTGCTCCATCAGTTTGTCCCGCGTACTGCAACGCTACCACGACCGCTCGCGAAGGCCCACGTCCAAGGTTCGGATATGCGGGTGCTCGCTTCGATGCCGCACCGGCGTATTGTGCCGGTTACGCAAAAGACCAGTTCAGCGTGGGCAACAGAGACCCAATATGTTCAGTTTCGGAGCAGTATTCGGCAGGTCTGGTTGTGGAATCCGTGTGATTGCTTGCAGCGGCCAAGGTGATGCATAACAGGCTAGATGCAAATGCCACGGCGCGCGAATTTGGCGTGGGCTATTCCGCGTTATCTACATCTGACCCGATGGGCGGGCAGATGCAGTACTCGCTTTGGTATCCAACCGAAGTACCAAATGGCGTCGTCAGAGTGGATCCCTATGAGTTTCCGGGCACGCAGGACGGTGCGCCAGCCGCCGGACAATTCGGACTGGTTATCCACTCGCACGGCTCGGGTAGCCACGATTTGGGGCACTGGGACACCGCAATCGCGTTGGCCAAGGCGGGCTTTATCGCCGCGGCGGTGCTGCACCCTCGAAACAACATGCACGACGACATTGGCGACGATGCGCGCATCGTCCTGGAGGGCCGCCCACGTCAGTTCTCGGCTGTCATTGATGCGCTATTGCTAATCCGGACTGGTCGAACCGAATTGACACCAAAAAGATCGCCGCATTTGGCTTCTCGGCCGGCGGATATACGGTTCTCGCGGCCCTGGGGGCGCATCCGGAGTTCTCCCGAACCCTCGACCATTGCGCGCTGCACGCCGAGGACGATCCATACTGCCGCATCATCAACGGCGCGGACGCTGAAAATCGCGCGGCGAGGGCCAGGGCATATGCGGAACCAGCACAACGAACCCATGACTGCAGGATATGCGCGGCGGTGATCGCCGATCCTTTCGCCGCTCCATTTTCCGATGCGTCTCTGAAGGCATTGCGACCGGCGAGGCTGCTGTTTTTTCGGCCAGAGGTGGAAGATGTGCTCAAAGCGGAGTACCACGTCTTGCGCGTGGTCCGTCTCTTAAAGCAACGCGACGACTTTCCCGACCCGCAGGATATCCTCGTGCCCAAAGCGCGCCGCTTCAGCTTCATCGGCCCCATTCCCGAATCCGTCGCCAGGGACCTGGCAGGTCCTGGTGGCTTCGATCGCGCCGCATTTGACAAAGCAATGAAACGCCGCGCCACGCTTCATGACGGTATGAACAGCACCATCGTGACATTTTTCAAGCAGGCTTTCTCAGATTGCGCGGAAGACTAATTCAAGCCCGTTGATCTCGATGTTCAAACGGACTTCGCGCCCGCGCCTAAGATTTGCATGCCTAGTCAGCAATTATGTCGGATGTGGGGTCGATTTGTTGTGAGCGAAGCGCGCGCACACGTTGTCCGAAGATTCTTGCCCTTTGCATATAAGCGAGCTCTGCACTGTCCAGAACGATTTTCGCGACTCTCGCGCCGATATCGCGGATGAAGGCACGGTCGTCGTCGTTCGACCCGAGCTCAATGATCGTATCTTGCGTATACGTCGGCACGATATCCCCGCCCTCACGCGGCGGTGAATCAAATTGCTTGCCCTTCTCCACCGCCGTTATGCCCCGGCGCAAAAGGACGCGCAACATGGCGACGCCCTTGTCCGATGCCTGCAGATTCTCTAATGCGTGTATCGCAATCGGCCCCTGCGAAACGATCGCCTCGTAGTCGCCGGGCTTTCGTTGGCGCTCCTCGTATGCTCGCCCGTCGTCAATTTGGCCGAATATGTCGGTCGTTCCCTTGCCGATCAGGTTTTTCCGGTCGCGGCCTTCGGGATCGAGTATGTCACTGAGATGACGCCAGCCGATGATCTCGGTCTGCGTGTCGTCGATCGGCCGGAGCCACCGGGTTCCCGCCACGCGTTGAAAGCACTTCTCGTCCTCGCCCTTTTCCCATGCCGGACCAACCAAGGTGATGTTGGGCATGATCGTCTCGCCGGTGCGAACCCAGACATTTCCCTTCCAGCGCCGCACATTGATGTTCATCAGCCCCAAGGGAGTGCGCAGCCAATCTGCGACGGGCAATTCGCCCCAGGATTCGGCGAACTGCACGCCGCTGATTCTGGTGTGAAGGAATACGCTGTGGACGGGATCTTGGCTGTTCTCCCAGCGCTGCAACCAGTTGCACGGATAACGGTAGGAATAGGGCACGAGCTCGGTGTCCGGCTCTTGCCAGACATCGAACATGGGGAAGTCGGGCACGGTTTCAGGCGGTCCCAAGTAGGCGAAGACAAGGCCTGCGAACTCGAGCACAGGGTACGCAGTATGACGTAGTCGCTCCTTGATACCGCTCTCCGGATCGTTGGGCGTGTCGAGTATCGTTCCGTCCACCGCATAGTGCCAGCCGTGGTAGCAGCAACTGATTCCTTCGTCGGTGACGATGCCAAATTCGAGCGACGTACCGCGGTGGCAGCAATGACGGCCGAGCAAACCGATTTCGTTGGATTTCGTTCGGAACAGCACGAGGTCTTCACCCAGCATGCGGACAGCGAGAGGCAAATCGTGCAGCTCGGACGCCAACTCCACCGGCTGCCAGAAACGGCGCAGATATTCGCCGCATGGGGTGCCGGGACCGACATGAGTGAGCTCGTCATCCTCCTCAAGGTCGCGGGCATGCTGCCGGCCCGCATAATTGCTGTAGGTTGGATAATTCATCCCGGTCATCAACCGATCCTCGAATAGTTTGCGCGCGGAAATTGAGCCTATTGGTCTCAGTGATTCTGCCGCACATTAATCGAACTTGCGTAACAGGCAGTAGACCAAGCTTCATAGAGTAGCGAGTTTTCAACAATAATACGCTTTAATCTATCGCCCAGCTTTGCGTCCGTGGTTGACCCTCGCCGGAAGCGGCGGAGCGAAGTCGCGTGAGGGCCGCAGAATGGGTGCGGACGATCCGCGCCTCATTCGGTTACGCAAAGTATACGTCCGGTGACGCAAGCAGTCGCCGCGCAATCTTCTGAAATGCATAGGTTGCGTACCGCAACAGTCGCCGTCATATATGTCAATGACGCTGACATAAATTGATCGGTCTATCCATGAGCGACATCAAACCACCGGCTCTGTCGCAACCCATACTTCACGCGAACCCGCTGTTCTTGCGGGAAGAGGAGTTGCGACAAGGTATCGAGATGCTGTTCCACGCCTACCGCGATTTTACGGCAGAACCCGACGCGATGCTGGCGCGCTATAGCTTCGGCAGGGCACATCACAGAGTGATCTACTTTGTTGGCCGATATCCGGGCATCACGGTGTCGGCGCTCCTTGATATCCTGAAGATCACAAAACAGAGCCTGAGCCGCGTGTTGAGTCAGCTTCTGAAGCGAGGCCTGATCGAGCAGAAGCCGGGTCAACGGGACCGTCGCCAGCGCTTGCTTCTCCTTACCGAGAACGGGTTGGAGCTGGAACGCCAGCTAACCGCCAACCAGCGGGCACTGTTGGCGCGTGCCTATCGCGAAGCGGGTGCCGAAGCGGTCGAAGGATTTCGTAAAGTCATGCTAGGTATCATGTCGGATGAAAATGACCGATCGAAGTTTGCATAATGAACTGTCGTGGCTGTCATCGTCGCAGTTCAGAGGAAATTGTCGTACCGCTAGGCAGACCGGTGGGACGGCCGGTATAATTCATGGCTATGAGCGACGCCCCCCTTGCCGGGGAACTACCGCACATCCTGGTGGTTGATGACGACAACCGGCTGAGGGAGCTATTGCGTCGTTATCTGGCCGACAACGGCTTTCGTGTCACCGTTGCCTCGGACGCGGCCGAGGCGCGGGACCAGCTAGGAAGTATCGTCTTCGACCTGATCGTAATGGATGTGATGATGCCAGGGGAAAGTGGTCTGGTATTGACCGACAGCCTTCGCCGGAAGAGTACAGTACCAATCCTCATGCTGACGGCAATGGGCGAAACGGAAGATCGCATTAACGGTCTGGAGATTGGTGCGGACGATTATCTGGCAAAGCCGTTCGAACCGCGCGAACTCGTCTTAAGGATTCGCACGATTCTCCGCCGCACGGAGCATGCGGAGGCGGCGCCTCCAGGCTTGCAGATCGGCCCGTGCACCTTTGACCGCCTCAGAGAAACACTGTTTCGCGGCGAGGTCGCCGTTCGGTTGACGACTGCGGAGGCGAACTTGCTGAAGGCTTTGGCGCTAAACCCCGGTCATGTTTGCAGCCGTGTCGAACTAGCGCGGGCCTGCGGGCTCGAAGGCAGCGATCGAAGCATTGACGTGCAAGTGACACGGCTGCGCAAGAAGATCGAGCCTGATCCCAAAATGCCGCGCTATCTGCAGACCGTCCGCGGGCACGGCTACGTGCTGCGACCGGACTAGGCCGACGATGGCACCCCGCATTTGGATCAAGAAGATACTGCCGCGCACGCTGTTCGGACGTGCCCTGCTGATCATCGTTATGCCATTGATCCTGCTACAGATTGTCACAACGCACATCTTCTACGATCGCCATTGGGACACAATTACCTGGCGGCTGTCTTCGGCGATCGCGGGGGATATCGCAGTCGCGCTCGACGCCCTGCGAAATAATCCGGAAGTGAGTGAGCGGGCAAATATCTTCGAAGCCGTACACCGGCATTTGGGTCTGCAGATGACGCTTATTCCGGGTGAAATCCTTCCCAATGAGCCTGTGAGCGAAAACGGCCTGCTGGACCGGATGTTGACGCGTGCAATGGATGAGCAGGTACGCCGGCCGTACCGAATCGATACTTCTGCGTACAAGACGCAAGTTGTCATCGACGTTCAGTTGCCGGACGCGGTCCTGAGAATTGTCGCGCCCGGCAAACGATTGTTCAGCACGACAACCTATATCTTCATCATGTGGATGGTTGGAACTTCGCTCATCCTGTTCGCCGTCGCGACGATCTTCATGCGCAACCAGATCCGGCCCATAAGACGGTTGGCGAGAGCCGTCGATCGTATGGGCAAAGGGCGCGACATCGAAGAGGAATTCAAAATAGAGGGCGCAACCGAGGTGCGCCAAGCGGCACAAGCCTTTCAATTGATGCGCGAGCGCATCAGGCGCCAGATGCGCCAGCGTACCGACATGCTTTCGGGTGTGAGCCACGACCTGCGGACACCGCTGACCCGCATGAAGCTACAGTTGGCGATGCTCAGTGATGATGCAGAGGTCTGCGAGCTCAAATCAGACGTTGAGGAAATGGAGCATATGATTGACGGGTATCTCGCCTTCGCGCGCGGCGAGGGCGACGAGCCCGTAGCGGAAACCGACATCGCCGAATTGGTTGAGGAATCGGTCAGCGTCTGGAAACGCGATAGCGTCACGATCGATTGTCACATCGAAGATAAACTGGCGGCCAACGTCAAACCGCAGGCAGTCCGACGTTGCCTCGGCAACTTGCTCGCGAACGCGCGTCGCTATGCCAATCACGTGTGGGTGCGGGCAGGACGCCGAGGCGATCAGATCGAAGTTACGATCGATGATGACGGACCGGGAATTGCGAAAGTCCACCGCGACGACGTATTCCGGCCCTTCTTTCGGCTCGACGAGTCGCGCAACCCGGAGACCGGCGGGACCGGACTCGGGCTCGCCATTGCACGTGATGTGGCCCGCGGCCACGGCGGCGACATCAATCTGGAGGAGTCGCCACAAGGCGGATTACGCGCGCGGATTAGGCTACCGATCTAGGCGCTGTGGTCATCGTCATGCGGATCGCGGAATTCCGTCGTCTGTGGTCCGTGGCGGCCATAGACGTTGTGCAATACCCTCGGCACGCCGCAGATTGCGATCAAGGGTCGCCATCGTCCGCGCCAAGTCAGGGCTGTCATCGGCGAGCCAAACAGGAAGCGACGCAAGCCACACAACCGCCAATCCCTTTTTGCGCAAACACCCAGAGATCCCTGCCGATGGAAGGTTTGCGGCGTCGAATGCCCAGCCCATCGACTTCAGGAAAGCCGGCACAACTTCAACAATTGTGGCTGGATCGCGGGGTAAGTCAGCCGAGATTCGCGCTACGGCTTCGCGAAAGGGAGTCAGAGCGTCGAAGCAACCCATGAGAACCTCGAAGAGGCGGTCCCGCGCAGAATCCTCAGGTCCAAAGTCGTCGAGATCCGCGAGAACCGACGCTTCGACTTGTCGGATAAAGGCCGCAAGAATAGCTGTTTTTGACGGATAGATTTGCCGGAGACGCGCCGGCTTAACACGCGCCTTTGCAGCGATCTCCTCAAGCGTGATGCTTCGCCACCTGCGCTCCGCGGCAAGAGCCAAGGCTGCGGTGATAATCCGTTTCGATACATCGACCCGTTTGGCCATTTCAACTCAACCTCACGGCACTCGAATGCCAATGCCGTGCAGGCACTAAGTATCGAGGATTGTTCATATCGGCGTCCAACACTTCGTTGTTGGGCGCGCACGACCGGTAACTATAAACCTATGTGGCGAGTTCGCGACTTCGGCTGGCCGCCGCCTCCACAGCTCTGCGGATGAGTGCTTCGAGCCCTTCCTCCGCCATCAGCACCTTGAGCGCGGCTTCGGTCGTGCCGGCAGGGCTGGTGACGTCTCGCCGCAGTTGCGCTGGCAGGGCGTCGCTGGCAATCGCGAGTTGGCCGCTACCAGCCACCGTCACAAGGGCAAGGCGCGCCGCCAACTCGGCTGGCAGCCCCGCTGCCTCCCCCGCTTTCGCCAGACATTCGATCAACAGAAACAAATATGCCGGTCCACTGCCAGAGACCGCCGTGACGGCATCGAGCAGACCTTCATCTTCAATCACGCGCACCTCGCCAATGGCCGCAAGCAGTGCCGTGCACGTATCGAGTTGGCCGCTCGCAACACGGGCGTTTGGACAAGCGACGGAGATGCCCAGGCGTAGCGCGGCCGGCGTATTCGGCATCGCACGGACAACCGCGGCATTTGGGCCGAGTTGCTGCTCGATGAAGGCGATCAACGTTCCCGCCGCAATAGAGAGGAACACAGTTTCGGCCGTTACAAATCGCGCGAATGCCGGGACGGTTTCGACCATCTGTTGCGGTTTGACGGCAAACACGACAACTTCGGGATCAAGTGTGTCCGGCAGATCGGCGGGCGAGGCATATGTTGTGACCTCGCTGTGATCGCCCAGTCCGGTTGGCCCATTGTCGAACACCGGGTCGACGACCGCCACGCCGGCGTCGACGATGCCGGCGTCGAGCCAACCGTCAAGCATTGCCCTCCCCATTTTGCCGCAACCGACCAACAAAAGGGGGCGTTCCAACAGGCTACCCACGATTCGTTAGGCGTTCACGCCTCGCCGACAGTCTCAAGCATGGCAGAGTCTAGTGCGTCCTGCGCTGATCGCCCTCCCCAAAGCAAGAACTGAAAGGCCGGGAAGAAGCGATCGCATTCGCCGACCGCGATATCCATGAGATCCTCCAACTGCTCGACGGCGAGACCACGCATGCCCCGCGTAAGTAGGGTATGGCGGAACATCGGAGCTGAATCGCCCGAGCAGATCTCGAAATGGCCAAACCATAGGCTTTCATTGGCCAGCGCCAGCAGATCATTGATGTCGCTCCGTTTTTCAGGTGGCACCTTGGTATCGAAGGCACAACTGAAATACAGCGCGTTCAAATCGCAGCGCCAGACAAAGAACATTCGGTAGTCACACCACCGACCTACTGTTTCAACAACGAGCTGGTCCTCCGCAGCACGGTCAAACGGCCACTCGTTCGCGGTGAGGACATCTTCGAGTATATCGAGGGGATTGGCAGGAGAGTCGCCGACCTCAACCTGGCTCATGCTCATTCGTGCGCCCTTTCATGAAATCCGAAACGCTCGCCAAG
Organism: Alphaproteobacteria bacterium; assembly: GCA_965217615.1. Classification (GTDB taxonomy): domain Bacteria; phylum Pseudomonadota; class Alphaproteobacteria; order UBA8366; family CAVOAK01; genus CAVOAK01. Next base: position 20,962 of record CBDCIT010000047.1, read on the forward strand.
AGATAACGGCGGCCATCATTCGCCTCGAAGCCGCATTCGGAGCCCGATCATAAGTCCCGCCACGCCCGAATTTCCACTATCTAGTGGCACCGCGTCTAGAACCACAATACTTAGCATGCCACAAGCCCGAGTCGCGGCGCAACAACAGATCATCCGCACCTGCAGAAATTATTGAGCGGGCGATTGGGCGCTCCGCCCGGCTTACGGTGATTTGGACTGCCGTTTGGTCGTGTCTTTTCTGGTTGCACCTGCCGAGCGGCGCGTACTTCGACCGCGGGTCTTCTTCTCGTGTCCTGCCACTGCTTCCAGCGCCACCAGACGCTTGGTGATGGAAAGTTGTTCTTTCCGCGCCTTAGTTGCCATTGCCTTGACGGCGTCAAACTCCTCTCGCGAGACCAAATCCATCTCCTCAAGAATTCGTTTGAACTGGTGCTTGAGGCGCGCTTCGACCTCGGTGCGAACGCCCGCAAGCGAGCCCAACGCACCACTTGCGACCCGTGCTAGATCGTCGAGAAATCGATTTTCGGTCTGCATAGTCAAACCGTCTCCTGTGGTAGCTGAACGTCCCGTCGCTGGTCTGTCATATAGGCCCCGCCTGCGGTGTGCGCAACCGTGCCCAGCTGCTTGTCGGACACCCGCCTGTCGCCTATAACGGGCGCGCTGCAGATCGTCGGAACCACAAAATGATCTTAGTCACCGGTGGCGCCGGGTTCATCGGATCCAACTTGGTTGCTGCACTCACAGAACGCGACGATCAGGCGGTCGCAGTATGCGATCGTCTGGGCGACGACGACAAATGGCGAAACATCGCGAAGCATGCGATTGCCGATTTTCTGTCGCCGGCGTCGCTGCTCTCTTGGCTCGATAGCAATGCCAATGAGATTGAAGCCGTCTTTCACATGGGTGCGTCGTCATCAACGACAGAAAGAGACGCTGACAGCGTCGTCAGCAACAACTTCGCACTTTCGCTTGCACTTTGGCGTTGGTGCAGTCGTCACGATACGCGGTTGATCTATGCCTCGTCCGCAGCGACTTACGGCGATGGCTCGACGGGGTTTGATGATCATCCTGATGCGCTGGCGAATTTGCGACCGCTTAATCTCTATGGCTGGTCAAAGCATGTATTCGACCGCAATGCGCTGCGACTGGCGGACAGTCGCTTGCACCCGCCACAATGGGTCGGTCTGAAATTTTTCAACGCTTACGGGCCCAACGAATACCACAAGGGCGATCAGCAGAGCGTTGTCGTACAATTTTTCGAGCAGATTGCCGCCGACGGCAAAGCGCATCCGTTCAAATCGCACCATCCCGACTATAAGGACGGCGGCCAGATGCGCGACTTCATCTGGGTTAGCGACTGTATTGATGTCTTGCTTTGGGCCTACGACCACCCAGGCGTCAACGGTATCTACAATTGCGGTACTGGAACCGCCCGTAGCTTTGCCGACCTCGCGCGCGCTTGTTTCGACGCCATGGGACGCCCCGAGAACATCGACTATATCGACACGCCTGCTGAAATTCGCAGCAAGTATCAGTATTTCACACAAGCCGAAATGACTCGCCTGCTGGACGCCGGCTACGAGCAGCCGTTCACCTCACTCGAGGACGGTGTCGCACGCTACGTAAATGACTATCTTGCAACGGACGATCCCTACCGTTGAGCCGTCATGGGGCCCTTCATATTTCCCGATATCGACCCGGTCGCCTTCGCTCTCGGTCCACTTGTCGTGCGATGGTACGCGCTCGCGTTTATCGCCGGACTCATACTCGCCTGGCGCCATTGTATCTGGCTGGCGGGACGTGAGCCAAGGCTGCTGACACCGTGCGACGCGGATGACTTCCTGCTCTGGGCAACACTCGGTGTCATTCTCGGCGGCCGGCTCGGTTACGTCATCCTTTACCAGCCGGGCTATTACCTCTCCCATTTGCCTGCTGTACTGCAAATCTGGGCCGGCGGCATGTCATTTCATGGCGGTTTTTTGGGAGCGGTCGTCGCCATGCTGCTGTTCGAGCGAAAGCGCGGTCTGCGTACCTTTGCACTGACAGACATCGTTGCAGCGGCGGCGCCCATGGGCCTACTCCTTGGCCGCATTGCAAACTTCATCAACGGTGAATTGTGGGGTCGCGTAACGGACGTGCCTTGGGCGGTGATCTTTCCTCGAGCCGGCCCTGAACCGCGCCATCCGAGCCAGCTCTACGAGGCTGCGCTGGAGGGCCTCTTGCTGGCGGTTGTTCTGAACGTGCTGGTGCTTGCGTTTGGCGCGCGGCGCTGGTCGGGGCTCGCGAGCGGCGTATTCTTGTTGGGCTATGGCCTAGCCCGAATGGCAGTGGAAACAATGCGGGAACCGGACCGCCATCTCGGGCTCCTTCAGTTCGGAACGACTTGGGGGCAATGGCTATCCCTGCCGATGCTCGTCGTTGGCATATGGCTGATCTGGCGCGCGCTGAAACACCGCCCGGCGGAGGCCACTTGACGGCGATCCTTGACCACCTAACCCGCCGAATTCGCGCCGAGGGCCCCGTATCGGTGGCCGAATTCATGGCCGACGCGCTCTATCACCCGGACCACGGCTACTACATGACGCGCGACCCATTTGGTCGCGATGGCGATTTTACGACGGCTCCCGAAATTAGCCAGATGTTCGGCGAGCTAATCGGCGCTTGGTGTACCGAGCGATGGAAGGCGATTGGGCAACCCGATACGGTTCACCTGATAGAACTTGGACCCGGGCGCGGTAGCTTGATGGTCGATGCTCTACGTGCGGCTGACGTCGAGCCCGAGTTTCGCAGCGCACTGTTGATACATCTGGTGGAAATCAGTCCTGTGTTGCGCGAAGTTCAGCGCGCCACGCTTGCCGGCGGGGCAGTGCCGGTTGACTCAATATGCTGGCACATCGGGTTGGAAACTCTTCCCGAAGGCCCGTTGTTGGTCATTGCAAACGAATTTTTTGACGCCCTGCCAATCCAACAGTTTGAGCGAACCGATGCGGGCTGGTGCGAGCGACTGGTCACAATCGACAACGGAGGCTTCCAATTTTCGCTGAGCTCTCCACTGCCCTCACGTGAGATCTTCTTCCCTTGTGGCATTTTAGAAACAGCCATCTGCGGCGCGATTGTGGAGGTGCGATCTGTGGCAATCGCGGCCGCCACCCAAATTGCCGCGCGCCTAACCCGCAATGGCGGCAGCGCGCTTTTCATCGACTATGGCCATCGCTCGAGCGCCGTCGGAGACACGCTTCAGTCGTTGCGCGGGCATGCCATTAACGACGCACTTTGCGATCCTGGTATGGCCGACTTGACGGCGCAGGTGGATTTCGGCGCCATCGAGCGATCCGTCCGCAGCCAAGTCGATGTCCACGGTCCGGTGACGCAAGGCCTATTCTTGAAGCGGCTTGGAATCGAGGTAAGGGCCGCGGCGCTCGTACGCAATGCATCCGACACCACGGCCAGCGAAATCGTCAGCGCCTGCCGCCGACTCGTCGACAACAAGCAAATGGGTAGCCTGTTTAAGGTAATGGCGCTGACAAGCCACAACCAAAGCACGCCGCCCGGGTTCGACCCCACGCTATGACAGCGACTCGATCCGGCGACACTAGCAACGCCTTAGCGGTCCCTTTCCACTCCGCACTGCTGTCAAAATCCGGGCAGCTGGGACACGGATTTTTCGCTCGTGGAGGCGGCGTCAGTAGTGGTTTGTATAACTCTCTCAACTGCGGATTCGGATCCAAGGACGATCCAGTGCACGTCGCGGTGAACCGCAAGCGTGCCGTGGAGGCGCTCGACGGCAATCCAGATCAGCTCGTCACGCTATATCAAGTACATAACCGGAATACAGTGCGCGTTGAACGACCCTGGGAGCGCAGAGACGCGCCGAAGGCAGATGCTATGGTCACCGATCAGCCTGGTATCACGCTCGGAATTCTGACGGCTGACTGCGCGCCAATTCTCCTCGCCGACGAAGCGGGCGGTGTCATTGGCGCGGCGCATGCCGGATGGCGCGGTACATTTGCCGGAATCATAGAGTCGGCAATTGAAGCAATGACAAACATTGGTGCAAAGCCATCGCGAATTGTTGCCGCGGTCGGCCCTTGTATCGGTTTCTCCTCCTACGAGGTCGGGCCTGAGTTTCCAGAGCCGTTCCTGCTGGACGATCAAAGTAACTCCCGCTTTTTCAAAGCAGCCTCGCGGCCGCGCCATTTCCTGTTTGATCTTGCAGGTTATGCCGCCCGGCGACTCCACAACGCGGGCGTTTCCAGCATAGATCGGCTCGACCACGACACCTTTGCCGACGATACATCCTTTTTCAGTTATCGGCGCACGCTGCACCGTGGCGAGGACGACTACGGACGCCTGCTGTCCGCAATCGCGCTGCGCGACTGACGCCGACTCAATTGGCAAAGCCAATGCGCTTCTCTGGTCCGACAATCGTTGTTCTTGTAGTGCTTGTTGTGACCGCCGCGTGCGAACCAGCTCTGCGTCCATTTCGCCCACCCGACAAATCGCTTGAAAATCCGCTTCTACAACTTTCCACATCGGCCGGGATTGTGGTCGCAGCCACCGTCGGCGTCGAGCCAGCTGTGGGCGAGAATCTAGCCAAGGCCGTGGCGAGGGCGCTTGGTCGCTTCGACGTACCGGCAAGCACAGCCGAGACGACGCGCGAAGCCATGCTCGTAGAGAGCAAAGCGACTATATCCGAAAATGAAAACACACAACTAACGCGGAGTATTCACTGGACGTTGTCTGATCCAAAGTTCGCAGTATCGGGCACATACGAAACGAGAATGCAGGTCAATCCTGATCGATGGATCAGCGGGTCCCCCGCCCTCGTTGAGCGAATCGCGGAGGAAGCCGCGCGCGGTATTGCAGAGCTGATACACGGCAATCACGCGCAATCCGTTGCAACACCGGCCCGTATCGCAATGGCACTGGCTGGAATAGACGGCCCATTCGGCGATGACAACCAGTCCCTTCTTCTCGCGTTTCGCACTGTCCTTGAGGAAGCAGGCGTATCAATCGTGGATGACCCAGCCACGGCGACGGCTAGTTTACGGGGCGCAATCGAAGTGACCTCTGCGCACGCTGACCGGGAGCGGATCGTTATCGTCTGGAGGCTAAGCGAAACCGGTGGCCGTACAGTCGGGACTCTGCGTCAAGACAACACGGTCAAGAAGGGCGAATTGGCCGCCCGCTGGGGTGAATTGGTCTACGATATCGCTTTCGCCGCCGCGGACGCTATCGTCGAGATTCTAAAACAGATCGACGCGGCAGAGAAAATCCAACGCATTGGTACGGAAGAGACGCTGAATTAACGCACCGTGATCGGACACGCATCCGGATGCCGGTTGTTTCACCGCGACCAGGTCAAAGACATTTACAGAATTGGGACGCGTTGTTATAGAGACGCACGAGCCGCTCCAACTAAGCTCACAGCACTCTGTGCTGTTTTCGCGGCAATGGAGCGGTGGCGGTTGACCTTCATCGCGACCTCTCGCGCATCAAGAGGTTCAGCATGAAAATCCTGAGTTGCAATAGCAATCGGCCGATGGCCGAAGCGATATCTACTTATCTCAACGTGCGGCTTGCTGAAGCCTCTGTCCGACGCTTCTCCGACATGGAGATCTTTGTCGAGGTACTCGAAAATGTGCGTGGTGAAGATGTCTATGTCGTTCAATCGACGAGTTATCCCGCCAACGACAACTTGATGGAACTGTTGGTTGCCGTTGACGCACTAAAGCGCGGATCGGCCAGCCGCATCACCGCCGTCATACCCTATTTCGGCTATGCGCGGCAGGACCGCAAGACGGGGCCACGCACGCCGATTTCCGCCAAGTTGGTGGCCAACTTGATCACGACGGCGGGCGTGGACCGTGTCCTGACGATGGATTTGCACTCCGGTCAAATCCAGGGGTTCTTCGATGTTCCGACCGACAACCTTTTTTCAGCGCCGGTATTCGCCAAAGACATCGCCGAACATGTAAAGGGCAATGGAGATTTGACGGTCGTCTCGCCGGACGTTGGCGGCGTGGGACGTGCTCGCGCAGTCGCCAAGCGGCTCGATGCCGAGTTGGCGATAATCGACAAGCGGCGCGAAAAAGCGGGTGTTTCGGAGGTTATGAACGTCATCGGCGACATTGACGGTCGACGCTGCATCCTGATCGACGACATCGTCGATTCCGCTGGTACCTTGTGCAATGCGGCGATCGCATTGACCGAAGCGGGTGCCGAGTCGGTTTCCGCCTATGTCACGCATGGAGTGTTTTCGGGAGGCGCCGTTGCCCGCGTTTCAGCATCGCCAATCATCGAAATGGTCACGACGGACAGTATCGCTGCAACCGAGGCTGTCAGGCTTGCACACAATGTTCGGCAGATTACGATTGCGCCGCTGATTGCGGATGCGATTTCGCGAATAAGCAAGAACCAGTCAGTCTCGGTCTTGTTCGATTGACATCACAAGCGTAGGAATAGGAAAAGGCGACCGCTGGAAAGCGTGGCGCTTGATGAACGCCCCGCCGACGGGGACGAGGGCAGGTTAATAGGAGTGGTAGGGAATGGCTGAACAAAACACGATCAGCGGGGTCGTGCGAGACCGGGTTGGCAAAGGAAGTGCCCGGGCGTTGCGTCGCGAAGGACGACTCCCCGCGGTGATCTATGGCGCGAAGCAGGACCCGTTGTCGATCTCCCTAGACCCGCGCGACGTCAGCAGGGGTTTGGGCGGTGGAAATTTCTTTTCCACAGTCTTCGAAATTGACGTTGGAGGAAGTGAATCCGAGCGCGTATTGCCGCGTGACGTGCAGTACCATCCGGTAACCGATCGGCCGCTACACGTCGACTTTCTCCGCGTATCCGGCGATACAAGAATCAACGTCGAAGTACCTGTTGCGTTCTTCAACGAGGAACTATCGCCGGGCCTGAAACGCGGCGGCGTTCTCAACGTTATCCGCCACACGATCGAAGTCGTATGCGCCGTGTCGATCATTCCGGACCGGTTGGAGATTGACCTGACGGATATGGATATCGGCGAAAGCGTCCATTTCGCAGCGATAACGCTGCCGGACGGCGTCGATCCGGCAATTACGGATCGCGACTTCACCGTTGCCACGATCTCAGCGCCGACGATCATGGAAGAGCCGGAAGAAGAAGAGGAAGACGAAGATCTAGAGGGTATTGAGGGAGAAGAAGGCGAAGACGGCGAGGAAGGCGAAGAGGGAGCAGAAGAGCAGACCGAGCCGACCGAGGAGACCTAGACGGGGCGCCCTATGCTGTTGCTTGTCGGTCTCGGCAATCCCGGCCCGAAATACGAGAGAAACAGACATAATCTCGGATTCATGGCGGTGGACGAAGTCGTTCGCCGCCATTCGTTTGGACCGTACCGGGCACGTTTTCAGGCGCTGGCGGCGGAAGGCGCGCTGGGCGGTGAAAAGGTTCTGGCGATCAAGCCAACGACCTTCGTCAACGAGTCCGGACGCGCAATTGGCGAAGCGCTGCGATTCTATAAACTGTCCTCAGACTCCGTTGTTGTCATGCACGATGAGTTGGATCTGCGAAACACCAAGGTACGTGCCAAGCTCGACGGCGGTCACGCCGGTCACAATGGATTGCGGAGCATCGATGCCCATATCGGCAAGGAGTATTGGCGAATAAGGCTCGGAATCGGGCATCCTGGCGATAAGGCTGAGGTGCATTCCCACGTCTTGAGCGATTTCTCCAAGGTCGAACTTGCCGAGGTTGCGCGATTGATAGACGCCGCCGCCGAAGCGGCTCCACTTTTGGGATCGCGGGACTTCAACGGGTTCATGACCAAGGTCGCACTGATTCTCAATCCAACACTGCAATCCGACGATGAAGATGCGCCTGCGGTTCCCGACTAGTGCGTTCGCCTGAGAGAGGCGTTCATGGGTTTTAACTGCGGCATCATTGGATCGCCAAATGTCGGCAAATCAACTCTCTTCAACGCCCTGACGAGCACCGCGGCGGCCGAGGTTGCTAACTACCCGTTTTGCACAATCGAGCCGAATGTTGGCCGCGTTGCAGTTCCCGACGACCGGTTGAGTGTGGTTGCGCGCAGCGCGCAATCACCCAGTAGCGTGCCGACTTTCCTGGAAATTGTCGACATCGCCGGCTTGATACGAGGGGCATCGACCGGCGAGGGCCTGGGCAATCAGTTCCTTGCCCGAATTCGGGAAGTTGATGCATTGCTACATTTGCTTCGATGCTTCGAGTCAGACGATACCGTACACCTTGGCGGCGCGGTGGATCCTCTACGCGACTTTGAGACAGTGGAAACGGAGCTGGTTCTGGCTGACCTGCAGCAGATCGACCGGCGTCAGCCGGTGCTTGAGAAGTTGGAGAGGGCGGGAGAGCGCAGTGCGAGGCGGGAACTAGCGCTTTTGCGACAGATTGGCGGCGCGCTAAACGAGGGAACGCCCGTGCGGGAAATTGAGAGCTCACCTGAGGATCAAGTGGTCGTCAATCAGATGAATTTTCTCACATCTAAGCCAATCCTATACATCTGCAACGTCGATGAAGACCACGCGAAGGGCGGCAACTCTTTGTCAGATTTTATCATCGCAAGAACCGCAAAAGATGGCTCGCACGCGTTGATCGTATCGGCAGCAATCGAAGCCGAAATCGCGCAGCTGGGTTCGCCGGAAGAAAGAACAGAATTCCTTGCGTCGATCGGTCTGGCAGAGCCGGGCCTTGCCCAGGTCATAGGAGCCGGATATGCACTGCTTGACCTCATAACGTTCTTTACCGCTAACGCCAAGGAAGCGCACGCTTGGACAGTGAAATCCGGTGCAGGGGCGGCCGAAGCGGCCGGGCGGATCCACACCGACTTCGAAAGAGGCTTCATTTGTGCCGAAACCATCGCGTACGATGACTTCGTCACCTGTGGCGGCGAACAGGGAGCCAAGGACGCCGGTAAGATGCGACTGGAGGGGCGCGACTACATCGTTCGCGATGGCGACGTCATCCTGTTCAGGTTTAATGTCTGAAATAGAGCATAGAGCACAGGGAGGATTCGATATGGGAAATACGATCCAATTGACGGCAAGCGACGGGCATGCATTCGACGCCTACCGTGCTGATGCCGATGAGCCAAAAGGCGGCTTAGTCGTCATTCAGGAGATCTTTGGCGTTAACGCGCATATCCGCGAGCTCTGCGATAAGTTCGCTTCCTTGGGATATAGCGCCCTCGCACCGGCGCTGTTTGACCGCGCCGAGCGCGGCGTCGAACTCGGCTACGACGAGGCCGCGTTTACCAGGGCGCGCGAAATTCGGCCAAAGATCGCGATAGACGACACTTTGAAAGACATCGATGCCAGCACAAAGGCTTTGGCCGAAGCCCTCCCTGGCAGCAAGATCGGAGTCGCAGGTTATTGCTGGGGTGGCACGTTGGCCTGGCTCGCGGCGACACGTCTTGAGGGACTCTCGGCAACGGTTTGTTACTACGGCGGTCAGATCGTCGATCATAAGGACGAAACACCGCGCTGCCCGGTGCTGATGAACTTCGGCGAGACGGATACAGGAATTCCTCTGACCAGTGTGGACGAAATCAGGGAGGCACAACCGGATATACCGATCCACGTTTATCCGGGCGCCGGTCACGGTTTTAGCTGCGACCACCGGTCTAGCTACGATGCCGAGCAATCGGCTATCGCCGAACAACGGACCCTGGCGTTCTTCGGCGAACAGCTCGTTTAGAGAGGGGGCCACAATGTTTCATAACAAGAAGAGTGCAAAGCAGCTCCTTGCGGAAGCTAACAGCGAGGTCGAGCAGATCTCGGCCGCGCAGGCGATCGATTTGATCGATGACGACAGCATCGTGTTCGTTGACGTTCGCGAGACCGGCGAGGCGGAACAGGGCATGGTTCCAGGTGCCGTGCACGCACCGCGCGGTATGCTCGAGTTCTACGTTGATCCGGAGAGCCCGATGCACAAGGATTTGTTCGCGCAAGACAAGAAGTTTGTCTTCTACTGTGGCAGCGGTGGCCGTTCGGCACTCGCGACCGGCGCCGTCCAACGTATGGGTCTCGAGCCAGTCGCTCATATCGCCGGCGGCTTCCCCGCATGGAAGGAAGCGGGAGGGCCGGTTGGCGAGAAGTGCTAGTCGCGGCGAAGCGTGATGTCGGCCGGCCACGCGGCCGAGGGCCACGGAATTCGGTAGGCCTGTCGCGGATTTGCCGGCGATCCGCGTCGTTAGAGTTTCAACGCTCGGCCAGTCACCGCGTCGAGCTTCGATGCGACGCGCTGATCTCGCTTGTCAACGGCGGTGATCATGGCGGCGTCGAGACTGGTGTGACAGCCCACATCACAGCGTGAACTTCGTTTCGCGAGCTTAGGCACTACGGCCCGGACAAGCGCGCGCGCATGCTCGGCATTCTCCAACAGCACCCGCACAACTTCGTCGACGGTGACGTCGCTCTGATGTGGGTGCCAACAGTCAAAGTCGGTCACCATCGCCACCGTCGCGTAACACATCTCGGCTTCACGGGCGAGTTTCGCCTCCGGCATGTTGGTCATTCCAATCACCTGGCAGTTCCAGGATCGGTAAAGCTCCGATTCCGCTCGCGTTGAGAACTGCGGGCCTTCCATCACCAGATACGTGCCTCCACTCACCGCATGGATCGCGCATTCTGCCGCCGCGTCGACAAGGCAATCTCCCACCCTGCGGCAGACCGGATCGGCCATCGAGACATGGGCCACAAATCCGGGCTCGAAAAAGCTCTTCACGCGCGCAAACGTGCGGTCGATAAACTGGTCGATGATGACGAACGTGCCGGGCGTCAAATCCTCTTCCAACGAACCGACCGCCGACAGTGAAATGATTTCAGTGACGCCGCTGCGTTTCAGCGCATCGATGTTTGCTCGGAAGTTGAGATCTGTCGGCGCTATCACATGACCGCGGCCATGGCGCGGCAGGAATACCATCGCGACGCCATCGAGCTCGCCGAACAACAGCTCATCGGAGGGCTTTCCGAATGGCGTCTCGACCGCCTGCCAGCGCTGCCCCTTCAGCCCTTCGATGTCATAGATACCGCTGCCGCCAATAACGCCGATTACCGGCGGGCATCCCGGTTCAACCATTGAGACCGCGCTCCTCCAGCATGGGTTCCGCGCTGTATGCGCGCCACATCACGCCACGCTACTTAACGTCGGCCCACACCTTGCGCTTGACCGCGATCAACATCGCCGTGAACCCGAGCAAGAACAGAATCACTTTGAGCCCCATCGATTTGCGTTCTTCGAGATATGGCTCGGCAGTCCAGGTAAGGAACGTGGAAACATCCCACGCCATTTGCTCGATACTCGCTTTGGTTCCGTCGCTGTACTCAACGCCGTCTTCAAACAGTGGTTGCGGCATGGCAATCTGCTGGCTCGCAAAGTAGGTGTTGAAGGTCATCCCCTCCAACACTTCAACATCCTCAGGCGCTTCCGTGTACCCGATCAGTAGTGCGTATAGATAGTCGGCGCCGCCTTGACGTGCCTCGACGATCAGCGATAGCTCGGGCGGCAACGCGCCGTTATTTGAAGCCCGCGCAGCCTGATCGTTCGGAAACGGGTTGGCGAAACGATCGGAAGGTCGGGCCGGGCGAAAATACATTTCGCCCTCCTCGTTGGGCCCATCTTCAATCTCGTACTCGGCGGCGAATGCCTTCACTTGCTCTTCGCTGTAGCCAAGCGCCGTCAGATTCCGGTAGGCAACGTGGTTCAGGCCGTGACACACCGCGCAGACCTCAAGATAAACCTGCAGGCCGCGCTGCAATGCCGCCTTGTCGAACGTGCCGAACGCACCCTGCCAACTCCACTCTTGAGTCGGCAGCTTTGGCGCTTCAGATGCGTAGGCTGAGCCAGCGAGGACAATCGAGAGAGCTGCACCGAGCCCAAGAAAGGTAGTTCTCATCACGGTTTATCCGCCGCCGACCCTTGGGAGCCGGACGCCGCCGCACCCACAGATCCGCCTGCACTGAGTACCGGCTCACTAATGCTTGTCGGCGGTGCCCGCGTTGTTTCCAACAAGCCCAACGCCGGTGTTAACACCAGAAAATGGAGAAAATAATATGCCGTCGCAACACGGCTCAAGATTAACCAAATGCCCTCTGGCGCATTGGCGCCACATACACCGAGCAACAGCGAATCCGCGACCAGAAGCCAGAAAAACCATTTGAACAACGGGCGATAGCGCGCACTGCGGACTTTTGCCGTATCGAGCCAAGGCAATATGAAGAGGACCAGGATTGACGAAAACATCGCGATAACGCCGAACAGTTTGTCAGGTATCGCCCGCAAAATTGCGTAGTACGGCAGAAAGTACCACTCCGGCACGATATGCGCCGGCGTCTGTAATGGATTGGCCGGGATAGTGTTATCAGGGTGATTGAGATAGTTCGGAGCGTAGAACACCAACGCCGCCAATATTATCAAGAATACACCCGTTCCGACCGAATCCTTGGCCGTGAAATAAGGGTGAAACGGCACGGAGTCTTGAGGTCCCGTCAGATCGATTCCGTCCGGATTGTTCGAGCCATGAATGTGAAGGGCGATGACATGCAGGATAACCACGCCCAAAAGCACGAACGGCAGCAAGTAGTGGAAAGAGTAAAAGCGGTTGAGCGTTGGATTATCGACTGAGAATCCACCCCACAGCCAGGTGACGATTGCCTCGCCGATCCCAGGTATTGCGGAAAACAGGTTGGTGATTACCGTCGCCGCCCAAAAGCTCATCTGTCCCCAGGGAAGCACATAGCCCATAAAGGCGGTGGCCATCATCGCGAGCAGAATTACAACGCCCAGCATCCACAACAGCTCGCGCGGAGCTTTGTACGAGCCATAGTAAATTCCACGGAAAATGTGAATGTAAACGACGGCGAAGAACATGGATGTGCCGTTCGCATGAAGATATTGGATCAGCCAACCGAAGTTGACCTCGCGACGGATACGCTCGACGCTGTCAAACGCGAGATCGATATGTGGCGTGTAGTGCATCGCAAGCACGATGCCGGTGGCCATCAAGAGTATTAATGCGATTGTTGCGAGCGCGCCAAAGTTCCAAAAATAGTTCAAGTTCTTTGGCATCGGATAATTCCGATACTCCTCATGCATATAGCTGAAAACCGGCAGCCGGTAGTCGATCCACCGGACGATCGGATTCTTAAACTCGGGGGCAGAGCTCATACGAGCGCTCCTAACCTATGCGAACTGTGTTGTCGTCGAGAAATGTGTAATCCGGAACCGGCAGATTTTTGGGGGCTGGCCCCTTCCGAATGCGCCCGGACGTGTCGTAATGCGAGCCATGACACGGGCAAAACCAACCGCCAAACTCGCCACGCGGATCAGTCGTTTTTTGTCCAAGCGGAATACATCCAAGATGCGTACACACACCTACGAGAATCAGCCACTCTGGCCGCTGGACGCGCACATCATCCGCTTCAGGATCGGGCAGATTCTTGACGTCAGCGTTGCCGGCGTCCGCAATCTCGGCTTGCGTGCGGCGGCGGACAAAGACCGGGCGGCCACGCCACTTGATGGTAATGCTCTGTCCTTCTTCAATCGCGCTAAGATCAACCTCGGTCGACGAAAGCGCCAACACGTCGGCAGCCGGGTTCATCGAATCTATGAGAGGCCATACGAAAATCGCCGTCCCAAGGGCACCGACCGTCGTTGTCGCCAAAATTAGAAAATCGCGTTTGGATTCGCCCTCGGGCGCCTGCGCCGTCTCCGCCATTCTTCTCCCCTATGACATGCTCGCGAAATACAATTCATGAGCGGCTGCCACGCGTACCTCTACTGCCTCGCGTAGACAACTGGTAACGATGTAGAACCCGCTGCACGTGGGCACCCGAAACGGTACCGAACCATGCGGCAAGTTGCCAAAATTACATGGCAGCGGCTGTCCGTATAATGCAATTCTCGCTGAATGCAAAGGGTGCGAGCGCATCTATGCACGCTGAGGAATCACTCGATGCGATTGGCCCTCTATCAACCCGACATCCCGCAAAACGCCGGCGCCATCCTGCGCCTTGCAGATTGCATGGGCGTAGATGTGGATGTGATCGAGCCAAGTGGATTCGTCTGGAGCGACCGACATCTCAAGCGCGCAGGTATGGACTATATGGACCGCGTGCACGTTGTTCACCACGATTCATGGAGCCGATTTCTGACCGCGCGGACGAACCGCCTGGTGCTGCTCACCACCAAGGCATCGATGAACCATATCAATTTCAGCTTCGATCGCGCGGATATACTTCTGTGTGGAAGTGAAAGCAGCGGTGTGCCCCAAACCGTCCACGATGCGGTGGATGCGCAGATTAGGATCCCGATGTCCGACGACGCGAGATCGTTGAATGTTGCAATAGGCGCGGCCATTGTGCTGTCTGAAGCGTTGCGGCAGACGAGTGGATTTCCGAACAGCCGATAGTTGAACAGCGACGATGTCATGAGCAAAGAAAACGAACGCAAAGAACGCGCCTGCTCGTGGTTTGAGGAACTGCGTGATCGCATCTGCGCCGAATTCGAAACGGTGGAGCGCGAACTTACGGGGCCCCTCGCCGACCAGCAGCCCGGCACATTTGAGAGAACGCCGTGGCAGCGCAGCAACGACGATGGCGACGATGGTGGTGGCGGTACGATGGCAATTATGCGCGGTCGTGTCTTCGAGAAGGTGGGCGTCAACGTGTCGATGGTCTACGGCACGTTTTCCGAAGAACATCGCAAGCAAGTTCCGGGAACTGCCGAAGACGGCCGGTTCTGGGCTAGCGGCATATCGCTGGTCGCGCACATGCAGTCGCCGCTGGTTCCAGCGACGCACATGAATACTCGATACATCGTTACGAAAAATTCCTGGTTCGGCGGCGGCGCTGACTTAACGCCGATCTATCCCAACGATCGCGATTCAGGGGAGTTTCACTCGGCGCTGGAGGCTGCCTGCGAAAAATACGATGAGGACTACTATCCGAGGTTTTCAAAATGGTGCGACGAGTATTTCTTTATTCCGCACCGCAACGAGGCCCGTGGCGTCGGTGGCATTTTCTACGACAATCTGGAAACCAGCGATTGGGAGGCGGATTTCGCGTTTACGCGCGACGTGGGTGTTGCGCTCCTCGATGTTTTTCCGAGAATTGTCCGGCGACATATGAACCAGCCTTGGACTGCCGAACAACGAAACCAGCAACTCGTCCGTCGCGGTCGCTATGTGGAGTTCAATTTGATCTACGATCGGGGTACGAAGTTCGGGTTGATGACACACGGAAACCCTGAAGCAATCTTGATGTCGTTGCCACCGGAAGTTCGATGGCCATAGATATGCCCAATTCTGCACATGGTGAGATGGTGCGAATGCGGATAGCTATATTCGCGCTCGTTCGTCCGCCGATCGCACAATTTCTCGCTTTGCTTTGGTTGTCCGTGACACAATATCAGGCGAAACGGGAGGAGACTGGCTTATGAATCGTTGGCTGATCGCGGCTGCATTCCTGACTTTCGCGTCGGTGCTGACGCCCCCACTTGTGGCGGCTGAGGCGGCGCCAATCGAGGCATTTTTCGGCAACTTCAGGGGAAGTGGCATTGCTGAAAATAGTGACAGCCTGTTCTTCGGCGTTACCGTGCGCGACTTCGATGTCGAGATTGGATCGAACTCATCGGGGTTCGAGGTGAAATGGACTGCGGTGATACGCGGCGGCGGCGACCCCGCCAAGCCGAACGTCCGACGCAAGTCACTAAGTCTATCGTTTACACCCAGCAGTCGGCCGAATGTGTTCGAGTCGGTGGCCACCGAAGATCCGATGAGCGGCGAGCCGTTTGTGTGGGCGCGAATCGATGACCAGACACTGACGGTCTACATGCTGTTGATCCGAGACGATGGCGGCTACGAGGTGCAGAGCTACGCCCGCACCCTAACGGCTCAGGGCATGGATTTGGTTTTCGGTCGGGTCCGCGATGGCGAAACCGTAAGGACCGTTAAAGGAAAACTGGTGAAATATGCGGAGTAACCGGACATCGCTCATCACTGGTCTGTTGTTAGTCGCGAGCGTAATGATTGCAGATTCCGCCCAATCGCAGCAGAACAAGTCCATCCCCGACTTTTTCGGCGTCTATGTCGGACGCGCCAAAACCGCTGGGTCTGACGAAGTTCGTGACCTAGACGTTATCATCGAACCCAATAAGCGCGGCTTCAGCATCAGTTGGTCGGCGGTCATCCGGCCGGGCGAGAAACGGGCGGTTCCGGGCGTCAAGCGACGCGCCTTCGAGCAGGCGTTTCAGAACTCGCGAAAACACAGCTTTTTCGAGCCAATCGCTGCTGGCACCGTGTTCTCCGGTCGAAAGAAGCAGGATTTTGTCGGCGGCGATCCTGTAATCTGGGCGCGAATTCAAAAAGACATACTTTCGGTGTATTCATTGGTTGTCCAAGAAGACGGAACGTATCAGTTGCAGGTCTACGACCGCATCCTGACACCGCTCGGCATGGACATCCACTTTAGGCGCTACGATGACGGAATCCTGAGCCGAGGAATTACCGGCAGTTTGGCACGTATCGAAGACTGACGGATCGTGCGTGCCTAATGCGGCACTTGCCCTACGACCTCTTTCAATTGACGCAAACAAGACGCCCGGTCGGCGCCAAATCCGCCCTCGATCCACCAATCCTCAATTGCCTGCAACACGGCCCCGATTTTAGGTCCGCTTGGCACCCCCAGCGCCATCACGTCGGTGCCGTGCAACGGGAATTTCTTCGGTTGCCAGTCATCGCAGGCGGCAATCAGCGCAGCCCAACCATCGTCCGTACTTGCGTCGGCCCAGCCGATAAGCGCCGCGTCACGAAATGCTGGGACGCCAACCCTATAAAGCAAGGCGTCACGCACAGCCTCACTTAGCGCTGGAACGATTACCGTTCCATTCGCGGCAATCGCAGCCAAGCGATCGCTTTGCGCGTTTGAGAGCCGCAGTCGCGCCGACAGCGCGGCCAAGTCCGCGTCATTCAACACCAACATGGCCGCGAGGCGGCGTAGGGGGTCGTTCACCTGCCGTGTTGCTTCCAACTCCACAAGCTGCGACAGCCGATCGATATTTACCGCCTCGGGTAAAAAATGGTCGAGGATGCCTTGGTCCCGCATGAGACGCATGACGTCGCCTGCTGTTTGCGCTTCGAGCGTCTTTAGAAGTTCAGTGCGCACGCGCTCCGCGGACAATTGTGGCAACAACGGCGCCAATTCCCTACAAGCCGATAACGCCTCCTCGTCGGCCGGCGGCTGACCGTAATGCGCAAAAATCCGAAAGTATCTGAGCAATCGCAGCACGTCTTCGCGGATTCGGGCCTTTGCTGTGCCAACGAAGCGCACGCGATGCTCGGTTAGATCTTCAAGTCCGCCGAACGGATCATGAAGCGTTCCGTCCCGTTCAAGTGAAATTGCGTTGATCGTAAAGTCGCGACGCGACGCATCTTCGGTCCAGTTGTCGGTAAATTCGACATTGGCGTGACGCCCGTCGGTCTCAACATCTCGTCGAAGCGTCGTAATCTCAACGGGCTGTCGGTCGACGACGGCTGTCAGGGTACCGTGGGCGATGCCCGTGGGTATGACCTTGATCTTCGCCGCTTCAAGCAGCTCAACAACCCGCTCGGGTGGCGCGCCCGTGGCAATGTCGATATCCCTGATCGCCCTGCCGAGAACAGCATCTCGCACGCAGCCCCCGACGAACCGCACTTCAGCGCCACCTTCGGAGAGTATATCGAACACCGAAGTTGCTTCCAGCGACGACATCCAGGGTTGCGGCGCCAAGCGATGTAGCGTGCCGTCATTCACCCTTCGAAAAGGGAATGATTTTCCCTCCCTCAAGCCGCGGCGCCTGGCCAATTGATTCCGTTCCTTCGGGCGCGAGCACAGCGAGGAAGATTAGCGTCGCAGCACATAGCGCAATGCCGGACATGGACAACCATGCCCAGGGAAGCTCCTGCCAGTTCGGCGCTGAAGCGTCTTCCATCTTCGCCTTGCGGACACGCCACGAGAACCAGACCCACGTGACATAAACAACAAACGGGGCAATTAGCGGCAGAACGATGGTAAAAAATTTACGGGTCATTTGTCCTGAAGAACGTGCGCAAGATTCACCAGCATTCCAGCCGTCGCACCCCAGACTATGCGGTCTTTGTACACCAGAACATAAAAATACCGTCGCTGCCCTTCGTGAAGACGCGCGCGTCTTTCGTAGTTGGCGGGATTGACGGCCAAATCTAACGGCAGCTCGAAGACGTCGGCGACTTCCGCAGGGTTCGGTCGAACATCGAAGGGTGGCCGCACCAATCCGACGACTGGCGTGATATGAAACCCGGTTCGCGTGATATAGACATCAAGCTCACCGACGACCTCCACACGATTTGGCGACAGACCGACTTCCTCCTGCGCTTCTCTCAAGGCCGCTGCGGCCGGCCCGGCGTCCGCGGCGTCGATGCGTCCACCGGGGAAGCTGATCTGGCCAGGGTGATCGGGCAGGTGCCTTGAGCGTTCGGTCAACATCACTGTAACGCCAGCGCACCGGTCAATTAAGGGGACCAGCACGGCGGCCGAAATCAACGAGTCCTGGGGCTTCATTCCCGGATTGAGATCGTGATCGCCGCGGCGTGGAGGGCTCGTCGCCAAATTTCGACGAGCGAGCTCCGCCTCATTCATCTTCGCAACCAAGGTATCCCAATGCACGCGCTGCGTCCTAAGTTCTGTCCAATAGACTGGCGCAACGACCGCCGCAGATGGCTCCACTAACGCGACGGGCAGATACTTCCGGAAACATCAGGGGCAAACGTGCGCCCACGACCTGCATCAATTCGCTGAGATCACAGGAATTCGGGGGTTGCGTGGGCACCTTTCGGGCCTCATGCTTTGCCATTCTTGTCGGACCAACAGGAGAATAGGTTGTGAGTCCAACCGATGCCAGCCCTGCTACACGAAGCGACGACGACGCCGGCCAACATCTGATCGGCGAGATTCAGCAGTTCGGTCGCCGTCTGGCGGAAGCGCGCGAACATGTTGGCCTTGTTATTTTTGGCCAAAGCGAGGTCGTTGACCAGACGCTCATTACCTTGCTGTGCGGTGGGCATGCGCTGCTAATTGGCGTTCCCGGTCTCGGAAAAACGCGCCTTGTGGAGACGTTGGGACAGGTCCTTGGTCTCGAAGACCGCCGTGTGCAATTTACGCCAGATTTGATGCCGGCCGATATTCTGGGTTCGGAGGTGCTTGAGGAGTCTGAGAGCGGGCAACGTCATTTTCGCTTTATCAAGGGCCCTGTCTTTTGTCAGCTTCTGATGGCCGACGAGATCAACCGCGCCAGTCCGCGAACGCAATCGGCGCTGCTCCAAGCAATGCAGGAGCAGCGGGTAACTGTAGCTGGACACGACCACATTCTCCCAAGCCCCTTCCATGTACTCGCCACACAAAACCCACTTGAGCACGAAGGTACCTACCCTCTCCCTGAAGCGCAGCTCGACCGGTTTCTACTGCAGGTGGACGTTAACTATCCCGAGATCGAATCGGAGCGTCGCATGATGTTGATTACGACCGGCGATGCGCAGGATCCACCAACCGCGGTGTTTTCCAGCGAGGAGTTGATCGCGGCGCAGAAACTTGTCCGCCGCATCCCTGTTGGCGAAAGCGTAGTCGACGCAATTTTAAAGATCGTCCGCGCTGGGCGCCCTGAAACAAGCGACATCCCGGATGTCATCGCTCAGGTGGCATGGGGACCAGGGCCTCGTGCCAGTCAGGCTTTGATGTTGGCATGCCGGGCTCGCGCACTCATCGACGGCCGGCTCGCGCCGTCGGTGGACGACGTCATTGCTCTCGCAGGACCAGTTTTGCGCCATCGGATGGCATTGAGCTTTGCGGCCCGCGCCGAGGGTCTAACAATCGATCGTATCATCAGGCTCCTGTGTCAGCCGTTCGCCTGACCACGACGTTCGACCGCCACCGACTCAACGGCATCACATCGGCAATGGCTGCAACCATTCACCACTTGAAAACACGACAGCGCGCAGAACAACTGGCGTCAACACTTCCGCCGCTGCTCATCGCCGCAGACCGCGTTGCCGCGACCGTTTCACAAGGCGTCCACGGTCGGCGCCGCGTGGGGCAAGGCGAGACATTCTGGCAGTTTAGACGATACCAATCCGGGGATTCGGCTAGCTCCATTGATTGGCGGCTATCGGGTAAGAGCCAAGCCGTGTTTATCCGCGAGACCGAGTGGGAGGCAGCGCAGAGCGTATGGCTGTGGCGTGACGCGTCACCCTCCATGGACTACCGATCGAGCGATAAATTGCCGACCAAGGCCGACCGCGCGGCGCTGCTTCTGCTGGCCACCGCATCGATCATGATGCGCGGCGGCGAGCGCTTCACATTGCTTGGCACCGGACTCCCGCCCGCGAGCGGCAAGGCTGCGTTCAACCGGCTTTCAAATTTGGTGCTACAGGATGACGAAAGCGCCGAGAACTCGCCTCCATACGAACCGCTCCCCCGGTACGCACAGGTGATCTTGCTTGGTGATCTTCTTGCGCCGTTGCCACTGCTCAGCTCGGCCGTTATGGAGATCGCCGCCCACGGCGTCACCGGGCAGATGATTCAGGTACTGGATCCTGCAGAAGAATCACTCCCGTTTCGCGGCCGCGTAAAGTTTGCCGATCTCGAAAGTGACTTGGATGCATTGATTGGACGCGTGGAATCCGTTCGCGACGGCTATATGTACCGTTTGGAAGAACATCGAGCGGGCCTGCGCGATATTGCGCAGCGTGCTGGCTGGGGGTTTCATGTTCATCACACCGACAGTCCGCCGGAGAACATGTTGCTGACGCTTTATTCGGTTCTCGCTCAGGTCGTCAGGGGCTAGCTCGATGCTCGAGCTCGGGCCCATCGCCTTCTCCGCTCCTTGGATACTGCTGGCGCTTGTATTGCTTCCTGCATTGTGGTGGCTGCTGCGCGTAACGCCTCCAAGTCCGCGCCAAATTCGATTTCCGGCCGTCCGCATGCTGCTGGGCCTGGAGAGTCCAGAGGAGACACCGTCCCGAACGCCGCTTTGGCTTGTCTTACTTCGGCTTACCGCCGCTGCTTTGCTGATTATTGCCCTCGCACACCCGCTCTTGAACCCTGGGGCCGATCTAACCGGCAACGGTTCGATGATTTTGGTTGTCGACGATGGCTGGGCAGCAGCCCGCAATTGGCCGGCACGTCAAAAAGCGATGGATCAGGTGCTCGATCAGGCGGAGCGCAATGGGCGTGCTGTCATCGTTCTGACGACTGCAGTAAGTGAACAGGGTCGGCCTCCCGAGGCAAGCAACGCATTGCAGCCTGCCGCAGCGCGCAGCCTTGTCGAAGCGATAAAACCAAAACCGTGGCCAACGGACAGGACAGACGCGCGTAAAGCGATAGAGAGCCTTGAAATAACGGGATCTGCGGCGGCTGTCTGGTTGAGCGACGGTCTGGATGGCCCGGATACTCAATCCCTTGCCGAGTTGCTACAGCGCCTCGGCGGCTTGCGCGTTGTTCGCCCAGATGCGGCGGCGTCGCCACAGCTCGTGTTGCCGCCGGCGGCGGACGAGCAGGCGCTCAACGTGACCGTACGCCGCGTCGAAATCGAGGTGGAAGATGAAGCGAATCTGAGGGCGATCGCTGTCGACGGGCGTCTTCTTGCCCGCGAAGGCGCTATATTCCCAGCCGGCGCAGGCGAAACAAACGTGACCTTCTCCTTGCCTGTCGAATTGCGCAACGAACTCGCGCGTATTGAAATCGAGGGCGAGACAACAGCCGGGGCAGTCGTTCTTCTCGACGAGCGTTGGCGCAGGCGGCCGATTGGCCTCTTAACAAGTAGTTCGCTGGACAGTGGGCCATCGCTTCTAAACGAACTCTATTTCATCGATCGTGCGGTCGCGCCGTTTGGCGAAGTCCGCCAAGGTGACGTGTCCGGCCTGCTCGACGGCGGCAATGCGGTTACCATTATTCCCGACGGACAAGCGCTCGATGACGCCGACCGATCCCGTCTCGACAGTTGGATACGTGACGGCGGTCTGATATTGCGCTTTGCCGGTCCAAGACTCGCCCAGAGCGCTGAACGCGACCTGGTGCCCGTCGCCTTGCGCCGCGGCGGCCGGGCGCTTGAAGGATCGATGCAGTGGACAACGCCGGCGCGGCTTGCGCCGTTCGATCGGGCGAGCCCATTTTTCGGCCTCGTCATACCTGGCGACGTCACCGTCAGCCGCCAAGTTCTTGCCGAGCCGACGCTGGATCTGGGTCAAAAGACCTGGGCAAAGTTGGCTGACGGGACACCTTTGGTCACCGCGGAACGACGCGGTGACGGCTGGCTGGTCCTCGTTCACACAACATCCAACACAGATTGGTCGAACTTGGCGCTAAGCGGGTTATTCGTGGAGATGCTGCAACGCATTGCGCGGATGAGCCGTGGCGTTGTCGGCGCGGTTCAGCAACCGCTGTCGCCGCTCGAGTCGCTGGATGGCTTTGGCAGGCTGGCAACACCCCCGCCCGCCGCAAGGTCAATTGCAGCACAAGATTTCGCCGAAGCTGATGTTTCTCCCCAGACACCGCCAGGCTTTTACGGAACGGAGGAGACACGTCGTGCCTTGAATCTCGCGCCACATCTAGAGTCACTAAAGCCGCTTGTGAATCTCCCATCCGGCGTCGTTGTTGACGGCTACGAGACGACGCGCGAGGTCGACCTCAAACCGACGATCCTTGCCATCGTATTGGCGTTGCTTTTGGCCGACACGATCATTGCTTTGGCGATGCGTGGGCTCATGCCACGCAGACTGTTGCAGTGGCGCGAAGGCGTGGCAGCGATCGTAATCGGCTCGGTAATCGCGACATTGGCCGTGGCCGATGCACGCGCGCAATCGGTTTCCGAGAGCGAGCAGCGCGGCCTCGACGCGACGCTCAACACACATCTCGCCTACGTGCTGACCGGAAATAGAACGGTTGACGACATCAGTCGAGCTGGCCTCGAGGGCTTGGTCCTGACCTTGAACCTTCGCACTGCTATCGAGGCGGCGCCACCAATTGGCGTGGATTTGGAGTTCGACGAGCTCGCGTTCTTTCCACTGTTGTATTGGCCAATCACCGCCCGACCCCCGTCGTTATCAGCTGAGACGGTCAGCCGCATTGGTCGATTTCTCGACGGTGGAGGCACGATTCTTTTCGATACCCGCAACCAGGGCGGGAGCAGTGGTCTCGGGCCGTCCGGCCGTGCCTTGCGCAACTTGGCACGCCGGCTCGGCGTTCCACAGCTTATCCCCGTTCCTGCAGATCACGTGCTCACCAAGTCTTTCTACCTCCTGCAAGACTTTCCCGGCCGTTGGGCGGGCGGGCGGGTATGGATCGAAATACCGGGTGAGAACATCAATGACGGTGTGGCCCGCATCATCGTCGGCAGCAACGATTGGGCAAGCGCCTGGGCAATGGATCGATCCGGTCAGCCAATGTTTCCAGTTGTCCCTGGGGGTGAGCGGCAACGCGAGATGGCGCTTCGCTTCGGCGTAAACTTGATGATGTACACATTGACTGGAAACTATAAGTCGGATCAGGTCCACGTGCCGGCCATACTCGAACGGTTGGGGCAGTAAGGGATGGGCGGCACGACAATAAGCTTCGCTCCCCTTCTTCCCTGGGCGGTTATCGCACCGTTTGGCCTCATCGCATTGGGGCTGTTCCTTTATGCCGTCTATCGGCGCGCAGGAGGTGTGCTTTGGCGTGGACTCGCCGCAGCGTCACTCATAACGGCCCTTGTCAATCCAGCAATTGTCGACGAGCAGCGCAAGCCCTTGAAAGACGTTGCCGCCGTCGTCGTTGATGCCACGCCGAGCCAGAATGTGGGCGCGCGCCGCGCACAAATAGAGGTCGCCCTTGGGGAACTGCAACGCCGCCTCAAAGTCATGGAAGACACACTCGAGGTGCGGACCATCCGTGTCGAGCATGATTCCGTCGCTTCCGCCAGCGAAGGCACGCGCCTATTCGGGCCGCTGACAAGAATGCTGAGCGACGTGCCGCCGCGCCGCCTTGCCGGTGCGGTTATCATCACCGACGGCCAAGTGCACGATGTCCCTGACGACCTTGCAACAGCAGGCCTCACTGCGCCAGTGCATGTGCTTCTGACAGGCGATCCCAATGAAGGTGACCGTCGTCTCGTCGTACTCGAAGCTCCGAGCTATGGCATCGTCGGCAAGGAATTGCTGATGACCGTGCGCATCGAGGACAGCGGAGGTCCCGACACAGAGGATCGCGGCTCCGCCACGCTCACCGTTCGGCTCAACGGCGCCGACTCGCGGACCTACGAGCTACCTGTAGGTATCGATGCCACATTTGCCGTTACGCTCGATCACCGTGGCCTGTCCATCCTCGAACTTTCGGTTGAGCGCGGTTCCAGAGAATTGACGTTGATCAACAACCGCGCCGTCGTCCAAGTCAACGGTGTGCAGGATCGTTTGCGGGTATTGCTGGTCTCCGGTGAACCGCACGCAGGCGAACGCACTTGGCGAAATCTCCTCAAGTCCGACCCGTCGGTCGACCTCGTGCACTTCACTATTCTGCGGCCGCCCGAAAAGCAGGACGGCACACCGATCAACGAGCTATCTTTGATTTCGTTCCCGACGCGCGAGTTGTTTGAAGTCAAGATCGACGAGTTCGACCTGGTGATCTTCGACCGGTATCGACGGCGCGGTGTGTTGCCGCCCGTCTATCTTCAAAACATCGCCGATTATGTGGCCCGTGGCGGCGCACTTCTGGAGGCAGTTGGACCAACATTCGCCGGTCCGTTCAGCATTTTTCGGACGCCGCTTGGCGACGTGCTTCCGGGAGAACCAACCGGCTCAATTTTCGAACGGCGATTCAGGCCTCAGATCACCGAAATAGGACACCGGCATCCGGTAACCATGCGGTTGCCTGGCGGACCTGCTTTATCCGGTGGAAAGGCAATCGGCGAACCTGGCTGGGGTCGCTGGTTCCGACAGATCGATTCCGAAGCGGCGCGCGGACGCGTCCTGATGTCCGGGATCGAGGGGCGGCCTCTGCTGATCCTCGACCGGGTTGGTGACGGCCGCGTCGCACAACTCAACAGCGATCACATTTGGCTGTGGGCACGCGGCTTCGAGGGCGGCGGTCCGCAGGCAGAACTACTGCGCCGGCTCGCCCACTGGCTGATGAAGGAACCCGAGCTGGAGGAGAATGATCTTCGCGCGCAAGTCGTCAACGACAGATTAGAAATCGTCCGGCGGAGTGTGGATCGCCAGGAGAAGGGCGTCGAGGTCACATTTCCCGATGGCCGACAGATTGTCGTAAGACCAGAAGAGAATTTGCCGGGCGAGTATCGGGCGAGCGTGCCAATTGATGCGGCGGGCCTCTATCGCATTAGCGACGGTGAGAGGGTGACGATGGCCGCCGCCGGGGCACTCAATTCTCTTGAGCTGGCCGACATGCGCGCCAGCGCCGATCTGCTTGCGCCTGGCATTGCGGCCGTCGGTGGCGCCGCGCGTTGGCTCAACCAAGGCGTGCCGCAGATCCGCAGCGTGCGACCGGGTCGCCGCGCAGCGGGTCAGGGTTGGATTGGACTGATTGCAAACGGTGATTATGTGGTGACCGGTATTCGCCAGATACCTTTGATGCCAGCGTTGGTCATCCTTTTGTTGGCGTTGGGCGCCACGGCAGCGGCGTGGCGGCGAGAGGGCGACTAGCAGCCCGCCTTACAGCAGCGTTTGGTGCTGCTATGATCGAGAGTCGGCGGTGCTTCGAACGCGTTGGGTCGCGGCTCCGACACAAATCGGCGATGGTGTTCGCTGCACACCAGGGAATTGATTCGATGGGAATGATGATCGACGGCGTTTGGCGCGTTATGGACCGCAACCAGCGTCGGCAGCAGAGCGGAAAGTTCGTTCGAGCGGAGCCTTATTTCCGAAATTGGATCATACCCGACGGGTTACCCGGTCCATCGGGAAAGGGCGGCTTCAAGGCGGAGGCGGGACGCTACCATCTGTATATTTCTTTGGCCTGCCCTTGGGCCCATCGAACCCTCATCATGCGCAAGATAAAGGGCCTTGAGGATAAGATCACGCTTTCGGTAACGCATCATTTCATGGGCGATCATGGCTGGTCGTTTCACGATGCCGATGGTGTGCTTCCAGACCCCATACTCGGGTCGGAATACATGCATCAGGTCTACGCGGCGGCAGAGCCGACATATTCTGGGCGGGTGTCTGTGCCCGTGCTTTGGGACCGGGAAACCGCGACCATCGTCAACAACGAGTCGCCAGAGATAATTCGTATGTTCAACAGCGCCTTTAACCAGGTTGGCGCGAGTGGCCCTGATTATTATCCAGCCGACCTCGCCGCGGAAATCGATAAAGTTAACGATCGCATATACACAACCCTCAACAACGGCGTCTACCGGTCGGGCTTCGCCACGACGCAAGAAGCATATTCGGAAGCCGTGTCAGAGCTTTTCGAAACGCTCGACTGGCTCGAAGACCGATTGAGCCACCAGCGTTACGTCGCCGGTTGTCGAATAACCGAAGCTGACTGGCGGTTGTTCCCCACGCTGGTTCGTTTTGACTCGGTCTACCACGGCCACTTCAAGTGCAACATCCACCGTATCGTCGATTACCCGAACCTGTGGGGCTATACACGTGAACTCTATCAGTTTCCCGGTGTCGCGGAGACGGTCGACGTGCAGCACACCAAGCACCACTACTACGGCAGCCACGAAACGGTGAATCCGACGTTGATCGTTCCACTGGGCCCCAATCTGGATTTTACCTTACCGCACGGTCGCGATGAGCTGTTAAGCGCGGCTGAATGACGCGGTGCGGTTGCGTGGAGCTGGTAAAACCGGAGAACGCCACGAACTACGGCAATCGCCGCAGTTTCGCGAATGGTTCTCGGGGGATTTGCGAACATTCAGACTCCGGTCAATCAGGTCAGGGTCCGTGATGCGAGGCAAGTAATGCTCTTCTCCGCCGCTTGATCTGCCGCAGCATTGTCAGACGCAAGGTAGCCACCGCCAAGGCTCGAGAAATGGTCAAGGTCTATAGCGACACATTTGAGTGGCGCTTCGCGCGTCCGCCCGAGAAGCTCTGGCCCGCGCTCGCCGACACGGCGCGCTGGAACGAAGCGGCCGGGCTTCCCAAACATGCCATCGAAGAGGTTCTTCAGCCCGACGGGTCAGTCCGCTTCTTCGGCCGGGCGCGTCAGGGCATCTTCGCGCTCGAATGGGAGGAAATTCCCGTCGAATGGGTGGACCGGCAATGGTTTCGCCATTTGCGTGTTTTTTCCAAGGGGCCCATTCGTACCCTTTGTGCAACCTTGCGGCTCAGCGACGACGGCGCTGGCGGAACGGTCGCGCTCTACACGGCCGAAGCCACGCCCGCCAATCTAATCGGTACACTCATTCTCGAAACTGTCTTCCTCAAGGCGTCCAGACGCATCTTCACCGAGCTTGCCGATAGCGCTCGAGATTGGTCCGAGAGCCGGCGCGAACAGCCGTTCGAAGCGAAGCGCAAAACGCTCTCGCCTTCGGAGCGGGCGCGCCTCGACGCGATGGTCGCGCGTGTAGAGGAAAGCCCGAACGGGCATCGGCTTGTCCGCCGGCTGCTCGACTGGATGCTGGCCGCGCAGGAAATCGATCTCATGACAATCCGTCCGCTGGAGCTGGCACAGCGATGGAACACGATCGGCCGATCCGTCGTAGAACTCTGCCTTCAGTCGGTCAAAGACGGGCTACTCGAACTTCGCTGGGATCTGCTCTGCCCGCGCTGCCGCGGCGCAAAGCTCGCCGTAACGTCACTCGATCAATTGCCGCGCGGTGCGCATTGCAATTCATGTAACATCGACTACGACCGCGAATTTAGCCGCAACGTTGAGCTCACGTTTCATCCTGCACCGGCGGTTCGCGAGGTCGTTTCTGGCGAATTCTGCCTGTTCGGCCCAATGACGACACCACACGTCAAAGTTCAAGTGGCGCTTAATGCTGGTGAGACGCGTGAGCTCGAAGCCGAAATTGCAGCGGACGACTATCGGCTGCGACGCTCGAAATGGGCGGCGAGTGCGACCTAACGTTCGAATCCGGTGCATTTCCGGCGGTCATCGCCGAAGCGGGCGACGTAACCGCCGGGCCGCCACTGCGGGAAGGGTCGATCTGCCTTACCAACAATGAGAGTCGGCGGCGGACTATTATCATCGAGTCTCGCGACTGGGTTCGCGACGCACTGACCGCACATCAGGCAACGACGTTGCAGGCCTTTCGCGATCTGTTTGCCGAGGCGGTCCTGAAGCCAGGTGACGAAGTCGGTATCTCGCAGATCACCATACTGTTTACCGACCTCAGGGTTCAACGGCGCTTTACGAGCGGATCGGCGACGCCGCCGCCTACCATCTCGTGCATGAGCATTTCGCCTATCTTGGACGCGCTGTCCGCGAACGCAACGGGACGATCGTCAAAACGATGGGCGATGCCGTCATGGCCGTATTCGCAGATCCTGTCGACGCTGTCCACGCCGCGCTCTCCGTGTAGGCAGGTGTGCAGGAGTTTAATCGGGCCTCGGGAAGCGAGGACATTGTGATCAAAGTCGGATTACACGGAGGTCCCTGCATCGCCGTAAACCTCAATGAGAAACTGGATTATTTCGGAACGACGATCAACATGGCCACGCGACTCCAGGCGTTTAGCATTGGCGGCGACATCGTGCTCTCCACCTGGATGGTCGCCGATCCCGCGGTTCGAGAGATTCTCGAACGGTTTCCGCTGACAACGGAGAACCAAATGATTCCTGGATTCATTGATCCGGTGACGGTCTATCGCCTGACCTCGGAGTCGCTGGCGAACGTCGGAGATGCGCCTGAGTGACGTTGCCGTTTAGCGTCCACGCGACTCGCGGTGGAGAATGTAAAGTCCACTGCCAACAACCAAAACCGACCCGGCGATGATCCAGCGGTCGGGCACATCGCCCCAGATCAGAAAGCCGTACAGCATGGCCCACAGCACGGCCGAATATTCGAAAGGCGACACAACGGCTGCCTCGGCGTAACGAAAAGCCTCGATGGTGAGATACTGCGCACTGCCCAGAAGAAATCCGCCAAGCGCGAACAGGCCAAGATCGAACAGTGTGATTGCGCGCCATCCGAACACGAGCGTCACAAGCCCCGCGGCGCCTAGAGCGAGTGTCGTGATGAAGAGAATTGCGACCGACGATTCGGTCGCCGTTATGCGCCGCGTAACGATGTCCTTAAATGCACTGGCGAAGGCCACGCAAAGAGGTAGCAGCGCCACCAGACGCACAGTCTCGCCGGTTGGGCGAAACATCACCAGAACGCCGCCAAAGCCGACCAGCACTGCCACCCAACGGCGCCAACCCACATGTTCACCCAAAAGCGGGCCAGCCAATGCCGTAACGAAAAGCGGGGCAGAAAATGCGATCGCAACTGCATCCGCCAGGGGCATCAGGCGCAACGAGGTGACAAACAGGAGCGTCGCCACGGTCATCGTGCTGGCCCGGACGAGCTGACCGCGCAAGTTGACGACGCGTAGCGTTCGAAGTCCGCCGAAGCGCAAGGCGATCAACCACACCAAGATCATCACGAAGATACTGCGCATGAAAACGATCTGGCCGGTTGGGTAGCTTGCGGTCAGCCACTTGAGGACCGCATCGTTGAGCGTGAGCAGCGCAAACCCCGCAACCATGCAGGCAATGCCCCTGAGGGGAGAGGATTCGATACCGCTGATCTTCATAGTTAGAGACGGCTGCAAGAGTGGGTTGGCAGACCCTACACCACGCCCGACCGCGAATCGCCGACCAATTCGTCGTGCGACCCTGCTCGCGCATTGCGGTGGCGCAAGCCGCTTGAGTAGACTGCGCTCGGCAGTGGGGATGCCTACGCAGGGAACATTGTCGGTGAATCGCACATGCATCGCCTAACTCGAGAACAGCAGAAGCTCCAAACGTGCGCGCGAACGCTTGCCGAGGATGTCATTGGTCCGAGGGCGGCAGACGTCGATCGCACCGAAGAGTATCCGTGGGACAACGTCGCGGCGCTCACCGATGCCGGATTCATGGGTATGACAATCCCAGCAAGCCACGGTGGTATGGGTCTTGGCTACCTCGAGGCGGCACTTGTCATCGAGGAAATGGCGAAGGTCTGCGGCTCGACCGCCCGAATTGTCGTTGAAGGAAATATGGGCGCCATCGGCGCCATCTTGGCGTACGGGTCGGAGGACCAAAAGTCCCTCGCCGCGCGGCTCGTCCTCGCCGGTGACAAGCCGGCAATTTGTATTACCGAACCGGACGCCGGAAGTGCTGCGAATGAGATGACAACACGGGCCGACCGCCGTGGCTCAGGCTATGTAATCAACGGCAAAAAGCACTGGATTACGGGCGGCGGCGTCTCGAAGTTACATTTGATATTTGCGCGCGTGTTCGAGGGCACTGTTGAGCAGGGAATCGGCGGCTTCATCGTCGTCAACGACGCATCTGGAAATACCAAAGGCTTAACGATCGGCAATCGCGAACCGACGATGGGTCTGCGCGGATTGCCGGAGACGGAGATCAACTTGGCGGATCTGAAAGTCGACGATGCCATGGCAATTGTGCCGCCGGAAGGCTTGCAGCGCGGATTCGCAGGGCTAATGAATGCCTATAATGGACAGCGTATCGGCGCCGCCACGGTGGCTCTGGGTCTTGCGCAGGGCGCATTTGAACAGGCCCTCGCCTATACAAAATCGCGCGAGCAGTTCGGCCGGCCGATCCACGAATTTCAGGGTCTTCAGTGGATGCTGGCCGATATGTCGACCGACATCGCCGGCGCCAGGGTGCTGATTCACAAGTCGGCCAGCTGCGAGGGATTTCCCGACGCGCTGGAAGCCGCTCAGGCAAAGGTTTTTGCCTCCGAGATGGCGATCAGGGTCACCAACGATGCTTTGCAGCTGTTCGGTGCAGCAGGGTATTCGCGACGTAATCCAATCGAGCGCATGGTGCGCGACGCACGGATGTTTACGATCGGTGGCGGCACTGCGCAGATCCTGCGCACGCTGATCGCCTCTCGGCTTCTGGATCGGAAGCTGCCGCAGACCCGGGATGGCTATCTGAATCTGCCACGAGCCGAGGACTAGAATATGGTGGCTCCCAAACTCTCCTATGCCGTTCCGTTTGGATGGCGACTTTCGTTGGGCTATCGGGACAACTATATTAGAATCATAACCTTAGCCGCTGGAAAGGCGATCGGCCGGACATGACGGATTCAGAAGGCCAAGATTCTCCGTTCGTGTTGAGCAGAGACACCATCAAGCAGGGTTTGCTGCAACAATATGCACGCGACGACGCGCATCAGATGCCGATACGGATTTTCACCGAAGAAGAGCGCAAGGCGTCGATAAAACAAATGCTCGCCAAGTCCGAAGACGGGCAAGATGTCTGGGTCTTTGGCTATGGCTCGCTGATGTGGAATCCGGCCTTCCACTATGCCGAAGAGCGGCCTGCTCTGCTGCGTGGATATCACCGTCGCTTTTGTTTTTGGACGCCGCTCGGACGCGGCACACTGGAAAATCCCGGTTTGATGCTCGGGCTTATTACCGGCGGGTCCTGCCGCGGCGTCGCCTTTCGCATTGCACCCGAGGTTGTCGAGCAGGAACTTAGCATTGTTTGGGCGCGAGAGATGATGGGCGACGTCTATCGGCCAAATTGGTTCAACCTGCAAACCGACCGCGGACCAATTCGGGCTATAGCCTTCACGTTGAGAAAGAGTCATGAGCGCTACGCTGGTGATCTGCCGGTCGAGGTCGTCACACGACATATTGCCACCGCAGCCGGCAGGCTTGGTCCGTGCATGGACTACCTCGTCAACACGGTGCGCAAGCTCGAGGAGACGGGTGTGCACCAGGGCCCGATGCACAATCTTCTCAATCGCGTCCTAGCGCATCGCGCGGCGGTCGAATTGGAGTCAAAGGAGACAACGCATGTCGGTAAAGATCGATAAGAAAGACGCGGAATGGCGCTCAAAGCTGACGCCGGAGCAATATGCCGTCTGCCGACAGGCGGCGACCGAGTCCCCGTTCTCGGGCAAGTACAACGACTGTAAGGACAATGGGACGTATGTGTGCATCTGTTGCGGCAATCCGTTGTTCAAGTCAGACACCAAGTTCGATTCCGGAACCGGTTGGCCGAGTTTTTGGCAACCCATTGCCGATGACGCGGTGCGCGAGCATGAGGATAGCAGTTTACTCGCGCGCCGAACGGAGATCGTTTGCGCCGCCTGCGAGTCCCATCTGGGTCACGTATTCGAGGACGGCCCGGCGCCAACGGGACTACGCTACTGCATGAACTCGGTGGCCCTCGACCTCAAGGGCGACTAACGCGCAGCGATCGATCTCGGCCAATTGTGCCGCCCCAAGTCAAAGAACAATAAGATCCCGCGTTACCTGCGAGAGAATCTCGCATCCGTCTTCTGTGACCAGCAATGTGTCGACGAGGCGGGCGCCCAGCCGGTCCTCGTGGCTGAATACCGGTGGCTCGACTGACACCACCATGCCGGCCTCCAACACATATGGACTGTTGTCCGACAGATCCAGGCGTTCGCCCCACGTCGGCGGAAACGCCGGTGCGATACCGTATCCCGTCGTGTGCAGCCGATACTTGTCCATTCCGGCCTTCGCGGTAACCATTCTTGCAGCCTCATGCGGCTTGCTCGCAGAAACGCCCGCCTTAATCTCAGCAATGAATGCGTCGCCAGCTGCGCGAACCACGTCGAAGATCTCGACCATTCGCGGCGACGGCTTACCCATGCAAAGTTGCCGCCCGAGCAGCGCGCAATAGCGCCGATGGGCCGTGCCGTATTCGATATGCATAAAATCGCCGCTGGCAATTAGCTTCTCGCTCGGTGCCGGGTGCGCATAGCAGGTGCGCTCGCCGCTCGCGAAATTCATTGGGCTCGCGGCCATCTCGCCGCCTTCGACCATTATCGCACGATAAACTTCGCCCGCGACCTGTGCCTCCGTCATCCCTTCAGATACCGTGTCGAGGCAGACATCCATCGCCGTGTCGGCAATAGCAGCGGCCTTGCGAATATAGGTAATTTCCGCCGGCGACTTGATGAATTTGCACTCGTCGATCAAGCCTGCGGCATCCATGACCAACGATGAACCAAGATAGTCCTTCAGCCGTTCATACTCGCGCACCGCTAGAGAGAATCTGACGACCTCGAGTCCGATGTGACGACCGGCGTAGCCCTTCTCTTCCATGAGGCTAATTGCGGCGTCGATAGGGTCCTCGGGAACTGGACCGCCCCATCCGCGAATATCTTCCGCGAGGCAGGTGTCGAGCGCTTCGGGGAGTTCGGACGCTCGTGTAAGGAAGATAAGAGGTCCCTCCTCAATCGGAAAGAACAGAACCTGGAATTGCTGGTAGCCTTTGGTGCGGCAACCAATCAGGTAGTTGATGTTGACCGGCGAAAGCACGAGCAAGAGATCGATCCCAGCGTGCTCCATTGCCTCGCGCACTCGCTTTCGGCGACCCTCGAATTCCGCCGCATCGAAATCGTACTTAGACATTACCTCTTCCCAAACGAGCCGAACGGCTCTCAGGCCACCTGAGCAGCGAGCTCGTCGCAACGCATGAATGTCGATCTGGGTTTGGACTTTATGAGTTTGATCAATCTCTCGACCATTCGTAGTCGGCCGGGATGACCGATGAGTTGAACATGCAGCGTCAAGTGGAAGAACGATCCGGGTCGATCGTCATAGAGTCCAAGGAAATCCTCGCTCCAGGTTTCGAATGCGGTCGATGAGCTATCAATTGTGCCACCTAGTCCTCCGCCGTAGAGAAAATAGGGTGCGTCGGCGAGATGCCAGTGGACCGGAAGCTCGACGATCGGAATAGGCGCACCGTCGCGAACATGTCGGTATGGGCGCGATCGATCCTGAAAGTTCGTCGAAATGCTGATCTTTGATTCCAACAGCAGATCTATGGTGTGATCGGTTAACTCCCAGCCGGGCGCTCGCCACGTTACCGGCCGAAGCCCGACAACCTTCGTGATTGCCTCGATCCCCCGCACGAGTTCATCGCGCTCCTGCATTTGATCGAGACCGATAAGCGCAAGATGGTCATAGCCATGACTTGCGACCTCATGTCCGCGCTGATGAATGGTGCGCACTGCTTCGGGGTAACGGTCGACAGTTTGACCGGGAACAAAAAACGTCGAAACGATCGAGTGGTGATCCAACAAGTTGAGTAGCGGCTCCAGGCCTTCCTGCACCGCGTAGGCGCCCTGGCTCATCAGAACAGGTCTCGGTTCGCCAGCGGCAAGCGCACGCGACCAGCCGGCCTCGGCGTCAAGGCAGATACCGAAAATCACAGGAAAGGACGAGTTCATGGCATGGTTCTCCAAATGGGCGGTTGTCGGCCAATCTAGCCCTCCGGATATCGTCCCCGCAAGCCGCAGCAGGTGGACGATAGTCGACGTCCTCAGCGCTGACGCTTAAGCTGTGACCCTCAGACGCCGCTGCAGATGAGAGATTCGTGACGAGCCAGACGGCCGGATATTCCGGGACACCCTTGGCGAAGAAGCTCGGCCTGAAGTCCGGCTATCACACGCTGATGATTGGCGCGCCTGACGCCGTGATTGTGATAGCGAAAGCGCAAAAGCTTGCGTCGCTTTCCGTCATCGCATCACCAGCGGCCGCGCGCCGCCGCGAATTGGAGTTCGACTATATCCATGTATTCCCCGACAGCACCGCGGATCTCAAGCAGGCCGTCAACAAGCTCAAGCCGCGTCTCAAGATCGATGGAATGCTCTGGCTCTCATGGCCGAAACAGGCGCCGAAAGTGCCGACCGACCTGGACGATGCCGTGGTACGGAAATGCGGCCTCGACGCCGGCCTTGTCGACGTTAAGGTCTGCGCCGTCGACGACGTCTGGTCGGGTTTAAAGTTTGTCTACAGGCTTAAGGATCGCGGTAATAGCGGTGGTGCCTAACGCAAGCTTGGCCGTCCTTACGGTCGGTTCAGCGCTTCGTAGGCCACGTTCGTGATTTGCAGAAGTTTCGCACGCTCCATCTCGCCGATTAGCGCGTATGCAACCGGGCCGTCGAGCCAGTAGAAGGCGCTGATTCCGCCCGCTTTGATAAAGCGAAACGCCGTTATCTTGTTCTTCAACGTCTTCGTTGCATAGAGCGTAAGTCTCATCCCTTCCGCATTCTCATACATGAACTGCGCCGCGGCCCCCTGCTTTGACGGCAACAGCCTGCCGCCGACCAGGTCATATCCAAATTTGTTAAAGTGCGGCATGTGGATCTTGTAGCCCAAACGCTTGGAAAGCCATGCGACAAGGTGCTTTTCTTCATCTGCCGCGACCTCCACCGGATGACGGACTTCGACCGTATACACGCGATGCGCGTCGACGGCCTGACCGGCAATCTCAAATGCCGAGCTCGACGACTGCCGCAACAGCTCGTTGGCGCCCCAACCCGAACCCAGGCCAATAGCAAGCCAAAGCGAGGCTGCCGCAATGGCCCGCATCCTGCGCCGCCAGGCGTTCCGCTGAAGCAGGCTGTCCACCGACAGGCGCTCAGGAATATCCTCTTTCGTGACGTCGCCGAACAATGACATCAGCCCTCTGTTCTGTTCGCGATACGCCCTGACCTGCTCGGCACTATCCGGATTCGCTCCCAACGCAGCTTCGACCGCCGCACGTCGGTCGTCGTCCAACAGGCCATCGACATAGGCGTGCAGCTCTGCATCGTCGATGTTGTGCTGCTTGTCGCTCACTTTACTCTCCGAAGCTTCTGCGGACCGGTATCATCCGTCAGCGCACGCAACCTCGCCCGGCCACGCGACAACCGAGACATAAGAGCCCGTTGATTAAGTCGGCGCCGTCTGATTCTCTGGTTCCCTGATTTGCAGGGGGATTTGCCGATGGCGATGGGACGGCAGAAGGATGGTCAGGGGGACCTGATGGTGAGCTGGTCGGAGATGCCGCGCTCTCCGGGTCATGTGTTTTATGACCGCTTGCAGTCGGTGCTGATCGAGGGCGGCTTCGACGCCTTTGCCGAGGCGAGCTGCCGGCCTTATTACGCGGCCCGGATGGGCGCGCCCTCGGTGCCGCCCGGGCGCTATTTCCGGATGCACCTGGTGGGCTACTTCGAGGGCATCGACAGCGAGCGCGGTCTGGAGTGGCGCTGCTCGGACTCGCTTTCGCTGCGGGCGTTCCTGCGACTGGGGAGCCGTGATCGGGTACCGGACCATTCCTGGCTGTCACGGAGCCGCACGCGCCTGCCCCATGAAGTCCACGCGGCGGTCTTCGACTGGGTTCTGGTGCTGATCGCCGAGGCGGGGCTGATCAAGGGCAAGCGCATCGGCGTCGATGCCTCGACCATGGAGGCCAACGCGGCGCTGCGGAACATCGTGCGGCGCGCCAACGGCGAAGGCTACCGGGAGATGCTGGAGCGCCTGGCCCGGGAAAGCGGGGTCGAGACACCCACGGCCGAGGACCTGGCGCGTCTGGAGCGGAAGCGCAAGGGCAAGAAGCTTTCCAACACGGATTGGGTTTCGAAGAGCGACCCCGAGGCCAAGATCGCCAAGATGAAGGACGGCACGACGCATCTGGCCTACAAGCCCGAGCACGCGGTGGATCTGGACACCGGCGCGGTGGTGGCGGCCGAGCTGCACCCGGCCGATGAGGGCGACACCACGACGCTTTCCAAGACCCTGGCGAAGGCCGAGGCAAACCTCGAGGCGGTGGATGCGGCACCGACGTCGGAGGAGCCGGCCGAATGCGTCGCCGACAAAGGTTATCACTCACGGGCGGTCTTGAGGGCTCTGAACGACAGTCCCTGGAAGACTCGGATCGCGGCGCCCAAGCAGACCGGCTTTTCGCGCTGGCACGGTGATGAGGCGGCGCGGCGCGCGGTCACCAACAACCGTGCGCGGCTCAAGTCCGGGGTCGCCCGCGAGGCCTTCAAGCTGCGCGCCGAGATCGTCGAGCGCTGCTTTGCCCACAACCTCGATCGTGGCGGCATGCGACGAACCTGGCTGCGCGGGCGAGAGAATGTGCACAAGCGATACCTGCTCCACGTCGCCGGCCACAATCTATCGTTACTGATGCGCCAGCTCATCGGCGCCGGCACCCCGCGGGAGGCCGTGGCGGGCGGATATGGCGGTATTTTCGTTCTGCTCACGCCCACCGGGGCCATGCTGGTGGCACGGGGGGGTTCGCAGAGCGGCCAGTCGGCTTTCGCCGCCGCATTCCTCATCTGGGGGGGGTGAGAGCCGGAAAAAGCCACTTAATCAACGGGCTGATAACCGTGCCGACGGCGATCCCAAGCGTCTCCGCGGTTTCCTGGTAGGTCATGCCTTCAATTGCAACCAATAGGATGGTCTGCCGTTGCTCGTCGGCAAGTTGGTCCATCGCCACCATCATCTCTCGCGCGCTGACCATTGCGATCTGGTCGGCATGCCTCGCGCCAGCGCCGTCAGCGGCTTCCAAGGGCATTGACCATGGGCGCGTGCTAAGACGTCGCATCTCGTTTGCATATAGATTGTGCATAATAGTCATAAGCCAAGCTCGCATGTTGCCCGGGCCATTCCACAAATGACGACGCGACAACGCCCGTTCGAGACAGTCTTGAACCAAATCGTCGGCGCGATCACGGTCGCGCATCAGCGCGCGTGCATAGCGCCGCAGGTTCGGCACGCAGTGCGTCAACTTCTCGACAAAATCGTCCAACAGTCCGTCCAGAGTGTTCGCAGAAACAGCCTCGGGTTGTGTCTCGAAAGTGGTGGAAATTGGTTTTGGCGCCTCTCCGAGCGGGCTGAGTTTTGCGGCGGTCAGGCCGCGCGGTCAAGGGTTTCGTCGGCGATTAGCTGATCGAGGGTTTCCCATCCATCGACTTTGCGCATCTGGATTTGGCCGGAAGCGAGGAGCGCCCAGAGGAGCATCGGCACTGTTTCGGGACACGGCAGCACGGTCTGTGTTTTGATCCGGCGCTTGAACTCCTCGTTGAGACGCTCAATGGTGTTGGTCGTTCGGGCTGATTTCCATTGGCTCTTGGACAGGCGCGTGAAGGTAAAGAGCTTGTCGCCCGCTTCTGCGAGGCTGTCCGCGACGGCCCTGCATTTCAGCCGCCACTTGCGGACAAACGCCTTGCGGCGGGTTTCCACCTCGGAGGCAGTGTCGGCATAGATCATATCGCGGTAATCTTCGCTCAGCTCGTCATGCATGTGTTTGGGAGCATGACCCAGAAGGTTGCGGTGCTTGTGCACGGTGCAGCGTTGAACGGGAAGGTCATCGCCCCAAAGCGCCGACAGAGCCGCCTCCAGTCCCGGCGCGCCATCGACGATGACAAACCCGGGCCGTTTCAGTCCACGCGCATCAAGGTCGTCGAGGAACTGGCGCCACGCCGCCTGGCTTTCTCCGCCCATATTCCCGATCGAAAGCAAGACCTTCTGGCCATCCCGGCGCACCCCTATAGCCGCGAGAACCGAGATGTTGGTGGCCTTGCGATCCAGTCGGGTCTTGATCACAGTGCCGTCAAGGATCAGCCGAACGATATCCTCATCCGCGAGGCCACGGCTGCACCAGGCGTCCCAATCGACCTTCACCTTGCGCCACGCCCGGCTCACAACGTCCTTGCTCACAGCACCCCGGAAGAGCCCGAACAGCGCGCGTTTCACCCGCCGCGTGTTGGTTCCGGACAGATACACCGAAGCGATCAGCGCCTCGGCCTTTCTGGTCAGCCGCTGGTAGCGCGGCAGCGCCCGCGAACGCCATTCCGACGCCCGACCGTCTTCCTCAACGATCCGTGCACGCGGCACGCTCACCCTCTCGGTCCCGAATGTCCCCGTCAGTTGCCGCTCCCGGTGCCCGTTCCGATACCCTTGCCGAAGCGCGTCCTCTCGACCGTATCGGCAGCGCCCGAGAAACTGCGCAAGTTCCTCCTCAAAAACGGCCTCGATCGTGGATCTGATGTTCTCCCGCAGCCGGTCCTCGAGCGGATCATAGCCGGCGTCATTGGCCAGTAGCGAAAGCGCGCAAGTCTCGGTAGTGTTCTTCATGGCGTGATCTCCTTGGCGGTGCTAGCCGCCGGTTGGGTGGTTGTCTTGTCACCCGGAGATTACGCCATCCTCAAATTTCCACCACTTTCGAGACACAGCCTGGCGCGATCGCGCGCGGCAGTGAGCAGCGCCAACTCGCGTCTCACATTTGCGAGCGCTTCTTCTTCAATCAGCCGTTCCGCTTTGATCTCTAGAATCGAAATCTTGTCGATCAGCTCGCCCCAGGAGACTTCGATGACGACTGACATTGCTCAAGTTCCCGACAACATCCGTCGGCCGGAAGTGGCCGTTTCAGTGCGCGTCCATGATAAACTCTGGAATGCGTCGCTGCCACCAGTGGTCGCGCTGACGTATCAACGAATTTTCGCGCTCAATTTTGGGGTGGCATACCGGGAGAGGAAATATGGTCGCAAGCACACTATCGGCGTTTGACCTCACCAGTACGTATGTTTGCCTTGATGATGGTGGCGCCGCGGCCACAATCGACGTAACAGCTGAATTTTGGACTGAACTTATGGCTGGCGAGCGGCGTTGCGATGGCAGGCTCGTGACCGCGTTCCAGATGGGCGAGAGCGCGGCCCATTGGGAAATGCATCCGGCTGGTGACGAGTTGATCTGCTTGTTTTCGGGGTCGGCAGTTGCCGTCCTGGAGGAGGCGGATATTGCGCGGGAGATCGAGCTACAAGCCCGGTCGGCCTGCATCATCCCAAAAGGCGTGTGGCATCGCTTGATCGTTCGCGATCCTGGCCAGGCTCTTTTCGTTACGCCGGGCAAGGGCACGCAGCATCGCCCGCTCTAGGTCATGGTGGACGACCTTGCGAGCATGTATGCGCGCGGTTAGAAGGCTCGAATTGAAGCTATGGTCCACCGCGCGGACTTGGCATCACGTATTCGGTGCTGCAAAGTGTGGCGAGCCTAAGCCGCGCCCATAATCCAGCCGCCGCCGATGTTTATGCGCAATCTTTGGTACGTCGCCATGCCGGGTCAACGCCTCAAAGCGGGCGCGCTGGTCTCGAAAGTAATGCTTGGTGAACCCATCATGGTGGGTCGCACAGCAGGGGGTGAACCATTCGCATTGCGCAACATCTGCCCGCACCGAGGCGTGCCGCTTACCTATGGCCGCTTAGATGGGGACGTCGTCGAGTGCTGCTATCACGGCTGGCGCTTCGATAAGGACGGGCGATGTACAGAAATTCCGTCGCTGGCCGACGGGCAGAACTTCGATTTGGCCCAGATCAGTGTCCGCCGCTATGCCTGCCGAGAAGTCCAGGGCTACATCTGGGTCTTCATGGACGACGAACGTGAAGCCGTAGACCCACCGCCGCCGCCGCAGATCCCGGAAATCGGTGAGCGGCGCCCCGATGTGACCCGCACCGTATGTTTCCCGGCGCATGCCGATCACGCGGTCGTCGGCTTGATGGACCCAGCCCACGGCCCCTTCGTTCATCAAGCCTGGTGGTGGCGCAAACGCCACTCGATCCATGAAAAAGCGAAGCAATTCACGCCGTCGCACTTGGGTTTCACGATGGTGCGCCACGCACCTTCGTCGAACTCAGTGGCCTACCGCATTCTTGGCGGGGAGATCAGCACGGAGATTTCCTTCGAACTCCCGGGGGTCCGCATCGAAGTCGTTCGGGCCGGTGCCCGCGTGCTCTGTGGCCTGACTGCCGTGACGCCAATTGACGAGACCGAGACAGAAGTCAACCACGCCATCTATTGGACTGTGCCCTGGCTAACGCCGCTGAAACCGATCGTTTGGAATATCGCTGGTGCGTTCCTTAATCAGGATCGCGCCATGGTCGTCAAGCAGCAGCAGGGCCTAAAGTACGATCCGACGCTCTCATTAATCGACGACGCCGATACGCAGGCGAAATGGTACTATCGCTTAAAGCGCGAATGGCAGGCGGCCGAGGAGGAAGGCCGCGCGTTTCAGAATCCGGTGCGGGAAACCGTCCTGCGTTGGCGCAGTTGAAGGACGAGCGCGCGCTGTTCCAGCGCGCTGGTGGATCGAGGAAAAACGAACCAGCCATGCACGATCATTGAATGAACCGGAAACGGTCTATGCCATCGATGCCTTCTTCAAATCCCACTGCACGATTCCCAACGATCGATGATGTCCGCGACGCTGCGACCAGGATTCACGGCAAAGCAATACGGACGCCGCTTTTAGAGTCGCCCGAGGTTAATGCACGTATCGGTAGTCGCGTACTCGTCAAGGCTGAGCCATTACAACGTACTGGCTCGTTTAAGTTTCGCGGTGCCTACAACAAGCTCAGTCGTCTTTCGCCAGACGAGCTTGCCGCCGGCGTGGTCACCGACTCGTCCGGCAATCATGCCCAAGGTATCGCGGCCGTAGCTCAATTGCTGGGAGCTCCCGCGACGATCATCATGCCGAGCAGCGCGCCCCAAAACAAAGTCGAAAAAACAAGGGCCTACGGCGCTGAAATAGTCTCCTACGAACGCGGCAGCTTGGACGCCGAAGTACTGACCAAACAAACTGCCAAGGATCTGGGAGCGACCCTGATACTGTCCTTTGACGATCCATACATCATGGCCGGACACGGAACAGTCGGTCTGGAGATTGCCGAACAGGCGAAGGAAGCTGGCGCCGCACTCGATGCAGTCCTGGTGCCGTGCGGCGGCGGCGGCCTGTCATCCGGGGTCGGGCTTGCAATTGCGGCAACAAGCCCGGAGACCGAGGCCTATGCCGTGGAGCCCGCCGGCTTCGAGTGTATGACCCGCTCGCTCGCGGCAGGCGAACCGATGGATGTCCCCGCAGGCGCGAACTCCATCTGCGATGCCATACTGGGAATACGCACCCGCCGCTATACATTTGCCATGTGCCAGAAGCTTCTCGCAGGCGGTGTCACCGCGGACGACGATGCGGTCCGGCTGGCGATGAACGTCGCATTTCGCGAATTTAAGCTGGTCGTCGAACCGGGCGGGAGTATTGCTTTGGCTGCCGCGCTCGAGCAGAAAATACCCGTCGAGGGTCGCACCATTGCGGTCGTTTGCTCTGGCGGCAATGTTGATAATTCGGTGTTTGCCCGCGCAATTGGCTCATAGCCAGCCTCACAGAACTTTGTGCTGCGCCACTGGGATGCGCTCGCGCACTAAGGCCAGATAGTCGAGGTCGAGGCGCGCCGTCACAAAACCGACAGTGTCCTGCGCCCGGGCGATGACATGTCCCCAGGGATCAACGATGAGCGAATGGCCATAGGTCGCGCGTGTGCCATTGGCATGCGTGCCGCATTGCGCGGCTGCAAGGACATAGGTCTCGGTCTCGATCGCTCGCGCCCGCAAGAGAACTTCCCAATGGTCCTTGCCTGTCTGCAGGGTGAAGGCCGCGGGTACCGTAATCACGGACACACCTTGCTTTGCCAGCGCCTGGTAAAGCTCGGGAAAGCGTACGTCGTAGCAGATCGTGCAGCCGACTTTGGCACCGTTTGCACCATATGTGACGATCTCGTCGCCGCGGGTATATGTGGCCGACTCCCGATACTCCTTACCATCCGGGGTTGTGATGTCGAACATATGGATCTTGCGATAGCGCGCGATCTCGTTGCCATCTGGGTTGAACACGACAGTGGTGTTGAAGAGAGAATTGCCGGCCGTTTCGATCAGGCTGCCGCCATGGACATAGATGCCGTGCGTTGCCGCCAGATCTTGAAGCAGAGTGTAAGCTTCGCCGCCCGGCAGTTCCTCCGCGGCGACCCGCTTGGCCTCCTGCCCCTCGCCGAGAAATACAAACATTTCCGGCAGCACCACCAAGTTTGGGTGATCTTCGCTCACCGCTTCATCGACTAGTTGCTTGGCTTGGCTCAGATTGGCTGCCTTGTCGTCCTGCGAATTCATTTGGATGAGCGAGACTTTCATGGCGCGATCCATGCTGTTTCACTGGTCTGCGGCATCGCAGAAGTGCTCAATCAACGTCGAATCACTCTGATGTGGATGCGTGCAGAGGTCAAGCTGAGCGTATGTTGTGGCTTCCATGTCAGCCTGCCTGGCGCAGGCAGACGGCAGACGCAGCATGTTCAGCTCGTCGGATTGGCGCTCACGTCGAGACGTGGACAAGTTCGTCGGGAATGTCGTCGAAAGAAGCGTAGTTGAGCGAGTAAAGACGTGCGTAGAGGCCGCCCTGCTGCATAAGCTCCGGGTGGGTTCCGGTCTCGATGATCCTGCCGTTCTGCAAGACGATAATGCGATCGGCGCCGCGGATCGTTGCCAAGCGGTGGGCGATGACCAGCCCCGTCCGGCCATCGAGCAGTCTTGCAAGGGCGGTCTGGATCTGCATTTCGGTATAGCTATCGACGTTGGCCGTGGCCTCATCGAGCACCAAAATCTGCGAGTCGGCGACGATCGCGCGGGCGAAACTGATCAGCTGTCGCTGACCCACCGACAAATTGCCGCCGCGCTGTTCGAGCAAGCTCTCGTAGCCCAGGGGTAGTTTCACGATGAAATCGTGTGCGCCCACGGCCTTAGCCGCCGCCTCGACTTCCTCGCGTGTCGCCTCGGTCTTTCGATAGCGGATGTTCTCGAAAATGGTGCCGGTGAATAGGAACGGCTCCTGGAGCACCATCGAGACCTGCCGGCCAAGTGAGTCCTGTGTCACGTCGCGGATATCGTGGCCGCCGATCAGTATTTGGCCTTCCCAAGTTTCATAAAAGCGGTGGGCAAGCGCGGTCAAGCTGGTCTTTCCCGAGCCCGTCGGGCCGACCAATGCGACAGTTTCGCCAGGGTTAACTCGAAAACTTATGTCATGCAGAATCGGTTGGCCGGGCAGGTATCCGAAGGTGACGTTCCGGAACTCGATGGAGCCGTCAATCTCCTTTAGCTCGACGGCATTCGGGTCGTCGACGATTTCAACCGGCACGTCGAGTACCTCAAAGATGCGTTGGCCCGAGGCCATGGCGCGCTGCATGATCGAATACTGGATGGTCAGCGATCGAATCGGATCGAAGAACCGCTGAATGTAAAACATGAAGGCGACCATGATGCCTAAATCGAGCTGACCACCCAAGACCAGGTTGCCGCCGATGACGACGACAATAGCCATCGCGCTGCCGCTTAACGTGTCGACAATCGGCACCATGACCTGGGCGAGTTTAGAGGAGTGAAGATGCGCCCGCAGGCTCTCGCTGGCCTTATCGTCGAACAGGTCGAAATTGACATGCTCGCGCAACATTCCCTGGATCGTCCGCACGCCATGAATGCCCTCGGCCAAAGCACCATTAACGACCGAGGCCAATTCGCGCGCCCGCAGGAACGATCTGCGGGCATAGGGCAACCAGATGACACGAACGATCAGCAAAGTCGGCACGACCGACAGAGTGAACAGCCCGAGTTTCCAGTCGAGCGTCACAAGGACGATGGTGATGCCGCTCAGCAGCACGATGTCGCCAATCGCATAGACCGATGTCTCGAGAAACTCCTGCAGCGCGTTGACGTCGCCCTGCAGGCGAGACATCAAACGCCCGACTTCGGTTTTGTCCATGAAGGACAGCGCGACCTTTTGCAAATGGACGTACATCGCGCGCCGCAGGTCGAAAAGAATGCGTTCGGCGACCCGGCCGACCGTAATTTGCTGAATCGTGTTGGCGATGTAGTTGGTGAAAATCATGGCGCCAAATGCCAGCACGGCGAGTGCTAGCAGTTCTCGATTCGTGGCATCACTCACTAGCGCATTGTCAATCGCGAAACGAATGATCAGCGGGATCGACAATTGCGTCAGCGTGAAGACGATCACCGCCACTAC
Organism: Alphaproteobacteria bacterium; assembly: GCA_965217615.1. Taxonomy (GTDB): domain Bacteria; phylum Pseudomonadota; class Alphaproteobacteria; order UBA8366; family CAVOAK01; genus CAVOAK01. The sequence continues at coordinate 65,774 of CBDCIT010000047.1, forward strand.
CGCGAGATAGAGAAAATGCCGGTAGGGTCGCACGAAACCAAAGAACAGGTGTATCACCCGGCCGTCGAAGGCGGCTGCAAAGATCGTTTCATCGCGACTGACCTGCGACCCGACCACCGCCCGCGGCGGGCGCGAACGTGAGATATCGTCTGATCTTTGTGTTGGCTTTATCGGCATATTGTTAGGCGCTCCCTAGACGCCCAAATCTTTCGGCTGGCCCGACAAGTCACTCATTACGCCATGGTCTTCGCCGGGCTTGATTTGTAACTCGTAGAGATCGCGATACTTACCGCCTTGCGCGATCAGCTTGTCGTGGCTTCCGCGCTCGACGATGCGGCCGTTTTCCAAAAACAAAATCTCATTGGCGTGCATCAGCGAGCTGAGCCGATGAGAAATAATGATGACCGCCTGTTCTTTCGTGACCTCTCGAATGGAGGTCCGGATGCGTTGCTCGGTTGCCGCGTCTATTGCTGCCGTCGAGTCATCGAAAACCATGATCGCTGGTTTCAGCATGACGCTGCGCGCAATCGAAAGCCGTTGACGCTGCCCACCGGAAAGCGAAACGCCACGCTCGCCGACAAGGGTTTCATATCCCGTCGGCAGCCGCCGGACGTGATCGTGCAGTTGCGCTCCAACAGCCGCAAACTCGATTCTATCGCTGTCTGCCCAGGGGTCTCCGTATGCCACGTTGTTTTCAATCGAGGCGGTGAACAGGAAGGTGTCCTGTTGAACCACGCCCACGGCCTGGCGCACCGACTCGATTGTTACGTCGCGCAGATCCTGACCGTCGATGGTAATGCGGCCGCTCGCCACGTCGTAATAACGCGGAATGAGATGGGCGATCGTCGACTTGCCGCTGCCGGGCGGGCCAACGATACCAATTGTATGGCCTGGTTTTGCCGTGAAATTAATACCTGCGAGAACTTTGCTGTCGGCGAATTCGTTGTCGAATGTAAAACCCACATCCTCGAAACGAAGGACGCCGTCGCTCAACTGCAGCTCCTTGGCGTCGGGCTTGTTTTGAATCTGTGGCTCTAGGTCAAGAAACTCGAACAAGCGCCCGCCGGATATGGACGCGCGCGCGATCGAGTTGACCATCATTCCCAGTTGCCGCACCGGCATCTGCAGTATCGCCATGAAGGCCAGAAATTCGGCGAGTTGGCCGACCGTAATATCGCCGACGATAACTTTGAGGCCGCCAAACCATAGCAATAGTCCCATTGCTATGAAATATGCGAACGACATGACCGTTGTGTTTCGCATGCGGACTGTGACGCGTTCGTTGGCGGTCTCGAACGCATGGTCGGACATATCGTTGAACTTTGAGATTTCGTAGTCCTGCGCGGCGAATGCGCGGACAACGCGAATCCCGCCCAAATTTTCTTCCATGATTCGGGTCAATTCGCCAAGCCGTTCCTGCAGATTGAGCCAAATCCGCCGGAGCTTCATCCTAGCGATGACTGCGCGCCAGGCGACGAACGGGACAAAACTGAGACTGACCGCTGCCAGGGCGGCATCGGTGCTGATGAGTAGATACGAACCAACACCGATAAGAATTGCGAGCAGGATCATTCTGAGGATGCCCGAATCCACGAACATCCTTACGCCCTCAACGTCCAGCATGCCGCGGGTGATCAGGTCACCGGTATGTACGCTGTCGTGAAAACTGAAGCTGAGCTGCTGGAGTTTGGCGTAATAGGCCAGCCGCAGCTCGTAGCCGATGCTGTGGCCAATTGCCTCGCCCTCGTAGTTGTGGACCATCGTAAAGAGGCCGCGCAGAACGGCGGCGCCCAAGAGCAGTGCCGCGGCAACGAGCAAAGCGGCCTGCGCCTCTGCGTCGGTTCCCTGCGCGCCCTCCAGCATACCTTGAGCGTTGTCGACCGCTTTGCCTAGGAACTGAGGAATGAGCAGCTGAAATATAGCCGCCGTAATGACCGCGGCAACTGCGCTCAGCATGCGCCAACGATATCCGAATGCCATCCGCGCAATGCGCAGCAGCGTATCGACGCTGTGCTCCGCGCCGCTACCAAGTGCCTTCGCTTGACCGTACGATTTTGCGCTACGTCCCTCTGAGGGCCGGGCGCTCTCACCTATGGACGTCACTACACCTCTTGGACTCGAGGTCGGACCTTGTTCTTCACGACATCACGCCGGACGCATCCACTGTCTGCGCGGCGCGACATACGCTTACCCGCGATGCCGAAGCGCACCGTACCGGAAATCTTAAGGTACCGATGGAAAGTTTCCTTAATATGCCACGGATCGTTTGATCGTACTAGTTTCTAAATGGCGTGTGTCGCTAACACACGATATGACCGGTCTATGTAACAGATGATCTGTCCGGTTTTAGATTTCCTCCAAATCTGGAGGAATCGGATGCGCCGGACGGAGCAGTTGCAGGGACTGAGATTGATGAAGTTCGAGGATGTCTACGGACGTTGTTATCGGGGTGATTTGAGCCAGGCCGAGGCCTCGAAGATCCTGGGCATGTCGGAGCGGACGTTCCGGCGCTGGCGGGAGCGCTATGAGGCCGAGGGTGCCGAGGGTTTGTACGACCGGCGCCTTGGGCGGGTCTCGGCGCGCCGCGCGCCGGTGGACGAGGTGATGCGGGTGCTGGAGCTGTTCGAGACGCGCTACCCGGACTTCACGGCCAAGCACTTCCACGAGAAGCTGGTCTGCGAGCATGGCTTCGGGCTGAGCTACAACTGGCTTCGCCTGAGCTTGCAGGCGCACGGCAAGATCAAGCCGGCGCCCAGGCGCGGAGCGCACCGCCGGAAGCGGCCGCGCCGACCGGTGGTGGGGATGCTGCTGCACCAGGACGGCTCGAGCCACGAGTGGGTTGCGGGCCAGTGGTGGGATCTGATCGTGACCATGGACGATGCGACATCGGAGGTCTATTCGGGCTTCTTCGTTGCCGAGGAGGGCACGATGAGCACGTTCCGCGGGCTCGGGAGGTGATCGCCGAAAACGGGCTGTTCTGCTCGCTCTACGCCGATCGGGCCTCGCACTACTGGCACACGCCCGAGGCAGGCGGCGGTGTGGACAAGGACAACCCGACCCAGATCGGCCGGGCCTTGGCGCAGCTCGGCATCGAGTTGATCGCGGCCTATTCGCCGCAGGCCCGTGGCCGCTCGGAGCGCATGTTCGGGACCTTGCAGAAGCGCCTGCCCCAGGAGCTGCGCCTCGCCGGGATCGCCACCATGGCCGAGGCCAATCGCTTTCTCGAGGAGCTCTTCTGGCCGGCGCACAACGCCCGCTTCGCCCGCCCGGCCGCGGACACCGGCTCGGCCTTCGTGGCTTTTGCCGGCACGCTCGAGGACATCCTCTGCGCCCAGGAGGACCGCGTCGTCGCGGGCGACAACACCGTGCGCTACAAGAACCGCACGCTGCAGATCCCGGCCGATCGCCACCGCCACCACTACGTCAAGGCGCAGGTCCGGGTGCACGAATATCCCGACGGCCACCTGGCCGTCTTCCACGGACCCAGGTGTCTGGCGCGCTACCGCGCCGACGGCGAAACCATCGACGACGACAGGCTCCAGGCCGCGTGACCCGCTTCGACGCGACCGAGCCAAACCACCACAACAGAAGCGGTCAATTCATATGGTACATAAAGCGGTCAACTCAGTTTGTTATCGACAGTTTCGAAATGGCGTGTGGCGCGTATGGTGGTTGTTTGCAGCCGCGCTGCGAATACCCTAGGTTGATCGCCGCATGAACTCTGCCGACAAGTGGCCAGAATTTGGCAGCAGAATCTAGGGTCGCGGACGATGGCGAATGATGGTGCGCCGACCGAGCAAACGGTGAACATCGCCCGGTCGCCGACGATAGAGATGCCATCCGGCAAGGACATTGCCTACGAGAACTTCCCCGTGGGTTCTTTGCTGTTGCCACCGCGGTTGCGACCGCACGTCACCAGCTTCTATCGCTTTGCGCGGGCGGCCGACGATATCGCCGACAATGCGGCACTGACGGCCGAAGAGAAAATTGCGCGCCTTGATCGCTTCGGTGAGGCCCTAGCTGGCCGCGAGATGAACGATCCCGCGTGTGAGGCGGCCAATCACATGCGAGAAAGCCTCACCGAAACCGGCGTAACGCCACGTCACTGTGCCGATCTACTGGCCGCGTTCAAGCAGGACGCGACCAAGCTTCGCTACGACGATTGGGACGACTTGATGGCGTATTGTCATCTCTCGGCGGCACCGGTCGGCCGATACCTGCTCGATCTGCATGGCGGTTCGCGCAATGGCTATGCCGCGGCCGACGCGCTGTGCATGGCATTGCAGGTTATCAATCATCTGCAGGACTGCCGTGAGGATTATCTTATCCTCGACCGGGTCTATCTACCGCTTGACTGGATGGACGCAGAGAGCGTTTCCCTCGACGCACTCTCCTCGAGGCGAACAATCCCACCATTGCGCGCCGTGTTCGACCGCGTGATCGGGGCGACACTTACACTTCTATCGCATGCCACGGCGTTGCCCGGAGGCCTGGCTAGTCGGCGCCTTGCCATGGAGGCTGGTGCAACTCTTGCCATTGCCCGGCGTCTCGTTCGATTACTCGAACGAATGGACCCGCTTGCGCAACGCGTCGAGCTCTCGAAATTGGACTTCTTGGCATGTTGCGCAAAGGGCGTGGTGCAGGGGCTCGTTCGATGAATGCGCCAGGGACACCCATGCGATGAATTTCGCATACTTGAGCCTAGCGGCGGCGTCGATTTTGGTTTGGGTGGGTATGCTGTTTTTCCGTGGCGGATATTGGCGGGCGCGAGAACGGCTTTGCGGGGTGGTGACGGACCGACTGAGATGGCCTGCAGTTGCAGCAATTATCCCGGCCCGGAACGAGGCCAAAACGGTTTTCCCTACGATCGAAGCGCTCATGCGGCAGGACTATCCGGGACCGTTCTCGATATCGCTCGTCGACGACGGCAGTGAAGACGGTACCGCAGAGCTCGCCCGATCGGCGTCAGATGAGTCGAGACCGCTCCGTATTATTTCCGGGACGGAGCTCGCACCAGGCTGGACCGGTAAGCTGTGGGCGCTCAGCCAAGGTTTGGACGATGCGCGCTCGACACAGCCGGACACAACGTATTTTCTGCTGACTGATGCCGACATCGTCTTCGAACCGGACCTGCTGCGCCGGCTTGTTGTCAAGGCCGAAGATGAAGAGCTCGATCTCGTTTCGTTGATGGCAATGCTTCACTGTCGGGGATTTTGGGAGCGCCTGTTGATTCCGGCGTTCGTGTTCTTCTTTCAGATGGTCTATCCGTTTCCCCATGTTAACGATCCGAATCGAACCGACGCTGCTGCGGCTGGCGGCTGCATGCTCGTGCGCACCACGGCCCTCGACCGTTCGGGTGGCATAGGCGTGATTCGAAATAGATTAATTGACGACTGTGCGCTTGCCGCCGAGATCAAACGAAATGGGCCAATATGGCTCGGTTTAAGCGGCAGCCTCGAAAGCCATCGCGCATACCACGGGCTGGCCGAGATATGGTCGATGGTTGTGCGCACGGCCTTCGAGCAGCTCAATCATTCCGCGGCCCGGCTTGTCGCCACCGTGACAGCAATGGCCGTTATTTTCATCGTGCCGCCCATTTCAGCTATCGCTGGACTCACCGCGGGGAATGCACCTTTGGCACTCTTGGGCGGCGGCGGTTTGCTGGCAATGGTTTTCGCCTATCGGCCGATGCTTCTCCTATACCGGCAGCCGGTACTGTGGGAGCTGTCATTGCCCGTTGCCGGACTGCTGTTGACATTGATGACTGTCGATTCAGCCCGGCGTCATTGGGGTGGCCTTGGCGGATGTTGGAAGGGCCGCATTTATCGGCGGCCAGCGCGCGGCTAGTGCGAATTTGGCGGTTGGCCGGAATCAGGAGCCATGACGACGGATCAAACCCCTAGTGTGACCGTAGCTGACGCCGGCAGTGCAGAGGCTTCAACCAGCCACGGCGCTTCTGACGTCGACGCTATCGTGCGCCGCTCCGGCTCGTCTTTCTATTGGGCGATGCGTATCCTGCCGGCGGAACGACGTCAGGCCATGTTTGCGCTCTACGCGTACTGCCGAGAGGTGGATGACATTGCCGACGAGGCCGGCACGCCGGACGAAAAGTACGCCCGCTTACAAGAGTGGCGCGCGGAGGTCGACCGCCTGTTCGCGGGCAAACCAGTAGATCCCGTTGCGCGAGCTCTTGTGGATCCCGTCAGCCGATTCAGGCTTCCCAAAGAAGATTTTCTTCACGTCATCGAAGGCATGGAAATGGACGCGTGCGACGCTGTGCGGATCGCTGACATGGATGCACTCCGGAACTACTGTGATCATGTGGCATGCGCGGTAGGCCGCCTCTCTGTTCGCATATTTGGGCTGCCGCAGAAGCAGGGTGAGGAGCTTGCGGACGCGTTAGGCCAGGCGCTTCAACTCACCAATATTTTGCGCGACTTGGACGAGGACGCGCGCGCCGACAGGCTCTATTTACCGCAAAGCCTCCTAACCGCGCATGGCATTGCGAAGACTGATCCGTTGGCGACTCTTGCCGATCCGGCAATTTCGGGAGTCTGCGAGGAACTGGCGCGGGTCGCGCAACAAAGATTTGACGACACAGTTGCCATTATGAGGACGTGCGACGGCCGGCGAGTTCGCCCTGCCAGACTCATGATGGAAAGCTATCGTCGGCTGTTGGATAGACTCAAGGGCACCTCTAAGAATTCGCGATTTGACAGAGGATGATTGGTTAAACGGGCTGTGGCCGTCTGCGGCCATGCTGGCACCGGGATTTCCGGGAGTTTCCCGCGCTCCAATTGAGCTATTTCCGCTTCAAGACCGTGCCCAGGCGATCTCCTACTCAGAGTATTGTCACACCGCCGCGGCGAGGCGGTTCAGTTGGACCAGACGGCGCATGTTGTAGGCGAGGTTCTTCAGCCCTATCCGAGCCTTTGCCCGCGCCAGCCCGACACTACGCAGCAGCGTCCCGCCCATGTCGTTGCTCTGGGCCCCGAAAACATGCTCGACGCGGACCCGAACGGACGAACGGGTCTTGTTGCCTTGCTTCTCGCGCTCGCTCAGCGGCTTGTTGCGGCGGGCTTTGCGATGGATCCGGCTCCTCAACCCCTTCTTCTTCAGCGCCGCCTCGATCTCCGCCGAGCGATAAGCGCTGTCCGCCCATACGCCCAAGGCCGTGTTGTCCCCATCCAGGATATCGTCGAGAACCTTACTGTCGTGCGTCGCCGCGTCGCTCACCTGATAGCGCCGCACCAGCTTGTGCCGACGGTCCACGTTGACATGGTTCTTGTAGCCGTAATGGCTCCTGCCGTGCTTCTTGGTCCACCGCGCCTCGACATCCTTTTGGCGCCGCTTTGCCGGCTTATCCTGCCAGCATTCCGGCGTCTCGCCAGCCTTTATCCCCGCGTTCTCCTTGCGGCTGTTGCGCTGTTTGGGCACCGCCACGATCGAGGCGTCGATGATCTGGCCGCCCATCGCCAGATAGCCCTGATCCTTCAGGTGGCCATCGAACGTCTCGAATAAGGTCTCGATCACCCCAGCTTGCGTCAACTGTTCGCGGTACAGCCACACTGTCTTGGCATCGGGAACCCGGTCCTCCAGACCCAACCCCAAAAACCGCATGAACGACAGACGATCCCGGATCTGATGCTCAACCTGATCGTCCGACAGATTGTAGAGTGCGCTCAGAATGATCGTCTTGAACATCACCACCGCGTCCCACGGCTTGCGTCCCGCCCGCGACTTGCGCGCCTTGTCCGAACGCCGACACACCGCATCCAAACACCCACGGAAGTCTTCCCACGGAACAACCTCGTCGATCTTCGCCAGAGGCTCGTTCTTGGCGTCCAGCCCGGTATACCGCTTCGAAAGATCAAAAAATCCTATCTGACCCATGAACACCCCTCCCGATGTCAACAAATCGTCAACCCGATTCTAAACCGACGGTGCGCGAAAATGGCATTTTTAGAGGTGCCCTCAAGCGACGAGGCTGGCACCGCGGAAGCGAGCGGATGTCTCTGCCCATGGTATGGAAGCTCTGGATCATCTTCCGCTATGGATTGAAGTAGCTGGCATCCGCTGAGGCGGTACATGATGTTACAAAACAAACCATGCTCGGCCTTGACATCGGGTCGCATTTGGACGCAACAACGCGCGTGCAGTGCATTGACGGGTTGGTCAGATGGCTTTGATCCATGCCCTCGAAACAGGAATTTCGGACGACGAAGTGAAAACTGCTCAGGATCTAGTCGAAACTAGCGACGACGCCTCGCGGGACAACGCCTCGCAGGGCGGCGACCGCTCGCTCGGCCCAGCACTTGACGAGACCATCGAAGCGGCGGTGAACTGGCTCGCAGGTCGGCAGGCGGAGGACGGACATTGGGCCTTCGAGCTCGAGGCGGATGCAACAATTCCGTCCGAATACATCTTGCTCAACCACTTCCTCGGCGACATCGATGCCGATGTCGAGGAGAAGCTCGCCGCCTATCTTAGATCGACGCAGGGCAGGCACGGCGGTTGGCCGCTATATCACGATGGCGATTTCGACGTCAGCGCGACCGTGAAAGCGTATTACGCGCTCAAACTTACGGGAGAGGATGTTTCGGCGCCGCATATGAAGCTGGCGCGGGAGGCGGTTCTCGCTCATGGCGGAGCGGCAAAATGCAATGTATTCACCCGCACGGCTCTCGCCCTGTTCGGTCAAGTTCCATGGCGTGCAGTACCGGTGATGTGGGTCGAAGCACTGCTTTTGCCTAAGTGGTCGCCGCTCAATATTTATCGCGTATCCTACTGGTCGCGAACCGTGATGGTTCCGCTGATGGTGGTCGTGGCGCTACGTCCGCTGGCGCGCAATCCGCGGCAGATCGATATTCGAGAACTGTTCGTAGTGCCGCCAGAACAGGAACGACATTACTTCACCAATCCTACCGGCCACTGGCTGGGCGAATTCATGCTCGTCGCCGATCGTCTGCTCCGCGTACTGTTTGAGCCGCTACGCCCTGGCTTTTTCAAGCGGCTTGCGATTAGAAAAGCGATGGACTTTGTCACCGATCGGTTGAACGGTGTTGACGGTCTCGGCGCCATATTTCCTGCTATTGCAAACACAATCATGGCGTTTGACGCGCTTGCCTATCCGCACGATCAATCGGAATTTGCCAACGCGCGGGAGGCGTTGCGCCGTCTCCTAATCCTCAAGGACGATTTCGGGTATTGCCAGCCCTGTGTGTCTCCAGTGTGGGATACCGGGCTCGCCAGCCATGCATTGTTGGAGGCCGATGTTACCGGGCAAGATTCCATTGCGTCGCGTGCAACCGAATGGCTTTGCGACCGTCAAATTCTCGATGTGGTGGGGGACTGGAGCACCAACCGCGGAAACCTGAGGCCGGGCGGCTGGGCTTTTCAGTACCGCAATGACTACTACCCCGACATCGACGATACCGCAGTTGTCGTTATGGCTTTGGACCGCGCGGATTGCAGCAAGTACCGTGCGGCAATAGAGCGTGGTGCCGAATGGGTGATCGGCATGCAAAGTCAAAATGGTGGCTGGGGTGCATTCGATGCCGATAACGAATATCGCTTGCTCGAACACATACCGTTTGCCGACCACAACGCGCTACTCGATCCGCCGACAGCTGACGTTACTGCACGCTGCGTTGGCATGCTCGTGCAATTGGGCTATGACCGCAGCAATCAAGCTGTAACGCGTGGCCTTGAGTATTTGAAACGCGACCAGTATGAGGACGGTTCATGGTTCGGGCGCTGGGGCACCAACTACATATACGGCACATGGTCTGTACTTTGCGCTTTCAACGCCGCCGGCGGCGAAGATCTGCAGCCGCTGATCGACAAAGCAGTCGTGTGGCTCAAGTCGCGCCAGCATCCTGACGGTGGCTGGGGCGAGGACTGCGCCTCATACTGGGAGCATCGAAAAAACGAGGTCAAGAAGAGCACGCCCACCCAGACAGCTTGGGCGCTTCTCGCTTTAATGAGGGCGGATGAGGTGGAGTCGACAAGCGTACGCCGCGGCATCGACTACCTGCTAGGAGCGCCCCGCGAAGGCGGGGAATGGAAAGAGCAGTACTTCAATGCAGTCGGGTTTCCCCGCGTTTTCTACCTTCACTATCACGGGTACAACGCCTACTTCCCGTTGTGGGCCCTGGCGCGCTACCGCTCACTCCGGCTGAGAAGCTCCCCGAAGCTGAATTATGGAATCTAAGTGGGCCGACTGGGTATCGTTACCGGTTTGCGAAGAGAGGCTGATTGCTTGGTGGGGCTCGCTCCGGCCGAGCGTTCGGCCGTTGGATGTGCCGGCGCAAATGCCGACCGCGCGCGCAAGGCGGCGCAAGCGCTGCTTTCAAAGGGGTGTGATGCCCTGCTCAGTTTTGGAATTGCTGGCGGATTGGATCCGCTGCTTCAGCCTGGCAATACGATTGTAGCGGACGCGGTTGTAGCGCCTTCGGGGCAACGAATTGCAACAAGGGAGAAATGGCGGAACAGTCTCCTGGCCGCCCTCGATAGCCTGCCGAGCGTTCACATCGCTACGGTTGCCGGTAGTAACACGCTGATCTCAACGAAAGCCGAAAGGCAGGCGATACGTCACACGTCGGGTGCGTCCGCGGTCGATATGGAAAGCCACGCCGTCGCCGAAGTTGCCAATAATGCCAACGTTCCCTTTTTGGCTTTGCGCGTGGTCGCAGACTCATATGCCAACGTCGTTCCAGGGTGGGTAGTGGCCTGTATCGGCGAGCAAGGCGAAATCAAGCCGCTCGCACTAACAGCCGGAATCTTCGCGCATTTGCCGGATTTGCAAACGCTGGTTCGCTTATCGAAGAGCAGCAGCGCCGCGTATGCCGGACTACGCCACGCCTCGTTGTTGGCTGGTCCCCGATTCCGCCTCGACTAGGCGCTTCTGCACAAGATCTTCGAACACGTAGTCGGCCGGCCGCTGGCTTGCGAGCGAAATTTCTGGCGCCATGTCTCCTGCCGTCCGCGGACCGCCAAGATACGTTCTTAGGGCTTTAAGCGGGTTGGCAATCGTGTCGGCGACGGCTGTCGCCTCGTAGCCACAGTGCACCATACAGTCGGCGCATTTCTCGTAGTTGCCTGTACCGTACGACTCCCAGCTCGTCGTGTCCATGAGTTCGCGGAAGGTCGCTGCATAGCCTTCGTTCAGGAGATAGCATGGTCGCTGCCAGCCAAATATATTGCGTGTCGGATTGCCCCATGGCGTGCAGTGGTATTGCTGATTTCCGGCCAGAAAGTCGAGGAACAGGCTCGATTGGCTAAATCGCCACTTTTTGCCCCTGCCGGCCTTAAATATGTCGCGAAACAGCGTCTTGGTTTTTTGCCGATTAAGGAAATGCTCCTGGTCGGGCGCCCGCTCGTAGGCATAGCCGGGTGAAACCGTAATGCCTTCGACATCCAGATCGTCGGTAACGAAGTCGAAAAAGCCTGCAGCATCTTGGGCGGTCATCTGATCGAAAAGCGTGCAGTTGACGTTTACGCGGAATCCCTTGTCCCGCGCCGCCCGAATTGCCGAGACCGCGCGCTGGAAAACGCCGTCCTGGCAGACAGAGCGGTCGTGATGCTTCTCAAGCCCATCAAGATGTATCGAGAAAGTTAGGTAAGGCGAAGGTGTGAACCGGTCGAGGCGCTTTTCGAGCAGCAACGCATTGGTGCATAGGTAGACGAACTTCTTGCGGGCGATGATGCCCTCGACGATCTGCACAATGTCCGTGTGTAGCAGAGGTTCGCCGCCAGGAATCGACACGATCGGCGCGCCGCATTCATCAACCGATCTGAGACAATCTTCGGCGCTGAGTCGACGGTTTAGGATCGTGTCCGGATAGTCGATCTTTCCACAGCCGGCGCAGGCCAGATTGCAGCGAAACAACGGCTCCAGCATAAGCACTAGTGGATAGCGGTGATTCCCACGGAAGCGCTGCTCAAGAATATAGCCGGCAACGCGTAATTTTTGGATGAGCGGTATACTCAAGCTATCTTTCCTAATCGGCGGCGGCTCATTCAGGTCGCCAGTTCGCGCAGTTCCTTGGGCAGTCTAAACTGAACATTCTCGCGAATGCCATCAAGGACGGTGAGCTTGACCTCGCCAAATTCGCGCAGTCCGGCAATCATCTCCTGAACGAGGGCTTCCGGTGCCGAGGCGCCAGCGGTTATTCCGATGCAATCGGCATTGGCGAACCAATCCGGGTTGAGTGCTTCTGCATCGTCCACCAGATAACTCGGGACGCCGAGCTCCTCGCCAATTTCCCGCAATCGGTTAGAGTTTGAACTGTTCTGCGCGCCAACGACAATAATCACATCTGATTCCTGCGCGAGCGCGCGGACGGCGCTTTGCCTATTTTGCGTTGCATAGCAAATGTCGCGGACGTCCGGGCCGACGATCTTTGGGAACCTGAATTTTAGGGCGTCAATCACGGCGCGCGTGTCGTCGACGCTGAGGGTCGTCTGCGTGACATAGGCCAATGTGTCAGGGTTGCCTATGTTTAGATTTGCCACGTCTTGCTCGGACGAGACGAGGTGGACGCTGCCTGGGATGCGGCCCATAGTTCCCTCTACTTCTGGATGACCTTCATGGCCGATTAGCACCACGTCGAAATTTCGTTGCGCATATCGCTGCCCTTCTTTGTGCACTTTTGCCACCAAGGGACAGGTTGCATCAATCACCGGAAGGTCTCGGTTCGCGGCTTCATCCGCGACCTTCTGTGACACCCCGTGCGCACTGAACACCGTATTTGCGCCGTCCGGAATTTCAGATAATTCTTCGACAAAGACGGCGCCTTTCCGCCGGAGATCTTCGACCACGCGCTTGTTGTGGACGATTTCGTGGCGCACGTAGACTGGCGGTCCATACTTACGGAGTGCTAATTCGACAATCTCGATGGCGCGCACGACGCCAGCGCAGAACCCCCGAGGTTGCGCGAGTATGACGCGAATCGACCGATGTTTGCCGACGGACTTTACGGTTTGCTCCATGGTCGGTGGCCGTTCAAGGGCTGGGCGCGGTCACGTGCGCCGTGTGCCGAACATTCGACAGCGACAATACCGCTCTAATACGGAAATGGAAATGCTGACAAACCATGGCTGTCGCTAACACACGATATGACCGGTCTATGTAACAGATGATCTGTCCGGTTTTAGATTTCCTCCAAATCTGGAGGAATCGGATGCGCCGGACGGAGCAGTTGCAGGGACTGAGATTGATGAAGTTCGAGGATGTCTACGGACGTTGTTATCGGGGTGATTTGAGCCAGGCCGAGGCCTCGAAGATCCTGGGCATGTCGGAGCGGACGTTCCGGCGCTGGCGGGAGCGCTATGAGGCCGAGGGTGCCGAGGGTTTGTACGACCGGCGCCTTGGGCGGGTCTCGGCGCGCCGCGCGCCGGTGGACGAGGTGATGCGGGTGCTGGAGCTGTTCGAGACGCGCTACCCGGACTTCACGGCCAAGCACTTCCACGAGAAGCTGGTCTGCGAGCATGGCTTCGGGCTGAGCTACAACTGGCTTCGCCTGAGCTTGCAGGCGCACGGCAAGATCAAGCCGGCGCCCAGGCGCGGAGCGCACCGCCGGAAGCGGCCGCGCCGACCGGTGGTGGGGATGCTGCTGCACCAGGACGGCTCGAGCCACGAGTGGGTTGCGGGCCAGTGGTGGGATCTGATCGTGACCATGGACGATGCGACATCGGAGGTCTATTCGGGCTTCTTCGTTGCCGAGGAGGGCACGATGAGCACGTTCCGCGGGCTCGGGAGGTGATCGCCGAAAACGGGCTGTTCTGCTCGCTCTACGCCGATCGGGCCTCGCACTACTGGCACACGCCCGAGGCAGGCGGCGGTGTGGACAAGGACAACCCGACCCAGATCGGCCGGGCCTTGGCGCAGCTCGGCATCGAGTTGATCGCGGCCTATTCGCCGCAGGCCCGTGGCCGCTCGGAGCGCATGTTCGGGACCTTGCAGAAGCGCCTGCCCCAGGAGCTGCGCCTCGCCGGGATCGCCACCATGGCCGAGGCCAATCGCTTTCTCGAGGAGCTCTTCTGGCCGGCGCACAACGCCCGCTTCGCCCGCCCGGCCGCGGACACCGGCTCGGCCTTCGTGGCTTTTGCCGGCACGCTCGAGGACATCCTCTGCGCCCAGGAGGACCGCGTCGTCGCGGGCGACAACACCGTGCGCTACAAGAACCGCACGCTGCAGATCCCGGCCGATCGCCACCGCCACCACTACGTCAAGGCGCAGGTCCGGGTGCACGAATATCCCGACGGCCACCTGGCCGTCTTCCACGGACCCAGGTGTCTGGCGCGCTACCGCGCCGACGGCGAAACCATCGACGACGACAGGCTCCAGGCCGCGTGACCCGCTTCGACGCGACCGAGCCAAACCACCACAACAGAAGCGGTCAATTCATATGGTACATAAAGCGGTCAACTCAGTTTGTTATCGACAGGCTGACAAACCATGGCAAGGCATACCGAACGATGGTCACAATTTGGATTAGTGGAATTCAGCGGGCTGATATACCCTCGGACAGTACCGGGGCGAGCGCCCGACGCCTCACCCATAGTACCAGCTGCCGAACACCGTTATTTGATTTCATTTCTTCTGGGAGATGTTTGACGTGAGAGCCCTTCAGAGCGAGCGGCGGCCAGCGCCTCCCACAAAGGCTGCGGTATTCGCCCAACTTCTGCAGTCGCCGGAGCTGAATTTCGTGATGGAGGCCCATAATGGGATCTCCGCGAAGATTGTCGAAGAAGCTGAGTTTCCAGCCATTTGGGCATCTGGTCTATCGGTTTCGTCGGCGCTTGGAGTCCGGGACCGCAATGAAGCGTCTTGGACACAGGTGCTCGAGGTGCTCGAGTTCATGTCGGACGCGGTCTCGATTCCCATTTTCGTCGATGGCGATACGGGCTATGGCGATTTTAACAATTTCCGGCGTCTGACCGGCAAATTGTGCCAGCGTGGCATCGCCGCCGTTTGCATCGAAGACAAAGTATTTCCCAAGACAAATTCCTTTCTCGACGGCGACCAGACATTGGCAGACGTCGACGAATTTTGCGGTAAGATCAAGGCGGGGAAAGATGCACAGACCGACGACGAATTCAGTGTGGTGGCGCGCGTCGAGGCCTTGATCGCGGGGCGCGGGATGGCGGAAGCGCTACGCCGCGCGGAGGCGTATCGGGTCGCTGGCGCCGACGGAATCTTGATACATTCGCGCATGTCCACGGCAGATGAGGTCCTGCAATTCGCCAGTGAATGGGCGGGCCGGGCGCCATTGGTGCTTGTGCCAACCAAATACTACATAACGCCGACAGACCGGTTTCGCGAGGCCGGAATATCGATCGCCATCTGGGCCAATCACAATTTGAGAGCGTCGATTTCGGCAATGCGGGAAACATGCCGGCAAATCATGAGCGACCAGAGCCTGATCGGCGTCGAGGGCAGGGTCGCCGATCTGAACGATGTGTTCGAGCTTTCCGGCAATACCGAGTTGGTCGAAGCGGAGGAGCGCTATTTACCCGTGGGTCGCGCGGGAATGAAGGCTATTCTTTTGGCAGCGAGCCGCGGCAGCAAGCTCGGAGAGCTGACGACCGACCGGCCCAAATGCATGTTGGAGGTCCGCGGTGTGCCGTTGCTGAGCAGGCTAACGCAACAGTTCAAACATGCGGGTGTTCGCGATATCACGGTTGTCGTTGGCTACAAGCACGAAGTTGTCGATCTGCCAGATATCAGCAAACGCATAAACGCCGACTATGCGAGCACTGGCGAGGTCGTGTCGCTCGCGTGTGCGATGGAGGCACTTCACGGCGAATGTGTGCTGTCATACGGCGATATCCTATTTCGACGCTACATATTGGACCTTCTTCTTGAAGTGGACGGCGATATTGTCGTTGTGGTTGAGGCCGGAGGAACCGACCGCGGCATACATGCCGCAAAGCAGACCACCGATCTTGCGAAATGCAGCATTCCGTTCTCTGACGACTATCTGGAGGACCAAGAGATAGAGCTGGAACAGATATCGGCCGATCTCGACGATACCGCCGCAGACGGTGTATGGATTGGTCTCGTCAAGTTGAGTGCTCGCGGCTCCGAGCTCGTGCGCGATGAGATTTCAGAAATGCGCGAAGAAGGATCACATTCGACCGCCAGTCTGCCGGACGTCGTCAACCGGTTGATAGCAAAGGGTGTTAGACCTCGCGTCGTCTACATCGCCGGTCACTGGTTGGATGTGAACGACGCTGTAGATTTGGCTAAGGCGCGCGACTTCCTGTAGCCGAAGAACGGCAGGTTTGAGCGCATGATTTCTGCAGGTAGTTTTCTCGGGGAAGCGCGGTTGAGAGGCCTCGATTTCTATGCCGGGGTTCCATGCTCGTTTCTGACGCCGATCATCAACCATGTCATCAGTGATCGAAGCACCGACTATGTCGGCGCTGCAAGCGAAGGCGAGGCGGTTGCGATCGCGGCTGGCGCCTGGCTTGCTGGAAGGGGAACGGTGGTCATGTGCCAGAATTCTGGCCTCGGCAATGCCGTCAATCCACTCACCTCGCTCAACTGGCCATTCCGCATACCGACGCTTCTACTCGTTACGTGGCGTGGTCAGCCCGGCCTTGCGGATGAGCCACAACATGAACTCATGGGCGAAGTAACACTGCGGCTTCTCGAGGACATCGGCGTCCGACATCAGCCGTTTCCCATTGACGCGGACCAGATCGCCAACTCGCTCGATGCCGCACGGGCAACGATGGACGAGATCGGGCTCCCCTTCGCATTCGTCATGGAGAAGGGCTCGGTGGAGAGTGAGGGCCTCGATGAGCCGCCATTGCGCTTGCAAGTGCGAGGCCGGAGGAGCGATCTCGTGGACGGCGGGGCCCGACCCACTCGGATTGCGGCTTTGGAGTGCGTGTTGGCAGAAATTTCGGATGAGGCTGCAATCATTGCCACGACAGGCAAGTGCGGGCGCGAATTGTTTACCTTGGCCGACCGGCCGCAGCATCTCTACCAAGTCGGCTCCATGGGATGCGCCAGTGCGATGGCTTTGGGCGTGGCCCTCAATGTCGATCGGCCGGTCGTCGCCCTAGATGGTGATGGTGCGGCACTAATGAAGATGGGAACGCTTGCGACGATCGGCACACAAGCGCCGACAAACCTGGTGCATATCATTCTCGACAACGGCGTTCACGATTCAACGGGCGGACAGTTGACCGTTTCGTTGAACGTTGATTTCGCCGCCGTTGCTTTGGCGTGTGGTTACCGTAGCGTGGCCTCCGCCGATTCGCTGCCGGGCTTCAAGCAGGCATTGCGGGATACCTCGGCGGCGCAGGGACCGCATATGATTCACGTGCGAATCAAGCCGGGCAGCATCGAAAACCTTGGCCGTCCGACAGTGAAGCCAGCCGATGTCGCGCGCCGATTTCAGGCCTTCCTTCTGCCTAACGCCGGTGTGGTGTTGTCTGAAGGATCCGCTTCATGAACATAGATCGTCGCGATCCGATTCTGCTGACCCCGGGTCCGCTGACGACAGCGCGGGCGACCAAAGAGGCCATGCTCCGTGATTGGGGTGCGCGCGACCATGACTTCGTGGCTTTGAGCCAGCAAGTTTGCGGCCGCCTCTTGGAAATCGCAGGCGATAACGGAAGCTACGTTTGCGTGCCGCTCCAAGGGAGTGGAACATTTGCGGTCGAGGCTATGATCGGGACGCTCGTTCCGACCAGTGGCAAGCTCCTCATTCTTGTGAATGGTGCATATGGCCACCGCATGGCGCGCATCTGCGGCTATTTGAAACTTGATTATGCGACGTATGAGGTGGCCGAAGACGAAACGCATGACGCAAGCCGCCTCGACGCCATTCTCGATGATGATCCGGCAATCAGCTATGTCGCCATCGTCCATTGCGAGACGACTTCTGGAATTCTCAATCCCGTGTCAGATTTCGCAGAGGTGGTTGATCGCCATGGCCGTTGCCTGCTCCTCGATTCGGTAAGCAGTTTTGGAGCATTGCCGTTCGACTGCGGCAACGGTCGTTTTGGGGCTCTCGCTTTGTCCGCAAACAAGTGCCTAGAGGGAGTCCCCGGCCTTGCGTTCGTCATTTGCCGACGCGACATGCTTGAGGCGAGCGCCGGCAACGCGCATTCCCTTAGCCTTGATCTCTACGATCAGTGGAACTCAATGGGAGACAACGGCCAGTGGCGGTTTACGCCACCGACCCAGGTCATTGCAGCCTTTCACCAAGCGCTTCTCGAGCACGCAGAGGAGGGTGGTGTTGAGCGGCGCCACCAACGCTATATGGAAAATTGCCGCATGTTGGTCGACGGCATGCGCAAACTGGGGTTTGAGACGTTGTTGCGCGACGACCTGCAGGCGCCAATCATCGTTACTTTTCACATGCCAGCGGATCCGATGTTTGAGTTCAATGCATTCTACGAAGGCTTACGCGCTAAGGGCTACGTCATCTATCCAGGCAAACTTGCGAAGGCCGACAGTTTCCGGATTGGCTGCATCGGTCATTTGGGCGCCGCAGAAATCGCAGGTGCACTTGCGGCGGTTGGGGAAACGCTAAAAGAGATGAACGTCGTCAATCGGGGCCGGCTTGCCAAGTCCGAGATGGCTAGCAGTTAGCGTTTGGCATGATCGGTACGCTCATTAGTATCGTGTTGGCGAACTATTGACGATCTTGGTCACCGGTGCGTCGGGATTTGTCGGCTCCGCGGTCTTACGTAGGCTGGTTGCAGACGGCAAGAGTTCGCGTGCCTTGGTGCGCCCGACCAGCAATCGCGCCAATCTAAAGGGTCTCGATGTCGAAATCGTGGAGGGCGATCTTACCGATCTAGCGTCGCTGCGTGCCGCGGTTACCGGCTGTGACGGCATGTTCCACGTTGCTGCCGACTACCGGCTTTGGGTCCGCGATTCGGAGGAGATGTTCCAAACCAATGTCGTCGGCACGCGCGACATCATGCGCGCCGCCGCAGACGCCGGCGTCGAGAAGATTGTCTACACGAGCAGTGTCGCAACCCTTGGGCTGCCGGCTGGTGGTGGAATGGGTGACGAAAAGACACCCGTTTCCGAAGACGACATGGTCGGTGTGTATAAGCGCTCGAAGTTTAGGGCAGAGGAGGAAGTGCGTCGTCAGATTGAGGATACGCGCCTTCCGGCAGTTATCGTCAATCCTTCAGCGCCAGTCGGTCCAGGCGATCTCAAACCAACACCAACGGGGAGAATGGTCGTCGATGCTGCCTCCGGGAGGATGCCCGCATATGTAGACACAGGTCTCAACATTGTGCATGTGGACGATGTCGCAAATGGACATCTGCTGGCCTACCAACACGGTCAAGTTGGCGAGCGGTACGTTTTGGGCGGCGAAAACTTGAGCCTCCAAGCGATCCTGCGCGAAATTGCGGCGATCGTCGGCCGGCCGGTTCCGCGAATTAGGCTGCCACACAACCTCATTTTACCTGTCGCGTACGCGGCCGAGGCGATTGCGCGGATAACCAATGGTGCTGAGCCGTTCGTTGCCATAGATAGCGTCCGCATGGCAAAAAAACGGATGTACTACTCAAGCGAAAAAGCGATATCGGCGCTGGGGTACAGTGCCCGGCCGGCCTGCGAGGCGCTACAGGACGCAATCGCTTGGTTTCGAGAACACCGCTATGTAAGTTGATGCTAGCGCTATCTCCCGAGCACCATTTCGGGCGAGTTTAAGTGCCGGGAGCTAGTGTCCGATGACGTGCAGGACCAGCTCTCTATCGCGTGGAATGCGCCGGTGCTCAAATAAGTAGATTCCCTGATACCTGCCGAGCATCATCTCACCATCGCTAACGGGTATGCTGAGATGAGTTTGTGTGAGCGCGCCCTTGATATGCGCCGGCATGTCGTCTTCGCCCTCGGCAATGTGTCGGTAAAGACTGAGCTCCTCCGGAACGAGATTGTGGAAGAACGTCTCGAGGTCACGTTCAACGTCGGTGTCGAAATTCTCCTGAATCAGAATCGATGCGGAGGTGTGACGAATATAGATGGTCAACATGCCATCACGCACCGGCTGGGTCGCGACCCAAGACGCAATGTCCTCTGTAATCTCGCACAGACCCTGAACCTTCGCTTTGATGGTGAGCCTATGCTGCCTTTGTTGCATGAATATTTCAGTCGTCTGTACGGTCATGTGCGGTTCTCGGTTCGAAATGCGGAAGTTGTAGGGGTTGCTGGCGCTAGGGTGTAATCGCTATGCCGCATGGTTTTAATTGAAGCATACGCCTGTCGAAGGGCCTTCGTAGCGCAAGAGATAACACGCCCGTAGCGCTTATCGGGAGCCCCTACTATTGGCAAGATTCCAAAACAAATGTTCATCCGAATTTCGTAGCTTGCAATTACGCGATACGTCCCTTGGATCCCGCCGACGCTGGCTTGGTTAGTATGCTTGCTCACTC
This sequence comes from Alphaproteobacteria bacterium, assembly GCA_965217615.1. Lineage (GTDB taxonomy): Bacteria > Pseudomonadota > Alphaproteobacteria > UBA8366 > CAVOAK01 > CAVOAK01. The sequence continues at coordinate 86,192 of CBDCIT010000047.1, forward strand.
GGGCAGCGCGACATATGAGTGAAGAGCAGTCGGCTCAGATTAGGTTAGGGTTCGCTTGCAGAAATCGACGCAGGTCTTAAGGCGAGAGTGAAATGAAGGCAGTCATGTTGGCGGCTGGGGTAGGAAATCGGCTCTTTGGCGACGACGGCACGCAACTACCCAAGGCGCTAATCCGTCTCAACGGCAAGAGCCTACTGCAGCGGCATATCGAGAATTTGATCGACCTAGGTGTTGAGGAATTGGTGCTGGTCTGTGGCTATCGCATGGACGAGCTTGTCGCGGAGGCGGAGTCACGAGCGCCGCCAGGGTTCGTTCGGCCGCTTCTCAACCCAGACTTTCGAGAAGGCTCCGTGGTGTCACTATGGACGGCACGCGATGAGTTGCGGTCGGGCGCGGACATCCTGCTCATGGACGCAGACGTGCTTTATGACTCCGCATTGCTACGCTGCCTCGTTGAGGCCCCGCAAGAAAACTGCATTTTGCTGGATCGGGCGATTGAGGACGGCGACGAGCCGGTAAAGATTTGCGTGCTGGACGGCGAGTTGGTCGATTTTGGCAAGATCGTCGAGGGCGACTTTGACTTCATTGGCGAGTGGCCTGGCTTTCTGCGTGCATCGCCGCACGTTGCCGCAAGGCTCGCGGAGGCCAGCGAAGCCTACATAAAGGATGGCAGGCGGGAGGCGATCTGCGAACTGGCTATTCGCGATGCCCTGCTCTCAGTGCCGCGCGGAACATTTCAATTTGTGGACATCACCGGTATCCCGTGGATCGAAATCGATTTTCCGACTGATCTCGATCGCGCAAGAGATGTAATCCTGCCTCAGATCGATCGTAACGGTCGCGGCCCTGACTAATTGTCATGGTCCCCTGTTAAACGCGAAAGACGTACTTTTTGCCTGGTTCACGCTCAATATCTGGCGGGTAGGATCGGCGTTTGTCCGCATAGTAGCGGGCGAGATTGTCGCCGGCCGAGATCCGGTTGTATGTCACATAGTAAAGACGACGCGAGCAATTGCTCCGGTTGGGTTCCGAGGCGTGGGGCGCGTAGCAATCGAGGAAAATTAGGTCGCCCGGCTTGGTCGGACAGGACACGAAATCCATACCCTGCATGTCTGTTTCGTCCAGTGGTTCCCACATCCGGAACAGGCCTCGTTTGTGATGGCCCCGAACGACCTTCAGGCAACCGTTCTCCTCAGTTGCCTCGTCAATGCATACGAGTACGTTGACGAAGAAGTCGGCGTAAGCGTCCCATCCTGCTTGAGAGTCCTGGTGGGGCTTGAAGCCGTCTCCGCCGGGCAGCTTGAAATTGATCTTCTCCTTGAACAACACTGCCTCTTCGCCCAACAGTTGGCCGACCGGCGCTTTTAGCGCGGTCGTCAGTTCGGCGAACCCTGCGTGATTGCCGGAAATATTCTCGATCCGCGAACGAATTTTTTCGTTCGGATAGGTGAGGCTCTGTTCCCAATAGACCCAGTGTTTACCGCGCTCTTCGGGAATCGCCGTCAATTCGTCGCACCATTGCGCGATACGCGCCACGGTGCTGGCTCCGAATGCGCCGGGGACGATAAGACAGCCGTCGCGTTCGAAGTCGCTGATCTGTTCATCGTCGAGGACAACGGCCTCAGGCATCAAGGGGGACCTTAAGAGAATGCTGCAATGCTGCGGAATCTAACAGCGCAACAATTGGCGGGCAACCGGGCCGATATACATGACCATGGCTTGGATTGTCCAATTCCTACTGCTAAACACAAGGCGTATTCCCATTCGGCGATAACCATTGAGTCATAACACGTGGATACATCGTGGCCTTCGGCCGTTGGTTCGTCCGCTGGCCGCAACGTCGCTGACGCCGAACCAGGTTACGACCCTGCGCCTGCTGACAGGATTTGCAGCGGCACTCGCCGTTTCAGTGGGGTCGGGTCCGTGGCCGCATGTCGGCGGACTGTTGTTTGCCGTGTCGGTCGCCCTCGACCGCCTCGACGGTGAGCTCGCGCGGCTGACCGGGCAGACCAGCCAGTGGGGTCATCGCTACGATCTCGTTTCTGACGCAGCGGTCAACATGGCGATATTCATCGGCCTAGCGTTCGGCGTACGGGACGGCACCTTCGGCCCATGGGCGATACCCATGGGCTTCGCTGCTGGCCTTTCGGTGGTCTTGATTCAGTGGAAAGTAATGCGCGTCGAGGCTCAGACCGGCGAGCACAATTCTGCACAGTTGCAGAGTTTCGCGGGTTTCGATGCGGATGATGCGATTCTCGTGGTGCCGCTTGCGGTCTGGGCAGGCGGCATGGAACCGCTGCTTGCCGCTGCCGCGATCGCTGCACCGATCTTTGCTCTTCTGTTCTTTCTCAAATTCCGCAGCGTAACTGGGTCGTAAAACACTAGATAGCGCGGCCTCCCCATTTGGGCATAAATGCCCGCTATCGTTCCAATGCATGTCGCGCTGCATTGAGGACCCAAACCGACCAAATGACATAGATGACGGCGCCTATACTCGCTGCTACGAAGAATGGCAGGAGGAAGCCAAGCCAAGTAATTGGTGCCAAGAGGTAAATGCCGTCTTCAAGTTCGAATCCCGCATATGCGGGATATCCAACCGTGTCGCTAGCGTCCGCCGAATCGAGTAGGCGATCGCGTCCAAGATTGAGAAAAAGCGCGATGACGGCGCAGGCTGAAGCCGCCAAACCCAATATCGTTGCCCAGCCGCCAAGTGGGCCGTGGGAGAGGCCGAGCCCCATACATAGAAAAAAAGCGGCATAGCTGCTAGCGCCAGTGAAATAGTCAAAATGATACCCGAAACGCGACGTCGTTCCTTTTTGGCGGGCGAGCTCTCCGTCGAAATGATCTAGGAATCGTGCGAAAACGAACAAGCCGGCACCCCAGTTGTAGGCTTGCAGGTCGCCGGCGGCAAACAGGACGGCTCCCAACAAGGCAAGCAACAGCGTCACTGTGGTGACCTGGTTGGGCGTAATAGGCGTGCGCACGAGAGGCCTGACCATCACCCGCGCTACTTTCTGATCCCAGGGCGGAATTTTCACGGCCGGCACGCGTCCTCGCCCGCCCAATAAGGGTCATACTTGGATGTAACAATCATGGGCCGATTCGCTTCAATCACGGCGACCACATTGTTCGGATGGCTGCCTTGTCCATAAACCGGGAACGACGTAATAAGCGACCTCCGTCGCATGTTAGAGGCTCTGTGATAGACTCTATTGCACACTTCTTTCGAGACGCCGCCGCTCGATGGGTTGATCTGAGTCGACGGTTCGCCGCGGCCGTGGTGCTTCTTGCGGTGTTGCTCACCATCGGACTTGGCTGGTACGCCGTCGAAAACGCGTCGATCAACACCGACACGAGCGACATGCTATCACCGGACTTGCCATTCCGGCGTCACTCGCTTGCCCTTAGTGAAGCGTTTCCCCAATTCTCCGACAATATTCTCATTGTCATTGAGGGCGACGCGCCCGATGCAGCCGATGACGCCGCCGCTGCGCTCGTTGCCCGGCTGCATCAGGCACCGGAATTGTTTGGCAGTGTGTATGACTTGGCGGGTGATCCGTTTCTCCGTCGTAATGCCTTGCTTTACCTAGATTTGGACGAGGTGTCCGACCTTGGCGATCGTCTGGCGCAGGCGCAGTCGTTTCTTGGAACCCTATCGAGCGAGCCCAGTCTACGAGGTTTGTTTCGTCTGATTTCGCTGGCCATCGACGGCATTGGCAGTGAGGCGATTACAGTTGATCTTACGGAAACGCTGGGGGCAATTGCCGAAGTGGTGGAGGCGCAGGTTGCCGGTCGGCACGGCATATTGTCCTGGCAGTCATTGATCACTGGTGATGGTAACGGTGAGTCGCTGTACCGGCGACTCATACTGATTCAGCCATCGCTCGATTATGGCTCACTCCAACCGGCGACTGCGGCTATAGCTGCTCTGCGGGCGATTGCCGCGGACTTGGACTTTGTCGATGCGAACGGTGTGCAAATGCGGTTGACGGGTTCGGCCGCGCTAGCCCAGGAGGAATTGAAGAGCGTCGAAGAAGGCATGGGGCTCGCCGCCGCCTTGGCGATATTCCTCGTGTTGTGTCTGTTGTATGTCGGCCTGCGGTCCATGCGGCTCGTCGTGGCCGCGCTTGCGACGCTTGTGTTCGGGCTCATTTGGACCACCGCATTCGCTGTCGCCGTGGTCGGCCACTTCAATCTCATTTCGGTGGCCTTTGCCGTACTCTTCATTGGTCTCAGTGTCGACTTTGGTATCCATTTTTCGCTTAGATATCGGGAGGCGATCGAGTCCGGCGCCACGCACACGACCGCCCTTGGCGCGACGGCATCTAGCGTCGGCGGTGCACTTACTCTGTCGGCGATCGCCGCGGCAATCGGCTTTCTCTCCTTCCTGCCTACCGCATATGTGGGGCTGGCCGAACTCGGACTCATCGCCGGCGCCGGCATGTTTATAGCGCTGTTTGCGAATATGACTGTGCTGCCTGCATTGATGACCCTTGCACCGATAGGCAGCGTGTCCGACGGTAGATTTGGTGCAGGGCGGGGCGTCACTCACGATATTTTCCGGCGGCGCACGCGGACAATTCTTTGGACTGCGCTCACACTCGGGGTTGGCGCAGCGGCGGTTGTCCCGCTGGCGCGGTTCGATTTCGATCCCTTGAATTTGCGTGACCCCGAGTCCGAATCGGTCGCCACGCTGGTTGATTTGATGTCGGACACTCGTACCAGCCCCTACGCAATCACTATCCTGGCGGACAGCCTTGACGTAGCGAAGCAGTTGGCTGCGAGGCTGCAATTGTTAGAGACGGTGGACGCCACTGTGTCGCTTGCCGATTTCGTTCCGGCTGAGCAGGACGAGAAACTTGCCGTCATCGAGGAGATGGCACTGTTCCTATTGCCTGCGCTGATTCGCGGTGAAAAGGCTTCGGTACCGACTACGGCACAGCAGAAGACTGCACTTATTGGCCTTCGCGCCCGGCTCGACATACTTGCGGCTTCAGCACCGCAGAACAGGCTGACATCGGCAGGTCAGCGTCTTTCCAAGGCGCTTTCGCTTGTTCTGCTATCTGCGGCGGATAGGAAATCGCTCGATGAACTTGAGGGTCGCCTTCTCGGTTCTTTGCCAAGCCAACTGGAGCGCATACGCGAGTCGCTGCAGGGCGGGCAGGTTCGCCTGGAGGATCTCCCACAGGACTTGGTCGAAAGACAGATTGCCGACGACGGACGTGCGCGTCTGCAAGTATTCCCTACCGAGAACCTACGAGATCGGGAAGCACAGCGACGCTTCGTACACGACGTCGTGGCGCTCGCTCCGGCCGCAACCGGTGCGCCGGTCGTCATATTCGAGGCGGGCAACGCCGTTGTCGCGGCATTTTTGCAAGCGGCACTAACTACTGCAGTTCTTGTCCTCGTGTTGTTGCTGGTCGTGCTGCGTAGCCTGCGCGACTCGATTTTGGTGTTCGCCCCGCTCGTGTTATCGGCTGTTTTGACGGTTGCTGCATCGGTTGTCTTGGACCTGCCATTTAACTTTGCGAACGTTATTGTGCTTCCCCTGCTATTCGGGCTCGGCGTAGCTAGCGGTATTCACATGGTGTTGCGAGCACGAGACCGGACAAGAACGGTCGACGTGTCACACACATCGACGCCGCGCGCCGTCCTTTTCAGCGCACTGACAACAATCGGTTCGTTCGCCAGTATCGCCCTATCAAGCCATCCTGGGATGGCCAGCATGGGCGTATTGCTGACGATCGCCATAACGTTCACGCTCCTGTCTTCGCTGATCGTACTGCCGGCCTTGATGATCGTCTTTCCGACGGCAGACGGGCATCGCTCAGTGCCGCATCGGGCGAAGGCCGGCCGGGTGTGAAGACCCTGTCCGCTCAAGGCGCGGAACCGACAATCGGGTCGCCTGCGGTGTTCCCGCTCGTGCGGCACCTATCTCTCCGTCTGACCCCTGTCCTTGCAAGATTGCCGGTAACGGCGAATCAGATCACAGCAACGTCGCTCGCCAGCGGTCTTGCCTGCGCGTGGCTGATGACCTGGCAAACACAAGCAGCGGCGATCCTTGGCGCTTTCCTGCTGGTTCTATGTTACGTGCTGGACAACTGTGATGGTGAGATCGCTCGCCTGATGCACCAGAGTTCAGAGTTCGGGCGCCGGTTCGACACATTTGTCGATTGGCTGGTGCATGCGGCCTTCTTCGCTGCACTCGGATGGGGCGTGAGCCGGCAAAACGGACTGGAGGTCTGGTTGTGGCTTGGACTTGCCGCGACTGCAGGCGCAACAATCAACTACGCGTTGGGCCTCTTCTTGGAGTCTCGCGACCACCTCAATCAACCCGCACGCCTAAATGGCGATGCAGGATTCACCGCGCGTCCAAGAAACTGGGTTGAGTGGTTGATTTATGTGTTTCGGGAGCTTGCGCGAGCGGATTTTTGTTTCGTCGTGCTCCTGCTCGCATGCTTCGATTCGCTACACATTTTGCTGCCCCTGGCGGCGCTGGGCGCTCATGTTTACTGGCTGACCCAACTTGTTGAAGGGACCAGAAACTACCACGTGTGACGGACTTGCCACTGCGTATGCACCTTCTCAAGATACTCTACCTGTTTGTTGGACTCGTGCTGCTGGTCCTGGTCTTGTCGGAAGTTGACATTGCCGACGTCGTGGCGCGTGTGCGTCAAGTGGGCTGGGGCTTTGTCGCGGTGTTGGGCATCTATCTCGTTGCCTTCCTGATCGACTCGTTTTCCTGGCAATTGGCACTCCTATCCGTTCCCATAAGCGTGCGATGGCTCTATCGCGTCTGGAAGGTTCGGATGGTCGGCGAGATGTTCAACGCTGTGATGCCAGCTGCCGGAATGGGTGGCGAGCCGGTCAAGGCGGTGCTGCTTAAAAAGCACTATCGTGTCGCCTATCGCGAGGCGACGGCCTCACTAATTCTCGCGAAGACAATAAACATGATAGCGCTGGTGGTTTTTCTAACCGCTGGCTTCGCGCTGATGTTGGCGTCGCCCGAATTGCCGGGCGCACATAAGGCAGTTGCGGGCTTCGGATTAGCGGCCTGCGGAATGGGGACAGCATCGCTGTTTCTTATTCAGCGGCTGAAGATCTCTTCGCTTACCGGATCATGGATCAGCCGGACGCGGCTAGGTACACCGATTTCACAAATCCTCCACCATCTCGATGATATGGACGCGCGCCTTGTGACGTTCTATGTGCGCCACGGTCTCCGCTTTGTATTCGCCGTCTCCATCGCCTTCGTAAATTGGCTGCTAGGCGTACTCGAAATTTTCTATGCGACGGCATTCCTCGGGCACCCAGTGTCCTTAACCGAGGCGTGGATAATCGAAGCAGTTGCGCAACTGGTGCGGTTTGGAACCTTTTATATTCCTGCAAGCATTGGCGCACAGGAAGGCGCCTTTCTTCTGATCCTAACGGCGATGACAGGTTCGCCGGGGTTGGGCGTTGCCGTCGCGGTTGTGAGGCGGCTGCGGGAACTTGTCTGGATCGTTTGGGGGTTTGCCTTGGGCGCTATCTTTACACTCCGGCCACCCCATCCGGACTCCGATCATCCGCTAGACTGATGGCTACTGCGCTTCAAGCACGGGCTGCTCTGTCAATTACCAGTTAGCTCGTCGGACTTTTCGTTCAATGTGGAAATCAAGCCGCCGATTCCTGTCCTTCTTAGGATCGCAGTGAATTCAGACCGGCGGACAGCCAGCTCGCTGATACCGCTGTCGAGCAGTACGTCGATAACACGCAGATCACCATCAAATTCCTTCAACACGTAGGTCAGCGATACCGGATCCTCGTCCGCGCTTTCGATTGCCGTGTCAACCAGACGCACACCGCGCGCGGCCGTGCGCACGCCGTGTGTTCGAAAGGTCTGTCCAGAATATCCGTCGAAACGCGAAGCGTAGGTACTGACACTCATGCGCGTGAAAGCGCTCGCGAGCTTCTCACGTTCCGACGGTGTGGCCGACTTCCAGTACGATCCTGCTGCAATGCTGATCATCAGACGTAGATGAAAGGCGCTCGTTATCGGCGCATATAGCCGATCGTAGCGTCCCTGTCCGCCGAGCTTGTCCGCCTCCTTCATCACCGCGAGTAGGTTTTTGTGGAGCGTCTCAACGACCCGGATTTCCTCCCTTTGCTGAGCATCCGCGGTCGATGTGGCGCCAGCCAGCGCAAGGAAGATGAGCGCGGTAAGCAATCTAATTCGACGGTATATTTCGCTCTGTACCGATCTCATCGGATGGTGATCCTGGATCCGCCGCTGTTTGCTACCCTAGTTTGCCCGACCGCTGGCTATATGTAACCGCCCTTCTTCGCCCTCTCCCTTGGGCGTTCGAGAAAAATAGAGGATGCAGAAAGGGCGTTTCTAGGTATCATAACAACACTCGTTTACGCGCAACCGCAAAGCATTACTGCCCATGTCTCGACTCTTGCAAAGCGCCGACCTGCATACTTCTCCAATTTCCATCGTGGCGGCGATGTTGCTGCTTTTGATAGGAGTTCCGGGAGTGGTGCGTGCAGAGGACGAGACCCAACGCATATTCCAGCAATTGGCAGACGACGCGGGTGTCAAGGTGGTCCAGTCAACCGGTGCTGGCGACGACGTCAATGATCCACTAGAGCTGTTGAATCGCGCCATCTTCGACATCAATGAGCTCGTTCAAATTCTCTTTCTTCGTCCTGCGGGGACGCTTTACCGCGCAGTTCTGCCGCTGCCGGTCCGTGACTCAGTCGGCAATGCGCTCGACAATCTCAGCTCCCCTGTCGTTCTCGCCAACGATATCCTGCAGGGTGAGCCGGAGCGAGCATGGCAAACGACCCAACGGCTGGTTATCAACTCGACGCTCGGTGTTGCCGGGCTATTCGATGTCGCCAAGAGAATGGGAATCCCAAAACATGACGAGGACTTCGGCCAAACGCTCGCCGTATGGGGTATTGGTGAGGGCCTCTACCTCGTGCTGCCCATATTTGGCCCATCCAACCCGCGCGATGCCGTCGGCAAGCTCCTAGTGGGCGGTTATTTCGATCCGCTGAATGTCTGGCTCGACAACTCAAACCGCGATGCTGTAGCGCATGCACGTACCGGTACCGCCGGCGTCCATGAATACGAAGGCGTCATGGACGAGCTGGAAAGTCTTCAGAAGACGTCGATAGACTACTATTCCGTGTTGCGCAGCCTCTATCGGCAAAAGCGCGCGTCGGAGATTAAGAACGTCAGCAATAGTGACTTGCCTCCGGTGCCGGATCTCGATTACTTGGACTTATCGCGCCAGAGCGGTGTGTTAGCCAGCGACTAAATGCGACGCGTGGCGTAACAGCGGGCCCGCAAACGAGAGAGGCCGAGAATGAGCAACGACTTGGCAGAAGCTCTGGCACGACGAGCTGATACGGATAATCCGGTGCGTGTCGGTTTGGTCGGTGCAGGTGAAATGGGCACCGACATCGTTACTCAAATTTCGTTGATGCGCGGTATTGAAATTTCGGTGCTCGCTGTCCTTCGCGCAGAACATGCACGCAGGGCGATTGAGATTGCCGGAGGGAATGCCGACTCGGCTGTAATCTGCGAATCTGGTATGGCCGTCGCCAAGGCGGTCGAGAACGACCGGATCGCAATTGTCGAAGACTCCGCGTTGGTTTGTTGTTCCGACTATGTCGACGTGGTCGTCGACGCTACCGGCAACCCTAACGTCGGTGCGATGATTGCCATGCAGGCGATGGAGAATGGCAAGCACGTCGTTATGATGAATGTCGAGGCTGACGTGACGATCGGCGCCTACCTCCGTCGCCAGGCCGACCGTGCCGGTGTCGTCTATACGTTAGGCGCCGGCGACGAGCCGAGTTCGGCGATGGAACTTATCAATTTCGTCACTGCTTTGGGCTACCCCATTGTCGCTGCGGGCAAGGGGAAGAACAATCCTCTTATCTTTGATGCGATGCCGGAGGCCTATGAAGAAGAGGCACGGCAACGGAACATGAACCCGCGAATGCTCGTTGAGTTCGTCGATGGTTCAAAGACGATGATCGAAATGACGGCGATCGCCAATGCAACGGGATTGTTGCCAGACAAACCGGGAATGCATGGGCCGAACGCACCGCTCGATAAGCTGCATCAGGTACTTTGCCCGGTCGAGGACGGTGGCCTGCTTTCTCGCAAAGGCGTTGTTGATTTCACGGTAGCGAAGGGCGTTGCTCCAGGCGTTTTCGTCATTGCCGAAATGAGCCATCCACGGCTGCGTGAGCGAATGAGCGACCTGAAACTCGGCGACGGTCCGTATTACACATTCTTTCGACCCTATCATCTGACGAGCCTCGAAGTGCCGTTGTCCGCTGCCGCCGCGGTGATGTTCGGCACCAGCCATATGCGGCCATTGGAAACACCCGTTGCCGAGACGGCAACGATCGCCAAAAGCGACCTGACGGCAGGCACCAAACTTGGCGCTATTGGCGAAACCTTCTATCGCGGCTGGGCGATTTCGCGCGGGGACTCGTTGAAGCATAACGTCATTCCACTAGGCCTTGCGCAAGGCGCCACAATGAAACAACCGGTCAAGGCGGGTGCGTATCTCACGCACGATAATTGCCAGGTTGATGACGCCCTGAAGATCGTTCAGTTGCGTCGATTGCAGGATATGCTTCTGGATAACACCGGCGCTGCAGCGCCGGCCCCGGTGCAAGCCGCCGCCCAATAACCTCTCGTAGCGTCGATGTATTGGCGTCAGGCGCCGGTCTAACGGCGGCGCCTCAATTCGAGCCGTTGCTAGAAGCGGTAGCCGTAACGCACGCCGAGCGTATCCAGCCCTTCGTTCGCTGAACATAAACTGGCATTGGAGATGTGATCGAGCATCACCGATAAATTGTGCGCGTCGGTGAGGCGATAACCGATCGCCAGGGACTCCCGGAAAAGGAGTTTGCAGCCGAGACTCTTGCGGTCATCGAGGATGGTCTCGTTCTCGCCGTCATGGTAGGCGCCACCTAGGCTTGCCTCCGCGAACAACTTGTCGAAGAAGTCCCAAGTCCAGGTGAGGCCGAGATAGGCCTGGTTCGTGCCATCCGAAGAGTTGACGGAGAATCCGGCGTGCGGCCGCGGTGACCAGATTGCGGACAGCAGGTCAGGTGATACGAACATAAACTCGACGTTTACGTTGGCCCCGTCTTCTTCATTTCGGCCGAACGCGCCCACATCATGTGCCATCACCCCCAAACCGAAGCTCGGAAAGAATGCCATAGCCCATTTTCTTAGTGCGCCGTGGAAAGGTGTGTTTTCCTGGTGGGTGCGAACCCCACCCAACAATTGTCGCTTTCGGTTGGTAGCAGCCAGGGCGGCCTACGGAGGTAACGATGTAGACCGAAGCACTCTGGTGACAAAGGGCTGTGTTGAGCAGTTTAGCGACCATGCAGGCGTGTGCCAGGCTAACTGGCAGAGGATAGCCGGTGAGAGTCCGGTAGGGAGTAGAGGTTAACCACCACTCTCGCCCCGAGTCATGCGCCGGTCGTCGCGAGGCGGCAGGTGAAGCGTTGACAGGGGTGCGGATGGGCAGGGCAACGGAGCATCGAAAGGTTGCTTGTCTGGAGAGCCGAGACTGTGCCTGCGGTCGAAGGCAACACCGACATCACCGACATGGTGAGGGGATGTTGGGCTCCACGGGGTCGAAGAACCCATGCACGTTCGTACGTCCTCATTGCCGGGACCTGGGAGGTCTCCATTTTGCCCCGAAGTCGTAACGGGGCCGCAAAGGAAAGGATGTATCCGTAACCGATGACGCACGGAATGGAGAAGTCGGATGAGGGAATAGTACCGATGAAAGCGACGAACAAGGGCGCGCAAGCGCCTGCGGAGTCGCCGGAGGGAAGTGCCTCAACCAAGGGGAATCCGCGAGATCAAAGCACGTGCCGGACGCAGTGTCGGGAAAGCGTGTCACAGGCGGTCGCGTGGATACGGCAGGCTGTAACGAGGAAACCGCAGGAGAAACTCACTGCGCTGCTACACCATGTCACGATAGATGCCCTGACGTGGGCGTTCTTCGAGTTGAAGAAGGACGCCTCGCCGGGGGTGGATGGGATGACGTGGGGAGAGTACGAGGAAGGGCTGGAAGAGCGGCTGCTCGACCTTCACGGACGCGTGCACTCGGGAGCGTATCGGGCGCGGCCATCCCGGCGGGTCGAAATACCCAAACCGGATGGCGGGACACGACCGCTCGGCATTGCCGCACTGGAAGACAAGATTGTCCAGAAAGCGGTGGTGGAAGTTATCCTGACGCCAATTTACGAGCCGGATTTTCTCGGGTTCAGCTACGGGTTCCGACCGGGGCGTGGGGCGCACGACGCGCTTGATGCTCTGGCCTTCGGGATAGAACGGCGCAAGGTCAACTGGATAGTGGACTGTGACATCCGCGGATTTTTCGACAATGTCTCTCGGGACTGGCTGGTCCGGTTTCTTGAGGATCGCATCGGAGACAAGCGGGTCATCAGGCTGATCGCCAAATGGCTGAATGCCGGCGTCATGGAAGATGGCGAGTGGCGGGATAACTTGCGAGGAACGCCTCAGGGCGCGGTGGCTTCACCGATTCTCGCGAACATCTACCTGCACTACGTCCTCGACCTCTGGTTCCAGAAGAAATGGCGCACCCGTGTGGCCACGGGGGGCAACAATCATCGTGCGGTATGCCGATGACTTCGTGGTCGGGTTCCAACGCAAACAGGACGCGGAGCGGTTTCTCCCACGATCTCAAGGAAAGGCTGGGCCAGTTTGAGCTTGAGCTGCATCCAGACAAGACCCGACTCATCGAGTTTGGCAGGTTCGCGATGGCGGACCGCCGGGCACGAGGGGAACGGCGACCGGAGACCTTCGAGTTCCTTGGATTCACGCACTATTGCCGGAAGAAGAGGAACGGGAAATTCGGACTGGGGCGCAAGCCGATAGCGAAGCGGGTCACGCGGACCCTGAATCGGATCAAAGGGGAGCTCCGTAGGCGGATGCACGAAGATGTCCACGAAACCGCGCGCTGGCTGGGTCAGGTGGTCAATGGATGGCTGAACTATTTCGCCGTCCCGACCAGCAGCTCGGCCGCAAGGGGGTTTGTGCGGCGGCTCTCATGGATCTGGGTGAATGTCCTGCGAAGACGGTCACAGAAGGACCGGACCACGATCGCCGATATCGTGCGCATTGCCGCATTGCATTGGCCACCCGTCCAGGTTCGGCACCCTTGGCCGACGGTGCGTTTTGCCGTCAAACACCCGAGGTAGGAGCCCCGTGCCCCACCGGGCATGCGGGGATCTGAGCGGGGGGAGCGGGGTAACCCGCTTCCCTACCGCGACCGGAATGTGATGTGAACACCGAGCAGGCCTCGAAACGGGCAATGCGGGAGCCGACCCTCCTGAGATTAGGGGAAGGCCGACGACGGATCGGGAAGAAAAGCGACAGATGCACCGAACCGTTTCCGCCGGGGTAGGGGTGCCAGCATGCATGGAAGATGGAAGACGTAGCAACACGGGAAGCCCTATCGGTGGTGTGCACGCACCAACCGGACCCCCGTGAGGGGCAGGCCGGGCAGGCCGGGTGGCGGACAGGTCCGTACGACTGAAGACGCCGGGTAATGCCGGTCGAGGAAAGGGGCCTGACTTCGAGAGGGAAACGGAAAGGGGACAAGGCATGGCCACTGGCGCAAGCCTAACAGGGTCACGAAGTGTTCGGAAACTCCAGACTGTTTTGCATGCAAAAGCGAAGGAAGAACCTGAGCGTCGCTTTCACGCCTTGTGCGACAAGGTATGGCGGGAGGACTTTCTCATGGAGGCCTGGGCTATGGCACGCCGCAATGACGGCCAGCCCGGTGTTGACGGTGAGAGCTTCCAGGATATCGAGGAGCAGGGTATCGAGCGGTGGCTTGGGGAACTGTCGCGGGATCTGAAGGGTGGCACCTACACGCCGGAACCGGTGAGACAGGTGCTGATCCCGAAGAAGCAGCCCGGCGCATTCCGGCCTCTGGGTATACCGTGCATTCGGGACCGGGTGGCACAGACATCGGCCATGCTTGTGCTGGCGCCGATCTTTGAAGCCGACCTGCAACCGGAACAGTACGGTTACCGGCCGGAACGAAGCGCACAGGATGCGGTCAAACGCATTCACCGGCTCCTGAACAAGGGGCACAACGAGGTTGTAGATGGCGATCTGTCCAACTACTTCGGCGAAATACCCCATGCCGAGTTGATCAAGAGCGTAGCGCGTCGCGTGAGCGACGGCAGGATGCTCGGGCTCATCAAGGCGTGGTTGGAGATGGCTGTCGAGGAGGATGACGGCAAGGGCGGCAAGCGCCGCACGAACCGGGCACGCAAGGAGCGCAAGGGCACCCCGCAGGGGTCTCCGCTTTCACCGCTGCTGAGCAATATCTACATGAGGCGTTTTATACTGGGCTGGAAGACGCTGGGCTTTGCCCGGCACTTCTGTGCGGAGATCGTTTCCTATGCAGATGACTTCTGTGTTCTCGGCAAGGCCCCGGCGGCAGACATGCTGCTGGCGGTTACCCGGCTCATGGAAGGGCTGAAGCTGACGGTCAACGAGCAGAAGACCCGATGCCTGCAATGCCCAAGGGAACCAATGGCGTTCCTCGGCTACCGGTTCGGATGGAACTACCGCCGGAACGGAGGCGACGCCTATATCGGCAATCGACCGAGCAAGGTGAGCGTTCAGGGCATCTGCCGTAAAATCAGTGAGCAAACCGAACGACGCTATGGGCTGCAGGATCCTGAATGGATGGTCAGCAAGCTCAACCGGATGATATCCGGATGGGCGCAGTACTTCCAGTTAGGGCAGGTCAGCCCCGCCTATGCGGCGGTCGATGCACACGCGACGAAGCGGCTGCGACAGTGGCTCTGTCGGAAGCACAAGGTCAGGAACGGAAAGTACGTGCGCTTTCCGGACGATCGACTGTGGGAACACTATGGCCTTACCTGCCTTGCGCCGAGGACCAGGGGCTTTCCGTGGGCGAAGGCATGATCTCGTCGGAAAGCCGGATGCCTGAGATAGGCATGTCCGGTTTGATGAGCGGGGGTGAGTGAAACGTGGCTATGGTTGAGGCGGAGGCACCGGCACCTGGCGAAAGCCGTCGGCAAACAGCGACTCCCTTGATCTACGGCAGGGCGCGCCTCCCCTCGACTCTACCTACTATCGGACAGGGCCAGTTGCAGAGTTGGCTGCGGCAGTCCATCGGCTTGCACTACACTCGCCGTTAGCGACAAGACCAGCGTCAACAGAAGCAACGTTGCTGCCGTTACCCTTGGCAATTGCTCAAACTATGATTGAGGGACTGGCGAAACGAGCAGGTCAATCCCACCTCGGGAGGCTGGTCGGTCATGCGGCCTGGGAGTAGACAACTGAAATATCGTTTAAGAAGGCGACCCAGTTTGCTTTTGGTACCTCGTATCGACATATTCGTCGATGATTTTTTTGAACTCATCGGCGATGTCTGAGCCGCGCAGCGTCGTCGTCCTCTCGCCGTCAATGAAGACGGGTGCCGCCGGATTCTCGCCGCTTCCGGGAAGGCTGATGCCGATATCTGCGTGCTTGCTTTCGCCCGGTCCGTTCACCACACATCCCATGACCGCCAACTGCATCTCCTCGACACCGACATAACGTTCGCGCCAGGCCGGCATGCTTGCGCGAACATAGTCTTGAATCTGCTCCGCCAGCTCTTGAAACAATGTGCTGGTCGTTCGCCCGCAGCCCGGACACGACACAACCTGTGGCGTGAAGGAGCGTAAACCCATCGCCTGAAGGATCTCTTGCGCGACTGTCACCTCTGTGGTGCGGTCGCCGCCGGGCTCCGGCGTCAACGAGATGCGGATAGTGTCGCCAATCCCCTGCTGCAGCAGAACTGCCAACGCGGCAGTTGACCCAACGATTCCCTTCGATCCCATCCCTGCTTCGGTCAGGCCCAAATGAAGCGCATACTCACAGCGTGACGCGAGGTCGCTGTAAACAGCGATTAGGTCCTGAACCTTGCTGACCTTGCAGGACAGCAAAATCCGGTCGCGCGCCAGGCCCATTTGTTCGGCTTGCTCGGCGCTGCCGAGGGCGGACATCACAAGCGCCTCGCGTAACACTTCCTCAGCGCTCTTTGGATTCTTGCGCCGCGAATTTTCATCCATCATCGCGGTCTGGAGCGCTTCGTCGAGACTACCCCAGTTGACGCCGATACGGACCGGCTTCGCGTACTCGAGCGCCTGTTCGATCATTGTGGTGAAATGTAGGTCACGCTTTTCGCCACGGCCCAGTGTGCCCGGGTTGATGCGATACTTGTCGAGCGTTTTGGCGCACTCTGAAAACTCAGTCAGCAGCGTGTGACCGTTGAAGTGGAAGTCACCGACCAGGGGTACTTGGCAGCCCATCTTCTCCAATCGCGCGCGGATATGCGGCACCTGTCGCGCGGCATCACGTGAATTCACTGTGATCCGGACGAGTTCGGAGCCGGCCGAGGCAAGTGCCTCAACCTGTTGGGCCGTCGCTTCGGAGTCGGCCGTATCCGTATTTGTCATGGACTGCACGACGATCGGCTTGCCGCCGCCGATTTCAATGTCGCCGACTTTGACGCCGACGCTCTGACGGCGCGGGTTGGACGCGTCGCTAGTCACAAGCTGTTCCCTCACATTCGCGTGCATCGCGGACAGGTTTGCACCACTGTTCCAAACGGCTGCCGGGGTCGGCCCCCGCCAATGTCCTCCTCGCGCCGAATCCTCCCCAAATCCCAAGCGACTCGGTGCACAGCAAGTTACCATATTTTGGCGTGGATCACTATCGGCCAAGCCAAACTCAGTGGTCCAACGATACCTGGATCCTCTCGCACAAAGCGCACACTTAAAGAAACTTGTTGCACTTAAGTATTTATCCACTTATATAAGTGGAAAGTGATATGCTACGCTAAATGCTCAAGGAAGGAATTTGGTATGCGTCACGTGAAGCTGACCCAAGATGTTTGGCAGAAAATCGCCGAGCAAGGGCAGTTCGGCGAAACCGAGGACGACGTTCTTCGCCGTGTGTTCGAGCTTCCGCCGGTAACTGTGGAAGAGCATAACAAGCGCCGCAGAGGCGGTGGTCATCGCGGACGGGGAAATACCCGCTACGCGACCCAGCGCATGTCGGCGCGCATCGAAGGAAAGCAGCTTGTTATTCGTTTCGAGGACGGTGCCAGCGAATCCTGGCGCCTGCCGCATGTGCGCGACAAGATCGCAATTCGCGACATGCTGGAGAACGCAGTGAGGTTCGCGCTGGATCACGGTGCGACGGATCCCGGTCAAACAAACACGGTCCGAAAAGCGCTGACCGACGCCGGCTATCACCTGACCAAGTGATCGCCCGCCGATTTCACGAACACTCACAACGGCACGCAGCCATTCCGGCTCGCCGCGCGTTGTTGCAGGCGAACCAAGAGTCCAGATCGAAAACCGATCTTTGCCGGTTGCCGCAGGCCGTTTTTTTTGAAACAGATATGGAGATATGGACCAATATGGAAATCGTTATCGGTACCATTGTTGGCAGCATCGTCATCTGCGCTATCGCAGGTGGAATTGCCGCCTTCATTTTTCCCAACGCTTGACTAGTTGATAAACTTACTTGCCGCCACAATAGATGGTGCGCGGCTTGAATTGGGGTGGGGTAGGGCATGGTCCAAACTGGTAAGATGCCCGCCCCACCAGAGTTTCCAAACATGGCAGACAAAGGGCCCGCCAGATACCAGTTGGCGCAATTGAATGTCGGCCGCCTGCGCTATTCGCGTGATGCGCCGCAGATGCGCGGATAGCGCGAGGCCCTCGGTCCGCTGAGTCAGGTCGCGGACAGCTGGCCGGGATTTATCTGGATGCACGACGATGAGGAGACCATCGGCATCGCATGCGATCTGTTCGGAGCCGACATTGCCGCGAACCTATCGGTGTGGCGCGATGTTGAAAGTCTGCGCGGCTTCATGGAATGCCCGCAACATGCTGCGGTGATGAAACGGCGCAGCGAGTGGTTTGTGCCAATGACGGAGGCAACGTTCGTGATGTGGTGAGTGCCTGCGAGGCATATTCCGGAATTCGCGGGCGCGCGGGAACGACTTATCACATTTCGCCGCGATGGCCGAGCGTGGCAGTGTTCGATCTCGACACGCTGTTTTCGCCTATCAACGGCGGAAAACTTTTTGTTTCTGATGGTTGACCCGGCTGCCGAATGGTCGACAAACTGTTGTCTAGTTCAAACCAAACCAATTTTAGGAGTCATCGAAGCTCATGACTGCCATCAAAGTCGAACGCTTAGACCATGTGGTCTTAAGAGTTCAGAGCATTGAGAACATGCTGCCATTCTACCACGACGTGCTGGGCTTTGAACTGGCGCAGCGGCAAGAGGGCGGAAAGTTTGCGCAGTTGCGTGCGGGCACCGCGATCGTCGACATGCTGGAGCATCGCGGGACGCCAACCCGCGACCCGGAGTCGCCGGCCCGCAACAGCGAGCGCAATATGGATCATTTCGCGCTGCGGCTGGAATCGTTCGAGGAGGAGGAGTTGCGTCAGCATCTGGCCGGATTCGGGATCGACGCCGGCAAACTGTGGCGTAACGACGGGCCGGACGGGCACTACTCGTTCTACATTCACGATCCCGAAGGCAATGAGGTCGAACTGAAGGGGTGGCCCAAGACGGCTAGCGGAGACGCCTAGTCCTGGCGCGGACTTGAATTGAGGGCCAGGACAAAGGGCGCCTCAACCAATTGGAAGATGCGTAAGGCAAGCTAGGCGTCGAATATCTTTTCGTAGGCGGCCTGGGTCTCTGCGCCGCCCTGATTGATCGGCATCTCATCCTGCTTTTCGCGGCCCCGCAGGCGAAAGGCGTATTCATACGGCATCAGCCCATATGGATCGGGCGCGCCGAGTGCCTTGGCGGCGTGCGCCGACCAATCGGCATTCCATAGGAATTCGCGCGCCAGCGCCACCAAATCGGCCTTTCCCAATCGCAGAATGTCTTCGGCCTGTTGGGGCTCGGTGATCCCGCCGACGGCCATCGTCATGATTCCAGTCTCACGCTTGATGCGGTCGGCAAAAGCAGCCCGGACCTCCGCGGTGTATGGCACGACGGGCATGTCGGACTCCCCGTAGATGCCACCTGAGGAACAGTCGATCAGGTCGATATCCCGGTCCTTGAGTTCTGCCGATAACGCGACGGTATCTTCAAGACTCCATTGCCCGCCTTCGCCATCGACCGCGGAGACTCGGAAGAAGAGCGGCTTGTCTGTCGGCCAAGCGGCGCGCACGGTTTCGGCCGCTTCGAGGGCGAACCGCATGCGGCCCGCGCGGTCGCCGCCATAGGCGTCGTTCCGCCGATTGCTGATGGGGGAGAGAAACTGATGGATCAGGTAGCCGTGGGCGCCATGTATCTCAATGATGTCAAATCCGGCGTCGACGCTACGTTGCGTCGCTTCGCGCCATGATTTCATCATGGCCTTGATATCGTCTAAATCCAGGACTCTGGGCAAGAAGTGCCGCGCGATCTGGCTTGGCGAACTTGGCGTCACTCCTTGCCAGGGCGGCGAGCCCTTCTTGGCGTCGACGTCGGTCAGTGGTTCAAAGTTGCGGTCCGGATGATGGCAAGCTGCCAGCCGCCCTGAGTGCCCTAACTGAATTGCTGGAACCGCGCCGTAGCTGCGGATCAAGTCGGTCACACGTCGGTAGCGCGGCACATGACGATCGTCCCAAATTCCGGCGCAGCTATAGGTCTTCCGCCCGATCGCTTCGATCGCAGTTTCTTCGCCGAAGATAATGCCGGCGCCGCCGACCGCGAGGCGGCCGAGATGTGCCATTTGCCATTCCTGAGGTGCGCCGTCGTCGGAGTGATACTGACACATTGGCGATACGACGATCCGGTTCTTGGACGTCACGCCGCGGATTGTTATCGGTGTGAACAACAGCGGCAGAGCTTTGTCAGTCGACATGGCTGAATCCTTTTAACCTGCAGAGTCGAAGGCGATTTGCGCGATGCCGCGATTTGCTTTCGAATGGTCTGTCATCGGTCGGTGCGGTGCTCAGTTTGGCAATCGTCAGCTTATACAAAATTCGTCTGTTCTAACCAATTCTCAGGCAAACTTTCCTTTGGGCCGAGGCTTGACTAGCTGCCCCAAACGCTTTTCGCCGTTTCCGCCACCAGTCGAAGCTTTGCCTTCTCCGCTTCGATCGAGAGGTCGTTGCCGACAACCGAGGTGGCGAATCCGCATTGTGGGCTGAGCGCCAGCCGGTCCTTGTCGATGTAGCGTGCCGCCTGTTCGATGCGCTTGGCGAGGAGCTCGGGCTCCTCAAGGGTCGAACGTTTGGTGGAGATCAGCCCGAGCACGACCATCCGGTCCTCTGGGATGGACGCGAGTGGCGCAAATGATCCAGAGCGCTCGTCGTCATACTCAAGCAGCAAGCGGTGCGCCCGCACGCCTTTGAAGATGGGTTCCGCAATCGCGTCGTAACCACCTTCGACCAACCAGCGATTGTTCTGGTTTCCGCGGCACAAATGGAAGCCGAAGGTAACGCCGTCGATATCGCTCATGACGGTGTTGTCGAGCGCGATTCCAAGGTCAAGCCACTCCTCCAGCGTCCATCCGCGGCTTTCGTAGAAGGCCCGCGTCGTCGCGTCCAAAAGCAACGGATAGTGTGGCGCATCGATCTGGATGTAGCGCGCACCAAGTCGCGCAAGTTCCTCGACTTCCTCACGCAGGATTGCGGCGACGTCCTCAAGGAAGCCTTCGAGCGTGGGATAAGGCGCGCCCGAGAGTTCCGGAGACCAGAAGTTCGCGAACAATCCGGGACTGGGAATCGTCACTTTGGGAATGCGCTCCGTCCGGGCGCGGAGATAGGCGAATTCATCGGCCGAGAGGTAACGCTTGCGGACAAGCTTTTCGACGACACCCAGTTTGGCAGGTCGCGCACGCTGCCAAGCTTCGGTACCCTCGACGCCATGCCATTCGCCCCAAAGAAACGCGTCGATATCCCAACTGCCGAAGCCCTCGACCGACTCGGTCATCTGGCTCTGAAACGAGAGTCGCCGCATCTCACCATCGGTGACGACTTCAAGACCGGCCTCTTCCTGCAGGCTAACGGCCCAATCGACCGCGCAATCTTCGATCTCCTTGAACGATTCCGGTGTCACCCGGCCCGCAGCTAGATCGTCGCGCGCGCGCAATAGTTCGGCCGGCCGGAGCAGGCTACCGACGACGTCGGCATGGGCTTCGATCACAACGGAAAGCCCGGCCGAGTCGCTTTAGTAAGGCACTTCGCCGGCAATCGTCGTCCGGTAGCAGAGCCGTGGTCCGAGGGAGTCATCGAAGATGGTCGCCTTGTGCATTGTGCAGCGGTTGTCCCAGAGCATAACGTCGCCGGGCCGCCACTGATGACGGTAGGTGAACCGGGCCTGCGTCGCGAAAGCGCGCAAATCGTCAAGAAATGCCACGCTCTCGTCGTCTCCCATGCCTTCCACGATCGAGCACTGCGATCCCCGCATTCCGGCGAACAGCGATTTACAGCCCGTTTCCGGATGGGTTCGCACGAGCGGGTGGGTCACGTCCGGGAAATGCCGCTTCTCTTCTTCTGTGAGGGGTTTCAGCTCAGGATCGATCACGTTCCAGCTCTTAACCTCGCTATAGGTCGCCCGCAGCCCATCGATGCGCTGTTTCGACGAATCGGGCAAAGCGTCGTAAGCCGCGTACATATTGGCGAACCAGGTTTCGCCGCCTTTTAGCGGCGCCTGCTCGGCCCGAAACAGCGATCCGGTCGCCGGTTTCTCCATATAGAAGAGATCACTGTGCCAGCCATCGCCGGTCCGCGCCGGCGGTTGGCCGATATATTCGCCGTTCTTCTTGATGTTGGAGAAGGTGCCGACCTCGGGAAACTCATTCTCCTGTCGCTTCCGCTTCGGCGAGACATAGAGTTCGCCGAACCGTCGGCTGAAGGCGATCTGTTGCGGCAGCGTTATGTGCTGCTCGCGGAACAATAGGATCTGGTGTTCGAGCCACGCGGAACGGAGTGCTTCGTAGGTCTCGTCGTCGGGCGGCTCGGACATGTCGACGCCGAGCACCTCTGCGCCCAAAGCCTTCGACAGAATGCGAAACTTTAGTGTCGTTGTGGTCATCGACTCCCTCCCTGCCCAATCTTCGGAACTGGTATATTGCGGCGGACTCGCAGAACAACATCGAGTGTATCAAGGCAACGCCCGATGGTGAAGCTTAACCGCGCGGCGGGGACAGGCGCAGCGTCTGTCGCATTGCCAAGCTGCGGATCGACAATCGCGGCGCTGAGACGCCCGATCACCACCGGAGCTCCAATTCTTCGAGCTGCTCGCCTGCTACCCTCCGAAATGCCCGGTGAATTCGGAACGTTCGAGAATAATTTTGCCATATTTCTTCTCGAATCTCTTCCTGGTCATCGAACCAAGCTTCTTGCCGATCTTCTCTTTCAGGGCGTAGCCGGCGATGATGTAGGTATGTTTGCCATTCGGCGGGCACATGCCTTGATAGGCGCGGCTTCCAGAATCGTTACGCCCGGTTAGGCCGATCTTCAAATCGCCGCGTGATTTTGCCTCAAGCGCGGTGGTGTCAGGCGATATGTCCGTTAGCACCCAGTGCACCCACGTGTGGCCTGCAACAGGTTCTGCGTCCGGATCGTCCATGATGATCGCAAGCGCAGCCGTACCGCTCGGCACTTCAGCGAATTTGATGGGAATTGAAAGATCCTTACCGCCTTGCCGTGAGCAGGCATGCACTTTGGGGATCGCCTCGCCGTTGGCAAAGGCCACCGACGTGACCTCGAAGGCGTGGGCCTGAGCAAATGGAAGCAGAAAGAATGCTGCGATGGGTATGAACTTTCTCATCAAAACCTCTCGTTGGGAATGCGGTCCTAGATAGGCGACAGCGGACATGGCGTCTCAAACGACGCAAGTTACGCAGAGTGACAGCGCCGAGTCGCGTAAGCAATACTGCGGTGTCTGCTAGGGTTCGAGAAGGAGCCTCGGTGCTTTGGACGCGAATAGCCGCAACACGTACCAAGATCCTCCAAAATCCTTGCCATACACCGCATATCCTACCTGCCTTCTAACGCCGGCCCGCATAGATATCTGGCAGCATGGAACTTGCGTACACTTTGCGACAAATGCCAAACGATATTTGCTGAGGAGTGAAATGGCTTCGAAAGGTGTGAAATCGGTTCTTCTTGCGACCGGCATCATTATGGCGGTGCTATTTTGGACCATGGGACAGGCGCGCGCTGCGTGTGCGCCGCTGCCGGAAATCGATTGGCTAATTTCCGATCAGTCAAAACTCGCCCTTATCGTTGAACAACGCTACGACGGTGAATGGTCGAAATATGTCGCAAAGTGGGAGAAGCATTTGAAGAGTATGGAGGATATTCACGGCAGGGGATCGACTGCGATCCTGAGGTTGCGGGGTTTGAGATTTTCCGGTCAAGGTCTTGCCGATTATATCGAATTGTTAAGGGCGCGCCTGGGTTCGCTGCGCTGTCTTGCTGGCGAAGCGAATGGCGGGAGAAGCTCAAAGTATCGAAATTGCGCGTGCCGAATACGATATCTAAAGCGGCTCCCTAATTTTCCGTCACACAGAAACTGACCTATTGGCAGAACGCACCGGGTTTGCATAAACGCCGAGTGCTTTATGGTCACGGAGGGCTTGTCTTGGTTCGAATCAGACGGGTCAATGCGCCGTATGATTTGATGGATCAGCGATCACAGACTTCATGAAAAGATTGGCGCGCCCGAGAGGATTCGAACCCCTAACCTTCTGATCCGTAGTCAGATGCTCTATCCAGTTGAGCTACGGGCGCATTCTGTGCTCCGGCCATACGGCGGGAGGCTGCGGACACTACTGAATGCTTTTCGCATAGGCAAGATGGCGCGACTTGGTGCGCGCTTGATTTCCTGTGGCCCGAAAACCAACTTGTGGCGATCGGAGCATAACAGTAGTATCATTGCGCATTAATGGCGGGTCCAGGCGGTTAAAAGCGTAGGGCGGCGATGAGTCACCTAAATGCACTGCCTATCGCTTTAATGATAATCAAGCGAGCAGGGTTTCCTTATCTTCATGGCAGTATCACGACTTAGCGGTGTATGTCTTGGTGCGGCGGTTCTCCTTGCCGGCTGCTCCTATGTGGACAACACGCTTTGGCCCTCGCTGACAGGCGAGGAGCTGTCCGGCAAGGCCAAGGAGCAAGTGGCGATTCAGCCGTCCGCGGCTGAGACGGCGGCGGCTTCCGCTGCAGCGGCCGAGTCGGTTGCGCCGGCGGCACAAGTCCAGGTCAGTCAGCTCAGCAGCGGTTCGCCGCTGTTTGGACCTGCGTTGCCTGCACCACGGCCGACGGGGACATTTGTCGGCAAGAAGGTTGCGGAAATGTACACCGACCTGCGGAAGTTGCAGGAGAAGGTCGGGCGCCTTACCGATTCAACCCAGCAATTGCGTGCCGATACAGCGGCCACCTCGCAGCGTTATCACAGTGTCGTCGCCGCAATAAACGCAAAGCTCCAGGTTGGAACAACGCCTGGAAATCCGGTCATGGTCCAGCAATGGAATGAAGCGCAGACTCAACTCGAGCAGATTGCAGCAACCTTGCCGAGACTGAACCGACTCTCGAACGATTCCGCGGCAGAAGCGGCGATGGCGGGCTATATGCTTGACACGGTTCGCGCGACCTACAGCGTGAGCGGGGCAATTGACGAGGATCATGACCAGTTGCGCATCCTCGAAGACTCGGTCAATCGAACCGTTGTCGTCATCGACCGCGTTCTCAACGAACTCAGCGAGGACGTAAGCCGGCAAAGCACGTATGTCAGCAACGAGCGGAGCAACCTTTCTGCGATGTCGTTGGCCGTCAAGAATGGCGAACTTTACGGCACAAGCTTGGCCAATCGCGCCTTTGCGCAAACACAAGCGCTGGCCAGCGCCTCCGCTCAAGCTCCAGGGCCTCTCCCCGGGGATCGCCCGCTCGTAGTGATCCGCTTCGACCGGGACGATGTGCCCTATCAACAAGCACTCTACAACGCCGTAAGCCGGGCCTTGGAGCGCCGGCCCAACGCGTCCTTCGACCTTGTCGCCGTCAGTCCGCGCTCGGGAACGCCGGCTCAGGTCGCGCTGAATAGCACGGCTGCAAAGCGCCACGCAGAGGCTGTCTTGCGCTCGCTCGCCGACATGGGATTACCGCCGAATCGCATCAAGCTTTCGGCGACGTCGACAGAGGACGCTCTGTCGAACGAGGTTCACATTTACGTCCGATAACTGGGTTTGGATGAGGATTGGCGTAGCGGGCGCCCTCTAATGAGGACGCCCGCCGTATTTTCCGGATCCGCAGAAGCTCTGTACGCTAGCAAGGCGAGCCGCTAGGTTCGTCGGCATGATCCTCGGGCTTTATCGGGCCAACCCTCAACGGCCGCAAATTTTGACCTGCCAGTGCACCGGAATTCCGCATGTAAATCTGGGGGTGCGGGCCGCACTTCTCTTGATCACTTCGTTCCTCGCTGCCGTCTATCCGGCGCGCGCGGCTACACTTGTTCCCCACGAAGCTCACTACCGGCTGTCGCTGAAACAATTGAAAATTCCAGGCGAGGCGGCGGCGGCTGGCGGCGATCTTGCGCTCCGCGTGGAGAAAACCTGCGGCTATTGGCGGATCCTCAGCCGTTTCGACTTCAGCGTTGCATTTCGCGACGGGAAAAGGCAGATGCGGATGGAAGTGGCGCATGGCCTGGAGGAAGATCTGGAGGGGCGGACGCTGCTCTTTGAATCGCACACCGCGGTCAACGGCGCGAACGTGCTGTCAATCAAAGGAACGGCAGAAATTCCCCTAAATGGCGGCGCGGGACGCGCAGTTTTCACGGCGCCAAAGCGCGCGGACTATACGTTGCCGGCGGGCACGCTCTTTCCGATCGCCACGACCCGCCGGACCGTCGATGCGCTCGAACGCGGAACGCGTTTGGATAGTTACTTGCTGTTCGATGGATCCAATCCGGCCGGTCCGAACCGCGTCAGTGACGTTATTGGTGGAAAACCACTTACCCTGGAACGACCTCCGGCAGGTGACGGCAATCTCTTGGACGCTCCATCCTGGCGCGTGACGAGCGCCTTCTTTGAGCATCAAAGCGTTGATGCCGAACCGCAGTCGACGACGATCATGCAACTTCATGCCAACGGTGTCGTCAGCCGTGTGCTCCTCGATGTTGGTTTCCTGGTTGCCGACGGTGAACTTGTGGAGATCACATCCCTCCCGCTCCCCAGTTGTTGAGGTCCAATTCCACTCTAGATCGCATGCCGTCATAGCGTTGGCGAATATCGGCGGCGGGCGCTACAAATGGATTCAAATGTGGCGTTCATGACCTATCTAATTGCGTTGGAAGGAGATCGATATCGTGCTGCGATGCTTTGCCGTCAGGTCCACGGACCGGACCATTCCAATTACGTCTATAATGATGACAGGCCTCAAGGCCTGGCTCAGAAAACAGTCCGCCGCCACCTCGCGTTGGGTCGAAGCGTCTGACTATGAGGCATCACCCGGATCGGTTCTGCTGATCCCGGATGTTGGGAAGGATCAAACTGTCCGCGCGGTCGTCGGCGTATCCGACGATCATGACATCTGGTCTTGGGGCGCCGCTGCCGCCGCTCTGCCGGAAGGCCGGTATCGGCTAGATCCAAAATTGAAGGCGAAGACCGCGGAAAATGCCGCGATCGGCTGGGCACTTGGTGTTTATGAATTCAGTCAATACCGAATGCCAAAACGAAAGCGTCCGAGACTTGTGTGGCCGGCACAAGCGGATAGGGGTGTAATCGAACGCGCGGCCAGCGCCACCTACCTCGTTCGCGACCTGATCAACACACCAGCCAACGATATGGGACCCGCCGAACTTGCCACCGCAGCACGGCGGCTCGCGCGCGAGTTCAAGGCGCGCTGCCGCGTAACTGTCGGCAACGCCCTTCTACGCTCGAATTGTCCGGCGATCCACGCAGTCGGCCGGGCCTCCGCCCGCGCGCCACGGCTTATCGATCTCACCTGGGGATCGAACCGTCATCCCAAGGTCACGCTGGTTGGTAAGGGTGTCTGCTTCGATACCGGTGGCCTCGACCTTAAGCCCGCAGCTGGCATGCGGCTTATGAAGAAGGATATGGGTGGTGGCGCACACGTTCTGGGTCTCGCGCGCATGATAATGATGGCAAAGCTTCCTGTGCGCTTGCGCGTTCTTGTGCCGGCAGTTGAGAACAGTGTCGCCGGGAACGCCTACCGTCCGTTTGATGTCATCGAGACGAGAAAGGGATTGACGGTCGAGATTGGCAACACCGATGCAGAAGGGCGGATCGTCCTTGCCGACGCCCTGACAATGGCGGTTGAGGAGAATCCGGAGCTAATTCTCGATTTTGCGACACTCACCGGCGCGGCGCGGGTCGCCGTTGGAACCGAGATCGCCGCAATGTTTTGCAACGACGACAAGCTTGCCGATCAGTTCGCCCATCATGCCGCGTCGGAGGACGATCCGGTTTGGCGGATGCCGCTCTGGAAGCCCTACCGCCGACAGTTGAACGGCAAGGTGGCAGATCTTAACAACGTTTCGGATGGACCCTTCGGCGGCGCAATAATCGCGGCGCTGTTTCTCGACACCTTCGTTGGTAAGGACGTGCCCTGGGCGCATTTCGATATTATGGCCTGGAATCCGGCGACGCGTCACGGCAGGCCTGAGGGTGGCGAGGCCATGGCGATGCGCGCAGCGTTTGCAGTCATCGCGGCCCGGTATTCAAAGCATTGATAGGCGATGCGAGTTCGATTGGCTATCGGTCGGCGGCTATTGAGGCTTGAGATGTCAGCGCCTTAAGAAGGCCTCGCCTTTAGTATCCGAGCTCCCGGTTTATGAGCCCTGTTGGTGTTTCGCCTGCTTCGATGCGGGCGATGTTCGCGGCGATCGTCTGCGCGGTACTGGCGTTGTCGGTGCGGCTCGCATTATGCGGCGTAACGATGACTTTCGGGTGATTCCAGAACGGATGGTCTTGAGGCAGCGGCTCGGATTCAAAGACGTCGAGGCTCGCCCCTGCCAGTTGGCCGGAAGCCAGCGCCGACACGATATCTTCTTCGACCTGGCAGGCGCCACGGCCGGCATTGATGAGGTAGGCGCCCATCGGAAGTTTGGCGAAGAGACCACGGTTGAGTATGCCGGCGGTCGCCGTCGTAAGCGGCAACAGGCAGACCAAGATTTCGCTCTGGGCGAGAAACGGCGACAGGCCCTCGGGGCCGTGAAACGAGGTCACGCCGGCCACACTCTTGGGCGTGCGCGACCAGGCGTCGACATCGAAATTGAGCGCGAGGAGTGCTCGTGCGGCGTCGCAACCCAATGCGCCAAGTCCCATAATCCCTACCCTTCGCCCCGACGCGTGGGGGACGCTCAGGCCTTTCCAAATCTTTTGACGCTGCTGCTCGTCGTACTCCGGCCGGCGCCGGTGAAAGTGTAGTACATGCTGCACAACGTATTCGGTCATGCCTTGGGTCAACAATTTGTCGACAAGGTGCGCAATCGGAACATCGGGCAAATCCGGATCGTCTATCATGTGTTCGACGCCGGCGAACAATGAAAAAATGCATCTAAGATTGGGAAAGGTTTTGAGCTCGCCTTTAGGTGGTTTCCAGACGGCGGCGTAGCGGACATCCGCTTTGTCTCCTGGGTCGTTCCAGTCGCGAATTTCCATGCCTGGTAGTTCTTGGCGAAGTGCGTCGAGCATAAATTCAACGTCGGACCACGGATGCCAGAGAATCAGCGCCATATTACCGATTCGCTCGGTTGCACATCGTCAGGTGCTGACCACGTCGCTGTCGACGGCCTCGAGCTCGAATGCCGCCGCCATCAGGGCCTTCGTATACTCGTCCCGGGGCGCTTCGAAAATTTGTGTGGCCGGTCCCTCTTCGACGGCCACGCCCTGTCGCATAACGATGATGTAGTCGGCAAGCGCCCGCACAACTTTGAGGTCGTGGCTGATAAACATGTAGGCAAGTTTGTGGCGTTGTTGCAGGTCCCGCAATAGGTCGACGATTTGTGCCTGCACCGACATGTCGAGCGCCGACGTCGGTTCGTCGAGGACGACCAGTCGCGGTTTCAATACCATGGCCCGCGCGATGGCAACGCGCTGGCGCTGGCCGCCAGAGAACTCGTGCGGATAGCGGTGTCGTGACCCAGGATCGAGATCGACCTCGCGCAACGCCTGCGCGACCATCTCGTCGCGCTCCGCACGATCGCCTAGATTATGCACCTTGAGGCCTTCCTCGATGATTTCGGCGACCGACATGCGCGGGCTCAACGAACCGTATGGATCTTGAAAAACGATCTGCATCTCACGCCTGAGCGGCCGCAATTCCTTCGAAGAGAGGTTCTGCACATCCCGACCCATGAACGCGATGTCGCCACGGCTGCGCTCAAGCCTGAGCAGGGCCATGCCAAGCGTGGTCTTGCCGCACCCCGACTCGCCAACGATACCGACTGTCTGACCCTCTCGAATAGTAATGGAGAGTCCATCGACGGCCTTCACGTATGCGGCCGTTCGCCGAAGCACACCTTTCTTGATGGGAAACCAGACGCGAAGATCGTCGCCGCGAAGTACGACGGGTGCTTGTGCATCGGCAGGTAGTTTTTCGCCCGTTGGCTCGGCGGCAAGCAGATGCTTTGTGTAGTCGTGCTGCGGCGACTCAAAGATTTCCGCCGTAGGACCAGCCTCGACGATTTCGCCTTCGTTCATTACGCAAATCCGGTCCGCCATCTTGCGGACGATACTCAGATCATGGGTGATGAACAGCATCGCCATGCCAAGCTTGGCTTGTAGCTCCTTGAGAAGTGCCAGAATCTGGGCCTGGATAGTAACGTCGAGTGCCGTTGTCGGCTCGTCGGCGATCAGCATGTCTGGTTCGTTGGCGAGCGCCATCGCGATCATGACCCGCTGGCGTTGACCACCTGAGAGCTCGTGTGGATATGCAGTTAGCCGTTGTTCGGCGTCGCGAAGGCCGACGAGGTCCAAAAGTTCCAGCACACGCGTTCGCGCTGCTGATCGCGAAAGTCCTTTGTGCAGAAGGAGGGCTTCGCCGACCTGCTTTTCAATGGTGTGCAGCGGGTTAAGCGACGTCATGGGTTCCTGGAAGATCATTGAAATCTTGTTGCCGCGCACGTCGCGTAGCGTTCGCTCCGGTGCGCCGACAAGTTCCTCGCCGTAAAAGCGGATGGATCCCGATGGATGACGCGCCATCGGGTAGGGGAGGAGCTGAAGAACGGACAGCGCGGTGACCGACTTGCCGGAACCGGATTCGCCGACCAGCGCTAGCGTTTCCCCTCGCTCAATCGTGAAGGAAATATGTCGTACCGCTTCAACCTCGGTGCCCGGCAGGTCGAACGTCACCGAAAGGTCCGTCACATCAAGCATTGTCGGTTCGTTCATAACTGGGCTTTCCGAGGATCGAAAGCGTCGCGTACGGCCTCGCCGATGAAGACCAGCAACGACAGCATAATGGCGATAACGAAGAAACCTGCCATGCCAAGCCAGGGGGCTTGCAGGTTGTCCTTGCCCTGTTTCAGGAGCTCGCCTAGCGATGCTGAGCCGGGGGGCAGGCCGAAGCCCAAAAAGTCGAGCGCCGTCAGGATCACGACCGAACCCGAAGTGATGAATGGCAGGAAGGTAATGGTCGCCACCATAGCGTTCGGCAGTACGTGGCGGGCCATAATTAGCGCATTTGAGATGCCGAGCGCTCGTGCCGCCTTGACATAGTCGAAGTTTCGCGCGCGCAGGAATTCGGCGCGTACGACGCCGACCAGTGCGGTCCAACTGAACAAGAGCAGCAGACCGAGAAGCCACCAGAAATTGGGTTCGACCACCGAAGCGAGAATGATCAGCATAAACAACACCGGCATGCCAGACCAAATCTCGATTATGCGCTGGGCGAAGAGATCGATCAGTCCGCCAAAGTAGCCTTGAATAGCGCCTGCTGCGACGCCGATCACGGAACTCAACACCGTTAATGTGAGGCCGAACAGCACCGATATGCGGAAGCCATAGATCAATCGCGCCACCACGTCGCGGGCCTGGTCGTCGGTACCAAGTAGATTCTGCATCGACGGTGGCGCCGGCGCGGGTACAGACAGTGATGTGATATGCGTGTCGTAGCGGTAGGGGATGGGCGTGTGAAGAATCCATCCCTTGGCTTCGATCAGTTCTTGAACAAAGGGATCGCTGTATTCCGCCTCGGTCTCGAAGTCGCCGCCGAACACGGTTTCCGGATAGGCGACGAGAAACGGCGTGTAGATCTCGCCATCAAAATAGACGATGAGCGGCCGGTCGTTGGCAATGAGTTCCGCAAATAATGAAGCAACCATCAGTGCGAGGAATATCCACAGCGACCAGTATCCGCGTCGATTTGCCTTGAAATTATCGATCCGCCGCCGTGTCAGAGGCGTTACTGGATGGCCGAAGAATCGGTTCTCGCTCATGGCCCGCCTCTAGACCTCACGTGTCTCAAAGTCGATCCGCGGGTCGACCAGCATGTATGTGATGTCGCCAATGATCCCGAGGATGAGTCCGAGCAGAGTGAAAAAGTACAGAGAGGCGAACATGATCGGATAGTCGCGGTCGATCACGGCCTCGAAACCCAACAGCCCCAACCCATCGAGTGAAAAAATGACCTCGATCAGGAGTGCGCCGGTGAACAGGATTCCGATAAAGGCGGCGGGGAATCCGGCGATGACAATCAGCATCGCATTGCGGAACACGTGACCGTAAAGCACACGCTTCTCGGCCAGCCCTTTGGCCCGCGCGGTGACGACATATTGCTGGTTGATCTGATCGAGGAACGAGTTTTTGGTCAACATCGTCAGTCCGGCAAATCCACCAATAACAAGCGAGATGATCGGCAAGGTGAGGTGCCAGAAATAGTCCAATATGCGCATCGGCCATGTCAGGTCCTGCCAATCGTCGGAGACGAGTCCCCGCAGCGGAAACCAGTCGAAATAGCGCCCACCTGCGAACACGACGATCAGCAGGATCGCAAACAGGAATCCTGGAATGGCGTTGCCGACGATGACGACGCCGCTGGTCCAGACATCAAACCGCGTGCCGTCGCGAACCGCCTTTGTGATGCCAAGCGGTATAGAAATGAAGTAGACGAGAAGCGTCGTCCATAAGCCAAGCGAGATCGAGACGGGAAGCTTCTCGATGACCAAATCGACCACGTCGCGGTCGCGAAAGAAGCTTTGTCCAAAATCGAACGTGACATAGCTGCGAAGCATGATTCCGAAACGCACATGGGCGGGCTTGTCGAAGCCGAACTGCCGCTCGATCTCCTTAATGAAATCCGGGTCGAGCCCTTGTGCGCCACGATACTTGCCGGTTGTGCTGGTATCAGCTGGGCCGCTCTCGTTGCGTTCGCCTGCGCCGACTTCTGAGCCCGCACCACCGCCGATGCGCGCCGTCGCCTCCACACCGCTGCCCGTGATCTCGGCAATCAGCCGTTCGACCGGCCCGCCGGGCGCAACCTGCACAATTGCAAAATTGATGACCATGATCCCGAACAGCGTCGGGAAGACGAGCAGCAGGCGGCGGACAATGTAGGCCAGCATAAGTTACGCGCCGGTTGGCCCCGGGCAGGATTGCATCTACTGCGTGCCTGACTTGCGTTTTGTCTCCAGCTGTGTCGATTTTTCTTCGTCGACCCACCAAGTGAAGAACTGCGCACCACGAATTGGTGTGATCTCGGGGCGGCTGAACTTGTTCCAGTAGACTAGGCGATCGTAGGGAATATGCCAATTTGGTATGACGATGTGCTGCCACTGAAGCACACGGTCGAGCGCCCGTGTATAGTCGATGAGAGAGACCCGATCCGGGGCGGAAATCAGCTTTTCGACGAGCTCGTCAATCGCGGGGTCCTTGAGGCCGGCCAGATTGCGGGTGCCGTCGCGATCGGCCGCCGCAGAGCCCCAGAAATCACGCTGCTCGTTGCCAGGTGACAGCGATTGGCCCCAGGTCGAAACCATCATATCGAATTCATACTTGTTGATCCGCTCCTGGTATTGCGCGGTATCGACAATGCGTACTTTGACGTCGACTCCGAGCCGGTC
Organism: Alphaproteobacteria bacterium; assembly: GCA_965217615.1. GTDB lineage: Bacteria > Pseudomonadota > Alphaproteobacteria > UBA8366 > CAVOAK01 > CAVOAK01. The sequence goes on from CBDCIT010000047.1 coordinate 119,316, forward strand.
GAGATTCTGTTTGAACGGCAGGACGATACGTTCAAACAGTGGGCTTACCAGAAGAATTTCGAAGGCCATAACCTGACCTGTTTTTATGTTTGTCAGCTTGCGGTTTGCTTTGTCCACCTCCCAGCCCGCGCTACGTAGCAGGCGCTGCGCATCGCGCAAATTACCGCGGACGTTGCCGGAGCCGTCGGTCTTTGGCGGCGCATAGACCTGGGTGAATACCTCGTCGGGGATTTGGCCACGATAGGGTCGAAGAATCTCGAGTTCCCTGCCCTTAGGCAGTCCCGTTGCCGCCAGTTCCGAATTATCGAAAAAACTGCGGGTGCGTGTGTACTGCCCGTAAAACAGCGCCCCGTTCGACCATTCGAAATCGAAAGCGTTGGCAAGCGCACGCCGCACGGTTCGATCCTGAAACAAGGGATTGCGAAGATTGAAGACAAATCCCTGCATACCCGACGAGCGATTGTGCGGCAGTTCCTCCTTGTTGATCAAACCGTCTTTGACGGCGGGAATATTATACGCGGTTGCCCAGGCCTTGGACCCGTTCTCGGCGCGAAAATCAAACTCTCCGGCCTTGAATGCCTCCTGCGCCACCGTCGCGTCGCGATAGTAGTCGTAGCGCAAGGTGCCGAAGTTGCTCGTGCCGACCTGTGTGGGGTGATCCTTGGCCCAATAATTGGCGACGCGCTCGTATGTGATGGAACGGTTGGGCTCGAAAGAGGAGATCTTGTAAGCGCCGCTACCGAGCGGCGGCTCGAGCGTCGTCTTGCTGAAATCCCGACCCTCCCAGTAATGCTTCGGGAGGATCGTCAGTTCGCCAATGATGAGCGGGAGCTCACGATTTTCGCCGCCGGTAAAGGAGAATTTGACCTTTCGCAGGCCGACCCGTTCTGGCGTGGCAACGTTCGAATAGTAAAATCGATAGAAGGGTGCACCCTGTTCTTTGAGCGTATTGAACGACCAGATCACATCGTCGACGCTGACCGGCTTGCCGTCATGCCATCTTGCCTTGGGGTCGAGCGTAAAGATGATCCACGAGCGGTCATCCGGCACTTCCACGCTCTCGGCGACGTGGCCGTATTTCGAAAACGCCTCGTCGGCCGAACTGGTGAGCAAGCTGTCGTAGATCAGGCCGATGCCGGCGGCGGAGCGCCCCCTGACAATGAACGGATTGAAACTGTCGTAGCCGCCGATTGCCGCCAGGCGTACCTCGCCGCCCTTTGGCGCATCCGGGTTGACATAGTCATAGTGCGTGAAGTCGGGCCCGTATTTCAGGTCGCCATGCATGGCGATGCCGTGCGCTGGCGTGACTTGTTGCGCAGCAACCGGCGACGAGATGCCCAGCAGGACGCCGATCGCCAGGGCAACATGAGCCATCCGTATCATCGATGCCATCCAGTCTTGTTTTGCTCATCGCCAGTCTACCCGAATTCATCGGAGGCGTAACATGCTCGGCGGCGAATTGACGGATGCGTGATCGGGGCACCTCCTGATCGCCGAAGGCGTTGCCGAAGCAACATTGTGAAACTCGACCTGACTCCTGCCGCTATGACTGCTGTTCGTGCCTAAATCCAGCACAGGAAGTCGATTACGCTCGTTGGAGGAAGCAAGGGGTACCGGTGTGCCTAGGACGGCACACGCGATCCCTCCCGTCTGATGGCGGGAGGGGCCGGTCGTTACGAGACTTGCCCGACGACGGGCTGCGCAAGGTCCATCCAGGTTTCGCCCGCGCCGACCACGCAGCTTATGCCGTTTGGCATGGTCAGAAGGATTGTCCAGGTCGATTGGTCGTCCGTCGTGAACACCTCGAGCAAGCCACCGTTGTTGGCGAGACCCATAGCGCTCTGCGCCTCATGGGCGCGCTGTCCCAGATACTCCACAAGTTCGGTGCGCTGGAAGCACTCTTGCTCGGCTGCGATCGCCGGCCTATTCAGAAATGCTACGCCAATCAAGAGCAGCGAGGCGACGCCGATCGGCACAGTGAATCGGCCGAGCGTCGCAATCCACGATGCGATACGCAGGTCGCCCAGTGTCAAAATTTGGGGTGCTGTCTGGGTCGTCATATCTCGGTCTCCTTGCCTTTGACCCGATTCACGAAGACGCTGTTGTCGGGTGTGTTCGGACATTTGGGCGGCGAAATTTGCCGCCGCTCAACTCATATGGGGATGTAGAACGAGCGTTCAAGAATTTTATTGGAACAATCGATCAAGAAAGAGTGATAGACTATAACGCGTTGTATTGTATATTTTTGAGTCGGTATAGAGAGCCCGGCAGGGTGGATGCATCAGGTCCAGGGGTCGCGGGTCATCGAAGACGGAGTTAATCCAGTACTGAGAGGGTCACGCTGACGATATCGCGCAACTGGCCTGCGTCATCGGCCGTTCGCGCCATGACACGCAGACCTTTGAGACTGCTGTTGAGATAGCGGGCAAGCGCAACCGGGTCGTGTGCTTCACCCAGTTCTCCAGTCGCTTTGGCACGAACCAGCGCGTTGTGCAGCTTGGCCTCGTCGCGCTTTACCGCGCAAGTGATCAGGTTTCGTGCCGTGTCGTCGAGCACCGCCAATTCGACCGCGACATTGTCGATCAGGCATCCGCGCATGTCGTGTGCGGTCGCGCTGCGTTCGACGACCTCGTCGAACAATTGGCGGATCGCGGGCTTGATCGGCCCGGGCTCGTCCAACGCGCCAAAAGCCCTCGCGATCTCTTTAGCGCAATAGTGGTCGAGCACCTCGAGATGAAGCGCCCGCTTGTCGCCGAACGTCGCATACAGGCTGCCGCGGTTGACGCCCATCGCTTCGACGAGATTTTGGATCGACGTCGCCTCGTAGCCCTTGGCCCAGAACAGGTCCATGGCCTTTTCGAGCGCCGTATTGCGGTCGAATTCCTTATGCCGAGACATCCACACTCCGTTCGTAAATGGCGTCGTACCAAAAGAGATTGGTTTTTGGAACGGTTATTCCAGTAAATTCGGCGTGAGCCGCGCATTCAGCGAGCGCAGCAGAGCGACGTTGGTGTCCAAAGCTATCGCGTCAGGATGGCGATGGCTTGCGCGTGAAGCGCCTCGGAACAGGCGGCGATGACCCGGCCATCAGAGTCCAAGGAGAGCGGATCTCCACGCCAGTCGGTCATGACCCCGTTCGCGCCCGTGACGACCGGTACAAGAGCCGCATAGTCGTAAGGTTTAAGCGCCGCCTCGACGACGAGGTGGATGTGGCCTGAAGCAAGCAGGCCATATGAATAGCAGTCGCCACCGTAGCGGCAAAACCGTGTCGCCGCTGACAGTCGGGCAAAGACCGTCAAGTCGGCGGAAGTGGCGTGCGATGATACCGCGCGCGACATCGCCGGCGCGCTCGGCGAGCGTGAGAAATTCGTTGGGACAAACGTCGAACGGCAGCACAGCTTCGCGCCTCCAGCGGCGCTACCGCCGGTCACGCCGCGGGGTCACGGCAACGGTGGGGGATTGGCACTCAGCGAACGGATATAGGCGATAACGTCTGCGCGCCTCTTGGCCGCCTTGATGCCGGCATATGTCATTTTCGTGCCCGGGATGAACACTTTCGGTTTGAACAGGAATTTGTTCAACGACTCATAGTCCCAAGTTCCATCCATCTTCCTAAACGCCGACGAATACTTAAATCCCTCGGTGCTTGCCATGGCACTGCCGACGACATTCCAGAGGTTGGGTCCCACCTTGTTGGCGCCACCATCATTCGGGGTGTGGCATGCCGCACATGCCTTGAACAGTTTCTCGCCGCGCGCCGCATCGGCAGAAGCGAGAAGTGGGGCGATCGGCTTGGGACCAGCCGGTGCGGCATCCGCTTTCGCCGTAGCCGCGGCAACATCGCCGCCGCCAATGGGGAAGGCTTGCGTTTCAAGGGTTGTGTGCTGAATGAGCTGCTTGGCGGCAAATCCGGACCCCATTGCTAGCAAACCCGCCGCGAGGATTGCGCCGACGATCTTGTTCAAAAAGAGCGGATCGTCCCTCATAGTGTCGCTCCTGCACGAGTAGCTCAGTGCGCGCCTTTGGGATCATTGACGGACAGTTAGCCTGCCGTTTATTCGTTCTGCAGCGCGCGTTGGCGGTATATGCTTTGGCCAACCGCAAATCAAGGGTCAAATCAGTCGGCGTACTGACGAACCAAGACCCCAGTTGTATCGTTCGGCATCGCGCGGCGTCTATCGGGGCTTGGGTTTGCCACCATTATGCTGATTGACGACCGATCAAACCCCAAGGCGAACTGAGATCCGATGGCTGAGTCTGACCGCCGACAACCAGCCAAGCCAATTGTCATTATTCCGGCCCGGCTGGCATCGACCCGGTTGCCCGATAAACCGCTGGCGGATATTCACGGTACGCCAATGATCGTCCATGTTTGGCGCCGGGCGATTGAAGCGGACGTAGGACCAGTTGTCGTCGCGGCCGCCGATACAGCGATTGCCGAAGCGATCGTATCGGCTGGCGGCGAGGCCGTCATGACAGACTCGGCGCATCCCTCAGGCTCAGATCGAGTCTTTGAGGCACTGGGCCGTGTTGACCCGGATGCGCGGCACGACGCCGTAATAAATCTCCAAGGCGACCAGCCAACAATCGAGCCGGCATCGTTGCAGAATGTAACCGCCCTCCTGTCGGATGAGGCGGTGGATATCGGCACCCTGGCCGCCGTCTTACTGAACGATGAGGAACGCAACGATCCCAACGTGGTGAAGGCTGTTGTTACAATTATGCCGAAGGTAAACTGCGGACGCGCTCGTAACTTTGCGCGAAATGTCGCGCTGTCGGATCAAGGATCGGTTTACCGACATATTGGAATTTACGCCTATCGCCGCGACGCGTTGACACGCTTGGCAAAACTGCCGCCGAGCGTGCGGGAACGAAGTGAACGGTTAGAGCAACTGCGGGCGCTGGAAGCCGGTATGAGAATAGATGTAGCACTCATCGAGACAGCATCCCGTGATGTCGATACGGAAGCTGACTTAAATCGGGCAAGGACGCAGTTGGCATAGCGTCGTTATCCACAAGCCGGCTTAATAGGTATATGATATTTTCTATTACCTATTGTTATAAAATGATATAGTAACATAAGAGTTACGCGCAAGACTCACGACATGGCCTATATGGACATAGCAGAGCGCATAAAGCAGGCAAGAAAGACCGCTGGTCTGACACAGGCGGAGCTCGCGGTGGCTGTCGACGTATCCCAACCAACGGTCAACGGTTGGGAGCGTGGTGCGTTTGTACCGGCGCGCGACCGTGTCGACCAGATTGCCGGGGCGACCGATACAAGCCGGCAATGGCTCGAATTCGGGGAGGAAGCTGCGGTTCCGGCGGACCCAGCAGTGGGAGATCCGGAGCCGCGATCCGCGACGGCGTCCGCCGAAATTACGTCCACGGCCGGTGCGGATTCCCAGTCCAGCGTGCCGCCGCCGTCCGCTGGCGAGAGCATCGCTTTTCAGGGGTTCGAGGGTGCTTATTCGCATCTTGCTTGTCGCCAGGTCTATCCGCACACAACCGCACTGCCCTGCCGCACGTTCGAGGCGGCGTTTGCTGCTGTAAGTGGCGGCGAAGCGCAGTTTGCAATGATTCCCATCGAAAACTCGTTGGGCGGTCGGGTCGCCGATATCCACCATCTCCTTCCAGAGTCCAGCCTCTATATCGTCGGCGAGCATTTCCAATCCGTTCAGCATCATATGCTGGCACCCCCGGGCGCGACGCTTGAGGGATTGCGGACCGTGCATAGCCACGTTCAGGCGCTGGCGCAGTGCCGCGACGTTATTCGTGAGCTCGGATTGGAGGCGATCGCCCATGCCGATACAGCTGGCGCGGCCAGAGAGGTGGCCGAGGTTGGCGATCGGAGCGCCGCCGCCATCGCTTCCGAACTGGCCGGACAGACTTACGGATTACTGACGATTCAGACGCGGATCGAGGATCGCATCGGCAATACCACCCGCTTCGTCATCATGGCGCGCCGGCGCATCGAGCCCGATCCTCGTGACGGTCGCTGCATAACGAGTTTTGTATTCCAGGTGCGTAGCGTGCCGGCCGCTCTCTACAAGGCGCTGGGCGGCTTCGCGACGGTCGGCGTCAACATGGTCAAGCTCGAGAGCTATATCGTCGACGCGAGCTTCACTGTGGCACAGTTCTACGCCGAGATCGAAGGCCATCCGGCACAGCGCAAAGTCGATCACGCGTTCGAGGAGCTGCAATATTTCTGCGCCAAGCTGAAGATCTTAGGAACCTATTTAGCGAGCCCATTCCGCGACCAAGCCTAGACGAACGCGTGCCTATCCAGCACTAAGCCAGTCGTCAACCAGACGGCGCGCGATCGAATCCTTGCGCGGCAAGCGAAACTCCTCATTTTCGGGCGATCGCAGCAAGTCCTCTCGCCGGTACCAGCGCGCGTCTTCCAGTTCGGTGTGATCGACAATTATCCGTGTCGTGACCGCACGAGCCGTGAAACCCAGCATGATCGAGGATGGAAACGGCCAGGGCTGCGACGAATGATAGCGGATGTCGTCGATCTCGATGCCGGCTTCCTCGTAAATTTCTCTTGCGACCGCCCCTTCTAGGCTCTCGCCCGGTTCCACAAAGCCAGCAAGTACGGAGTGCATGCCCGGCGGCCACCGGTTCTGGCGCCCCATCAGCACACGCTCGCCGTCATGAACAAGCATGATGACCGCAGGGTCGGTGCGCGGAAAGCACGACACGCCACAATCCGGATTACTACACACTCGCAGGTGGCCAGCGTGTCGGCTGAGGGTCGGCGCACCGCACTCACCGCAAAAGCGATGACGGACGTGCCAGTAGACAATACCGCGCGCATAGGCAAGCAAAGTGCCCGCCTGGTGCGACAAGATGGCCCCGACGGCCCTCAAATCTCTGAATACACCTACGTCGCTGAGCGGCGGCTCCAATTGATTGGAGTAGTCGAGCGCAAAATAGACCGTTCCATTCGCGAGCCCCAATAGAACGACTTCATCCGCTGCTTCCGCTGCTGCGTCGCCGGATTCCAAGAACACCGGCTGCTGCTCGTCGTTCGTTGCGAACAGGTTATGCATCCGCCAAACTGGCGCGAAACGACTGGTTGGATCTGCGAGCCGTTCGGCGAGCCAGACGTCGTCGTTTCGCAAGTGGGTCGCGCGATCTATGCCGCCGGACGCGTAGTAGTTGGCCGATTTCATGCACCGAAACTCCCACGGTTGCGGCAGAGCGCGCAATCACCGTTTTTTTGGCTAGGCCTGCTGAGTCAATCGATGGCCGATCGGCACGCGGTCCAGAATTCGCCTATTTTGGGTGCGATGCGTGCACCAATCCCGTCTCCGTTCTTGCCCAGAGGTCCCGAAGTCCTGATATACTGAACTCGGAAGGCTGGCTTGCGGATGGGCCGCTCGCCAAACCGGTCAGGTCCGGAAGGAAGCAGCCGTAACGAGATTTGGCCCGGGTCGTCTGTCCGGTCTTCCACTCTTCGGTTTCAAGGCACCCAATGGCGAAGCACCACTGCTGATGACCGCTGAGTCCACAGTTCTTCCCTACCGCGTTCTCGCGCGCAAATATCGTCCCGGCACCTTCGAGGATGTGATTGGGCAGCAGGCGCTGATTCGCACGCTGACCAACGCAATCGCCGCCGGCCGCATTGCGCACGCCTTCATGTTGACAGGGGTGCGCGGCGTCGGAAAGACAACAACTGCGCGCCTCATTGCGCGAGCGCTAAATTGCATTGGACCCGACGGCGACGGCGGTCCGACCATCAAGCCATGCGGCGTTTGTGAACAATGCCGGGCAATCGCGGAAGATCGACATGTCGACGTCATTGAGATGGATGCGGCAAGCCGCACCGGCGTTGATGACATTCGCGAGTTGATAGAGGGCGTCCGCTACCACCCGGTAGCGGCGCGCAACAAGGTCTACATCATCGATGAAGTGCATATGCTTTCCAAGCCGGCCTTCAATGCGCTGCTGAAAACGCTGGAGGAGCCTCCGGAACACGTGCATTTCGTGTTCGCGACGACCGAGGCGCGCAAAGTGCCGGTGACGGTGCTCTCGCGTTGCCAGAGGTTCGATCTGCGGCGCGTGAGCGGTGAAGAGCTGACGCAATATTTCCAGGAGATCGCTGAAAAAGAGTCGGTCAAGATCGATGAAGAGGCGTTGGCGCTAATATCCCATGCGGCCGACGGTTCTGTGCGGGACGGGCTGTCGCTACTCGATCAAGCCATCACCCTCGGTGATGGTTCGATATCCTCCGCGCTCGTCCGCGATATGTTGGGATTGGCCGACCGCACGCAGATCTTCGATCTGTTTGATCATGTGATTGCGGGACGCATCGCCGATGCGCTCGATCAGTTCGCGCTCATGTATCGTGATGGTGTGGATCCGGTGACGGTCATGCAGGACCTGCTTGAGCTTACGCACTGGCTGACGCGCCTCAGCATTGTGCCGGATGTCGCCAAGGCTCCCGGAACGCCGGAAGCTGAGCGGACCCGCGGTCTGGAGATGGCAAAGGCGCTGTCGATATCGGTATTGAGTCGCGTCTGGCAGATGCTGTTGAAAGGACTGGGCGAAGTACAGACCGCGCCGTCGCCGCGGCAGGCGGGCGAAATGGTTTTGATCCGGCTCGCCTATGTAGCTGAATTACCGACGCCTGCGGAGCTCATTGCGGAGTCGCGCGCGGCAGGCGAACGCGACGTGGTCGCTGATAAAGGGGATCTTTTTGCGGCAGTAGATGAACCACCGACTGCTGCAACGCCACAGGCGGAATCCGTACAATCGGCAAGTAGCGGCCCGCAGGCTGCGCTTGCCATGCCGCTGCACGATCCTGCAGCGGATGCCGTTGATCCTGTAGTCACCGAACCAGGGCAGAGTCCACCGACCGGCTCGCTCGAAAGTTTTGAGGATGTCGTTGCGCTGTTCTCGGAGCATCGCGAAGTGTTGCTGCGGGCGCAGCTTCATAACAACGTTCACCTCGTGCGGTTCGAGCCGGGGCGGTTGGAACTACGGCCCGACGAGCACGCTCAGCCGAACCTTGCCAATCGCGTGTCATCCCTCCTATCGGAATGGACTGATAGCCGCTGGGTCGTGACGATTTCGGCGGAGCAGGGCGCGCCGACGCTAGCAGAACAGGAGAAGCTCGCCGATCAAGAGCGTTGGGATGCGGCGACTCGCCACCCGATGGTCCAAGCGGTGACTGATGCGTTTCCGGGAGCGAAGATTACCTGTGTTACAGGATTGGCAGATGCCGCCAAAGGTTCCACGGTGGATGAGCCTGCGTCGGACGGCCGGGTCGGTGACCAAGAGGGGGATAGATGAAAAATCTCGGCCAGATGATGAAGCAGGCGCAAGAGATGCAGGAGAAGATGGCGGAATTGCAAGAGCGCCTGGCAAAAATTGAGGTTATTGGGCAGTCCGGCGGTGGCATGGTGACGGTTACACTCAACGGTAAGAGCGAAATGCGCCGGGTCGCACTCGATCCTTCGCTAGACCCCAAATCGGACGGGGAGATGCTCGAAGACCTGATTGTCGCTGCACATAACGATGCCAAATCCAAACTCGAGACGCGGCTGCAGGAGGAAACCGCAAAGCTGATGGGTGGGTTGCAGTTGCCGCCGGGTATGAAGCTGCCATTCTAGCGAACAGAGAATTCTGATAGATCCCGAATGGCGGACATAGATCGCTTGATTCAATTGCTGGCGCGGTTGCCAGGACTCGGCCCGAGATCGGCGCGGCGTGCCGCTCTTACCTTGCTTAAGAAACGAGAGAGCTTCATGGAACCGTTGGCTCAGGCGTTGGCAAGCGCGGCGAGTTCTATCAAGGCCTGCTCGCGCTGCGGCAATCTGGATGATGTTGATCCCTGCAATATCTGCAGGGACGAAAAACGCGATGACTCGGTGATTTGCATCGTTGAGGATGTCGCCGACCTGTGGGCGCTAGAACGAACAGGATCATTCAAGGGGCGCTATCATGTGCTTGGCGGAACGTTGTCGGCCCTCGACGACGTCGGTCCGGAAGACCTCAACATTGGCACGCTTGTCGATCGCGTTAATGCGGGTGGTGTCGGCGAGGTGATCCTAGCGACCAACGTCACTGTCGATGGCCAGACGACAGCGCACTACATCGTCGACCGGTTGGCATCGAGCGGCGTTAAGATTACGCGCCTCGCCCACGGTGTTCCGGTCGGCGGGGAGCTCGAATATCTCGACGATGGCACGCTGACGACGGCACTTAAGGCGCGCCAGTAATCTGTAGCGCGACTAATATTCGTTCACCTTGCAGCTTGCCAACATCGTCTGCGGCCTGAACCGCGTCACTCGGCCTGCTGTTCGCCTTCGGCATGCGGCGACTCGATTGCTTGTAGGTCCTCTTCGTCGGACAGATCGACTTCTCCGATGCGCTGCACACGACGCGTAACCTTGCCGCTCGAAATGAGGATTTGGCGCAAGTCGTCCTCGGCCTGCCCAAAATGGCGCTGCAAATTGTCAGCCCGTTCTTCCAGCCGCGCAACATCATCGGCCATGATCTGAACCTCGCGTTGGATCAGCCCGGCCTGCTCGCGCATTTGCGCATCCTTCAGCACGGCGCGAATGGTGTTCAGCGTCGCCATCAGCGTCGTTGGGGAAACGATGTAGACGCGTGCTCGGTGCGATTTCTCGACGACCTCCGGCAGTTCCGCATGCAGTTCGGCATAGACCGCTTCGGAAGGCAGGAACATGAGCGCCGACTCGGCCGTCTCGCCGGGAACGATGTACTTTTCTGCAATATCCCGCACGTGTTTGGTTATATCGGCGCCAAACGACCGGCGAGCGTTTGCGCGGGCTGCATCGTCTTTGGCCGCGCGCAGCAGGTGATAGCTCTCAAGGGGAAATTTGGCGTCGATGGCGATCGAGCCGGGAGGGTTGGGCAGTTTGAGCAGGCAATCCGCAAGCTTTCCGTTCGTGAGCTTGGCTTGAAACTTATAGGCCGATCGCGGCAGTGCGTTGCGGATCTGGTCGCCAAGCTGGGTCTCACCAAACGCGCCGCGCGCCTGCTTGTTTGCGAGCACGTCTTGAAGGCTTACGACCTGCGCCGAGAGCTTGGTTATATTGTCCTGGGCAGCGGTGATGACGGCGAGCCGTGCCTTTAGGTCCCCCAATGTATTGGTCGTCTGCGTCGATTGTTTTTGCAGTGATTCGCCGATTCGCCGCGATACGTCGCCAAGCCGATCATCGAGCGCCTTGGCAAGCGCCCGCTCCTGGGCTTGCAGCCGTTCAGAAAGCTGGCCCTGCGCCAAGGCCTGCTGTTCGGTCAGCTGACTGATGCGTCCGGCAAGCTCGGTCTGCTGGTCGATGAGTTGTTGTGTCGCCGAAAACCCGAAAGCACGTCGCCGCAACAAGACGAGAATGGCAACGACGGCGACGGCTATGGCAGCGATGATGATCAGCAGGTTTGCGTCCATAACGCGGGCGGCCTTTCGGAGGCGGGATCGTCGCACGAGACTACCACATGGCCTGTCCCATCAATACCGGCTGCCTTGACGGGCGAGCGGTTCGGTCATAACTGTTTCGACCCAGCAAAGAGAAACAAGAGGACGGAGATTTCGTGGCGGTTCTTCCCATCATTATCGCGCCCGATCCGCGTTTAAAGGTCGTTTGTGAGCCGGTGGACGATGTGACAGATGAGGTCGCCGGCCTCATGAACGACATGCTCGAGACGATGTATATGGCGCCGGGAGTCGGGCTGTCAGCACCGCAGGTCGGTGTCGCAAAACGTGTTATCGTCGTCGATCCCGCCCCCAGGGACGGCGAACCACAGCCGCTCGTGATGGCAAATCCGGAATTGGTTCACGTCTCGGCTGACAGGAAGAATTTCGAGGAGGGCTGTCTCTCGTTTCCCGATCACTATGCTGAGGTGATCCGGCCCTGCAAGATTACCGTGCGCTATGTCGACGAGACCAACAATCGACAAGAGATTGAAGCGGAGGATTTGCTTGCGACCTGCATTCAGCACGAGATGGATCATCTCGACGGGGTGCTGTTCGTCGATCACATTTCTGCGCTAAAGCGCAGCATCATTCTCCGCAAGCTTACGAAGTCCAAGAAGCGGACGGCAGCGGAATAAGGCGCCTCTTGGCGACGGCTAGCGAATGACGTTGCGTCTCGCCTTCATGGGAACGCCGGAGTTTGCGACGCCGAGCCTTCAGGCGCTGATCGATGCCGGCCATCTGGTCGAATGTGTCTACAGTCAGCCGCCACGCCGCGCCGGACGAGGTGGCCGGATGCACCCGAGTCCGGTTCAGCTGCTTGCCGAGCAAAGCGAGCTCATGGTTCGCGTGCCGGACTCTTTCGAGGCGGCCGCGGATCAGGACGACTTCTGCGCGCTTGAGATCGACGCTGCGGTCGTGGTCGCCTATGGGCTGCGTCTACCGGCGAAAATACTCAAAGCGCCGCGGCTCGGCTGTCTCAACGCGCATGCCTCGCTGCTGCCGCGCTGGCGCGGTGCGGCGCCGATTGAGCGCGCGATTCTCGCCGGCGATCGCGAGAGCGGAATAACGATCATGCAAATGGACAAGGGTCTCGATACGGGCCCCATTCTGGTGCAGGAATCCTCGGCGATCGCGTCCGATGATGACGCGGGAAGTGTTCGGAAGCGGCTCTCGGTGCTTGCAGCCGACTCGATTGTCCGGGTTCTGGAGCAGATCGAATTGGGCGACGTGACAGCAACTGCACAGCGAGATGAAGAAGCGACCTATGCCCACAAGCTGGAGGCGAGCGAGGGCCGGCTCGACTGGCGCAAACGTGCAGACGAACTCGCAAACATTGTGCGTGGCCTTAGCCCGCGCCCGGGTGCTTGGTTCGAGTACGAGGGAGTACGGATCAAAGTATTGAGAGCAGAAGTCACGAGTGGGACCGACTCCCCGGGGGCTGTCGTCGACGATGCCCTCACGATCGCCTGCGGCGAGGGGACGCTTCGACTCGAGCGCCTTCAAAGGCCCGGTAAAGCCGTGATGGATTCGGCCGACTTCTTGCGCGGCTATGCGTTGCCACGTGGCAGCGTCTTGTCATGACGCGCTGGCGACTCGTCATCGAGTATGACGGCGGCGATTTTGTCGGCTGGCAGCGCCAGGACAATGGCCGTTCGGTCCAGGAAACACTTGAAGAGGCGGTTCATGGTTTCGCACAGGAGACGGTGACCGTCCATGGCGCTGGTCGAACTGACAGCGGAGTTCACGCGCTCGGCCAGGTTGCCCATTTCGATCTCCTGCGTGAGGCCGACGAGGCAACAGTGCGCGATGCCCTCAACTACCACCTGAAACCCCACCTGGTAACGGTCCTTGACGCGGCGGCAGTCGATCGGGACTTCCATGCCCGCTTCTCGGCTACCGGCAGGCGCTACCAGTACCGCATCCTCAACCGGCGTGCGCCACCTGCAGTCGAACGCGGTCGTGTTTGGCACGTCCCCACGAAGCTCGATCGGACGGCGATGAACGAGGCGGGTCAAACGCTGACAGGCCGGCACGATTTCACAAGTTTCCGCGCGGCGGTTTGCCAGTCCGACTCGCCGGTGAAGACGTTGGACGAGCTTAACGTCGAACGGCGCGCCGACAATGTGGTCATCGAAGCGCACGCAAGGTCTTTTCTCCACAATCAAGTTCGCATCATCGTCGGTACGTTGCGGCTGGTCGGTGAAGGAAAATGGCGTGCCGCTGATGTCAGGGAAGCGCTTGCTGCCCGCGATCGCGCCCGCGCCGGTCCGACCGCACCACCCGACGGACTCTACCTGACGCGGGTTGATTATTGATGAGCGCACCAACCCGCGCCGCGGCGACACCAGCCCCACTGATTATTCCGGTCCTGCTGGTTGCCGCGGCTTCCGCGAGCATACTCTCGACCGACCTCTACACTCCCTCGCTGCCACACCTGACCGACTATTTCGAAACGAGTGCGGAGACGGTGCAACTGACCATGAGCCTTAATCTGTTGGGGTTCGGGGCGGCGCAGCTCATATATGGTCCCCTCAGCGACTATCTGGGTCGCCGGCCCGTCTTCCTCGGCGGCTTGGTGTGCTTCGCTGTCGTTAGCCTTGTCTGCGCTCTTGCCTACAGCATAGAATTCCTGATTCTGGCGCGTGCGCTCCAAGGAATTGTCGCCTGCGCCGAAGCGGTCGTCGGCTTGGCAATCATCCGGGATCTTTACGACGATGAAGATAGCGTCCGAGTCCTGGCGGCTTACGGTATGGCCGTGGCTGTGGCACCGGCGGTGGGGCCGCTAATCGGCGGCTATGTCCATGTCTGGCTCGGATGGCGGGCAAACTTCGTGTTGTTGGCAGGTATTACTGTTGTGGTCGCCGCTCTCGTTTGGCGCTTCCTGCCGGAGACACTAGCACCGGAAAGCCGCATTGGCGGCCGCCCCGTCTCCTTCGCCCGCACCTATGCCCGCCTGCTGCTGCAGCGCGGCTTCATGGGCTATGCGCTGCCTGCCGGCTTTCTCGTTGGCGGACTGTTCGCATTTATCACCGCGGCGCCGTTTGTGTTGATCGAGCACATGGGTGTCGCGACGCAACACTACGGGCTCTACTATGCGGCCCTCATTCTCGCTTATTTCCTGGCCAGCCTCGCGGCAAACCGCATCGTTGGACTGATCGGCGTCGAACGGCTCTTGCGCGCGGCACTTTGGATTAGCGTTGCCGGCGGCGTTGCGACGTTGGCCGTCGTCCAATTGCACGCAACCCCGGGCACCCTCACGGCGACGGTCTCTCTCGGCACGTTCGGGCTCGGCTTCCTGTTCGCGACGGCGCCCATACGCGCGCTTGCGGCGAGTGATGCGCGACATGGGCTTACCGCGGCGCTCCTCGGCTCGATCGAGATGGCCGGCGGCGCACTTGGGGCGTTCGCCGTCGGCATCTTCCACGATGGAACGGCCTGGCCGCTCGCTCTCACATTCGGGGCTTGCAACATATTAGCGGCGCTTGCTTACGTTTTCTGCACGCCATGGCGTGTCACCGAACAGGGGCCAGGCTAAGCCAGCATCGCGTCCGAAACCATGCGGATCACTTGACCGAGCAGAAATTCGCCGACCACCAAGGCGACGGCAAGTTCTACCGCAACGTCCAACGCAACGCGAACAATGAACCCGTGATAGAAAAGGAGGACGAGAAGGGCGAATAAGCTGACAGCTGTAAACGGGCCCCGGCTCAAGATCCCGCTGCTCTGAAGTGCAAGCAATAGGACGAGGATCACGATTTGAGGCCCTGCGGACCAGTTGTAGGCCACGATGTAGCGAATGTAGACCTCTCCGCGACCCAAGAACGGCGCGATATAGGCCGCGACGAGCGGCCATGCCACCCAGCCGATGATGTAACCGATGCCTTCAACGAGGATGATACGAATGGGGTGCGCGCCAGCTGGTGGCCCGCCGCCGGCAAAGGCAATAAGGATTATGTAGGCGGGGAGAACGATGACGGCGCAGGAGAACGACTTCCAGAACCCAATGGCGCTGTCGTCGAGTAACGCTACGGCGCTGCGGTCGCGTAGAAGCAGCCGCCACGCGGCGTATAGGCCCCGAAACGCCTCTTGTGTGGTGATCATGCGGCCTTGAAATAGCTCGTCAGCACCGCCTCATAGATATTCGTTAGGTTCTGCAGGTCTTCGACGCGCGCCTGTTCATCGACCTTGTGCATGGTCTGTCCGACCATTCCAAACTCTACCACTTCGCAGTAGTCCTTGATGAAGCGTGCATCTGAGGTTCCACCGGTCGTACTGAGTTCTGGCACGACTCCCAAAACCGCTTCGATCGCGTCGCTGATCAGTCGGGAAAGTGGGCCGGGCGGCGTGAGGAATGACTCTCCGCTTACAGCCACGTCTAGATCGTAGCGCCCACCTTGCCCGATTGCCGCACCGATCGCTTCGTGCAGCGACTCGGTCAGCGACGCCGACGTGTGGAGGTCGTTGAAGCGAATATTGAAAGTGGCGCGGGCCGCAGCCGGTATCACATTGGTTGCCGGATTACCGATGTCGATGGTCGAGATTTGCAGCGTTGAAGGTGGAAAATGCGCTGATCCCTGGTCCAACGGAATTGCGGTAAGCGCATTTAGGATCGCGACAAGCCGGTGTGCCGGGTTGTCAGCGAGATCCGGATAGGCGGTGTGGCCTTGAACACCGTGCACTGTCAGCCGACCGTTCAGACTACCGCGGCGGCCGATCTTCGCCATTTGACCTAATTGCTCGGGGTTGGTCGGCTCGCCGACGAGGCAGGCATCGAGTCGCTCGCCTTCCTCTGCCAGCCAGCGCAGCATCTTTTGTGTGCCGTTTATCGCCGGGCCTTCTTCGTCGCCTGTGATGAGCAGGCTGATCGATCCGGAAAGCGGTCCCTTGGTGAAAATGCGCTGCGATGCGGCGGTGAAACAGGCGATCGCGCCCTTCATGTCGGACGCGCCGCGCCCGTAAAGCACCCCATCCTCCACGACGGCGTCGAACGGGCCTCGGCTCCAGGCCTCAAGCGATCCGGTCGGCACAACATCGGTGTGGCCCGCGAAGCAGAAGTTGGGGGCACCCTCGCCGTTACGGGCGTAAAGGTTGTCCACGTCGGGCGTGCCGGCTTCAGAAAACCTAAGCCGGTGGCAGAGGAAACCCAGCTCTTCGAGCGTTCGCTGCAGCAGGTCCAGTGCACCACCTTCCTCGGGCGTTACGCTGGGACAGCGGATCAGCGCCCGGGCCAACGCGACCGGGTCGACCAAGGGTCAGCCCCTCAAGAGTTCGTTGATCGAAGTCTTTGCGCGCGTCCCTTCGTCCACACGTTTGACGATCACGGCGCAATAGAGGCCGGGTCCGGGGGTGCCGTCCGGGAGCGGCTTGCCTGGCAACGATCCCGGCACCACGACCGAGTATGCGGGTACGCGCCCGTTGTGGACCTCGCCGCTGGCGCGGTCGACGATCTTCGTCGAGGCGCCAATATAGACGCCCATGGAGAGGACCGATCCCTCCTCGACGATGACGCCCTCGGCCACTTCGGAGCGCGCGCCGACAAAGCAATTGTCTTCGATGATCACCGGGTCGGCCTGCAGCGGCTCGATCACGCCGCCAATGCCGGCGCCACCGGAAATATGACAGTTCTTGCCGATCTGAGCGCATGTTCCGACGGTCGCCCAGGTATCGATCATTGTGCCGCCGTCCACGTAGGCCCCCAAATTGACAAAACTGGGCATCAGTACAACGCCGGGTGCAATATAGGCCGATCGCCTAACAACGCAGCTCGGCACCGCGCGAAACCCCGCCTCGCGAAATTCGCGCGCCCCCCAGCCGGCCCATTTTGCAGGGACTTTGTCCCACCAGGGCGTATTGCGGCCCGGGCCGCCCGGAATCGTCATCATGTCGTTCAGCCGAAACGACAGCAGCACGGCCTTCTTGAGCCACTGGTTGACGCGCCAATTTCCGTCGTCCTTTACGGCAACACGCGCTTTGCCGGCGTCCATCAGGTCAAGCGCCATTTCCACCGCGTCCCGCGTTTCGCCCTTGGTCTTCGGCGTCACCTCGTCGCGCGCTTCCCAGGCCGCATCGATGACGGTCTTCAACTGCTTGTTGTCCATGGCAGAATCCCTAACGCAGGCGTATGGCGGCGGCGAGAGTGGGCAAGTTGCAAAGGGGTGTCAAGGTAGCGGGGCGATGCAATCCCCGGTGCTTCAAGGCATATCCTCGCTCGGTAGTGCCGCCAGCCAAGCCACCAAATCATCCGTGACGTGGTGAACGTGATCGCCTTCGCTGCCGTCGTGCGACCAATCGTGATGTGTTCTGAGCCATACCGTTGCCATGCCGAGCGCAGCTGCCGGTGCCAGGTTACGGGCGATATCCTCTATCATGACGGACTGGGCTGGATCTATGTCGTGGCGCCGCACCAAGTCCGCGTACGGCGCAGCGTCCGGCTTTGGGCGATAGTCGGCAGCGACGATATCGTAGATTGCCACGAAATGGTGCGTAACGCCAAGCTTGCAAAGCACATTTTCTGCATGGCGCGTTGAGCCATTTGTGTAAATCAACTTGCGCCCGTTGAGCCGTGACAAAGCGTCATCGAGCGCCGGGCTTTCCGGCACGACGGACATGTCGATATCGTGCACATACTCCAAGTACTCGGCAGGCTTGATCGAATGATGACGCATAAGCCCGCTCAGCGTCGTGCCATGTTCGCGGAAATATTTCTTCTGCAGCACGCGCGCTTCGCCATGGTCAAGATCGAGTGCTGCCGCGACAAACTCGCCGATGCGTTGGTCGATCTGGGCGAACAAGTTGCAGTGCGCCGGATAAAGCGTGTTGTCGAGGTCGAAAATCCAAGCTTTCGTGCGGCGTCTGTGAGGCATCAACCGTTGCTTATTCGCCGAAAATCGGCCTTTCTGATTTGAGCCCGTAGTCATTGCGGACAGGGTGCCGCAACGATGTGGATGAGGCGGGACTGCAAGCGCGACAACACGTGCTTTTAACGGCCGCGGAGCAGCGTTCCCGAACCATGCTCGGTGAAGATTTCCAGCAGGATGGCGTGCGGGATGCGCCCGTCGAGAATCGCCGCCGCCTCTACGCCGTCGTTTATCGCACTGATGCATGTCTCGACCTTCGGGATCATGCCGCCCTGGAGCGTCCCATCGCGTAGGTATTTGCGCGCGTTGCGCAGGTTCATCTCGGGTATCAGCTTGCCAGTTTTGCCGAGCACACCGGCGATGTCTGTCAGCATCAGGAGCCGCGTCGCATCGAGCGCGCCGGCGATCGCGCCAGCTACCGTGTCTGCGTTGATATTATACGTCTGGCCCTTAGTGTCCGTCCCAATTGGAGCGATAACTGGAATGAACTTGGACGCCCCGAGCAGCTGAATGACGTTCGGATCGATCGCCTGCGGCTCGCCGACGAAACCCAAGTCCAGGACTTTTTCGATGTTGGAGTCCGACCGTTTAGCCCGGCGGTGGCGCTTGCGCGCACGGATCAAACCGCCATCTTTTCCGGAGAGTCCGACCGCGCGACCGCCCGCTGCCGCGATCTCCGCGACGATCTGCTTGTTGATTTGACCGGACAACACCATTTCGACGATGCCGACCGTGTCGCGGTCGGTGACGCGCAATCCATCGACGAATTCGCTCTTGATCTTGAGCCGATCCAGCATCGCGCCGATCTGCGGACCACCGCCGTGGACGATCACCGGATTGATGCCGACCTGCTTCAACAGGACGATGTCCCGCGCGAAATGCTGCGCCAGATCCGCGTTGCCCATCGCGTGGCCGCCATATTTTATGACAAACGTCTTGCCAGCGTAGCGCCGCATATAGGGCAGGGCTTCCGTCAACATGCCGGCCTTGGCCAGCCATTCGTCACGCAATAGTGTCTTGGATTTGCTCATAAGTAACGACGCCGCGCCCACACGCGCTCCCTGAAACGGGCGCGGACTTTAGCTCAAAGGCTTTGGCGCCGCCAGCGCTGCAAGTTCGCTGCGCAATTCGGCAATTCCGGTGCCGTCCCGCGCGCTGGTGAGCCTGCACTCGGTCAGCGCCGCCGGCCGCGTCGTCAACGCGGCGGCAATGCTCTCCATGATGGTCATGTGCTGGGAGGCGGTCACTTTGTCGATCTTGGTTAACACAACTCGATAACCGACTGCGGCTTCGTCCAGATGCTCCATCATTTCGAGGTCGGTGGTCTTCAGCCCGTGTCGCGCATCGACGAGCAAGCACATCCTGCGCAACGCCGCTCTTCCCTTGAAATACGTCGTCATCAACTCGGTCCACCGAGCGATCTCGTGTTTTGGTGCACGTGCGTATCCGTATCCTGGGAGGTCGGCCAACATCAGGCGGTGGCCAAGGTCGAAGAAGTTGAGCTGGCGCGTCCGCCCCGGCGTGTTACTGGTCCGCGCCAGCGTATTGCGACCGGTAAGCGCGTTGACAAGGCTCGACTTGCCGACATTGGAGCGGCCGGCAAACGCGACTTCGGGCAGGTCCGCTGGCGGCACACCGCCAATATCCGCAGCACCCGAGACAAAACGGCATTCCTGCGCGAACAGCAGGCGGCCCGCCTCAGTCGATTCAGCGGATTCGCCAGGCACAGCCGCAGAGTGGGCGCTCAGGTCGTTGCCCCGGCCGGCCGTGGCGCGGTTCGCCGCATGATGACCCATTGCTGCAGGATCGAAAGGGCATTGTTCCAGGCCCAGTAAATGACCAGGCCGGCCGGAAAGTTTGCCAATATAAAGGTAAAAATGAACGGCAAGAATGTGAAGATCTTCGCCTGAATCGGGTCGGCCGGCGCCGGGTTCAGTTTGGTTTGGAGATACATCGTGACGCCCATAATGATCGGCCAAATGCCTATGTTGATGAGGTCCAACGTAGCTGGCACGTTCCAGTCGACGAGGCCGAACAGCGTCATTACACCCAGCGGATCGCGCGCCGAAAGGTCTAAGATCCAACCGTAAAACGGTGCATGGCGCATCTCGATCGTGACGAACAGAACTTTGTAGAGCGCGAAGAACACCGGTATTTGGACGATGACCGGTAAGCAACCGGCCATCGGGTTCACACCTTCGGCCTTGTAGAGCTGCATCATCTCCATATTGAGCTTCTGTCGGTCTTCGCCGTAGCGCTCCTTGAGCTCTACGAGTTTGGGCTGCAGCAGCTTCATCTTGCTCATGGCGCGGAAGGATTTGTTGGCGAGCGGAAACAGCAGCAGCCGGATACCGACCGTGAGTGCAAGGATAGCCAATCCAAAATTGCCGAGTTTTCCGGAAAGCCAGTGGATCGTTAGAAAGATCGGTTTAGTAAGGAAATAGAACCAACCGAAATCAACCGCCCGATCGAACAGCGCGATGTCGAGTTCGGTGCGGTACTTGTCGAGCAGCGTGACTTCTTTAGCACCGGCAAAAAGATGCGATCTGGCCTCCAGAACGCCGCCGCGAGGCAGTGTCTCCGCGGCGCCAAGAAAGTCAGCCTGATAGAGCGTGGTGTTTCCGCGCGTGCCGCTGGTGAAACTTGTTTCTACCTTCGTCGACTGATCCGGCACCAAGGCGACCAGCCAGTACTTGTCAGTAATGCCGATCCAACCGCCCGATGTCGGCTGGCGGATGGTTCTGGCGTCGACGACATCATCGTAGTCCACTTCTTTCAGGGTGCCGTCGAAGACGCCGAGCAACCCTTCATGCAGGATATAAAAATTGAGGATTTCAGGCGTATTCGTCCGCGACACCAGCCCGTAAGGCGCGATCGTCACATCCTCTGTTCCGGTGTTGCGAACCCGCTGAGTCACTTCCAGCATATAGTCTTCATCGAGTGCGTAGCGCCGCTCGAAGCGGAGCCCTTCACCATTGTCCCAGGTAAGCGTTACCGGTGAGTCCGGCGTTAGATTGCGCCGATCCGTCCGCCACTCCGCCAGCCCGTCGGGAGCCTTCACATTCGCGCCGAGCCAGCCGAATTCTGCGTAGTAGGGATCACTGGAGCCCGTTGGCGACAAAAGCACGATGTTGGGGCTCGAGTCGTCAATTGTCTCGCGGTAGTCGGACAGCACTAGGTCGTCGAATCTTGCGCCAACGAGTGAGATCGATCCTTGGAGCCGCGAGGAGAGGATATTTACGCGCGCTGTCTTCTTGAGCGCATCCTCGCGCGACAGAACACCCGACTGCGTTTCCCTGAGAACGCTTGGTACGCTGGCACCTATCGAGGGCGCGCTGGCGACACCGCCCTGCTGCTCGCTGGCTGGCTGGCTGGCCACCGGCTGCTGGGTCTGCGGGACCTGCTGTTGCAGTTGTGCCTGCCGCTCGGACTGAGGCTGGACGAAAATGAACTGCCAACCTACGAGAATGGCCACCGATAGAACGATGGCGAGGAGAATATTGCGTTGGTCGATCACGACGGCGAGCCTGAAATCGGTGCGGTCGTCGGCCTACTGCCGCTGACTCGCTTGGTGTGGTGATGTCCGCAGGAGTTTGACTCCGTCCAATTCGGCACCGGATCGTAGCCCCAGCCACCCCATGGATGGCACCGAAAGAGTCTTCTCAGCGTTAGCCGTACACCGCTCATCGGACCATGCATTGAGATCGCCTGTACTGCATACTCCGAGCAGGATGGCCAGTAACGGCAGCTCGCCGGCGTCAGCGGGGAAATGACAGTTTGGTAAGTGCGGATCGCCAACCGAAGCGTGGCGCTCGCGAGTGCAGATGCTGCGTTCATTGGCTTAACCATTTCGCCATGCTTTAAGCCGTTTTAGAGCGGTCTCCAAGTCACTCAACAGCTCTGCATAGGGCCTTCGCATGGTCTCCTTCCGGGCGATCACGACGTAGTCATGGTCGGGTCTACCATGATCCGAGATGACCGTCTCGACCACGGAACGCAGGCGTCGCCGTGCTCGATTTCTTGCAACGGCATTTCCGACGCGCCGGCTTGCCGTGAGCCCGACGCGTGGACCGATCGCCGAGCTCGACCGATTTAGCGTCTGCAGGATCAGACCGGGAGTAACCCATTTTCGTCCTGACCCGGCGACACGCAGGAATTCCGGCCGCCGCGTCAGGCGTTCGACCGCCGGAGGCATAGCTTTTAGGCCGACAGGCGCTTACGGCCCTTGGCACGTCGCCGTGCGATGACGCGACGCCCGCCTACGGTCGCGGAGCGGGCACGAAACCCGTGGCGACGTTTGCGAACAAGTCGACTCGGCTGATAGGTGCGTTTCACGGCGGCTCTCCATTGAGCTCTGATTGGAAGCCACGCTGTATTAGAGTTTCGTCCCTAGCAAGTCAATTGGCAGGGTTGCATCCGTGCGCAGACCAGCTATCTGCATCACGAGTAAGTGACTCGAAAGTCACAAGAATCGTGGCATGAAATGGCATGGCGTCGGCTCGGATTTGGACGCCTGTCACGGGCATATAGCGTCGCCAGCATATCAATTGCGAGCGGCAAGCCGGCCGGCTAAAGTCGCATCCTGTAAGCTAATGGCTAAATGACAACGAGTGGAGAATCTGCGATGCCGAAGCCAACCGAACCCAACTTTGCGCATGTCGGACCGTTTCAGTTCGAAACCCAGTATCGTGGCGGTCCGCCGGAACGCGAGGGCCCGACGTTCAAGATATTCATCAAGGATGCGGACGACTGGGCACTCATCATGCGCTTCGACTGCACACTCGAGCGTCCACATTGGCACGAGACTTTCAAGGGCGGACCGCAGAAGATCATGTATTGGAGCAACACCGATATGGACGAGGCGGTAGGCCTCGCGACCGCCGAGGTCAAAAGCAGCTTTATCACTAAACTCGAGAAACTAGGATATGCCGAGGAGGCCGTGGCCGCTCGCGAGGCATCGGTGCAGAGCGTCCTTTGTGAGCAGTGCGACAAGCTGCACGCGTATATGAATGGGTAGTTGTATGGCGGCGCTCTTAAACACGTTCGGCAGGGCGTTGTCGGCGACGCAATGCAGAAGATCACCCGTGGATCGCAAGTAGTAGTGTTGAAACGTCTAGCGCCAGCGGTTGTACTTGTACTGGGCTTGATCCTGTTTTTCGTATTGGGTCTCGACAAATATGCAAGTTTTGAGGCATTGGCCGACAACCGGCGGTGGCTGATCGAATCCGTAGGCGAGCATGCCGTTCTGTCGGCCCTGATTTTCTTTGTGTTCTACGCGACGATGATCGCGTTCTCGATCCCGGGTGGCGCTGTGATGTCTGTTGCCGGCGGCTTCCTGTTCGGTCAGTGGTTCGGCCTCCTCTACAACATAAGTGCCGCCACGCTGGGTGCGACAATTCTTTTTCTGGCCGCCAAATGGGCGATCGGCGACGTCCTGAGGAAGCGCGCGGGTCCTTGGCTGCAACGTATGGAGGACGGGTTTCGTGAAAATGCGTTCAGTTATTTGCTTGCGTTGCGTCTTGTGCCCGCATTCCCATTCTGGGCAGTCAATCTCGCGCCGGCGCTGCTCGGCGTAAGACTCTCGACCTACATTTTGGCTACATTCGTTGGAATAGTTCCGGGTGGTTTTGTGTTTTCAACATTTGGCGCCGGCATCGGCGGAATATTGGATGCAGGCGGTGAAATAAATGCCTCGGCAATACTGACGCCACAAATCATCACCGCCTTGGTTGGTCTCGCACTGTTGGCGTTGCTACCGGTCGCGTATCGCAAGTTCAAGTCAAGGACTTGAGCAGACCTTGAGAAATCTCGGGAGTCACGTAGCGCATCCTGAGATTTGGCATTAAGGCAGTTGAAGCGTGGTATAATCTAAATAATCGGACCTGACGGAATGGAACCCATAGGCTGAATAATGCGCAGCCTGTCATCACGTCTGCTCCTCCTCACCGTCTTTTTCGTTATGCTGGCGGAGGTTTTGATCTTCGCACCTTCGGTAGCGCGATTCCGTGAGAACTGGCTGATAGAACGGCTCGGCGCGGCGCATCTGGCAATTCTTTCACTGGATGCGACGCCCGACCAAGTTGTGAGCGATAAGTTGCGCATGGAGCTTCTTGAACATGTGGGCGCGCTTGGGATCGTCGTCCGTCGAGATGGCGCAAAACTCGCGTTGAGCCAAAATATGCCGCCGCAGGTCAGCGGTCAATTCGACCTTACGAGCGGAGGCTTTATGACCTTGATCGGCGATGCGATGCTGACGCTTGGCAGGACCGACAATCGCATAATTCGCGTCATCGGCCCGTCGCCCAAAGATCCTGGTGTCGGTATCGAATTGGTACTTGACGAGGGGCCGCTGCAGCAGGAAATCGTGAATTTCGCCTGGCGCATTCTGGCGTTGTCGATCGCTATTTCGCTGATAACAGCGACGCTGCTCTATGTATCGTTGCATCTGCTTTTGGTGCGGCCAATGCGACAGATTACCGAGAACATGGTTTTGTTCCGCGAAGACCCCGAGGATGCAAATCGTGTCGTTCAACCCTCGCGGAGGCGCGACGAAATCGGTGTTGCACAGCGAGAACTTGCCGGCATGCAGCAACGGCTGCGCGCCGCTCTCAGGCAAAAGGACCACCTAGCTGCGCGCGGGACGGCCGTTGCCAAAATCAACCACGATCTTCGAGGTATTCTTTCACCAGTTCTGCTGATTTCGGATCGCCTGGAGGACAGCGAGGATCCGGAAGTGCGGCGCGTTACGCCTCGCCTTGTTACGGCTATCGAGCGCGCCGTTTCGCTGTGCAGTCAGACGATGGACTATGTGCGGCGCGGGGAACCAGACGTGCAAAAAGAAAGATTTCCGCTAAACACTCTTGTCGCCGATATCGGTGCCGATCTTGTCGATCCGAAAGGTCAGAGCATTACCCTTGAGAGCCGTGTGGAATTGGATCTCGGAGTTACTGCCGATCGTAGTCAAATGTTTCGAGTCTTCAGCAATCTTGCCCGCAATTCGGTAGAAGCCGGTGCGGATACAATTTCGATCGGCGCATGCAAATTAGAACAGAGGATCGAAATAGAGATTGCCGACAATGGCTCGGGCTTGCCCGCACGTGCGCGGGAGAATCTGTTCAGACCATTTGAGGGCTCGGCGAAGGCAGGTGGTGTTGGGCTAGGTTTGACGTCGGCCCGCGAGCTTGTGCGCAGTCGCGGAGGCGAGTTGTCGCTCGTCTCCACAAGCGAAGACGGGACAGTATTCATGGTGACGCTGCCGGCGTGAAGCCGGCGCTGCGACCCGCAAACAAACACGTTCCATCACATGCGCGTGAGAGAGACTCCAGTGTTCCGGCGCGCAGCATACCTTTGATATCGCCTCCCAACGGCCACGGGCGGCTGCCCGACGAATGCGACGACCCCTGAATGTCGGCAGCCGCCCGTATTCGTTAGTGGCCTACCATCAAGCCTCTGTTTGAAGACAATCCCCTGACCATCTCGGCTCGACCGCCTTCGTCAGTCGAGTTGAAGTGTTACGGCCTTCAGATAAGCCGATTCGGGAAGCGCTGGATGGATCGGATGATCCGGCCCGGCACCGCTTGCCAAGAGGATGCGCCCGGTGCGTCGCGCATCGGAAACGCCGCGAACGACCTGCTCGCTGAAGAGCTCGATGCCAACATTGTGCGAACAGGAGGCGAGAAAGAGAATGCCGCCGGGCGCGACCAGTGTTGCAGTGAGCCTCGCAAGCTTTCGATAGGCGCGTGACCCCGCTTTTAGGTCTTTCTTTGATCTGACGAACGACGGCGGATCGGCGACAACAATTTCGAAGCGCTCGCTTGCGCCAGCTCGAGCCGCAAGATCGGTGAATACGTCCGCCTTGTGGATTCGGATGCGATCGGTGACGCCGTTATGTCCAGCCGCCATCGACGCCAATGCCAAGGCACTTGCTGAGGTGTCGACTGTAACCGCGCCGCTGGCACCGCTGACCAATGCCTGAACTGCGAAGCCGCCCGAATGTCCGTAGCAATCGAGGACTTGGGCGCCTGCGGCCAAAGATGCAACGAACGTCCGGTTGATGCGCTGATCGTAGAACCAACCGGTTTTCTGTCCATGAAGAAGGTCGGCGAAGAAGACAGTGCCATTCTCGCGGAGTTCGATCGGCTGATCGCGTGTCCCCTGCGCGACTTCACAGTACGTGTTTAGCCCCTCAAGTTTGCGTGCTGCGCTGTCATTCCTAATGACGATTGCGGTCGGTTCGATGACACTATCGATAGCGAGAAGCAGTTGGTCCTTGAGGCGCTCGGCACCGGCGGTGTTCAGCTGCAGTGAGATTGCCTCGCCATAGCGGTCGACAATCACGCCTGGAAGCCCATCGGCCTCGGCGTTGACAAGCCGGTAATATGGCTCGTCGTAAAGCCGTTCGCGCAGTCGAAGTGCGTTGCTCATGCGCATTTTCAGAAATTGATCGTCGATCGCAACATCATGCTCGCGCGTCATGACTCGTCCGCAGATCAAAGAATGAGGGTTGAACGTTGCCTGCCCCAGCCACTCTCCAGCATCGCTGACGACGCCGGTCACGGTTCCCGGAGTGAGGGCCTTTGCCTCGCTCGTCATCTGGATCTCGTTGGAATAGATCCAAGGCCGTCCGGCTGCGATCCGTTTGTGGCGGTGTGGGAGCAGTTTGATGAGAGGTTGCATCGTTGGGAGACGCGTTTCGATTTGGGCGCGGTGCTTGGTGTTGGTGTTAACTAGCGGGTGCAGCGAGTCTGTCGAGCGCCCGAACGGTGCGTCGAGCGCCCGAACGGTGCGTCGAGCGCCCGAACGGTGCCGACGATGACGCGCCGCGCCAAGTCCAACGCTGGTATGGCCACAGTTTGCGGCCCGTCTTCCGACGCGTGATAGGTTCGAAAGATTCGCGGACGAAAGTAGCGGATCAGCCACCTGATCGAGTTAGGGTTGTCGACATAAGCGCGCAACCTGGCCTCGTCTTCACGAGGCACAATTGTCACACCGACGCCGGGAACCCCTCTCTCGAAGAAGCTTATATGATCACTTGAGAACCGAGCCACCGGACCATGTGTTGAGTGGTAGACGCCTTCTTGTTCGCTGGCACGCATCAGCGCTCGCACAATGAGCGCGCTGGCCTCTTCTTGGCGCAAGTCCCAGATACCGACGGCGTCGCCGATACCGCAGAGATCGAAACTGATGGCGCCGATTACGTTGCTGAGATCGGTGCTGCGGGCATATTGGCGCGAGCCGGCCAACGCGGCCTCCTCGAGATCTGAGAATAGGAGCACGAGCTTTATGTGATCCGGCGGCTGGCTCGCTAGCTGCCTTAGACCGTCGATCGCTGCCGCAACGCAGGATGCGTTGTCGTTGGCACCAGGAGAGTCGGCGACCCGGTCGAAATGTGTGACGATGACAACCGCTTGCGGACCCGGTCCGAATTCGACCAATAAATTCTCTCCGCCAAGGTCGGCGGATTGAAATGGCTGCCGCGCATGCGCGATGCCGAAGGCAGCAAGTGCCTGCGATACGATCTCGCGCCGCTCGTCGTTGTTCTTTCCTGACAGCACTTCCACAAGTCTGAGCGGCGTGGGGTTTGCCAGATAGTAATCGATGTCTCTCGACGGTGACTCCGTGGCGGCGTTGCAACCAGCGAATGTCAACACCGCGAGAAGTGAGATGATGCGCGCCATTCCACAAAACCTCAGTCGCCGAGAACAACGCCCTCTCGCCTCGGGTCCGCGCCGCCTTCAAGACCACGCGAGGTAATCATGATGCCGTGAAGCCCGCTGGCTAGAACGCGTGTGGCGACCTCGTGTCCCAGGGCCTCCAGCGTGGACGTGCTTTCCTCAAGCGCTGTCCCCTTCTCCAATTCGGTTCTGCCGTTCCGGTTGATGAAGTGCGGAAAGGAGATCGCGGTCTGCATGTCGTGACCCCAATCGAGCGCCGCGACGATCGTCTTCGCGACATAGTTGATGATGCGGCTGCCGCCAGGCGAGCCGATCACCATCTTGAGGTCGCCCTTGCGGTCGAGAACGATTGTCGGGGACATCGACGAACGGGGTCGCTTCCTGGATTCGGCTCGGTTTGCCACCGGCTTGCCATCCTTTTCGGGGGCGAACGAAAAATCGGTGAGCTGATTGTTGAGCAGGAAACCCCTGACCATAAGGCGCGAACCGAAAGCGCTCTCTATGGAGCTGGTCATCGACGCTGCGTTCCCATCGGCGTCGACGATCGAGATGTGAGTTGTCGAGTATCCCTCCAAGGAGCCTGCCGACGACCCATTGAAGCTTTGGTGTTGATCGGGGTTGCCTGGACTGGCTGTTCCCATCGAGGGGTTGCTATCGATAAGCGCGCTGCGTGAACTGAGGTAGGAGCGAGCGAGTAAGGCGCCAGACGGCACATCCCCGAAATCTGAATCGGCCATGTAGATATTGCGATCGGCGTAGGCAAGCCGCCCAGCTTCCGCAAAAAGATGTATGGCCGCCGATGCATCCGAGCCGAGCGCCGCGAAATCGAATCGCTCGATCAGTCCAAGGATCATCGCGACAGTGAGGCCACCCGAGGATGGCGGGCCCATGCCGCAGACGCTGTATCCCCGATAGCCACCGCACACGGCCGGTCGGACTTTAGCCTCGTAACCCTTGAGATCCGCGGACGTCATAAGCCCAGGATTGCCGCTTGCACCCGCTATCGTCGCGACGATCTCGGCCGCAATGGCGCCCGTATAGAATGCATCTGCCCCGCCATTGGCGATCGCGCGCAACGTCGCTGCAAATGGCTTGTTGACGAGCCGGTGGCCAACCGGCCATGCGGCCCGCTCGGCATTGTAGAAGTATGCGCGCGCTGGCTCGTAGCGCTGCAGGTATTTGTCCCGGGCAACGAGCATGTGAAGCCTAGGCGAAACTTCGAATCCTTCGTCTGCAAGACGAATCGACGGCTCGAACAGGCGTCTCCACCTCAGTTTGCCGTGTTTTTTGTGTGCGAGCTCAAGCATCCGCAAAACACCCGGCACGCCAACCGAACGCCCGCCGACGACGGCGTCCCAGAATCCCATCCGGCTGCCATCCGCTGTGAGGAAAAGAGCCGGTGTAGCGGCCGCGGGTGCTGTCTCGCGACCGTCGTAGCTTTCGAGCGCCCGACTGGCGGCACTCCAATGCAACAGAAAGGCACCGCCGCCGATGCCTGAGCTCTGAGGCTCAACCAGGTTCAGGACCATCTGGGTGGCGATCATTGCATCGATTGCGCTTCCACCCTCCCTGAGGACGGCGTAGCCCGCCTCGGCGGCATGCGGGTTGGCAGCCGAAACCATGAAGGATTTGGCAACAACCGCTGAATCAGCGGCCTCGGCGAGGCTTGAAGTCCATGTCATGAGTCCGAGCGCAGCAGCGACGAGAAACAGACGTGTCATTTTCGTGCTCCCTGGAACAGGCCGATAATGATAGGGCAGCCCGCAGGCCACGCATAGCTGCCGTAAAGGCGCGCCAAGCCCGCTAGCGCGTTAGCGCAGGGCGTGATAGTGGCTATGCAATTCGCGCAGGTTGGGAGGGGAGAGGTTGCTGTGAACCGCGTAGGTCCGCGTAACTTGATCACAGACGTTCACGGGGCAACTCTCAGAGGCAGTGCTTGAGCAAGGATTGCCGCGCGTTCGGGAGCTAGTTATCTTCCCCTCGCGAAAAAAGGGGCGACTATGAGATCTTCTAGAAGTGTCCAGGTGCGCGCAGCCGGCCTTGTTGTTTGCCTGCTGGCCGGCCTCGGCCTGGGGGCGTCCGAACTTCATGCCGAAGACCAGCTTGTTGTCGGCGTAACGCTTGAGCCACCCCATCTCGACCCCACAGCCGGCGCTGCTGCGGCGATCGACGAAATGGTCTACGCCAACGTCTTTGAAGGTCTGACGCGCATCGATGAGAATGGTGCGGTGCAACCGGCCCTCGCGAAGCGATGGGACATTTCGGCGAATGGCCGCGCATACACGTTCCATCTGCGCGTGGGCGTCCGTTTCCACGATGGATCTGAGTTCGATTCGAGCGATGTGGCGTTTTCCCTGAAGCGAGCCATGGCCACGGGCTCGACAAACGCGCAAAAGCGGCTGTTCGAACCGATTGCCAATGTCTCGACGCCCAATCCGGCGACCGTACTGATCAACCTGAAGCGACCCAACGGCTTGTTCCTATGGAATATGGGTTGGGGGGATGCGGTTATCGTTGCGCCCGAGTCGGTAGATAACAATAAGACTCGACCGGTGGGTACCGGCCCGTTTCAGTTCGAACGCTGGGTCAAGGGTGACAGCGTGCGCCTGTCGCGATTTGATGGCTATTGGGGTGAACAGCCATCGATGGAGCGTGTGACCTTCACGATAATTTCCGACCCATCGGCCCAGGTTGCGGCGATGCTTGCCGGTGATATCGACGTGTTTCCCAATCTGGGGGCGCCCGAGAGTTTGAAGCGCTTTGAAAACGATTCTCGATTCGATGTCTTTGTCGGAACGACCGAGGGCGAAACGATTTTGGTGATGAACCAGCGCCGCCCGTTGTTTCAGGACATCCGTGTCCGGCGGGCAATTGCCCACGCGATCGATCGCAAGGCGGTGATCGACGGGGCAATGTTCGGCTATGGCACGCCGATCGGCAGCCACTTCGCACCGCACAGCGAGGCCTACGTCGATCTCACAGGCCTCTATCCCTACGACCAGAAGAAGGCGCGAAGGCTGCTTGCAGAAGCGGGGCACGGTAGTGGAATTGATATCGTCATGAAGTTGCCGCCGCCGTCATACGCAAGGCGTGGCGGTGAAATCATCGCTGCGCAGCTTGCCCAAGTCGGTATTAGAGCTGAGATCGTACCGGTCGAATGGGCGCAGTGGCTATCCGATGTATTCAGCAACGATCACGTATTTGACCTGACGATCGTTTCGCACACCGAGCCGCTCGACATCGATATCTACACACGCGACGAGTACTATTTCGGTTATTCCTCACCGCCGCTCAAAGCCGTCATGACGGAACTTGTCGTCGCCACGGAAGACGCAGATCGGAGCAGCCTCTATGGTAGGGCACAACGCATTATCGCTGACGATGTGGCCAACGTGTTTCTGTTCCAGTTGGCAAAGCATGGGGTTCAGCGAAGCGGCTTGAAGGGGATGTGGCAAAACTCTCCGATCCAAGCAAATGATGTAACGCGCGCGCGCTGGGAGTAGCGCCAACGTCGATGCGTGAGCGATGCTGACCTTCCTTGCCCGGCGTCTCGCGGCATTGTTGCTCACCTTATTCGCGGCCTCCGCCGTGGTCTTCGTTGTGCTCGAAGTGTTGCCGGGCGACGTCGCTCAGATCATGCTGGGAACCGAGGCGCATGCGGATACATTGGCGGCACTGCGGTCGGAGTTGGGGCTCGATCGTCCCGCTGTAGAGCGCTATGTCCTTTGGCTTGCAGGGCTCGTATCCGGCGAAATGGGAACGAGCTACACCTACCATGTTCCGGTTGCCGAATTGGTGCGCGAGCGACTGAGCGTCACGATTCCTCTGGCGGCATTTGCCTTCCTGCTTTCCGCCCTGGTCGCGTTACCGGCCGGCATGTTTGCTGCCCAGCAGCATGACCGGATCGGTGACTGGGGGGTGATGACGACGAGCCAACTCGCGCTCGCCATTCCCAATTTCTGGTTTGCAATCCTTCTGATCCTAATTTTTTCCGTTGCATTGGGATGGCTTCCGGCTGGTGGTTTCCCCGGATGGGGCGACGGAGTTGGCAGCGCCTTGCGGTCTCTGCTTCTCCCCTCACTTGCGCTGGCGCTTGGTGAAGCGGCAATACTCGCACGTGTTACGCGGAGCGCCGTATTGGACACACTTGGCGAAGACTTCATACGCACTGCGCGCGCCAAGGGACTGGGCGCTACCGCGATCATGCGCCGCCACGTTCTACGCAACGCGTTCATACCGATCGCCACTATACTCGGGCTGCAATTTGCATTTCTCGTCGCCGGCGCGGTGATCGTGGAGAACGTATTTCATTTGCCGGGACTCGGCCGATTGCTGGTTCAGGCCGTGCATCAGCGTGATTTGATCGTTGTGCGGGACGTGGCTGTGTTGTTGGCCGGTCTCGTGATCGTCGTGAACTTTCTGGTCGACGGTGCCTATGCGGTGATCGATCCGCGACCGAAGGCCGAACTGTGATCGGGCAAGGGCGGCTGGCACGTCGCAACCCCAACCTCGTCGGCGGTGCGACACTGACGCTTGCGATGGCGTTGGTGTGCGCGCTTTCACTGATCTGGACTCCCTACGCGCCTGATGCCATCGACGTCGTCAACAAGCTGATGGCTCC
Source organism: Alphaproteobacteria bacterium (assembly GCA_965217615.1). Classification (GTDB taxonomy): domain Bacteria; phylum Pseudomonadota; class Alphaproteobacteria; order UBA8366; family CAVOAK01; genus CAVOAK01. Next base: position 151,917 of record CBDCIT010000047.1, read on the forward strand.
ATCGCCGGACCATTGGTTTGGCACCGATCACTTTGGTCGTGATGTGGCCTCGATGATCATGGTAGGTGCACGAAACTCGATAGTTGTGGCGACACTTGCAGTGGCGATTGGGCTTATCGGTGGCGGCGCACTTGGTCTCCTGGCGGCCCTCCGCCGGGGTTGGATCGACGAGGTCGTGATGCGGGCAACCGATCTTACTTTTGCGTTTCCGGCGTTGCTTACGGCGGTGCTCGTTTCCGCACTCAACGGACCGGGCGCCATCAACGTTGTACTCGCGGTCGGTATGTTCAACGTCGCGGTGTTCGCACGGGTCACGAGGGGTGCCACAATTCAGGTCCTGCCGCGTCCCTTCCTGCGTGCAGCCTCGGCACTGGGCAAGAGCCCGTTCAGGATAGCTCTCGACCACCTGCTTCCCAGCATCGCCAGCGTGCTTCTTGTTCAGGCAACAATCCAGTTTTCCGTGGCCATTCTCGCGGAGGCGGGACTGAGCTACCTGGGGTTGGGCGTTCAGCCGCCAAGTCCGAGCTTGGGACGAATGCTCAGCGACGCCCAAACTTTCATGTTTATCTCGCCGGCGCAGGCGCTGTTCCCGGGCATTGCCATTGCCGCGATTGTGCTCGGACTCAACCTTCTGGGCGATGGGCTACGCGATCTGCTCGACCCCAGGCTCGGGGTGTGGCGCACCCGCTAGTACCAGACGTATGCCTCAAACCTGCTCGCGGATAGGTTTTGCGTAAGCGGGCTCGACATCCCACGGAAAAAGTATCCAGGTGTCCTGACTGACCTCGGTGATGAACGTGTCGACAAGCGGGCGTCCGGCGGGCTTCGCATAGATGGTTGCAAAATGTGCTTTGGGCAGCATGTCGCGAACCACCTGCGCGGTGACCCCCGTATCGACCAGGTCGTCGACAATCAACCAGCCATCGCCGTCACCTTCGACGGGTTTCAGAATCTCGACATTGCCTTGATCTTTGTGTTCGTAAGAAGCGACGCACACGGTGTCGACCAGCCGGAGGTCGAGTTCACGCGCGACGATCGCGGCTGGGACGAGACCCCCCCCCCCGCGTGACGGCAATAACTCCTTTAAACGGACCGTCTTCGAGAAGCCGCCAGGCGAGCGCACGCGAGTGTCGGTGCAACTCGTCCCAGGAGACCGGAAACTCCCGTGTCGGGCCACTTGTAGGATCTTGACGCAAGTGCATTCTCCCGCATCGGCGGGTGTGTTTTAGCGGCGCATCGGGGTCAGACGCAATGGGGCCGGAAGGGTTGTCCGAGCAACAACGCGCTCATGCACTTTCCGCCTCGAGAAGGAAGCAGCCGTCGATTCGCCAACTGCCGTCCGGCTGGAGTGCCATGGAGTACAGGGCAATGACGGGGATTCCGTCGGGTCCGACAAGAAGGACGCGCTGCGTTGGCTGACCGCGAAGTGTGATCAGGTCCTGGAATTGTACGGAGCGAGGACGATAGTGGGGCTGGTAGGCTTGAATGACGGAAGCCATGAAATTTTCGGCGTTGCCGAAACGCGCTTGAATGCCGGGCGATGCGTATGAGAACGCTTCGGCTCCGTTGTCCCGTCGAAATGCGTCGATCTGCAATTCGATGATCGCGATAATTGCAGCTTTGTCGGCGGCGGTCGGCACTTCTTCCGACCGGCTAATCCCTACCGACGAAATCATTAGCAGGATTACGATGCCAAACGGACGGTTCAAGATACCAGATCTAATGATACATACTCCTCACTGGCAGATCGGGACCGCCAGTTGGACATGTCTCAATACGGAATCAGGCGACACTTAGCTTCGCGACACGTAATTCAGATATCGCGCGTCGGATGACCTGCCAAGATGCGGTGAGCGCCAAAGTTGCCATGACGGTTGCGACTCCCAAATCAGGCCAGCCAGTGTCGCTAGCGACGACGCCGGCTGCAGCGAGCATCACCGCGATGTTGCCAATAGCGTCGTTGCGGCTGCACAGCCAAACCGATTGCATGTTTGCGTCACCCTTGCGAAATCCAAACAGCAGTGCCGTGCATATCACATTGGCGACCAGTGCCGCAAAGCCAATTGTGCCCATGACAAATGCTCCTGGCATGACGCCAAAATGCGCGTTGTATAGCGTGGCGCCGAGTACCCAAATGCCGAATGCTCCCATCGACAGACCCTTGAGCAGCGCTGCGCCTGCCCGCCACTTCAGTGCCATACCCAGAACAAATAGGCTTATGGCGTAACTCATCGAGTCGCCAAGAAAATCGAGCGCATCTGCTTGCAGGGACACTGATCCGGCGGTGAGGCCAGCGACAATCTCGACGGCGAACATGGCGGCATTGATTACGAGTACGATTACGAGAATGCGGCGAAGCTTGGGAAGCGCCAAATCGGAGGAGTGGGAATGAGGGTGGTAGTGGCCCATCATTGGTCCTTTACAGGCGGTCTACGATACCAATCGGCAGCTAAGCGTGGCGCCTGAAGTTCCATCACTTACATATATGAACAATTGTTCATATATGTAAGTGAGCTGTCAACCGTCAAATTGACGAACTTCAAAAAGCTCCAACTATGCGCCGGCGACGGTCATTCCCTCGACGCGCAAGGTCGGTGCGTCGGTACCTAATCGGAACACCAAATCATTGGCTGGCGTCATGTTAAGGAACATGTTCTTCATATTTCCGGCGACCGTCATTTCGCTCACTGGATAGCTAATCTCTCCGTTCTCGATCCAGAATCCGGCGGCGCCGCGGCTGTAGTCGCCGGTTATGTTGTTGATGCCGAAACCCATCAATTCGGTTACGTAGAATCCGCTCTCTATGTCGGCGATCAGCGCCTGCGGCGTCATGTGGCCGGCCTCCATATAGAGGTTTGTTGTCGAGGGAGATGGTGGTGACGAAGTTCCGCGCGACGCGCGCCCGGTGCTCTTGAGTCCAAGCTGGCGCGCCGATCGCAGATCGAGCACCCAGCTCGTAAGAGTGCCGGCGTCGATTAGCTTCATTGCTGGTGTCGCAATTCCCTCGGCGTCGAAGGGCTTTGAGCGCAGACCGCGCCTACGGTGGGGATCGTCGACAATCGTCACATCGTCCGCGAATACGGTCGTCGTCATCGCGTTCTTCAGAAAGCTCGTGCCGCGGGCAATTGCCGCGCCATTGATCGCCGACGCGAAATGCCGAACGAGGCCCGCAGAGACACGAGGATCGTAAACGACCGGAACCTTTGCAGTCGGGGCCTTGCGCGGGTGGAGGCGACGCACCGTCCGCTCGCCGGCGGTGCGCCCGGTCTCAGCGGCGTCCTCGACATCGGCAGCAAACACGGCGCTTGAAAATTCATAGTCGCGTTCCATCGCCGTGCCTTCGCCGGCCAGTACAGCAACGCCGATGCCGTGCCGTGATACCGCGTAGCTGCCGGTAAACCCATTTGATGCGGCAAGTACGATTTCGCTTCGGCTCCAGCTTGCCTCGGCGCCTTCTGAATTGGTGACACCTTCGACATTAAGTGCCGCTTCCTCGCAGGTTCTGGCCAACTCGACCAACTGGTCGGCCGTCGGCTCACCATCGTCGCAGAGATCGAGATCAGGAAGCCCGCGATTTGCCAGCTCGCTGGACTCGGCGAGGCCACAATAGGGGTCCTCGGGCACCGCGCGCGCCATCGCTAGCGCGCGATCCGCCAGGTCGTCCAGGCTTGTATCCGTCCAATCGTTGGACGACACGATCGCTTGTCGTTTGCCGATCAGGACGCGTAACCCCAAGTCTTGCGACTCGGCGCGCTCGACCATCTCAGGTTCTTTCAACCTTTGTGACAATTCAAGCGACAGGCTGTTTACAAGCACGGCATCCGCGGCGGCGGCGCCGCGCGTCTTGGCCTTTGAGATCAAATCGTCGAGCAGATCGGGTGCATCCACGGTGGATCAAGTCCCTTTCTAGGTTTCAAACATGCCGCGCCAATAGCAAGTACAGGCAGGATATGGCAACAGCGAAGGCGTCCCACGACTTCCGCTTCATCAAATGTTGAGAAGTATCGCGACGACGACGATCACCACCAGCAGGCACGGATTCATGAGAAACAACACCCGGGCGCGGGTATAGCGCTCGGGTGTGTCGGCATCCTCTGCTTCGATTTCGTCGTCGCCGGCCTCCTTCAGCCTGCGCGCCCGCTCGCGATCAGGCGCCGTATACCATTTGTTAAGGACGAGCAGCGCCAATACCGCCAGCGCAATCAGCCATCCGAACTTACCAAGGAACTCCGCGAACGTCATGAGTCTGCGCCGGTCATACGTGTCCGGCTAACTCGACCCGCTGAGAACGGGCGTCTGCGAAGATCGGACCTTCGCTACATCTGGCTCGACATGCCGCCGGCGAAAAACAAATAGATGGCGTAGGTACTGGCGAGCAAGACGACCAGCCACGTCACTGTCTGGCCAACCAGTCGGCCCGCTGAACGTCCGGGACTGGAATAGAGACCTTGAGCGTGCCACGCGCGGGCGACAAACAGGCCGGCACCAAGCACGTGAATCGCAAGTGCAGGCGCCCCGACGATTTCAATGACGGCTAAGAGAACGAGGGCAAGTGGCACGTATTCGGAATTGTTGCCGTGCACACGGATGACGCGCTGCATATCGGCGTCACCGTTATCGCCGAAGTCGATGTCGCGCTTTGCGCGGTTGCGCGTGACGTTGATCGCGAGCCACAGGGCGACAAGCCCGTTGAGGCCCGCGTAGAGTGCGGTAATCAGTGGTGCGGTAAGTTCCATTTTCTCGTTTTCCCCATGTCAGGTATCAAGAACCCAAGAGATTCTACACGATTGTGCAAAGCGGCACTGCGGAAATTTAAAAACCGAAACTTCCCCTATTTCCAAATCGATTTACCTGATCCAGGGAGCCCGAGATCTGACCACATGGTCGTCACTTTTTCGATCACGTCGTCAGACATGCGGATCTTTCGACCCCATTCCCGCTTCGTCTCGGGCGGCCACTTGTTCGTCGCATCGAGCCCAACCTTTGAGCCGAGCCCGGACTCCGGGCTTGCAAAATCTAGGTAGTCGATTGGCGTATTTTCGACAACCGTCAAATCACGGGCAGGATCCATGCGTGTTGCGACCGCCCACATAACCTCGGACCAAGATCGGGTGTCGATATCGTCGTCGACGACGATCACCCATTTCGTATAGGTGAACTGACGAAGATAGGACCAAATGCCCATCATCACCCGCTTGGCGTGGCCCGGATAGGATTTGCGGATCGAGGCGACGGCAATGCGGTAGGAGCAACCCTCGGGCGGCAGCCAGAAGTCGACGATCTCTGGAAACTGCTGCTGCAGGAGAGGAATAAACAACTCGTTCAGCGCCTCCGCGAGAATGCTCGGCTCGTCGGGCGGACGTCCGGTAAAGGTTGAGAGATAAATCGGCTCTTGGCGCATGGTTATCGCGCTAACGTGGAACACCGGAAACCGTTCGATGGCGTTGTAGTAGCCGGTGTGATCGCCGTAGGGCCCTTCGTCGCCATATTCATCCAGCGAGACATGTCCCTCGAGCACGATCTCTGCCTGCGCGGGCACCTTCAGCGGCACCGTGCGGCAGTCCACAAGATCCATCCTTTCTGCCCTGAGTAATCCCGCGAACTGATACTCCGACAAGGTCTCGGGCAGCGGCGCAACGGCGGCCAAAATGGCACCCGGATCGGCGCCAATCACAGCTGCAGCCGGAAAGGGGCCGGTGCTTTCGGCCTTCCAGCTCGCGTGATGCTGCGCGCCTCCACGATGTGCGAGCCAACGCATAAAGGTCGTCTTCCGCCCCGTCACCTGCATGCGATAAATGCCGAGGTTGAAGTCGTCGGTGCGCGCCGAACCGGGACCGCGCGTCACCACCAGCGGCCAGGTGATGAGGGGCGCGGGCTCGCCAGGCCAGCAGGTCTGCACCGGCAGTATCGAGAGATCTATCGCGTCGCCTTCGAGCACGACTTCATGAACCGGAGCGTCGCGCACAGTACGTGGCTTCATTGCCATTGCAGATTTCAGGAGCGGCAACATTCCGACCGCTTCGCGCCAACCATCGGGTAGTTCAGGCTGTCGTAACATTGCCAAGGTCTCGCCAAACGCGCGCAGTTCGCTCGGTTCCCGCTCCATGCCCCAGGCGACACGCTCGACGGTCCCGAATAGGTTGGCTAGGACCGGCATATCGAAGGCTTTGCCGTCGTCCGCGATAACATTCTCAAACAATACGGCTGGTCCCCGTTCAGCAAGCAGCCGCGTCTGGATTTCTGTTAATTCAAGATTTGGCGATACCGGCGCCGATACACGTACCAGTCGCCCTTCCGTTTCGAGGCGGGCGATAAAAACACGGAGCGATGTATAAGGCATGGCCGGCTTCGCTTGAGTACTTCTATGTTAACCCGTCGCGATACAGCCTCTATCGCGGTGTCCGGTCAAGTCTGTCGGCGGTAAGGTCAACTATCGGCTCAACTTGCCTTGTGTTAAACAATTTCGCCCAGCCCAGTGCAATTCCAGTATGGGCTCGCACTTGCGTTCCATGAGGAATGATATCGGTGGCACATAAATATTTGGTCGTTGGTGGCGAGTATACAGACACGACTTTCAGCAAGATCGCGGACGACGGGCCCGAACAGCGTCTCGGTCCGTTCGATGCTTACGATGAAGCGAAGGCGGTTTGGCGCGCCAAGGCGATGGAAAGCATCGACGATGCCCACGTCCGATATCGCATCGAGGAGGAGGATTCCAGCGCATTTTGGGTCGTTGGCGGCACCTATACCGGCACAGACTTTAAGACCATCGCAGGCGGTGGCGAGGAAGAACGGCACGGGCCGTTTGCCGACTATGAAGCGGCAAAGGCCGACTGGCGCGCCAGGGCGATGGAAACCATCGACGACGCCCATGTCCGCTACCGTATTGAGAATATTTGACGTGGATAGCGCGCGCGCCGGACATCTTGCCCGTGCCAGGGGGTACCCTTATGGGCACCTCTAAGAATTCGCGATTTGACAGAGGATGATTGGTTAAACGGGCTGTGGCCGTCTGCGGCCATGCTGGCACCGGGATTTCCGGGAGTTTCCCGCGCTCCAATTGAGCTATTTCCGCTTCAAGACCGTGCCCAGGCGATCTCCTACTCAGAGTATTGTCACACCGCCGCGGCGAGGCGGTTCAGTTGGACCAGACGGCGCATGTTGTAGGCGAGGTTCTTCAGCCCTATCCGAGCCTTTGCCCGCGCCAGCCCGACACTACGCAGCAGCGTCCCGCCCATGTCGTTGCTCTGGGCCCCGAAAACATGCTCGACGCGGACCCGAACGGACGAACGGGTCTTGTTGCCTTGCTTCTCGCGCTCGCTCAGCGGCTTGTTGCGGCGGGCTTTGCGATGGATCCGGCTCCTCAACCCCTTCTTCTTCAGCGCCGCCTCGATCCCCGCCGAGCGATAAGCGCTGTCCGCCCATACGCCCAAGGCCGTGTTGTCCCCATCCAGGATATCGTCGAGAACCTTACTGTCGTGCGTCGCCGCGTCGCTCACCTGATAGCGCCGCACCAGCTTGTGCCGACGGTCCACGTTGACATGGTTCTTGTAGCCGTAATGGCTCCTGCCGTGCTTCTTGGTCCACCGCGCCTCGACATCCTTTTGGCGCCGCTTTGCCGGCTTATCCTGCCAGCATTCCGGCGTCTCGCCAGCCTTTATCCCCGCGTTCTCCTTGCGGCTGTTGCGCTGTTTGGGCACCGCCACGATCGAGGCGTCGATGATCTGGCCGCCCATCGCCAGATAGCCCTGATCCTTCAGGTGGCCATCGAACGTCTCGAATAAGGTCTCGATCACCCCAGCTTGCGTCAACTGTTCGCGGTACAGCCACACTGTCTTGGCATCGGGAACCCGGTCCTCCAGACCCAACCCCAAAAACCGCATGAACGACAGGCGATCCCGGATCTGATGCTCAACCTGATCGTCCGACAGATTGTAGAGTGCGCTCAGAATGATCGTCTTGAACATCACCACCGCGTCCCACGGCTTGCGTCCCGCCCGCGACTTGCGCGCCTTGTCCGAACGCCGACACACCGCATCCAAACACCCACGGAAGTCTTCCCACGGAACAACCTCGTCGATCTTCGCCAGAGGCTCGTTCTTGGCGTCCAGCCCGGTATACCGCTTCGAAAGATCAAAAAATCCTATCTGACCCATGAACACCCCTCCCGATGTCAACAAATCGTCAACCCGACTCTAAACCGACGGTGCGCGAAAATGGCATTTTTAGAGGTGCCCTTATGAATTTCCCAAGCGCTCCTTCACATATCGAGATGGCGTTGCCGCGACCTTCGAGTCGACTGAGGGCCGGAGGCGAACACCAGTCCTTGCATTTGGGTCGAACCAGTCGCCCGAGCGGCTGCAACAGAAGTATGGGCATACCGCGAATACAGTGATTCCCGTGCAGCGCGCGCGGCTTAAGGATTTCGATGTTGTCTATGCGGCACGAATTACGAGCTATGGTGCGGTGCCCGCAATGTTGCAGGTTCACCCAGGTGTCGATGTCTCACTTGCGGTAACCTGGCTCGACGATAGTCAGCTTGAAGTCATGCATGAAAGTGAAGGAATCGGCAGTGGGTATAATTTCGTACTGCTCAAGGGCGTCGACGTCGCTCTCGATGATGGCGAGCACCTTAGCGAGGTCCATGTTTACGCCAGCCGACACGGCCACTTTGTCCATGACCACACAGCCGTGGCGCTCGCCGCCGTATCAGCCTCCGGTCGCAGGTGGCCGGAGCGGACGACCGACGCGATGTTGGTGCTGGCGCGTGATCGCGTAAATCCCGATACGGAGATCGACGATTTTATCCTGCGGCTGGTCCGCGACGTTGGCTTTCGCCAAGCCTGCACCGAGGCGATCGGCCGCGATGCTGTGCCGTTCTCGCACTCATACCAGGCGATCGAGGTCTAGCGATCTAGATCTCAGTGCCGCCTTCAACGCGCCATTTCGACCGACCCGGCTTTCCAATGCGTCAGGAACCGCGACACTATAGGTAACGCAAGGCGACAAGCCGCATGCTGGCAGGTAGTCGCGGCCTGGATCTCCTAAGAGGACGACTGCGCCGCGGCTGGTAAGTGTGCGCAGCCAGCTGACCGCGTTTTCCGCAAATGGCCGCTCGTAACAGATATCTCCGGCAAGAATGACGTCCCAGCCGTCATCGCTGTCTACGAGGTCTTCACTCGAAACCTCGATTTCCACATCGTTCAATTCGGCGTTGAGAGAAATGGCGATGGCGGCGAACTCGTCGATGTCTGCCGCAATTACCCGCGCTGCGCCGGCCCGAGCCGCGGCAATGGCGGCAACGCCACTTCCCGCGGCGAAATCCAGGACGCGCTTGGCCCGCACCGCCTCGGGGTGATCAAGAACATAGCGCGCCAGCGCCTGCCCGCCGGACCAGGCGAGGGCCCAAAAGGGAGGCGGCTGCAACAAGCTGTCGAGTTCAATCTTCGTCGCATCCCACAGCGGGGCCAGTTCTTTTACCAGGTGAAGCCGGATATCCGGCACCAGCGGCGGCGACTCGCGGCGCGTATGTTTGACGACGAAGGATCGGAACTCGCGTATGTCATGGGTCACGGCAAAGAATCAAGCTAGGACGAGGCCCGCAAACACCACCAGTCCGACCCACCTGTTCAAGCGAAATTTAGCAAGGCAGTCGCGCGCGTCATTGAGATCGACATATACGATCTGCCAAATGAAACCGATTGTAACAATCGTAAGCGCGGCAGCGTACGCCCATGAGAACCCAAGCGCCATACCAGCGACGACCAGCAGTGCCAGGGCGCTGGTGTAGAAGACCCATAGGTAGGGCTTGGTCCCGGCCCCAAGCTTGAGCGCAGACGACTTGATGCCGACCAGCGCATCGTCTTCTTTGTCCTGGTGCGCATAAATCGTGTCGTAGCCAAGGGTCCAGGCAATTCCAGCGGCGTAGAGGGCGACCGCTGGCCATCCCAGCTGGCCTTTGACGGCCGTCCAGCCGACTAACGCGCCCCAGTTGAAGGTGAGGCCGAGAAATGCCTGCGGCCAATATGTCACCCGCTTCATAAACGGATAGGTAAATACGAGGATCAGCGCCGCCGCGCCCAGCACAATCGTGTAGGTGTTGAATTGTAACAACACGGCGAGGCCCAAGAGAAGCTGCAGGATAAGAAACGCCGCCGCGCCGCGAACGGAGATGGCGCCGGATGGCAAAGGCCGGAGCGCGGTTCGCGCGACTCGCCCGTCGTAGTCTCGATCGACAATGTCGTTCCACGTACAGCCCGCGCCCCGCATAACCAGACTGCCGACTGCGAAAAGCACCAGCAACCGAAGTTGAGGCCACGATCGGTCTGCAAGGGTGCCGCTCGCCAGGGCCACGCCCCACCAACAGGGCAGTAAAAGGAGCCAGGTCCCGATTGGCCGATCGAGGCGTGCAAGTCGGCAATAGGGCCGGAACGGCGCGGGCACGAACCTGTCGATCCAGCCGCCCGCCGCGATGTCACTTGCCGTTTCCATTTCATGCGCAGAGGTCATCGGAGTAATCTTTGCGCTAGTTGGCCGTTACACTCAAGTCGGGAAGCCGCGATTCTTACCGGCAGAGTGGCTGGCGCAAAAACGGCAAACGTAATTGATTTGGATGTCGGGGCAATATGAGTGAGCGGCCACGCGCACGACTTTATATCGAGCAGGACCTAGCTGCGGGTGTTGTCGTCGGCATAAAGCCAGCGCAGGTGCACTACCTGAAGAACGTGCTGCGTCTTGTCGTGGGCAATGTTGTCGCGCTTTTCAACGGGCGCGACGGCGAGTGGCTTGCGAGGGTCGATGGACTGGGGAAGGGATCGGGCTCGTTGACGGCTACTGAGAGAAGGCGGCGGCAATCTTCCGAGGGCGACGTTTGGCTCCTCTTCGCTCCACCCAAACGCGCGCGCCTCGACTTCATGGTGCAGAAGGCGAGCGAACTGGGCGTTTCCGCGATAATACCGGTCAAGACGCAAAATACGAGCGTGACCCGTCTCAACTTGGATCGGCTCCGTGCCAACGTCATCGAGGCGGCAGAGCAATGCGAGAGGTTGACGCTGCCGCGGGTCGAGGCGATGCGAGCACTCGACGATGTGCTCATTGGCTGGCCGCAGGAACGGCGGCTTTTGCTCTGTGCTGAAGCTGGCCCAGCTACGCCGATAGCGAAGCTGCTCGCAGATGCGGATCGCGCGGTCTCGTGGGCTGTGCTTACGGGACCGGAGGGCGGATTCGCCAAGTCCGAGCTTGACCAACTCTCCAAACTACCGTTTGTTAGCGCCGCCAGTTTGGGGCCACGACTCTTGAGGGCCGACACAGCAGCTATTGCTGCGCTTTCGTGTTGGCAAGCGATGTTGGGGGACTGGCAAGGACGTCCGCCGGTCCGCTAGTCGACCTCCCAACTGGGATCAAATCCGTATGTCCGCTCCAATTGAAAAGATCGGTTCCGCTAGTGCAGCGCCAATTGACGATAAGGCGCAACTCATTGAATATTTGGAGCAAGGCTCGAAACCGAAGGGCGCGTGGCGGATCGGCACCGAGCACGAGAAATTCGCGTTTCGGCTCGATGACCTAAGGCCTCTGCCCTACGACGACGATGTGGGTATTCGCGCGATCCTTGAGCGCCTGCAACGGTTTGGCTGGGATCCGGTCACCGAGGACGGCAATGTCATCGCGTTGACAAGCGACGCCGGCGGTTCGATTACGCTGGAGCCAGGTGGGCAGTTTGAGCTTTCAGGTGCTCCGCTCGAGACCATCCATCAAACCTGCGACGAGGTTCACCAGCATCTTGAACAGGTCAAGGAGGTTTGCCAGGAGATCGGCGCCGGCATGGTCGGAATCGGTTTCAACCCGAAATGGCGCTATGAAGACATGCCGTGGATGCCCAAGGGTCGCTATCATATCATGCGTGCTTACATGCCGACGCGCGGCGCGCTTGGCCCCGATATGATGGTTCGAACCTGCACGGTTCAGGTCAATCTCGACTACGAGAACGAGGCGGATATGGTTAAGAAATTCCGCGTCGGCTTGGCGCTTCAACCTATTGCCACGGCGTTGTTCGCCAACTCGCCGTTTACGGAAGGCAAACCTAATGGTTTCATGAGTTACCGCAGCCGCATATGGACGGATACGGATACGGATCGCTGCGGCATGCTGCCGTTCGTGTTCGAAGACGGCTTCGGCTTCGAGCGCTGGGTCGACTACCTGCTCGACGTGCCGATGTACTTTATTCACCGGGGCGACGCCTACCTTGACGTTAGCGGGCTTTCGTTTCGCGACTTCATGGCTGGTGAAATGCCGGGCCACGCTGGCGAATTCCCACAGATGCACGACTGGATTGATCATATGACGACGGCCTTTCCGGAGGTCCGCCTTAAGCAGTATCTGGAAATGCGCGGCGCCGACGGCGGCCCGTGGCGAAGGCTTTGCGCCCTACCAGCACTTTGGGTTGGTCTGCTCTACGACTGGAGCGCGCTCGACGCAGCCTGGGACTTGTGTCGTGACTGGAGCGAGGAGGAGCGCGCAAACTTGCGTGAAGACGTGCCGCGCACCGCGCTGAAGACGCCGTTCCGCAGCGGTACGGTTCGGGATATAGCGGTGAGAATGATCGAGATCGCTCGAGAGGGCCTGAGAAAGAGGGCGGTGACAGATAGCTTTGGTGAGGACGAATGTCACTTCCTGTCTGCGCTCGACATCATCGCAGATTCCGGCGATTGTCCAGCGGAGACGAAACTCACGGCCTTCCACGAGCGTTGGCAGGGTAATATCGACGAGTTGTTCGCCGAGTATGCCTATTGAGGCGGATCAGATCGAAGAGCCGACGACGCCGAATCAGCCTTGGTCGCTACGCGGAACTGTGGACAGGTCTACTCGACTGAAAACTTCGCGCCGCTGACATTTAGCGTTCGCTTCACCGTTACCGGCAGACCTGCGTCGTCGACGCCGCTATATTGGATTGTGATAACGTCGGTCGGCAGGAGCGTCGCGACATAGTGCCCTACCTGAATGAGCGATGAGTTGGGCTCGATACGGTAGCTGACCTCTGCCGCCTCGCAGCGTTCCTCGACGCAGACCTCGCCGCGATTTAGCGTCACGCCGATCCCTGCTGTTTCAACGAACCGGCGCGCATGGTGGTAAGTGTTTCGGCCGTCGTCACGCAACTCATAAACCATCTCGTCCAATTCAAACGTTAGCGCAGCGCGCACGTCTGGCGCCTCGTCGCATGCTGAAAGTGCCGTCACAAGGAGGCCGAAAACGATGAGTCTTCTGGTCGGCAAGTACCGAACCGCTCAGGCTGCCGTTCCGCCGACTGTAAGGCCGTCTACCCGCATGGTCGGCTGACCGACCCCCACCGGAACACCTTGGCCGTTCTTACCGCACGTGCCGATGCCAGGATCGAGCGCCATATCGTTGCCGATCATGGCAACTTTGGTGAGAACGTCGGGACCATTGCCGATCAGCGTCGCACCCTTGACGGGCGCACAAACTTTTCCGTCCTCGATGAGATAGGCCTCGGTACAGGTGAAAACGAATTTGCCGCTGGTGATATCGACTTGGCCACCGCCGAATTGAACCGCATAGAGGCCATTGGAAACAGACGCAATGATCTCCGCTGGATCCTCTTGGCCGTTCAGCATGATCGTGTTTGTCATGCGCGGCATGGGTGCATGGGCGAAGGACTGGCGCCGGCCATTGCCGGTCGGCTCCATGCCCATCAAACGCGCATTCATTCGATCCTGCATATACCCAACCAGGATCCCATCTTCGATCAACACCGTCTTTTTTGTCGGCGTACCTTCATCATCGACGGTCAGCGAACCGCGCCGGTCGTCAATCGTACCGTCGTCAATCACGGTAACTCCCGGCGCTGCAACCCGCTTGTCCATGAGGCCGGCGAACGCCGACGTCTTCTTGCGGTTGAAATCGCCCTCGAGTCCATGGCCAATGGCTTCGTGAAGGAGAATTCCAGGCCATCCGGCACCTAGAACCACCTGCATTTCGCCTGCCGGCGCCGGCACAGATTCAAGGTTCACGAAGGCCTGCTGCAAGGCCTTGTCAACGTACTCGTGCCAGTTCTCCGGGTCCAGGAAGGCGGTGTAATCGGTGCGTCCGCCCGCGCCGTAACTGCCGCTCTCCATGCGGTCGCCTTGCTCGGCAACGACCGAAACGTTGAGCCGAACAAGTGGGCGTATGTCGGCGACTCGATAGCCATCGGCGCGGATAATCTGAACCGCTTGCCACTCGCCGGAGAGCGACGCCATGACTTGTTGAACGCGTTCGTCCGTAGTTCTCGCATAGTCGTCGATCTCTGTCAGCAACGCGACCTTGGCCTCAAAATCGACTTGACCTAGCGGATTGTCTTCCGTGTAGAGGCTGCGGTTCGTGCCGACCGGCGTCTGTACCGATGTGCCACCGCGACCTGTGCGGACTGATTTTACTGTCTCTGAGGCGCGTCTCAGCGCCGCATCGCTCAACTCAGCAGCGTGCGCATATCCTGTTGCCTCGCCAGAAATAGCGCGTAGACCGAACCCCTGTGCGGTGTCGAAGCTCGCGCTGCGGATGCGCCCGTCGTCAAAGGCCACGCTTTCCGATTGGCGGTACTCGAGAAAGAGTTCGCCATCGTCCGCGCCATCCAGGGCATTGTCGACAACCGATTCGGTGCGCTCGCGATCAAGGCCGGCACGTTCGAAGAATAATTCGTCGGTAGTGCGCAGGTCGGCCATTGCGAATCTCTATCCTCTGTTTCCCGGGTCGCGGACGCCTCCCCAGTCGCGGCATCCATACGAATGTGTCATTGCTCAGCCAGTTGCACGAATGCAACGCCAGTCTAATAACTGCCCTGTAGAAGTGCCAATTAATAATGGGGTACGCCCAGCGAATGTCACGCGCGCTGCCTCGGTTGGGTGTAGTGCAGAGCTGAACTGGCGGCATCGTGTTACAGCGACCGCGCATGCGACCGAGGCGTCTAACGCGTTCGCTCGAGACGGCGGCGCATGGGACATTGGCGACTGAGTCCGTGGTTAGCATCGGCTGCTCTGTACTTCTGTGGCGGTGATTCATCGAAAGTGCTATTAGGTAGCGCCGGAGCGGCCGAAAAGTGAATGCCGCCTGGCTTTGATGATGGCCTCGTGGGCGAGGCCTGTTTTCGTGTTGCGGAGCATAACCCTACGACGTGATCGTCTATCCGGGTGCGTTGATCAGGGGGAAGGGGAGCATGCCCTGTAAGTCCACATTTGCCATGTTGTCGGCCGGTTGGCTGGCGGCGATTTCGCTTCCGGCGCGTGCCGCCGAGCCGGTGCCTTGGCAACTCGGTTTTCAGGCGGCCGCCTCCTCGAGCATGCGGGATATCGACAAGTTTCACGATCTGTTGCTGGTCATTTCCATCGCCATAGCGGTCGTTGTTCTCGCGTTGCTGCTGTATGTGGTCTGGCGTTTCTCGGAAAAACGCAACCCAACGCCATCGCAGACGACACATAACACCCTGCTCGAAGTCGCGTGGACGACACTACCCATAATTATTCTTGTAATCATCGCAATCCCCTCGTTCAAATTATTGTTCTTCACCGATCGAATCGAGAACGCAGACCTGACGCTGAAGGCGATAGGGCGCCAGTGGTACTGGTCCTACGAGTATCCGGACCACGGAAACTTTACTTTCGACGCCAACATGATTCAGACCAAGGACCTGAAGGGCGATCAAAGGCGCTTGATGGAGACCGATAACCGTGTCGTCTTGCCTGTCGGAAAAAACGTGCGGCTGCTGTTCACCGCCAGCGACGTTCTGCATAGCTGGGCGGTACCGGCGTTTGGCGTCAAGTTGGATGCCGTGCCAGGCAGGCTCAATGAAACGTGGGTCCGGGTGGAGAAGGAAGGTGTCTACTACGGGTTTTGCTCCGAACTCTGCGGGGTCAACCATTCCTACATGCCAATCGCGGTCGAAGTGGTAAGCCAAGAACGATTCGACGCCTGGATCAAAGAGGCCCAAACGAAGTTTGCGCGCGTCGAAACGCCGGATACGTCGTTAGCGCTCGCACAGCGCGCGGTCGCCCGGTAGCGGACGACCGGAGGCTTCGATCATGGTTCAACTCGAGGCGGTCCACGCGCACGACGATCACGTTCCAACCGGCTGGCGTCGCTATCTCTTTTCGACGAACCATCGCGACATTGGCACGATGTACTTGGTGTTTGCCTTGGTTGCCGGCATCGTCGGCAGCGCTTTCTCGGGTTATATGCGGCTCGAGCTGCTGGAGCCAGGCGTCCAGTACATGACTTTGGCGGACGGCTCGCCCGACGGTCATATCTGGAACGTGTTTATCACGGCACACGGTCTGGTCATGGTGTTCTTTATGGTCATGCCGGCCCTTATCGGCGGCTTCGGCAATTGGTTCGTGCCGCTGATGATCGGCACGCCGGACATGGCATTTCCACGCATGAACAACATCAGTTTCTGGCTTTTGGTTCCGGCGTTCATGTTGTTGGTCGGTTCGGCGGTGATCGGCGGCGGTGCAGGCACCGGCTGGACCGTTTATCCGCCGCTATCGGGAATCACCGGACATCCTAATGCGGCAGTCGATATGGCGATTTTCAGCCTGCATCTGGCCGGCGCGTCTTCGATATTAGGTGCAATCAACTTTATCACGACGATTTTCAACATGCGCGCGCCCGGCATGACGATGCATCGAATGCCCCTGTTCGCATGGGCGATCTTGGTGACGGCATTCCTACTATTGCTCGCGATACCGGTTTTGGGCGGTGCAATCACGATGCTGTTGACCGACCGCAATTTCGGCACCAGTTTTTTCATGCCCGAGGGCGGCGGCGACCCGGTGTTGTTCCAGCATATGTTCTGGTTCTTCGGTCACCCTGAAGTCTACATCATGATCCTGCCGGCCTTCGGCGTCGTCAGCCACATCGTGTCGACCTTCGCGCGCAAGCCCATCTTCGGCTATCTGGGAATGGCCTATGCGATGGTCGCGATCGGCTTTGTCGGGTTCATCGTCTGGGCGCACCACATGTATACCGTCGGACTCAACGTCGACACGCGCGCCTATTTCACCGCCGCGACAATGGTGATCGCCGTCCCAACCGGTATCAAGATCTTCAGTTGGATCGCGACAATGTGGGGAGGTTCGCTCAGGCTAGAAACACCCCTGCTTTGGGCGATCGGATTCATTTTCCTGTTTACCGTCGGCGGCGTGACCGGGGTCATTCTTTCGAATGCGGGCATGGATATCGCGCTACACGACACATACTACGTCGTAGCGCATTTCCACTATGTGCTGTCATTGGGTGCGGTCTTCGCGATCTTTGCCGGGATCTATTATTGGATTGGCAAGATGAGCGGGCGGCAATACCCCGAATGGGCGGGCAAGCTCCATTTCTGGACAACGTTCCTCGGCGTTAATTTGACATTCTTTCCACAGCATTTTCTTGGCCTCGCCGGCATGCCGCGCCGTTATATCGACTATCCCGATGCGTATGCCGGCTGGAACTACGTGTCGTCGATTGGCGCATTCATTTCGCTCGCGTCGACCGTGTTTTTCATCTTCGTCATGCTCTACACACTTAGGGCGGGGCGTCGCGTTGGCGATAATTATTGGGGCGAAGGTGCGACGACGCTCGAGTGGAGTGTGAGTTCGCCGCCGCCGTTCCACACCTTTAACGACTTGCCACAGATCAGATAGCGGCGATGGGTGTCAGCCATGGAGAAGTCAGGTGAGTCAATTAGCGCTTAACACAGCCGATAGCGCGCATGATACGCGGCTCGGGAGGGATGTGGCGCCGTTGAGCGCTGAAGTCCAAGACTATTTCGCGCTGCTTAAACCCCGCGTGATGTCGCTTGTTGTGTTTACCGGTCTGGCCGGCGTTTTAGTAGCGCCTGGCCAGTTGCATCCGCTTCTAGCCGTCGTCGCGATATTCTGTATCGCCATCGGGGCCGGTGCCGCGGGTGCCATAAATATGTGGTACGACCGTGACATCGACGCGATCATGTCGCGCACCTGCAACCGGCCGCTTCCCGCGGGTCGCATGATACCCGGAAATGCACTGGGTTTCGGTATCGTCCTGGCGGTCGCATCGGTTGCCTTGATGGGTCTCACCGTCAACTTGATGGCGGCGCTCCTGTTGGCGGTGGCGATTGCGTTCTACGTGTTCGTCTATACCGTTTGGCTCAAACGCCGTACGCCGCAAAATATCGTAATTGGCGGCGCCGCCGGTGCTTTCCCACCGATGATCGGATGGGCGGCCGTTTCCGGCGGTGTCGGCGTAGAAGCCGTAGCTTTATTCGCTTTGATCTTCTTTTGGACACCGCCGCACTTTTGGGCGTTGTCGCTTTACCGCGCCGACGACTACGGCCGCGCCGGCATACCAATGCTGCCGGTCGTTGCCGGACTGCGCGAGACGAAGCGGCAGATGTTGATTTACACAATACTGCTGCTGCCGCTGGGCACGGCTCCCTACTGGCTCGATATTGCCGGTTCCATCTATCTGGCGACGTCGATGACGCTCGGGTTGCTATTTGTCGCCGCGGCGACCGCGGTTTGGTTTGAGGCGGGGGATCGCGCTGCCAAGCGCATGTTTGGGTTCTCGATTTTCTATCTGTTCGCTTTGTTCGCCGCCTTGATTGCCGATCGTGCGCCTGGCCTGGGAGGTTGATTGCCAATGATGCGAATCACTGCAAAGCAAAGGCGCCAAAACGCCGGATTGGTTCTCGCATTGGCATCGACGGCAGGCCTGATGCTTGCCGCTGCATATGCAGCCGTACCGCTTTACAACACATTTTGCCGTGTTACGGGGTTCGGTGGTACGACGCAGGTTGCCGCAACCCAAAGTGACAAAGTGATCGATCGCGTGATCGCGATACGTTTCGATGCCAATGTGAGTGGCGTGCTGCCATGGGCCTTCCAGCCAATGCAGCGGGAGGTCTCGCTAAGGGTTGGCGAAAACGCGGTCGCCTACTACCAAGCACAGAACCTCGGCGATCGCACAATCACAGGAACCGCGGTCTTCAATGTGACGCCGCAGAAGGCCGGTCAATATTTTTCCAAGGTGGAGTGTTTCTGCTTCACCGAGCAGACGCTTGCGCCGGGCGCAAGCGCTGACCTGCCCGTTGCTTTCTACGTCGATCCGGAGATTGCCGGTGACCGCAACCTCGACGACGTAACAACGATCACGCTGTCCTATACGTTCTATCCGAACGATTCGGAATTGAGCGGAAGTGAACTCGCCGCAAACCTCGATGTTCGGGCGGACAGGGGCAACGAGTTGAACTGAGCGTGCGAGATAGAACTATGGTGCGCGAGAACACAAAGGTGACTGAGGATTTGGCATGAGCGTAGAGGTCGAGCACGGACCTAACCATGACTTCCACTTGGTAGACCCGAGCCCGTGGCCCGTTTGTGGCGCGGCATCTGCGGGTCTGGCTGCGTTCGGCCTGCTTGTCTTCATGCACCCCGATATCCTTGGCACTGGACTGGAGGACGTCGTCGTCTCTTTGGGTCCAGTGCCGTTCTTGCCAGGCGCGATTCTGTTGTTGATGACGTGTGCAATGTGGTGGCGCGACGTGACCCGAGAGGCGACTCACGAAGGTCATCATACGCCAATCGTTCAACTCGGCATGCGCTACGGCATGGCGCTCTTCATCGTTTCAGAAGTGATGTTTTTTGCCGCCTTCTTCTGGGCATTCTTCAATGCGAGCCTGTTCCCGAAAGAGCTACCGCACAACGTGCCAGGTGGTGTCTGGCCACCCGAGGGGATTGAAACGTTCAACGCGTTCGACATACCATTCCTCAACACGCTCATCCTCTTGATGTCAGGGGTGACGGTGACTTGGGCGCACCACGCAATGCGCGAAGATCACCACCAGGAAACGCTGAAAGCGCTCGGTCTGACGGTTATTCTTGGCGTCACGTTTACGGCTCTACAGGCGTTCGAGTATGTGCATTCCGGCTTCGGATTTACCGATGGCATTTATGCGTCAACTTTCTACATGGCGACCGGATTTCACGGTTTTCATGTGATCGTCGGAACAATATTTCTCGCCGTATGCTGGTTCCGCGCGGCCAATCACCATTTCGAACCGGATCATCACTTTGGTTTCGAGGCGGCGGCTTGGTATTGGCATTTCGTCGATGTGGTTTGGCTATTCCTCTTCACATGCATCTACTGGCTCGGCAGTTAGCAAACTCCCGAATCTATCCAGGCGGGCTCGCGTCGGCGAAGGAGTTCGGCGGCGCCAATGTCTGAGGACAATCCTCAAACTTCGCCATGGTCCGCTGGCGTGCGCTGCAAATGCCCACGCTGCGGAGACGTCTCCCTGTTCGTTGGTTTTCTTCAGGTCATGGATCGTTGTCGGAACTGCGATCTCGATCTGAGCGCCGCCGATAGCGGCGACGGTCCGGCTGTCTTTGTCATATTCATCGTTGGACCGATAGCGACCGGCCTGGCACTTTTTGTTGAGGCAGTGTTTGCACCCCCGTACTGGCTTCATCTCGTGATTTGGCCGCCGCTAATCCTCGGCGGTGTGATTGCGCTGCTCAGGCCGTTCAAGGCAACCCTGATCGCCTTGCAATACAGATACAAAGCGAGCGAAGGCGGTCGCAATCCCCTCGAATAATGTAGCGACAACGTGAGGTGTGGATTCGATGCCATTGCGCCCTTCAAACTGGTCGACAATTTTCACCATTCCGGCGCTCGTTGCATTGCTGGCCCTTGGTACGTGGCAGCTCCAACGTGTTGATCGGCGTGGAATATTGACCCCCTTGGTGGGGTAATCGGCGTCCAAAATTGACCCCCCTGGTTTTGTGCTCTTGAACACACCTTGTTGTTTGGACAGACGAGGTGGGGGAGATGCTGGTTGTGGAGACGATTGCGCGGATCCGTCGGGATCATCTGGTGAAGGGCGTTCCGATCAAGAAGATCGCCCGGGATTTGAGGGTTTCGAAGAACACGGTGCGCAAAGTGGTACGGGGCGATGAGACCTCCTACAGCTACGCGCGCAAGATCCAGCCGATGCCGAAGCTTGGGCCGTGGGTGGAGGAGTTGGAGCGCCGGCTTGAGGCCAACGAGAAGAAGCCGCGCCGGGACCGCTTTTCTCTGCTGCGGATTCATGAAGACCTTGCGGCTCTGGGCTATGGCGGCGGCTACGACGCGGTGCGCCGCTACGCCAGGACCTGGCGTCGGCGGTGGCGGCTGTTGTCGCCGTCGCAGGGTTTTGTGCCGCTGAGCTTCGATCCCGGCGAGGCCTACCAGTTCGACTGGAGCCACGAGTACGCGCGCCTGTCGGGTGTGACGACCAAGGTGAAGGCGGTGCACATGCGGCTCTGCTACAGCCGTATGCAGCTGGTTCAGATCTTCCCGCGCGAGAGCCAGGAGATGGTGTTCGAGGCGCATGAGCGCGCCTTCCGCTTCTTCGGCGGGGTCTGCCGGCGGGGCATCTACGACAACATGAAGACGGCGGTGAGCATGGTGTTCGTGGGCAAGGAGCGCGCCTACAACCGGCGCTTTCTGGAGCTGTGCTCCCACCATCTGGTGGAGCCGGTGGCGTGCACTCCGGGTGCGGGCTGGGAGAAGGGCCAGGTCGAGAGGCAGGTGGGTGACGTCCGCGGCCGCCTGTTCGTGCCCATCCCGCGGGGCCGCTCTTACGCCGAGATCAACGCGTGGCTGATGGATCGGTGTATCGAGGACGCCAAGAAGCGGCCGCATCCGACGATCGAGGGCAAGACGGTGTGGCAGGTGTTCGAGGAGGAGCGGCCCTTCCTGATGGCCTATCGCGGCCCCTTCGACGGCTTCCACGCCACCGAGGTATCGGTCTCCAAGACCTGTCTGGTGCGCTTCGACAACAACCACTACAGCGTGGCGGCCCGCGCCGTCGGGCGGACGGTCGACGTGCGGGCCTATGCCGATCGTATTGTCATCCGCCAGGATGGCGAGACTGTTGCCGAACACCCCCGGAGCTTTGGACGCGGTGAGATCGCCTGCAATCCATGGCACTACGTGCCGATCCTGACACGGAAGCCCGGTGCGCTGAGGAATGGCGCGCCTTTCAAGGGTTGGCAACTGCCCGGCGCGCTGGGCCGCATACGGGCTCGGCTGACGGGTTGCAACGACGGTGACAGGCAGTTCGTGAGGATCCTCGCGGCGGTGCTGGAGGACGGGCTGGAGGCGGTCGAGGCGGCCTGCGCCGAAGCGCTCGCCTGCGGCGCCTGCAGCGCTGATGTTGTGCTCAACATCCTCGCCCGGCAGTGCCAGCAGCAGCAGCCGCCGGCCATCCCAACGCCCGAGGGCCTGCAGCTTCGCCACCAGCCGGTGGCCGACTGCCGCCGCTACGACCGCCTGAGGGAGGCCGGTCATGGAGCGTCATGATGTGCTGGCGATGATGACGGCGCTGAAGCTTGCAGGCATGCGCGCCGCCTACGACGACATCCTCGCCGACGGGCTCAAGCGCCGTCATCCGGTGCAACAGATCATCGGTACGCTGCTGCAGACCGAGGTCGCCGACAAGCAGGCGCGCTCCATCAAGTACCAGATGACGTCCGCCAAGCTGCCGACGGCCAAGGAGCTGGCCGACTTCGACTTCGCCGCTTCCCCGGGCAATGAGCCCCTGATCCAGGAACTCGCCGGCGGCGACTTCCTGGAGAGCAAGCGCAACATCGTGCTGGTCGGCGGCACCGGCACCGGCAAGACCCATCTCGCCGTCGCCATCGCCCGCGCCTGTATCAGAAAGGCCGCACGCGGCCGCTGCTACAACGTCGTCGACCTGGTCAACCACCTCGAGGCCGAACTCCGCTCCGGACGCCAAGGCCGTACCGCGGACCAACTCGTCCGCCGCGACTTCGTCATCCTCGACGAACTCGGCTACCTGCCCTTCGCCCAGGCCGGCGGCCAGCTGCTGTTCCACCTGATGAGCCGGCTCTATGAGCGCACCTCGATCATCGTCACCACCAACCTCGCTTTCGGCGAATGGCCCTCCGTCTTCGGCGACCCCAAGATGACCACCGCGCTGCTCGACCGCCTGACCCACCATTGCGAGATCATCGAAACGAGAGCTGGCGCTTCAAGAACCGCTCCTGACCGGACGCCGGCCGTGCCTGCGGCCCGCTTGCCCCGGTGGGTCAACAGGCTTGACGTATACGTCAAGCCCACGCGGCTTCGCTCCGCGCACCGCAAGGCGCTACACGAAGCCGCTCGGGTCCCCCCTATTGACTACCGGGACAACCTCCGCCGTGCCACTCAGGGGGTCAATATTGCACGCCGATAGGGGGTCAATATTGCACGCCGATTGACAACCTCGAGACCGTGGTGACTGGTGACGACGAAAAGCAGCATGACTGGGCCTGGACCGGTATTGGCAACCTGACTGTCCGCCACGATCCCGGGCTTCAGGCGAAGCACGAATTGTTCGCCTCGCTAACCTATTTCCACGACGAACAGACGCAGCAAGATACACAGGACCTGCAGTCGGCCTCAATCGAGGGCGGCCTCAAGATGCCGCTGCCAAATGACTATTCCGTTACGCCCGCCATATTCGCCTCGAACCTCCGGCTATCGCGGGAACATTTCTACAGTTCGCGCGGCGCCAGTGTCCGCATTGACAAGAAGGTAACGCAGCAGCTCGAATGGTTTTTTGAGGGCCGCTTTACCGACGAGAATTTTCACGGTATTTAGGAAACCACTGCGGCAATCCAGCGCAACGGCTACCGCTACAACTATACGGTCAGTGGCAGCTATACGATCTCGCCGGTCCAGCGTGTTGGATTGACTTACGTTTGGACGGAGAAGCATGCCGCGAGAAACTTTAACGCCTATATCGGTCAAAATGCGACGGCTACCTACACACGCTTGCTGGGCGACGGGCAGTTCATATTGGCCTCGGTGACCGGTACGATTGATGATTATCTCGCGAACGAGGCCGCGATTAGCGACCGCACCCGGTTCGATCGCGCGCTGCGTTACCGCATAACGTACGGGGCGCCGTTGGGCAACTTCATACAGGAAGAGTGGTTTCGCGCGGCTGGCGGGGTTGCGCCCTACGAGTTTTTTAAGGATATGACGGTGACCGTTACGGCCGAGTTGTTCCATCAGCTCTCCACATTGACCAACTTTGAGTATCAAAATCGGCGCGTTCAGGGGCTGGTAACCAAGAAATGGGATTTCTAGAACTATGACTCGCACGAACTCTGCGTCGCGCATCGGTCGGGTAGCGTTGTTCGCCGGTTTGGCCGTATTCCTCGCCGCGCATCCGGCGGCATCCCAAGATTCGCAACAAGCTGGCGTCTCGGCTGCTGTGCGTGGCACGATTCAGTTGTCACGGTTGGCCGGCGTGGTTGGCCAACAAGTTGCGAGCGGTGAGCCTATCATGCTTGGCGACCGGATCGAGTCCGGGCCAAACAGCGGCATGCAGATTCTGCTTCTCGACGAGACCGTCTTTACCATTGGTCCGGACAGCGACCTGACGATCGACGAGTTTGTTTACGATCCAAATACGAACGCCGGTACGGTCACCGCCTCTGTGTCGAAGGGCGTATTCCGATTCATCACGGGTCGGGTCGCGCGAAACCAGCCAAGCAGTATGAGAGTTAAGTTGCCGGTCGGCACGATAGGAATTCGCGGGGCCATTGTCGCCGGCACGATGGAAACCGATGGTAGTGCAAGTCTGGTGCTGCTTGGCCCCGGCAACGAAAACAACACCGGCGATCGCGTCGGCAGCTTCACCTTCGGTGGATTAACAGCCTCTCGGGCGAATTACGGTATCGAAATAGCCCCGGGTGTGGCACCGATTCTTCGGCAGTTCACACCGGGAGAGGTGCAAGGAATTACCGGACGTATGGAGACGCCGTCCGGCGAGGGGGATACCTCGCAACAGGCTGCGGATTCACCGGCCGGCGGTGCTGCCAACGAAGACGAAGCAAACACGTTGTCGGGTCAGACCGTTGCCGAAGCGACCGGCGCGGCGTTCGCGACGCAGGTCATTGCTTCCGCAAGCGGCGCGGCGGATGATTTCACGGAGCTTGCGAGTGAAGGCGTCGGCGGGCCGTTCTCGTTCGAGCAGCTGCGCAGCATTAGCACCGGCCAGGCGTCATTCAGCGGAAGTTTTAACGGGTCCGGTGTTTTTATCTCCTCTATCAGCATGCTCATAAAATTCGGCGACAAAACGTTTGATGCACAGTTCAGCAGTATCTCCGGGCCGGGCGTATCGTCGGGAAATATTGGCATCACTGGCAACAGTGTTAGCTTCGTGAGCTTGGAGGGAACAGCGCTTTTCGACAATTCGCTGTTCACACCAACTGGCGACTGCGTGGGCAACTGCACGGCCGAAGTCGTCTTGACTTCGGGTTTCGACGGCATTTTCAACGTCAATGTAGGCGGGACCGAAGCTTCCGACACGTTCGTACTGCAGTGACCTGAACTGTCAGGCGTCCGCGCCCTTTCCGTCGCAGCCGCCGAATTGTTCCGTCTCGTATGTCCTTCCGTGGCATCGTTTTTTCAACGATGCCTGTGTCTTAAGCGTGCCAACAGGGCGACGCGAATATCGAGGCGATTTGGCATGGGCTTCGCTGGTGGCATAATCGGCTGAACAGGCAATTTCCTGGCCGGCAGTTTAAAGGGGTGTCGAATTGGCGCACGGTTGGTTGATTAGCGGGCTGCACATCATCTTGCCAATCGTATTGCTGCTGGCCGCAATCGGTTTGAGGGTCAACGAGCCACGATGGTTCTTGCAACTGCAGTTGACGGTTTTCGACAGCTTCAACCGCCTCAAACCTCGCTCCTATCAAGGTGAGTCCGGTGTGCGCATCGTCGATATCGACGACGAAACCCTGGAGCGTCACGGCCAGTGGCCTTGGCCAAGAACGCGGGTCGCAGAGCTTATCTTCCGGCTGAATGAGATGGGTGCCGCCACGACGGTCTTCGATATCGTCTTTGCTGAGCCTGATCGGACGTCACCAAAGACTGTGGTCGAGCTGTGGCCTGAGCTCCCGGAGTTCGATGAATTGCGTGCGCGTGTACGAGAAATGCCGGACCACGACACAGTGCTTGCCGAGATCGTTGCTGGCGTTGGCAATGTCGTGACCGGGTTCGTCTTGACGTCGGGCCGCGCACCCCGTGTTCCAGTTGCCTGCGGTAACTTTGCGATGGCGGGTGACGACGCGAGCCAGTTTGTTCAGGTGCACGAAGGCGCGGTTGCAAACTTGACCGAGATCGCCCAGGCGGCCGCCGGCAACGGCAATTTCAATATGGTGCCGGAGGGAGATGGGCTCATTCGACGCGTTCCACTCATCATGGGCTTCCAGGATCGCACGAATGGCGAAGTCAGGCTCTATCCGGCGATCGCACTCGAGGCCCTGCGTGTCGTTCAGGGCGCGAGCACCATGATCATCAAGTCGAGTGGCGCGAGCGGAGAAACGGCGTTTGGTGAAAAAACGGGCATATCAAGCGTAAAGGTTGGTCAATTCGTCGTTCCCACCGACGCCAACGGGCGATTTTGGGTTCGCTATACCGGACATCAGCCAAAATGCTATATCCCGGCCTGGAAAATTCTTGACGGAAGCGCTGATCCGTCGCTGGTCCAGGATCATATCGTGCTCGTTGGCGCAAGTGCGGCTAGCCTATTGGACTTAAAGGCGACACCGCTCGACGCTGTACTTCCAGGTGTCGAGGTACATGCCGAGATCATCGAGCAGATTCTCGATCAGGATTTTATCCGGCGTCCCGATTGGGCGGTTGGCGCAGAGATCACCTACATGCTGATCATCGGACTGGCGCTGGTTGTGCTGTTGCCGCGAATTGGCGCCCTGGCCTGCGCATTCGCTGGCAGTATCGTCGTGGCCGGCGCTTTGGGCTTTTCATGGTACGCCTACGATGTGCAGCGCTTGCTATTCGATCCCGTGTATCCGTCGGTCGCGGTCCTCGGCGTGTATCTGTCGAGCTCGCTGATCAATTTCATGCGTACGGAAGCGGAGAAGCGTCAGGTGCGAGGCGCATTCAGCCAGTACCTGTCGCCTGCACTGGTCGAACAGCTTGCGCAACACCCCGACAGGCTGCAGCTCGGCGGCGAGACCAGAGAAATGACATTCCTGTTTTGCGATGTCCGCGGCTTCACGGCAATTTCTGAAATGTACAAAGAGAATCCGCAGGGCCTAACCCTACTCATCAACCGATTTTTGACGCCGCTGACCGACGTTATCCTCGCCCGCGAGGGTACCATCGACAAGTATATGGGCGATTGCATCATGGCATTTTGGAATGCGCCGCTTGATGTCTCGAACCATGCCGACCATGCCTGCGAATCGGCGATGGCGATGTTCGAGGAACTGGAGCGTTTGAATGAGGAACGCAGCGGCGAGGCCGAGGCCGATGGCGAAAAGTTTTTGCCGCTTAATATCGGCATCGGCGTCAACACCGGTGAATGTGTCGTCGGCAATATGGGTTCGAAACAGCGTTTCGACTACTCGGTGCTGGGCGATGCGGTGAATCTGGCGTCGCGGCTCGAAGGTCAATCCAAGACATATGGCGTAGGAACAGTCATCGGGCCGGAAACCGCCGAGCAAGTTGACGGGAGGTTTGCCACGCTCGAGCTTGATTTGATCGCGGTCAAAGGTAAGGTGGAGGCCATGCGGATCTTCGCTTTGCTAGGCGATGCAATCCATGCGGTGAGTCCCGAATTCAATACGCTGCGAGGACTGCACGAACAGATGATCAGCACCTATCGAACCCAAGATTGGGAAGGTGCGAAGACCCTGCTCCAGCAATGTCGCGCCTGCGCCAACGGCACACTCGACGAATTGTACATGCTCTACGAAGAGCGGATTGCCGAATACAGTGCTGACCCCCCTGGTACCGATTGGGATGGTGTCTACATTGCCACCAGCAAGTGACGTTTTTGGGGCAGCGACTGCCGCGTACCTGTATTTTTGACGAATTTCAACTAAGATTATTGTCAATGAGACCAAAGTGCCGCCGTGGTTGGCGCGGGGGATACTGGAAACAGTCGGGAGTAGGACTGAATGACGATTACCGCTGAGCAGGATGCTGGTTTGACTGCCACCGACCCGGAGATGTTCCGCCGTCTCATCGACCTTGGAATCGCTCTCTCAGCCGAACATCACCACCCGAAGTTGATGGAGATGATTCTCTTGGAGGCGAAGCGCGTTTGCAACGCCGATGGTGGAACGCTCTATCTCATGTCCGACGACGAGCGCTATCTTTCGTTCGAGATCATGCTGAACGATACGCTCGACATCGCCATGGGGGGCACGACGGGCCAGAGCATCCCATTTCCGCCGCTGTCGCTTTACAAGGATGACGGCGATGAACCGAATTACGCGAACGTTGCTACCTCGGTGGCGTTGCGGAAGGAGGCGGTCAACATCCCCGACGCCTACGAGACGAAAGATTACGATTTCAGCGGTACCAAAGCCTTTGATAAGAACACCGGGTATCGCTCGACTTCGTTTCTAACGGTCCCACTGGTGAACAGAGAACGCGAGGTTATCGGCGTCCTCCAGCTCATCAACGCGCGTGACGATAAAAATGTGGTCGTGCCGATCAGTGGCGATATCCAGCCAATTATTGAGGCTCTCTCAAGTCAGGCTGCGGTCGCACTGGAAAACCAGCTTTTATTGGCAGCACAGCGCGAACTCTTGGAATCTTTCATCAAACTGATCGCTTCGGCGATCGATGATAAATCGCCGTATACTGGAGGTCACTGTCAGCGCGTGCCGGAAATCACCAAGATGTTGGCGACAGCGGTCTGCGAGCAGAAGAAGGGCCCCTTTGCAGACTTCGATCTCAACGAGGACCAATGGTACGAGCTGCATATAGCGGCGTGGCTGCACGATTGCGGCAAGGTGACGACGCCGGTCCATGTGGTCGATAAATCGACCAAGCTCGAGACGATCGCCGACCGCATCGACATGGTTCGAGATCGGTTCGAACTTCTAAAACGCGATGCTGAGATCACCTATCTCAAGAAAGTGGCAAAACCGAATGCCGATAAGAAGAAACTCAAGGCAAAGTTCAACGCGGAAATCGAAAGTCTCGATGACGACTGCGCATTCATTTCCGAATCAAACATCGGTGCCGAATATATGGACCCCGAGAAACAGCAGCGTGTCGAACAGATCGCTGCCCGAACCTATACCGACGCAGCCGGTAAGAAGACGCGCTTCCTGACCGAAGAAGAGGTCTACAATTTGTGCATCGAGCGCGGCACGCTGACGACGGAGGAAAGACAGATCATCAACCATCATATCGAGATGACTATCGATATGCTCGAAGCGTTGCCGTTTCCGAAGAAGCTGCGTCGTGTGCCCGAATACGCAGGCGGTCATCACGAGAAGATGGATGGCACGGGCTATCCGCGAGGTCTCACAGGTGATCAGATGTCGATCCCGGCGCGGATTATGGCAATCGCCGACATCTTTGAGGCGCTCACCGCATCGGACCGTCCTTACAAGAAAGCGAAGACGGTCAGCGAATCCCTACGAATCATGGGTTTCATGAACAAGGACAATCACATCGATCCACAATTGTTCGAGTTGTTCCTGACGTCGGGCGTCTGGAAGAAGTATGCCGAGAAATATCTCGAGCCATACCAACTCGATGAAATCGTCGTTGCGGCCTATTTGCCCTAGCTGCTGCGCAATGTGAACTACGCCCGCGAACGAGCAAGCCTGGCTCTGGACACGCGGTGCACCTTGGTGTGGCCTAAAACGAGCGCAGTGAATCTTGAGGGGAACAGTCCACTCAATGCCGGATCGAGAACGTCAAGTCCACCGGCATACGCACCGAATGCCGGCAGGACAAGGCGCGTTCCATCGGTCACAAAGCAGCGGCCGCTGAGCCGGCGTCCGCGAACTGTGAGCGCGGCTTTCGGATGAAAGTGTCCCGAAATTTCGCCGGGTGCGCGCGCCGCCACTGCCGCGTGGCGGAAGACGAGCGGTCCGAGCGTAATTTCATCGAGAACGCGCCCCCCGCATCCTTCGGGCGGTGAGGGATCGTGGTTTCCGGCAATCCAGATCCAGTCGCGGGATGCAGCAAGTTGGGAGAGCAATCTACGGTCATCGACATTGAGCCGAGCTGGAGCGCCGTCGTCATCGAAGCTGTCGCCCAGACAAATAACCTGCCTAGGTTCGTAGTGTCGCAATACCCGCGACAAAGCGACGAGTGTTGTCCGGCTGTCGTAAGGCGGGAGTAGGGTCCCGCGTTTTGCGAAGGCCGACCCCTTTTCGAGATGTAGATCGGCAACGACAACCGTCTCCATATCATCCCAAATCAGGGCGCCCGAAAGGTCGGTGGTCAGCGCCGCACCGTTTACGTGAAGCACAGCGTTACTCAAAGCGGCAGCTCCGCGACGGCAGGTTCTGCCATAACTTCTTCGATCAACTCCCGCGCTGCCTCGTCGAAAAGTTGGTCGACGCCAAGGCCATAGACTTGCTCCTTGCCAATCTCGAGCAGAACTGGCACGGCCAATGGAGATACGCGGTCTAGCTTGCGGTGGCTGATACGTCCTTTTACGCGACCGAGCATCTGCGCAAGCCGCTGAACGTCGGTCAGCCCGTGCGCCGCATCCGTCCGCGTTGCACGGAGCAACACGTGGTCCGGCTCGTGGGCGTGCAAAACGTCGTAAATCAAATCGGAATTGAACGTGACTTGGCGGCGCGTCTTTTGTTCACCCGGGTAGCGCCGTTCGATGAGCCCGGCGATGACCGCAACATTGCGGAATGTGCGTTTGAGCATAGACGATTCATCCATCCAAGCTTCCAAGTCGTCGCCGAGCATATCCTCGTCGAAAAGCTGGGCAATATCGGTAGCGGCTTCAACGCTCCAGACGGCGAGCACATAGTCCGTCGCTACAAATCCAAGCGGTCCAAGGCCCGCCCGTTCCATACGTCGGGTTAACAGCATGCCGAGTGTCTGATGCGCGTTGCGCCCCTCAAAGCAATAAGCAACCAGAAATTCCTTTCCACCGCGCGGAAAGGCTTCGACGAGCAGCCCCTCATTTCCGGGCAGCACCGAACGCCATTGCTGCAATCCCAGCCACTCGCGTACCGCGCCCGGCATATCGCGCCAACGCTCCGGTCTCGCGAGCATCGTTCGAACGCGGTCGGCCAGGTGAGTCGAAAGCGGCAGCCTACCGCCCTGATAGGCGGGAACCTTCGGCGCATCGCCCGAGGCGCGCGTGACGATTGCGGTCGTTTCACGGATGCTTTCGAAGCACAATAGTTGTCCGCTGAAGACGAATGTATCTCCCGGCTCAAGATTGATGATGAAGTGCTCCTCCACTTCGCCTAAGACCCTGCCACGCCGCAGCCGAACCTTCATCATGACCGACTCGACGATGGTGCCGATGTTCATTCGGTATCGCTGCGTTGCTTTTGCCGAAGCAATTCGATAGCGGCCGTCTGAAGTGCGTTTTAGGCGGTGGTAGCGTTCGTAGTTGCCGAGCGCATAGCCGCCATTTTCAACGAATCCCAAGGTGTCGTAGAAATCACGACGGGGAAGATCGGCATACGGAGCCGCTTTCGTAACCTCGGCGTACATGTCGTCGGCGTCAAACGCTTCGGAACACGCCATGCCCAAGAGATGCTGAGACAGCACATCGAGTCCGCCAATTCGCGGTGGATCGCCGTCGAGGGACTGATCGTGAACCGCATCTAGGGCGGCCTGGCATTCGAGGAACTCGAAACGATTGGCCGGCACCAGCACCGCCCGGCTCGGCGTATCGAGCCGATGGCCGGCACGCCCGATCCGTTGAATTAAACGGCTGGCTCCCTTGGGTGCGCCAACCTGTACGACCAGATCGACTGCCGCCCAATCGACACCCAGATCGAGCGACGATGTTGCGACAACTGCGCGCAGGCGCCCTGCGGCAATTGCCGCCTCGACTTTGCGGCGCTGCTCCACCGCCAGGCTGCCGTGATGCAGGGCAATTGCTAGATTGTCGTCGTTCAGTCGCCAGAGTTCCTGAAAGACGATTTCCGCTTGTGCGCGGGTGTTGACGAACACCAACGTGGTCTCGGCCCTGCGAATCTCGTTGTAGACCTCCGGAAGCGCGTGCACGGCCATGTGTCCGGACCAGGGGATGTCGTTTTCTGTGGTTAGGATGTGAACGTCCGGCTCGCAGCCACCAATCCCCTCTATCAGGCGAACGCTGCGACCGTTGGCGTCAGGCGATAACCATGCACGAAGCTGGTCCGGCCAGGCGACCGTTGCGGAAAGCCCAATCCGCAAGCTAAACGGAGCAATCTGTGACAGTCTCGCCAGCCCCAGCGACATCAGGTCGCCGCGCTTGGTTCCGGCGAGCGCGTGAATCTCATCCACGACGACAAAGCGCAGACCGGTGAACAAATTCTCCGCGTCCTCGTAAGACAGCAGAAGCGCCAGCGACTCAGGGGTTGTGAGCAAGATGTGCGGCGGTTGCCGGCGTTGACGTTCACGTTTGCTGTGCGGTGTGTCCCCGGTCCGTGATTCAGCCCGGATCGGCAGGTCGAGTTCCGCGATGGGCGTTTCGAGATTGCGATGAATGTCGACGGCCAGCGCCTTCAGCGGTGAGATATAGAGAGTGTGCAGCGATGGCGGTTTTTCGCCGGCGGACGACGTCGCTAGTTCCGTCATTGCGGGCAGGAAGCCGGCGAGCGTCTTGCCGCCGCCTGTCGGCGCGATCAGGAGCGTGTGTTCACCATCGCGTGCGGCTTCAAGCATGGCGAGTTGGTGCGGATGGGGCGTCCATCCGCGCTTCTCAAACCACCTAGCGAATGGCGCCGGCAACTGCTTCATGACACCGACTATATACTGGCCGCTTCGGCGATGCATGAGGCCGCAGCCTTGTGGCGGTCTTTAACTCACCGAGGTATCGCTAGCACCAGCCGGCGCGGCTGCGGCGAAAATTGCTATGTCTTGCGGAATGCGATCGCTGCGCCCAGGCCGGCGATCACGGCAATCAAGATGGCGACAATACCGTAGGATGCGGAATATTCATGTGCGAATTGATATATGTCGGCGCCAACGCCGATCTGGCTGACGTAGAGCGGCGTCGTCTGGGCGCTTTCCACCGCACCATCACGAATCAAAAACACCTCGACCTTGTATGTTCCGGTTGGGACGTTCGCCGGGAAGAACACGTTCGTGCGGAACAGGCGGTCGCCGAGCTTGGTCACCTTTCCCTCATTAACCTGATAATGCCCAATTCGCTCTTTGTTGCGGACGAAGGCCTCGATGAAGGCCTTTGCATCCTCCGGTGACGTGTCGCCGGTTGCTGTGAGGCGGAGGTATTCAACGCCCATTCTGTGTCGTTCGCGAATCGTCTGCGGTAGCCAATCACCGAGTCCACGCGACGCCATGATCAGATAATAGGCAGGTGCATTCTT
The DNA here is from genome assembly GCA_965217615.1 of Alphaproteobacteria bacterium. Taxonomy (GTDB): domain Bacteria; phylum Pseudomonadota; class Alphaproteobacteria; order UBA8366; family CAVOAK01; genus CAVOAK01. The sequence goes on from CBDCIT010000047.1 coordinate 185,273, forward strand.
GACGGAGACCTGGTCCTTATTGAGCCAAATTCCGGCAATGTGCTCTTTACGGCGGACTGCCACAGACTGGGGTGGGCCGCTAACTACGACGACCAAGTCTCCCTCGCCCTCGATGGCTCCGAAAAGGAGAACTTCGGTCCCGGTAAACCCGGTCGTGATCGCCACCAGATGCTCCGACAGATCGGCGATCAATGGTTCAGCCTGAGCCGGCAGTGCGAGCCCAAACCAAAGTGCGGCGATTCCGAGCAGCCGGCCACTCATGACTCGACCGCCGTGCCGATCGAGTACAGGTCTGCCGGTTTGGCCACGAGGTCAAATCCCAGCTTTCCGCATACACTCAACACAAGCGCCGCCAGCAGCCCGCGCAGATGCTCGCCCTTGAGCCGGCTTCCCACTCGGGTGCCGAGTTGCGCACCGATCACGCCGCCAGTCATCAACAGCAGCGCCAAGATGATGTCGACCGTTTGATTTTGATAGGCCTGCAGGAATGTCACGTTGCTGGTAACGAATATAATCTGAAACAGAGACGTTCCGACCACGACCGAAGTCGGCATGCCGAGCAGATAGATCATTGCCGGTACCATGAAGAAGCCGCCCCCGACACCCATGATCGCCGATAGAATGCCGACCAGGAATCCGAGCGCCGCCGGCAACAGGGCACTGATATAGAGTTTGGATCTGCGGAATCTCATTTTGAACGGCAGGCCGTGCAGCCAGTTGTGTTGATGCAGCTTGCGGCGATGCCCAGTCGGTGTCCGGCTGCGGCGGATCGTGCGCAGGCTCTCGAACGCCATCAGGCTGCCAATGATGCCGAGGAAGACGACGAATGCCAGCTTGATGACGAGATCGATCTGACCGATGTTGCGGAGCAGTTTGAACAACCACACGCCCAGCGTCGAGCCAAGAAGTCCGCCCACGAGCAATACGAATCCCATCTTGAAGTCGACGTTTCCGCGGCGCCAATGAGCGAGAACGCCACTAACCGAAGATGCGACGATCTGATTGGCTTCCGTGCCAACGGCCACCGCCGGTGGCACACCGATGAAGATCAATAGGGGGGTCATCAGAAAACCGCCGCCAACGCCGAAAATGCCGGACAAAACGCCGACTCCCGTGCCCATGCCGAGCAGCAGAAAGATGTTAACCGACATCTCGGCAATCGGCAGGTAAATGTGCATTCGAGCCGCCGCTTTCCTTGTTCAGGCCGGCGCCAATTCAGCAGACCGAACGCCGCTAATTTTCGGTATCCGTTGGTGTTTTTTTGCCGTAGTGCGTAGGACGAACAGAGCGCGATATTCAGGCGTTATCTGTTGATGGTCAACAACTTACCCCGCAATCTCTCCGCCGTCGCGGTATTTTGTCATAGAATGGTGATGTGGTGGGGCGGCTTTCGAAGGTCGCATTCAGAAATCGGTCGCCCGGCGGCGTTGAAGTTTCGAACCCGGCAGGAGCGAATGCGGGAGGAGCAGATGGTGGCGACCGTGGCCCTCGATGCACAGGGTCTGTTGTGTCCATTGCCGGTATTGCGCGCGCGCAAGGCAATGAAGGCGCTTCAGGCCGGCGAGCTCTTGGAAGTACTGGCGACAGACCCGGGAGCGGTTGGAGATTTCGCGGCCTTTTGCAGTACGACGGGTGACGAGCTCGTCGAATCGAGCGAAAAGGAAGGCGTGTTCCGGTTCCTGATTCGCAAATCGTGAACGTCCGCACGCCTAGCTGATACTTGATGCTTCTCAAAGAGAAGGGCCCGCGCGAGCGGACCCTATTGGTCATTCGTCGCGTAAGATCGGTTATTGCGCCGCCATATCTTCTTCGAGTGGCGCCATGCTGAAGTATTCTGCTTCTAGCTCGGACAGCAACGTCTTGGCCTGCTCGTCTCCGAGACCGTCGAGCGGCGGCCGCACTTGTGCCCATGACGCATCGTCGTGGAAGTGCGCGACGATGCGTTTGCAAGCGGGTATCAGCGGGTAGGCCTGAATCGTCTTGCGGACCAGCGTGATGCCGGCCTGAAGTTCGTCGGCCTGCGGTGTCTGCCAGTTCTCCGCCACATGCTTGATGCCCGCGGGATTGACATTGCCGGTTGCCGTGATGCAACCGACACCGCCGCCACGCAGCGTCGCCAATAGGAACGCCTCAGAGCCAGCGAACGTCCCAAAGGCGGGAAAGGCGTTGAGCACGGCTTCGGTGTTGCTCCAGTCACCGGAACTGTCTTTGAGGCCGACGACCGTATCCGGATACTCTTTGATAAGACGCTCGATCAAAGTGAGGGTGATGGGCACGTTGGCGATCGGCGGAATGTGGTAGAGGTAGATCGCCAACCGGGCGTCGCCAACGCGTTGGATGACCTCTGAAAAGCTCGCAAACAGACCATCGTCGCTGACGCCCTTGTAGTAGAACGGCGGCAGCATAAGAACGCCGCGACAGCCATGCTTGACCGCATGTGACGTCATTTGTACAGCGTCGGTGAGGGCGCACGCCCCGGTTCCGGGCATCAGCATGTTGCCGGAGATGCCAGACTCGACCAACGCATCGAGCTGCGCCATGCGCTCTTCCACCGACGTCGAATTGGCTTCGCTTGTGGTTCCGAACACCGCAAGACCATCGACCCCCTGGTCGAGCAGCCAACGGCAATATTGGACAAACTTGCCAGTGTCCGGGCTCAAGTCGGCCTTGAAAGGAGTGAGCACCGGCACCAACACACCGGAGAACCGCTCAACGCTTGTCATTACTGCCTCTCTTTCCAGTCATAGCGCAGGGTGGCAGGGATGCGCGCTGCCATAGAACCTGTCCAGCGAATCGCCGCACCATATGCCAAAGGCGGATTGTCGTAAATCGGGCGGCTCCTCATACGGCAACCTCAATGTGTCCATCGGCACGGTTCCGAGCGAGCGGACCATCACTTGCGATGCAGGTCAGATCGCGCGACATAGAGGCAACACGAGGTGGAATCTTAGGTGGACGGCGTGGCTCAGACAATTGCGACGATACGCGACACGCATCCGGCGTCCAGCCGGCTCATTTCGGTTGCCCCGATGATGGCCTGGACCGATCGTCACGAGCGCGTCTTTCTGAGGCTGATCAGCCGGCATGTCATGCTCTACACGGAGATGGTCGCGACCGGCGCAATCATTCATGGCGACCGCGAACGCCATCTCGGCCACGATCCGGTGGAACACCCGCTCGCCTTGCAGCTTGGCGGCGCCAATCCCGTCGAACTCGCCGAGTGTACCCGCATCGCGACGGATTACGGCTTCGATGAGGTCAATCTCAATGTCGGTTGCCCTAGCGACCGGGTGCAATCAGGTCGATTCGGCGCCTGCCTAATGCTCGACCCACCTCAAGTAGCGCGATGCGTCAGCGCAATGATGGCAGCATCGCAGCTGCCCATTACGGTCAAGTCGCGGATCGGCGTGGATGACCGCGGTTCGTATGCTGATTTGCGAAGCTTCGTAGCGACGATCGCCGACACTGGATGTCAAACGCTTATCGTACACGCGCGAAAGGCTTTGCTTTCGGGTCTATCGCCCAAGGAAAATCGGGAAATACCGCCGCTCAAGTATGAATTCGTTCATCGCCTTAAGCAGGAATTCCCGACCCTAGAGATCATCATCAACGGCGGAATCTGCAGCCTGGAGCAGGCAGCAGAGCATCTAAATCATGTAGATGGCGTGATGTTTGGCCGCGAAGCGTACCAAAATCCGTACATGCTTGCCGATGTGGATCGACGGTTCTTCGGCGACCATAAGTCCACACCAACACGCGAGGAGATCATCGACGGCTTCATGCCCTATGTCCGGTCCGAATTGGCGAGCGGCGTGCCTCTCGTTCATATCACGCGCCACATTCTGGGCCTGTTCAACGGTCGGCCAGGCGCGCGTGCCTGGCGCCGGTTCTTGAGCAACTATGCGCGAAAACCTGGCGCCGGCGCACGCGTGATCGAGCAAGCGGTTGCTTGCATCCTGGATCCAACAAATGTGCCGGTCGCGAAGCTCGTCGGTTGAGCACAGACGCGGCCAAGCAACGCGAAGGTCGTCAAAGTCAGACGATGCGCTTGTATATGCGTGGCTTCCGGCGAGGCGCCTTGCTGCCGACCGTAAAGGCGGCGGAGATTGCCCTGACGGCACGCGCCGCCGATTTCGTATCGGCGGCATGAACGATTGCCAGCGGATGGTTCATGCCGACTTCCTCTCCCGGACCCGCGACCTCCGCAAGACCAACCCCGTAGTCGATGACATCGCGCTGGTGTAACCGTCCGCCGCCGAGACGGATGATTGCCAGACCGAGCGCCCGCGTATCGACTTTCACCACCACGCCCCCGTGCTTGGGGTAAACGGCGCGCGTCACCTTTGCCTTCGGCAAATGAACATCGGCGGACTCGCAAAAGCCTTTGGGGCCGCCCGCAGCGGCAACCATGTCGTCGAACCGCTGGGCGGCGCCACCGCACTCAAGCGCGTTTTCAAGCAAGCGCCGCGTGTCGCTGGACCTTGATGTAATACCGCCCAGTTCGAGTAGCTCGCATGCGAGCGCCATCGTGATTTCTAGCAATCGGGGATCGCGCGCCCGTCCGGTCAAGAATTCGACTGCTTCGCGCACTTCCAGAGCGTTCCCAGCGGTGCGCCCAAGGACTTGATTCATGTCGGTGATGAGCGCCTTCGTTCGAAGTCCGGCACCTTTCGCAACCTCTACGATGGCCCGTGCCAGCTCTTCCGCAACGGCGATTTTGGCCGCGAACGCGCCGGATCCAGTTTTCACATCCATCACCAAAGCATCGATGCTGGCGGCAAGTTTCTTGGACAGGATCGAACCAACGATCAGGGGCATCGATTCGACAGTCGCCGTGACGTCGCGGACGCCGTAGAGCCTTCTGTCACCGGGAGCTAGCTCTCCTGTCTGACCGATGATCGCGCAGCCGACTTTTTGAACATTTCGACGGAACGTTTTTATGTCGGGAGCTGTATCGTATCCGGGAATGCTGTCGAGCTTGTCGAGTGTGCCGCCGGTATGGCCAAGGCCGCGCCCCGAAATCATCGGAACGTAACCGCCAGCTGCCGCGACCAGTGGGGCCAGAATGAGGCTCACCTTGTCGCCCACGCCGCCGGTCGAGTGCTTGTCGAGCAGCGGACCGTCGAGGCCCAAATCAGACCAATCCAGGACTTGCCCTGTGCGCATCATTGCCTGGGTGAACGCGACGCGTTCACTTTGTTTCATGCCCTGGAAGAACACCGCCATAGCGAACGCCGCCACCTGCGCCTCGGAGAGGGAGCCGAAGGCGATACCGCCGACGATCTGATTGATTTCCTCGTCGCTCAGCGCTGCGCCATCGCGTTTGCGGCGGATGATTTCCTGAGGAAGCACCGCGTCAGTAGTCATCGGCAACGCGTTCGGTTGGGCTTCCGCCGAGCTGCTTCGATAGATCGTCCAGCAATCCACTTGCACCGAACCGGAAGGTTGCGGGCGTCGCCCAACTCGCTCCCAACAGATGATCGGCGAGCGCCAGATAAGCTGCCGCTTGCGCTGTGGTTCGCACGCCGCCTGCGGCTTTGAAGCCTACGTCGCGGCCGGACGCTTTGATCGCCGAGAGCATTGCGGCCGCAGCCTCCAGCGTCGCATTGACTCCTACTTTGCCGGTCGAGGTCTTGATGAAGTCCGCTCCGGCAGCAATTGCGTCACGGCTAGCCCGTTCGATATTGATCGTTGAAAACAGGCAGCCGGTCTCGATGATGACCTTGAGGGTGATGGAGGGTCCGCAGGCACTTCGGCAGACCTCTACCAGATTCGTGGCCAAATCCAAATGTCCGTTGAGCCAGGCCGTGTATGGAAAGACGAGATCTACCTCGTCGGCGCCATAGTCCAATACCGCGCGTGTTTCGGTAACGGCACATTCCGCATCCGCCCGTCCGTGTGGAAAATTTGTGACCGCGGCGATGCGGACACCGCTGCCGTCAAGCCAATTTCGGCAAAGCGGGATGAAACGTGGCCACACGCAGACGGCGGCCACCCGACCAAACGGACCCACCGCCCGGCGGCACAAGTGATAGATCCCGGCCTCGCTGTCGGTGTCGTTCAGGCTGGTGAGGTCGAGCAGGGGAAGCACACGTTCCGCGGCGGCGCGTAGGTCCGGTCGAACTCTGATTACGCTGGCGGTCACCGCTACTCCTCAGCCTCGAGAAAACCGACGATCAGGCAGGCAAGGTCTTTGGCGGCACGGCCGCTGGCGGCGATTGTCAGGTCGTGGCTCAAGGGCTCGCCGGTCATGCCGGCGGCCAGGTTGACGACGACCGAAATTGCCGCCACCCGAAGGCCCGCGTGGCGCGCCAGGATGACCTCAGGCGCCGTCGACATGCCGACGACGTCAGCGCCGAGAATCCGGGCCGCGCGGATCTCCGCCGGTGTCTCGAAATTGGGCCCGCTGAACCAAATATAAACACCCTGATATAATTCGATGTCGAGCCGTCCGGCAGCGTTCAGGAATCGGTCCCGGAGCGCCGGATCGTAGGCGTCAGTCAAATCCACGAAACGTTCGTCGCCTTGCTCTCCGAACAGCGGGCTGACGGCGGCGAAATTAATGTGGTCGTTGACCAATACCAGGCTGCCTGGACCCGCCTCTTCACGCAGTGACCCGGCGGCGTTTGTGATCAGCAGCGTCTCGCAGCCAGCTGCCGCCAGGGTGCGGACCGGACCAGCCATGGCGTCGGCACCAAGCCCTTCGTAGTAGTGAGCGCGACCCACGAGGCACGCCACTGTCGTGTCGGCGATGCGCCCGAGCACCAAGCGGCCCTCGTGCAATGTAAGCGAAGGAAAACCGGGAATTTCGCTATAGTCTATGGATACCGGGTCGTCGAGTAGCTGGACGACTTCGCCAAGTCCCGAGCCCAGCACGATTCCAAGGCGCGGCGCCACACCGCCTGAGCGTTCGGCGATCATCGCGACGGCTTGATCGACGGTTTGCGTCACCGCAGATGTTCCGGGCCGAACGAATGCGGCATCAACACGCCCAGCGATATCGTTTTGCGCAGACCCTCGGGTCCGCAGATATGGATCGGCGTGTCGTCGCCGGCGAACTCGCCTAGCTTCTGCCGGCATCCGCCGCACGGGGTGCACAAACTCTCACCTCCACCCAGAACTACCACCTCGACGATAGTTTGCTCGCCAGCGCGTACCATCGCTGCGATCGCCGACGCCTCTGCACACAAACCTTCGGGATAGGCGGCATTCTCAACATTACATCCGCTGAAGATCATGCCGCTTGCCGTACGCACCGCGGCGCCGACTTTGAATTTGGAGTAGGGCGCGTAGGCGCGTTCCCTGGCTTCGCTTGCCGCCGCGAGGAGATCGTCGATGTCGCTCATTGTTCCTTCACGTAGGGTATACCGCTCGCCTTGGGTGCTACTGCCGTGCCGATGAATCCAGCGAGTAAAATCACGGTTAGTATGTAGGGGAGCGCTTGGAAGAGCTGCACAGGAATCTCACCCACGAAAGGCACGCGCACACCTTGCAGGCGATCCGCGACTGCTCCAAGAAAGCCAAACAGAAGGCAAGCTAACATCGTTGGCACGGGCTTCCACTTCCCGAAGATCAATGCGGCAAGTGCGATGAATCCTTGGCCGGCCGTCATCTCACGATTGAAAGCGCCGCTTTGTGCAGTGGAGAGGTAGCTGCCAGCAATCCCACACAGGAGTCCGCAAACGATCATTGCCCGATACCGCAGAGCGGTCACGGAAATGCCAGCCGTGTCGACAGCGTGGGGATTTTCGCCGACGGCACGTAGCCGCAAACCGAATCGTGTTTTGAAGACAATCCACCAGGTCATGGGAACGGCGAGGACCGCCAGGTAGACAATTATCGTGTGTCCGCTAAGCAGCTCGGAGTAAATAGCGCCAAGAACGGGTACGTCTGCAACCGTTGAAGCGCCCGGCCAAACGATCGGTAGGAACCGTGCGCTATTGGGAAGTTGCGGGGTCTGTCCGCCTTGGGCGAACCAGGCGATGCCAAGAATCACTGTAAGGCCGGAGGCGAGAATATTGATGGCGACCCCGGAAACAACCTGGTTGCCATTGTGCGTTATGCAGGCAAATCCGTGCAGTAGGGCAAGCGCGACCGATGTTGCGATTCCGGCGCCGAGGCCAATCCAGGCGGAACCTGACACCGCCGCCATGGCCGCGGCCGCGAACGCCGCGCCCAACATCTTGCCTTCGAGGCCGATATCGACCACGCCCGATCGTTCCGAAAATAGCCCAGCGAGTGAAGCGAGGATGAGCGGGGTCGAGACGCGGAAGGTTGCGTCGATAATCAGGATGAAGAAAGTGAAGGATTCCAACGGTCTGATCCGCTATCCGATTCACTCGGCCGGCGCGGCGGCCAACTCGCGGCCGCGAACCAATCGCATGAGATAGGGCTGAAACATGTATTCGAGTGCGCCGCCGAACAAAATCACCAACCCCTGTATAACGACGACCATCTCCCGGCTGATTTTGGGAATCTCAAACGAGAGTTCGGCGCCACCCTGATAGAGCGCGCCGAACAGCAAGCTCGCGAGAATGATGCCGATCGGATGGTTGCGGCCCATCAATGCGACGGCGATGCCAACGAATCCGTAGCCGGCGGTAAAGTTTAGGAGGAGGCGGTGTTGTACGCCCATGATTTCATTGAGGCCGAGGAAACCGGCAAGCGCACCGGAGATCAACATGGCGATAATGATGTTGCGGGCCGGCGAGATGCCACCATAGATAGCCGCCGTGTGGCTTTGGCCAACTGCGCGCAATTCGTAGCCCCAGCGCGCGTGCCACACGAAGAATGAGAATAGGACGCAGCATATGAGCGCCCAGAGAAAGGACATGTTGAGCGGCGATGCGGCAAATGGAATGCCGATCCAAGCGAGCATTTCATGTGCGAATGGCAGCCATGTGTGGGACAGGAACTCGCGGCTTTCCGGGGACATCTGCCCTGGCTTAATGAGCACGTTGACCATCAGATAGACCATCAGCGAGGCGGCGATGAAGTTGAACATGATGGTCGTGATGACGATATGGCTGCCGCGCTTGGCTTGCAGGTAAGCGGGAATGATTGCGCAGGCGCCGCCAAACGCCGCCGCCGCAACGATGGCCAGCGGTACAATCAGCACGAAAGGCAGGGCATCGAAATGGAGACAAACAAGGCCGACGCCCAAGCCGCCGATGTAGGCCTGACCTTCGCCGCCGATGTTGAACAGCCCACAGTGGAATGCGAGCGCAACGGCTAGTCCGGTGAAGATAAAGTTCGTGGTGTAGTAAAGCGTGAAGCCCAACGCCTCCTCGAAGCCGAAGGCGCCCCAAAGAAGAATTCGGACAACCTGCAACGGATTTTCGCCGATCAGAATCACCACAAGGCCGGCGACGATGAACGCGGCGAGAAGATTCAAGGCTGGCATCAACGCGGCGGTGACCCAACGCGGAAGCTGACCCGGAGCGGCCGCGGTGCTCATTGCATCGATTCGCTTTGCGGCGTTGGATCTATTCCCGCCATCATGAGACCAAGCGTGCGCTCGTCGGCGTCTTTGGTTTCCAGTTCGCCAACGATGCGGCCATCGAACATGACCAGGATGCGGTCGCTGAGCGACATGATTTCGTCGAGTTCGACGGACACCAGCAAGATTGCGGCACCGGCATCGCGCATGGCGATCAAACGGGTATGGATGAACTCGACAGCGCCGATGTCGACGCCACGCGTCGGCTGCCCAACCAATAGGAGGTCTGGATTGCGCTCCAGTTCGCGCGCCAAGACGATCTTCTGTTGGTTGCCGCCAGAGAAGTTTGCGGTGCGGAGGTTGGGGTTTGTTGGGCGAACGTCGTAAGCGGTCATCGTGCGCCGACAGTTGGCAATGATGGCATCGCGATCCATCAGTGGTCCGCGGTTATAGGCGGGATCATTATGGTAACCGAGGATCGAAGACTCGTCGGCCTCGAAGGCGGTAATAAGCCCCATGCGCTGGCGGTCTTCGGGCACGTGGGCAAGGCCGAGATGGCGTGTCTCGCGAGCGTCACGAGGATGCTCGTGGGTGACTTCATGGGCGTTGAGTGTGATGCGGCCCGCCGTGATCGGCGCGATGCCCGACAACGCTTCAAGCAGCTCGCTCTGCCCATTGCCTGAAACGCCTGCAAGGCCCACGATTTCGCCCGACCGCACAGAGAGACTGACTCCGTCGACGCGCATGACGCCAGCGTTGTCGATCACTCTCAATCCACCCACTTCCAATACTTTGCGGCCGGGATCAGCCGGCGTTTTTTTCACCCGGAGCAAGACTTTTCGACCGACCATGAGCTCGGCGAGTTCCTCCGTGCTGGTCTTTGCGGTTTCCAAGTGCGCCACCATTTCGCCTTGCCGCATAACCGACACTCGTTCGGTGACCGCCATGATCTCTCGCAACTTGTGGGTGATCAGAATGACGGTCTTTCCTTGGTCTCGTAGCGCTACCAGAATTCTGAACAGATGATCGGCTTCCTGAGGCGTCAGAACGCCGGTCGGTTCATCGAGAATCAGCGTCTCTGCGCCGCGATAGAGTGCCTTGAGAATTTCAACACGTTGCTGCAGACCCACCGGCAGATCGGCGACGACGGCGTCGGGATCGACTTCGAGGCTGTATTCTCGTTCGAGCTTTGCCAACGCGCCTCGCGCGTTGGCAAAGCCGTTGGCCAAGAGAGTCCCGCCTTCCACGCCCAACACGACGTTTTCCAGGACGGTGAACGGATCGACCAGCATGAAATGCTGGTGCACCATGCCGATGCCGACGTTGATGGCATCCTCAGACGCGCCGATTTCCACAGCTTTCCCGTTAATGAGAATCTGCCCTCGATCGGCGCGATAGTAACCATAGAGAATGCTCATTAACGTGGATTTGCCGGCACCATTCTCGCCAACGATCCCGTGGATTGACCCTTTGGTTACGGCCAGTGATACATCGCGGTTTGCTTGGACGTCGCCGAAGCTTTTGTTGATGTTCCGCAACTCAACCGCGGGGACTCCGGGCACGACGAGCCGGGATGCAGTTTTTACTGCGTCCCGACCCTCGGTTGCCAACTGCGTGCCGTCACTCATCGGCCGCAGACCATCTTATTTGAAGCCGAACGCTCAGCCTGGACAGCTGTTCGTTGCCATGTAGTCGTGCACCTTTATTTTACCGGCGATGATGTCCGCGCGGATCTGCTCAACATTGGCCTTCATGGCCGGCGTGATGAGCTTTTCATTATGCTCGTCAAGCGACCAGCCGACACCTTCTTCCGCGAGTCCCAACACCTGAATGCCAGGTTTCCACGTGCCGTCGTTTGCGGTCTTGTAGACATTGTATGCCGCGACATCGACGCGCTTCAGCATTGACGTCAAGACTGAGCCCGGATGCATGTAGTTCTGGTTGGAATCGACGCCGATTCCGAGCTTGCCCGCGTCGGCGGCGGCCTGTAGGACGCCTTTACCTGTTCCGCCGGCGGCGTGATAGACGACATCGGCGCCGCGATCGAACTGCGACTTTGCCAACTCACCACCCCGAACCGGATCGTTCCAAGCAGACGGCGTTGCACCCGTCATGTTTTGGTACACTTCCGTATTCGCGTTTGCGTGATGGACGCCCTGCACATAACCGCAGGCGAACTTCCGGATCAACGGGATATCCATGCCGCCGACGAAGCCTACCTTTTCCGTTTTTGACGCCATTGCGGCTAAGACACCGACAAGAAACGAGCCTTCATGTTCTTTGAAGACAATCGACTGCACATTGGGCAGATCCACGACCATATCGATTATGGCGAAGCGGGTGTCCGGATGCTCTTTGGCAACTTTTTCCAGCGCCGTGGCTTGAGCGAAGCCAACCGCAATCACCGGATCGTATCCGCGGCGCGCAAAATTACGTAATGCTTGCTCTCGTTGCGCTTCGTTCGTGACTTCGAAGTCACCGTAGGCGATCCCGCTTTCCTTCTTAAATTTTTCGACACCGTTGAAGATGCCCTCGTTAAATGACTTGTCGAACTTGCCGCCCATATCGAAGACGACGGCCGGCTTGAATTCGGCCGCGACCGTTGACACAGCGGTCATGAAGAGGAATACCGCAGCGGCGAGAACCATGCGTATCATTGGCTTGCTCCCTAAACTAAGTTGCAGCGGTCGCGAGTCCACGCCGCCATTTCAAATATTCTCACACAACGCCTTCAATGCAGCAATGTGTCTGCAGCGCGACGGACCGCCTTTGTGAATTCGTGGGCCAGATCGTCGGCCAATTTTCCCTGGCGTCGAAGCCCACTGCACAAATCGACACCGAATGGACGGACTTGGCGAATTGCCGCTTCCACATTCTCGGCGTTGAGACCGCCGGCGAGATAGACAGGAATTGGTGATACCTCACGGATACGGCGACTTATATCCCAGTCGTGCGTGCGGCCCGTGCCGCCGAGTTCCCGAACTGCTGCGTCGGGGCGCCCCGTATCGAGCAGGAGCGCGTTGACCTCAGGGGCGATGGCGGCGGCCTCCGAGACTATCTCCAGAGAAGTCACGTGAATAACCTGCACGATCGACACGCCGGGCAATGCGCTGCGTAGCCTTTCGTGGTCGCCAACAGACAAGCGGTCGCAGAGCTGGATCGTATTGACTCCGGTTTGCCGCTGCTGGTCGACGATAGCGTCCACTTCTTGTTGTGCAGTCAGAAAAAATGTTGCGACGCCAGACGGTACGGTTGCAGCGATCTCGGCAATTTGCACTTCGTCGATGATGCCCGGACCACTTGGCATTTCGGATACAAAGCCCAGGGCCGAGGCGCCGGCGGCAACTGCCGTCTGCGCCTCCTGGAGACTCATGATGCAGCACATCTTGATACGAACCGTCTTGGGCGGCTGCGAGCGAGACTCCGGGCACATAGGATTTCCAGATCAACCTCGAAACGGCACACCAAAAGGCAATTCCAAATGCGTCTTGACCCCTGCGCGCGCCGTATACGTTTGTAATTGTGGTGCCAGCGGAGGGAGTCGAACCCCCAACCTTCGGTTTACAAAACCGCTGCACTGCCATTGTGCTACGCTGGCCCAAGCCCTGGGTGTAACCGTAGCAAAGGGTGAACCTACGCGCCAGTTTCGAAGCCTGCCTTGCACCAATCAGTCGGCTGGATTGGAACGTTGGCGGGCGACCTCATAAAGTGCCACGGCGCTCGCGGCCGCGATATTGATCGACGTCATGGGCGGCTGCGTTGGCAGTGAAACCAGCATGTCGCAGCGCGTGCGGGTAAGGCGGCGGAGCCCGCTTCCCTCGGCACCCAAGATCAGTGCGACGCGGCCATCGAGGGGTGCCGACTCAAGCCGCTCCTTGGCGGAATCTGCAAGGCCAATACACCAGAAACCCGCGGCCTTCATTTGGTCGAGCGCGCGTGCGAGATTCGTGACACGCGCAAGCGGTAATGTTTCCAACGCGCCACTTGCCGCCTTCGCCATAGTCGCCTCCGCAGACGTCGAACGGCGCGTCGTAAGAATGAGAGCGGTCGCACCAAATGCGGCGGCATTGCGCACGGCAGCGCCAACATTCTGCGGGTCCGTCACCTGGTCGAGCACGAGAATAAAGGCATTGGCGGCGGCATCCGCGAGCAACTGATCGAGCGCAGTTGGCGCGAGGTCTCGCACCGAGAGTGCTATCCCTTGGTGGACCGCTCCGCGGGGAAGTAGTTTTTCGAGTATCTCGCGGTCGACAATTTCCGGCATAGCATCAGGTATGTTGCTTCGAAGTTTAGTCGAACCCTCGGCCGTGCAAAGCAGCTTGTCCGTCTCACGCTGTGGATTTCGAAGGGCCGCCAATACCGCGTGATGTCCATACAGCCAATGCCCCAGGTTACTGGCTTCGCCCCCCGTCATATCGGTGACTTCAGGCTCGCGCGCATCGTCGTCTGCATGCCGCAGTCCGGCAGTTCGATTCGGGCGCGTTGAATTACGCCTAGTTTTGGCGCTCCGACGACGATTCTCACGCTTGATTTTTACCATCCCGGATATTAGTATTTCGAACAATCTGGCTTCCGCAAGAAGCACTTCACCGCGGCCTTTGCGTACGGGGGGCGGTGTGGTGTGCTTTGGCGTGCCGTCCGACATTGACAAGCGGGGTTATATCACCATAGATCGCACTCCACCGCGTGGACTGGATTACGCGGATTTGGAGGGGTGCCCGAGTGGCTAAAGGGGACGGGCTGTAAACCCGTTGGCGTTCGCCTACGTTGGTTCGAATCCAACCCCCTCCACCACTTGGTATGGCCGACCGGTCGTCATTTGTAGCGCACTATCCAAGGCATTCAGGCCAAGGCAATCCGGAAGTCGAGGGACGTAAGTTTGCGGGTGTAGCTCAATGGTAGAGCTCCAGCCTTCCAAGCTGGTGGTGTGGGTTCGATTCCCATCACCCGCTCCATGGTAGTTGGTCAGAGCGGACAAGCGTGTGATCGGCAAGCGTAGTTGGCATCGAGTGGCAAGGCCACCGAGGTACATTGGCGGACTTCTTGGTCTGAAGGAACGGAACGAAGCATGGCGAAGCAGAAGTTTGAGCGAACGAAGCCGCATTGCAACATCGGTACGATTGGTCATGTTGACCATGGCAAGACGACGCTGACGGCGGCGATCACGCGCGTGTTGTCGGCGTCTGGCGGTGCTGAGTTCACGGCCTACGACGACATCGACAAGGCACCGGAGGAGAAGGCGCGTGGGATCACGATCAATACGGCGCATGTCGAGTACGAGACCACGAACCGCCATTACGCACACGTGGACTGCCCCGGTCATGCGGATTACATCAAGAACATGATCACGGGCGCGGCCCAGATGGACGGGGCGATCCTGGTTGTCTCGGCGGCCGACGGTCCGATGCCGCAGACGCGCGAGCATATTTTGCTGGCGCGCCAGGTTGGTGTTCCAGCGATTGTTGTCTATCTGAACAAGGTCGATCAGGTTGATGACGAGGAACTTTTGGAGCTTGTTGAGCTGGAGGTTCGGGAGCTTTTGTCGAGTTACGAGTTTCCCGGCGACGACATCCCGATCGTCAAGGGCTCGGCGCTTGCCGCCCTTGATGGCGTTGAGGGGGAGACGGCGGAGCCCTCGATTTTGGCGCTGATGGAGGCGGTTGACAGCTACATCCCGCAGCCGGATCGTGCGAAGGACTTGCCGTTTCTGATGCCGATCGAGGATGTGTTCTCGATCTCGGGCCGCGGCACGGTTGTGACGGGCCGGATTGAGCGCGGCGTGGTTAAGGTTGGCGACGAGATTGAGATTGTCGGCATCAAGGAGACCTCCAAGACGGTGTGCACGGGCGTTGAGATGTTCCGCAAGCTATTGGACTCAGGCGAGGCCGGCGACAATGTTGGCTGTCTGTTGCGGGGTGTTGGGCGCGAGGATGTTGAGCGGGGTCAGGTGTTGTCGCAACCGGGCTCGATCACGCCGCACACGCGTTTCAAGTGCGAGTGCTACATCCTGACGAAGGACGAGGGTGGGCGGCACACGCCGTTTTTCTCGAACTATCGTCCGCAGTTTTATTTTCGCACGACGGACGTGACGGGGTCGGTGAAGTTGCCGGATGGGACGGAGATGGTGATGCCGGGGGACAACATCGCGATGGAGATCGAGTTGATCGCACCGATCGCGATGGACGAAGGGTTGCGCTTTGCCATCCGCGAGGGCGGCCGAACCGTCGGCGCCGGCGTCGTCACAAGCATCGTCGAATAAGACAGGTAACGGAACTTGGCAAAGCGAGAGCGAGCATCACAAACCACACCTGCGTTTAGGAGTGTAGCTCAACTGGTAGAGCACCGGTCTCCAAAACCGGGGGCTGGGGGTTCGAGTCCCTCCACTCCTGCCAGCGCTGTTGAGGCAAGTACCGTCGAGGAGCGTCGTTCTGACAACCATGGCTAAAGTCAAACCCGCACAGTTCGTGCGCCAAGTGCGCCTGGAAGTGAGCAAGGTAACTTGGCCGAGCCGCAGAGAAACTGGAATTACGACGGTGATGGTCTTCGCGATGATGTTTCTGGCGGCGATCTTTTTCCTGCTGGTCGATCAGGTCTTCTCCTGGGGCGTGAAGCTTATTCTCGGGGGTGGCGGCTGATCATGGCCATGCGGTGGTATGTCGTGCACGTCTATTCGGGCTTCGAGAAGAAGGTAGTGCAGTCCATTCAAGAGCAAGTGATGATTCAAGGAATGAGCGACTTGATCGAGGAAGTGCTCGTGCCTATCGAGGAAGTCGTTGAGATGCGCCGCGGCAGCAAGGTCAGCGCCGAGCGCAAGTTTTTTCCGGGCTATGTGTTGTGCAAGATGGAAATGACGGACGAAAGCTGGCATTTGGTGAAAAACACGCCGAAGGTCACCGGATTCCTCGGAACGCGGGACCGTCCGACACCAATTACCGACGCCGAAGCCGACAGAATTCTACACCAGGTCAAGGAGGGTGTGGAGCGGCCGAAGCCGTCGATTACGTTTGAGGTCGGAGAGCAGGTACGGGTCTGCGACGGTCCGTTCACATCCTTCAACGGCATGGTTGAGGAAGTTGACGAGGAAAAGGCGCGGCTCAAAGTTTCTGTGTCCATTTTCGGTCGCGCTACGCCGGTCGATCTCGAATACGCACAGGTAGAGAAAGCATAGGTATGCGCGCATCGTCGGCAGTCGTATCGCTGCCCGTGGCGAGAATGTACAGTTGGAAGGGCGAGAAACGAGGCCATGGCTAAGAAGATCGACGGTAACATAAAGCTGGAGATTCCGGCGGGGCAGGCCAATCCCTCGCCGCCGGTCGGTCCGGCTTTGGGTCAGCGGGGCCTCAATATTATGGAGTTCTGTAAAGCCTTCAACGCGGCAACGCAGAACTCAGAGCAGGGAGTTCCGATCCCGGTAATCGTTACTGCCTATCAGGATCGAACCTTCTCGTTCATCATGAAAACGCCGCCTGCAAGCTACTTTCTTCGCAAGGCCGCCGACCTTGAGAAGGGTGCGGAGATGGCGGGACGTGAGATGGTGGGTCAGGTCACGCGTGCCCAGCTCCGAGAGATAGCCGAGGCGAAAATGGTCGATCTCAACGCTCATTCTTTGGATGCGGCAATTCGCATGATTGCCGGTTCGGCGCGATCGATGGGTCTAGAGGTAGTGGGGTAACGCCATGGCGAAGCACGGCAAGCGACTGGACGGCGCGTACGACGGCGTGGACAGGGACGCATTCCTGCCTGTCGACGAGGCGGTCCAGATGCTGAAGGAACGGGCAACGGCGAAATTTGACGAAACCGTTGAAATCGCCATGAATTTGGATATCGATCCCCGTCATGCCGATCAGCAGGTGCGCGGCGTGGTGCAACTGCCAAACGGTACGGGAAAGGCGGTTCGGGTTGCGGTTTTCGCGCGTGGCGACAAGGCGGAGGAGGCGAAGAAGGCTGGCGCGGACGTTGTCGGCGCCGAAGATTTGGCGGAGGCTATCGAAGGTGGCCAGATCGATTTCGAGCGCTGTATCGCGACTCCAGATTTGATGGCGGTAGTCGGCAAGCTCGGTAAAGTCCTTGGGCCGCGTGGTCTGATGCCGAATCCGAAGCTGGGGACTGTCACGCCAAACGTCGCCGAAGCAGTCGGTGCAGCAAAGGGTGGCGAGGTCACGTTTCGGGCCGAGAAAGCAGGGGTCGTTCACGCTGGAATTGGCAAAGCGAGTTTTTCTGACGAGGCGCTGGTCGGCAATGTCCGCGCCTTTGTCGATGCCATCAATAAGGCAAAACCAAGTGGCGCCAAGGGCGGATACATAAAGAAAGTATCGATTAGCTCGACGATGGGCGTCGGAATGAAGCTTGATATTGGTAGCGTAGTTGGCGCTGCCTAGGACAATGCCGCTGCCCCAGAAGGGCCCGGCGGCGCAAGGTTTGAGAGTTTCTTGAGGGCGCGTATGTCCTCGGTGTCCTGTCCGAGATTGCGGGTGCCGCCTAGGAAAAATCCTTGGAGGCGTAATCGGGAAACCGGCCAGCATTAGACGGGGGTTTGAAGTTTACGTGGACGGTCGTCCAAGTGGGCTTGGGCCTCAGGGCAGGTTAAGCGGGTGCCGAGAATATCGATGTCGGCGCCTTTGGACGAACCGGGCGGCTAACGGTCAGTCGGCCCCAAGCATCGGAGACGATCGGTGAACCGATCACAAAAGGAAGCTCAGGTCGCTGAATTGCGTCAAACATTCGACGCCCACCATCTGATGGTCATTACCCATCAGTCGGGCCTTTCCGTCGCGGAGGCATCGGCCTTGCGGCGACAAATGCGTGACGCTGGCGCAACCTATCGGGTCACAAAGAATCGACTCGTAAAGATCGCCCTCAAGGGATCGAAATTCGAGCAGCTGTCAGAACAATTTAGCGGACCGACGGCGATCGCCGTTTCCGAGGATCCGGTAGCCGCGGCCAAGGTGGTTGCCGACTTCGCGAAAGCTAACAGCAAACTGGTGATCGTCGCAGGGGCGTTGGATGAAAGGCCGCTTGACGCGGCTGAAGTTGCGGCGCTTGCAAGACTTCCGTCGCTCGACGATTTGCGCAGCAAGCTCATCGGCCTAGTGCAGGCCCCAGCGGGCAAGATCGCCGGTGTACTTAAAGCACCTTCCGGCCAGCTTGCTCGTTTAATGGGCGCCTACAGCAGCAAGGAACAAACTGAATAGTCAACCACATCCACAACAGGCATATCGGCCAGGAGTAAGACAGACATGGCTAATCTCGAAAGTATTGTAGACGACCTCTCAAAGCTCACCGTCATTGAGGCGGCCGAGCTTGCGACCTTGCTTGAGGAAAAATGGGGTGTTTCGGCAGCGGCGCCGGTGGCGGTTGCGGCTGTGGCCGGAGCAGCCGACGGTGGCGCGCAGGTCGCAGAGGAAAAGGACTCGTTTGACGTTATCCTTGCCGCCTTTGGTGAAAAGAAAATCAATGTTATCAAGGAGGTGCGTGTGATCACCTCGCTTGGTCTCAAAGAAGCCAAGGATCTGGTCGAAGGTGCGCCGAAGCCGGTAAAGGAGGGCGCAACCAAGGAAGAGGCCGAAGCGATCAAGAAGCAGCTTGAGGAAGTTGGCGCAACTGTCGAACTTCAGTAAGCGCGCCTTGATCGTGTCATCAAATTCGTACCCTGCGTGCATCGTGCCGGCGATACGCGCGCTCGAATGCATGCCCAGAGATTGGGCGAAGCCCACAGTTGGCCATCAAAGCTGTGACCGCAATCGTTATGGCGACCATAGCCACTTGCGGGAAACTGTCTAGCGAGGATTGAGCATGGCGAAATCATTCACGGGTCGCAGACGCATCCGCCGCGATTTTGGTCGGATCTCCGAAATTGCGCCGATGCCGAATCTGATCGAGGTTCAGCGAACCTCCTATGATCACTTCCTGCAGATACACAAACCTGCCGCTGAGCGCGAGTTGGTTGGCCTGCAGGAGGTGTTCGAATCAGTTTTCCCGATCCGTGATTTCTCGGAGCACGCACAGCTCGAGTTTGTCCGCTACGAGCTGGAAGACCCAAAGTACGACGTTGAGGAGTGTCAGCAGCGCGGCATCACCTACGGAGCGCCGTTGAAAGTGACATTGCGGCTGGTCGTCTGGGATGTCGACGAAGATACGGCGGCGCGTTCGATACGCGATATCAAGGAGCAGGACGTCTACATGGGCGACATGCCGTTGATGACGCCGAACGGTACGTTCATCATCAATGGCACCGAACGGGTGATTGTGAGTCAGATGCACCGATCGCCCGGCGTGTTCTTCGACCATGACAAGGGTAAGACTCACTCGTCCGGCAAGTTTCTGTTCACCGCCCGAGTGATTCCCTATCGAGGATCCTGGCTCGATTTCGAGTTCGATGCGAAGGATCTTCTGCACGTTCGGATCGACCGCCGTCGTAAGCTGCCGGCGACGACTTTGCTACTCGCGTTGGACAGCGCCGAGACGGAGGCGCTCAGGGCAGAACACAAGGCCAATGGGACAACACTTGAGCCACATTTGGCGCAGGGTATGTCGAAGGAGGAAATCCTCGCCCTATTTTACGATACGATCGGCTACGTGACGGGCAAGGATGGTTGGAAGACGTCGTTTGATTCTGAGCGGATGCGCGGTGTCAAACTTACATCCGATTTGATTGACGCCAAGTCCCGGAAAGTCGTCGCAGAAGCGGGCGCCAAGCTCACGCCGCGCCTAATCAAGAAGATCGAGGCGTCGAAGCTGAAAGACGTCCTGGTGTCGACCGATGAATTGATCGGACAGTATATCGGCCAGGACATCGTCAATGGTGAGACCGGTGAGATCTATGCCGAGGCTGGATACGAGATTGACGAGGAGCTTCTTGAAAGCCTCTCGGAGGCGCGCATAAAGGAATTTAGGACGCTTGCCATCGACCACATCACGGTTGGTCCCTACATGCGCAGCACGCTTGCAGCGGACAAGAACTCCACGCGCGAGGACGCGCTGGTCGATATATATCGCGTGATGCGCCCCGGCGAACCGCCGACGCTTGAAACCGCGGAGACGTTGTTCAACAGCCTGTTCTTTGACGGCGAACGCTACGATCTGTCTGCGGTCGGCCGGGTAAAGATGAACTCGCGCCTGCAGCTCGAGACGGACGATCAGGTTCGCACGCTTCGCAAAGACGACATCCTGGCGATTCTCAAGGTGCTGGTGGGTCTCAAGGACGGCCGAGGCGACGTCGACGATATCGACCATCTGGGCAATCGGCGCGTTCGTTCGGTCGGCGAGTTGATGGAAAATCAGTATCGCATTGGACTACTGCGAATGGAGCGTGCCATTCGCGAACGTATGAGCACGGTCGAGATCGACAGCGTAATGCCGCACGATTTGATCAATGCGAAACCGGCGGCTGCAGCGGTCCGCGAATTCTTTGGTTCTTCGCAGTTGTCGCAGTTTATGGATCAAACAAACCCGCTGAGTGAGATTACGCACAAACGGCGGCTTTCGGCGCTCGGCCCAGGCGGGCTGACCCGTGAACGCGCGGGATTTGAGGTGCGCGATGTCCACCCGACTCACTACGGCAGAATCTGTCCGATCGAAACGCCGGAAGGCCCCAATATCGGATTGATCAACAGCTTGGCGACTTACGCACTTGTTAACCAATACGGTTTCATCGAGAGCCCGTACCGCACCGTATCGAAGGGGCGCGTTAGCAAAGAAGTAATATACATGTCGGCGATGGACGAGGGCCGCTACACGATCGCCCAGGCTAACGCCGTTATCGATGACAAGGGCCGTTTCGAAGAAGATCTGTTGAGCGCGCGCAGTGGCGGCGAATACATCATGGCCCGCCCAGAAGATATTGAGCTCATTGATGTCTCCCCAAAACAGATCGTGTCCGTAGCGGCGGCGTTGATTCCCTTCTTGGAGAACGATGACGCAAACCGGGCTCTGATGGGCTCGAACATGCAGCGGCAGGCCGTTCCGCTCATTCAGTCGGAGGCGCCGATCGTCGGCACCGGCATGGAAGAGAGGGTTGCACGGGATTCCGGCGTCGCAATTGTCGCGGAGCGTTCGGGCGTGATTGACCAGGTTGATGCCACACGCATCGTCGTCCGCGCGACCGAGGAAACCTCTTCCTCGGCGTCTGGTGTCGATATTTACAACCTGCTGAAGTTTCAGCGTTCGAACCAAAATACCTGTATCACTCAGCGTCCGTTGGTCGCCGTTGGCGACGAAGTCCAGGCGGGTGACATCATTGCCGATGGTCCCTCAACGCACCTTGGCGAACTGGCTTTGGGGCGCAACGTACTTGTCGCCTTCATGCCTTGGCACGGTTACAACTTCGAGGACTCGATTCTGATTTCCGAACGCGTCGTCAAGGATGACACGTTCACATCGATCCATATCGAAGAGTTCGAAGTGATGGCCCGCGATACCAAACTGGGCCAGGAGGAGATCACCCGCGATATTCCCAACGTCGGTGAGGAGTCGCTCCGTAATCTGGACGAGGCGGGGATCGTCTACATAGGCGCTGAGGTGAAGGCCAGCGACATATTGGTCGGCAAGGTTACGCCGAAGGGCGAGTCACCGATGACGCCAGAAGAAAAACTTCTGCGCGCGATATTTGGCGAAAAGGCGTCGGACGTACGCGATACCTCACTCAAGGTGCCGCCCGGCGTCAATGGAACCGTCGTGGAAGTGCGCGTGTTCTCTCGGCGCGGCGTAGACAAGGACGAGCGTGCGCTGGCGAACGAACGAGCGGAAATCGAGCGGCTGGCCAAGGACCGTGACGACGAGCGCTCCATCCTTGAGCGGTCGCTGTACGCACGTCTCAAGGAATTGCTGTTGCGCCAGACGGTCGTAAGCGGTCCGAAGGGCATGAAGGCGGGCGGCAAAATCAACGAGGCACTGCTTGCCGACTTCACGCCAGGTCAGTGGCGCCAGATCGTCGTCAAGCAGAGTAAGGTCAACGACGATTTGGAAGCGCTCAACAAGCAGTTTGACGATTCGATCCAACAGGTCCAGCGGCGCTTCGAAGACAAAGTCGAGAAGTTGCAGCGTGGCGACGAATTGCTGCCCGGCGTTATGAAGATGGTCAAGGTGTTTGTCGCCGTGAAGCGCAAGCTGCAACCCGGCGACAAGATGGCTGGGCGGCACGGCAACAAGGGAGTCATTTCCAAGATCGTTCCGATCGAAGACATGCCCTGTCTCGATGATGGCACGCCTGTCGATATCGTCCTCAACCCATTAGGCGTTCCAAGCCGAATGAATGTCGGCCAGATCTTGGAAACACACCTCGGCTGGGCCTGCCATGGCCTCGGACGCCAAATAGGCGAGACGATCGACAAACTCAGCAACGGCGCAGACGTGCCGAAGCTTCGGAAACTGATCGAGGCAGCCTACGGAAAGGAAACTTACCGCAAGGATATCAAACACTTCGACGATGACGAAATCGACTCGCTGGCGGCTAGTGTGCGTTCGGGTATCCCCGTGGCGAGTCCTGTGTTCGATGGTGCACGGCAGGAAGACATTGTCGCCATGCTCGAGCAGGCGGGACTCTTCGAGACTGGCCAGGAAACCCTGCTCGACGGACGAACCGGCGAGTTCTTCGATCGCAAGGTTACAGTCGGCTACATATACATGCTGAAACTGCATCATCTCGTCGACGACAAGATTCACGCGCGTTCAATTGGCCCCTATAGCCTGGTCACGCAGCAGCCGCTGGGTGGTAAGGCGCAGTTCGGTGGCCAGAGGTTCGGCGAAATGGAGGTTTGGGCGCTTGAAGCTTACGGCGCCTCTTACACGTTGCAGGAAATGCTAACCGTTAAGTCGGACGACGTTTCCGGGCGCACAAAGGTTTACGAATCCATTGTGCGTGGCGATGATAATTTCGAAGCAGGTATTCCGGAATCTTTCAACGTTTTGGTCAAGGAGTTGCGTTCGCTTGGCCTCAATGTTGAGCTGATTCAGGAAGGATATTGATAGGGCCGGCGGGATATCGGCCTTCGCAAAATAGTGACGCAAGGAGCTTTTAAATGAACGAGCTTATGCATTTCTTCGGGCAGACTCCTGGTCTGCAAAGCTTCGACAAGATTCAAATTTCGATTGCAAGCCCCGAGCGCATACGCTCTTGGTCGTTCGGTGAGATCAAAAAGCCTGAAACCATTAACTACCGGACGTTCAAGCCCGAGCGCGACGGTCTGTTTTGCGCGCGCATCTTTGGTCCGATCAAGGATTACGAGTGTCTGTGCGGCAAGTATAAACGCATGAAGTATCGGGGAATCATTTGCGAGAAATGTGGCGTCGAGGTCACCCTCTCCAAGGTCCGCCGCGAACGTATGGGACATATTGAGCTCGCTTCGCCGGTTGCGCACATCTGGTTCCTAAAGTCATTGCCGAGCCGTATCGGCCTGCTGCTCGATATGACGCTCAAAGAACTTGAGCGCGTTCTCTATTTCGAAAACTACGTTGTGACCGAATCCGGTCTGACCTCGTTGAAGTTGCATCAACTCTTGAATGAGGAAGAGTTTTACGAGGCGCAGGAAGAATTCGGGGAAGAGAATTTTTCAGTTGGCATCGGCGCAGAAGCGATCAAGCAGATGCTGTCGGCGCTCGACATGGAGCAGGAGCGTGATGCGATCCGTATCGAGCTCAAGGAAACCGGCTCGGAGGCGCGGCGTAAGAAGCTCGTGAAACGCCTAAAGCTGACGGAAGCGTTTCTCGACTCCGGTAGCCGGCCAGAGTGGATGATTCTGGACGTCGTGCCGGTGATCCCACCTGAACTCCGACCGCTTGTTCCACTCGACGGTGGACGGTTCGCGACCTCCGACCTCAATGACCTGTATCGGCGCGTGATCAATCGCAACAATCGCCTGAAGCGCCTCATTGAGTTGCGTGCACCCGACATCATTGTGCGCAACGAAAAGCGGATGCTACAGGAGTCCGTCGATGCGCTGTTCGATAACGGCCGGCGTGGCCGCATCATTACGGGTGCGAACAAGCGGCCACTCAAATCGCTGAGCGATATGCTCAAGGGAAAGCAAGGCCGGTTCCGGCAGAATCTACTCGGCAAACGTGTCGATTATTCGGGTCGCTCGGTCATCGTTGTCGGACCGGAGCTGAAGCTGCACCAATGCGGCCTGCCGAAGAAAATGGCACTGGAGTTGTTCAAGCCGTTTATCTATTCCAGGTTCGAGCTGTACGGGATGGCCTCGACGATCAAGGCCGCCAAGCGCATGGTCGAGAAGGAGCGACCTGAAGTCTGGGACATCCTGGAAGAGGTGATCCGGGAGCATCCGGTACTGCTGAACCGGGCGCCGACATTGCATCGTTTGGGAATACAGGCCTTCGAACCGGTTTTGATCGAGGGTAAGGCGATTCAATTGCATCCGTTGGTTTGCGCTGCATTCAATGCAGACTTTGACGGTGATCAAATGGCCGTTCACGTGCCGCTTTCGCTTGAGGCACAGCTGGAAGCGCGCGTGCTGATGATGTCGACCAACAATATCTTATCACCGGCCAACGGTAAGCCGATCATCGTTCCGAGCCAGGACATCGTCCTCGGCCTCTACTACATGACCTTGGAACGCGAGGGAGCGAAGGGTGAAGGCATGGCCTTCGCCAACATCGGCGAGCTCGAAAAAGCGCTCGACGACAAGATCGTCGACTTGCATGCGAAAATTTCCGCGCGCTACTGCGGCGTCGATGAAGACGGCAAACCCACAGTTGCCCGTGTGGAAACTACGCCAGGGCGCCTGTTGTTGTCGGAGCTGCTGCCGCGGCATCCGAGGGTCGCATTTGAAATGGTCAACCAGCTCCTCACGAAGAAGGAGGTCTCTCTGCTCATCGAGACGGTGTACCGGCATTGTGGTCAGAAAGAGACCGTTATCTTTGCTGACCGTTTGATGATGACGGGTTTCCAGCGCGCGTGTTCGGCCGGCCTCTCGTTCGGCATGGATGATTTGCTGGTGCCGACCGAGAAGGAAGGCTCGATCCATAGCGCGCAGCAGAAGGTCAAGGAGTTTGAGCAGCAGTATCTCGACGGCTTGATCACGCAGGGCGAAAAATACAACAAGGTCATCGACGTTTGGTCTGATTGTACCGATACGGTCGCCGACGAGATGATGAACGCCATGGGAAGTAAGGGCGCGGAGTATGTCAACTCGGTCCATATGATGGCACAGTCCGGCGCCCGCGGGTCAGCCGCGCAGATCAAGCAGCTTGCCGGAATGCGCGGACTGATGGCCAAACCGTCCGGCGAGATCATCGAGACGCCGATCATCTCAAACTTTAAGGAAGGCTTGACGGTGCTCGAGTATTTCAACTCGACGCATGGCGCGCGCAAGGGTCTCGCAGATACAGCGCTGAAGACCGCCAACTCTGGCTATCTCACACGTCGGCTCGTTGACGTGGCACAGGACTGCGTCATCGTCGAAGAGGATTGCGGCACGAAGAATGGTCTGACGATGCGGACGGTCATTGAAGGTGGCGAAGTGATCGAGCCGTTGTCTGAGCGAATTCTCGGCCGATTTGCGGCCGAGGACGTAGTCGATCCGCTGTCCGGCGAGCTTATCGTCAAGGCACGAAAGCTGGTCGACGAGGCGATGGTTGAGGAGATCGAGCGAGCGGGCGTCGATGCGGCGCGCATGCGCTCGGTCCTGACATGCGAGACCAAGGGCGGCGTATGCGGTCGCTGTTATGGCCGCGATCTCGCCCGAGGCACGGCGGTAAATATTGGTGAAGCGATCGGTGTTATTGCCGCACAGTCGATTGGTGAACCCGGTACTCAGCTGACCATGCGAACGTTCCATATCGGCGGTGCGGCGCAACGTGGTGCGGAGCAGTCTTCGGTCGAGTCGAGCGTTGACGGCACCTTGTCCATTGAGAACCGGAATGTCGTCATCGATACGTCGGGCACGCCGGTCGTAATGGTCCGCAATACCGAACTCGTACTGAAAGACGAGGCAGGACGTGAGCGGGCTCGCCATCGCCTGCCCTACGGGGCAAAGCTGGTGGCCGATGAAGGCGCTACAGTTGAAAAGGGAGAAAAACTCGCGGAGTGGGATCCCTATACGATTCCGATCATTACCGAGAAGGAGGGGATCGCCAACTACGTTGATCTGACCGAAGGCATTTCCATGCGTGAGACGGTTGATGAAGCGACCGGTATCGCCAGCAAGGTTGTGGTTGACTGGAAACAACAGCCTCGTGGTGCGGAACTACGCCCGCGTATTACGCTCCGCAACAAACGCGGACAGGTAGTTAAGCTGGCGAACGGCATAGAGGCGCGGTACTACATGTCAGTTGACGCAATTCTTTCGGTGGAGAACGGTGCGCAGGTCAAGGCAGGGGACGTTCTCGCCCGAATTCCTCGAGAGTCTTCGAAAACCCGTGATATTACCGGCGGTCTCCCGCGCGTCGCCGAGCTCTTTGAGGCGCGTCGTCCGAAGGATTTCGCGATCATGAGCGAAATCGACGGTCGCGTCGAATTTGGCAAGGACTACAAGACCAAGCGCCGCGTGATTGTCGTTCCAGATGCAAAGGGCGAAGAGCTGGCCGAGTGTCTGATTCCAAAGGGCAAGCACATCAGTGTTCAAGAGGGCGACTATGTGCAGCGTGGTGATTTGTTGATGGACGGTAATCCGGTGCCGCACGATATCCTTGAAGTGTTGGGAGTTGAGGCGCTGGCGGCCTATTTAGTGAAGGAGGTCCAAGATGTCTATCGGCTCCAGGGCGTGAAGATCAACGACAAACACATCGAAGTGATCGTTCGCCAGATGCTGCAGAAAGTCGACATCGTCGATCCGGGCGATACGATTTTGCTGACCGGTGAACAGATCGATCGTGATGAGTTCGACCGGGTCAACGAAAAGACCGTGGCCGAGAGAGGCAAACCGGCCACGGCAAAGCCGGTGCTTCAGGGCATCACCAAGGCGTCGCTGCAAACCAAGTCGTTTATCTCCGCGGCATCGTTCCAGGAAACGACGCGCGTACTGACCGAGGCCGCCGTCAACGGCAAGGTCGATACGCTGGAAGGTTTGAAAGAGAATGTCATCGTCGGACGTCTGATTCCGGCGGGGACCGGCGCGGTGATGAACAACATGAAACTGGTCGCAGGTGAGCGTGATCGCGAGATGACCGCGCTGCAAGCGCAAGCGGAGCAAGCATTGGCCGGCGATGATGATGCGGCTGACGAGGATAAGCAGGCGGTTGATGAGGGGCAATCCGAGGTCGCTTAACCGGCCGATACGCCCAAAAGCTTTTCCGCGGATCACGAGCTTTGAGCTCCCTTGATCGGCGGCTCTTCTGGATAGGGAGTACGGCCGGATAACCCTTGGAAAATAGTGATCTTTTGCTTGACGGTGACCTGCGCGCATCACTAGTATGCGCACACTCTTTTGGGGGCTGGCCGTAGGCGCTGTCGTGGACAGCCGAATGGGCTTCAGCCTAGACGCAGCGCCCCGAAAAATTGAGAAACGAACATAAGCTGGGTGATCCGGCTGCCGTTGTAGTGAAACCGCAGCGGAGCAAATCGATTGCTTCGCTGTTGGTTTCGTTTGCATTGCCTATGCCCAGGGTAGAATTTGGGCGCGTTGCCCCGGCGGATGGCAGGTCAGGCGGAACTGAGTACGAGGAAATAGGATGCCGACGATCAACCAGTTGGTACGCAAGCCACGTCAGTTGCCGCGAACGCGCAACAAGGCGCCCGCGCTTGAGTCCTGTCCGCAAAAACGCGGCGTGTGCACGCGCGTATACACCACGACGCCGAAGAAACCGAATTCCGCATTGCGCAAAGTCGCCCGCGTCCGCCTGACAAATGGCTTTGAAGTGATCAGCTACATTCCCGGCGAGGGCCACAACCTTCAGGAGCATTCGGTGGTGATGATCCGCGGCGGCCGCGTTAAGGACCTGCCGGGCGTTCGCTACCACACCATACGTGGCATTCTGGATACCCAGGGCGTCAGTGAGCGAAGGCAACGTCGCTCCAAGTATGGCGCAAAGCGGCCGAAGTAAGGAAGTTCGATATGTCGCGACGCCGCAGAGCGGAAAAAAGGGACATCTTGCCGGACGCTAAGTACGGTGACTTGGCTGTGAGCAAGTTCATGAACAACATAATGCTCGATGGCAAAAAATCGGTTGCTGAAGGAATCGTCTACGGCGCCTTTGACTTGATTGAGAAACGTGCAAGCAGTGATCCGGTAAAGCTTTTTCACGAAGCGGTCGAAAACGTTCGCCCGCACATCGAGGTTCGCTCGCGGCGGGTCGGCGGCGCAACCTATCAGGTGCCGATCGAAGTCCGGCCGGTTCGCGCTTTGGCGTTGGCGTTTCGCTGGATCATCAGTATGGCGCGTGATCGCTCGGAGAACACGATGACCGAGCGACTTTCCGGCGAGTTGATGGATGCGGCCAACGGCCGCGGCGGTGCTGTCAAAAAACGCGAAGATACGCACCGGATGGCAGAGGCCAATCGCGCGTTCTCGCACTACCGCTGGTAAGGTAAGGTTCGAGCAGAAGCTAAGATCATGACCCGCGATACTCAGATTGAGCGCTACCGAAATATCGGGATCATGGCGCATATCGACGCCGGTAAGACGACGACGACCGAACGCGTTCTTTATTACACGGGGCGGTCGCACAAGATCGGCGAAGTCCATGATGGCACGGCAACCATGGATTGGATGGAGCAAGAGCAGGAACGCGGAATTACCATCACGTCTGCCGCGACCATTTGCGCCTGGAACGATCATCGGATCAACATCATCGACACGCCGGGTCATGTAGATTTCACTATTGAAGTCGAGAGATCGCTGCGCGTGCTCGACGGCGCGGTGGCGGTGTTCGACAGCGTCGCCGGCGTGGAGCCGCAGTCGGAAACCGTTTGGCGGCAGGCCGACAAGTACGGCGTGCCGCGAATTTGTTTTGTTAACAAAATGGATCGAGTTGGCGCCGATTTTTTCCGCTGCGTAGATATGATGAGGGACCGATTAGGTGCGGTCCCTCTTGTTTTGCAGCTTCCTTTGGGCAGCGAGGCGGAGTTCGTCGGGGTCATCGATCTCGTCGAGCAACGCGCAATTCGTTGGAAAGAGGAGACGCTGGGCGCGGAGTTTGTGTACGAAGAAATTCCGGACGCCATGGCTGAAGAAGCGGCCAAAAATCGCGAGACGCTGATCGAGGCTGTAATCGACCGGGACGAAGCCGCGATGGAAGCCTATTTGGATGGCAACGAGCCGGACACAGCGACGCTCAAGGCATGTGTTCGCAGCGGCGTTGTCTCTGGCACATTCGTTCCCGTTCTCGCAGGTAGCGCATTTAAGAATAAGGGCGTGCAACCGTTGCTTGACGCGGTGGTGGATTATTTGCCGTCGCCAACCGAAGTTGGCAATGTCAGCGGCGTCGGAACCGATGGCACAACGCCCGATGAGCGTGCGCCGCTGGATGCGGAGCCGGTTTCGGCGCTTGCATTCAAGATCATGAATGATCCGTTCGTTGGCTCGCTGACATTTGTGCGCATTTACTCGGGCGTGCTGGAATCGAGTGCATCTGTCTTGAATCCGCTAAAATCAAAACGTGAGCGCATCGGCCGCATGCTGATGATGCACGCCAACCATCGCGAGGATGTAAAGCAGGCGCACGCTGGTGACATCGTCGCCCTGGCTGGCCTCAAGCATACGGTGACAGGTGACACGCTCTGCGCGGTCGACAAGCCGATCATCCTCGAGCGCATAGAGTTTCCCGATCCTGTCATCGAAATCGCAGTCGAACCGAAGACAAAAGTCGATCAGGAAAAGATGGGCAATGCCTTGCAGCGACTTGCTGCCGAGGATCCGAGTTTTCGCGTGACCAGTGATTTAGAGAGCGGTCAGACCATCATCAAGGGAATGGGCGAGCTGCATCTTGAGATCATCGTTGATCGCATGAAGCGCGAATTCAAGGTCGACGCAAATGTTGGCGCGCCGCAGGTGGCCTACCGGGAATCGATCGGAAGAGTTTCGGAGGTCGACTATACGCACCGCAAGCAGACGGGCGGTTCAGGCCAATTCGCGCGAGTGAAGATAGTATTCGAGCCAGGTGCACCAGGATCCGGGTATCTGTTCGAGAGCAAGGTCGTCGGCGGATCGGTGCCGAAGGAATTTCAGCCCGGTGTCGTCAAAGGCTTGGCTGCGGCGCGCGAGTCCGGCGTGCTGGCGGGCTTCCCTGTCATAGATTTCAAGGCAGTGCTGATCGATGGCGCTTCGCACGACGTGGATTCCTCGGTGCTTGCCTTTGAGATCGCAGCGCGGGCAGCCTTTCGCGAAGCGATGCAGAAGGCGAAACCGTTATTGCTGGAGCCGGTGATGGATGTCGAGGTGGTGACACCGGAGGAATATATGGGTGATGTTATCGGCGATTTGAATAGCCGGCGTGGCAACGTGCGGAGCATGGATCAGAGGGGCAACGCCCGCGTCGTGACCGCCGTCGTGCCTCTCGCCAATATGTTTGGATATATCAACACGTTGCGCTCGATCAGCCAGGGCCGGGCGCAGTTTACGATGCAATTCGACCACTATGAGCAAGTGCCACAGGCCGTGGCCGACGAGGTGCGTGCCAAGTTGGCGTGACTTGGACGGAAGGTTAAGGGAGACCGCTGTCATGGCGAAGCAGAAGTTTGAGCGAACGAAGCCGCATTGCAACATTGGTACGATTGGTCATGTTGACCATGGCAAGACGACGCTGACGGCGGCGATCACGCGCGTGTTGTCGGCGTCTGGCGGTGCTGAGTTCACGGCCTACGACGACATCGACAAGGCGCCGGAGGAGAAGGCGCGTGGGATCACGATCAATACGGCGCATGTCGAGTACGAGACCACGAACCGCCATTACGCACACGTGGATTGCCCTGGTCATGCGGATTACATCAAGAACATGATCACGGGCGCGGCCCAGATGGACGGGGCGATCCTGGTTGTCTCGGCGGCCGACGGTCCGATGCCGCAGACGCGCGAGCATATTTTGCTGGCGCGCCAGGTTGGTGTTCCAGCGATTGTTGTCTATCTGAACAAGGTCGATCAGGTTGATGACGAGGAACTTTTGGAGCTTGTTGAGCTGGAGGTTCGGGAGCTTTTGTCGAGTTACGAGTTTCCCGGCGACGACATCCCGATCGTCAAGGGCTCGGCGCTTGCCGCCCTTGATGGCGTTGAGGGGGAGACGGCGGAGCCCTCGATTTTGGCGCTGATGGAGGCGGTTGACAGCTACATCCCGCAGCCGGATCGTGCGAAGGACTTGCCGTTTCTGATGCCGATCGAGGATGTGTTCTCGATCTCGGGCCGCGGCACGGTTGTGACGGGCCGGATTGAGCGCGGCGTGGTTAAGGTTGGCGACGAGATTGAGATTGTCGGCATCAAGGAGACCTCTAAGACGGTGTGCACGGGCGTTGAGATGTTCCGCAAGCTATTGGACTCAGGCGAGGCCGGCGACAATGTTGGCTGTCTGTTGCGGGGTGTTGGGCGCGAGGATGTTGAGCGGGGTCAGGTGTTGTCGCAACCGGGCTCGATCACGCCGCACACGCGTTTCAAGTGCGAGTGCTACATCCTGACGAAGGACGAGGGTGGGCGGCACACGCCGTTTTTCTCGAACTATCGTCCGCAGTTTTATTTTCGCACGACGGACGTGACGGGGTCGGTGAAGTTGCCGGATGGGACGGAGATGGTGATGCCGGGGGACAACATCGCGATGGAGATCGAGTTGATCGCACCGATCGCGATGGACGAAGGGTTGCGCTTTGCCATCCGCGAGGGCGGCCGAACCGTCGGCGCCGGCGTCGTCACAAGCATCGTCGAATAAGACGGCCCGGGCCTAAAGCAAGAGCTACGAACGGGGAATTGGGAACGCAAAATGGATAGCCAAAATATTCGAATACGTCTCAAGGCGTTCGATCATCGTGTTCTCGATCAATCGACCGGTGAGATCGTAAATACGGCGCGGCGAACCGGAGCACAGGTTCGCGGCCCAATACCCTTGCCGACGCGGATCGAGAAGTTCACGGTTTTGCGCTCGCCTCATATCGACAAGAAGAGTCGCGAGCAGTTCGAGATCCGAACTCACAAGAGGGTGCTCGACATTGTCGATCCGACACCGCAAACAGTAGACGCGCTGATGAAGCTCGATTTGGCCGCCGGCGTTGATGTCGAGATAAAGCTCTAGGCGTTCGGAAAGGATAACCAGCGTGCGTACTGGCCTGATTGCACAAAAACTTGGCATGACCCGTGTTTTCAACGCGGCCGGCGAGCACGTTCCCGTGACTGTTCTGAAGGTTGAAGATTGTCAGGTTGTCGCTGTCAGAACCGCCGAGCAGAACGGCTACGACGCTGTGCAGTTGGGGGTGGCGGCGGCCAAACCGAGCCGAACGTCCAAGGCGATGCGCGGTCATTTTGCCAAGGCGAAGGTCGAGCCAAAGCGCAAACTTGCCGAGTTCCGCGTGAGCGAGGACGCCATGCTCGACGTCGGCGCACAACTTTCCGCTGACCATTTCGTTGCAGGTCAATTTGTTGACGCCATCGGCACCAGCATTGGCAAGGGATTTGCCGGCGCGATGAAGCGACATAATTTTTCTGGATTGCGCGCCAGTCATGGCGTCTCCGTCTCACATCGCAGTCACGGTTCGACAGGCCAAAGCCAGGACCCCGGCAAAGTTTTCAAGGGAAAGAAGATGGCCGGACATTTGGGCGACCATCGAACGACAGTGCAGAGTTTGGAGGTTGTGTCGACCGACGGTATCCGCGGCCTGATTTTTGTGAAGGGGGCGGTTCCCGGTGCCAAAGGCGGTTGGTTGCTGCTCAAGGACGCCGTCCGGGTGCCGCTGCCGGAGAATGTACCGCATCCAGCCGGTTTAGCAGGTGCGATGACGCCCGCGAGCGATGACTCTGCTGCGGATCAGACAGAAGCGAGCGATGACAGCGAGGCCGATGAAGGTAAAGCCGCCGCCGAGGAAACAGCGGAAGCACCAGAAGTAACGGAGGAAAAGACTGGGGACGCTGGAGAGCAGGCGAAGGAGGAAGCCAAATGAAGTGTAAGGTCATCACCCTCGACAACAAGGCGGCTGGCGAAGTCACACTTGCTGACGATATTTTTGCGGTTCCCGTTCGCAACGATATTTTGCAGCGCATGGTTAACTACCAATTGGCGAAACGCCGCGCTGGAACCCACAAGACGAAGACCATGGGCGAAGTTCAGGGCTCGACGCGAAAACCATTTCGACAAAAGGGCACCGGCCGGGCACGACAGGGGTCCTCGCGGGCACCACAGATGCGCGGTGGCGGCACCGTATTCGGCCCTGTTGTTCGTAGCCACGCGCAAAAATTGCCCAAACAGGTTCGCGTACTAGCATTGAAAACCGCTCTTTCGGCAAAGCAGGCAGACGGCAAACTTGTGATCCTGGAAGATGCCAAGATCGCAAAACTGAAGACCAAGGACCTGGCGGCGAAGTTGGACAAGCTCGGTTGGACGAGCGCCTTGATCGTCGCCGACGCGGAGCTCGATGACAATTTCGTGCGTGCCGCTTCCAACCTTCCCAGTATCGACTTGCTGCCGGCGGTCGGAACCAACGTCTATGACATACTTCGGCGCGATACGCTGGTCCTCACGAAGGGCGCGGCGGCGGCGCTGGAAGCGCGGCTAAAATGAGCTGGAAACACTTTCAAAAGCCCAAGATGAGCCCCGAGGACATGTATGGGGTGTTGCTCTCACCTGTGATCACGGAGAAGTCGACGCTCGGTTCGGAGCATAATCAAGTGACGTTTCGCGTGCCGTTAACCGCGTCAAAACCTGAGATCAAGGCGGCCGTGGAGGGCTTGTTCGAGGTTAAGGTCAAGGCGGTCAATACAATTCGCCAGAACGGAAAAGTTAAGCGCGTGCGTGGCCGCGTCGGCAGGAGGAGCGACTACAAGAAGGCTGTCGTGTGCCTCGAAGAAGGCCACTCAATCGACGTGACCACGGGGCTATAGACAGATGGCACTCAAGCAATACAAACCGGTTACTTCGTCGATGCGCGGGTTGGTCTTGGTCGACCGTTCTGAGCTCTACAAGGGTAAGCCGGTGAAGAGCCTGACCCGCGGTCTGTCACAAAAGGGCGGCCGCAACAATCACGGCCATACGACTGCGTTCAAGCGCGGCGGTGGACACAAACGCCGATACCGCATTATCGATTTCAAGCGCCGGAAGTTCGATATTCCAGCGACAGTCGAGCGGCTGGAATACGATCCGAACCGGACGGCCTTTATCGCTCTGCTGAGCTATGCCGATGGCGAACTTGCCTACATTTTGGCACCCCAGCGACTTAAGGCGGGCGACACGGTCGTGTCGGGCGAACGTGTCGACATCAAGCCCGGCAACGCCATGCCATTGGCGAACATGCCGCTCGGTACGATTGTCCACAACGTTGAGATGAAGCCGGAGAAGGGCGGACAAATCGCGCGGTCGGCTGGCACTTATGTACAACTCGTTGGTCGCGATTCTGGCTATGCGCAGCTTAAGCTCGGGTCAGGGGAGCTGCGGATGGTGCGGAGTGAATGTATGGCGACGATTGGCGCCGTTTCGAATTCTGATCAATCGAATATCAAGATCGCCAAGGCCGGACGGAATCGTTGGCTCGGCAAGCGTCCGACGGTACGTGGCGTCGCCATGAATCCTGTCGATCACCCACACGGCGGCGGCGAAGGGCGAACTTCAGGCGGTCGTCATCCAGTGACACCTTGGGGCAAGCCGACCAAGGGCAAGCGGACGCGCAGTAAGAAGCGCTCGAATGCCCTGATCATCCGCCGTCGGCACGCGAAGCGGTAGGGGAGGAGAGACTTGGCGCGTTCAGTCTGGAAGGGTCCATTTGTCGACGGCTATCTGCTTAAGAAGGCGGAGGCCGCAAGAGCAAGCGGGCGCAACGATGTCATCAGAATTTGGTCGCGGCGTTCCACGGTGCTGCCGCAATTCGTTGGCCTGACATTTGGCGTCTATAACGGCCAAAAGTTCATCCCCGTGTTGGTCACCGAAAATATGATCGGCCATAAGTTTGGGGAGTTTTCGCCGACACGGACCTTCTACGGGCATTCCTCCGATCGGCGGGCGCGGAGGGCATAGGAGATGAGCAAAGCAAAACGTGAGCGCGTCCTTGGCAATTCCGAAGCAATGGCTTTCGCCAAGTACATCCGTACGAGTCCGCAGAAGCTGAACTTGGTCGCACAGTTAATCAGGGGGCAATCGGCAAGCGACGCCTTAACGCAATT
>CBDCIT010000048.1:0-121832 GCA_965217615.1 Alphaproteobacteria bacterium
GGCGGTGAAATGCATCGGCACGTTGGGACCAAGTTCCTCCATCACCCACTGCGTCATTTCTTCGATCTCGGATTCCGAATCGTTCTCATCTGGAATCAACAGCGTCGTCAATTCAACCCAGACTTCGGTTTCATGCCTCAGATACTTGAGAGTATCCAATACCGGCGCCAGCGAGGATGAGCACAGACGCATATAGAATTCCTCGGTAAAAGCCTTAAGGTCGACGTCGACCGCATCCATGTGGTCGTAAAACTCGACGCGCGGTTCCGGACATATGTAGCCCGCAGATACAGCCACATTCTTGACCCCGCGTTCACGGCATGCGTCTGCTACGTCAACCGCGTATTCGAGGAAAATTACGGGGTCGTTATATGTGTAGGCAACCGAGCGGCAACCGGTTTTGAGCGCCGCTTCAGCCAGCAACTCCGGTGACGCAGCATCGGCAAGCGTGTCGATCTCGCGGGACTTAGAGCCGATCCAGGAAGTTGTTGAATCGGATGAGTCGTTTGTGATTCATTGTCGGGCACCCGAAACATTCTGGAGGGGTGCGCGATGTGGACGCCTGAACACCGGCAAGCCGCCGCACGGCGCGGCTTGCGTTACCCGAGCGATCCGACGGATGCGGAGTGGGCGCTGATCGAGCCAATGATCCCGCCGGCGCGGCGGTCGGCCGCGCGACGTGAACGTCCGCGAGGTGCTCAACGGGATCTTCTATGTTCTTTGGACGGGCTGCCAGTGGTCGGCGCTGCCCAAAGACCTGCCGCCGAAGTCGACGGCACATCACTACTTCATGCTGTGGGACTGGGACGGCACGCTCGAGCGCATCCACCACGCGCTCTATGTGGCGGTACGCGACCGGGAAGGGCGCGAGGCGAGCCCATCGGCGGCGGTGATCGACAGCCAGAGCGCCAAGGGAGCGCAAAAAGGGGGGCTTCGCTCGACCCGCAGGGCTTCGATGCGGGCAAGAAGGTCACGGGGCGCAAGCGCCACATCCTCGTCGATACACTCGGCCTATTGTTGAGCGTCATCGTCCATCCCGCCGACGTGCAGGATCGCGACGGCGCCCGCGAGCTGCTTCGAACCGCGCGCCGTTCGTTCCCCTTCATCGAGACCATCTTCGCCGACGGCGGCTACCAGGGGCCGAGGATGGCGGCGACCGTCGCCACGACCGGCTGCTGGAAGCTGGAAATCGTTAAGCGCACCGACGCGCACCGCTTCGTGGCCCTGCCGAAACGCTGGATCGTGGAGCGAACGTTCGCCTGGATCAGCCGCAACCGGCGCCTCGCCCGCGACTTCGAGCGATATGCCAGAACCGTTGTCGCCTTCGTCCGTCTCGCCATGATCCGCATCATGCTCAGGCGTTTGACACCGCCAACCCCTTGTCGATGAGCGGCAAGTTCTTGGATCGGCTCTTAGAGATATCCCAGTTCTGGCAGAACTTGCAGGTGAGGTTGCAGCCGGCGGTGCCAAACGACATGACTGGCGTGCCCGGTAAGAAGTGATTGAGTGGTTTCTTCTCGATCGGATCGATGCAGAAGCCGCTGGATCGGCCATAGGTCGTGAGAACCATTTGGTCGCCCGTCCTCCCGCGCACGAAACAAAGTCCACGCTGTCCTTCATGCAGCTTGCAGAATCGCGGGCAGAGATCGCATTGCACACGGCCGTCCTCCAGCCAATGCCAATAGCGCGCTGGGACGCCTTCAATTCCATTGTTTTCGGATACTTGGGTCATTCCATCCTGCATCCTATATATAGGAGAGTATCCAACAGGTTCGAGTGCGCCGTCCAAGAAAGAAATGGCCGAGCGTGACCGGTTGCGCCTGGATGTGGCGGTTCGGTATCATTTGAACCTAAAAATGGCGAGGCACACAAGCGATGTCATCAATCCGCCAAGCAGCCGTGGCCGGCCGGTTCTACCCAGATAATCCTGGCGAACTGCATGCTGCCGTCGTGAACTACCTGTCCGAAGCAGTAAGCAAGGCGCCAGCCCGGACTTGGCTTCCCAAGGCGATCATAGTGCCGCACGCGGGCTACGTGTACTCAGCACCCGTTGCCGCGCCGGCATACGATGCGCTTCGTGACGTCGCCGAACGCATTCGTCGAGTCATATTGCTCGGCCCCAACCATCGGGTTCCTCTAAGCACGATTGCCGCGCCGAGTGTCGACGCCTTCGCCACGCCAAATGGCGAAGTGCCGCTGGACCGCAGCGCCATAGATGCCATTCTCGAACTGGCCCAGGTCGAGATCAACGACGAGGCACATGCAGAGGAGCACGCGCTTGAGGTCCACCTCCCATTCCTCATCGAAGTTCTAGGCGATTTTTCCTTGGTGCCACTTGTCGTCGGTTCGATCGGTCACGAGGCCGTTGCAGAGGTGCTAAGGCGTTTGTGGGGCGGTGATGAGACGCTAATCGTCATTTCAACAGACCTCAGCCACTATCAAAGCTACGAACAGGCGCGGCATCTCGATCAACAGACTGCCGATGCCATCGAGGCGCTGCGGCCGGAAGCGATTTCACAAGGCGGCGCCTGTGGCCGATTCCCCGTGGGTGGGCTGCTGCAGCTGGCTGGCGAGCGAGAACTGAGGATCGAACGTCTCGACCTACGCAATTCCGGCGATACCGCAGGTCCGCGTGACCGGGTCGTCGGTTATGGATCCTGGATCCTTGGCTGATCAACCAATCAACAACGATCGGGACCTGTTGAGCTGCCACGGCGCAGCATTGCTGCGGGCCGCGGCACACGCCATTGAGTTCGGGCTCGAACACGGACGCGCGCCGAAGGTCTCACTGGGCAAGCTGCCCGCCGCGCTCAGGCAAAACCGTGCAACCTTTGTAACGCTGACGCGCCGTAACCGCCTGCGTGGATGCGTCGGCACGGTGTCCCCCTGTCGGCCTCTGATAGCTGACGCAACAGCCAACGGCTATGCCGCCGCGTTCCGAGACCCGCGATTCCCGTCGCTGACACCTAAGGAGCGAGATCAGATCAGCCTTTCGCTCACCCTTTTGGGCCGGGAGGCGGAGTTGTCCTTTTCGGACGAAGCCGACTTGCTGAACCAACTCGTTCCCCGACACGACGGTCTCATTATCGCCGATCAGGGAAAGCGGGCAGTATTTCTGCCGCAGGTGTGGAAGAATTTGTCAGACCCCGCCGAATTTCTGCGCGAACTCAAGCTCAAGGCGGGATGGGACAGCGAATATTGGTCCTCTACATTAAGGGCTTGGCGTTTCTCAGCACTCTCGGTTTATCCGCGCAGCGCCGCTACGACATCGGTCAACGTCAAGGAAGATGCCGACGCCGTCTGACGCGTATGAGTGCCGCGATCGTTGACCGATTCCTCCGCACCCTTATGATCGCGGCAGCAGTATGCATCCGAGAGCGCAATCCCGCATGACAGATTCCGGTATTGGCCAGCCCGTTCGACGTCGGGAGGATTCGCGGCTGCTGACGGGGCGCGGCGCCTTCACCGACGACTTTAGTCTCCCCGACCAGACTTACGCCTACGTCCTACGCTCGCCACACGCCCACGCGCGCATCGCCGATATCGACACAAGCTCCGCCAAGGCCGCAGACGGCGTTCTTGCCGTCCTAACAGCCGCCGATATCAAGTCGGCAGGATTGGGAACCCTCCCGTGTCTATTTCCAGTAACCCAACGCGACGGTTCGCCGATGATATCGCCCGTACGACCCATCCTCGCCGACGGATTTGTGCGCCACGTCGGCAATGCCGTCGCATTTGTGGTCGCAACCAAACTGTCACAGGCTAAAGATGCCGCCGAGCTGATCGAAGTCGATTATGAGCCGCTTCCGGCTGTCGTTGACACGAAAGGCGCCAGCAGTGCCGGCGCACCGCAGGTCTGGCCGCAAGCCGAGAACAACACCTGCTACATCTGGGAAACCGGCGACCGCGAGGCAACCGACGCTGCATTCGCCAACGCCACAAATGTTGCAGAACTCGAGCTCATCAACAACCGTGTCGTCGTCGCTGCCATAGAGCCGCGTGCGCTGCTGGGACAGTGGGACGGCACGCGTTACACACTGTACGCACCCACACAAGGCGTGCACGGCATGCGTCGCCAACTCGCAAACCATATCTTCAACTTGCCGGAAGAGACATTCCGGATCGTGACACCGGACGTCGGCGGTAGTTTCGGCATGAAGAACCGGCTCTACCCAGAGCTGCCGCTCGTCTTGTTCACCGCCCGCGAGCTAGGACGGCCCGTGAAGTGGACCGCGGATCGGAGTGAGAGCTTTCTCGCCGACACGCAAGGCCGCGATCAGGTCAACCATGCGGAGTTGGCCCTTGATGCCGAAGGTCGGATACAGGCGTTGCGTGTCGACACCCGCTATAACGTCGGCGCCTATCTCTCCCAATTCGGCCCCGGCATAGCGACAGGGACGAAGGTGGCGCTGCAGATCGGCGCCTACAATATTCCCCATGTCTTTGGCCGCGTAACCGGGGTCTTCACCAATACGGTTCCGGTTGACGCCTATCGGGGAGCTGGCCGGCCGGAAGCGGGCTATGTGATCGAACGGCTGGTCGACGCCGCCGCCCGAAAGTTCAAGATGGATCCGGCCGAGTTCCGCCGCCTAAATTTCGTTGTACCTGAAGCAATGCCACACACAACGGCCCTCGACCTGACGTATGACAGCGGAGAGTTCCGCCGCAACCTCGACGAAGGGCTGGCACTGGGTGAATATGAGGGCTTTGAGAAACGCCGGTCAGCGTCGGAAGCGGCCGGGATGCTGCGCGGCTGCGGCATGGCCTATCATCTGGAAAATTCGTCGATGGGCGGCGCTGAAACAACTCATATCCGCGTCGAGCCATCGGGTGATGTGACGATGATCCAAGGCACACAGTCCGGCGGCCAGGGTCATGCGACGATCTTTCCGCAGATTGCCGCCGACCGGTTGGGAATCGAAGTCGACCGTATTGAGCTGATCCAAGGCGACACAGACCTGGTCGCCACGGGCGCTGGCACCGGCGGCTCAAAGTCTACGGGCGTTGGTGGCGTTTCCTGTGATCGGGCGGCAGTTGCCGTGATCGAACGAGGACGTGTGATTGCCAGCCATGTCCTGGAGGCTGCGCCAGCCGATATCGAATTTGCGAATGGACTGTTTACGGTTGCT
This sequence comes from Alphaproteobacteria bacterium, assembly GCA_965217615.1. Lineage (GTDB taxonomy): Bacteria > Pseudomonadota > Alphaproteobacteria > UBA8366 > CAVOAK01 > CAVOAK01. Next base: position 5,130 of record CBDCIT010000048.1, read on the forward strand.
GGCACCGACCGCAGCCGCACCTTGTTCGAGATTGCCGAGGCTGCTCAGAATCCAAAAAACCTGCCTGATGAAACAGAGACGGGCCTCTTCGGTAGCGGCGAATTCGGGTCCAACGTGGCGTCGTTTGCCAACGGCTGCCATCTCTGCGAGGTCGAAATCGACCCGGGAACAGGAACGATCGACATCGTGCGCTACTCGGTGGTCAGCGACTTCGGTACGGTGATCAACCCTCTCCTGACCGCGGGCCAGGTTCATGGAGGCGTTGCTCAGGGCGCCGGTCAAGCGTTACTCGAACATTGCGTCTATGAAGAGGGTACAGGACAGTTCCTCAGCGGCTCGTTCATGGACTACGCCGTGCCTCGAGCCGACAATCTGCCCTTCATCGACATATCCTTGCCCGATGACATTCCAAGCCAGACCAATCCCATGGGGATTAAAGGTGCCGGAGAATCCGGGACAGTTGGTGCGCCACCGGCAGTCGTCAACGCATTGGCAAAATTTGGCATAGACAACATAGATATGCCAACGACGCCGGAACGGGTTTGGCAGATTGTTAACGGCGGCGGCTCCGCCGACTAGTGTCTGACGCGTGCTGTGCCTGTTGACGGTGTCCAGCCCAAGCCCAAATTCGCGGCTCCTGCGGTCTGTCTGAAAAACAGGTCAACATGACAGAGTCCGGCATCGGCCAACCCCTACGACGCAAGGAGGACCTACGTTTTCTGACGGGGCGTAGTGCCTTTACCGACGACTTCAACCTTCCAGGCCAAGTCTACTCCTACGTCCTACGCTCCCCGCACGCCAATGCGCGCATCGCAGCTATCGACACGAGCGCGGCCCAGGCCGCAGAGGGAGTCCTTGCCGTGTTTACGGCCGATGAGATCACGGCGGCGGGGTTGGGATCGCTTCCCTGCCTGTACCCTGTAACTCAGCGCGATGGTTCACCGATGGTGACCCCCAAACGACCAATCCTCGCTGAGGGATACGTGCGCCATGTCGGCAACGCGGTCGCGTTTGTGGTCGCGGAGATGCTGTCGCAGGCCAAAGATGCAGCGGAGCTTATTGAAATAGACTACGAGCCGCTTCCGGCGGTCGTCGATACCAAAGGTGCGAGGGACGCGGATGCACCACAGGTCTGGCCGGAAGCCCCGAAGAACACCTGTTACATTTGGGAAACCGGCAACCGCGAGGCGACTGACGCTGCATTCGCGAATGTAGCACACGTCGTGAAATTAGAGCTCGTCAACAACCGGGTCGTCGTAGCCGCGATCGAACCCCGCGCATTGGTCGGAGATTGGGACGGTACGCGCTACACACTCCACGCGCCGACGCAAGGCGTGCACATCATGCGCCGACAGCTCGCGAACCATATCTTCGATCTGCCGGAAGAGGCGTTTCGGATCGTAACGCCGGACGTCGGTGGCAGCTTCGGCATGAAGAACAAGCTTAACCCCGAACTGCCGCTCGTCCTGTTCGCAGCCCGCGCGCTGGGCCGGCCAGTCAAATGGACCGCAGACCGGAGCGAGAGCTTTCTTGCCGACACCCAGGGCCGGGATCAAGTCAACCGCGCCGAACTCGCCATCGACGCCGAAGGCCGGATACAGGCGTTGCGGGTCGATACTCTTTACAACGTCGGAGCCTATCTGTCTCAGATCGGACCGGCAATCCCGATCGGCTCAAAAGTGGCCTTACAAATCGGCGCCTACAATATCCCTTATGTTTTCAGCCGTGTCACCGGGGTTTTCACCCATACGGTTCCGGTTGACGGCTATCGCGGGGCGGGCCGGCCGGAGGCAGGCTATGTGATCGAGCGTCTGGTCGATGCCGCGGCCCGCAAACTCGAGATGGACCCCGCGGAGTTTCGCCGCCTCAACTTTATTGCACCAGAGGCGATGCCACACACGACGGCCCTGGACTTGACCTATGATAGTAGTGAGTTCCGCCGCAATCTCGACGATGGACTCGCGCAGGGCGACTACGAGGGATTTGCCGCCCGAAAAGCGGCCTCGGAATCGGCCGGAAAGCTGCGCGGTTGCGGCATAGCTTATCATCTCGAGAATTCGGCGGAGGGAGCATCCGAGACAACGCGTATCCGCGTCGAGCCATCAGGCGATGTGACGTTGATCCAAGGTACTCAGTCCGGTGGTCAGGGCCACGCTACAATCTTTCCGCAGATTGCGGCGGATCGACTAGGGATCGAAGTTGATCGGATTGAGTTGATCCAGGGTGACACTGATCTTGTTGCTACTGGCGCTGGTACGGGCGGCTCCAAGTCGACGGGCCTCGGCGGCGTCTCTTGCAATAGAGCGGCCGCCGCCGTGATTGAACGGGGACGATTGATCGCAAGCCACGTATTGGAGGCTGCACTGGCCGACATCGAATATGCTGACGGTCTTTTCAAGGTCGCCGGTACTGACCGCAGCCAAACATTGTACGAAATTGTGGAAGCCGCTGAAGATCATCAAAACCTACCGGACGGCGGCGAGACAGGCCTCTTCGGTATCGGCGAATTCGGCTCGTCGGTGGCGTCATTCGCGAACGGCTGCCATCTATGCGAGGTCGAAATCGATCCTGAGACGGGCGCAATTGACATCGTGCGCTATTCGGTGGTCAGCGACATCGGCACAGTGATCAATCCTCTCCTGACAGCAGGCCGAGTGCACGGCGGCGTAGCTCAAGGCGCCGGCCAGGCAGTTCTTGAGAATTGCGTCTATGAAGAGGGCACGGGGCAGTTCCTCAGCGGCTCGTTCATGGACTATGCCGTTCCGAGAGCCGACGATTTACCCTATCTCGACGTGTCGCTTGCCGAAGGAATCCCCAGCTTGACCAACCCCATGGGCATCAAGGGCGCAGGGGAATCGGGGACAATCGGCGCACCGCCGGCTGTCGTCAATGCTGTCGTCGACGCGTTGGAACGATTTGGCGTCGACAATATAGATATGCCGACGACACCGGAGCGGGTTTGGCGGATTGTCAATAGCAGCGCCCACGCGAGCTAAGGTCCGCTTCCCGGCCAGCCCATATTCCAGTTGACCCCGCCCCGCTGGTTCCTATCATCGCCATCGGTCAGCGGGAGGGTATTGAGAATGATAAAGTTCGGCGTAGGTCAGTCGGCGACACGCCTTGAAGACCAACGGTTGGTAACCGGCCACGGGGCTTACACCAGCGACCTCAATCTCGACGGCCAAGCCTATGGTGTTGTCGTGCGATCGCCATACGCGCACGCGCGCTTTAGCAAGGTCGATACATCGGCGGCAAAGGCCGCACTCGGCGTCTTGGCAGTCTACACGGCTGAGGACATCAAGGCCGCCGGACTAAAGACCCTGCCGTTCGCCATGGCCTTCGATAACATCGATGGATCGAAGGTGTTCTCGCCGACACGCGACATTCTGGCTGTCGCTGTCGTTCGACATGTTGGCAATCCGGTCGCCTTCGTTGTGGCTGAGACTCTTGGACAAGCGCAGGACGCAGCCGAGCTCGTTGACATCGACTACGAACCGCTCCCGTCTATCACCGACACCAAGCAAGCCACCGAAGCCGGCGCCCCTCAAGTCTGGGCCGGCGCGCCGGGCAACGTTGCGTTTAAATGGCAAATGGGAGATCGGGAAGCAACGGATGCCGCATTCGAGAAGGCCGACCACGTTGTCCGTGTCGAACTGATCAATAACCGGTTGGTTGCCAATTCAATGGAAACACGGGCAGCGATCGGACATTGGGACGGCAAGCGCTACACGCTTCACAGCCCCTCACAGGGTGTTCACTTCACGCAAAACGCCGTATCAGACGTCCTCGGCATCGAAAAGGATGAGTTACGGGTGGTAACACCCGACGTTGGCGGTAGTTTTGGCATGAAGACCATGCTCTACCCGGAGTCGCCACTCGTCTTACTTGCCGCCCGCGACCTTGATCGGCCGGTCAAATGGACCAGCGAGCGCACGGAGGCGTTCGTATCGGACAATCAGGGCCGCGACCAAATCAACCATGCGGAACTGGCGCTCGACGCCGACGCGCGATTTCTCGGTATTCGCGTGCGCTCAATCGGCAATCTTGGAGCTTATTATTCGTCCTACGCGATGTATATCCCGACAAGTGCGGGAGCAAAGCTGCTGGGCGGCGTCTATACGGTTCCGGCGGTCCATGTCGAGGTAACCGGTGCCTTTACACACACGCTTCCAGTCGACGCCTACCGCGGCGCCGGTCGGCCGGAGGCAATCTACCTTGTCGAACGCCTGGTCGACGCTGCCGCCCGCCAGCTGAAGATCGATCCGGCGGAGCTGCGCCGACGTAACTTCATCCCCAAGGACGCCATGCCGTATTCGACCGCAATCGTGAACGTTTACGACTGCGGCGATTTTCCCCGGATGATGGAAGAGGCACTCGACCATGCCGACTACGCAGGGTTCGCATCCCGTAGAGAAGAAGCGCAAAAAGCGGGCAAATTGCGCGGACTCGGCATGGCATCATACGTCGAGAACTGTGGCGGCGGCGCCGAGAAGGCGGTTGTAAGTGTCGACGACAAAGGAGATGTGAAAGTCGTCATCGGCACGCAGGCGATCGGTCAAGGCATAGCGACCGGCTTTGCCCAGGTCATTGCCGACAATCTTGGCGTCGAGAACGAACGTGTAAGCGTCATTCAAGGTGACACTGACTTGGTGGCAACCGGTAACGGCACCGGCGGTTCGAAATCGATGCCGGTCGGCGGCGTTGCCTGTGAGCGGGCAGCGTTGGCGCTGATCGAGAACGGCAAGCGGATCGCCGCCGAGGTGTTAGAAGCATCCGTTGCCGACATCGAGTTTTCTGATGGCACCTTCAACGTCGTCGGCACTGATCGACGCGTTGGTCTTGCGCAGGTCGCAGAAGCTGCAACGGATCCAAAATTTGCCGTAGATGGAGAAGAACCCGGACTGTCGGGGAGTGGCGAGTTCAACTCGGACGTTTCCACTTTCCCCAACGGCTGTTATGTCTGCGAGGTTGAAGTCGATCGGGATACGGGCACACTCGATATCGTCAAGTTCGTCGCATTCGACGATATTGGAACCGTCATGAACCCGCTCGTCGCCGGTGGACAGGTGAGTGGCGGAATCGTTCAAGGGATCGGTCAAGCCGTGCACGAAGGGTGCGTATACGACCCGGAGAGCGGGCAACTCCTGTCCGGATCCTTCATGGATTACTGCATGCCGCGCGCCGACGACGTACCGGAATTCGACATGACCTTCGTCGACGACATACCCTGCACAAGCAACCCAATGGGCATGAAGGGCGTCGGTGAGGTCGGCAGCATCGGTGCACCGCCAGTCGTCGTCCATGCTGTCCTCGATGCGCTTTCAGAGTTCAATGTTTCTGCGATCGACATGCCGCTAACACCCGAAAACATCTGGCGCCACATGAACGGAAACGCGTAACCCTCAGAGGTAGCGTGCAATGAGCTTGAGCGAGGTTGAGCTCGATGCCTTGGCGCTTGAGATCAGTGCCCTCGCGCGCCGCGCGAGTGAGGCGATACTTGAGATCTACGCGACCGATTTTGCTGTTGAGTCCAAGGCCGACCGTTCACCGGTGACCGCTGCCGATACTGCGGCTGAAGCCATAATCACGCAAGGACTCAGGGTCATTACCCCGGATGTTCCGGTGGTTGCCGAGGAAGCCGCCGCCGCAGGCCGCATTCCAGACGTCAGCGCTGGCGTATTCTGGCTCGTAGATCCGCTGGATGGCACGCGTGAATTTCTCAGCCGCAACGGCGAATTCACGGTGAATATCGGTCTCGTTGAAGGCGGCAAGCCAATACTCGGCGCTATCCATGTCCCAACTCTCAATGAATCCTTTGTTGGCAGTGCCCATTCCGGCGCAACGCGTTCACAAGGAAATGCTGCTCCGCAACCGATCCAGGTACGCGATGTGCCGGCAGAAGGGCTGACGACGATCGCAAGCCGGCGCCACGGCGATCCCGCGGAACTCAAGCGATTTCTGGAAGGGCGCAAGGTCGCCGGACACAAGACCGCCGGGAGCTCACTCAAGTTCTGCGCCGTCGCCACGGGCGACGCGGACGTCTACCCGCGCTACGGGCGTACCATGGAGTGGGACACGGCGGCCGGCCATGCCGTGCTGACGGCCGCCGGTGGCCGAATCGTAACGGCAGAAGGCATGCCGCTCGCCTACGGGAAACCGAACTTCGAGAATCCGCCCTTTATTGCTTGGGGCGGCGGCGCCTAGGCTGTCGAACAGTGTTCGGGCGCACTTCTACTACTCTGCAGCGAGCTGTTCGGCCCGCGCAGCCTCCCAGCCGATAAGCGCCAGCTTGCGGCCGTGCCCCCAGTGATATCCGCCGATCAAACCGGATTTACGAATCACACGGTGACAGGGAATAAGGTAAGATATTGCGTTCGCGCCATTGGCGGTGCCGACCGCCCTCGCGGCACCTCTCGGATAACCGATACGCTGCGCCAAATCCGCGTAGGTCGTCAGCGTGCCCATCGGCATCGTCAACAGCGCCTCCCAGACCTTTATCTGAAACTGCGTGCCACACAGGAACAACCGCAGCGGCGGCGCGCTGGTGTCAGCAGCTTCGCCAGGCTGCATCAGAAAACGCTCTGCACACCTAGCGCTACTGGCATCATCGAGAATAAACGTCGCGTTTGGCCATTGACCGGCAAGATCGTCATACGTCGCCTGGCGACCGTTGGCCGTCACAAAGGCAACGCCGCAAATGCCGCGATCCGTCAGCATAATCAGGCACTCGCCAAACGGCGCACAAGGATGGAACCCGTAGCGGATTATCAGACCGGAGCCGCGCTTCTTGTACTCTCCTGGCGTCATTGCCTCGACGGTTACAAATAGATCGTGCAGCCGCCCTGGGCCTGAGAGTCCGGCGTCATAAGCGGCATCTAACACGCTGGCCGATTCCGCAAGGCGCTGCTTTGCCGCGTCCAGCGTGAGGTATTGCAGAAACTTTTTCGGACTTATGCCGACCCTCCGACTAAACAATCGTTGGAAGTGGTATTCGCTGAGATCGACCCTCGATGCAATTTCGGCAAGGCTCGGCTGAGTCTCATAATTCGCTGCAAGATACTCCAGCGCACGCTCGATTCGAGCCGCGTCGGACATCGCGTGCCCCGACTTGTTACCGGTAGGTCGATCACTCTCCACCATCGTCGTTGCCATCATCATCTCCTCCACCTCACGAGCGCCAAAACGGCTTCGTCGACTCGTGACGGGCGGCGCTTGGATCGAGACCCATATCGTCCAGCATACTATGGTCGAGTTCGGCCAGTCGACAGCGCTCAGTGGCGCGCTCTTGCCAGCGGATCAGGAGGCCAACGACTCTCTTTATGACGCGAACAGCAGCATAGACGGCCGGCTCCTGCGCCGCATCTGTTGACCGTCCCGAACATGACACCAAGTATCGTTCCATAGCACTTCTCCTAAAACATCATTCGAGAAGAGTATGGATATTTACCGACTGGCGACCCACCCGATTCTTGCTACGAATTTGCGCTACGCAGATACATCCGGCATCGATTGCGACGTTCGATAGATTCCAAAACACATGTCGAATTTCTCGAGGCCGACATGGGGGTAGTAACTCATGGTCGCGGGGCTCGAAAGCAGATGGAACATGCAATGTTCACCCGCTTCGGCACGGCTTCTGTACAGCAACTCCTTGCCAATACCCTGCCCTTGCCAGCTACGGTCGACCGCAAGGTCGGAGCAATAACAAACAAGCGCGAAATCAGTAATGCATCGCGAAATTCCGATGAGCATCCCCTCATCACTCCGTGCGGTGACGATCAACCCCGAATTTTCAAGCATCACGCCGACGCGACGAAGGTCTTCCAGCGGCCTGCGTTCAGCGAGGCCCGATCGTTGCAATACGTCGACGAACGCCTCGGGAGTTAGATCGGCTTCCAACTGATAGGCGATCGGCATGGTAGATATCCTTGACAGTGAATTCTCGGGCGTGACAACAGCCGCTAGGGCAGACCTTCGCTCAACCGCAGCCTTTCACACGTCCAACGTACAGCCGAACTTCAGATCAGGCCTCGACTTCGAACGGCACGATCGTGTGGGCGTGGTTCATCGGGCCGTCGCCATGCCCAAGTGTCTTGGCCGACAGGATCGCATCGCGAAGATAGGCGCGTCCGCGCATCACAGCGTCTGTGATGGCAACTCCCTGCGCAAGTCCGGTGGCAATTGCCGAAGCGAGTGTACAGCCCGTACCATGGGTTTGCCGCGAGGCTATGCGCGACGCCTCAAAGACCTCGGCGCCATCCGCAGTACACAACAGATCATAGACAATGTGGCCTTGCAGGTGGCCGCCTTTCAAGAGGACCGCCTGACATCCGAGCGCCAGCACACTTTCCGCTGCCCGTGCCATTTCGTCCTGCGAGCCAATTTGCCTGCCGGATAAAAGCTCCGCTTCCGGCACATTCGGTGTGACTATTGTGGCACTCGGTATGAGTCTTCGTTTCAGCACATCCAAGGCTGACGGATCGAGTAACGAGTGCCCCCCCTTGGCAACCATAACCGGATCGATGACCAACGGAGCGCCTGCTCCCATATCGTCGAAAACGTCCGCGACCATTTCGATCACGGCACCGTCGTGCAACATGCCGGTTTTCCAGCAATCGGCGCCGATGTCTTGTATAACGACACGAACTTGGTCTGCGACAAATTCTGGCGTTATGCCAAATACACCGAATACGCCCTTGGTGTTTTGCGCTGTGAGCGCGGTAACCGCCGTCGTCGCGTAGCCGCCAAGCGCCATCACGGTCTTGATATCGGCCTGAATGCCGGCGCCGGCACCCGAATCCGAGCCGGCGATGACCAGCACCCGACCGGAAGGTTTCGCGCGGGCGGTCACTGCGGCACGGCTTGCTCGATTGCGCCGACGATGTCTGCAACAACAGAATCGACCAGCGCCTCGTCCTCGCCTTCCGCCATTATCCGGATAACCGGTTCCGTTCCCGAGGCGCGGATCACCAGCCGCCCCGTTTCGCCGAGCTGCGTCTTGCCGACGCGGATGGCATCTTGAACAAGAGCTGCGTCGAGCGTCGCAGCGCCGCGGGACGGAACATTACGCAACAGCTGCGGCAAAGGTTCGAAGACGTGGCAAGTTTCGCTTGCGCGCCCGCTGCCTTCAACCATGAGTGCTAGTACCTGCAGGGCAGCGATCAACCCGTCACCGGTCGTGCTGTAGTCGCCAAGGACAATGTGGCCCGACTGTTCGCCGCCGACGTTAAAGCTATGCTGCCGCATATGTTCAACAACGTAGCGATCGCCGACCGCTGTGCGAACTAATCCCAATCCGAGCGAGTCGAGATAGCGCTCCAGGCCAAGATTTGACATTACCGTCGCCACCACTCCCTTGCCGTGGAGTCGCTCTGCGCGCTGCCAGGCCGAAGCGATCATTGCGAGGATCTGGTCGCCGTCGACGATCGTTCCTGCCTCGTCGACGAGAATCACTCGATCGGCGTCACCATCGAGCGCGATTCCCATATCAGCGCCGTGCGTCACCACCTGTTCGCACAAGTAGGATACGTCTGCTGTCCCGCTGTTGCGGTTGATGTTGGTTCCGTCCGGCTGCACCGCGATTGGCACGACGTCGGCGCCCAACTCCCAAAATACTGTCGGTGCAACCTTGTAAGCAGCACCATTCGCGCAATCGACGACGATCTTGAGGCCGTCGAGCCGCAATCCACGCGGAAACGACTGTTTGACGAATTCGATATAGCGCCCCGGCGCATCCTCAAGCCGGGTTGCCCGACCCAATCCGTCAGAGGGCACAAGTTCCAGGACATCCGCCTTCATCAATCGCTCGATCTCGCGCTCGTTCGCATCGGAAAGTTTATAGCCGTCGGGACCGAACAGTTTGATGCCATTGTCCTGATAGGAATTGTGCGAGGCGGAAATCACGACGCCCAAATCGGCCCGCAACGAACGCGTAAGCATGGCGACGGCGGGTGTCGGCAATGGACCAACTAAAACGACGTCCATGCCCATCGCGATGAAGCCTGAGGTCAGCGCTGGCTCTAGCATGTAGCCCGAAAGCCGCGTGTCCTTGCCCACCACCGCGAGATGCCGGTGATCGCCACGGCGAATCCACTGCCCGGTGGCCATCGCGAGCCGCAACACCGTTTGTGGCGTTACTGGCTCCGTATTGGCCTTCCCGCGAACACCGTCGGTCCCGAATATGTCATGCGCCATCCGCAAAATCCCGTCACCGACATCGTTCACCCGATTATAGCAAACTACAAGAAACACCGGCTATCCGCCGGCAAAGTTGTACACGAGCCGCAGAATGCTGCAAGCGGACGATCATTGAGTTGGAGAAAACGTAAGCCTGTGAAGGCCTAGCAACAATGGCAAGGCCTCAACTTTCGGGCTGCGGCTTTGGGTCGAGCCCAACCGGTCCGCTACTGGGCACCGAGGATCGGGCGCCGCTTGAGGGAGCATCGCTATCACCGCTATCTCGGACGATCGATTCGCCATTGAGAATAGAGACAATTTCATCACCCGAAAGTGTCTCGTATTCCAGAAGCGCATTGGCGAGCGTATGCAGGTCGGCGAGATTTTCCGTGAGAATTTTTCGACAGTCCGCCTCCGCACTTTCGACGATTTGGCGGACCTCCTCGTCGATAACTTGCGCAGTCGCTTCAGAAACGTTCTTCGTCTGGGTTACGGAATGGCCGAGAAAAATCTCTTCCTGGTTTTCGTTATAACATAGTGGACCGAGCTTCTCACTCATCCCCCATTCGGTGACCATCTTTCGCGCAAGCGACGTCGCCTGCGCGATGTCGTTGGACGCGCCGTTTGTAACCTTATCATCGCCGAATACCAGCTCCTCAGCCACGCGCCCGCCCATGGCAACGACGAGATTTGCTTCAATCTGATCGCGGGCCAGCGAATATCGGTCGCGTTCCGGCAGGCGCATCACCATACCTAGGGCACGGCCGCGCGGGATGATTGTGGCCTTGTGGATCGGGTCCGATGCCTCGCAATGCAATGCGGCAATTGCGTGCCCACCTTCGTGATAGGCCGTTAACTTCTTTTCGTCTTCGGTCATGACCAGTGATCGACGCTCAACGCCCATCATGACCTTGTCCTTAGCCTCTTCGAGCTCTTGCATCGACACCACGCGGCGGCTGCGCCGGGCCGCAATCAGGGCCGCCTCGTTTACCAGATTAGCGAGATCAGCACCGGAGAATCCTGGCGTTCCACGCGCAATGATCCGTGCCTCCACGTCGGCAGCGAGAGGAACCTTTCTCATATGCACCTTTAGGATCTTTTCGCGGCCCAAGATGTCGGGGTTCGGCACGACAACTTGGCGGTCGAAACGTCCGGGACGCAATAGTGCTGGATCGAGCACGTCGGGGCGATTTGTCGCGGCAATCAGGATAACCCCTTCGTTGGTATCAAAGCCGTCCATTTCGACGAGTAATTGGTTGAGCGTCTGCTCACGCTCGTCGTTCCCACCTCCAAGTCCGGCTCCACGATGACGGCCAACAGCGTCAATCTCGTCGATGAATATGATGCATGGGGCGTTCTTCTTGCCCTGCTCGAACATGTCTCGGACACGCGATGCGCCGACGCCAACGAACATCTCGACAAAATCGGATCCCGAAATCGTAAAGAACGGGACATTTGCCTCGCCTGCGATGGCGCGGGCGAGCAGCGTTTTGCCGGTTCCTGGTGGTCCAACGACCAAGACGCCCTTTGGAATCTTACCGCCCAAGCGCTGGAATTTTTGCGGATCCCTAAGAAACTCGACAATTTCCTCAAGTTCCTGCTTCGCTTCGTCGATTCCAGCGACATCTTCGAATGTCACCCGGCCGGTCTTTTCAGTCAGCAAGCGTGCGCGCGATTTCCCAAAGCCCATCGCTTTGCCGCCGCCTGACTGCATCTGGCGCATAAAGAAAATCCAGACACCGATCAACAGCAACATCGGGAACCAGGAAATGAGGATGCCAAATAGCGAAGGCACGCCTTCGCTATCGGGGACGGCATTAATCGTCACACCGCGCGCCGTTAGTTTTTCGACAAGGCCGGGATCCTCAGGCGCATAGGTACTGAACGAACCACCGCCGCCCTTGAAACTACCGGTAATATTCCGACCCTGAATGGTCACATCGGCAACCGAACCGTTCTGTACTTCGTCAATGAAGCGGGAATAGGACACCTGCGACTGCGTACCGCGGTCCGCAGATCCCTGAAACATGTTGAAGAGTCCGATCATCAAAACCACGATGATGATCCAGAGAAGAACGTTACGGCCGAACAAGTTCACCTCGATTTCGCTCTCTTCCCTGCCAAGCCGCCATCATTGAACGTCACAATGACAAGGAAATTACAAGATAGCGCGGAAAGTCGACGATGCAAACGCAAACCGGGTTCCTCCGAGAGCTCTCAAGGGTACAAAACTAACACCGGGCACCGTCCTCAAGCCGGCGCCTGCGCCTTCACGGACATAGTTCAAGTGGGGTACGGCGATCACCTCTTCAAGAGACCAGAATGCGGGCAGCGTCGGCCGGACCGCCGGCGGCAGGCGAGAGCGCTTGGAGGATGGACGGGAGGCAAGGATCTGGCGCCAACCTTGCGCACCCAGGCGCCGCACCGTCAGACCGATCAAACACGCATGAGGAAGCTTCGACCGTAGGCGGAAACGTCGATCCCACACGAGATCCTGGCGCGCGGGCAGCGCATCCGTCACCGCGGATGCCTCACGGCAAATTAGAAGGCGCCCTCTTACCGGTAAGACCCGGCAACCTCCCAACGTTATCCCACCCCCGACACCGCCAGCCCGCAACCGAGCTAGCAGACGCTCCAGTTGCTCCAGGCGAGGAGGATGTTCGGCCCCAGACACACACGCCAAGGCCCGTCCAAGCAGCCGCAATCCAATTTCTTCAGATGCCTCAAGTAATGGTTCGGGCCGGAGAAGACAGTACCCTTCGCTTCGCGGCGATGCACAGCGCGCAGCGAGCGACGTAACCGCAACCTCCAATGCCTCGCGTGCGCGCCCGAGACGCACCGATGTGCCCGATAGACGGGCCGCCGTCATGCCTTCCGCAGTCAGCTTTGGCGACAGGTTGCGGACCCGGACGCGGGCAAACCCCGTATCCAGGTTCGACGGATCTTCAATATGCGGCTGCTGGTAATGGTCGAGTGTGGCGATGAGACGATCATGGGCGACGCCAAGCAGTGGCCGCAGCAGCCGCACACTTGATAGTTCTGTCACGCCGGCCATCGCTGCAAGACCCTCAACGCCGCTACCGCGGGCAAGACGCAGCAGAAACGTCTCGGCCTGATCCTCTTGTTGATGACCCAGCGCCAGATGCAGCACACTGGCGCGCCTGCACCATCGTTCCATCAGCCGGTAGCGGGCGCTTCGTGCTTGCGATTGTATGTCGCCAGCGATCGGCAGCTTTGGCCGCCGCAAGATCTGGAAGTCAATTCCACGTGCGGCAAGCCAACGTCCCACTTGTCGCCCTTCGGCAGCCGATTCGGATCGTAATCGATGATCAACGATCAGTGCGGTAGTGCGACCTCCACGCGCCTTTGCCCAGTCATTCGTAAGTAAGGTCAGAGCCAAGCTGTCCCCACCACCAGAACAGCCGACCGCGATATGCGGCGACGCTTCGATTGCTCCCAACGCCGACATGCGCCGTGCAAATTCAGCGGAATCAATCGGTTGCGCTATGCCCTTAGCTATGATGGAGCCCATAGCCGCGTCTTGGCGACACGCTATTTGCAGCCGGTGCGGCCGAACTCACCCTTGGCATTCTCGAGAATACGCGTATTGGCATTCGGGAACTGCCCGAGCAATTCGGAATATGTCTTGCACGCCGCAGCTGTCTCCCCCACCGCGGCCAGCGACTTGCCGAGTTTGAGAAGATTATCGGGCGCTTTGGAGCCCTCGGGAAATCGTTCGTATCCGTCGGAAAAAATTATCGCTGCATCCGTGTATCGTTTACGCACGTAGTAAGTTTCGCCCAACCAATAATAAGCGTTGCCGGCACGCGCGTCCTCGGGATGTTGCTGAAGGAAAGCGCGAAGCGCCCGCTCCGCCGTTTCGAAGTCACGTTTTTGCAAGAGCGAGAACGCATAGTCGTATCTTTGTTTTGGCGTTCCAGGCGGAAGTATTGCCGGAGTAGACGCTTGCTGTATGACCTTTGGCGTAGTTGAAGGCGGTGCGGCTTGCCCCAAAGACAATGGACGTACCTGACCGGCTTTGGGAACTAGTCCCGACTGTCCCTGAACAGGTGCCAACGTCTGCGATTTACTGCCTTGCAACTGCGCGGTGGCACCCGATTGTACGGCGGTTATCTGCGATCCGGTAACTGTACCGAGACGTTTCTGTCCCAGGAGCAATCTGCTTGTCTGGCCGGCCGGAGCGGCTTGCTGATCACTAACTGCAGCTGTAGCACCGGTCGACGAGATAATTGTCGTGCCCTGTACGGACCCGAACTGTACCGCGCCAGCGCTGGGCGAACTCAGACCGACGACGGCAGTGCCCGTGCTTTGTCCAACACCGAGTTGGGTCTGCGACTGTTGCAATGGAACTTGCTGCACCGGTTGTGGCGGCGGCAAAGCAAATACTCTCGGCTGTGCAGCCTGCGGCGCAGCTGCTTGCGGTTGTGCCAATACCATCTGCATTGAGGACTCGAGTGACTGCAAACGCAAATCGACGTCACCGACCAATCGGTCGAGACGGCTCGCCAAAGCGCCGATCGAGTACTCCAGTTCCTCAAGTTTTCCGGTGAGCTGTCGTAGCTGGCTATCGAGACCTTGGATCTGCAGCAGCATACGGGACGAAACATCCGATTGGAGGCGAGACGCCGTCGCCGAAGAGGCGCTGCCTCGGGAACTGGCCGTGCCCTTGTAGATATATTGCTGAAGGTCACGCAGGTCCTTGCTCAGGCGCTGCAACTCCCTGAGCACCTGATTTTCCTGCGCTGCTGCCGGCGTCGCAATGCCCATGACAAACGGCAATAAAACGCCCAACAGCAGAAACGCTGCACGTAGATGACAACGAACCGCCAGCCATTTCAGACCGGCGGTTTGCTCATCACTGGTAATGTCTGCTCGGTAGTTCATGGCCCCAATCATGCGGCCAGTTTTCGGCGAGAATGTGGCAAGTGTTCGTTAGCAGAGATCCGCTTCTCAGCCAGCGAGAAAAAAGCCTCCTGATCTAATCCGTTAGCTTGCTCCTCCGGATTTTATCACGCCGACGGCGCGCCTATTTTGCGCCCAGGCCTCATCATTCGAGCCCAATACTGCCGGCCGCTCCTTACCGTAGCTAATCGTGTCAATCCGATTCGCTGAAATACCCAAGCTGATAAGAAACTCCTTCATGGAATTAGCGCGACGCTCACCCAAAGCTAGATTGTATTCCCGTGTGCCCCGCTCGTCGCAATGCCCCTCAAGAAATAGAGTCACGCTCGGAAATGCCTTGAGCCACGCTGCTTGCTTCGAAAGCGTATCGATTGAGGCCTGCGTAATATCGGATTTGTCAAATTCGAAGAAGATACGGTCACCAACATTTGCAACCCAGTCCTGAGCCGAACCCGGCGCAACAGACGGTGCATCGGTAACATTCAGCGCCGGCGCTGCCGGCGTGGACGATTGTCCGGCTACACCTGTGCCCGCAGTCGCCGCAGATTCTTCAGGCTCGGTTGCGCACGCCGCAACAAGAATTGCAGCAGCACACAGGCTCAAAAATCTAAAGCGCATTTATTTACCCCTTACAAAAGGAAGAAAAAGCGAGATCCTTCTACTTGGATGATTTCGTGAAGCCCCATTTCACTAATCCATATAAGCATGGAGACAAGTAGAATACAAGCGTATGCCTATAACTTCTCGTGTTTTTCAAGAAGTTAGTAACACTACTTCGAAATCTTCAAGGAATCAATGGCGACCACGCTGGATCGGATGCATCCCCGGGCGTCACTACTTCGCGCAAATTATAGCCCGTTAAGTCGATCGAATACACGCGCGTCGCTCCGCCGCGACCCAGCTTGTCCGTAGGCGATTCGCGGAAAAACATGAGGACCCGCCCGTTCGGTGCCCAGGTCGGCGCCTCCTCAAGGAAGCTCTTGCTCAATAGGCGTTCGCCGCTTCCATCCGGCCGCATGACGCCAATAAAGAATTTACCGCCATATTGCTTGGTAAACGCAATCAAATCGCCGCGCGGCGACCAAACAGGTGTCGCGTATCTGCCTTGTCCAAAACTGATCCGGCGGGCACTGCCGCCGGTCGCGTCCATTACATAAAGCTGCTTCGTCCCACCACGGTCGGAGTTAAACACGATCTGGCGACCAGTCGGGTCATATGTCGCAGATGTATCAATCGCTGGATTGTTCGTTAGCCGCTTCGTCTTTCGGGTGCGCAGATCCATCGTCCAGATGTCCGAGTTACCATCCTTTGCATAGGATAAGATGATGGAGTTCCCGTCGGGCGAGAACCGGGGCGCGAAGGTCATGCCTTGGAAACTTCCAATCAGCTCTTGGCGGCCGGTATCAATGTTGAACAAGTAAACACGCGGCGTATTATTGAAGTATGAAAGGTAGGTGATCTCCTGCGCGGTTGGTGAAAAGCGCGGTGTGAGGACCAGATTGCTCCCGTCGGTCAGAAACCGATGGTTGGCGCCGTCCTGATCCATGATTGCGAGACGTTTAACGCGCCGGCGTTTAGGGCCTCCTTCGGCGATATAAACGACTCTGGTGTCAAAGTATCCGTCCTCACCGGTGACGCGTTGATAAATTGTATCGGCAATGATGTGTGCGACCCGCCGCCAGTTGACCTTAGCCGTCGAAAAGGTCCGACCGACCATCTGTGCTTCGGCAAAGACATCCCAAAGACGCATTTCAACGCGCACTTGACCATCCGGCTGCAATTGCACGTTGCCGTTGACCAGCGCCTGGGCATTGATAACGCGCCAGTCCGAAAACCGCGGTCCGACGTTCAACGATTCCGGATCCTGCAAAAAGGCGCGCGAATCGATTGGCCGAAACAGGCCTGATCGTTCCAAATCGGCGGCGATTACGCCCGCAATGTCGCGACCGATTTGTGCTTCTTCGAGCGCTTTGCCGAAGATATCGGAAATTGCAATCGGCAACGGCTCGACGTTGCCACGAGTAATATCAATCCGCACTTCGGCGGCTGTTCCAGTGATGCTCAGGAGAAGCACGACAACCGACATCAAACAGGTACGCCGGATAGCAAATTTGTTCATCGACAACGGATCTAGCATCTCTTGATCAGAACATATCTCGTGGATTGAAACTCAGAACCATATTCTTCCATTCTTCATATTTCTTTGGCGGCAGTCGCAGCGGACTGCAGCGCGGATTGAGTACGGCCCGCAGTGCGCTTTCGGACGCGGCGCGGAAGAAGGGGTCACGTGCCGCGCGGGCGCTGTCGACGAGCTCCGCAGTAATTACCGTCCCATCCGAATTAAGTTGAAGACGGATATCGACGACGAGATTCTCTGCGTCTCGGGCACCGGCGGGCACGTTCCAACAGGGCTCGATTTGCCGTCTCACCGAATCGCGTTCACTCATCGTTAGCGAACCACCGAGACGCGCCAATTTCTTCTGCGACGGAGTTTGATGACGTTTCAACGCCTCCGCCACCTCTTGTGCCAGCGTTTTCACGGGCTTTGGTTTTTCCTGTGGCGCTTTGTTCTTGAGGTTTTCGACAGTCTTCAGCACGGAAGAAAAATTGTCGGGCGGCGATGGCTTGGCGACCGGCTTTGGCGGTGGTGTCCTCTTGGGAGCGGGTATCTCTTTGGGTGGCAGCGCCGCCACTTTCTTCGGCTTGGGAACCGGCGGTGGTTTCACCTCTGCCTTCGGAACCAGATCTGGCACTGGCGGCGGTCGTTTTGCTGGCGGTACGATCTTCTTTGCAATCGGCGGTGGGGGCTTCGGCGGCGCCTTGGGCAACGGCTTCTTGGGCAGCGGCGGTGTGGGTGTCTCCGCAAAAAGGGCTACCTCGACGGCAATCGCCTGGTCGAGGTCAAGAGGCGCGCGGGCGCTAAACGGGTTGCTGATCCAAGCCGCCGCGAATACGGCAAGATGAAGTGCGCCCGATATGATTACCGCGTTTCGCATTCGCTAGACTATCGTTTGGATTTCGGCCGAAAGTCTCGTGGTAACTCCGCCAGTAGCGAGACCTTCTTGTATCCGGCGACGCTAACTCGTCCCATGACTTCCATAACGCGGCCATATTGAATCGCCTGGTCGCCCCGGACATAGATCCGAATTTCCGGGTTCGCGCCCGTTATTGCCTGCAAGCGAGGGATGAGATTTTCGAGCGGCGTCGCAGCTTCCTGAATAAAGATAACCCCGCTCTTGTCTATGGAAATCACCAGCGGCTCATCGGAGTCGTTTATCGTCGCCGCTTCGGTCTTCGGCAGGTCCACGGGCACGCCCACCGTAAGCAAAGGCGCGGTGATCATGAACACAATTAGCAGCACGAGCATGACATCGACGAACGGAGTCACGTTGATTTCTGACATCGGCCGATAACGCGACTGTCGATCGACGAGGCCAAACTGTTTTCCGTTGCCCAGCGAGGCCGGCATCGCTCAGCTCGCCTCTTCCAGTTGGCGCGACAAAATTGCGCTGAACTCACCCGCGAACGCTTCAAGCCGGCCGGCATATCTGCCGAGATCGTTGGAAAGTTTGTTGTAGGCAACAACCGCCGGAATTGCTGCCACCAGACCCAATGCGGTGGCGAACAGCGCTTCGACAATTCCTGGTGCGACAACCACGAGGCTGGTTTGCTTGGAAGCGGCAATGGCCTGAAAACTACTCATAATTCCCCAGACAGTGCCAAACAAACCGATGAACGGTGCAGTCGAGCCAACCGAAGCGAGGAATGTCATGTACTTCTCAAGCTGCTCCATTTCGCGCCCGAGCGTGATCTGCATCACCCTCTCGATACGCTGCTGCAATCCGCCTTGGACTGTATCCGTTTGGCTCAGTCCACGCTCCGAGGAGCGACGCCATTCCCGCATCGCAGAGGAAAATACTGCGGTCATCGGATCGAGTGGCCGTCGGCCTACGCGCTCGTAGAGATCATCGAGAGAGCCACCCGACCAAAACGACTCTTCAAATTTGCCGGCGAAGGAATGGAGGTTCTTAAGTCGGACGACCTTCTCGAAAATTATTGCCCAGCTCCAGACCGATGCCACGATCAAGACAAGGATTACGAATTTGACGATCCAATCGGCCTGCAGGAAGAGCCCCCAAACCGTCAGATGTGAGGCCGAAACGGACCCGCCAAGGGTCACACTGTCGATTATGCCCTGCTCCATATGGCGTTCTCGTTACTGGTTTAAGTCAATTGCATTACGTATCGGTGTGTTTCGGCGAATGCATTCAAGTGGAATTGTGAAGCGGCGCCCGGTCCGAAGATCGGCCGTTTGATCAGCCATTTTCACCATCCACACCGCCAATAAGGTCAAGCTGCGCGACTGCCGTCTTTGGCGCGGTCAACCCCATATAAGACCAGCCGCGCGCCGTCAGCAGACGTCCGCGTGAAGTCCGCTGCAAAAGCCCCTGCTGAATAAGAAACGGCTCGACCACCTCTTCCAAGACATCACGCTGCTCGGCAAGCGCCGCCCCTAGCGTTTCGACACCGACTGGGCCGCCGTCATAGTTTTCCGCAAGACAGGTCAGGTAGCGCCGGTCCATCGTGTCCAGGCCACTTTGATCGACATCAAGACGGCCGAGCGCGGCGTCCGCGACGGTCGCGTCAATCGAGGACAGGCCGTCAACCGCTGCAAAGTCTCGAACGCGCTTCAACAAACGGCCAGCGACTCGCGGTGTTCCACGGCTCCGCTTGGCGATCTCAGTTGCACCACCCGAGGTCAGGGCAATGTCGAACACACCGGCCGCCCGTTCGACGACGAGCTGCAATTCCTGCTCGGTGTAAAACTCCAGCCGAAGCGGAATTCCGAAACGGTCGCGCAGTGGCGTCGCTATCAAGCCTGATCGCGTCGTAGCGCCGATCAGCGTAAAGGGCGGCAGATCAATCCGGATCGAACGCGCGGCAGGCCCTTCGCCGATGATGAGGTCCAGTTGAAAGTCCTCCATGGCCGGATAAAGGACCTCCTCTACGGCCGGATTGAGACGATGTATCTCATCGATAAACAAAACATCGCGGGGCTGGAGGTTCGTTAGGACGGCCGCCAAGTCGCCCTGCCTTGCGAGTATTGGGCCCGACGTCGTTCTAAAGCTCACACCTAGTTCGCGGGCGACGATTCGCGCCAGCGTCGTCTTACCGAGGCCTGGCGGGCCAGAGAACAGCAAGTGGTCAAGCGCCTCGCCACGCCCTGAAGCAGCCTGAATGAAGACGGCCAAGTTCTTACGGACAGTGGTCTGGCCGATAAACTCGTCAAGTGATTGCGGTCGAAGCGACGCCTCGGCACCATCCTCGTTGACGATGTCGGGAGTAACGAGCCGTTCGCCGCCGTTGTCGCCAACTACGCTCTCTCGAGCAGCGTCGTTCACTGACTAAGCTCCTGCAAGCCGGCGAGTATCAACTCGTCTAGCGGCGGGTCCTCCCCGAGCCTGCCGCCAGCTCGCGCAATTGCGCCGAATGCTTCAGTTCGGCCATATCCGAGGTTCGTAAGCGCCGAAACGGCATCCTCGTTGACCGACACGGAGGCTCTCGCTCCATTGGTGCGATCGCTCGATTTTCCATCGATCAAGATCGGCAGTGCGCCAACTTTATCCTTCAACTCGGCGACGATGCGCGCCGCCAGCTTCGCGCCAACGCCATTTGCGCGAGAGACCGCCGGCTTATCCGCAGCCGCTATCGCCTGTGTCAGATCGGTTGGACTGAGCACGGTCAAGATCGCGAGCGCAACTCGGGCACCAACTCCTTGGACCGTTGTCAGCAGCCTGAACCATTCTCGCTCGGTCGGATCGGCAAAGCCGTATAGATTGATATGGTCTTCGCGGACATGCGTCTCGATTTGTAGGCGCACCGTATCGCCTACAGGCGCCAATCCTTCGAGTGTGGAAGCTGAACAAAAAACGAGATAACCGACGCCTCCAACGTCGACGACGGCCCAATCCTCGCCACTCGAATCGAGCCGACCAGTTAACACGGCGATCACAAGACACGCTCCCGCGACGTATCGTCGACCCGCCGCAATGTGGCTGAGAAATGTGCGTGGCAGATGGCGGCGGCAAGCGCGTCGGCCGCATCCGTACTAGAAACTTGGCAGCCAGGCAGCAGCGTAGTCACCATCATTTGTATCTGATTTTTCGTCGCGTGGCCGACACCGACCACCGACTTCTTTATTCGGTTCGCCGAATATTCAGTTACCGGGATACCAAAGAGCGCTGGCGCCAGCACGACCACGCCACGCGCCTGCCCTAGTTTAAGAGTGGATGCAGAATTCTTGCTGACGAAGCTCTCCTCTACGGCCGCTTCATCTGGCGCGTAGGCGTCGAGCACACTTGCCAAACCATCATGCAACTCGCGTAGCCGCCACGCCATGTTCTGATCGGTACGAGGACGCACGGTGCCGTCAGCGACGTAGCGCAGATGGTTACCCTCGGCGTCGACGACACCCCAGCCAGTGTGCCGTAGCCCAGGATCAAATCCAATCAGCCGCATTTGATACGCCCAATCACGCCGTGAGCCGCTCGAGGACGTCATCGGCAATTTCATAGTTGGCAGAAATCGCCTGAACGTCGTCGTTTTCGTCAAGCGTCTCAAATAGCTTTATCAGGCCCTCTGCCGCATCCTCGTCAACGATGACCGTTGTCAACGGTCGCCAAACGAGCTTCGCGGATTGCGGTTCGCCGAAGTGGTCCTCGAGCTTTCCCGCAACCGCGTGAAGCTCATCCGGAGAGCAGGTGACCTGGTGACAACTGTCGTCGGATCGAACATCGTCAGCACCGGCCTCGAGGGCAGCCTCGAACACCGCCTCGTTGTCTGTTGCATCCGCTGCATATCGAATTTTGCCAATATGCTCGAACATGAAGGTTACGGCACCCGTTTCGGCCAACGTGCCGCCATGCCGGCTAAACGCTGTGCGGATTTCGGACGCGGTCCGATTTCGGTTGTCGGTGAGCGTTTCAACGATGATGGCAATTCCGGCCTTGCCGTATCCTTCGTAGCGGATCTCTTCGTAGTTAGTGTCCGCGCCTCCACCCGCCCCCCGGTTGATGGCTCTCGTCAAATTGTCCTTCGGCATGTTCGCAGCGCGAGCCGCTGCAATTGCAGCTCGTAGTCGCGGATTGCCATCCGGATCTGATCCCGCGGATCGCGCAGCGACTGCGAGTTCTCGCCCCAATTTAGCGAACAGCGAGGCACGCTTCTTATCCTGCGCGCCTTTGCGGTACATAATATTCTTGAATTGGGAATGGCCAGCCATACTATGCGAACAGGACCCCATCGACGCGAGATTGTGTGCCGCTCGTAAGCGAGTATACAAGATATTGTGGCACGAGACATTAAAGGTTGGATCGATTACTAGCCAATCAATATGGCAAGAATGCGGCATCGACACCGCTCGCTGCGACTGCAACGCGCAGTTTCGGCCGTGCCCGCTGTCGATAACAAACTGAGTTGACCGCTTTATGTACCATATGAATTGACCGCTTCTGTTGTGGTGGTTTGGCTCGGTCGCGTCGAAGCGGGTCACGCGGCCTGGAGCCTGTCGTCGTCGATGGTTTCGCCGTCGGCGCGGTAGCGCGCCAGACACCTGGGTCCGTGGAAGACGGCCAGGTGGCCGTCGGGATATTCGTGCACCCGGGACCTGCGCCTTGACGTAGTGGTGGCGGTGGCGATCGGCCGGGATCTGCAGCGTGCGGTTCTTGTAGCGCACGGTGTTGTCGCCCGCGACGACGCGGTCCTCCTGGGCGCAGAGGATGTCCTCGAGCGTGCCGGCAAAAGCCACGAAGGCCGAGCCGGTGTCCGCGGCCGGGCGGGCGAAGCGGGCGTTGTGCGCCGGCCAGAAGAGCTCCTCGAGAAAGCGATTGGCCCCGGCCATGGTGGCGATCCCGGCGAGGCGCAGCTCCTGGGGCAGGCGCTTCTGCAAGGTCCCGAACATGCGCTCCGAGCGGCCCCGGGCCTGCGGCGAATAGGCCGCGATCAACTCGATGCCGAGCTGCGCCAAGGCCCGGCCGATCTGGGTCGGGTTGTCCTTGTCCACACCGCCGCCTGCCTCGGGCGTGTGCCAGTAGTGCGAGGCCCGATCGGCGTAGAGCGAGCAGAACAGCCCGTTTTCGGCGATCACCTCCCGAGCCCGCGGAACGTGCTCATCGTGCCCTCCTCGGCAACGAAGAAGCCCGAATAGACCTCCGATGTCGCATCGTCCATGGTCACGATCAGATCCCACCACTGGCCCGCAACCCACTCGTGGCTCGAGCCGTCCTGGTGCAGCAGCATCCCCACCACCGGTCGGCGCGGCCGCTTCCGGCGGTGCGCCCCGCGCCTGGGCGCCGGCTTGATCTTGCCGTGCGCCTGCAAGCTCAGGCGAAGCCAGTTGTAGCTCAGCCCGAAGCCATGCTCGCAGACCAGCTTCTCGTGGAAGTGCTTGGCCGTGAAGTCCGGGTAGCGCGTCTCGAACAGCTCCAGCACCCGCATCACCTCGTCCACCGGCGCGCGGCGCGCCGAGACCCGCCCAAGGCGCCGGTCGTACAAACCCTCGGCACCCTCGGCCTCATAGCGCTCCCGCCAGCGCCGGAACGTCCGCTCCGACATGCCCAGGATCTCCGAGGCCTCGGCCTGGCTCAAATCACCCCGATAACAACGTCCGTAGACATCCTCGAACTTCATCAATCTCAGTCCCTGCAACTGCTCCGTCCGGCGCATCCGATTCCTCCAGATTTGGAGAAAATCTAAAACCGAACAGATCATCTGTTACATAGACCGGTCATATCGTGTGTTAGCGACATAATTGGTGCTGTCGGCTGTCGATAACAAACTGAGTTGACCGCTTTATGTACCATATGAATTGACCGCTTCTGTTGTGGTGGTTTGGCTCGGTCGCGTCGAAGCGGGTCACGCGGCCTGGAGCCTGTCGTCGTCGATGGTTTCGCCGTCGGCGCGGTAGCGCGCCAGACACCTGGGTCCGTGGAAGACGGCCAGGTGGCCGTCGGGATATTCGTGCACCCGGACCTGCGCCTTGACGTAGTGGTGGCGGTGGCGATCGGCCGGGATCTGCAGCGTGCGGTTCTTGTAGCGCACGGTGTTGTCGCCCGCGACGACGCGGTCCTCCTGGGCGCAGAGGATGTCCTCGAGCGTGCCGGCAAAAGCCACGAAGGCCGAGCCGGTGTCCGCGGCCGGGCGGGCGAAGCGGGCGTTGTGCGCCGGCCAGAAGAGCTCCTCGAGAAAGCGATTGGCCTCGGCCATGGTGGCGATCCCGGCGAGGCGCAGCTCCTGGGGCAGGCGCTTCTGCAAGGTCCCGAACATGCGCTCCGAGCGGCCCCGGGCCTGCGGCGAATAGGCCGCGATCAACTCGATGCCGAGCTGCGCCAAGGCCCGGCCGATCTGGGTCGGGTTGTCCTTGTCCACACCGCCGCCTGCCTCGGGCGTGTGCCAGTAGTGCGAGGCCCGATCGGCGTAGAGCGAGCAGAACAGCCCGTTTTCGGCGATCACCTCCCGAGCCCGCGGAACGTGCTCATCGTGCCCTCCTCGGCAACGAAGAAGCCCGAATAGACCTCCGATGTCGCATCGTCCATGGTCACGATCAGATCCCACCACTGGCCCGCAACCCACTCGTGGCTCGAGCCGTCCTGGTGCAGCAGCATCCCCACCACCGGTCGGCGCGGCCGCTTCCGGCGGTGCGCCCCGCGCCTGGGCGCCGGCTTGATCTTGCCGTGCGCCTGCAAGCTCAGGCGAAGCCAGTTGTAGCTCAGCCCGAAGCCATGCTCGCAGACCAGCTTCTCGTGGAAGTGCTTGGCCGTGAAGTCCGGGTAGCGCGTCTCGAACAACTCCAGCACCCGCATCACCTCGTCCACCGGCGCGCGGCGCGCCGAGACCCGCCCAAGGCGCCGGTCGTACAAACCCTCGGCACCCTCGGCCTCATAGCGCTCCCGCCAGCGCCGGAACGTCCGCTCCGACATGCCCAGGATCTCCGAGGCCTCGGCCTGGCTCAAATCACCCCGATAACAACGTCCGTAGACATCCTCGAACTTCATCAATCTCAGTCCCTGCAACTGCTCCGTCCGGCGCATCCGATTCCTCCAGATTTGGAGGAAATCTAAAACCGGACAGATCATCTGTTACATAGACCGGTCATATCGTGTGTTAGCGACATAATTGGTGCTGTCGGCTTGGCGGCGGCATCTTTCTAGCCTACCATGGAGCAGCGGACGAGGAAGATGGCGCCCAGAATGCAGCAGAAAAACAACGTGGTCGACATGCATGACGCTCGGCGAACCGACCGCAAGAAGCGCAATGCGCGTCCGACGGAACAGCAGCGAACCTGGCTTGCTCGGGGACTCAAGGAGCCGGGTGGAAAGCTTCCGCTATTCGACGTCAGCGGTCAGCGTGTAAACGAGCGCACGATCCGGTCTTGTATCGAACAGGGCTGGGCCGAGCGTTGGTTTGAGAATCCCATTAAGCCCGACTGGCTGGTCTGCAAACTAACCGATCGTGGCCGGGCGCTTTTTAAGGCCTCCTAACAGCCCGTTGATTAAGTCGGCGCCGTCTGATTCTCTGGTTCCCTGATTTGCAGGGGGGTTTGCCGATGGCGATGGGACGGCAGAAGGCTGGTCAGGGGGATCTGATGGTGAGCTGGTCGGAGATGCCGCGCTCTCCGGGTCATGTGTTTTATGACCGCCTGCAGTCGGTGCTGATCGAGGGCGGCTTCGACGCCTTTGCCGAGGCGAGCTGCCGGCCTTATTACGCGGCCCGGATGGGCGCGCCCTCGGTGCCGCCCGGGCGCTATTTCCGGATGCACCTGGTGGGCTACTTCGAGGGCATCGACAGCGAGCGCGGTCTGGAGTGGCGCTGCTCGGACTCGCTTTCGCTGCGGGCGTTCCTGCGACTGGGGAGCCGTGATCGGGTACCGGACCATTCCTGGCTGTCACGGAGCCGCACGCGCCTGCCCCATGAAGTCCACGCGGCGGTCTTCGACTGGGTTCTGGTGCTGATCGCCGAGGCGGGGCTGATCAAGGGCGAGCGCATCGGCGTCGATGCCTCGACCATGGAGGCCAACGCGGCGCTGCGGAACATCGTGCGGCGCGCCAACGGCGAAGGCTACCGGGAGATGCTGGAGCGCCTGGCCCGGGAAAGCGGCGTCGAGACACCCACGGCCGAGGATCTGGCGCGTCTGGAGCGGAAGCGCAAGAAGCTTTCCAACACGGATTGGGTTTCGAAGAGCGACCCCGAGGCCAAGATCGCCAAGATGAAGGACGGCACGACGCATCTGGCCTACAAGCCCGAGCACGCGGTGGATCTGGACACCGGCGCGGTGGTGGCGGCCGAGCTGCACCCGGCCGATGAGGGCGACACCACGACGCTTTCCAAGACCCTGGCGAAGGCCGAGGCAAACCTCGGGGCGGTGGATGCGGCACCGACGGCGGAGGACCACGGCCGAATGCGTCGCCGACAAAGGTTATCACTCACGGGCGGTCTTGAGGGCTCTGGACGACAGTCCCTGGAAGACCCGGATCGGGTTGTGTCTCGAAAGTGGTGGAAATTGGTTTTGGCGCCTCTCCGAGCGGGCTGAGTTTTGCGGCGGTCAGGCCGCTCGGTCAAGGGTTTCGTCGGCGATTAGCTGATCGAGGGTTTCCCATCCATCGACTTTGCGCATCTGGATTTGGCCGGAAGCGAGGAGCGCCCAGAGGAGCATCGGCACTGTTTCGGGACACGGCAGCACGGTCTGTGTTTTGATCCGGCGCTTGAACTCCTCGTTGAGACGCTCAATGGCGTTGGTCGTTCGGGCTGATTTCCATTGGCTCTTGGACAGGCGCGTGAAGGTAAAGAGCTTGTCGCCCGCTTCTGCGAGGCTGTCCGCGACGGCCCTGCATTTCAGCCGCCACTTGCGGACAAACGCCTTGCGGCGGGTTTCCACCTCGGAGGCAGTGTCGGCATAGATCATATCGCGGTAATCTTCGCTCAGCTCGTCATGCATGTGTTTGGGAGCATGACCCAGAAGGTTGCGGTGCTTGTGCACGGTACAGCGTTGAACGGGAAGGTCATCGCCCCAAAGCGCCGACAGAGCCGCCTCCAGTCCCGGCGCGCCATCGACGATGACAAACCCGGGCCGTTTCAGTCCACGCGCATCAAGGTCGTCGAGGAACTGGCGCCACGCCGCCTGGCTTTCTCCGCCCATATTCCCGATCGAAAGCAAGACCTTCTGGCCATCCCGGCGCACCCCTATAGCCGCGAGAACCGAGATGTTGGTGGCCTTGCGATCCAGTCGGGTCTTGATCACAGTACCGTCAAGGATCAGCCGAACGATATCCTCATCCGCGAGGCCACGGCTGCACCAGGCGTCCCAATCGACCTTCACCTTGCGCCACGCCCGGCTCACAACGTCCTTGCTCACAGCACCCCGGAAGAGCCCGAACAGCGCGCGTTTCACCCGCCGCGTGTTGGTTCCGGACAGATACACCGAAGCGATCAGCGCCTCGGCCTTTCTGGTCAGCCGCTGGTAGCGCGGCAGCGCCCGCGAACGCCATTCCGACGCCCGACCGTCTTCCTCAACGATCCGTGCACGCGGCACGCTCACCCTCTCGGTCCCGAATGTCCCCGTCAGTTGCCGCTCCCGGTGCCCGTTCCGATACCCTTGCCGAAGCGCGTCCTCTCGACCGTATCGGCAGCGCCCGAGAAACTGCGCAAGTTCCTCCTCAAAAACGGCCTCGATCGTGGATCTGATGTTCTCCCGCAGCCGGTCCTCGAGCGGATCATAGCCGGCGTCATTGGCCAGTAGCGAAAGCGCGGAAGTCTCGGTAGTGTTCTTCATGGCGTGATCTCCTTGGCGGTGCTAGCCGCCGGTTGGGTGGTTGTCTTGTCACCCGGAGATTACGCCATCCTCAAATTTCCACCACTTTCGAGACACAGCCGCTCGAGATCACCAGTTGGAACAGATCAACAATATGATGGGAGTGAAGATGGGTGAGCAACACTGCGTCGATGTCGCGGCCAGGACACTCGGCTTCGAGCAGCCGCTGGGTCACACCTGACCCGCAGTCGACGAGCACACGCGCATCTTCGCCGACACGGACGAGCGCCGAGGGACCCTAGCGGTCCGTATCCACGCTGGGACAACCAGTGCCCAATAACGTCAGATGCATTTCCGCGCCTCACCGGTTCCCAGATCTATTGTGCACGTTCGGCACACGACAACCCACCATGGTAGGCTCAGTGTTCCGGAAAGCGAAGCGAAGGTGATTGCAAGATGGATAAGTTCATGATCGAGGCAATCGCAGAAGCCAAGGCCGGCATGGCGGAAGGAAACTCGCCGATCGGTTCGGTGTTCGTTAAGGATAGTGAGATCATCGGCCGCGGCCGTAACACACTGATGCGGACGAGCGATCCCACCGCGCACGCCGAGATGGAAGCCTACCGCGATGCCGCGCAGAACATCGCCAAGACTTGCAAGCCTGAAGACGTACAAAACGAGCTGGCTGGCGGTACCATCTACACGACGATGATGCCGTGCCCGATGTGTGCCGGTGCGATTATCCGGTTTGGCGCGAAAGCCGTTGTTGTAGCCGAGACGCAGACCTACGCGGACTCAGGGACGCAGCCGTTTATGGAGCGGCAGGGTATCGAGGTGACGGTGCTCGACGCGGCGGAGAGCATCGCCATGATGGAAGAGTATTACGAGCAGAATCCCGAGCGCGGCCAAGCCTACAAGAGTAGCACGCGCCTACCGCTCAAACTCTGAGCGCAGACACCCCTACACTTCCTGTCCACACAGCTATGGACCACACGCCGATACGCACCACATATAACGCCGATGACAACCTCTCTCTCTAGACGCGACAACGTCGAGGCCCTAGCCACCGTTAGTTTCGATTCCGTTTACGACTGGCTGTTGGACGAAGCCTGGCGGCTGCCCGATCTGACGTCGATCTTGGACGGGCTGTGCCAGCGCATCGAGGCGGACGGGCTGCCGCTGCTGCGCACGGGCATGACAGTCGGTACGCTGCATCCGCAGATCTCCGGCTATTACGTTGTAAAATGGCGCGGCAAAGACGCCACTGAACAAAATGGTCCACACGGCATGCAGGACATGAGCATGTTTCAGCAAAGCCCACAGCGCGCCGTCTATGAGGAAGGCGTTTCCGTGCGTTTTGCGCTCGACGATCCGAACAACATGCCCGCATATCCCATCGCCGAAGAGATTGCTGAGGCCGGTGGCACCGACTATCTCGCAATGCCGCTCGAATTCTCGGGCGGTGAGCGCACCGCGATGTCGTTCGCGACCGACCGTCCAGGCGGGTTCTCCAGTGCCGAGACACTGGAGCTCTATCGTGTCGTGTCGATCACTTCACGCTTGCTGGAAGTAAAGGCGCTGCGCCGGACAACAGCCAACTTGCTCGACACTTACATCGGACACATCGCCGGGCAGCGCGTCCTCGACGGCGAGGTTCAGCGTGGCCACGGCCAGACGATTCCGGCCGTCCTCTGGTATTGCGACTTGCGGCAATCGACCGTGCTCTCCGACTCGACGGCACGCGACGAGATGATCGAAACACTGAACGACTTCTTTCAATGCCTTGCCGACGCGGTTGAGGAGGCCGGCGGCGAAATTCTCAAATTCATCGGCGATGCGATGCTGGCGATCTTTCCATTATCCCGTCAAGCGAATGTCGCAAACGACGAATGCGAGGTCGCGCTTGCAGCGGCAGAACAAGCGATTTGTAACGTTGCGGAGCTCAATAAGAAGCGCGCCGAAGCCGGAAAACCACCGCTTTCCCACGGAATTGCACTCCATGTCGGCGACGTAATGTTCGGCAATATCGGCGCCGAAAAGCGCCTTGATTTTACGGTGATTGGTCCCGCGGTTAACACTGTTGAGAGACTCGAAAAACTATCATCGGAACTGAACAGATCGTTCGTCTTTTCCAACGATGTTGCTAACCATATCAATCGTGAAATCGAGGATCTGGGGAATCACACTCTGCGCGGCATCGAGGAACCGGTAAAGGTATTCACGTTGCGTGGCTGAATGCCGAGAAGAACCGCCGCGCTTGATCGAACTCCCCTTTCCTGATGTCATGGCCGCATGAGCGATACGGCGTTGAAGCCGATCCATATTATCGGCGGTGGCCTCGCGGGATCCGAGGCGGCATGGCAGATCGCGCAGGCCGGCGTACCGGTCGTCCTACACGAAATGCGCCCGGCGCGGGGCACCGATGCACACCTAACCGACGGGCTTGCCGAACTCGTTTGTTCCAATTCATTCCGCTCCGACGATGCGGCATACAATGCCGTGGGTCTGCTGCACGAAGAGATGCGGCAATGCGGCTCGCTGATCATCGCCTGCGGTGATCGCAACCGAGTGCCGGCCGGCAGCGCACTCGCGGTCGACCGCGACGGGTTCAGCGCCTGCGTAACTGACGCCCTTACGGCCGACTCGTTCGTCACAATTGAGCGCGCTGAGGTCGCGGGTCTGCCACCCGACGATTGGGACCGGGTGATCATCGCCACCGGTCCACTCACTTCACCATCGCTCAGCGACTGCATTCTCGGTCTCACGGGCCAGGACTCACTCGCCTTTTTTGACGCCATCGCACCCATTGTCCACAGGGATTCGATCGACTTTTCGAAGGCCTGGTACCAGTCGCGATATGACAAAGCCGGACGCGGCAGCAATGGTCGGGACTATATCAATTGCCCGCTCGATCAGTCGCAATATGAACTGTTCATTGCGGCTCTCCTCGATGGCGAAAAGACCGAGTTCAAACAATGGGAAGTCGAGACGCCCTACTTCGAGGGCTGCCTGCCGCTCGAAGTCATGGCCGAACGTGGTCCAGACACACCGCGTTTCGGTCCGATGAAGCCGGTGGGATTGACCGATCCAAACACCGGGAAACGCGCCTATGCCGTTGTCCAGCTACGTCAGGACAATGCACTGGGCACCCTTTACAACATGGTGGGCTGCCAGACCAAACTGAAACACGGCGAACAGGTTCGAATCTTCCACATGATTCCTGGATTGGAGCAGGCCGAGTTCGCGCGGCTGGGCGGACTGCACCGCAATACCTTCCTCAACAGCCCGAAGTTGTTAGATGGGCAATTGCGCCTGCACGCTGAACCAAGGCTGCGCTTTGCCGGCCAAATCACAGGCGTCGAAGGCTATGTGGAATCCGCGGCGATTGGACTGATCGCCGGTCGATTAGCGGCCGCAGAGCGCACCGGCATGCCGGTTGATTTGCCGCCGCCAACCACCGCGCTGGGCGCCCTTCTCGTCCACATTACCGGCGGTGCGGACTCGGCGACCTTCCAGCCAATGAACGTCAATTTCGGCTTGTTTCCGCCGTTAACCAAGACGGACAGCGGTCGTCCGCCCAAGGGCCGTGATCGCAAGGCCGCCCTTTCGGCGCGAGCGCTGATAGACCTTGAGCACTGGCTCGGACAATCCCGCGCGGCAGCCGAATAGCGGGTCCGTACACTTCAGCATTCCTATCCAGCCGAATTCGGATCATTCAAGAAAGATTGAAAACCCATGTCGAAACTTCGTGTAAGGCACCCATTCCGATCGATATGTCCAAGGCCGCTCGTTCTGGCGGTTTTGGCAATATCGCTGCTCGTGGGTCCGCTGCAGGCACAGCAGAAGCGCATTCCCGATGACGAGGCAATTCTCATCATGCACACCTCCGAACTGGCGGCCGCAGCCAAGAACTGCAAACTCGAATGGCGGCCCTACTTCGATGCATTCATGGCTTGGCAGGCTAAGCGTGGAATGTGGGATGCGGAGGATATCAGAAGCATCGAGGGCCTATTTCTCTTCGCCCAGAGTAAGTACATCGAACAGCTGCCCGACGACTATTGCACTGCCGCACAAATTTCGGAAATCAGCACACTGACGGCGGAGCGCATCGACGTTCTGGCGAAGAAGTGATGGCACGGCGAAGCCAAACGAAGGCGCCGCACCTATCCGCGGCGGCCTGTGCGCACTTGCTTCAATAGCGTCTGAGCAAGGCGTTCGCGGCAAGTTCCAACGGTAGAAACGCCGCCGGACGGGAAAACTTCTTTGAAAATGGATTGTGCCCGGCGCGACCGAGCCGACGCAGGTAACGCTTGGCGATGACTGCCGGCAGCAGCAAGGGCACAGCTGTGGCGTCAACGTCAGGGCGCAGAGCCCATGCAGTAGTGAGATGCACGAGCGTCGCATCGGCAACTTCAGCTACGGCACCGACCAGCTCTTGTTCCCCGGGTCGAGTTACAAGCGTGTGCGGATCAAGTCCATGACGAGCCATCAGATCCGAGGGTAGAAAAACGCGTTTCATTTTGAGATGCAATGGCAATGCCCGCAGCAGCCCTGTGAGCGCCCACGCCGCTCCTACATGACCCACAGCAGTGCACGCCGCTTCGCCATCGGCAGCCAGCACCTCGAGGGCAAGCCAGCCGAGCGTGGAGGACGTCGCTTCCACATACTCTTCCAACGCTGTCATCGTTGTCGGCGGACGATCATCCAGATCGCTCTCGCGCGCGTCGAGTAACCGGTCAAAATAGCTGCGCGACAAATGATGCTGCTCAATTACGGAGCCCAAGGCTTGCGCGACTTCGTGTGAACGCAGGATTCCACGATAGGCGTCGTCGATGGCCTCACGCCACCATTGCAGGCGGACCTGCCCGAGCATCGGCTCACTCACAGTCTCGCGGACCTTCGCGACCTCGATATTAAAAGCGTAGAGCGCAAACAGCGCTTCTCGACACTCCGGGGGTGCGAAGAGAACGGTCAGGAATCGGTCGCGGTCATGCGTGCGAACTTCGCCGGCACAGTAGCTGGGCTTAGAGGTTGCCATCCAGCAATCCAAATACGCTGTTTGCCAAACACACTGTTACATAGAAGCCTGCCTTACGATATGTAGGCTCGATGGCTCCCAACCCGATACCTCTGGCTCAGTGAAGGCACTCCATATCATTGGCGGCGGACTCTCCGGGCTTTCCGCGGCAGTCACCGCGGTGAATCAGGGTTGGCGGGTGACCGTCCATGAGGCAGCCGGGCAAGCCGGCGGCCGCTGCCGCTCCTTTCATGACGCGGCCGTCGGGCGGGCGATCGATAACGGAAATCACCTGGTGCTTGGCGCCAATCAGGCGACGCTCGGCTTTCTCGATACGATCGGCGCGCGCGACGAGCTCTTGGCAGTCGAGCCGCCACGGATTCCATTTCTTGACCTGCGCAGTGGTCGTCAGTGGTCGCTTAGACCCGGGCCGCCCTGGTGGCCGCTTATGACGAACCGGGGCATCCCCGACGCAACCATCGGCGAGCTTCTGAAATCCGTGTGCCTGTTTCTTGCCGGTCCGAACGCCACGGTCACGCAGCGTCTCTCCGACGGCGTCTTGTTTGAACGATTCTGGTCGCCGCTGGCGACGGCAGCCCTTAACACCGACCCGAAGGACGCCTCAGCGCGTCTACTTGCAGCCGTTGTGGCACCCATATTGTTGGGCGGTGCACGCGCTAGCCGTCCCTACATCGCCCGAGACGGCCTCTCGCAAACATTCATCGAACCAGCGGTCGCCTACATCCAGGCCAACGGTGGAAGCGTGCGACTCGGACGCCGACTTCGCGGTTTTGAGGCAACAGTCGAGGGCGTGCGGAAGCTCGAGTTCGGCGCCGAGGATGAAACACTGGATGCGGGCGATCAGGTCGTCCTGGCTGTACCGCCGCAAGCTGCAGCCCAACTATTGCCGAAACTCACCCTGCCCCTCGCAACGTCTGCGATCGTCAACGCTCATTTTCGTCTGGATCAGCCGGTAACGCTCCCGGGCGATGCTCCGTTGATCGGACTGATCGGCGGAACAGCGCAATGGCTCTTCGCTCGCGGCGATGTCGTTGCGGTAACGGTAAGCGCGGCCGACTTGCTCGCAAGCCGCCCTGTAGCTGAGATTGCGGAAAGGTTATGGTCAGACGTCGCACGGGCATTATCCATCAGTGGCACAGCACTTCCACAACACCGGATCATCAAGGAACAGCGCGCCACATTTGCACAAACACCAACTGAAGTGGGCCGGCGACCACGAGCAAGTGGAGCAAATATCGTAAATCTTGCCCTCGCCGGGGATTGGACAGCGACCGGTCTGCCGGCGACAATCGAGGGCGCTATTCGGTCCGGTCAAAAGGCGGTAGCGAGCGTCAGCGGTCGGTGATCGAGGTTGGCTCCTCTTGCGAGACCAAACCGTTGCTCTATACTGCGCAAGTTGTTGAAACAATGAAATCAGGGGACTGGGACGCATGAAAAACCCGCTTGAATCGCTGTCCGGCACCATCCTTATGGGGCTGATTATCCTGGTTGTAATGGTCGTAGTTGTCGAAGCCATCGGCAACGGCGGCGCGATGTAATTATCAGAATCGCTGGGGGACATAACATCATGGATTATTTGGATTATGACTGGTTGATCTTCCTATTTCGGTGGTTTCACGTTTTAAGCGGCGTCATGTGGATCGGCATCCTGTGGTATTTCAATTTTATTCAGATTCCGACCATGCCCAAGATCCCGGAGGAGCAGCGCCCGGCCGTCACCGGCCATATCGCGCCCGAAGCTCTTTTCTGGTTCCGCTGGGCAGCGCTATCGACTGTCGTCACGGGCCTTATTCTGGCCCAAATGAACGGCTATCTCGTCGACGCGCTGGCGATCGGTTTGACCGACGGCAGCGGCCGGTCGGCGGCAATCGGCATCGGCATGTGGTTCGGCCTCATCATGGCCTACAATGTATGGTTCATCATTTGGCCCAAGCAGCAGATTGCGCTAGGTCTGGTCGAGGCTGACGCGTCGCTCAAACCGGCGGCGGGACGCACGGCGATGCTGTTCTCGCGCACCAACACAATGTTGTCGATTCCCATGCTCTACGCCATGGTATCGGCGCAGAACATTTACTAGATACGACAAACACTCTTGTCCAAACGAAAACGGGACCGAACGGCCCCGTTTTCATGTCCGGTTCGGCGTTTGATGACGCGCAGGGGGATTGACGACCTAGAGCAGGATCAAGGCCGCTGCCACCTGCCTGCCCTCGGCAAGCAGCGCGTTATAGGTGCGGCAAGCTGCGCCCGTGTCCATGGTGTCGACGCCGATACCAGCGTCGCGAAATTCGCTGCGCAATTCCGATTGCAAAAGCTGCATCCGCGGACCGCAACCAATCAGCATCACCTCGACGGAAGGGTTGGCGTGTATCACCGGCGCAAGGCTCGCCGATGTAACCTCCCCCATGGCAGACACTGGCCAGGCGATTGTGCGTTCCGGAAACACAAGCACTGAGCTCTCAAAGATCACGTTGGCGATACGAAAACGACCAGGGCCGTAACTGTCGATGACTTGCCGGTCTTCAGGGATGAGCGGCGTTACGTCCATAAACGGGGATCAGGTTGCTTCCTGCTCTGCGGTCGGATTTTCGTCTTCATCGGCCGCAACGCCGCGATCGGGTCGCAGGTAGAGAAGAACCGGCACGGCGAGTGCGATCGACGAATAGGTTCCGATCACAACGCCCCAAATAAGGGCTACTGCAAATCCGCGGATGACCGCACCGCCGAACGTATAGAGCGCGAGCAGTGCGAGGAGCGTTGTCAGACTCGTCATGATCGTGCGGGCAAGTGTCTCGTTGATCGAACGGTTGAAAAGTTCGATCAGCGGCATCTTTTTATAGCGCCGAAGGTTTTCTCGGACCCGGTCGTAAATGACAACGGTATCGTTAATCGAATAACCAGCGATCGTCAGAACCGCGGCGACTGTTGCCAGGTTGAATTCCAGCGACAACAACGAAAACAGGCCGATCGTTGTAATGACGTCATGGCTAAGGGCGATGATCGCGCCGACGCCGAACTGCCACTCGAAGCGGAACCAGATGTAGAGCAGGATGGCACCAATCGCGGCGAGGACCGCCCAGGTTGCCGCCCGTTTGAGTTCGGCGCCCACTGTTGGACCAACGAATTCGGTCCGGCGATATTCGGCGACTGTGCCGCCCAACGCATTCTTGACGACGTCGATCGCGCCCTGCTGCGCGCTGTCGCCACCTTCCTGGCGCTGCACACGAATTAGGACATCATCCTCGCTGCCGAACTCTTGCAGCGCGACCTCACCAAGACCAAGCCCGTTCAGTTGGGTGCGAAGCCCGCCAATATCAGCAGGTCCGTTCGTGCGGACTTCGATAAGAATGCCGCCAAGAAAATCAATGCCCAGATTTAGTCCTTTACTAAGGAACAGCCCGGTTGACGCAACAACGAGAAAGGCAGATATGAAGAAGGCGATCACCCGCTTGCTGATGAAATCGATCTTCGTGTTGTTGGGAACTAGGCGAAGTGTCCTCATACCGCGTCGTTCCGTCTTAGATCGGTAGCGCCTGCGGGCGAGCCGCCCGCAGCCAGGTTACAAGAATCATTCGCGTTACCATCACCGCGGTGAACATCGACGTCACGATTCCAATCGCCAGCGTGACGGCAAACCCCTTTACTGGCCCCGACCCGAACGCGAACAGCAATACAGCTGCGATTAGCGTCGTCAGGTTGGAATCGACAATCGTCACGATTGCCCGCTTGTAGCCGTTTTCAATCGCCGAGATCGGTGTGCGCCCATTGTTCACTTCTTCGCGTATGCGCTCAAAGATCAGCACGTTCGCATCGACGGCCATGCCAATCGTCAACACGATGCCGGCGATGCCGGGCAATGTCAGGGTGGCTTGCAATAGCGACAGCACGGCGACAATCAGCACAAGATTAAGAATCAGCGCAAAATCGGCCATGATGCCAAAACGGCCGTAGACGACGACCATGAATATGGTCACCAAAACGATGCCGATAATGCTCGCGATTCGACCGGCATCGATTGAATCCTGCCCGAGCCCGGGCCCGACGGTCCGCTCCTCGAGAATGTTCAGCGGCGCCGGCAGCGCGCCCGCACGCAGCAAGAGCGCAAGGTCCTGTACCTCTTGAGTGGTAAATTGACCGGTTATTACGCCGCTGCCGCCGGGGATTGGCTCGCGGATGTTGGGTGCGCTGATGACCTTGCCATCGAGCACGATGGCCAGCAGGCGGCCCACATTCTGAGCAGTTATGTCGCCGAACTTGCGCGCGCCGATGGAGTTGAAGCGAAAACTGACGACCGGCTGACTTTGCTGGAATGTCGGCTGCGCGTCGATCAATGTGTCACCGCCAAGCTCGACGCGTTTGCGAACCAAATAGCGACGCGTCCGGTCCGCCTCCGTTGGGTCGTCCGACGGCAACAGCATTATGCCGGGCGGCACCTTGGTCGTGGCATCACCGAAGGGCTGCGCGGCGTTGACGAGATGGAAGGTGAGTTTTGCTGTTTTGCCAAGTAGCCGCTTTACGCGTTCCGGATTCTTGACGCCCGGGAGCTGGACCAGGATGCGGTCCTGACCCTGTCGCTGGATTGTCGGTTCACGCGTTCCTGTTTCATCGATCCGCCGGCGTACAATCTCGATGGACTGTGCAACGGCGCTGCTCCGACGTTCGCGAATCGCGTCTTCGGTCAGTTGAACCCGAAATGCGCCATCCTCGCTGAGCGAGATCTCCGCATCGGTATTGAGGCTTGTGATCTGCGAGCGAATATCTTCGCGCCGATCGGCATCGCGAAGTCGAAAGACCACACCATTACCCTCTATACCGAGACCGCTGTAACGCACCCGCGCCGTGCGGAGCGTCACACGTAGCGCATCGACCATGGCCTCGAGTTGTTCGCGAACGACAGCATCGACCTCAACTTCGAGCAGAAGATGCGATCCGCCTTGCAGGTCCAGACCCAGATTGATTTGTTTGCCCGGAGCCCAGTTGGGCAAACTCTCGAACGTTCGCTCGCCGAAGACATTCGGTATCGCGTAAAGAAACCCAAGCACGCAAACAGCGGAAATGAGGATCTTTTTCCAGGGTGGGAAATGCAGCATAGGGCCGTGTAACCCGTCAGCCGTCTTGTTGCTTCTTGCCCGCGAGTTTGCTGAATAGACCGCCCTCGCGCTGAACAGACTTATCCTTATCCGTGCCCTTGTTCTCGCCGCCGGCCTGTTTCTCGCCCTTGCCGCCGGACTTCGCCGAAGTCGACCTAGCTTCACCGGTCTTCGTCACGACGTCCTGAATGGTCATCCGGGCGACACGCACTCTTACGCCGTCGGCAATCTCTACCGTTACGTCCTCGTTGCCCTCAACAGCTTTCACGACCGTCGCGTAAATTCCGCCACCGGTGATGATTTTGTCGCCCTTTTTGGTGGCGGTGACGGATTCACGATGGGCTTTCTGGCGCTTCTGCTGCGGACGAATCAGCAGGAAGTAGAACACGGCGAAAATCAGGATCAATGGCAAAAGCGACACGAATATGTCGCCGCTACCGCCGCCCCCAGCCTGTGCCCATGCTTCGGAAATTAGCATGAAATACTCCTTATTGGTCTGCAACTCAGCGCGCAGACGGGCGGACTATAGCCACCCAAGGCCCAAATGCAATCAAGACTCACTGCCATGTTATTCGGCCGG
Organism: Alphaproteobacteria bacterium; assembly: GCA_965217615.1. Lineage (GTDB taxonomy): Bacteria > Pseudomonadota > Alphaproteobacteria > UBA8366 > CAVOAK01 > CAVOAK01. The sequence continues at coordinate 43,742 of CBDCIT010000048.1, forward strand.
TCAGGCGATTGACCTAACTCTACCTTGTGGTACGGTCGTTGGCCGACTCAGCATCTTGGGGCGCGATGCCCTGCCATCCGTCAGCTTGCCAGGAGACATGACCGAACGACTGAACGATTCGCTGCTTGGCCGTATTGCAGATGCTCTTGAACGCATGGTGCCAACGCACAAAGCCGAGACGGACTTGGATATTGCCGATGCGTTCGTTTGGCGCGCGGAAGGGGAGTCACTCGAGCCGGTCGCCGATGTCAATCGGATCGATCTCAGTCTGCTCAAGGGAATTGACCGCCAGCGAGACATACTGCTGGAAAACACCCGCCGATTCGCCAAGGGATTACCGTCCAACAACGCATTGCTGTGGGGCGCGCGCGGCAGCGGTAAGAGCTCGCTGGTCAAGGCCGTTCACGCGAGCATCAGCGAAGATGCCACGCACTCGCTTGTCCTGGTCGAACTCCATCGCGAGGACACTCCTACGCTTCCGCGACTGCTCGGACTGTTGCGAGCACAGAAACGCCGCACGATTTTATTCTGCGACGATTTGTCGTTCACCCAGGAGGACGCGCGATACAAATCGCTCAAGGCAGTCCTAGAGGGCGGGATCGAAGGCCGTCCGGAAAACGTGATCTTCTACGCGACGTCGAACCGCCGTCATCTGATGCCGCGCGATATGATTGAAAACGAGCGGTCGACGGCGATCAATCCGTCGGAGTCGGTGGAGGAAAAGGTCTCATTGTCCGACCGGTTTGGACTTTGGCTCGGTTTTCACGCCTGCGATCAGGACACTTTCTTTGCAATGATCGAGGGCTATATCGGCTTCTATGGACTGAAGACCGATCCGGTTCAGTGGAAAGCTGAGGCCATCGAGTGGTCGGTCACGCGGGGGGCCCGTTCGGGCCGCGTAGCATGGCAATTCATCCAGGACCTCGCCGGACAACTGGGGCAGCGCTTGGACTGACCATTCAGTCAGCGTGGCGAGGCCTGCTCCGCAAGATATCGCTTGGGATCCACCGCGCGTTTTCCTTTGCGCAGCTCGAAGTGAAGCTGCGGTGTCGTAACGTTGCCACTGCTGCCGACGCGAGCAACCGTTTGGCCTCGTTTTACGACTTCGCCACGGGCGACCAGTAATTGTTCATTGTGGGCGTATGCCGACATGAACCCATCGGAGTGCTTGATCAGCAGCAGATTACCGAAACCACGAAGTTCGTTTCCACTATAGGCGACAATACCGTTCTCTGCCGCCTTCACCGCAGCTCCGCGCGGCGCCAAAATATTGATGCCATCGTTGTGGAGCCCCTTTCCCTTGGGACCGAACCCGGAAATGACTCGGCCGCCTGTCGGCCAAGCGAACGTCGCCGAAGCACGCGTGGGAGGACGTGCCAAGGCTGGTCCGCGCCGGGGTTTTGACGACAGCTTAATCGCTGATTTTTGCGTCGCACCGACTTTCGTCCTCGTCTGGGCTTGCGACAAGGCGGCGGTTGCGGGTCGACCGGCAGGGAGTCTCAGTTTTTGCCCGACGATGATCGTGTGGGGCGGCGGCAGGTCGTTTAGACGCACCAGTTCGTTCATTGCAACCTGAAAGTGTTGCGAGATTTCATTAACCGTGTCGCCTGCGACGACGGTGTGCAGGCGCGGCGACGGCAAACTCAGTCGCTGGCCGACCATAAGCAAGTAGGGCGGTCGCAGATTGTTGGCGTCGATGATGCCGCGAATCGAATTACCGTAGCGCCGTGCGATTCCATAGACCGTATCGCCCTTGCGAACCGTGTACGCGCCGTCAGCCGGTCTCGGTAGCGCAGCCGGTCGCTTTGTGACCTTCAGCGGGCGTTCGCCGAAAATGACGACATCGACCCTGGGCGCAGTACAGGCCGACACCCCGAATACGATCGCTAATCCGAGCAGCAGCCGAACCGGCGGAAACCCAATCCAGCCGTTGGCGCGAACGGACCCAATTCGCTGCAGCCTGGCGCTACCAGCCGACACCACTCTCCGCACCCTCGAGGCCACCGGTCATCGTCACAAACCTCGCAGGACCCAAATCCTCGGCATCGAACCCATCTGGCGTACGCCGGACTCGGACAATCTGTTGGTGTTCTCGGTCATCACCGATCGGCACAACCATGACTCCATCCGGCATCAACTGGTCGGCCAATGTTGGCGGGATATCGGCTGCGGCAGCTGTAACGATGATGCGTGCGAACGGTGCCTGCTCCGGCCAGCCGAGACCGCCGTCCCCGAGTTTTGTCGTGATATTGTGGCGTTTCAATGCCGCAAAACGCTTCTCCGCGGCGGTGAAGAATTCGGCTGTTCGCTCGATCGTGTAGACGCGCCGTGCGAGGTACGACAAGACCGCCGTCTGATATCCTGAACCAGTGCCGACTTCGAGGACCTTTAAGCGATCGCCGACATCCAACGCCTGCGTCATAAGGGCCACAACATGCGGTTGGCTAATTGTCTGGCCATATCCAATCGGCAGCGCGACGTTCTCATAGGCCTGATCGAGAAAGGTTTGCGGCACGAACTCCTCGCGTGGCACACGCTCCATTGCGGCAAGCACACGGGTGTCGCCAATACCACCGCGCCGCAAATCCATGATGAATCGGATTTGCTGGCTGGCGAGCGTCACGAGAAGGCTTTTCTCAAGGTCCGCACCATCCCTCGATGCGTAAGGTCCACATGTAGCGGCGTGACCGCAATATATCCATCGGCAATCGCATTATAGTCGGAATTCTGACGCAGCTTCCAGCGTTTCGACGGACCAATCCAATAATACCACCGACCGCGCGGATCCGTCAGCTTGATGATGTCGTTTTCCGCCTCGAGACGTCCTTGGTTTACAACCCGGACACCCTTCACCGACCCTGCCACAAGGTTCGGAATGTTGACATTCATGAAGACGTCTTCAGGCCAGGTGTGGCTGGTGAGCTCGCGAACCACGCGCGGTGCAAGTTGCTCGGCCGTCGCCCATTTGGCCGGATGGTCCGGGTCAACCTCGAGGCTAAGGGCAACGGCGGGAATTCCGAGGAGCGTCGCTTCCATAGCCGCCGCAACCGTGTCGGAATAGGTGACATCTTCGCCAACATTCATTCCCCGATTGACGCCGGTCAACATGAGATCGGGCCGTTTTGCGCCCATCACTTCGCCGATAGCAAACATAATGCAATCCGTCGGGCTTCCGTCGAGAGCAAAGCGTTTTTTCGCGAGTTTGCGCAGACGCAATGGCCGGTGCAGCGTGAGCGAATGGCCGGCGCCGCTCTGTTCGATCTCCGGGGCGACAACCCAGACATCGCTGGAAAGTTCCCGGGCAATACGTTCAAGTGTCTACAGGCCCGAGGAGCGGATTCCATCGTCATTCGCCAGCAGTATGCACGCTTTGCTTAGGTCTGGCGGTGGCCTGGAGCTCATGCGGTCGCGTCGTTGGCGATGCGATCGCGCCCGTTCATGTAGGGCGATAGAACTTCCGGAAGAACGATTGAGCCGTCTTCCTGTTGATAGTTCTCCAGCACCGCGATTAGCGTGCGACCGACTGCAAGACCGGAACCGTTAAGCGTGTGGACGAAACGGGTTCCCTTCTCGCCCGGCGTTCTGAAACGGCCGCCCATGCGCCGCGCCTGAAAGTCCCAGCAATTGGAGCAGCTCGAAATTTCCCGATACATGCCCTGTCCGGGCAGCCACACTTCGATGTCGTAGGTCTTACGCGCCCCGAACCCCATGTCGCCCGTGCACAACGTCACCACGCGGTAGGCAAGTCCGAGACGCTTCAAGACTTCCTCGGCGCATTCCGTCATGCGCTCCAACTCGGCCTCCGACTCGTCTGCGTGCGTGATCGACACCAGTTCGACCTTGTTGAACTGATGCTGGCGGATCATGCCACGGGTATCTTTTCCCGCCGCTCCGGCCTCCGAGCGGAAGCAAGGCGTGTGCGCTGTGACGCGGATCGGCAAGTCGGCGGCGTCGAGGATCGTATCCGCTGCAAGCGCCGTAAGCGGCACTTCGGCGGTGGGGATCAGCCAATAATCGTTTGTCGTCCGGAACAGGTCGTCGACGAATTTAGGCAATTGGCCAGTGCCATACATCGTGTCGTCACGGACCAATACAGGCGGCGCAATCTCGGTGTAGCCGAACTCGCTGGTGTGCAGATCCAGCATAAACGCCGACAACCCCCGCTCGAGTTTGGCGAGAGCGTCCTTGAGGACCACGAACCGCGCACCCGACAGCTTCGCCGCGGTCTCGAAATCCATCATGCCGAGCGCCTCGCCCAGCTCATAATGCTGTTTCGGGGCAAAGGCGAAGGCGGGTTTCTCGCCGACTTCCCGCAACAACGCGTTCGCACTCTCATCCTCGCCGTCGGGAACGTCGGGCGCCGGTAGGTTCGGTAGATCCGCAAGCAACGCGTCGAGATCCGAAGCAAGAGCACGCTCATCGGCCTCAGCCTTGGCAATGTCGTCTTTCAACCCCTGAACTTCAGCAACCAGGGCGGCCGCGTCTTCGCCTTTCTGCTTTGCTGCGCCAATCTGGCGCGAGGCCTCGTTGCGACGATTGAGCATCTCCTGAAGCGCTGTCTGCGACGCTCGGCGCTTTGCATCGATTTTCAGGATTTGGCCGCTTAGTGGTTCCAGGCCACGCCGTTTCAGACCACGGTCGAAATCCTCCGGATCGTCGCGGATGGCTCTTATGTCATGCATTGCGTCGCCCCTACTCCGGCATCATGAGTCAAGCCTCACATGGATTGCGCACGGCAATGAATTCGCGCCGACGGTCAATCGGCCGGCGACTGGTCAACCGACTCCTCGGCATCGTCCCCTAACGTCTCGTCTTCGTCTTCCCGTTTCTTCTCGATTATGCGGGCGCACCAGATCGATATTTCATATAGCAGAATAATCGGCACCGCGAGGCCGATTTGGCTCAACGGATCAGGCGGTGTCAGAATTGCCGCGGCGACGAATGCGAGGAGGACTGCATAGCGGCGCTTGCGCTTGAGCCCTTCGCTCGTCGCAAACCCGACACGCACTAGGAGACTGATCACAACCGGCAATTCGAAGGCGAGACCGAAGGCGAAAATCAGCCGCATGACGAGCGCGAGATACTGATCGACCTTTGGTTCGAGCTCGATCGCCAGCAAACCGGCCCCTCCGAACTGCTCGAAGCTAGCGAAGAACTGCCAGGCGATCGGTAACACCAAGTAATAGACGAAGGCGCCGCCGCCGAAAAAAAGGAACGGCGTGGCGATGAGAAACGGCAGGAAGGCCATCTTCTCGCGCTTGTAGAGGCCCGGCGCCACAAACGTCCAAAGCTGAATGGAGATCAGCGGAAACGAGACGAAGAGCGCAGCGAAGAACGCGACCTTTACGTCGGTAAAAAACTTCTCATGCAAGGCTGTAAAAATGAGCCGGCGTTCCGTGTCGCCCTGCCACAGATCGGCTAGAGGCGCGACAAGGAAGTTGAAAAGCGGCGCGGCAAAAAAGAAACAGACGATGAAGGCAATGATGAAGCCGATAACCGAGTAAAGTAGCCGAGATCTGAGCTCAACCAGATGGTCGAGCAACGCCATCTTCTGGTCTTCGACGCTCTCCGTCACAGCTAGAGAACCCCGCCTGAGCGTTTCGCCGCGGCGTCCAAATCATCGTCCCGACTGACCGGTTGCTCGTCTAGGTCAGCTTCCTTCTGCTCGCTGTCCGCCGCACCAGACTCCGCGACTGCGGTCGCCTCGTCCTGTACCTTCTCTTCCTCAATCGGCACACTTGCGGTCGCCTTGTCCAGTATCAGCCCGTCCTCAATCGGCGGCGCCATCGCATCTTCGAGGCCGCTTACTGCGCCCTCGAAGTCGCCCGTCGGATCAACGGAATCGATAAGGGACTGCGAAATGTCGGATTTGGTCGTTTCTTCCAGCTCCTTGCGGAGTTCCTGGAGCTCGGAATCGCGGATAACATCTTCGACGCCGCTTTGGAATTCTCGCGCCATGTCGCGGAGTTTGCGAAACCAGTAAGACACGGTCCGCAAGACGCGCGGCAACTCCTTCGGGCCCACGACGATAACGGCGACGACCGCAACGAGGAAAATCTCTTGCCAGCCCATGCCCAGCATCGCGGTCCCTTATATCCCGCGGCGAAGTATGGCCGCGGACCGGTGCTCAGCCGTTGGCAGCCTGGTCTTTTTCGGCAGTATTGGCGACCCCGGCGTCGGCAGAATCGGGCGAAATCGTCCGTGGCGACTCCTTCGCGATCGCGTCGTCTTCCTTTACACCACTCTTGAAAGACTTGAGACCCTTGCCGAAATCGCCCATCAGGCGAGAAAGCTTGCCGCCGCCGCCAAACAGAATAAGGACGACCGCCAGCACGATCAGCCAATGCCAAATACTGAAAGTACCCATATTCTATAAATCCTTATTTTACTTGGCCGTTCAACCCGTCGGGTCGCGGATAATCGCAGAATCGGACCGCACCCGCAATGCCGCCACGCTCGTGGGGCGACTCCATCCACACTCATGTAGCTCTATTCGGCTGAATTTAAAGGGGAATTCGACAATCATTTGCAGCCTGGGCGGGCTGTGTCTCGAAAGTGGTGGAAATTTGAGGATGGCGTAATCTCCGGGTGACAAGACAACCACCCAACCGGCGGCTAGCACCGCCAAGGAGATCACGCCATGAAGAACACTACCGAGACTTCGGCGCTTTCGCTACTGGCCAATGACGCCGGCTATGATCCGCTCGAGGACCGGCTGCGGGAGAACATCAGATCCACGATCGAGGCCGTTTTTGAGGAGGAACTTGCGCAGTTTCTCGGGCGCTGCCGATACGGTCGAGAGGACGCGCTTCGGCAAGGGTATCGGAACGGGCACCGGGAGCGGCAACTGACGGGGACATTCGGGACCGAGAGGGTGAGCGTGCCGCGTGCACGGATCGTTGAGGAAGACGGTCGGGCGTCGGAATGGCGTTCGCGGGCGCTGCCGCGCTACCAGCGGCTGACCAGAAAGGCCGAGGCGCTGATCGCTTCGGTGTATCTGTCCGGAACCAACACGCGGCGGGTGAAACGCGCGCTGTTCGGGCTCTTCCGGGGTGCTGTGAGCAAGGACGTTGTGAGCCGGGCGTGGCGCAAGGTGAAGGTCGATTGGGACGCCTGGTGCAGCCGTGGCCTCGCGGATGAGGATATCGTTCGGCTGATCCTTGACGGCACTGTGATCAAGACCCGACTGGATCGCAAGGCCACCAACATCTCGGTTCTCGCGGCTATAGGGGTGCGCCGGGATGGCCAGAAGGTCTTGCTTTCGATCGGGAATATGGGCGGAGAAAGCCAGGCGGCGTGGCGCCAGTTCCTCGACGACCTTGATGCGCGTGGACTGAAACGGCCCGGGTTTGTCATCGTCGATGGCGCGCCGGGACTGGAGGCGGCTCTGTCGGCGCTTTGGGGCGATGACCTTCCCGTTCAACGCTGCACCGTGCACAAGCACCGCAACCTTCTGGGTCATGCTCCCAAACACATGCATGACGAGCTGAGCGAAGATTACCGCGATATGATCTATGCCGACACTGCCTCCGAGGTGGAAACCCGCCACAAGGCGTTTGTCCGCAAGTGGCGGCTGAAATGCAGGGCCGTCGCGGACAGCCTCGCAGAAGCGGGCGACAAGCTCTTTACCTTCACGCGCCTGTCCAAGAGCCAATGGAAATCAGCCCGAACGACCAACGCCATTGAGCGTCTCAACGAGGAGTTCAAGCGCCGGATCAAAACACAGACCGTGCTGCCGTGTCCCGAAACAGTGCCGATGCTCCTCTGGGCGCTCCTCGCTTCCGGCCAAATCCAGATGCGCAAAGTCGATGGATGGGAAACCCTCGATCAGCTAATCGCCGACGAAACCCTTGACCGAGCGGTCTGACCGCCGCAAAACTCAGCCCGCTCGGAGAGGCGCCAAAACCAATTCCCACCACTTTCGAGACACAACCCCTGGGCGGATCGTCGATCTGAGCCGGATATGCGTAGTGGAGTCAAAGCATTGGCAGATATCATTGTCTTCGGACACATCCTCGAAGGCCAGCCCTACGTCCGGACATTGTCGATAACAAACTGAGTTGACCGCTTTATGTACCATATGAATTGACCGCTTCTGTTGTGGTGGTTTGGCTCGGTCGCGTCGAAGCGGGTCACGCGGCCTGGAGCCTGTCGTCGTCGATGGTTTCGCCGTCGGCGCGGTAGCGCGCCAGACACCTGGGTCCGTGGAAGACGGCCAGGTGGCCGTCGGGATATTCGTGCACCCGGACCTGCGCCTTGACGTAGTGGTGGCGGTGGCGATCGGCCGGGATCTGCAGCGTGCGGTTCTTGTAGCGCACGGTGTTGTCGCCCGCGACGACGCGGTCCTCCTGGGCGCAGAGGATGTCCTCGAGCGTGCCGGCAAAAGCCACGAAGGCCGAGCCGGTGTCCGCGGCCGGGCGGGCGAAGCGGGCGTTGTGCGCCGGCCAGAAGAGCTCCTCGAGAAAGCGATTGGCCTCGGCCATGGTGGCGATCCCGGCGAGGCGCAGCTCCTGGGGCAGGCGCTTCTGCAAGGTCCCGAACATGCGCTCCGAGCGGCCCCGGGCCTGCGGCGAATAGGCCGCGATCAACTCGATGCCGAGCTGCGCCAAGGCCCGGCCGATCTGGGTCGGGTTGTCCTTGTCCACACCGCCGCCTGCCTCGGGCGTGTGCCAGTAGTGCGAGGCCCGATCGGCGTAGAGCGAGCAGAACAGCCCGTTTTCGGCGATCACCTCCCGAGCCCGCGGAACGTGCTCATCGTGCCCTCCTCGGCAACGAAGAAGCCCGAATAGACCTCCGATGTCGCATCGTCCATGGTCACGATCAGATCCCACCACTGGCCCGCAACCCACTCGTGGCTCGAGCCGTCCTGGTGCAGCAGCATCCCCACCACCGGTCGGCGCGGCCGCTTCCGGCGGTGCGCCCCGCGCCTGGGCGCCGGCTTGATCTTGCCGTGCGCCTGCAAGCTCAGGCGAAGCCAGTTGTAGCTCAGCCCGAAGCCATGCTCGCAGACCAGCTTCTCGTGGAAGTGCTTGGCCGTGAAGTCCGGGTAGCGCGTCTCGAACAGCTCCAGCACCCGCATCACCTCGTCCACCGGCGCGCGGCGCGCCGAGACCCGCCCAAGGCGCCGGTCGTACAAACCCGCGGCACCCTCGGCCTCATAGCGCTCCCGCCAGCGCCGGAACGTCCGCTCCGACATGCCCAGGATCTCCGAGGCCTCGGCCTGGCTCAAATCACCCCGATAACAACGTCCGTAGACATCCTCGAACTTCATCAATCTCAGTCCCTGCAACTGCTCCGTCCGGCGCATCCGATTCCTCCAGATTTGGAGGAAATCTAAAACCGGACAGATCATCTGTTACATAGACCGGTCATATCGTGTGTTAGCGACAGCCCTACGTCCGGACATGGGAATGTATTTCGGCGCCCACACACCACCGCGCCGCCCGTCAGGGCCGGTTGTCGTCATCGAGGTTAATGGCTTCATCTTCTTCGACGGCCTCGAACAGCGGCTCGCTATCCTCTTCATCGCCGTCACCAGATGCGTCATCGGCATCCGGTCCGGCCGTGATCGCGGACCAAACCTGACGACGATCCAGCAATCCCGCCGCCTTGAGTTCCTCTAACCCGGGCAAGGCCTCAAGGCTTTCGAGTCCGAATTGGTCGAGAAATGCGTCTGCCGTCCCCCATGTGACCGGCCGACCCGGCGTGCGGCGCCGGCCACGCGGTTTGATCCAGTCAAGCTCAAGCAGGATATCGAGCGTGCCCCGACCCAGGCTAACTCCCCGCATCTCCTCTATCTCCGCGCGCGTGATCGGCTGGTGATAGGCGATGATACCGAGCGTTTCCACGGCCGCGCGCGACAATCGGCGCGGCAGTGTTACCTCGAGTCGCAAGAAGGACGTCAGATCCGCCGCGGTGCGAAATGCCCAGCGGTCGCCACTGCGCATCAGGTTGACGCCCCGCGACGCATATTGCGCCTGCAGCTCCTCCAGCAGACTCGTCAATTCCACGTCCTCGGGCAGGCGTTGCGCGAGGATGCGTTCACGCAGCGGCTCGGCACTTGCGAACAAGACTGCTTCGAGAATACGGAGCATCTGTGCCCGTTCCACCAACTAGCCTCCTTTGCCGTTCGAGCCGGCACCTGCCGCACGCAGATAAATCGGCGCAAATGGACCGGCTTGGCGCATTTCGGCCTGGCCTTGGCGTACAAGTTCAAGGCTCGCGGCAAATGTGGCAGCCAGCATCGACCGCCCGACAACGCCGTCCTGCAAATCTGCCGGCAAAAACGACGCGAGGCTCGTCCAGTTTGGGGCATCGGACATCATTCCCGTCAGCCGCCGCAGGGCTTGCTCCATGGAAACGAGCTCAGCCGGGGCAATGTGGAGCATCGTTGCCGACAATCTGCCGCGCTGATCCGCATAGCCGCGGAGTATGTCGAAGAGCGAGATCTCGATGACATAGCGCTTGTCCAGCGCGAAGGTTTCCGGCATGCCACGCGGGAAGAAGTCACGACCGAGTCGTGGACGTTCGAGAAGCCGCTGACCAGCGTCTTGCATGGCTTCCAGACGTTGCAGCTGGAACCGCAGCATCATGGCAAGTTCTGCCCCGCTCGGTTCTTCTTCGCCCGCCGGCGGCGGCAGCAACAGCCGAGACTTCAAGTAGGCGAGCCAAGCAGCCATCACCAAATAGTCCGCCGCTATCTCAAGCTGCAGCTGGCGCATTTCGGAGACGAATTCGAGGTACTGGTCTGCCAGGGCGAGAATCGAAATCTTGGAAAGGTCGACCTTCTGGTCCCGGGCAAGCGTCAGCAGAACGTCAATCGGCCCTTCATAGCCATCGAGGTCGAGGACAAGTTGTGCCTCTCGATGTTCGGCGTAGTCCGGCCTTTCGTTCTCAAACGGCTCGTCTTCGTTTGGTATATCTGCCGATTGCATATTCAAACCTAGCAGACCGTTGACCGCCGATGGCGACGATCTTCTCTCGCGGCAATCGCCGTCTGTTTTTCTACGTGGTTAGCCAATTCGCAAGCCAACACAATGTGGGTGCCGCACATTATCGCGCGCCGGTGAGGACGGCTATCGCGTTCGCTAAGAAGTTTACCGGTTCCATAACAATCCATACGAAGATGTTGAAGTCGAAACCAACGAACTTACCGACTGCCGGCAGAATAAAAATGAAGGCAATGATGATGAACAGTCCGTGTCGTTCGAGCTTGGCGAGCGGCCGGGCGAGTGCATCTGGAAGCAGGCCGACAGCGACGCGTCCACCATCGAGCGGCGGCAACGGCAGCATGTTGAAGACCGCGAGGACGATATTCAGCATCATCGAGTTGGACAGATTTCGCGCCGCCCAAAGTTGGATCGACTCCGGCAGGGCGGGCACAACGTGGAACAACAGCGCAGAGATTACCGCAAGACCGAGATTTGTCATCCGCCCGGCAGCAGCGACGAGCACCATGTCGCGGCGTGGGGAGTTCAGCCGACTGAAGTTGACCGGCACCGGTTTTGCCCAGCCGAACAGAAACGGCGCACGCACGATCACGAGCAACGCCGGCAGGATGACCGTTCCCATCCCATCAACATGGCGCAACGGATTGAAGCTCACGTGGCCGAGCCGATAAGCAGTGTCATCACCCAGCTTCCAGGCGACCCAACCATGAGCGGCCTCATGCAATGTAATGGCAAGAAGAACTGGTAACACCCAGAGCGATGCCGTGTAGGCGAACTGTGCAAGAAATTCGATGCCCATCGCTAAGTCCCCCTTCAAGCCCGCGCGAGAAGCGCATCCCGGCGCTTCGCCAGGTCGTCCGGCGCAGGAGTGTCCCCGACGCGCCTCGTATTAAGCAGTTGCTCCGCGACGCCCCATCGCTCAAGCCCCACATCGCTCACCGGTTCGCAAACCGCCGCGAGCGATCTCATCTCCGCCGAATCCGCGTTGCAATGGAGCACCAGATCGCATCCTGCCTGCAACGCGGCCACCGTCCGCTCGCCAAGATCAGCATAACCCGCATCAAGCGCGTGCATGGAAATATCGTCGCTAAGCAACAATCCCTCGAATCCGATGTCTTTGCGAATCACGTCCTCGATCAGCCCCGCAGAAACGGTCGCCGGCGTGGGGCCGTCGACATCGGTGTAGCCGACATGCGCAGTCATCGCCAACGGCATGTCGCAGAGTTTCCGAAATGGCAGAAAGTCCGCTGCAACGAGCTCGGGCTTACGGAGGTCAACTCGGGGCAAGGCTTGATGGCTATCGACCTTTGCGTGCCCATGACCGGGAATGTGCTTTAGAACCGGCAGCACGCCGCTCGCCAGCAACCCATCGCAATAGGCCCGACCCAACATCGCCACGATATGCGGATCGTCCGAGAATGCGCGGTCGCCGATTACTGTATGCGCGCCCTCAACTGCGACGTCCAACACCGGTGCGCAATTGACCGAGATAGCGAGCGCGTTGAGTTCGTGAGCGATCAGGCAGGCTTGTGCGTACATCGCCTCGCAGGCGGCGTCTGAATCATCTAGGGCTAGGCGCCCAAAATTCGCCGCCGGGGGAAATACCGGCCAGTGCGGCGGGCCGAGTCGCGCAACTCTGCCCCCCTCCTGATCGATAAAGATCGGCGACTCGGCTCGTCCTACGGATGTCTTGAGTTGATCGACGAGGGCGCGTATCTGCGTCGGCGATTCAACATTTCGCTTAAACAGAATGAAGCCGAAGGGCGGACAGCGCTCAAAAAACTCGGCTTCGTCTTTACTTAGGCTCAGACCGACACAACCGAATATTGCGGCTAGCGGTCGCCCCAAGCTATGGCTGGACAACCAGACACCCCACCTTGCGTTGTTTGAGCTTGTCACAAAGCGCACTGGCCGCCTCGCGACTGGGCAAGGGTCCTGCCTGGACACGGTAAAAGATGCCTCGGCTCCCAAGATCCGCACGGTCAACGACCAGCGTCAGCGAACCCAGGATATCATTATGCTGCTCTACCCGGCGGCTCCACTCGATGTTCGCGGCCTCGGGGTTGGTCATCGAAGCGATTTGGATACGAAAGGCTGTCTTAGGGACGACCGGCAACGTTGGTGCGCGTGCGAGTACCGTAGGTTTTGCCGGTTCGGCCGGCGGCGTCGCCGTTTGTTGGGGTTGAGTAGCCAGTCTTGGCGGCGGCGGGGCAACTACTGGAGTTTTTGGAGGCAGAGGCGGTGTTGACGGCGCTGTCGTGGCAGGAGGCGCGGGCGTCGCGGGCGGTGGCGGCGCGGCGGCGGCTTGCTTGGCGCTCACGCTGGCGGCAGGTACCGACAGCTTTGGCGGGGTTGCCGGTACGGCGGCTGGCGGCGGCACGCTCACAGTCGGCTTCGGAAGTGGTGCTTCTGGCGGCGGCAGCAACCGCTCAACCGCCTCGCCCACCTGTTGCTTGCCGATTTGGTTATAGACCAGCTTATCCTGGTGCGGCACATCCAGTCCGCCAGGACTCTGTGGCGGTACTTTGCTCGGGCCTTTGGATCTCAGGACCGGTGCGGCATCCTCACTGCCCTCTTGGACGCCCTGGTTGTAGGCATAGACGACGATGACACCAAAGCTTAGCAGGGCAATGACGGCGACAATCGCTGGAAGAAGTCTTGATGACCCTTTTGCCGGCGCGCCAGCCTTGCCATCGATCTCTGCCAGTTCTGCATCCAGCGAATCGAAATCGGACGGCATCAACGCATCTCCTCGACCGGCGCGACACCCATTATATCTAGGCCCGAGGCAATCACCGTCTCAACTCCCCTCACCAGGGCCAAATGCGCGGACGTTAGCGGTTCGTCGTCCTCGACAATAAAGCGCAACGAAGACTCATCCTTGCCCTTTGTCCAAAGTCCATGAAATGCGGCAGCAAGATCATAAAGGTAGAATGCCACCCTGTGCGGTTCATGAGCTTCCGCCGCCGCCTCGACAAGGCGCGGCCACGCGGCCAACATCTTGATCAGACCAAGCTCTGACTCGTCCGTCAAGCGGCTGAGATCGACCGCAGCGAGCGTATCGCGTTCGACGTCGAGCCCCTTGAAGGCAGCCCTTGCCATGCGCAGCACCGATCGGCAACGCGCGTGGGCATATTGCACATAGAAGACCGAATTTTCACGTGACTGCTCGGTCGCGCGCGCTAGGTCAAATTCAAGTTGTGCGTCATTCCGACGGGTCAGCATGATGAAGCGAACAACATCGCGGCCGACCAGGTCGACAAGCTCTTGCAGCGTAACGTAGGTTCCCGCGCGCTTCGACATCTTCGCCGGCTTCCCGCGCTCCATCAGCTTGACGATCTGGCAAATCTTCACGTCGACCGCGGCTCTGCCGTCGGTTAACGCTTTCATGGCAGCTTGCATACGCTTTACGTAACCGCCGTGATCCGCCCCCCAGATGTTGATCAGCGTTGGCGACCCGCGTTGATATTTGTCCAGGTGATAGGCGATATCGGCGGCGAAATATGTCCAGCTTCCGTCCGACTTCCTGAGCGGCCGGTCCGTGTCGTCGCCAAACTCTGTCGCTTTGAACAGCGTTTGCGGACGCGGCTCCCAGTCCTCCGGCTGCTTGCCCTTGGGTGCTTCCAGCGTTCCCGTATAGAGAAGTCCTTTGTCCTCAAGGATTTTCAGCACCTGATCCACGCGGCCGGCGTCGACGATCGCGCGTTCCGAAGTAAAGACATCATGGCCTACGCCGATGGAATCGAGGTCGGCGCCGATCTGCGACATCATCCGATCGACGGCGAAGTCGCGAACCTCGCCAAGCCACTCCTCCTCCGGCTTGCCACGCCAACGATCCGCAACCTTTTCCGCAAGGTCGCGGCCAACGGGCAACAGATAGTCGCCGGGATAGAGAGTTTCGGGAAACGGTCCGATATCCTCACCCAATGCCTCGCGATACCGCAAGTGGACCGAGCGCGCGAGAGCGTCAACTTGGCCCCCCGCATCGTTGACATAATACTCTCGGCACACCTCGTATCCGGCCTTTTCCAGAAGCGAGCAGAGCGCATCTCCGACAACCGCACCGCGCGCATGCCCGACGTGAAGCGGCCCTGTGGGATTTGTTGAAACAAATTCGACGTTGACGTGCTGGCCTTGTCCCAGAGTCGATGCGCCGTAGGCGACGCCGGCCCGCAGGACGGCGCTTAGGCAGTCTCGCCAGACTTCGTCGCTTAACCGTGCATTGATAAAGCCCGGGCCGGCAACGTCGGTAGAGCAAATCGATGAGGAACGGGTCAGTTTCTCGGCGATTAGTGCGGCAAGGTCACGCGGCTTCATCGCCGCAGACTTAGCCAAGACCATAGCCGCGTTCGTCGAGAGGTCGCCATGCGCCGGGTCGCGCGGCGCCTCGACGCTGATGCGCGAGCGATCGAGACCAGACGGCACCGCACCGGCCTTCGCCAACTCTTCAATTAACTTAACAATCTCATCTCGGAATATATTGTAAATATTCATTGATTTAAATTGTCAACGTCGAACAACCGGGCATGTTCGTTAAATGCATAGCGATCCGTCATGCCGGCAATATAGTCGGCGACGATGCGGGCTGTCGTCGCCGTATTTGGTGCTGAGGCGGCGGCGCTCCATTCCGCGGGCATGTCGGAGGGACGTGCAAGCATGCGTTCGAAGAGTTCGGTCACGACACGGCGCGTTACCTCCCTCATGCGCGCCACCGATTCGTGTCGATATAGATGCTCGAATAGGAACGATTTTAGGCACTTGTCCGCTTCGGACATCGCAGAAGAGAAGGCGATAACGGCGCCCTTCGCGGCCCGGATGTCTTCCACCGATTGCGGCCTAAGCCCCTCAATCCGGTGCCGCGATTCATCGAGCACGCCGGTGACCATGCCATTGATCAGCCGACGCACCACCTCGTGGATCAGACGTGGCCGCTCAAGGTCGGGATAGCGCTCGCGCACCGAACGGATGACTTTGTCGACATGCGGTACTTGATGCAGATCGTCGATGCTAAACAAGTCGGCGCGCAGACCGTCGTCGATATCGTGATTATTGTAGGCAATGTCATCGGCAAGTGCGGCGACCTGCGCCTCGGGCCCAGCGAAGCTGTATAGCTCCAAGTCGTTGATTTTATTGTACTCGGCCAGCGTCGGCGGCAAGTCGATTGCAGCAGTGCGGCCGACTTTGCCCGCATTGCCGTGAGTTGCGGGCAAAATCGGCCCGTTATGCTTGGCGATGCCCTCGATTGTCTCCCACGTCAGGTTCAAGCCGTCGAAGTCGGCATAGCGCCGCTCCAACTTCACAAGGATGCGCAGCGTCTGATCATTGTGATCGAATCCGCCATAGGGCTTCATGACCTCATTCAGCGCATCTTCACCGGTGTGCCCGAATGGCGTATGGCCGAAATCGTGGGCCAGCGCCAAGGCTTCCGCAAGATCCTCGTTAAGTGAGAGGCTACGGCACAAGCCGCGGGCGATTTGCGACACCTCTATGCTGTGCGTCAGGCGCGTGCGGTAATGATCCCCCTCAGAGCTGACAAATACTTGCGTTTTATGCATGAGTCGGCGAAACGCGGTCGAATGAATGATGCGATCGCGGTCTCGCTGGAAGACGCTCCTTGTGTCGCTCTCGGGCTCATCGTGAAGGCGACCGCGGCTTTCCTCTGGCCGGCTGGCGTAGGGCGCGAGTGTGCCGCTCATGCCCAAGATTACGCGTCGGTCGCGGCAAAACACAATGACGCAATGCCGTTCGACGCCAAATCCCAGAGGAAACCTGGGCGAGTTCAATCGGTCGTCGCAACACTCTGGCATAGGAGGTTGCTATGACGGTACGCAGACGGCGGTCGGATCGGTCTGGACGGAGCAAGTTGCATTCGCCAGGTCGACCGGACTCGGCACGGCGTGAGGAGCTTGTTCGGTTCTGGGCAGCGATTGCGACGGGACGTTCGAGCGAGGACGCGGCCCGAGATGCCGGTGTATCCCCTCCGGTAGGCTCGAGGTGGTTCCGGAGGTCGGGCGGCATGCCACCATCACATTTATCGCAACCGGCCAAGCCGCTGTCAGGACGTTACCTGTCTTTCGAGGAACGTGAGGAGATTGCTCTTCTGCACGCCCAGGGAAGAGGCATACGTCATATTGCTTGCCGGCTGGAGCGAGCACCGTCGACGATCTCCCGCGAGGTGCGGCGCAACGCGGCGACCCGAAGCGGTGGCCTGGACTACCGAGCAACGACGGCGCAGTGGCATACTGATCGGTCCGCCAAAAGGCCGAAGCCAGCCAAGCTGGCAACGAATGAGGCGCTGCGGCGCTATGTGCAGGATCGGCTTGCGGGTCGGATCTCGGCACCGGATGGAACGGTGATCGAGGGGCCACGCGTCGTCTGGAACGGTCGTCGGCATGGGCCGCGGCAGCACAGGCGATGGGCCAGGGCCTGGAGTCCTGAGCAGATCGCGCACCGTCTTCGGATCGACTATCCTGGGGGGACGGGCCCGAGGATCAAGCGATGCGGATCAGTCATGAGGCGATCTATCAGGCGCTCTACGTACAGGGCCGCGGCGCACTCCGTCGTGAGCTGACCGCCTGCCTTCGCACGGGAAGGGCACTGCGCGTACCTCGGGCACGTAGCCGCCGGCGGGGAAAATCCTTCGTCACGCCTGAGATCATGATCAGTGAACGATCGGCGGAAGCAGCTGATCGGGCCGTACCCGGACACTGGGAAGGTGACCTGATCATCGGCTTGGGCAGATCGGCGATCGGCACTCTGGTGGAACGCACCACGCGGTTCACAATGCTGCTGCATCTTCCCCGAATGGAAGGCCACGGCACCGTCCCGCGCGTGAAGAACGGGCCTGCGCTTGCCGGTCATGGGGCTGAAGCGGTTCGCGATGCCATCGCCCGGACGATCACGACATTGCCAGCGCAGCTTCGCCGCTCGCTGACCTGGGACCAGGGAGCAGAGATGGCCAGGCATGCGGATCTGCGGATCGCAACCGGCCTTCCCGTCTACTTCTGCGAACCGCACAGCCCTTGGCAACGCGGAACGAACGAGAACACCAATGGACTGCTTCGACAGTACTTCCCGAAAGGAACCGAGGTTGTGTCTCGAAAGTGGTGGAAATTGGTTTTGGCGCCTCTCCGAGCGGGCTGAGTTTTGCGGCGGTCAGGCCGCTCGGTCAAGGGTTTCGTCGGCGATTAGCTGATCGAGGGTTTCCCATCCATCGACTTTGCGCATCTGGATTTGGCCGGAAGCGAGGAGCGCCCAGAGGAGCATCGGCACTGTTTCGGGACACGGCAGCACGGTCTGTGTTTTGATCCGGCGCTTGAACTCCTCGTTGAGACGCTCAATGGCGTTGGTCGTTCGGGCTGATTTCCATTGGCTCTTGGACAGGCGCGTGAAGGTAAAGAGCTTGTCGCCCGCTTCTGCGAGGCTGTCCGCGACGGCCCTGCATTTCAGCCGCCACTTGCGGACAAACGCCTTGTGGCGGGTTTCCACCTCGGAGGCAGTGTCGGCATAGATCATATCGCGGTAATCTTCGCTCAGCTCGTCATGTATGTGTTTGGGAGCATGACCCAGAAGGTTGCGGTGCTTGTGCACGGTGCAGCGTTGAACGGGAAGGTCATCGCCCCAAAGCGCCGACAGAGCCGCCTCCAGTCCCGGCGCGCCATCGACGATGACAAACCCGGGCCGTTTCAGTCCACGCGCATCAAGGTCGTCGAGGAACTGGCGCCACGCCGCCTGGCTTTCTCCGCCCATATTCCCGATCGAAAGCAAGACCTTCTGGCCATCCCGGCGCACCCCTATAGCCGCGAGAACCGAGATGTTGGTGGCCTTGCGATCCAGTCGGGTCTTGATCACAGTGCCGTCAAGGATCAGCCGAACGATATCCTCATCCGCGAGGCCACGGCTGCACCAGGCGTCCCAATCGACCTTCACCTTGCGCCACGCCCGGCTCACAACGTCCTTGCTCACAGCACCCCGGAAGAGCCCGAACAGCGCGCGTTTCACCCGCCGCGTGTTGGTTCCGGACAGATACACCGAAGCGATCAGCGCCTCGGCCTTTCTGGTCAGCCGCTGGCAGCGCGGCAGCGCCCGCGAACGCCATTCCGACGCCCGACCGTCTTCCTCAACGATCCGTGCACGCGGCACGCTCACCCTCTCGGTCCCGAATGTCCCCGTCAGTTGCCGCTCCCGGTGCCCGTTCCGATACCCTTGCCGAAGCGCGTCCTCTCGACCGTATCGGCAGCGCCCGAGAAACTGCGCAAGTTCCTCCTCAAAAACGGCCTCGATCGTGGATCTGATGTTCTCCCGCAGCCGGTCCTCGAGCGGATCATAGCCGGCGTCATTGGCCAGTAGCGAAAGCGCGGAAGTCTCGGTAGTGTTCTTCATGGCGTGATCTCCTTGGCGGTGCTAGCCGCCGGTTGGGTGGTTGTCTTGTCACCCGGAGATTACGCCATCCTCAAATTTCCACCACTTTCGAGACACAGCCGGAACCGATCTGAGCGCGCACAGTCCGGACGTACTCGCAGTTGTTGCTGACGCGCTCAATACACGGCCCCGCAAGACCCTCGGATGGAGAACTCCTGCCGAAGCTCTGGACCAGTGCTTGCAGGCCAGTCAAACTGAACGTGTTGCGACGACCGGTTGAACCCGCCCTGTCTTTGATTGGCGTTGACGACGCTTGACAGGGATTGAATGACAGACAGGCAGGATTACATATCACCTTGGAGTCGCTATAATGGGCGCAGATTTGAGCAGGACCGGACTAATTTTATGACTGATCCATTTGCAGTGGAGCGAGACGAAGGCGAACGGGTGATTACCGTGTCGCTGAATGCTGTCAAACAAATCGAGGCCATCCTCGAGACGGAGGAGGCGCCAAACCAGGCTCTGCGTGTCACCGTTTCGGGTGGCGGATGTTCGGGGTACCAATACGGTTTCTCCCTCGACGACACGGTGGCCGAGGATGACCGCATATTCGAGCGCGACGGCGTCAAAGTAATCGTCGACGTTCTTTCGCTCGATCTCCTGTCAGGATCCGAGATCGACTATGTCGACGACCTCATCGGGTCGTATTTCCAAGTGCGCAACCCGAACGCCACGGCCTCCTGCGGCTGCGGCACCTCGTTCGCAATCGGCTAAAGACCAACTCTTGAATCAACACGGGCCCGCTTCGCGCGGGCCTTTTGCGTCGCTATAGTGGCGTCTCCCGCGTACGGAACTACTCGATGGAGTCCGCCCGATGAAGATCGCTACGTTCAACGTGAACTCGGTCAAGGCCCGATTGCCGCGGGTCATCGAGTGGCTTAGCGATGCGTCGCCTGACGTGGCGCTGCTGCAGGAAATCAAAACGCAGACTGAAGCGTTTCCTTACTTGGAGATCGAAGAGCTAGGCTACAACACCGCGATTTTGGGCCAAAAATCCTATAACGGCGTCGCCATCCTCTCGAAGCGGCCGATCGAAGACGTACAAGAAGGGCTTCCCGGCGACTCGAGCGACGATCAAGCCCGCTATGTCGAAGCGTCGGTTGATGGCTTGCGTGTGGCCTCGATTTACCTACCGAACGGCAATCCCGTCGACTCCGACAAATATCCATACAAATTGGCCTGGATGGAGCGGCTGACCGCCCATGTCCGCGACACTTTGCTGCCATCCGAACAGCCATTTGCGCTGGGCGGCGACTACAACGTCATCCCTGCCGACGTCGACGTGTACGACCCTGCGGGCTGGGCTGACGATGCCCTGTGCCGCCCGGATACGCGGGCACGCTTCCGCGCCCTCCTCCACCTTGGGCTAACCGAAGCCTGGCGCGCGCTCCACGGGGAAATTGGCGAATACAGTTTTTGGGATTATCAGCGTGGCCGCTGGCCGCGCGACGAAGGCCTGCGCATCGACCATTTTCTTCTGTCACCGCAGGCCGCCGACCGGTTGGTCGCCTGCGAAATCGACCGTGCACCACGCGGCAAGGAAAAAGCCTCCGACCACACACCGGTGTGGTGTGAAATAGCCGATGCGGCCTAGCCGCGGAGCGACGTTTCCGGACCGGCGACTACTTCACTTCCCCATCTGGATGCGTCAGCCTGTGCCGGGCCGTAACCGGACGGCTGGACGCAGCTTGTGATAGTCAAGCTTGGCGGGATCCGCATAGCATGGACCGGGCGCTTCTACGAGGATGATGTCCTCGGCGATCGGTTGGAAATCAGCGCGGAAATGCACCGAGCTCTTGAGTGCCAGAATTTTCTCCTGCCCGGGCTCGATTCCCAAATGGCGAAAGATCGACTGATCTGCCGCCTGCATTTTGACCGAACTCACGACGATGCGTACGCCAGCGATTTCCAGGAGAGCCATAGGTCCAAGTTTTATGCGCGCACCGCGCCACATCGGGCCGGTTCCCGTAAAGCGCCCATCGCCGAGCCTCAGCACCCGGAAATCGCCGTCGACCGGCCGGGACCCGGCGACCTTCGATTTCGCGCCGAGCGAGGCTTGGATCAGCGCACCCTCGCCGGATTCGTGCGCCTGGGCTGCTACTTCCGGATCCCACATAGTGGCAATGATAGCGCCCTCAGCGCCACCGCGGATCAGCGCCTCCAACAATCCCGTCGTATCCGACGGGCCACCGCCGCCCGGATTGTCCTGGGTGTCGGCGAGAACGATGGGGCGCCGGGCGCGCTCCGCTTGGCGCAGGGCTTCGGCGACGGCTTCATCAGCGGCCATCAACCGTCCGCTAAATTCCGATTCGCGGGCCGCCAGTGTCTCGGCCAAAGCGGCGGCTGCAGCTTCCGTCGCCGTAGAGTCGGCGCCATAGGCGAGCACGGCCGGACCGGCTTCTGCGATATCGGCCAGCGGGAAGCCCATCGCCAACGACAAAGTTCGAACGCCGTCCGCCGCAGCCTCAGCTTCGAGTTCTGTACGCCGGGCATATAGCGATTGGGCGGGTTCGACGAGCGTACAGCCCCAATTGAGCGGCACCAGGAAATCCGCCTTGCGGAACGCCTTGTGATACGGCTCCGCACGCTTCAGCAAATCATTCAAATGCGTTGCCGCCCGCCTGCCCGTTTCACCCATGTCCACGTGCGGGTAGGTGCGGTAGACGTCGAGCACGTCACTTAACGCAAACATATCGCGCGTGATGTTGGTGTGCAGGTCGAGGCTTGCCGAGATCGGCATACCGTCGCCGACGAGTGCTCGCACCCGGCGCAGCAGCTCACCTTCGCCGTCTTCGAGATGCTCGGCCACCATCGCGCCGTGAAGGCAGAGATAGATGCCGTCGACCGGCAGGGCCTGTTCGAGCGCGTCCAACATAATACCGACGATTCGTTCGTAGGCCTCCTGCGTGACATGGGCCGAGGGAACCGCCGAGCACCAAGACAGAGGTACCAATTCGTGACCGCGGGCGCGCAATTCGCCGACCGCACCCGTGATCGGCAGGTTCACGCCGTCGACCGCCGCGAACAATGCATCGCCACTCGTCAGTGCCGGATAGGCATCGGCCTGTTCGAAGTCCCCAAATGTCGCCTTCAAGGGCGCGAACGTGTTGGTTTCGTGATGGAACCCCCCAACAGCGATACGCGCCACGGTCTAGGCCCCCGCCGAACCCATGCGCATGACGGCCAGCTCAAATATCCGCATAGACGTGGGATTCCGATTTTGCTCCCGGATGGGTGACAGCCCCCTTCTCCGCAGCGCCCACAGTCTCGGCGTACCGCCATAGCGCTCCCGACTGAAAATCGTGCTTGCGCGGCTTCCACATTTTCCGGCGTGCCGCCAATTCGCTGCGGCTCAAATCGACGTTGAGCGTACCTTTATCGGCATCCATCCGGATCATGTCACCGTTCTTCAACAGCCCAATCGGCCCGCCGACGGCTGCTTCAGGCCCAACATGGCCAATGCAAAAGCCACGCGTACCACCGGAGAATCGGCCGTCGGTGATGAGCGCAACCTTCCCGCCCATGCCGATACCGTAGAGCGCGGCGGTCGTCGACAGCATCTCGCGCATTCCCGGCCCGCCCTTTGGGCCTTCGTAGCGGATGACGAGGACTTCACCCTCCTTGACCCTGCGCTCAACGACGGCTTCAAAACAGTCCTCCTCGCAGTCGAATACGCGCGCTGGCCCGGCGAACTGCAGGCGTTCCATGCCGGCGACTTTGACGATGCACCCTTCCGGCGCCAGGTTGCCCTTGAGGCCGACGACCCCGCCGGTCGGTGAGATCGGCTGCGCCACGCGATGGACGACGTCCTGGCCATCAGGAAATTTCACCTTGCGATGATTCTGCTCCAAGGTCTTGCCGGTCACCGTCATACAGTCGCCATGCAGGTAGCCGCCTTTGAGGAGTTCCTTCATGACGACCGGAACGCCACCGACCTCCCATAGGTCCTTGGCGACGTACTTACCGGCCGGCTTGAGGTCGGCAATGTAGGGTGTGCGCTTGAATATCGAAGCCACTTTATGGAGATCGAAGTCGATCCCCGCCTCGTGGGCGATAGCCGGCAGATGAAGCCCGGCATTGGTCGAACCACCGGTTGCGGCAACGACCGTCGCTGCATTTTCCAGCGACTTTCGGGTGACGATGTCACGTGGACGGATGCCCTTTTCGAGCAGCTTCATCACCGCCTCGCCTGAGGCTT
This sequence comes from Alphaproteobacteria bacterium, assembly GCA_965217615.1. Lineage (GTDB taxonomy): Bacteria > Pseudomonadota > Alphaproteobacteria > UBA8366 > CAVOAK01 > CAVOAK01. The sequence goes on from CBDCIT010000048.1 coordinate 67,310, forward strand.
CCGCATAGGCATCGCGCGATTCGTAGGGTGCCGGCGTGCCAGCCGAACCCGGCAGCGCAAGCCCAATCGCCTCCGAGACGCAGGCCATGGTATTAGCGGTAAATTGACCGCCGCACGATCCGGCTGACGGACAGGCCACACTTTCAAGCTCGTGCAAATCGGCCGCGCTCATCTGCCCGGCGGCATGCATTCCAACGCCTTCGAATATATCTACGACGGTAACGTCCCGACCCTTGAAGCGACCTGGCAGGATCGTGCCGCCGTACATGAACACGCTCGGCACATTGAGACGGACCATTGCCATCATCAAGCCCGGCAACGACTTGTCGCATCCGGCAAGACCTACCAACGCGTCGTAGCAATGGCCGCGCATCGTAAGCTCCACGGAATCGGCAATCACTTCGCGGCTTACTAGCGAGCTCTTCATGCCTGCGTGCCCCATGGCGATGCCGTCAGTCACGGTGATGGTCGTGAACTCCCGTGGCGTGCCGGCCGCGGCCTTGACGCCGAGCTTGACCGCCTGCGCCTGGCGAGAGAGCGAGATGTTGCACGGTGCCGCTTCGTTCCACGTCGTCGCCACGCCGACAAGCGGTCGCGCGATCTCTTCTTCCTTCAGCCCCATGGCGTAAAGATACGATCGGTGTGGCGCGCGCTCGGGACCAACCGTCGTGTGACGGCTGGGAAGCTTCGATTTATCGAAGGCCATGCTTTATCTCCCAAGAAATTTCATGCGTATTTCGTGCAATTCCGTGGCACGGATATGATCACACTGATAGCATAAAACCGGCGGTTGATACGGTAATCAGGCATGAAGCAGGTGGCATGAAATATATTAGCCTGAAGGATACAACTGTGCCGGCGCTGGGGTTCGGCACGGCGACCTTGCGCGGCAAGAAGTGCGAGGCGGCGCTGACTTATGCCCTTGAACTCGGCTACCGGCATATCGACACCGCCGTGATGTATCAAAACGAGGAGGTGGTGGGCCGCGTGCTCGCGGTCTGCGGCATCTCGCGCCGCAGCATCTTTTTGACGACCAAGATAGGGCGGGGTGAACTCGCCCCCGAGACGTTGCGGCAATCGGTCGAGCAAAGCCTCAAGCGTTTGCAAACCGATCACGTAAACCTGCTGCTCATCCATTGGCCGAATCAGGACATACCGCTCGGTGAAACCCTGGACGCCTTGGCACAGGCGAAAGAAAACGGCCAGACGCAGCGCATCGGCGTCAGCAACTTTCCCGTGGCACTGATGAAAGAGGCGATCGAGGTTCACGGTGCGGATCTGTTTGCGAATCAGGTCGAGTACCACCCATTTCTTTCGCAGCGCCCGGTGCTCAAGTACTGCCACCAACACGATATGATGCTCACCGCCTATAGCCCGCTGGCGATGGGTCAAGTCGCCAAGGACAAGACGCTTGGCCGCATCGCCAAGAAATACGGTAAATCGCCGGCGCAGGTGACGCTGAGATGGCTGATCGACCAGTTCTGTGTCGCCGCGATCCCGAAAGCGCGCGGCAAGCGCCACGCGAAGCAGAACTTCGACATCTTCGATTTCTACCTGAGCCCTCCCGATGTGGCGGAGATTACCGCACTTGCCTGTAACCGCAGGCTCATCGAGATGCCGCCGGCGCCGAAATGGGACGTCGATTAGGTTCTTGAGGGGAACAAGCGCATGACAATCGGCCGTCTCAATATCTGGGCAATTCTAGCCTGCGTTATCGTCATGCAGGGGCACGGATTCCTCTGGTACGGCGTCTACTTTGACGATGCCTGGCTCAACGCCACGGGACTGTCGGCTGACGAGATCGACCCCTCGAACCCGACGCCATTCGTCATCTCGATCGTTGTAAATATTGTCGCCGTAACGGCGCTCTCGGTAGTGGTCAACCGGTTCGGGGCCGACAGCGCAATCAAAGGCGCTGGTCTCGGCGTGTTCATCTGGTTCGGATTTGCAGTGATGGCGGTCGCGCCACACTACGCATTTGCGGGAAGGCCGCTTGTCCTATTCGCCATAGAATCGGGCGATACGCTGGTCGGGTTGATATTGGCCGGCGCAATCCTTGGGGTTTGGCCAAACAAGGTTGAGAGCAACGGCGGCAGCTAGCCGTTCACACGCCGGCTAACCGTTCCAGCGCCTCGCCAAGCTTCGCAAGCTGAGCTTGAGCCGCACGCAGATACTCGCGCTGATCTTCGACCACTTCGGCCGGTGCTTTGGCGATGAAGCTCTTGTTCGCGAGTTTCTTTTCGAGCTTGCTGATTTCATCCTCGGCGCGCGCAACTTCGCGCTCGAGTCGCGATTTTTCCTCCGCTACGTCGACTAAATCGCCAACTAGAACAAAAAAAGTAGTCTCCTCATGGACAAGCTGCACCGCTCCTCGGGCCACACTTTTTTGTGCTTCCTGATCAAATTTCACAACTTGGTCCAAGAATTCAAGCGGGGCCAGCCGAGTAATTAACTTCAAATGACGGTTGTAGTACCTTTCAGCATTCGCATCCGCGCCTACCATGTAAGCAGGTACCTTTGCCGTCGCCGGTACGTTCATTTCCGAACGCACAGATCGGATACCCTGGATCAGGCCGACCACCCAGCGCATCTCGTCTGCCGCCGCCTGATCGACCAATGAGTCGTCGAGCTGCGGCCAATCGGCTGTGATCAACAGTGTCTCCCGAGCCGCGCCTTCCGCACCCATTTGCTCCCACAATTCCTCGCTGATGAAGGGCATGAAGGGATGCAGAAGCTTCAGCGTATGATCCAACACGAAAGCGGCTGTGGACCGAGTTTCCGCTTTCACGGTCTCGTCTTCGCCGTCGAGCAGCGGTTTGGAAAATTCGAGATACCAATCGCAGAACGTGCCCCAAGTGAATTGATAAAGTGCGTTCGCCGCTTCGTTGAATTGATAGGCGTCCAGCGCGAGCGTTATCCGCTTCGCGCAGCCAACAAGCTCACCCAGTATCCAGCGATTGACCGTTTCTTTAGCCGAAGCCGGATCGAATTCAGGCAGGGATGCGCAACCATTCATTTGGCAAAAACGCGCTGCGTTCCACAGTTTGGTCGCAAAATTGCGGCCGCCCGCCACACGCTCGCCTGAGAGCTTGATATCGCGCCCTGGCGCGGCGAGCGACGCCAACGTGAAACGCAACGCGTCGCAACCATACTCGTCGATCAGTTCGAGCGGGTCGATAACGTTGCCTTTCGACTTCGACATCTTCTGGCCACCGGCGTCGCGGATCAAGGCGTGGATATAGACCGTGTGGAACGGCACCTCGCCCATGAAATGGAGCCCCATCATCATCATCCGCGCGATCCAGAAGAAGATGATGTCGAAGCCGGTCACCAAAACGTCGGTCGGGTAATAGCGCCCTATTTCCGGTGTCGCGTCGGGCCAGCCAAGCGTCGAAAACGGCCACAAGCCCGATGAGAACCAGGTGTCGAGCACATCCTCATCACGTGTCAGGATCACCGACTCGCCATAGTGCGCCGCTGCTGCCGCCGCGGCCGCCTCCTCGCTTTCCTCGACGAACACCCCGCCGTCCGGGCCGTACCAAGCTGGAATTTGGTGGCCCCACCACAACTGCCGCGAAATGCACCACGGTTGAATATTACGCATCCAATCGAAGTAGGTCTTCGTCCAATGCTCGGGCACAAATCGCGTGCGGCCTTCCTCAACGGCGGCGATCGCCGGTTCGGCGAGCGTTGCCGCATCGGCATACCACTGGTCCGTCAAGAACGGTTCGATCGGCACACCGCCGCGGTCACCGTATGGGATTGAATGGGTCTGCTGCTCGACGCGATCGACTAAGCCTAATGCCTCGAGATCGGCAACCACGCGCCCGCGCGCCTCGAATCGATCGAGTCCGCGGTAAAACTCGGGGACATTCTCGTTCAACTGCGCCGACTCATCGAAGATATTGACCATTTCAAGCTCATGCCGACGGCCGACTTCAAAATCGTTGAAATCATGGGCCGGCGTTATCTTCACCGCGCCTGAACCCTGTTCGGGATCGGCGTACGCGTCGGCAACGATCGGGATACGCCGATTCGCCAACGGCAGTAGAACATGTTTGCCAACCAAATCGCCGTACCGGTCATCGTCGGGATGAACCGCCACGGCAGTGTCCCCAAGCATCGTTTCGGGCCGAGTCGTAGCCACGATTATATATTTGTTTTCAACATCTTCTATCGGATATTTAAAGTACCATAAATGCCCCTCAACCTCTGTTTTCTGGACCTCTAGATCGGAGATCGCCGTTTGCAGTTTGGGATCCCAATTGACTAGGCGCTTGTCCTTGTAGATCAGTCCCTGTTGGTAGAGCTCGACAAACACTTTGGTGACGGCCCGGCTCAGGCCTTCATCCATTGTGAAGCGCTCGCGCGACCAGTCGCAAGAGCAGCCAAGGCGGCGTAGCTGCTCTGTGATGATACCGCCGGACTGTGCCTTCCATTCCCACACCTTGTCGAGAAACGCAGTGCGCCCGACCGCTTGACGCGACGTCCCAGCGGCTTCGAGCTCGCGCTCGACAACCATTTGCGTCGCGATCCCTGCGTGATCGGTGCCCGGTTGCCAGAGCGCGTCACGGCCGCGCATGCGCTCCCGCCGGATAAGAATATCCTGCAGCGTATAATCGAGGGCATGCCCCATGTGCAGGCTGCCAGTCACGTTCGGCGGCGGAATTACAATCGTGTAAGGGTCGGCGTTGCTGCGCTGGCCGCCGGCCGCGAAAGCGTCCGACGCCTCCCATTGCGCATACTGCTTTGCCTCGACCTCACCTGGCCGATACGTCTTGTCCAGCATTGCTGAACCACCTCACAAATCTGGAGTGTCCTTGCCGCAGCCCGTGCCAAGCCCGATTCCGTTGGGCCTGTGCAATCCAGGTTTAGTTTTCTCTGGACGCCCTCACCATCCGCTGGATTTCGCGCTTGACGCCATCCTCGACCAACGCTGGCAGGTTTTGGTCAAGCCATTCCCGCAACATTGGCCGCATCAGCTCCTTAACCACCTGCTCAAGAGTCCGGTCCGCGCGCCCCAACGGGACGTCCCGACCCGTCAGACTCTGCGCGAGCTGTGACAACGCCGCCGTGCTCGCGGCGTCAACGGCTGGCGAAACCAGGCTCTCGTCCACCGCTTGTGGTTCCTCGATCGGTTCGAGTTCCATGGGCGGCAGGAGATCTGGTTCGGGTTCGAGCTCAAGAATCTCCTCCTCAAGTTCAAGCGGTTCTTCCTCGACCTCCTCGGTCAGTTCGAGCTCGATCTCTTCGGTCTCGTCCGTCAGCTCGAGCGGTTCTTCGTCGGGTTCAGGTTCGGGCTCAGGTTCTGGCTGCGGTTCGGGCTCTAAGTCCGGCGCCGCCGGCGCTTCCGCCTCCACCGCCTCGCCGCCTTCGTCACTGTCCTCGGAAATAATCTTCCGAATGGACGAAAGGATTTCTTCCATCGACGGTTCTTGTTCGCCGCTATCGTCGCTCATGTCTCAACCAATCGTATTGCCGTGTGAATAAGAACCGAATGGGGCAATGCTACCCCAGGAATTGAATGCCCGAGCCCCCTCAATCGGCGGTGCCTGTATCGAGGCCCCACCATCTATTTCTTATTGTACTATAATACCCTTTTTCGTCGTAAGGATCGACTGGTAGCGAGAGTCCGCGCGCCGTCAACCCGCCGACCGCAGCAAGAAGATCGAAATGCGCGACTATTTCGTCGCGTCGTGCGCCGACAAGTCCAACTTGCGCATTAAGCAATTCCTGTTCGGCGTCGAGTACATCGAGCACCGTGCGTGATCCGACCGTCGCCTCCTGCGTAACGCCGTCCAAGGCAATCACTGCAGCACGAACCTGCGAGTCCAGCGCCTCGATCCGCGCTTGAGCGACGACAAGCGTCTCCCAAGCACTGGCCGCATCCTGCACCGCCGCACGTCGCGCTTCGTCGATCAGCCGCCGGGCACGTTCTGCAAGCTGCTTTGCCTCGCGGACCCGTGCCGAAACCGACCCCGTTTGATACAGCGGGATCGTCAACGCAGCGGTCACTGAAAGTGTATTTGTCGTTCGGTCCTCGATCATCTGGTCGCGACTGCGCGACGCATTTGCCGTCAAGTCGACCGATGGCAACAGTTCACCGGTGACGGCGCGAACGTTGATTTGCGCTGCCGCCTCGTCATGAATGGCCGCCAACACGTCGGGGTTTTGAGCATTTGCCAAACCCGCTGCCTCCTCGCTGTCCGCCGCAGGTGGTCTGGGCAGATCGGGCCGGGTCAGCGTTCCCGGCATCGCTCCCACGATTTGGCGGTAGGTCGCCCGGCTGACTTCGAGATCGCCTTCGGCCTGCCTGCGGTCGGCAAGCGCGCCCGCAAGCCGCGACTCGGCCTGCGCCACGTCGGTGCGCGTGACTTCGCCAACGGTGAAACGATCACGTGTCGCCTCGAGCTGGCGGGCAAGCACCTGTTCGTTTTTGATATTGAGCTCAAGAACCGCCTCGTCACGAAAGACGTTCATATACGCCGTTACTGCGTCCAACAGCACAACCTGCTCTACCGACGTGAGTCGCGCCCGCGCCGCTTCGACCTCGCTTTCGGCCTGGCTCGTCTCCGCCACGGTGCGGCCACCCCTGTAGAGCGATTGAGTTACGCGCAGCGTGCTCGAATAGGGTGTTCGGTTGGAATTCGGAGTGTCCGCGTTGAAGCTTTGCCGGGTCTTAGCCCCACTGCCGGTGACCTCCACCTCCGGGCGCCAGCCGGACAGCGCCTCGGCAACACCCTCGTCCGTCGCGCGCAGCCGGGCGCGTTGCGCCTGCAGCGTCGGGTTACTCTGGTAGGCCATAGTCAAGGCTTTGACCAGGCTCTCGCCGCGGGCGGACGTGGTGCCCATGATGGGCAATGCCAAGAGAACGGAAATTCCGTAGACGGCAGCAGTGAGCGCCCTGCGTGCCGGGCGCCCCGTCGCCGTCGAACTCAAGCCTGCCGCCATTCTTCGGCGCAGCGCTGGCTCCGACAAATCAACGTTCAATTATCTCTCCCAAACGATGCAGACCTTCGTGGAACATCGGCATCGACACACATAGCACAGGCGCGCACGGCTAAAATACAAAACCGGCCTTCGCCCTAAACCCGGGCAACGTAGGCACCGCGGCGTCGAACAACGTTCGTTCGGAAACAACGCCGTCGCGTCGCTGTATCAGCGTTGCGCGACCAACTGGTCGGTCGCCGCCAATCACGGTAACCAATCGGCCACCCTCGGCAAGTTGATCGATGATCGCCTGTGGGACTTGTGCAACCGCGCCATCGAAGAGGATCACGTCGTATGGGCTTTGATCGGGGTAGCCGCGGTCGACCCGACCTTCGATGACCACCGCGTTGTCGAGCGCTAAGTTTGTGAGTTCCGTTGCCGCCCGGGTCGAGAGTTCGCGCTCGCGCTCAAGCGCAAATACCGTCGACGCGAGTTTGGCGAGTACAGCGGCCGAGTAGCCCGTGCCGCAACCGACAACAAGCGCGACATCGCCGCCTTGCACGGCAGCGGCCTCTAGAAGGCGGCCGAGCACCATCGGTTCCATGATATAGCGGCCACTGCCGATGGGTATGTCTTCATCCACATAGGCGAGCGCGCGTTTCGCCGCGGGGACGAAGCGCTCACGCGGCAGATCATCCATCGCCTCGAGAATCTGGGGTGTCGTCACCCGGTTGGTTCGCAACTGGTTTTCGACCATGTTGCGGCGCGCAATGGCAAATTCCATGGAGACGGGCACCCATATTTTCGTGATCGCCGGTCGACCAGCGTGACGGCGAGGTCTTGAATCGGCTTGCTTTATATATCCGTGCGACGGCCCATGACAATGGACCCTAGGCGTCGAACGAATCTTATCGCGTAGCGTCCGCACGATCGAAGCGCATTGCGCCACTCCGCTGTCAATCGGCGTGCAATATTGACCCCCTGAGTGGCACGGCGGAGGTTGTCCCGGTAGTCAATAGGGGGGACCCGAGCGGCTTCGTGTAGCGCCTTGCGGTGCGCGGAGCGAAGCCGCGTGGGCTTGACGTCTACGTCAAGCCTGTTGACCCACCGGGGCAAGCGGGCCGCAGGCACGGCCGGCGTCCGGTCAGGAGCGGTTCTTGAAGCGCCAGCTCTCGTTTCGATGATCTCGCAATGGTGGGTCAGGCGGTCGAGCAGCGCGGTGGTCATCTTGGGGTCGCCGAAGACGGAGGGCCATTCGCCGAAAGCGAGGTTGGTGGTGACGATGATCGAGGTGCGCTCGTAGAGCCGGCTCATCAGGTGGAACAGCAGCTGGCCGCCGGCCTGGGCGAAGGGCAGGTAGCCGAGTTCGTCGAGGATGACGAAGTCGCGTCGGACGAGTTGGTCCGCGGTACGGCCCTGGCGTCCGGAGCGGAGTTCGGCCTCGAGGTGGTTGACCAGGTCGACGACGTTGTAGCAGCGGCCACGGGCGCCCTTTCTGATACAGGCGCGGGCGATGGCGACGGCGAGATGGGTCTTGCCGGTGCCGGTGCCGCCGACCAGCACGATGTTGCGCTTGCTCTCCAGGAAGTCGCCGCCGGCGAGTTCCTGGATCAGGGGCTCATTGCCCGGGGAAGCGGCGAAGTCGAAGTCGGCCAGCTCCTTGGCCGTCGGCAGCTTGGCGGACGTCATCTGGTACTTGATGGAGCGCGCCTGCTTGTCGGCGACCTCGGTCTGCAGCAGCGTACCGATGATCTGTTGCACCGGATGACGGCGCTTGAGCCCGTCGGCGAGGATGTCGTCGTAGGCGGCGCGCATGCCTGCAAGCTTCAGCGCCGTCATCATCGCCAGCACATCATGACGCTCCATGACCGGCCTCCCTCAGGCGGTCGTAGCGGCGGCAGTCGGCCACCGGCTGGTGGCGAAGCTGCAGGCCCTCGGGCGTTGGGATGGCCGGCGGCTGCTGCTGCTGGCACTGCCGGGCGAGGATGTTGAGCACAACATCAGCGCTGCAGGCGCCGCAGGCGAGCGCTTCGGCGCAGGCCGCCTCGACCGCCTCCAGCCCGTCCTCCAGCACCGCCGCGAGGATCCTCACGAACTGCCTGTCACCGTCGTTGCAACCCGTCAGCCGCGCCCGTATGCGGCCCAGCGCGCCGGGCAGTTGCCAACCCTTGAAAGGCGCGCCATTCCTCAGCGCACCGGGCTTCCGTGTCAGGATCGGCACGTAGTGCCATGGATTGCAGGTGATCTCACCGCGTCCAAAGCTCCGGGGGTGTTCGGCAACAGTCTCGCCATCCTGGCGGATGACAATACGATCGGCATAGGCCCGCACGTCGACCGTCCGCCCGACGGCGCGGGCCGCCACGCTGTAGTGGTTGTTGTCGAAGCGCACCAGACAGGTCTTGGAGACCGATACCTCGGTGGCGTGGAAGCCGTCGAAGGGGCCGCGATAGGCCATCAGGAAGGGCCGCTCCTCCTCGAACACCTGCCACACCGTCTTGCCCTCGATCGTCGGATGCGGCCGCTTCTTGGCGTCCTCGATACACCGATCCATCAGCCACGCGTTGATCTCGGCGTAGGAGCCGCCCCGCGGGATGGGCACGAACAGGCGGCCGCGGACGTCACCCACCTGCCTCTCGACCTGGCCCTTCTCCCAGCCCGCACCCGGAGTGCACGCCACCGGCTCCACCAGATGGTGGGAGCACAGCTCCAGAAAGCGCCGGTTGTAGGCGCGCTCCTTGCCCACGAAGACCATGCTCACCGCCGTCTTCATGTTGTCGTAGATGCCCCGCCGGCAGACCCCGCCGAAGAAACGGAAGGCGCGCTCATGCGCCTCGAACACCATCTCCTGGCTCTCGCGCGGGAAGATCTGAACCAGCTGCATACGGCTGTAGCAGAGCCGCATGTGCGCCGCCTTCACCTTGGTCGTCACACCCGACAGGCGCGCGTACTCGTGGCTCCAGTCGAACTGGTAGGCCTCGCCGGGATCGAAGCTCAGCGGCACAAAACCCTGCGACGGCGACAACAGCCGCCACCGCCGACGCCAGGTCCTGGCGTAGCGGCGCACCGCGTCGTAGCCGCCGCCATAGCCCAGAGCCGCAAGGTCTTCATGAATCCGCAGCAGAGACAAGCGGTCCCGGCGCGGCTTCTTCTCGTTGGCCTCAAGCCGGCGCTCCAACTCCTCCACCCACGGCCCCAGCTTCGGCAGCGGCCGGATCTTGCGCGCGTAGCTGTACGAGGTCTCATCACCCCGAACCACCTTGCGCACCGTGTTCTTCGAAACCCTCAAATCCCGGGCGATCTTCTTGATCGGTACGCCCCTCACCAGATGATCCCGACGGATCCGCGCAATCGTCTCCACAACCAGCATCTCCCCCACCTCGTCTGTCCAAACAACAAGGTGTGTTCAAGAGCACAAAACCAGGGGGGTCAATTTTGGACGCCGATTACCCCACCAAGGGGGTCAATATTCCACGCCGATCAACACTCCGCTCGTGCTTGACCGTCAACTATGGCGCACGTATATCACGCGAATATGCACTCTTGCGGTGGGCGCAGCGCGGAATCTTCGGGGGTCCGGTGGCAGAGTGGTTATGCAGAGGCCTGCAAAGCCTTGTACGTCGGTTCGATTCCGGCCCGGACCTCCAAAGCGCCTGTGGCGGCAAACACTGGAAGACGCCTTGGCACGCGAAGCTGCGGCGCGGAATGCCCGCTTGGAGCCCGCCCAGTCGTTTGATATAAATCGCCCTGCGAGGGCCGGCGGCCGAGAAATTGCACGGCGGCGTATCTGACAAACGCCGCTGCATTTAGCCACTGATCCCCGGTAGCTCAGTTGGTAGAGCGGGTGGCTGTTAACCACCTTGTCGGCGGTTCGAGTCCGTCCCGGGGAGCCAATCAACGCAAGGGGTTGAGCCTAGACAGGTTCAGCCCCTTGTTTGGTGAGTTACCAACACGTTACCAATGGAACGGTAATTTGGGCTACGTTCTGAGCCGACGGGCACCAGCTTCCTGGGGGTGGAATAGCAGCATAAACGCCTGCTCGTTGAATCCGCGGCTATGTCCGCTAAGGGTTATAAGCGGTCGTTCGAGCAGCTCATTGCGGATGACCGGTTTCGCCTGGTAAGCGGACGTTTCCCCACTTCACGACGATGGTCTGCTTCTAGCCAGAAGCGGGCATTACGTTTTGTGAGAATTGCTCAAATCAACCCGGATTGGCTATGTCGAGCTCCGTCAATTCGGCGTCGAACATGTCTGCTCACAGCCGGGGCTTTTTGATCGTTGCAAGCCTCTGCTCTCAATAGGGCACGCCGCCCTCGAGCGTCACGCGATAGCACAGCCTGCGGCCACTCGCGTCCGGAAATTTAGACGCGCGGTGCATGGTGCAGCGGTTGTCCCAGAGCATGGCGTCGCCGGGCCGCCATTGGTGCGCGTAGGTGAATTGAGGCTGCGTCGCGAACGAACGCAATTCCTCGAGAAATTCGATTCCCTCCTCCTTCAACATGCCGTCGACCGAAGACTCTCGTGTATCGAGAATGCCGACGAACAAGGCCTTCTGATGGGTTTCGGGGTGCGTACGCACGAAGGGGTGGCTGAGGTCGGAAAATTTGCGCTTCTCGTCCTCGGTCATCGGCTTGTGATCGAAGCCGTGGCGCTCCAATGTCGCGGTATGGCTATACCCCCAGTGGCGGCCTTCCAGTTTGCTTTTCGTGTCCTCCGGCAGCGCGTCATATGCCTTGGTCAGGTTGGCGTACCATGTATCGTCGCCGCCCTTCTCCGGCACTTCCTTGGCGTAGAAGAACGAACCGCCGGCGGGCTCCGTCAGGAAGGAGAAGTCGCTGTGCCAGGCGTCGCCGAAGCTGCAGTCCGCTCGCGAGCCGATATCCTTGCCGTCGACTTTGATGTTGGAGAATATAACTATTTCCGGGTGTTCCGGGATCTTTGGGCGGTAATGTGGGTCTATCGCGAACTTGCCGAATCTTTGCGCGAATGCCTTCTGCCGCTCCGCCGTCAGGTCCTGCCCGCGAAACAGAAGAATTTTGTGACGCAGCCAGCCATCACGGATTTCAGCAATCGTCTCATCTGACTGGTCATCGGCGACGTTGACGCCGATAACTTCGGCTCCCAGAGCTTCGCTAAGTGGCCGAAATTCAATGGTCAGCCTCCCGCTCGTCGAGCAAAGTCACGTAATTTCGGCTATCAGCCGACAAATTCCACACCGACGCCGAACTCGTGAGAACTACGAAGATCGTATTCCTGAATCACCCTTGGGGAAATCAATTTCTCACCACCGTCGTCTCGGATTTGACCGAAAATGGCACTGTGAGTAGGCGATGTTCGACGTCCGCTTTGCGTCAGAAGCGGACATTCGGGCACTTGATTAATTGGGTTTTACTAATTCTTTAATCGGTGCCGGCTAAGCTAGCCTGGCTTCGGTCGTGGCCGCCGGTCGAATTTGTTTCGCCTCGAATACCTTAATCGAGTCGGTGATCTCTGCCGCCATCGCAGCCGCGTCATTGTCGGGATGAAATCCCGCCAGAATCGCGTCTGACAGCGGTTGTAAAAGCTTCATGTCTTTCTCGCCTGGCGTGGGGAAGTCTGTTTGTACGCGGGTCACGACGTCGACCAGTGTCTGGCACAGGTCGCTTACATGCTCATATTGAGTATCGTCCATGCGACGCTTCAGGTTGTGTCTCGAAAGTGGTGGAAATTGGTTTTGGCGCCTCTCCGAGCGGGCTGAGTTTTGCGGCGGTCAGGCCGCTCGGTCAAGGGTTTCGTCGGCGATTAGCTGATCGAGGGTTTCCCATCCATCGACTTTGCGCATCTGGATTTGGCCGGAAGCGAGGAGCGCCCAGAGGAGCATCGGCACTGTTTCGGGACACGGCAGCACGGTCTGTGTTTTGATCCGGCGCTTGAACTCCTCGTTGAGACGCTCAATGGCGTTGGTCGTTCGGGCTGATTTCCATTGGCTCTTGGACAGGCGCGTGAAGGTAAAGAGCTTGTCGCCCGCTTCTGCGAGGCTGTCCGCGACGGCCCTGCATTTCAGCCGCCACTTGCGGACAAACGCCTTGCGGCGGGTTTCCACCTCGGAGGCAGTGTCGGCATAGATCATATCGCGGTAATCTTCGCTCAGCTCGTCATGCATGTGTTTGGGAGCATGACCCAGAAGGTTGCGGTGCTTGTGCACGGTGCAGCGTTGAACGGGAAGGTCATCGCCCCAAAGCGCCGACAGAGCCGCCTCCAGTCCCGGCGCGCCATCGACGATGACAAACCCGGGCCGTTTCAGTCCACGCGCATCAAGGTCGTCGAGGAACTGGCGCCACGCCGCCTGGCTTTCTCCGCCCATATTCCCGATCGAAAGCAAGACCTTCTGGCCATCCCGGCGCACCCCTATAGCCGCGAGAACCGAGATGTTGGTGGCCTTGCGATCCAGTCGGGTCTTGATCACAGTACCGTCAAGGATCAGCCGAACGATATCCTCATCCGCGAGGCCACGGCTGCACCAGGCGTCCCAATCGACCTTCACCTTGCGCCACGCCCGGCTCACAACGTCCTTGCTCACAGCACCCCGGAAGAGCCCGAACAGCGCGCGTTTCACCCGCCGCGTGTTGGTTCCGGACAGATACACCGAAGCGATCAGCGCCTCGGCCTTTCTGGTCAGCCGCTGGTAGCGCGGCAGCGCCCGCGAACGCCATTCCGACGCCCGACCGTCTTCCTCAACGATCCGTGCACGCGGCACGCTCACCCTCTCGGTCCCGAATGTCCCCGTCAGTTGCCGCTCCCGGTGCCCGTTCCGATACCCTTGCCGAAGCGCGTCCTCTCGACCGTATCGGCAGCGCCCGAGAAACTGCGCAAGTTCCTCCTCAAAAACGGCCTCGATCGTGGATCTGATGTTCTCCCGCAGCCGGTCCTCGAGCGGATCATAGCCGGCGTCATTGGCCAGTAGCGAAAGCGCGGAAGTCTCGGTAGTGTTCTTCATGGCGTGATCTCCTTGGCGGTGCTAGCCGCCGGTTGGGTGGTTGTCTTGTCACCCGGAGATTACGCCATCCTCAAATTTCCACCACTTTCGAGATACAGCCACGCTTCACATCCTGTGCGACAAAAGTCAGGCTGTTGATCTTCTCCAATGCCGATTCGTGGAGTTCCTCTGAATTGTAGGCTGGCAGGATTAGGCCGACGAGGAAGCCAATCTGATAGGCGTGGCGCGACAACTTTTGCTCGTTTACCTGGACCATCGTCGCGTCAATCGCTTGTTGCAGACGACCCGGGTCGACAGGCTCGCCCCGCGCCTTAGCGCCAAGTGTGTTCGGCACGTCGATCAGCGGCAATTTGGAGTCCTGGTTTGACTCTTTGTTTCGGTCGGGACCGACATAGACTGATGTGACGACGAAGGGTCGGCGATTGTTGGCTAGGTTTCCAATTCGGTCCATGAGCTGTTTGGGCGCAAAGGGCTTGACCAAGACGGCATCGGCGCCGCAATTGGACAAATCGTGGATCAACTCATGGCTTGGTTCCCAGGTCGTAACGATAACCGGAACAAATGGATTATTGCCTAGGTCGTCGTGACGCAACTCGTTGACCGTCGAGCACACGTCACCACCATCGAATTTTGTGTCAAGCACTACAAGATCGGGCATTCCATCATTCAACGCGGCTCGGACACCGTCTAGGCTGCCGAACCCGACAGTTCGCCGAAATCCTTCATAGTTCATGGTGTCCCGGATCGTCCGCAACAACTCGCCTTGCGGATCGCCATGATAGATCTCAATGTCGGCTCGCTGGCTTCGGTCGATGTGCATCCTCAACTTCCGACTGTCATACGCAAGCTTCACCACTTGTCATGGCGTCTGACCAAGTCACGGGTCTGACGGGATCGTATGTCGACAGATCCTGCAAATTAAGACGCCGGAACCTATTCTTTTATTCCTTGGAATTTTCCGACCGATTTTGGCTATGTGGCAACAGTCGTTGGGAATGACGACCCTACCCGACTTCAAAGGCCATCGATAATTCCCGGCGAGCCGAAACCCACCTATCTCCGCATCTGGCTAAAAGCGGACCTTCACCGTGAGGCAGACTAATCGACATCGAATGGTTGCGAATTACGTTTGCCAACAAAGTACTCTTCTGGCTATCAGCGGACCACAAACGTCAGTGGGGATACATCCGCCTGTGACCCTGCGCGGACATTCAATCAGAATGCACAGAAGTGGTAACTTCTACGGCGGGAGGTCCCAGAAAGTGCATAAAGGACCGGGTGGTGATACTGTCGAAGCTATAGGAGGATCGCCATGAAGACTCGAAGTGAAAACGGCGTCGACGATGTTTTGGCGGCGCTCGCAGAAATCGGTGACCTCGATGCGGGCCAGGCACGGTCGTTACCTGCTGAATATTACGCGTCTGACGCATTTCTCGAACTGGAGCGGGAGGAGATCTTCCGCAAGGAGTGGATCTGCCTCGGCCGGGTCGAGGAGGTGCCGACGCCCGGCGACTATTTCACCACCGAGCTGATCGACGAGCCGTTGATCGTCGTGCGCGGTCAGGACAAGAAGGTCCGTGTGCTCTCCAACGTCTGCCGCCACCGCTCCTCGGTGATCCTGGAGGACAAGGGCAACAAGAAGCATTTCGTCTGCCCCTACCATGCTTGGACCTACGCCAACGACGGCCAGCTCCTGCGTGCGCCCTACATGGACCAAGTCAAAGGCTTCAACGTCGAGCGCTGCCGGCTTCCGGAGTTCAAGACCGAAGTCTGGCACGGTTTCCTCTATGTGAACCTGGACGGTAAGGCGAAGCCGCTGGCCCCCCGGCTCAAGGGGCTCGAACCCC
This sequence comes from Alphaproteobacteria bacterium, assembly GCA_965217615.1. Classification (GTDB taxonomy): domain Bacteria; phylum Pseudomonadota; class Alphaproteobacteria; order UBA8366; family CAVOAK01; genus CAVOAK01. The sequence continues at coordinate 83,060 of CBDCIT010000048.1, forward strand.
ACATCAAAAACTACCACATGGGCGAGATGACCTATCAGTTTGTGCGGGAGGAGGAATGGTCTACCAACTGGAAATGCCGCGTTGAAAATGGTCTCGAGGGCTATCACCTGAGTAATCTGCACTACGAAACATTGGGCAATATCACGCCGACGCGGCTCTGTGAGAAGATCCCGGGTGGTGAGGGATACACCGCCTACAAGTCCCACTACCCTCCTGATTTCCCGCAGCGCAAACCCTATCACGATGACATAACTGAAGAGGAAAAACGCTATTCGATGATGTTATGCGTTTATCCCTCGCACGTCGTCGGTTTGACGCCAAACGGCATCGTATATACGTGCGTTCGCCCGTGCTCGGTTGATAAAGTCGAGATGCGGTGGGGCGTTGCCACCTTTGGCCAGAAGCCGACGCGAAAGAGGGTCAAGGAAATGGTCGCGCTCTACGATGCCGTTATTGCCGAAGATCGGGGACAGCTCGAACAGCTATGGCGAGGCATGAATTCGCGCTACGCCGAACGCAGCTTACTCGGGCCGCCCGATCTCGAAGGCAGCATTTGGGACATTTACCAGTACATGGCCCGACAACTTGCTCCTAAGACGAACCGTAGAGCCCGGCTCAAGCGCGCGTCTTAGCATGCAGCGTGGATAACACACTAATTGCGAAGGCACTTCGATGCCCGAGGGTGGCATCCCGGCGGCCTCGATCAACGAAGTGGTCGCGGCCGCAACTCTAGCAGCCTCGACCATCGGTTACGTCGATGCGCGGGTGCCGGCCGGAGTCTCCGGTGCAGCTCAACGGAGGCTGGGTTAACCGCGGCAGCTAGCTGCCCCGCGGAAACACTTGGACCAGCGCCGAGGGCGGCGAACCTAAACAGCCCTCAGCCGGATCCTGCACGTCCCATGGACTTCCGCGAAGGGTCAGGTTGACCCGCCGCCATTGCAGGCAATCATCTGGCCGGTCACATAGGCTCCCTCTTCGGACGCCAGGAAGCCGCACAGCGCTGCCACGTGAAAAGGCTCGCCACAGTATCCGAGCGGTATCAGCGCGATTGCCTCGGCGCTGTGCTGACCTTCCGCTGATCCCGCATCGTCGGGCGCGATCAGACCCGGCGAAATCGCATTGACGGATATACCGCTGGGACCAAATTCAAAAGCCAATGACTTGGTCAGACCCCAGACGCCATGCTTCGAAACCGAGATCGGCGCACCTTTAACATTCCCTCGAATCGAGTTCATGCCAGTGAAGTTCACGATGCGCCCCCAGCCTTGCGAAACCATGCCGGGCAGAAAAGCGCGCGACAATCGGACGGCGGCGTTCAAATCGACGTCAATCACCCGCTGCCATTCTTTGTCCGTCATCTCCAGGAAGGGTCCAGGCGGTCGAATCGCCGCGTTGTTCACAAGGATATCGATGGTCCCGAATCGCTCAAGCGCCTCCGTGCTCATACGATCAATCGCCTTCGGATCGCCGACATCGCCCATGGCGACCAGGGCCTCTACCCCTAACTCTACGGCTTCCGCGGCCACCTTCTCGCACGCCTTGTGGTCCTGTGATCCGTTGACGATCACATTGCACCCGCGCTTGGCCAAATCGAGAACGACGGCACGTCCGATCTTCTGGCCCGAGCCGCTCACAAATGCAGTCCTAGCGCTCGCATCCATCAATCGATTCTCCTCCTGCTAACCTCGATATTCCCAATCCTGTTTCACTGCGATTCGAACACGCAGTCAACCCCGGCTATGATGCATCAACATCACAGGCCGCGCTGCAGAATTACCTTTTCATACAAATTTGCTACTTACGGACTGGCGGCGTTCTTTGCGTCGAAGTTGCCGCCATTGGGCGGCGCCGATGCTATATTTCGGCGATGTCATCGACATCGATACTCGACAGGGAGTTAAACCGATGGCCAAGAAAATCGCGCTGCTTACGCTGCATGGCATGGGAGACAAGAAAAGGGACTATCACAGGGAGCTGGAAGAAAATGTATCGGGACGTATTGGTGCCGATGCATGGTCCGAAATACATTTCTCCAGCATCTTCTATTCGGACGTCTTTCAGAACGCCCAGACAAAGCTCTTCAAACGAGTGGAATCCAAGGTCGACAGCAAGAAGCTCAGAAAATTCCTGCTTTACGGTTTCGGCGATGCGGGCGGGCTCGAACATTCCAGAACTATCCCGAACAGCGCCTACAAGACCGTTCAAGAACGCATCTTCGAGGCTATGGGCGTGGCCTTTGCCGCGCTCGGCAACAAGTCTGCGCCCGTGGTTCTGATCGCCCAATCTCTCGGCTGCCAAGTCATCTCCAACTACATCTGGGACGCACAGCATCACGCGAAACGACTGCCTGGTATTTTGAAACACGAACACGGAAACCTTGATCCGAGAGATTTGCGGTTCCGCAAGCTCAGCTCACTTAGGGCCTTGATCACGACAGGATGCAACATACCGATCTTTGTTGGCGGCCTGCCAAGAGCGCAAATCAAACCCATTAAGGCACCTAACCAAAACTTCGTTTGGGAGAACTATTACGACGAAGACGATCCGCTGGGCTGGCCGATTCGAGAGTTGAGTGACGGATACAAGGCGCTGGTCACGGATATTGAAGTCAACGTCGGCGGACTATTCACAAGTTGGAACCCATTCAGCCACGGACAGTACTGGGGCGACGGCGATGTCCAGGAACCGCTAGCGAAGCACCTGCTTTCGCTACTTTAGGCGAGGGAGCACCCTACCGCATTGCGCCGCGATGGTTACGCGGCTCCGGCATAGTCGTATACTCGCGACGGCCCTCCCATGAACTGCTACGGATTTGCGCGCCATGTTCTTTGACGAGTTTTACAGGTCCGGTCGCGCAGTCATCAAAACTGCGTACCCCACGCTTATTCTTGCATTCACTTTGGCCTCGCCCGCCCTTGGCGACCAAACCGATGGCCGCCTCGATGGGTTGTTCGCCCGGCTTCTCACGTCGGACGACAGCACGCAAGCGCGAGAGATCGAACAGGAGATTTGGAATATTTGGTTCCACTATGAAGGTCAGGGCGATGAAGTCGACTCGCTGCTGAGCCGTGGAAGATACGCGATCGCCAGCGAACAGCTCGAGTTTGCTGAAAACCTGTATAGTCGGTTGATCGAAATCGCGCCGGCGTTCGCAGAGGGATGGAATCGCCGGGCGACGGTTCGCTATATGCGCGGTGACTTCAAGGGATCAATCGCGGACATCGAAGCGACGTTGAAGCTGGAGCCGCGGCATTTCGGGGCGATTTCTGGACTCGGGCTGTGCCGCATTGCACTGGAGGATCTTGCAGGCGCCGCGAATGCCTTTCGCGAGGTACTGGCGATCAATCCCAATGCAACGGGACCGAAATTCAACCTCGAAGCGATCGAACAGATGTTGAAAGACGATTCCATCTAGATGGCGCAGGAATTAAGGCAAACCATCGACGGACCGGGAGCCTGGATCGGTCCGAAGATCCAAGACGACACCTCCTGGACTCATCACCTCGACAAGACGACGGTTGCAGAGATCGACGCCGCACTCGCAAATCTAAAAGGTATCGGCGCGCGCATACCTTTTCACGCCGATGCGTTCCCGCTTCCGACATTTGCCTCCAAGCTCGACCGGATTCTCGAGGAGATTGAAGAAGGGCACGGCTTTGCATTGCTCCGCGGCCTGCCCCGTGAGCGATACACCGACGAGGAATGCGCACTCATCTATTGGGGGATCGGCGCACATCTCGGCAACCCGGTCTCGCAAAATGCGCGCGGCCATCGCCTGGGACACGTTCGCGACGAGGGTCGTTCCTACGAAGACCCCAACGCGCGCGGCTACCAAACCAACCAGCAGATGGATTTCCACTGCGACCTTCTGCCGGTCGACGTCTTGGGATTGTTCTGCCTGCGCACCGCCAAATCCGGCGGCATTAGCGCGCTCGTCAGCGCGCTCACCATCCACAACGTGCTTGGTGCGGAACGGCCGGACCTTCTGGAGACTGCCTACGGCCACTTCAACGTCGATTGGCGGAGCGAGGAGCCGGAAGGTGAGCAACCCTGGTACAGCATCCCGATGTTCAGTGCTCGCGAAGACCACGTCTCTTCGCGATTTTGCAGCCGTCAATACTACGAGTCGGTGACACGGTTTGACGACGCCCTGGCACTGACGAAACGTCAGCGCGAAACGCTGGATAAGGTCCAAGAGATCGCCAATCGACCCGAGCTACGACTCTCCATGTCTTTCGAGGAAGGCGACATACAGTTTCTCAATAACCATATGATCCTGCACTCGCGCGAGGCCTTCGTGGACTACGACGAAGCCGAGCGAAAGCGCCATCTGCTGCGTATGTGGATCGCTGTGTCCGACGAACGGCGGCGGCCCCTGTCGGACGAACTGGCTGGGCGTTACCGATGGGTGCAGGCGGGCGGAATTCCTATGAAGCCGGCGGTGAACGATCGCGCAGCGACCGGCATCAAGGGCACGCAACGGGGTTAGTTTGCTGCTTCTCGCAGCCAATCTTCCTTTGGCAGTTGATTAGTTGAGGAAGCCGGCCGCTGCCTTGACCGAACAGTGTTTCTTGCGCTGCGCAAGAACCAATCGGTCCGCGACAATTTCGGCCACAGTGTTGGGACGGGTCAGCCTCATCCCACCGCTCTCCGCACTGCGACGTCGCAGGCGCGACTTAGCTCAGGCTGAAGAGTAGGGATAAGACGAGCATTCGGGAAATCTTTTCTTGGAAGGACGTAGAACCACTACGGATGATTGCGTTAGTGTTCTTGACGTCGTCAGGCACGTCCGGCGCGGAAAATGGAGCGGAGACAATGGCGCAGTGGGACGAAATTCAAGTCAACGAAGAGGATCGCAAGGCGATCGACAATACGAAGGCATTGATCGAGCAGCGGATGGCGCGGCTGAGAAACGTTGTGCCCGCGGTCATCGATCTCACATGTCGTGAATGCGTGTTGCCGGCGACCTACGGCCACACGTTGGATGACAAGAAGAGGTTGCTCGCGCTTGCGCGTGGCTTCGGGCTCACCGATCTCTTGGTCGCCACCTTCTACGGATTTCACAATGTCGACATCGAGTTCCTGCGCCACCTGGCGGCCGAGCGCGTCGATATGGACGGATTGTTCGCCTTCATTACCGAGGCGCGCAACACACATGATGGCGAGCCAGTCGAACCAAACGACGGCATGCGTGAGGTTCTCGACGCAGGTATGCCCAACGTCATGTTTGATCTTCGTATCTACCCAAAAGCTCACGCGGAGGCGGGCCGCGATTCGGAGGACGCACTACGCGATATCGAGCGGAGCATTCTCTTCATGCGCGAGAAATTGCCCGCGGAATCAGCCCGGCGCGGCCGCATATACGTCAATCTTGCGGATTTCTTCAATACCTATGACGAATATCCTGAGTTCCATCTGCGTGTGCTGAAGCTACTGCAGACGATGCCGATCGGCGCAATTCTGTACGAGGATTCGAGAGGAACTCATTTCCATTGCAGACTTACGAGATCGTGAAGCTCCTCCGGCGCTACAACCCCACACCGCGCAAGATCCTGGTCCATCCTCATTCGGGCAACGGGCTTGAGGATGCGGCCATGATCGACGCCATTCTCGGCGGTGCTGACGGCATATGGGCCGCCCTCACGCCTCACGGCGGGCAGATCGGACATGGCTCGTCGCTCATGCTGTTGTCTAATCTGCTGAGGGCCGGCAATCTCCATATCAAGGATACGTACGCACTCGAACGCCTTATGCACACCGCTGAAGAGATGTCGAAAATTCATACCGGCGGCGAGGGCATTGACAAGAATTACCCCGTGGTTGGCGAACTCGCCTACCGCTACATCGACCGGAATTTTCTACAACGCGACCGGGCCTGCGACCTGCCGCCTGAATCGATAGGGAGAAGCGAAGGTTGGCGTCTCACGCCCGGGTGGTCGCCTCCGTATACGATCAGCCAGCGCCTGAAGGAGCTCGGTTATCCGAACGAAGTGTTCGAGGACGAAACTCTGCTTCAGACGATCCGGCTAGTCATGTCCGACGTCAATCTGGAGGGCCGCCACGCCCGCTTCGAGACCGTGGATGAGATTGCAAGGCTGGTCGAGGACGCAAAGGAACGGTGCGCTAGCAACGCCTGATGTCCGCTATGGGTCATAAGCGGACGTTCCGGCAATGCGTCATGAATGACTGCTTTTGGCCGGCAAGCGGACATCACCTCGCGTCGGATGCTCTAGATCCCCCGAACCAGTTGATGCCGACGCTAAAGGCAATTCCCCCAACCCCAGCGGATTGCAATTGGGATTACCTGTTTCACGTGGTGTTGCTATCCGCCGCGCTTAGGTGTCGGGGTACGCGAGTCGCAAGAACCAGCACTATGAAGGCTAGCGCGAGAGCAACCAAATAGGCGTTCTGTAGCGAACCCGCGAGCAAATTGACTAATCCCTCCAAGGCATCCGGTTGAAACGCGATGCGCCGATCCGGGTCCATGATCGCCTCGACCATTTCAGGTGCACCGGGCGGGCCGGCACGGATACCGAAATTGATGATGGCACCGAAGAGCGCTGCACCAATGGCCTGACCGAGCATCCGGCTGAAATAGAGCGAGGAGGTTGCAATCCCACGCTGTTGGTAGTCGACACTGGACTGAACCGAAATAATATAGGTGGTGTGACTGAAGCCAAAGCCAGCGCCCACCAACATCGCAGCGATGTTTAACCAAACCAGCCCGTTTGCTGGCGTCTGCAGGGACAAGGCAAGGCAGCCAAGAATTACCGACGCTGCACCGGTGATGACGGTCGTTCTGTAAGACGTGTAGATCATCAAACGCCCGCCAATCGCCGCGCAGGCCGACCAGGCGAGCGACATCGTCACAAGCGCCACAGCGACTGCAGTCGTCGATGCGCCAACCACGCCTTGCACATGGGCCGGCAAGTAGGCGATGACGACCATCGTTATTGCGCCGAGCGTCATTCCGGCTGAAACGCCGATGGCAATCAGCGGATTGCGTATCAGATCGAGCGGGATGATCGGCTCTGGCCCGCGGCGTTCCTGGAAGATCAGCCCAACGGTCGTAAGGAGAGCGAGGACCAGAAGCGAACCGTTGAGAGTCGCCGACCAGTTGGCGCCTTGTACCATCACCATCATGAAGGCGCCGCTACTTAGCATCAGCAATATCGCACCGAGATAGTCGATACTGTGGACGCGCCGCTGTGCGGCTTCCCGGTAAAAGATCTGGATCATGGCAAGCGATACCACGCCGAGCGGGATATTGACCCAAAACACCCAGCTCCAATCGAACCGGGCGACGATGAGAGCACCGAGCGCCGGACCGGCAATTGCGGAGATTGCCCAAACGCTGGCCAACTGCCCCTGTACCCGTGCGCGTTGCTCGGACGTGTAGATGTCGCCGACGATCGTATGCGCAAGCGGCAGAATTGCGCCGCCACCAAGTCCTTGCAGAGTGCGATAGATGATCAGCTCCGGCATGCTGGTGGACAGACCGCAGAGCAGTGAGGCGAGCAGAAACAGGATCGTCCCGGTGGCGAGAACGCGACGCCTGCCGTAGAGATCGGCGAGCTTGCCGTAAACCGGGGTGGTTACTGCCATGGCCAGCACAAACCCGCCGAACACCCAGCTATAGAGGTGGAAACCGCCGAGCTGTGGCAGGATCGAGGGCATCGCCGTGGCGACAATGTGTATTTCAATGGCCGTCATGAAGGTCGTCGCCATGATCGCGGCAAACACCAAGCGTCGGCGGCCCGGCGATAGGACCTTGCTCTCGATAGACGATCCACCGTCGGCATCGCGAGTTTCGGCGGTGACGTCTGACGAAGGAGTTCCGGTGAGGCTTGCGGAGCCATTGCGGGTTTGCTCGACCATGGAGCCTGTCTTAGCGCATTAGGCACGTGTGAGCGAGATGCGCTCTAATAAGGCGCCGCATTCAAGCGTCTGTCTTGACGGCCCCCCGCAAGTGCTCGACCATTCACAAAAGCCATTAGACGCAAATCGAAGACGCGCATGTGCGAGGTATCGGATCTGTTTATGGAGACACAGTGCATACGCGCGCGGCGCGTCAAGGAGAGTGATATATGACGGATAGTGCACGCAAGGATCGCGCGATGGGTGCGATCATCGGCAATCTTGTTGCCGAGGCGCTCGGACTCGGTTGTCACTGGTATTGCGACCTAGACGCCTTCAAGCGCGAGTGCGGGCCCTGGGTGTCCGACTACATGGACCAGAAGACCGACCGCGCGGACACGTTCGGCGATGTCGCGCGCCTGCGCCACGAATACGGCTTGCGGGCCGGCGATGTGTCACAGACCGGCGAGGTCTTCATCATGCTGCTGGAGTCCATCGCCGAATGCGGCAAGTACGACCAGGAGGATTTCACGCGCCGGCTCGATGAGCTCCTGGCAACACTCGACGGCACCAACATGTCCGGCCGATTTACCAACTGGTTTTTGCGCGACGTCTGGAAGCAGCGCAACGAAGGCGTGCCGTGGAGCGAATGCGGCGGACATTGCGACAACCAGGAAGCGGCCAATCATGGGACGGCTCTTGCGGCCTGGCTCGCGGGCGACACGGAACGGTTGCTTGAAGTTGCCAACCCCATGGTCAGGCTTACGCACCGCGACATGTCGGTGGTCGGTCAGTCGCTCGCCTTTATTCTGACGACGGCGGCGTTCATCGATGGCGTTTCGATCAACGACATCAGTGCGCACATGATCGAGATGGCGCATGACCCCAAGGTCAGGACGAGTGTCCCGTCGTTCGATACGCTAACGCAGATTCGCAACGGTGCGGTCGCGAACGATCCGGAAATCACGATCGAGCCCCACCTCATTTGCCGCATCGTCGGCCTGCCCTGCACCATGGGTTTCCAGCTTCCGGCGGTTCACTTCTTTGTCCACCGTTATCCGGACAATTTCGAGATGGCCGTACTCTCGGCAGTCAACGGCGGCTGCAGCAACATGGAACGGGCCTCGTTGGTCGGCTCGTTGTCGGGCGCCATGGTGGGCCTCTCGGGAATCCCTGAGCGCTACATTACGGGGCTCAAGGACCATGAGCGGCTAATCGAACTGGCGGACAAGGTCGCTAGTTTGGAGCTCGCGTAGCCATAGGAGACTTCCCAATGATAAGCACGGCGCTCAAACGAGCAGAAGAGCTTTACGACTATCTCGTTGAAATGTCCGTCCATGAGACGGCGGTCGCCAGACGGCAACGGCAGGAAACTGAGGCGCTGCCGTCGCCCATGCACATTTCCCAGGAACAAGCGCAATTCTTCTCGTTTCTTATTCCGTTGATCGGTGCGAAAAAGGCGTTGGAGGTTGGTACATTTACCGGCACCTCGGCGCTGGCTATTGCATCGGCTTTGCCGTCCGATGGCCGGCTTATTTGCTGCGACGTCAGCGAAGAGTGGACGGACATTGCCAAGCGGTACAGGGCCGAGGCCGGCGTAGCCGAAAAAATCGACCTGCGTCTGAAGCCTGCCGTCGAGACACTGGATGCGCTCATTGAGGCCCGCGAAGGCGGCACTTTCGACTTCGCCTTCATCGATGCCGACAAGACCAACTACGACAATTATTACGAGCGCGCATTGACGCTTCTGCGACCCAATGTCGTTGTCGCGATCGACAATGTCCTGTGGAGCGGCGCAGTGATCGACGAAGAAAGTACCGATGAAAGCACCGAAGCAATTCGTGCTCTCAATAAAAAGATCCGCGACGACAATCGGGTCGGGGCCTGCATGTTGTTCGTCGGTGATGGCATGACCGTGGCGCGTAAGATCGCGTGAGCTCGGAGACCAACGACCTCCACGGGCAGGGCAGCGATCCATGAGTCCCGAACGCGTCGATGAGGCTCAAGCGGCTCAACCGCGGACCGCCGAGAGCCGATTACTCTCGATGGTAATGGTGCTTGGCTTGCTGTCCACGTTCGCGCCCATTTCCATCGACATGTATCTGCCCAGCCTGCCAACCATCGGACGCGAGTATTTGGCGTCCACCGGCGACGTCCAATTGACGCTCAGCGCCTTTTTCATCGGTTTTGCCCTCGGCCAACTGTTTTGGGGACCGCTGTCCGACAAATTCGGCCGACGTCCGATGTTGATTGCCGGCGTAGTCCTATTCATCGTAACGAGCGCCTTGTGCGCTTTGAGCACGAGTATTGAGGCGCTAACAGGATTCCGCGCGCTCCAGGCATTGGGAGGCGGTGCAGGAACGGTGATCGCCCGGGCAGTCGTTCGAGACCGCTTCGACACCGACCATGGCGCACGCGTGATGTCCTACATGATGCTTGTCACTGCGTTGGCGCCCCTCTGCGCGCCACTGATTGGCGGCTACGTTCTCCAGTGGTTTGGCTGGAGAATGATCTTTTGGATCTTGACCGGGTTTGGCGCCATATGCCTGGTCACCCTGTTGGTGGGACTCCCGGAGAGCAACCCGCGCGAACGGCGAAGCAAAGCTGCGATTTGGCGGGTGTTTGCGGGTTATGCCGGCGTATTCGTCGATTTGCGTGTGGTTGCCAGCCTGCTGACGGGCGGTTTCGCCTTCGCTGGAATGTTTGCCTACATATCGGGCACACCCTTCGTCTATATCGAACTCTTCGGGGTGCCCCCAGAGGCGTATGGTTATTTGTTTGGCTTGAACATCGTTAGTCTGATGATCGCCGCCTACATCAACGGCAAGCTCGTAATAAGACACGGCACCAAGCGCCTCGTTGTGTTCGGCGCCAGCCTTGCAGCGTGCAGCGGCGGCGCCTTGCTTTATACCGCTTGGTCAGGGGCCAGCGGTCTGGTCGGAATTGTGATCCCGCTCATCTTCTATCTGGGATCGATCAGCTTCATCTCTGCCAATGCGATTGCGCTCGCAGTTGAAGGCTACCCAACGAAGGCGGGCACGGTAGTAGCAGTATTCGGCGCCAGTCAGTTTGGCTTCGGCGCAATCGCCGGCACCAGTGTCGGTCAGCTCTACAACAACACACCCGTCCCTATGGCTGCGGTGATCGCCGGATGCGGCCTCATCAGCCTGATTTCCGCCCTAATGCTGCTACGTACCCGGGTTCGGGTTCAGACATAGCTACAGAGCGGGACTGTTGTGATTCACCTCAAGTTGCTGGCAATGTTGAGAATTGACGACGTTCAGCACTTTGGGTGGAAACCGCGCATCCCTCGCGCGCACCTGAGATTTGCATCGTACGAAGATGGAATTTTCGTTTATGTTTGCGCCGCAGTAGGACAAACTGCAACGGTGCACAAGCGTCATTTGCACAGCTTGTGCACGGCGGATATGAGGTGAAGGGAGTTGACGCATCGGAGGCGTGTTGCGAATGACTACTGACATGTTGGAATACAAACTGTTTGATGAAGGAGAGGTCATCTTCAAGGAGGGAGACATTCCACGATGCGCTTATCTAATTCACGCCGGTGCAGTTGAAGTTGTAATTGACGGTAAGGGCGGAGCGGCAATTGTTGACACCTTGGAACCAGGAGAGTTTTTCGGGGAAATGGCGCTAGTTGACAATGAACCGCGATCTGCGACGGCGATTGCGAAAGTTCCGACGACCTACGCCACAGTTTCCAAGGAAGACTTCGAAGGGGTCTTCAATCAGGCGGAACCATTGACTCGGGCAATGCTAGAATTGCTCGTAAAGAGACTTCGAAAGACAACCCGCGTTGGGGGCGCCGGCGCGACTTAACTCGACGCCGCTATTGCCAGAACCCTGCGCGCTGGCAACCAGTTATTTGGAAGTAACGTGCCAGGCACCACGCAGATCGACACCAAAGGACCGTGAGATGGCGAAGAAGGCGAGCGCCAAGACGTCGTCGATCAGCGTCAACGTCGATTTCGAGCGGCCGGGCCGGCAGGTCGGCTATTTGCGCGTCATGCATTCGGGCAACAAGACTTCGGGCGGGGCGATCCCCTACCCGATTGCGGTGATCGGCAAGGGCAAGGGCCCGACCGCCTTCATCACCGGTGGCAACCACGGTAACGAGTATGAAGGTCAGGTGATCACCGGCCGGTTGATCCGCGAGCTCGATCCCGATCAGGTCGAGGGCCGGATCATTCTCATGCCGGCCTTGAACTATCTCGCCGTGCAGGAGGATCAGCGGGTCTCCGACGTCGACGGTGCGAACATGAACCGGATCTATCCGGGCGACCCCGACGGCGGGCCGACGCTTGCGGTCGCCCATTTCGTAGAATCGGAGATCCTGCCCCGATGCGACGTCGCCATGGACCTCCATTCGGCGGGCAGTGGCGCCCGCTATCTCCCATGTGCGTTCCTTGTCGTTGGCGGCACAAAGAGCCTGCGAGCGCGAAAGCTCGCGGCAACCGAGGCTTTCGGCGCACCTCTGACAATGGTTGTTACTTCGACTACGTCGGCGGGCTCGCTGTCAACGGCCTGCGACCGCAACGACGTCGCCATGGTCGCCACCGAGCTGGGCGGCGGTAATTCCGTCACCAAGAAGGCGCTCCGTATTGGAACCGACGGCGTCCATCGGGTCTTGCGGCATAACGGGATCTTGCCGCCCGACAAGACGGACGAGGCGCGGCAACAGACACGATTTGTCACTTGCCCCGACGCGTCGAGCATGGTCATGGCGCCGACCGAAGGCTTGTTCGAACCCTATTGCCGGCTCGGCGACACGGTATCGGCCGGACAACCGGCAGGCTGTGTCCACTCATTGGAGGACCCCGAGCTCGACCCTGTCGAAATAAACTTCGAGCGCGACGGAATGATCGTCGTTGCCCGCACGCGGGCTCCCGTCCAGCGCGGCGATTTCGTGCTCCATGTCGCTGTCGATTTGGATCGCGCGGCGCTGCTCTGACGTTTCACAGGGCTGGCCCGTTGCCCGCCCTCTTCCACCAGCTACAAGCCCAAATCGTCTTTGCGCCACTGCTGGACAAGCGAGGGTGTTAGGATGATCCCAGCATATTTCGCCAACTGCACGCGAGTGTTGGATGGAGTTGGATCTTTTGGTGTCGTTGATCGCAGGCTTACTTTACGCGACGGCATACTTCCAGTTTGTAAATCTATTGCGCTACCCACGAAACTGGACTCCGGCGTCGAAGTTCGAAATCGGCAAATGTGTTGTACTGGCGGTCCTCGTGGTCACCGTCGTTTCCGTTTCGTCGGGGGAGTTTGACGCTTTGGTGCTGGCGCTATCATCCGCCTTCGTCGGCCTGTTTTTTTTCATAATCGCGGCGTCTGCCCTCGCGTTCTTGCCGACCGTACCAATCGTCGAGCTTTTTGCGAAACATGGCGATCATGCCGGAGTCTGGTTAGTCCCAGTCGCGCTGGCTGCTGGGGTCGCGGTTCCCAATCCCGGCCTTCGCGGCATGCTAATCGTTGCCATGCTCATAGAGCTCACATGGTTCGTGCGCCGCCGGCGCCAGGATCGCAATCGCGTTGCGCGACCGTTGGACGAAGCCGCGCTCGTCGTACTCAATCGACAGGCCGACGGCGATTTGGCGCGTTTCGCAAAGAAACACCGAATTGCGGAGCTGGTGCTCGGTGAAACGGTAGGCTGGCTCGGCTGCACAAAGACTTCGGCGCCCTGCCCTTTCAATTTTTATGTGAACAAGCTGGGCCTGAATACGGCACCCTGCTGCCGCGAACATTTGATCGCTCTCTGCCGGTACGCCGATGACTGTTTGACCGACGCGGGCGTCACGCACTGGCTCGAGGGAGGAACCCTGCTCGGCGCCGTCCGTGAAGGCGGCCTGCTCGCCTGGGAGGACGATGTAGATATATCCGTCCTGCTTGACGACCAGATGACGTGGGAAAGGTTCGTATCTGCGCTGAGACAGCGGGTCGCGGCGGACGGCTACGCATTTGAAGTTTTCCGGGAATGCGAAGTAGTGTCCTTCTGTTACGATCGTCGACAGATCTGGCCATTCGGATATGAACGCAATCGCCTGCGCGGCGACTTGCGGGTCGATATCTCAGCCTATCGGGAAGGCATGAATGCCGGCGAACCAGTCCTTGAACGCTTCACCTCCAAAGCCAAAATGCCGGCAACGGAAGGTGGCAAGTACGGCGTTCCAGTCGGCTTGGTTTTGCCGACGTCGCGAATGTCCGTATTCGACAGTTCAGTGTCCTGCCCACACAATCCCGATGAGTATCTGCGGTTGCTGTATGGCGATTATATGAAGATCTCCTACACCTACATCGATCCTCGTGCAGCGGAAAAGCGCGCCGACAATGCGAGCCCCGGGGCCTAACAGCCCGTTGATTAAGTCGGCGCCGTCTGATTCTCTGGTTCCCTGATTTGCAGGGGGATTCGCCGATGGCGATGGGACGGCAGAAGGATGGTCAGGGGGACCTGATGGTGAGCTGGTCGGAGATGCCGCGCTCTCCGGGTCATGTGTTTTATGACCGCTTGCAGTCGGTGCTGATCGAGGGCGGCTTCGACGCCTTTGCCGAGGCGAGCTGCCGGCCTTATTACGCGGCCCGGATGGGCGCGCCCTCGGTGCCGCCCGGGCGCTATTTCCGGATGCACCTGGTGGGCTACTTCGAGGGCATCGACAGCGAGCGCGGTCTGGAGTGGCGCTGCTCGGACTCGCTTTCGCTGCGGGCGTTCCTGCGACTGGGGAGCCGTGATCGGGTACCGGACCATTCCTGGCTGTCACGGAGCCGCACGCGCCTGCCCCATGAAGTCCACGCGGCGGTCTTCGACTGGGTTCTGGTGCTGATCGCCGAGGCGGGGCTGATCAAGGGCGAGCGCATCGGCGTCGATGCCTCGACCATGGAGGCCAACGCGGCGCTGCGGAACATCGTGCGGCGCGCCAACGGCGAAGGCTACCGGGAGATGCTGGAGCGCCTGGCCCGGGAAAGCGGCGTCGAGACACCCACGGCCGAGGATCTGGCGCGTCTGGAGCGGAAGCGCAAGGGCAAGAAGCTTTCCAACACGGATTGGGTTTCGAAGAGCGACCCCGAGGCCAAGATCGCCAAGATGAAGGACGGCACGACGCATCTGGCCTACAAGCCCGAGCACGCGGTGGATCTGGACACCGGCGCGGTGGTGGCGGCCGAGCTGCACCCGGCCGATGAGGGCGACACCACGACGCTTTCCAAGACCCTGGCGAAGGCCGAGGCAAACCTCGGGGCGGTGGATGCGGCACCGACGGCGGAGGACCCGGCCGAATGCGTCGCCGACAAAGGTTATCACTCACGGGCGGTCTTGAGGGCTCTGGACGACAGTCCCTGGAAGACCCGGATCGCGGCGCCCAAGCAGACCGGCTTTTCGCGCTGGCACGGTGATGAGGCGGCGCGGCGCGCGGTCACCAACAACCGTGCGCGGCTCAAGTCCGGGGTCGCCCGCGAGGCCTTCAAGCTGCGCGCCGAGATCGTCGAGCGCTGCTTTGCCCACAACCTCGATCGTGGCGGCATGCGACGAACCTGGCTGCGCGGGCGAGAGAATGTGCACAAGCGATACCTGCTCCACGTCGCCGGCCACAATCTATCGTTACTGATGCGCCAGCTCATCGGCGCCGGCACCCCGCGGGAGGCCGTGGCGGGCGGATATGGCGGTATTTTCGTTCTGCTCACGCCCACCGGGGCCATGCTGGTGGCACGGGGGGTCTCGCAAAGCGGCCAGACGGCTTTCGCCGCCGCATTCCTCATCTGGGGGGTGAGAGCCGGAAAAAGCCACTTAATCAACGGGCTGCTAAGCGGCATGAATAATACCGCGGTCTCGGCGAATAACAGCTCAAGCTCCGGCGCTATTAGCTGCGCCGCATGAACTCGTCAGTCATGGTGCGCACCCGCATGATCATATAAACCACAATGTTGCATATGACGGGGTCTATGCTCGTCAAGCGCGTATCGAAATCTTTCTTCGAGAGCACCAGAACATCCGTATCCAGGACGGCATGAGCCGCCGCCGCTCGGGGTCGCCCGCCGAACAGGGCCATCTCGCCGAAGATGTCGCCCTTGCCAAGTGTAGTCAGTGTCTTCGATACATCACCCTGCAATTTGCGGGTCTCAACCGACCCGTTGGTGATCAGATAAAGGTTATCGCCTTTATCACCCTCATCGAAGATCTGGCTGCCGGCCTCAAAAGAACTCTGCGTGAACTCGGATTCCTGTGGCATTTGCTCGGTTTCCTCCCTGTTCGTTGGCACCACCCGGTCGCGGACGCTTTGCAGCGACAGCCTAGGAGGCTGCGCTGAAAGTAAACGGTGGTTGTTGTTCGGCGTGGAATATTGACCCCCTATTGGGGGTTATCGGCGTCCAAAATTGACCCCCCTGGGTTTGTGATTTTTAACACACCTTGTTGTTTGGACAGACGAGGTGGGGGAGATGCTGGTTGTGGAGACGATTGCGCGGATCCGTCGGGATCATCTGGTGAGGGGTGTTCCGATCAAGAAGATCGCCCGGGATTTGAGGGTTTCGAAGAACACGGTGCGCAAGGTGGTTCGGGGTGATGAGACCTCGTTCAGCTACGAGCGCAAGATCCAGCCGATGCCGAAGCTTGGGCCGTGGGTGGAGGAGCTGGAGCGCCGGCTTGAGGCCAACGAGAAGAAGCCGCGCCGGGACCGCTTTTCTCTGCTGCGGCTTCATGAAGACCTTGCGGCTCTGGGCTATGGCGGCGGCTACGACGCGGTGCGCCGCTACGCCAGGACCTGGCGTCGGCGGTGGCGGCTGTTGTCGCCGTCGCAGGGTTTTGTGCCGCTGAGCTTCGATCCCGGCGAGGCCTACCAGTTCGACTGGAGCCACGAGTACGCGCGCCTGTCGGGTGTCCCGGACGACCAAGGTGAAGGCAGCGCACATGCGGCTCTGCTACAGCCGCATGCAGCTGGTTCAGATCTTCCCGCGCGAGAGCCAGGAGATGGTGTTCGAGGCGCACGAACGGGCCTTCCACTTCTTCGGCGGGGTCTGCCGGCGGGGCATCTACGACAACATGAAGACGGCGGTGAGCATGGTGTTCGTGGGCAAGGAGCGCGCCTACAACCGGCGCTTTCTGGAGCTGTGCTCCCACCATCTGGTGGAGCCGGTGGCGTGCACTCCGGGTGCGGGCTGGGAGAAGGGCCAGGTCGAGAGGCAGGTGGGTTACCTCCGCGGCCGCTTGTTCGTGCCCATCCCGCGGGGCGGCTCCTACGCCGAGATCAACGAGTGGCTGATGGATCGGTGCATCGAGGACGCCAAGAAGCGGCCGCATCCGATGATCGAGGGCAAGACGGTGTGGCAGGTGTTCGAGGAGGAGCGACCCTTCCTGATGGCCTATCGCGGCCCCTTCGACGGCTTCCACGCCACCGAGGTATCGGTCTCCAAGACCTGTCTGGTGCGCTTCGACAACAACCACTACAGCGTGGCGGCCCGCGCCGTGGGGCGGACGGTCGACGTGCGGGCCTATGCCGATCGGATTGTCATCCGCCAGGATGGCGAGACCGTTGCCGAACACCCCCGGAGCTTTGGACGCGGTGAGATCGCCTGCAATCCATGGCACTACGTGCCGATCCTGACACGGAAGCCCGGTGCGCTGAGGAATGGCGCGCCTTTCAAGGGTTGGCAACTGCCCGGCGCGCTGGGCCGCATGCGGGCACGGCTCACCGGCCGCGACGACGGTGATCGTCAGATCGTCAAAATCCTCGCGGCGGTGCTGGAGGACGGGCTGGAGGCGGTCGAGGCGGCCTGCGCCGAAGCGCTCGCCTGCGGCGCCTGGCAGCGCTGACGTTGTGCTCAACATCCTCGCCCGGCACCGCCAGCCGCCGCCGCCGCCGGCCATCCCAACGCCCGAGGGCCTGCAGCTTCGCCACCAGCCGGTGGCCGACTGCCGCCGCTACGACCGCCTGAGGGAGGCCGGTCATGGAGCGTCATGATGTGCTGGCGATGATGACGGCGCTGAAGCTTGCAGGCATGCGCGCCGCCTACGACGACATCCTCGCCGACGGGCTCAAGCGCCGTCATCCGGTGCAACAGATCATCGGTACGCTGCTGCAGACCGAGGTCGCCGACAAGCAGGCGCGCTCCATCAAGTACCAGATGACGTCCGCCAAGCTGCCGACGGCCAAGGAGCTGGCCGATTTCGATATCGCCGCTTCCCCGGTCAATGAGCCCCTGATCCAGGAACTCGCCGGCGGCGACTTCCTGGAGAGCAAGCGCAACATCGTGCTGGTCGGCGGCACCGGCACCGGAAAGACCCATCTCGCCGTCGCCATCGCCCGCGCCTGTATCAGAAAGGGCGCCCGTGGCCGCTGCTACAACGTCGTCGACCTGGTCAACCACCTCGAGGCCGAACTCCGCTCCGGACGCCAAGGCCGTACCGCAGACCAACTCGTCCGACGCGACTTCGTCATCCTCGACGAACTCGGCTACCTGCCCTTCGCTCAGGCCGGTGGCCAGCTGCTGTTCCACCTGATGAGCCGGCTCTACGAGCGCACCTCGATCATCGTCACCACCAACCTCGCTTTCGGCGAATGGCCCTCCGTCTTCGGCGACCCCAAGATAACCACAGCCCTGCTCGACCGCCTGACCCACCATTGCGAGATCATCGAAACGAGAGCTGGCGCTTCAAGAACCGCTGCTGACCCGGCACAGGCCGTGCCTGCGGCCCGCTTGCCCCGGTGGGTCAACAGGCTTGACGTATACGTCAAGCCCACGCGGCTTCGCTCCGCGCACCGCAAGGCGCTACACGAAGCCGCTCGGGTCCCCCTATTGACTACCGGGACAACCTCCGCCGTGCCATTAAGGGGGGTCAATATTGCACGCCGATAGGGGGTCAATTTTGGACGCCGATTGACACGGTGGTCTCGCCGGTCACACCGCCTACCGCCGTCGAGTAATGGTACGGACCAAGCTTAACCCGCTTCAGCGTGATAATCTATCCATGCCGTACAACCAAGCGGTGATCTTGCGCCACATCACAATGCTCGGCATCCTGGAACTTCAAGGACAAGATAGCCGGTGCCGACTTGTCGGCTACCCGAGAATAAGGATTTGGCAATGGTTCGTGTGGATACACCGGTTATCAAGGATCTGGTGCTTGTTGGCAGCGGTCACGCGCACGTCGAGGTTTTGCGAAGGTTTGGCATGGACCCCTTAGCCGGCGCCCGCCTGACCTTGATCAGCCTCGACCTGGAGGCCCCGTATTCGGGCATGCTCCCGGGCTTTATTGCCGGGCACTATTCGCACGACTAGGCGCATATTGATCTTGGACCACTGACCCGGTTCGCCGGCGGCCGCTTCATTCACGATGAAGTAATTGGGCTCAATCTAACGGGCAAACGCGTGCTCTGCAAGAATCGCCCCGCCGTGCCCTACGACATTTTATCGATCAACACAGGCGCAGCGCCCTCGACCCGCAACGTGCAAGGTGCTCTAGACAGCGTCGTGCCGATAAAGCCGATCGATGGATTCGTCGACAACTGGCGGAGGCTGCGTGAACGTTGTTGTCCTGCACCGGCCCGATTCACGTCGGCATTGTCGGCGCCGGAGCCGGCGGCGTTGAGATGGCTTTCGCGATTCAACACCGGCTGCACGAACTGATGGCCACACAGGGCCGCGAAGACGCCGAACTGGCGTTCAGTTTGTTGACGGCCGAAGACGATATCATGGCAACGCACAGCCGGCCGGCCCGCGCAAAAGTTCGCCGAGCGCTTGCGAAATGTGGGATTGAGGTCCATGCGGGTCACCGTGTCGTCGATGTTTCTCCCGGTGTGGTGCGGTGCGATAACGGCGCGACATTCACCTTCGACGAGATCCTTTGGGCGACCAACGCCAGCGCTCCAAGTTGGCTGTGCGAGACCGGTCTTTCAGTAAGCGATGCCGGCTTCATACGCGTGAACGCGGCGCTGCAGTCGATTTCGCACGCCGAGGTATTCGCGGCCGGTGACATCGCTGACGTGATCAACCACCCCAGACCGAAATCCGGCGTATTTGCAATTCGGCAAGGTCGGCCGTTGGCAAGGAATCTCCGGCAAGCGCTGACCGGGCGACGATTGCGGCAGTTCCTCAGTCTCATAACAACAGGTGATAAGCGGGCCATTGCATCACGCGCATGGTGGGCCGTCGAAGGACGTTGCGTGTGGCACTGGAAGGACTGGATCGATCGGCGTTTCATTCAGAGATTCAACAGACTTCCGGAGATGCCTCCGGCAGAGGGGCCGTTCCTTGCCGCAGGGCTCGCCGACACCGGAATGCGCAGGAGAATCTCCGACATCGGCATGCGTTGTGGCGGCTGCGGCGCGAAGGTCGGGGCAACTGTGACGCGCCGGGCGCTGTCGCAACTTGATCAGGTCGAGCGCGACGATGTGGTGATCGGTCTGCCAGAACTCGACGATGCATCGGTCGTCACCGTGCCGCCAGGGAAGCTGATGGTTCACACGGTGGATTCCTTCCGCAGCTTCGTCGAGGATCCGTTTACATTCGGCCAGATCGCCGCCAGCCATGCCTAATCAGCCCGTTGATTAAGTCGGCGCCGTCTGATTCTCTGGTTCCCTGATTTGCAGGGGGGTTTGCCGATGGCGATGGGACGGCAGAAGGCTGGTCAGGGGGACCTGATGGTGAGCTGGTCGGAGATGCCGCGCTCTCCGGGTCATGTGTTTTATGACCGCCTGCAGTCGGTGCTGATCGAGGGCGGCTTCGACGCCTTTGCCGAGGCGAGCTGCCGGCCTTATTACGCGGCCCGGATGGGCGCGCCCTCGGTGCCGCCCGGGCGCTATTTCCGGATGCACCTGGTGGGCTACTTCGAGGGCATCGACAGCGAGCGCGGTCTGGAGTGGCGCTGCTCGGACTCGCTTTCGCTGCGGGCGTTCCTGCGACTGGGGAGCCGTGATCGGGTACCGGACCATTCCTGGCTGTCACGGAGCCGCACGCGCCTGCCCCATGAAGTCCACGCGGCGGTCTTCGACTGGGTTCTGGTGCTGATCGCCGAGGCGGGGCTGATCAAGGGCGAGCGCATCGGCGTCGATGCCTCGACCATGGAGGCCAACGCGGCGCTGCGGAACATCGTGCGGCGCGCCAACGGCGAAGGCTACCGGGAGATGCTGGAGCGCCTGGCCCGGGAAAGCGGCGTCGAGACACCCACGGCCGAGGATCTGGCGCGTCTGGAGCGGAAGCGCAAGGGCAAGAAGCTTTCCAACACGGATTGGGTTTCGAAGAGCGACCCCGAGGCCAAGATCGCCAAGATGAAGGACGGCACGACGCAT
Organism: Alphaproteobacteria bacterium; assembly: GCA_965217615.1. Taxonomy (GTDB): domain Bacteria; phylum Pseudomonadota; class Alphaproteobacteria; order UBA8366; family CAVOAK01; genus CAVOAK01. Next base: position 104,209 of record CBDCIT010000048.1, read on the forward strand.
CTGGCCTACAAGCCCGAGCACGCGGTGGATCTGGACACCGGCGCGGTGGTGGCGGCCGAGCTGCACCCGGCCGATGAGGGCGACACCACGACGCTTTCCAAGACCCTGGCGAAGGCCGAGGCAAACCTCGGGGCGGTGGATGCGGCACCGACGGCGGAGGACCCGGCCGAATGCGTCGCGGTTGTGTCTCGAAAGTGGTGGAAATTGGTTTTGGCGCCTCTCCGAGCGGGCTGAGTTTTGCGGCGGTCAGGCCGCTCGGTCAAGGGTTTCGTCGGCGATTAGCTGATCGAGGGTTTCCCATCCATCGACTTTGCGCATCTGGATTTGGCCGGAAGCGAGGAGCGCCCAGAGGAGCATCGGCACTGTTTCGGGACACGGCAGCACGGTCTGTGTTTTGATCCGGCGCTTGAACTCCTCGTTGAGACGCTCAATGGCGTTGGTCGTTCGGGCTGATTTCCATTGGCTCTTGGACAGGCGCGTGAAGGTAAAGAGCTTGTCGCCCGCTTCTGCGAGGCTGTCCGCGACGGCCCTGCATTTCAGCCGCCACTTGCGGACAAACGCCTTGCGGCGGGTTTCCACCTCGGAGGCAGTGTCGGCATAGATCATATCGCGGTAATCTTCGCTCAGCTCGTCATGCATGTGTTTGGGAGCATGACCCAGAAGGTTGCGGTGCTTGTGCACGGTGCAGCGTTGAACGGGAAGGTCATCGCCCCAAAGCGCCGACAGAGCCGCCTCCAGTCCCGGCGCGCCATCGACGATGACAAACCCGGGCCGTTTCAGTCCACGCGCATCAAGGTCGTCGAGGAACTGGCGCCACGCCGCCTGGCTTTCTCCGCCCATATTCCCGATCGAAAGCAAGACCTTCTGGCCATCCCGGCGCACCCCTATAGCCGCGAGAACCGAGATGTTGGTGGCCTTGCGATCCAGTCGGGTCTTGATCACAGTACCGTCAAGGATCAGCCGAACGATATCCTCATCCGCGAGGCCACGGCTGCACCAGGCGTCCCAATCGACCTTCACCTTGCGCCACGCCCGGCTCACAACGTCCTTGCTCACAGCACCCCGGAAGAGCCCGAACAGCGCGCGTTTCACCCGCCGCGTGTTGGTTCCGGACAGATACACCGAAGCGATCAGCGCCTCGGCCTTTCTGGTCAGCCGCTGGTAGCGCGGCAGCGCCCGCGAACGCCATTCCGACGCCCGACCGTCTTCCTCAACGATCCGTGCACGCGGCACGCTCACCCTCTCGGTCCCGAATGTCCCCGTCAGTTGCCGCTCCCGGTGCCCGTTCCGATACCCTTGCCGAAGCGCGTCCTCTCGACCGTATCGGCAGCGCCCGAGAAACTGCGCAAGTTCCTCCTCAAAAACGGCCTCGATCGTGGATCTGATGTTCTCCCGCAGCCGGTCCTCGAGCGGATCATAGCCGGCGTCATTGGCCAGTAGCGAAAGCGCCGAAGTCTCGGTAGTGTTCTTCATGGCGTGATCTCCTTGGCGGTGCTAGCCGCCGGTTGGGTGGTTGTCTTGTCACCCGGAGATTACGCCATCCTCAAATTTCCACCACTTTCGAGACACAGCCGTCGCCGACAAAGGTTATCACTCACGGGCGGTCTTGAGGGCTCTGGACGACAGTCCCTGGAAGACCCGGATCGCGGCGCCCAAGCAGACCGGCTTTTCGCGCTGGCACGGTGATGAGGCGGCGCGGCGCGCGGTCACCAACAACCGTGCGCGGCTCAAGTCCGGGGTCGCCCGCGAGGCCTTCAAGCTGCGCGCCGAGATCGTCGAGCGCTGCTTTGCCCACAACCTCGATCGTGGCGGCATGCGACGAACCTGGCTGCGCGGGCGAGAGAATGTGCACAAGCGATACCTGCTCCACGTCGCCGGCCACAATCTATCGTTACTGATGCGCCAGCTCATCAGCGCCGGCACCCCGCGGGAGGCCGTGGCGGGCGGATATGGCGGTATTTTCGTTCTGCTCACGCCCACCGGGGCCATGCTGGTGGCACGGGGGGTTTCGCAAAGCGGCCAGTCGGCTTTCGCCGCCGCATTCTTCATCTGGGGGTGAGAGCCGGAAAAAGCCACTTAATCAACGGGCTGAAAAGGTACCATTCGACGTGCACCAAACAAAGATCCGCAAATATTTGCGGTGGCACTGCGGATCAAAGCGTTATTCTAATGCGGCCCCAACTATTCGCGATCATCGGCTTCCGTGTGCGGGGGCTTGGTCGCTGATGGTACTCAGTGCGGCGACTGTTTTGACACGCAGGAGGTCCGGCATGGCGAGTTCCAAACCAATGCAGATCAAGAATATTGTGCTGCACGGTGCATGCCGCACGCATACGCGAACGGATGTGGCGACACGCGATGTTGGTGTGACGATTGACGAGCCCTGGGGCACAAATCACGGATTGACGCCGATCGAGACATTCATATCGGCGCTGACAGGCTGCACAAACGTGACAACTCATAAGCTTGCGGAGGTTAATGGCATTGAAATCGACGCCATGTCTGTCGAGGCCAAACTCACCGACGACCAGCGCGGCGTACTTTTCGTCGAGGAGATCGACCTACCGTTTCGCAAAATCACGCTTAATATCGAATTGACCACGTCGGGCGATGAAGCAGCTCTCGAACGGGTCAAGGCAGACCTGTCCCGCTTTTGCCCAATCGCGAAAGCCATGCGTCAATCCGGAACCAATATCGTCGAAGTTTGGAATGTAAGTCGCCCATGATTTGCTTTGCCTGGCAATTACCGCGTCTGCATTGGATCGCCCGACGCGCTAGGCGAGGGCATCGGAGCGGCGGACTCGCTATTGTCCTTGTCGCAGCCCTACTAATTCCGTCGCTGCTTCATGCGGAGGAGTCTGAGGAGTTGCGCACGCGCTCCCAAGCCCGTGTACTTTTGGAAGCTGGTTACCTGTTTCACCTCTCGGGCGAATACGAACAGGCGACGGCCGCCTATCGAGAATCGATCCGGCGGCACCCGACGGCCGAGGCGCATACATTTCTGGGTTGGTCCTTGAGTTATTTGGGACAATTCGTTGATGCAATCGAACATTGCAAGAAGGCCATCCGCTTGGACCCGGAATTCGGCAATCCCTATAACGATATTGGCGTCTACCTCATGGAGCTTGGCCGATACGACGAAGCTGTTCCGTGGCTAAGGAGGGCAATCGCGTCCAAACGCTATTGCTGCTACCACTATCCTCACGCCAATCTGGGTGAAATTCTGATGCGAAAGGGACGGCTCGCCGAGGCCCGGCGTTCGTTCGAGCGGTCGCTCGAATACGCCCCCGACTATCTTCCAGCTCGTAACGCAATGGAGTATTTGGGCGACCAGGGCGAGACCCTGTAGCGCCTGTGAAGTTCGGCGACTAGGTTAGTGTGCCTGTAACCCTGAACCTATTGCGTGTCGCTGTCGGATTTACTCAGCGGCCTTCGGCGCTGCCTGCCAGCCGAGGTGCCAGTCGGGGCGCTCCACAGCTTCGGGAATGTCGCCGACCTCGACGCCGTCGCGCACATCGATGCTCAGAGCGACGCCGTCCATCATCATCATCTTCAGCCCGTCATCTTTGGGCTTTGAAAATGCGTTCTTCATCATATTCGGATGGGGGCCGTGGATAAATCCAGCAGGAAGGAAAGTCATCGTCCCGCAATCGACATCGTCACGGTGGTTGAAGTTGCCTGCGTGATAAAAGGCAATCTCATCGACGTCATCGTTCGAATGGTACGGCGGCACCTGCATGACGTCCGGGTCTCCCAGAAACAACGGCCGTGGAACGAACGCGCAGATGACGAAGCGATCGGAGACGAACATCGTGTGCGCCGACACGGGCACGTGTCCACGATGCGTATTGAGCGGAGTGACGTCGCGCCAATTGATACGCGCTGGCGCCAACGAACCGTGCCAACCCACGGCGTCGAGCGGATTGAAGGCATAGGTTGCCGCTGAGATCTCGCCACTGCGCTTGATCCTCAGTTGCCACTCGCCAGCACCCTGTTGGGCTTTGAATTTGTCGTCTATCTCCGGCGTGTCCATCGTGCCGGGATCAACAATTACATGAGGTCCGACCAAACCTTTGTCCGGCAGCCGGTATGAATCGTTGGTGGCCTCGACGAGCACCAACGTCGCGTCGCCGTCTGCTTCAATGCGCCACATTGTCCCACGCGGCATGAGGATATGGTCACCGTCGCGAAATTTCAGGTGGCCATAGTCGCAGTAGAGATCGCCGCTCCCCATGTGGATGAACAGCATGTCGTCTCCGTCTGCATTGCGCACGAGGTGGTCCATTGCTCCATGGCTACGCCAATAGCGGACACGGATGGCGTCATTGCGCATGCATTCGATTGCGTCCCAAGGCGATCCAGTCACGGAGTTGAGCTTGTCGAGGTCCCATGCGCGCGGCCGCAGCGGGCCTTCAAACTCGACGAACTCGGTCGGCATGTGCGTGTGGTACATGCGCGTCCCCGGACCCGAGAAACCTTCCCTGCCGATGGATCGCTCATATGTGCCTTCAGGTAGCGACACTCCAGCGGTCCGGGATGCCGTTCCTTCCGTCTTGGGAAAATAGAGCCAATCCCATCCGGCGTCAGATGCACGATTAAAAGTCATGACGTTGGTCTCCCACCCGCAATCTCACGGTATCGCAACGATTTGTTTGCTTTCGATGACGATAACACAGCGGCCAGCGAAGTACGAAGCTCTCGCACGGCAGCTCGTCCGGATTGCCGGCTATACGATTGATTTATCGCGCAACGCCGAAATCGCAGCTTCGTCATAGCCGAGTTCCGCCAGAATTTCGTCGCTGTGCTCGCCCAATGCCGGCGGAGGCATGAGCGGCTGGTCGTCGCGAGCGCCATCGAACCAGACAGGGCGGCGAACGCCTGTGACCTTGCCTTCTTGCGGATGCTCCGCTTCGAAAAAGCTGTCGAGGTGGCGCACCTGCGGGTCCTCAAACACGTCGGGCACGGTGTTGACCGGCGCGAACGGAACCTCACATATATCGAACCGTTTGATCCAGTGATCGCGCGGTTTCTGTTCTACAACCTCCTGTAGTGCTGCCGTTAGATCCTCGTAATTCTCGATCCGCTGTTCTCGGGATTGAAATTGTGGGTCGTCAACGAGTGCCGGCTGGCCCAATGCGTCCATGAGCTGGTCCCAGAACTTGGGTTGCGAAGATAGATGGATTGCGATCAGCAATCCGTCACTGCACCTGAAGGCATAGGACTGGGAGGTCCTGACCCGACGAAGATGGTCGGCAACCAGATCCATTTGTGTGTGATAGGCGAAGCTGTCGGGCGCGAAGGCCATGACCGAGGTCAGCATGTTGACATCGACGCGCCGCGCTGTGCCTGTGCGTTCGCGTTCGAACAATGCCGCTTGGATGCCGTAGCAGGCATAGATGCCAGTCAGGTTGTCTGCCACGGTTGGGCCGGTGATCTGCGGTTTTGCTGGATCGAGAAACAGGTGCGCCATTCCGCCAAGCGACTGTGCGACTGCATCATAGGCGGGGCGGCGGGCGTAGGGGCCACTCTCGCCAAAACCGGTAATCGAACAGTAGATGAGACGCGGGTTTGTCTCAGCGAGTATATCTGCGCCGAGGCCCAGTCGATCCATCACTCCGGGCCGAAAGTTCTCGATCAACACGTCCGAGTGCGCCGCCAACTTCAACGCGGCATCGCGTCCCTCTTCAGCGCGCAGGTTGAGCGTCAAGCTACGCTTATTGCGGTTGGTGACGATGTAATGAGGGCTATAGAGACCGCCCTGGAAGCTGCGAAACGGATCGCCGCCCTTGGGGTTCTCAACTTTCACAACCTCCGCCCCAAGATCCGCTAGCAACATGCCAGCCAGCGGACCCGTGATCATCGTCGTCAATTCCAGAACCCGGATACCTTCGAGTGGTCCCGCCATTATGGCTTTCTCCGAGACGCCTTTGATTCGATGCGAAACGCTATTCTGCGCTCACAAGAAACAAGCGCACGAGCATCAACCGTCCTTCGCCAACGCTGGGATGACAGCCCAATACCGGCTTGTTAGGCCCGCCGCAGGAAGCTGCCGATGTCTCTCCGGGCAACCTTCCAACCTTCGCTCGTCCGGACCATCTTGTTGTCCTGCCGGCCGATCGACCAAGGGCCAACGATTGAAATCGACGGGACCGTCCCGTCCGTAACTTCGGACTTTTCGTGGCGAAAGACCTGCGCGTAGGCCACCGCGTCAGCGTGGTCCTCATCGATTGCGTCGACAACGATGTTCTGGATGTAGTGTTTGATGAAAACCGGTGTAAATCCCGACCGTAGGCCCTCTTCAATTGCGGCGCGGCCGTGCAGTTCATTGCCGTTCAGGTTCCAGACCGAGTCTTCGGTAAACAAGTTGGCGGCCTTCTCGAAATCGCCCTGGTCGGCCAAAACGTAAAATTGGTTCAGCACTTTCGTGCAATCCCACTCGATTTCGCGTTCCTGCTCCCTTTCCATGTTGTAGCCTCCGGTTGATGTTGTCCTTCGAGCAGGCATCAGAACAGCAGCACTAGACGACTGTCAACGCGGCCAGATTGGCCGCACACTAAAATTCTGTCGACGTTGGTGGACAAGCCGCGCGAGAAAAATCTACGGCCGCCGCAGGAAGCCGCTGATGTCGCGGCGCGAAATCCTCCAGCCCTCATCCGTGCGCACCATTTTGTTGTCGTGGCGGCCCAGCACCCAGGCGCCAATCAATGGGATTGTCCCGTCTTTGATCTCATCCCATTCGTGGCGATAGATGTGCACGTAGGAAATCACTTCGGCGTTATTCTCATCGATTACGTTGACGGTGATGTTTGAGACATAATGGCGGATGAAGACCGGTCCCAACCCGTCTTCCAGTCCCTTAACTATCTCGGCGCGGCCATGCAGTTCCTGACCCCACAGGGTCCAGATCGCATCTTTGGTAAACAGGTTTCCGCCGCCTTCGTAGTCGCCGGCGTCGACCAGGACATAGTATCTGTTCTGCGTATGGAAACAGTCCCATTCGATTGCGCGTTCTTGGTCGCGATCCATATTGATCCCCCTTAGTTTGTATTCTGGAAGCTCCAATGGTCGCATAAGAGCGGATACGCCGGATTGCCGTCAATGCGGCACTGCGCTGGCCGTCAAGCCGCTACGCAACGGCGGTTTTTGCCTGCTTCAAATTTCGCGTCCCAAAAGGTTCTCCTCGTAGGGGAATGTGGAGAGTAATTCCACACCGTCGTCGGTGATGAGAACTTGTTGCTCGAGCTTTACGCCCTCATCGCCGCCAGCTTCTCCAATGTAACTCTCGACGCAAATGGTCATGCCGGCCTCGAGCACGTCGTCCTCGCCGCGTCGCTCCAAGACTTCGAGCGTGTAGCAATTCGGCCACTCGTCGCACATGCCAACACCGTGGGCGATGAAGGGATAGCCATTCTCCACAAACCGCTCGGGCACCGGCCAGGCCTTATTTGCGTATTCGCGGAGCGTGAGGCCAGCATGCAACAGGGCCGTGTTGTATTCGATCTGTTCGTGCGCAAACTTGTAGAGTTCGCGTTGCTCGGCCGTGGGTCTGCCTGGCCCACAATGAAATGTGCGCGACACGTCGGCGCAGTATCCGAATGGGCCGACCATATCGGTGTCAAACCCGACCAATTCGCCAGCCTGAATGATTCTATCGCTGCATTCCTGGTGCCAGGGGTTCGTTCGCCCACCGGACGCAAGCAAACGGGTTTCGATCCACTCGCCGCCCATCGAAATATTTGTATGGTGCAGGATGGCCCATAATTCGTTCTCGGTCATGCCAGGCTCCAACGCTTCGTGCATGCGCGCCATGCCAACGCCGGCGGCGGCGATGGCAACGTTCATGCATTCGAGCTCGTCGCTGGATTTGATGGCTCGGGCATACTCCAGCTCTATTTGGGCGTCGAACAGCTCGATGCCGAGCTGCGTTAGTTCAGCTGTTGCTCGCGGCTCGCAATGATCCATTGCCAGCCGCCGGTTGCCGCCGCCATGCGCCGCGACCAGATCGGCAATCTCATTCGCCCACAGCTTGACATTCTCCTCGACATGCGGGCCGCCTACCATGTAGCGCCATGACCGCCCCGGCCTAATTTCGTCGGCGATATGGGGTCCTCGAGGCAGATGGATCTTGTTCGGGTTTTCGAACAGCACGACTGGACCCTCGGCCGGCACGAAACAGTAGCGACCCATGAAATGCATGTTGAACACGGAATTGTTGCGGGTCCCCGTGGCGTAGCGGATGTTGATAGGATCGTAGAGCACGCACGCCGCGTGCTCGTGCTTCTTCAATTGCTCGCGGATCCGCGCTAGGCGATACGCCTGGAGCGCTGCAAGGTCGATGTTGGCTTCTGTGTCGGTGACCCACCGACCTGGCGTGTTGCGGGCCAGTGAAGTGCTGGGCGTGCGTGGGCTGGTAGATGGCATGGTAAAGCTCCTGCGTCTAATTCACGCGCTCATGTTGGCACGACAGGCGTTTACTCGTATTCAATTGCAGACCGTGTATTAGTGGCGACGAGCCTGGACGATGATGCCAACGATCGTTTCCTCGCCAAGCGCTCTGCAGGCTTCGAGGCGATGCAGGCCCTCGATCAATACGAGCCGTTCGCCGTCCCGGCGGACCTGGATCGGTGTTGTCTGCCCGTTCTATGATGTTCTCGGCGAGCGCCTCGACGGTCTCCGGTTTCAGTGTCTTCCGCCGCTTAACCGGAACGTAGATGTCCCCAATTTGAAGTGTTACGTCGTCCATGACGTTCGCGTACGCATGCTAGGACGATGGCGCCTCTCCGGTCTTGCCGGCTTCAGCGGCCCAAGTCTCCAGCGACACGGGTTCATCGGGATTACGCCGGAACACCATATGAGAAACCCGTTTGGCGATGCGCCAACCGTCGTCGGTCCTCACATACCAGTCATGTTGATCGTGAGTGCGGTGTGGCCCCTGGAAGGGAATTGGACCGTCGTGTGTCTCAAACTCGGCCTCGGGCTGGTAATAGATCGTGTGATAGAAGTCGGATTCAGCGTGATCGTCGTCGACAGCCTTGACGACCATGTTGGTGACGACGTGGCGGATCGTGCCCTTGCCCAGGGCAGGCGTCAGCGACTTGAGAATTTCCTCTCGACCATGCAGGTTGACGCCCATCGAGTACCACTCGACGTCCTCCATAAACAAAGCGCAAGCCTTGTCGAATTCACGCTGGTCGACGTGCCGATAATATTGGCGGACAAGTTTCTGACAGTCCCACTCGATGCCCCTTGCCTGATCTGCATCCATGACAATACCTCCCAATCTTGTGCCTGAATTTTGGGCTATTTCTTGCCTCGAATAAACCCGCATTCACGGGCAGATGTCAACGTGGAAGCATTTCATGCATCTGCGATTCTTAGGTTTATTCACCAGCGTGAAGTGTCAGGGATGCGTGGCGGTGCCTACCAGCTCCCGATTCAGGCCCAACTGTTAGGAAGCCACGAACTCGTGCGGTTCAATTTGGAAGCCCTGCCCTGTGTAGCCCCTCGACGAATTCCTCAAGTGTTGCGGCGTCCTTGTACGGCACGACTTCCTTGACCCATGCGACATCGAGGTCTGGGTTGAGTCGCAAGCACTCGGCCAACTCCTCGGCGGCTTCCTTGCGGCCCAGATGTCCATAGCTGGCGGCAAGGCAGAGATGAGCAAAGATGAAATTCGGATTGCTACCTAACGCCAGTTTACAAGCGGCAACGGCGTCATCGTAGCGCTGCATTGTCAAACAGGCATTTCCCAGCGCGAAGTAATACCAAAACTGCGCGCCCGGGCTGAGGCGAATTGCCTTTTCAACCCAGCCGACGCTCTCTTGCGGCCGGCCCGCGAAACTCAGGATTATGGCCATATACATTTGACCGTCTGCATTGTTAGGGTCGAGTGCAAGGCCCCTACCGGCCTCGGCAATCGCGAGATCGTGCTGCTTGTTCCACATGTATAGAAACCCTAATACAATATGCGCCTGCGCCAGATTGTCGTCGAGCGCCGTCGCCTTCTTTGCGTTGTCGAAGGCCTCTTTGAGCAGGTCCTCCGGTGCGTCGCTCCATCCGTGGTTTCTTGCCTGGATGCATACGCGTGCGAGTTCCGCGTGCGCCACCGCGTAGCTGGAGTCGAGCGAGATCGCCTGCTCGAACTGCCGACGCGCTTCGTTGTTCTCCGCGCTCGTAAAGCGAAGATAGTGTTCCTTGCCTCGCAAGAGACAGTCATAGGCCTCCAGATTTTCGGTATCTTTGCGGGTCAAACGCTCGCGCTCCGCGTCGGTCAACTGAACCTTTAGCGCGGCGACTATCTTCTCGGTGACTTCGTCCTGAACCGCGAAGATGTCTTGCAGATCGCGGTCGTACCGCTCTGCCCATTCATGGTCGCCCGACGTCCCGTCGATTAATTGTGCGGTGATCCGCACCCGCTCCCCCGCCTTGCGAACGCTGCCGTCAAGTACGTGTCGGACGCCCAAATCATTGGCCACCTGTTTTAAGTCGATCGACTTACCCTTGTAGGCGAAGACCGAATTTCGGGCGATGACGAAAAGGCCGGATACCTTCGACAGGTCAGTGATTATGTCCTCGGTAATGCCATCACTAAAATACTCCTGATTCTTGTCATCGCTCATGTTCATGAACGGAAGTACGGCGATCGATGGGCGGTCCGGAATCTCATGAGATTTGGTTGCTGTCCCATCAACATTGATCACATCGCTGACGATCGACGACGGGTTATCCGATTCGAGGGGAACGCGATACACGCGAACTGGACGCGTGATGTTTTTGACACTCTGTTCGCCAAGATCTTCAAAATCGTTTGGGAGACGATCGCGAACCTGCTCGAAAATCGTCGCCGAAAGGCAAAGGCCGCCTGGTTCCGCGATCTTTTCCAAACGTGCGGCCACGTTGACTCCGTCCCCGTAGATATCGTCCCCTTCGACCATCACGTCGCCAAGATTGATGCCAATCCGGAACACCATCCGGCGGTCCGGGGGCTGCTCAGAGTTCCGCTCGCGCAGGTCCTGCTGAATCTCGATCGCGCATCGCACCGCCTCGATTGCACTCGGAAACTCGGTAAGCACACTGTCGCCCGCCGTACCGACAATGCGACCGCCGTGCCGCGCGATGTTCGCGTCCATGGTATCGCGATATGTGGGTAACGTTTTAAGCGTATCTTCCTCGTCCACGCTCATAAGCCGGCTGTAGCCGGCGACATCAGCGCTGAGGATGGCAGCCAGTTTGCGTTGAATGTTTTGTGACGCCATTCAAGGTGCCTGTTTGCGAAAGCCAGCCCCGAATTCGACTCTATGGAACACGTGCGGCCAAGTCTATTGACGGCCGCCGACGCTGACTTATTCCGTTTGGCGGAGAATTAGGTCGTGTCCCGCCGCGTCACGGTTCGGCGTGTCACTTAGCCCCAGGGTCCCATGAATGCCTCGCCAGCATAGCTGTCGGGAAGCGGATCAAGTGACTCTGGCCAGTTGTTGTTGTCAATTTTCGGGCGCATTTCCACCGGCCGCGGCTGCCCGTCCCACCCCACCTGTTCCATATAGTAGTAAAGTTGGATTGTGTGGCCATCTGGGTCGATCGCAAACGCCGAATAATCAATTCCGGGGAACAGCTCGGGTGGCAGGAACTTGACCGTGACACCATTGCCCTCGAGGAATCCAACGGCGTCTCGAAGTTGGCTGTACTCGGCAACCTGCATTCCGAATGCCATACAGGTCGAGTTTCTTGACAGGCCGAGTTCGTCGCGAAGCGCGATCGGATAGAGCGCTGCGGAATGGTGTTCCGTATTGGCCCTGAGGAAAATGCAACGATGGCCGTTCCACACGACTTCCTCGGTTACCGTCAGGCCAAGTCGGTTTCGGTAGAACGCGAGCGCCGATTCAATGTCATTGACGAAAAGGCGTACGGGCCCAACCCGGGCTATTTTGAACGGGCGTGGCAAGAGCACGCCGCCAACGTCATAGGTCGCTTCGGCCGTGCCGCGATAGCGGTAACCTGATCCGACGTCGACTTTCCGGGCGATCGCGTCCTCGACCTCCTGAAATTCCGATCGCTGGGGTAGAGTCGGTGCCTCGCTGAACTGCCGGTCGAAGAGCTCACTCGGCTTGCTGTATCCGTCCCAGCCGATCTGCTCGATTCCGTAATAGAGCTCGTTGGTATGTCCTTCGGGATCGACGGGATAGACATGCCAGTTTGAACCCGGATTGTCGCGGCCGGACCGGTTGAAACGAATGTCGTTGGCTTTGAACCATGCCGTCGCGTCGACGACTTCACGCAGGCTCCCGACCTGCCAGGTAATCTGGTTGATCGTCATGTCCGACTCATCGGTCCGGCCGGCAAAACGGTCGAGGACCTGCCTGGGAAAGATGACGAAAGAATGGTGATCGGTGCCGTGACGCGTGAAATAGCCGACCGTGTCACCAAGCGCCTCGCGCTTCTCGGGATCTTCAACACGGCGGCCAAAGTCCAGCAGGTCGGAAATGTTAAAGCCTAGAAGATCGCAATAGAAATGCATAGCCGCCGGCATGTCGCGCATGTTGAAGCCGAAATGTCCGAGCCGGCGTATCCGGAATGGCCGGTCGTAGGCGAGTCCCCCGACGTCGAAGGTTTCCTGCATCTTCAGTTTAGCCGTCATTGTCTGCCACGCCTTCCGTGCTAGGTACTGCTGTGAGCCGACCAGTCGTCCACGAAACGATGGTGCCAGATGCATCCGGTGGCTGCAACGCACATCGCCCAACTTGGCTCTTCGCGGCAGGCGTACATCTAGGCCGTGGCGATACATCCTTCCCCAGGGCGGGGTGCGACCATCAGGTACTGCCGACTCCGGGGACGGCGCCCGGCGGCAACCCAGCGACGTAACTAGCGATTTCGCCGGAGCGTGCAAACCAAACCATGTTGGCTTTTGGGTGCTTGACGATGTGAGTTAGAATGTTTCGAAGGTGATGCAATCGGAACGGTTGCCCCATGACGAATGTGTGCAGCGCCAGTCCCATGACCAGCGGCTGCTGGTCACATAATTCGACCATCTGGTCGAATTGGTCGATTGCTATCTGGGCGAAGTCGACGGCGGTGTGCCGCCGGGTAAGATGGGCCGCCGAATCGTTGATTTCCATTGGATAGGGTACTGACAACAAGGGTCCCGCACGCGTCTGCATCCAGATCGGTTGATCGTCGCACGGCCAGTTCATGTCATAGGTGTATCCTGCTTCCTTCAGCAGATCCGGCGTGAGTCGACTTTCCGAAATCCACGGGCTTAACCAGCCCTGCGGTGGTGTACCCGTGTGATGAAGGATGACCTCGGTCGCTTCTTCGATGAGCGCCTTTTCGTCGGCCTCCGCCAAATCTCCCTGCCGCTCTGCGTTGGTCCGTCCGTGGCCGACAAATTCGTCCCCACGATCGCGAATTTTGTCGATGATCTGTGGCGCATAGTCGAACAGAACGCTGTTAACAAGATGAGAGGCCGGAAGATGCAGATTGTCGAGAAGATCGAAGATCCGCCAGACGCCAACCCGCGTGCCATAATCGCACCACGCATAATTGCGGACATCTGGGTGAGGTACCGGTCCCGTCGGCGAGTGAACAAGACCATCACCGAAGGCGAAGTGCTCAATATTCACGGCTATATGGAAGGCAAGCCTTTTCCCTTCAGGCCAGGAATAGTCGACCCGCTCTGTGATCGGCGAGTAGTCGTACCGGTCGTGGTAGGGGAGCTTCATGACGAGTAGGACGGCAATCCGTTCGTTTCTACACGGACGCTATCATGGAACTCTCGGAGCCGCCATCGCCCGCGACACGCGAGGCGAAAGAGCCAATCGAGAACAGCTTGCCGACAAACGCGAAGCTGCCGGGATGCCAGCAAGACCGGAATGCGCCGCCGGCTGACTGGAGTTGGTCCACAGGGTCTCGTTGACGGGACCCAGAGCGCGACGCCAGTATGCGCCGCCGAATAGTACACATCTTATCGTACATGTTCTTGGGGTAGCAGATGACCGATTACAGACTTCTCAACTATGCCGGGCCTTCGGGCGAAGCGCATCCAGGACTGTCTGTCGGCGAGTCCGTGGTCGATCTTGAAGCTGCAGTGGCGGCGTTGGAAGCATCCGGTCAGCCCATCGAATTCTCTGCGAGATCGACGCTCGACATACTAGAGAAGTGGGACGCAGCCTTGCCAGTGCTGGAGTCGATCGCGGAGACGCTCGAGCGAGGTCATACTGGTGCGCGGCCGCTATCGGAGATCCGCCTGCTGGCGCCGCTGCTTTACCCGAACGCAATCTTTAACGCAGCCGCCAACTATTACGGTCACCGCGCGGAGATGGGGGGCGATCAGGAACTCGTCGACAAGACGAAGGTCAAGCCCTACATGTTCCTAAAATCGCCTGCCCATACTGTGATTGGTCCGGGCGACGAAATCCGCATTCCCCACGTTACAAAGAAGATCGACTGGGAGGCCGAGCTCGGTGTCGTGATCGGCCGCTACGGCCGCAACCTGAACCAGAAAAATGCCCGCAGCATTGTCGCTGGCTACACGATATTCAATGACGTTTCGGCCCGTGATCTAGGACGCCGGGACGAATGGCCGCGCTTCCCGATGGACTGGTTCGGTCAGAAGACGTTCGAAACTTCGGCGCCGATGGGCCCCTGGATTATTCCCGTGAGCTCGGTGCCCGACCCCTACAAGTTGAAGATCGACCTATGGGTCAACGACGATCATATGCAAGACGCCGAGGCTGGCATGATGGTCTTCAACATCGAGGAGCAAATCGAGTTTCTGAGCGCCCGGATTACCCTGCGGCCAGATGATCTTATCGCTACCGGCACGCCGGCCGGGGTCGGCGCCGGTCAGGGCATATTTCTAAAGCCGGGTGATAGGGTGCGGATCACCATCGGCGGCATCGGCGCGCTCGAAAATTCCGTCGTCGAAGGCGAGTAGGCTCACTATTCGGTGAGCCGGTTTGGGTCCTACGGCGCGCGTTGGCTCCTAGCCGCCTGCACGGCTTTGATATGCACACAAGCGTCACGATCCGGGAGGAATATTTATGGACCGAAATCAGGAACGCGGCATCGAGTGGGACTGCCAGAAAGTCTTGCGGCAGTACTCCACTATGTGGACCACCACGAGTATGAGGACGCAGTTAAGCTCTTTACCGAAGATGCCGATTGGAAGGTGATGGGCCTCAACCTGAAAGGGCGAGAAGAGATCCTCGAAGCGCTCTATGGGGGCCTCGGCAACGACACGATCCGTCATGTACTGACGAATGCAATTGTTACTGTAATCGACGACGATAACGCCGAGTCCTGGTCCTACAATTCGATCTATTACTCGCGCGAAGGCCGGATCGAGGATCGGGACAAGCCGCTGCCTTTCGATGGGCCACACCGCTTTGGCGATGGGTTTGCGCGGCTGAAGCGCGTCGATGGAGAGTGGCAGATTGCCGCGCGCGAGGGCGGACAGATGGTGTTCAGGCGACCCAACGAACCGGTCGCGCTGGAATCCTGGGCCGAGAGTACGGGCAAGGCACCTGCATCGATGTAGGATTACTGCTGCGACCGGCGTCTAAGGTGTGTGGTCGCGTATGCGTTGAACAGGTGAGCTGTCATGGATCGGGATCGGGAACGAGAAATTGAGTGGGATTGCCAGAAAGTCCTACGTCAATACTACCACCATGTAGACCAGCGGGAATATGACGAGGCCGTGCTGTTGTTCACGCCTGATATTCACTGGCACGTGATGAGGCTCGACCTGCACGGCCGTGACGCCGTGCGCGGTGCGTTCGGCGGCCTCACGGATGCGACTATCCGTCATGTACTAACGAATACTGTGGTGACGGTAATCGACGAGGCCCACGCAATCGGGGCGATCGATCCGAAACCACATTTCTATACCAGTGCTTTCCCGGATCGTCTCATGTCAGGCGAGAGCATTTCCTTGGGGTACATGGGACTCAACATCAACTATGGCGCAATGGCGGTCCGCAAGGGCGATCTCGACTTTCTCAACTATCTGGATACCTGGATCAGGGTCCGGCAACTTCACGGCTGGCTCGACAAGCGCAAAGCGTATTGGTTCGAGTCCGATGCTTGGTTCGAGCAGATTGACATGAATCCGCTGAACGTAAAGTAGCGAGGACAGGGCTGAACCGTCACCCGCGGCTTTTCCGCGGGTGACCGAGGTCCTGATTTCCTATGCCGGCGTCGGTCGCGCGTGAACTTGCTTGACCGCCCGCTTCAAACTGATCCAAGCTCAAGAAAAACAAACGGCGGGATCGCGGATCGAAGTCGCGGCAAGTGGATAGCTGCATTGGACAGGCGTTAGGCGCTCCCTCCGCAGGCTCGCGGCTATTCGCGACCTGACCTGCCAACGAGGAGTGACGCCATGAATATTGCCTCGATCCTTCGCACGAAAGGCTCGGAAGTGAGCACCGCTCGACCCGATGAGAAAATCAACGCCGTCGTTCAGAAATTGAAGCAAAAAGGCATCGGTGCGCTGGTTCTGAGGGACGACGGGTCGAAGAAACTTGGCATTATCTCGGAGCGGGACATCATCGGCGCACTCGCCGAGCACGGTCCCGAGGCACTTGATCTACCGGTCGGAGATGTGGCGACCTGGACAGTGCAGACTTGCGAGCCGGAGGAGAGCGTCGACAAGGTCATGGCCATCATGACCAAGTGGCGTATCCGGCATTTGCCCGTTGTCGACAAGGAAGAGCTGATCGGCATCGTCAGCATCGGCGACATAGTGAAGTATCGGCTCGAGGAGATTGCCTCGGAGGCCGAAGCGCTGCGCACCTATATGTTCAACTAAGCTCGATCGGCGAACGGTCGTGCGTGTTCACGCGCCGCCACTCAAGCAACCCTTATGCGCTCGTAGCCGAGAACCTGCGCCAGCGCGTTAAGCGCTGCGACCAGCAAACCGGCCTCCCTAACGTCGCTCGACATCGGCGGCAGCGGCGCCATCCAACAGCTTGCGCGGCAGTGCCATCTCGCCGGTCGCCACATGGGCCAGATGGGCGTCGGCCCCGCGGCCCTCAGCCGCAAGCATCCGTACCATTTCCCGCCTGAGGTAGCGGCACAGGTAGTCATAGGTTCGCATCATCTCCGGCGGCACGCGCAGCGCGCCCGAGACATAGCCCAAAGGGTCATTCGCTTCATCGTCGCTCGTCGTGTTCGTATTTGAACGATGTCCAGTTGCCGCTACCTGCGATTGCACCTATCTTTCTAGCGGGAGCAATCGATGAAGCATCTTGTTGTTATCGTTGTCATTTTGATGCTCGGCATCCTGCCGACGACCGCCCAAGATGTGTCGCAGCCCGTTCGTGGCGCGGAGCTCGACGCGATGGTGCGCGAGATGATCGAGTGGATTAACAAGTTTATGGAGTACGCCGTTAGTGGAGCGCCTGAAAT
Organism: Alphaproteobacteria bacterium; assembly: GCA_965217615.1. Lineage (GTDB taxonomy): Bacteria > Pseudomonadota > Alphaproteobacteria > UBA8366 > CAVOAK01 > CAVOAK01. The sequence goes on from CBDCIT010000048.1 coordinate 121,609, forward strand.
TATCTTCGTCGATAGAGACGAAGCCGCGGTCATAGAGGATAGAATTAGGCGCCAAGGCGACTTGACCGCATGGCATGGGAAAGGTGCAGATTATATATTTGGAGGCATGTACGACCCGACGACGACGACGGTACTTCGCCGAGATGACTGGGTTGGATTTGCGCTAGAAGATTTGGCGATGCTTGTTCACGAGCTCGTCCATTTTGCGCAGAATGAAGCGGGCG
>CBDCIT010000049.1:0-18410 GCA_965217615.1 Alphaproteobacteria bacterium
GGAGATCCTCGACCTCCGTCGGAGCGGGAATACCCATCTCGGCGAACTTCTCGTGGTTCCAGACAATCGCTGCATGGGTGCTCCAATATCCAACTTTGAAGTCGTTATACATGCCCCGATTCAGGAACTGCTTGTTTGGAATGTTGTTCAGGTCGAGCTTGTCGAGGAAATTGCCCGTCATCATTTCTGGAAACACATGGTCAGTAATCTCAACAACGTCGAACGTCGGTGAGCCCTTGGCCGCAATCATCTTGGCCAGAAACTCATCCGAACGCCCACCGATGAATTTGAGCTTGACGTTCATCTTCTCCATCGCCGGACCAACTTCCTCGCGGAACCTGATCTCCCAGGTCGAAGGGAACGTGGCGATGGTGAGCTCGATGCCTTTAAAGTCCTTCATTTGCGCGGTTGCGTTCTGAGGTATGGCGATCATTGCCAAGCCCAGTACGCTCGCCGCCACGCCGAGCAGGCCTAGCGACTTCTTAAGTGTGACTTTCCTCATGGTCTACTTTCTCCCTGTGTTGTTGAACTGGTGAAATAGTTTACCGACTTCCTAGCCGCTTCCGCTGCCCCGCGACAAGACGTCGAGGCCGACCAGTCGCTGGACGGCGAGCAGCACGAAGAGTGAACCGACACAAACGAGTGATGCCATGGCAGGCACAGTGCGAAGTCTTGCGTGATCGTGTGCAGGAACATGATCTGCGGGCCGAAGAGCAAGATCATGGATAGGACGAGCGGTGGCAGAAGCACCAACCCCCAGTTTGCCCTCATGAACGTCTCCCTGCCTTAGCAGCCCGTTGATTAAGTGGCTTTTTCCGGCTCTCACCCCCCCCCAGATGAGGAATGCGGCGGCGAAAGCCGACTGGCCGCTCTGCGAAACCCCCCGTGCCACCAGCATGGCCCCGGTGGGCGTGAGCAGAACGAAAATACCGCCATATCCGCCCGCCACGGCCTCCCGCGGGGTGCCGGCGCCGATGAACTGGCGCATCAGTAACGATAGATTGTGGCCGGCGACGTGGAGCAGGTATCGCTTGTGCACATTCTCTCGCCCGCGCAGCCAGGTTCGTCGCATGCCGCCACGATCGAGGTTGTGGGCAAAGCAGCGCTCGACGATCTCGGCGCGCAGCTTGAAGGCCTCGCGGGCGACCCCGGACTTGAGCCGCGCACGGTTGTTGGTGACCGCGCGCCGCGCCGCCTCATCACCGTGCCAGCGCGAAAAGCCAGTCTGCTTGGGCGCCGCGATCCGGGTCTTCCAGGGACTGTCGTCCAGAGCCCTCAAGACCGCCCGTGAGTGATAACCTTTGTCGGCGACGCATTCGGCCGGGTCCTCCGCCGTCGGTGCCGCATCCACCGCCCCGAAGTTTGCCTCGGCCTTCGCCAGGGTCTTGGAAAGCGTCGTGGTGTCGCCCTCATCGGCCGGGTGCAGCTCGGCCGCCACCACCGCGCCGGTGTCCTGATCCACCGCGTGCTCGGGCTTGTAGGCCAGATGCGTCGTGCCGTCCTTCATCTTGGCGATCTTGGCCTCGGGGTCGCTCTTCGAAACCCAATCCGTGTTGGAAAGCTTCTTGCCCTTGCGCTTCCGCTCCAGACGCGCCAGGTCCTCGGCCGTGGGTGTCTCGACCCCGCTTTCCCGGGGCAGGCGCGTGCGGCTCCGTGACAGCCAGGAATGGTCCGGTACCCGATCACGGCTCCCCAGTCGCAGGAACGCCCGCAGCGAAAGCGAGTCCGAGCAGCGCCACTCCAGACCGCGCTCGCTGTCGATGCCCTCGAAGTAGCCCACCAGGTGCATCCGGAAATAGCGCCCGGGCGGCACCGAGGGCGCGCCCATCCGGGCCGCGTAATAAGGCCGGCAGCTCGCCTCGGCAAAGGCTTCGAAGCCGCCCTCGATCAGCACCGACTGCAAGCGGTCATAAAACACATGACCCGGAGAGCGCGGCATCTCCGACCAGCTCACCATCAGGTCCCCCTGACCATCCTTCTGCCGTCCCATCGCCATCGGCAAATCCCCCTGCAAATCAGGGAACCAGAGAATCAGACGGCGCCGACTTAATCAACGGGCTGTTAGCGGCGATTTCATGAACTCTTGTCGCCGTCCGCAGCAACTCAATACAACATTGCGAACTTCGTCAAGTGCAGGCGTGTCGCAATTGGCCTATCAACATGACCCGCACGATTGCATATCCGGCGCCCCGACTCGCCCTTGCGCCGTTGTGGCACGCGGCGGTCACCGCAGAGTTATTCATTATCGACCCCGTCCGCTTCGCCGGCGTGGCGTCGGTGCCCTAAAACCGTTCGAAGTAGGTCTTGATTTCCCACGGCGAGATGCTGTTGTGATAATCCCACCATTCCTGCCGCTTCAACTCGGTGTAGGACTCGAACAAGTCCTTGCCCATTACCGTCTTGCCGAGTGAGTCGGCCGCAAACAAGTCAATCCCCTCCAATAGGGTGCGCGGCAAAATCTTTACGCCCAGTTTCTTTAGTTCGGCGTCCGATTTCAGGTACATGTTGCCGTCGATCGGATCGCCCGGGTCCAAATTCTTTTCGATTCCCTCAAGTCCCGCCGCAAGCATCATAGCCGCGCCGAGATAGGGATTTACCGCTGGATCCACCGCGCGACACTCTAGCCGTGGCAGTGACATCGACAACTCCCCATGGCTTGCTCGCCCCTCGATCTGCGGTCGGACGCCTGGCACGCGCAACATGTGGGTGCGGTTGTTCGCCCCGTAGGAAATGAAGATTGGTGCCCACGTGAAGCCGGTCATCGAGCCCTGCTTGATCAGTCGCTTGTAGGAATTAACGAGCGGGCAAGTCGTGGCAACGATCGCCGGCGCGTGTCGCAAAACGCCGGCGGCAAATTGGTAGGCCAACTTCGACAATCCGAGACCACGTTTGTCGGCACGATTGCCCATCAGGCTCTCGCCCGTCTTCAGCGACGTCAGTGACATGTTGAAATGCGCACCGCTCCCGGTGCGATCCGAATAGGGCTTCGGCATGATCGCCACATCGAGTCCGCGTTTGCGCGCAAGCTCCTTGGCCATCATGCGCCACAGGACGTAGCGGTCCGACATTGTGAGAACATCGGCGTAGGAGAAATCGAGCTCGAACTGACTATTAGAATCCTCATGGTCGAGCGAATGGACATCCCAACCCAACTCGTTCATGTGGCTGGTAATTTCGTCCAAAAAGTCGATCGCCTCTAGTGTCGTCAGCGTGTCGTATGCCGCCTTCGCTAGCGTGTCTGTGGGATTCGCCGGCTCGATGGTGCCGTCCTCACGGTGACGAACGAGATAGAATTCGCATTCGATCCCGAGGTTGAACTGCAGGCCCATCTTTGCCGCACGTTCGATCTGCTGGCACAGCACGGTCCGAGAACACATCGGCCAGGGTTCATCATGATATTTGAGGTTGCCCGGCGCCCAAACGATCTCAGGTCGCCACGGCAGGATGCAGACAGCGTTCGGGTCGGGGTGCGCCGCTAACTCGTCGTCACTTGGTTCCTGACCCAAACCGTCTAGCGCAGCACCTGTGAAGAGCTCGGAGCCGCGCATCATCCGATCGAAATGCTCGATCGGCACGGTCTTGCTCTTTGGCACGCCATGCGCATCGACATAGGAGGCCAAGCAATATTTCACACCCTTCGAGATGAGTTCCCGTTTCATCCGCTCGAAGTTGCCAGAGGAATTCTTTGTCGCTTTGCCGGCTTTTGCTTTTCCTGCTTTCGCGGATTTTGCCATTTACCCTCTCCCGTATGAGTCCCTACGCGTAGTCTGACTGTGGCGTGACGTTGGGCCGGTTAGATTGCTGGTGGTTCCTGAATCGGAGGTGATTAAGCTCGTGTCGCTCCAAGCGCGATGGCAATGCCCGGCGTCACGTGATTGGCACATGGGAACGACGATAAGCCGAATGTGAAGCGCGCTAATGTGACGTGACGTCTCTGCTCGGTCAATACGCCTCTCAACAATATATCGTGGATTTCGGCGTGTTGATCAGGCAATGCTTATCCGCTAGTTTGCTGCTGCTTTTTGTAGCCGGGCATCCCTAATTATCCTTGTTTTTTGAAGGCGCACCGATGTGTGGAATTGTCGGCCTGTTTCTGAAGAACCCCGACCTTGAACCGGACCTAGGCAAGCAGCTTGCGCCGATGCTGATCGGTATGAGCAACCGGGGTCCCGACAGTGCCGGATTCGCGATCTATCGCAATCCCGTGAAAAATGGCTCGATCAAGCTGACTCTGCAGTCTCCGGACGACGATTTTGCATGGACTCATGTGGCGCATGAATTGTCCGAGGAACTGAGCGTCGAGGTTGAGACCGAAGTTCGGTCGAGCCATGCCGTCATGGTCGCTGGTGCGCCGCTTGAAACTGTTCGTCAATGGATGCGTCACCACCATCCTGAGCTGCGAATCGTTGGCATGGGCGAGAGCATCGAATTGTTCAAAGAGAAAGGGCTGCCAGTGGATGTGGTTAAGCGGTTCCGCCTTGAGGAATTCTCCGGCAGCCACGCCATCGGCCACACGCGCATGGCGACCGAAAGCGCAATAACAACGGAGCATTCGCATCCCTTCTCGACGGGCCTCGACTTGTGTCTTGTGCAAAACGGTTCGCTGTCGAACCACAATCGGCTGCGACAATGGCTGCAGCGCCATGGCGGGATTGAGTTTCAGACCGACAATGACACCGAGGTCGCAGCTGGCTATCTCGCCCACCGAATGGGCGAGGGGGCGAGTTTGTCCGAGGCGCTGGAAGCCGGTCTGACGGATCTTGATGGTTTCTTCACATTTGCGGTGGGCACGAAGGACGGATTCGCCGTGCTCCGCGACGGTATCGCGTGCAAACCGGCAGTTCTGGCAGAAACCGATGACTGGGTCGCGATGGCCTCGGAATTCCGTTCGATTGCGCATTTGCCGGGAGCGGATACGGCAAATATCTGGGAACCAGCCCCGGCAACCATCTACAACTGGTCGCGGGCTTGAGGCGATGCCGACGATCGATATCGCCGAGGAGGGTGTGCGCGCGCTCAATCAGCGCCTGCAGGGTCTTCCCGCCGATACCAATGAAACCTCGTGGGAAGCACTAAATCCACATGGCGCACATGCCGTCGCCGTCGGCCTAGTTCTGCCAATTTCGATCGAGATCAAGGGGCACGTTGGCTACTACTGCGGCGGCATGAACAAGGAAGCGACGGTCGTGGTTGACGGTCACGCGTCACAGGGTGTCGGCGAGAACATCATGTCGGGCATGGTGCGGGTTAAGGGTAATGCGTCGATGGCGGCTGGCGCGTCAGGGCACGGCGGAATGGTTGTGGTGGAAGGCGATACGAGTTCGCGCTGCGGCATATCGATGAAGGGTGTGGACATTGTCGTCGGAGGTTCCGTCGGACACATGAGCGCATTCATGGCGCAAGCAGGGCATCTCGTGGTTTGCGGCGATGCGGGCGCCGATCTCGGTGATTCGATTTATGAGGCGGTGATATATGTCGGCGGCGACGTTAAGAGTTTGGGCTCGGACTGCGTTGAGAAGGAAATGACGGACGAGCATGTCGAGAAGCTCTCAGAATTGCTTGAACGCGCCGGAATCGAAGCGGATGTGGGGAAGTTTCGGAGGTTTGGCTCCGCACGCAAGCTTTACAATTTCACAATCGATAACGCGGCCAACTACTGAGCCGTCATCTTTGCAAAGGGTCGTTCAATGTCGGTTGATCCACGCAGCCTACGCGAATCCGCGACGTTTACGCCGACGGTCATCGCCGAAATCCAGCGCGCCGCGCGTGAGGGCCTCTATGAAATTCGGGGATTCGGAGGAAAGCGCTACCTACCGACGTTTGACGATCTGGTGTTCCTTGGTGCGTCGGTCTCGCGTTATCCGCTTGAAGGCTACCGGGAGCGCTGCGACACCAACGTTACGCTCGGTACCCGCTTTGCCAAGAAGCCGATCGAGCTCAAGATTCCAATCACGGTCGCTGGAATGAGTTTTGGCGCGCTGGGCGCTAACGCTAAGACGGCGCTCGGTTGCGCGGCAACCGTGATGGGAACCAGCACGACGACCGGCGATGGTGGTATGACGAACGAGGAGCGCGACGCATCTGAACTCCTCGTCTACCAGGTTTTACCGTCGCGCTACGGCCTCAACCCCGACGACCTAAGGCGCGCCGATGCGATCGAAGTGGTCGTTGGTCAGGGCGCAAAGCCGGGTGGTGGTGGCATGCTGCTCGGTCTAAAGATCACCGAACGTGTCGCCGGCATGCGGACATTGCCGGAGGGAATCGATCAACGCAGCGCCTGTCGTCATCCCGATTGGACGGGACCTGATGACCTTGAAATTAAGATTCAAGAACTGCGCGAGGTGACGAACTGGGAGAAGCCTATCTATGTGAAGATTGGCGCCACGCGAACCCAATTCGACGTTCCGCTCGCAGTCAAGGCTGGCGCGGATGTGATCGTGCTGGACGGCATGCAAGGAGGAACGGCGGCAACGCAGGACGTCTTTATCGAGCATGTGGGTATCCCGACGCTGCCCGCGGTGCGTTTGGCAGTTGAGGCGCTGCAAGAGCTCGATATGCATCGCAAAGTTCAGCTTATCGTTTCCGGCGGCATCCGCACCGGCGCCGACGTCGCCAAGGCGCTCGCCTTGGGGGCTGACGCGGTATCTATCGGAACCGCCGCGATGATCGCGCTTAACTGCAACGCGCCGATCTACGAGGAAAGCTACGCCGAATTGGGGACGTCGCCCGGCCATTGCCATCACTGCCACACGGGGCGCTGTCCGGTCGGTGTCACAACTCAGGACCCGGAACTGGAGAAAAGGCTCGACCCCGAGCAGGGCGCCCGGCGCATGCGCAATTATCTGGCGACGATGGTATTGGAGACCCAGACCTTGGCACGGGCCTGCGGCAAATCGCACGTCTTGAACCTTGAGCCAGAGGATATGGTCGCTCTTACGGTCGAGGCGGCGGCGATGGCGCAGGTTCCGCTTGCCGGCACCAACTGGATTCCAGGCACGGGTGATCGACGATAGGTGCAAATTCGGCAACATCGCTCATCGTAAACCAACGAAGACAACGAAATGAGGGAGGAAAGTAGGTTATGGCCAAGGACTTAGCGCGAGTCGCCAAAGAGAGGAAGATCCAGTATTTCCTGATCAGTTTCGTCGATATGTTGGGTGTGTTACGTGCCAAATTGGTTCCGGCGCGCGCCATCGGCGACATGCAGAAGGAAGGCGCAGGGTTCGCCGGTTTCGCCGCCTGGCTCGATATGACCCCGGCCGATCCGGACATGTTTGCCATTCCAGATGCCGACAGTCTGATCCAGCTTCCCTGGAAACCTGAAGTCGGATGGTTGGCTGCCGACCTTTGGATGGACGGCAAGCCAGTGGAGGCATCGCCGCGGGTCGCCTTGAAACGGCAAATTGAGAAGGCGGTGAAACGCGGCCACTACATGAAGAGCGGGGTCGAGTGCGAATATTTTCTCGTCACGCCAGACGGGTCAGCGATCTCCGATCCCCGAGATATCCAAGAGAAACCATGCTACGACCAATCTGCATTGATGCGCCGCTACGACGTCGTCAGCCAAATTTGCGACTGCATGATCGAACTGGGTTGGGGGCCGTATCAAAACGATCACGAGGACGCCAACGGTCAGTTCGAGATGAACTGGGACTATGACGATTGTCTGGTGACCGCGGACCGCCACGTGTTCTTCAAGTTCATGGTCAAATCGATTGCCGAACTGCACGGGCTGCGTGCCACATTCATGCCCAAGCCGTTTCTCAACCTGACCGGCAACGGTTGCCATGCGCATGTTTCGGTTTGGGACAAGACGGGCAAGAAGAATCTATTTCACGACCGCAAGGGCGAACTGGGACTCTCCAAGCTGGCGTACAACTTCCTCGGCGGCATCATAAAGTCTGCAGATGTGCTGGCCGCGGTATTCAACCCGGCGGTCAATAGCTACAAGCGCATCGATGCGACAGTCACACTGTCCGGTGCTACCTGGTCGCCCAATGCCATCAGCTATTCGGGCAACAACCGGACACATATGGTGCGGATCCCGGACGAAGGCCGGTTCGAGCTGCGGCTGATGGACGGCGCAGCCAATCCCTATCTGCTACAGGCTGGTGTGCTCATGGCCGGTCTGGACGGCGTGACGAACAAACGTGATCCGGGCAAGCGGCTCGACATCAACATGTACACCGAGGGCCATCGGCTGAAGCGGATTCGCCGCTTGCCGCTCAATCTGCTGGATGCTGTCCGGTTGTTCGACAGCAGCAAAGTCGTCCGTAGTGGTTTCGGTGCCGAGTTTGTCGACGCCTATGTCAAGCTCAAGCTCGATGAGTGGAGAAGTTATTCCGGCTCAATCAGCGATTGGGAGCGGGACCACACACTCGACACTTGACGTCGCCAGCTCTTAATCACCCATGCCGACGCCGCCCATCTGGGCGGCGTCGCCGACTCAGCGACGGGTTTCCAGGCTTTCGTCAATCCACGCCTCATCGAGAAAAAAGGAAACTCCAATCGCCAGGTGCAGCCCGGCGACCTTCTTTCGCCGCGCGGCCAACAGGTCCACGAAGAATGGAATAATCGATGGAACATCGCGCCGCATGTGGATCTGCGCCCTGTTGTAGAAATCGGCGCGCCTTTCGGCATCAACCGTGGCGCGGGCGGCCTCAACCAATGCGTCGAACGGAGCATTGTTCCAGCGCGTCTGGTTCCACAATGCGGTCGACGTATAGAGCAGGCTCAAGACGTGATCTTCACTCGGTTGCATGTTGTAGAAGCCGACATGGAAGGTGCCCTTGGTCCATATCTGTCGTAAATACGTCTCGGAATCGACGCTCTGGACGCGGATATTGAAGCCTGCCGCGCGCGCCATCTCGCTGACGGCATTTGCAAGACGGAGACGAACTGCCGGGCGATCTGACGCAATCAGCGTTAGTTCAATACCAGATCGATAACCGGCTTCGGCCAGCAGCTCTCTTGCTCGATTGACGTTTCGCCTTAGCGGCGGCTGAGGGCTGTAATATCGGTATGCGGGCATGATCGGCGTATCGCCGCCGGGGAGCCCGTAGCCGCTGAGAAGTTCGCGCACCAGCGCCTCGCGGTCGAGTGACAAATGCAAGGCCTTGCGCACGCGCGCGTCGTCGAACGGCGGCACATTGTTTGCCATCACAAGGTCAAGGAAGCGGCCCGATTTGACCCGGATGCCCTCGATGTTTGGTGCTGTAGAAACGCGTTTGTACTCAGCCGGCGGAACTTCAAGCATAACAGCCCGTTGATTAAGTCGGCGCCGTCTGATTCTCTGGTTCCCTGATTTGCAGGGGGGTTTGCCGATGGCGATGGGACGGCAGAAGGCTGGTCAGGGGGATCTGATGGTGAGCTGGTCGGAGATGCCGCGCTCTCCGGGTCATGTGTTTTATGACCGCCTGCAGTCGGTGCTGATCGAGGGCGGCTTCGACGCCTTTGCCGAGGCGAGCTGCCGGCCTTATTACGCGGCCCGGATGGGCGCGCCCTCGGTGCCGCCCGGGCGCTATTTCCGGATGCACCTGGTGGGCTACTTCGAGGGCATCGACAGCGAGCGCGGTCTGGAGTGGCGCTGCTCGGACTCGCTTTCGCTGCGGGCGTTCCTGCGACTGGGGAGCCGTGATCGGGTACCGGACCATTCCTGGCTGTCACGAAGCCGCACGCGCCTGCCCCATGAAGTCCACGCGGCGGTCTTCGACTGGGTTCTGGTGCTGATCGCCGAGGCGGGGCTGATCAAGGGCGAGCGCATCGGCGTCGATGCCTCGACCATGGAGGCCAACGCGGCGCTGCGGAACATCGTGCGGCGCGCCAACGGCGAAGGCTACCGGGAGATGCTGGAGCGCCTGGCCCGGGAAAGCGGCGTCGAGACACCCACGGCCGAGGATCTGGCGCGTCTGGAGCGGAAGCGCAAGGGCAAGAAGCTTTCCAACACGGATTGGGTTTCGAAGAGCGACCCCGAGGCCAAGATCGCCAAGATGAAGGACGGCACGACGCATCTGGCCTACAAGCCCGAGCACGCGGTGGATCTGGACACCGGCGCGGTGGTGGCGGCCGAGCTGCACCCGGCCGATGAGGGCGACACCACGACGCTTTCCAAGACCCTGGCGAAGGCCGAGGCAAACCTCGGGGCGGTGGATGCGGCACCGACGTCGGAGGACCCGGCCGAATGCGTCGCCGACAAAGGTTATCACTCACGGGCGGTCTTGAGGGCTCTGGACGACAGTCCCTGGAAGACCCGGATCGCGGCGCCCAAGCAGACCGGCTTTTCGCGCTGGCACGGTGATGAGGCGGCGCGGCGCGCGGTCACCAACAACCGTGCGCGGCTCAAGTCCGGGGTCGCCCGCGAGGCCTTCAAGCTGCGCGCCGAGATCGTCGAGCGCTGCTTTGCCCACAACCTCGATCGTGGCGGCATGCGACGAACCTGGCTGCGCGGGCGAGAGAATGTGCACAAGCGATACCTGCTCCACGTCGCCGGCCACAATCTATCGTTACTGATGCGCCAGCTCATCGGCGCCGGCACCCCGCGGGAGGCCGTGGCGGGCGGATATGGCGGTATTTTCGTTCTGCTCACGCCCACCGGGGCCATGCTGGTGGCACGGGGGGGTTCGCAAAGCGGCCAGTCGGCTTTCGCCGCCGCATTCTTCATCTGGGGGTGAGAGCCGGAAAAAGCCACTTAATCAACGGGCTGTTAAGGTCGATTCTGCCACCGAGGAGTGCCTCGATCTCCTGCTGTGAATTGGCAAATATATGTTGCTCTATGCGCGCCACGTAGGGTCGGTCCTCGACGAAATAGTCGGGGTTCCGCTCGGCTATGACGAGCCGGGCGGGATCATAGGCGAGCAACCGGAACGGACCTGTCCCAAACACATTGCTGTCGAGCCGGCGACTGTTGGATTTGAGGATGTGCGCGGGAAGAATCTTTGCGGCCGGGTAAGCGAGTGCGACCGCTTGATCGCCGTAGGGCATGCCCAGATGAAATCTGATGGTTCGTTGGTCCAAGACGGAAACTTCGTCGATCGGTCCGACGTTGCGGCGGGCCGGCGAAAGCGTCTCCTTGCGCAGCAGCGAGCGAAACGTCGCGGCCACGTCGTCGGCCGTTAGTTTGGGGCCATGTTGGAAGCGCACATCCGGGCGCAGCCGAAAGGTCCATTCTGTAAGTGCCCGGTTGCTGCTCCATGATTCTGCAAGGTCGGGAACTGGTGTGCGGTCATCCGCTAGGCGAACGAGATTGCTGTAGAACATCTCGCCCAGCATGTATTCCGCCTGATTACCGTGCCGGAGCGGGTTGAGGTTGTTTGGCACACGTGAGACCCCGACCCGCAACGTGCCGCCACGGCGCGGTGCACTACGCGCGGGGTGCGGCATCGACGCGAGCATAGAAAGTATTCCTGCGGACACGCGCGCCACCGGCATCTTGTACCGAGCGGCCCAACCCAGACCCAGTGCAGTGGCTCGGCTAATAAATGCACGTCTATGCATGGGTCAATGCGTGTCCGTGTCCGGCATAACCATTCCTTCGAGCCCCTGTCTCCAGATCAAGGCGGCCACGCGCGTTGAGTTCGTGCTACCGGTCACTGTGGCCGACAATATCCGGTGCCGCGAGATACTTATGCTATTCCGTTGATCGGCCGCCGTCCACGCGATGACGTGGTTCAGCCGACTTCTGTGCCCGGTCGAGCCGCATGAGCAAGCGTGCGGCAAAAGAGCCGACTGCCGTCACTAACATGATCGAGGCCATGGTTAGCTGAGACTCATGATGAAGAAAGCCGACGGCTATGGTGGCCAACGCGGAAAGCATCATTTGCATGAATCCAAGCAGGGCCGACGCTGTACCGGCAATCGAGGGGTCGACGCTAACCGCGCCGGCCAGATTGTTTGGCAGGGCGAAGCCATTCGCAAGACCGAGGAAATACACCGGTCCCACGATCGCCGCGACGCTGATATGTCCTGCAAGCGCAATTCCGAACATCGTTGCAGTTGCCGTTACCGCGAACAGATTTCCAGCGACGATGAGCTGATCGATGCTGAATTTGTGGATCAGCCGGCTGACGATGAAGTTGCCGGTGATGAAACCTGCCGGCATGAACAACGTGAGAAACCCAATCTCGTCGGGTGTCATTTCCATGATCTGGATAACGACAATCGGTGCGCTCGAAAAAAAGGCGAAGAAACCGGCAGTAAGGAACGCTCCGTTGATGGAGTAGGCCAGATAGGTGGGCGAACGCAGAAGCCGCCAATATGCGTTCAGCATGCTGAACGAGCGTGTGCCACCAACGCTTCTACTATGGTGCGTTTCACGCAAGCGTGCCCAAGTCGCGACAAAAGCGACCGCACAGGCAATTGCCATGAAAGCGAAGTTGGCACGCCAACCGAACAGGATATGCAGTTGCCCGCCAAGCACCGGCGACAAAGCCGGCGCCAAGCCCATGGCCATGCCGAGGTAGGCCATGGCTCTAGCGCTTTCAGTCCTGTCATAGACATCGCGCACGATCGCGCGCGTCAGAACCACACCGGCGCAGGCACCAAATGCCTGAACGATCCTTGCACCAATCAGGAACTCGATCGAAGGCGCGAAGGTGCAGGCAACGCTCGAAACGAAAAATACGATCAGGGCGCTCAGCATCGCCGGTCGTCGACCATATCTGTCGGACAGCGGGCCGTAGATTAACTGTGAGATTGCGAAACCAATTAGATAAAGCGTCAGCGTGAGTTGAACTTGACCCATACTGGTGTCGAACGAGTCCGCGATTGACGGCATCGATGGGATGTAGATGGCGATCGCGAGCAAGCTTGTGCCAATGATGAGAACAAGCAGCAGGAGCGAGGGCCGGTAGGGTACGGCGGCTTCAGTTGCAGACATTTGCGGGGGCCAAACGGGTGGGGTCATCCCCTCATAGAGACGAAACGACCGACTGAACAGAATTATCGACAAGCGGGCGATGTGTTACTCGCGTCGATCCGCGGGTCTCACCTTTATCGGCAGCTAAGGCATCTTACGCGGAATGCAACCGCTTGCCGCCCCCGCACGCACGATCCGAGTACAGAACACCCGCGCTTCCGCCACGGTCGCAAACGAACCCGTCATAAGGTGACGTTGACCCCAAAATCCGGACCAGGTGGTTCTTCACCTATGCGGCCTGAGCGATGGTCATATCCCTCCTGGCCTGTGCCGGCGTCCGGTAGCCGATGCTCGAGTGGCGCCGTCGTTGGTTATAGAAGATCTCGATGTACTCGAATAGCGCAGCCTTGGCCTCGCGCCGGGTAGAAAACCGGGTACGGTGCACGAGTTCGGTCTTGAGAGACCCAAAGAAGCTCTCCATAGGGGCGTTGTCGAGGCAATTCCCCTTGCGGCTCATGGAGGCCTTGATGCCATGGAGGCGGAGCAGCTTGCGGTAGTCACCGCAGGCATATTGCACACCGCGGTCGGAATGGTGGATCAGCCCCATGGGCAACCGGCGGCTGCGGATCGCCATCTTCAGCGCCTCCTCGCACAGGACGCTCTTCAGCCGCTCGGACATCGACCAGCCGACGATCTCCATCGTGGCCAGATCCTTGACGGCGGCGAGGTAGAGCCAGCCTTCGTCAGTTGGGATGTAGGAGATGTCAGCGAGCCAGACCGCATCGGGCGCAGCGGCTTCGAAGTTGCGGTCGAGCAGATTGGGCGCGATCGCATGGGAGTGGCGGCTGTCGGTGGTGATCGGCGCCCGCCGCCTGCCTCGCGGTGGACGAATGCCGTTCTCTCGCATGAGCTTGGCGACCGAGCGCTTCGAGATGCGTAAGCCGCGGGCCTTCAACTCGGCATGGATCCGAGGCGCGCCGTAGCACCTCTTGCTCTGCTCGAAGATCTCCCGGATCTCTGACCCGAGCCTGCCACGCCGGGCAGCGCGTTCAGCTCTCTTTGGGGCCGCACGCCGCCGGGCGTGGAACCAGCTGTGAGCAACCCCCAGGACCCGGCACATGAACCGGATGGCGTGCCCTGAAGCATGGGCGGCGATGAAAGCGTGCTTCGTCTTCATGTCTTCGCCGCCCATTGAGCGAAAAAAGCCGAGGCTTTGCGTAGAACCTCAACCTCCTCCGTCAGCCGCTTGTTATCCCGGCGAAGCTGCACCAGTTCAGCGGCCTCGGCTTTCTGCGCCGCGGTCGCCGCGGCCGAGCCCGCGGCCTCAAGCTCGAGCCGCCAAGTCTTCAACTGCGTTGGCGTGACGCCGAGCTCGGCAGCCACACTGCTATGCGTCGCACCCGGCTCCGACAGCCGGGCAACCGACTGTTCCTTGTATTCCGGCGAAAATCGCCGCCTCGTCTGCTTTGTCATCTCGTCGCCTCCAGATCGGTATTCAATTTACCGCCTGGTCCGGGATCCGGGAGCAATGTCAAGGCGGAAGAAAACACCTTTTTGGCCGCCAAGATCGATGCGTTCGATCGACGGTTCATAACCTTCAAATTGAGTCGGATAGGCCGCCACCATAGCGCTCCAACCGTCGAGGGAGAGCGTGCTTGGCTGCGATAAGCGGCAAGCTGGGCCCGATATGCAGCGGCCACCGCAACAGGAACCGCCGGAGTAACCGCCACAGCAACAACCGGCGCAACAACCGGCGCAACAACCGCCACAGCCGTCGGCGCATTAACCGGGGCAACGGCCGGAGCAACGGCCTGACTTTGCGATGGAGGTTCCGCCGCCGGCTCTTCGGGGCGGAGCGCGGCAATTGCCACTTTCTCTTTCTCGGCAGTTGCCTCTTCCTGTGTCATTGCGGCAACTTCCGAGGGAGCCGGTAGCTCGACAACGGGCACGACCGGTTGCGCTGACGGAACCGGCTCTACCGAAGGTTCAGCCGTGTCCGCGACGTCGCTGACCGCCACGTCAGGCTCTTCCAATGCATCTGCAGCCGCCGGCACATGCGGCGCTAACAACACGATCCTTGCCTTTGCCTGTTCGTGATGTTGGGCGGCGGCCTTGCCGTACCAGCGCACCGCCTCGTTGATGTCTTGATCGACGCCGAACCCGGCCTCATACATCGCCGCGAGATTGAACTGGGCGTTCGGCAACTCCTGTTCGGCGGCGCGGCGATACCATCTAGAGCATTTTCGGATCAATCCGGCTTGTAACCCGAGATTGTAAAATAGTTGGCGCATTCACTGGGGGTGAAGGCATCGAACGCTGTCGCGATGGCGGCCTCGAGTGTGTCGATGGTTCTTGCGGCGGCTTTTCGCAAGAGCGCCTTGAGCTTTGCGAAGACCTGCTCGATCGGATTGAAGTCCGGTGAGTAGGGCGGGAGGAACATCGGTGTCGCTCCGGTCCGTTCGATTGCCGCCCGGGCGTCCGCGGCCTTGTGGGCGGGGAGATTGTCCATGATCACGATGTCGCCGGGGTTCAGCGTCGGCGCGAGGAGGGTCTCGGCATAGGCGGTGAAACCCTCTCCGTTCATGGCGCCGTCGATGACCATGGGGGCGGTCAGGCCGTCGAGGCGCAGGCCCGCGACCAGCGTCGTGGTTTTCCAATGGCCATGCGGCAGCGCGGCACGGCAGCGGTTGCCGCGCGGCGCGCGCCCACGCAGGCGGGACATCTTTGTGGTTGCGCCAGTCTCGTCGAGGAACACCAGCCTTGTCGGATCGAGATCTGGCTGAAGGGTGAACCAAGCCTCGCGCCGGATTCTCACATCCTCGCGCTCTTGTTCGCTGGCGTGGGCAGTCTTTTTTTAGGGGCTTATAAGAAAACGTTGACAGATCGGCCTTGAAACCCTATATAAGTGGGGTAGCAAGGAGGTTGGTTATGGCACATGCAGCACCCGGAAAATCTGACCGCGAAGGCGTCACAATGATGCAGCTTTGCGACATGTTTCCGACCGAGGAAAGCGCGCGCGAGTGGTTTGAATCGCGTTTGTGGCCAAACGGGCGCCATTGCCCGAGATGTGGAAGCACTAAAACCAGCGAAGCATCGCACGCGTATATGCCATATTGGTGTTCTGATTGCCGGTCCTATTTCTCGGTCAAGATCGGTACAGTTCTCGAAAGCTCCAAAATACCATTGCGCAAGTGGGTGTTTGCGATCTACCTGCATTTGACCAGCCTCAAGGGTGTGTCCAGCATGAAACTGCACCGGGACATAGGTGTATCACAACCCGCCGCATGGTTTATGCTGCAACGTATTCGCAAGGCATGGGAAAGCGATGATTCGCTGTTTGCCGGCCCGATTGAGATTGACGAAACCTACATGGGCGGCAAGGAACGGAATAAACACAAGGATAAGAAGCTCAAGGCTGGTAGGGGCACAGTCGGCAAGACTGCTGTTGTTGGCGCTAAGGATCGCAAGACTAACAAGGTCCGGGCCAAGGTCACAGAAAAGACCGACGCTAAAACCCTACAGAAGTTCGTGGCCGACAACGCCGCCGTAGGTGCGATGGTCTATATCGACGACGCAGGGGCCTACAAGGGTCTGCCCTTTGAACACAAATCAGTGAAGCACAGCGTTGGCGAGTACGTTGACGGGATGGCCCACACAAACGGGATAGAGTCGTTCTGGTCGATGCTCAAAAGGGCCCACAAGGGCGTCTACCACAAGATGAGCGCCAAACATCTGCAACGCTACGTTGATGAGTTCTCTGGCCGCCACGGTATCCGCGAGCAAGACACGATACCCAAATGCAATCAATCGTTGCTGGAATGGTCGGCAAACGTCTGATATATAGGGAATTAGTGGCCGATTAGGGCCACCAGAAACTCGGGACGGGCCGTCTCCAGGGCTGGCAGGCTAGGAGA
Source organism: Alphaproteobacteria bacterium (assembly GCA_965217615.1). Classification (GTDB taxonomy): domain Bacteria; phylum Pseudomonadota; class Alphaproteobacteria; order UBA8366; family CAVOAK01; genus CAVOAK01. Next base: position 16,768 of record CBDCIT010000049.1, read on the forward strand.
GACGGGAAGCATCCTCAGAAAACACCTTAACTGAGGATATTCCGCTATGCATGCTTTTTCTGCCGAAAAATCCAGCCCCGACTGCGAGGCGTTCCTTGCAGCCTTGACCGACCTATCGTGCAAATACCGGATTCTAATTGTTGGTATGCCTGCTTTGTCAGATATGGAGCAGCACGACCATCCTGAATCCTATGGGACGAATAACGCCCATGAGCTAATTCGAGTCGACCTTTCTATGGTAGCTTAAGTGATAGCCCTGAGTTTGGGCCAGGCGGAATACCGAGGGCCGGTTCAACGCCTATTGCGTCACGAAGATCGTTCAAGATGGCGATTGGGGGATATTCAGCCCCAATCTTTGCGTCCGACTCTGGGCGTGGCCTTGCCGCTTCCTTAGCTCTGTAAACGACAACATGCCCGATACCCTCGTCTATTGCTCGACGACACAGACCGCGAGCGTAGTAACGATTAAACTCACCCTCTGCCAACGTATCCGGCGCGGTGTATGGCACCTTAGCCATCGTGCCGTTCTTTCGTTGTTCGGTGTCTTTTAGGCGGCCTGTGTCGCGAAGTTGGTCGGCAAGCCAGCTATCATCGTTGGTTTGGGCAGCAGTGCGGACAAGACTAGGCCAGTCATCCCGTCCAGTCTGGGTTAGACGTGGGCTGATGTATATGCCGTTATCAGCAATATCCATTTCTATTTCTTGGCCCATGAATCCGCGAGTCTGATCGTCAAGATTGAGATAGTTGAGGGGCATGAGTTTGCATTCCTTCATCTGTTGAAGAAAGGCGAACTGTCGATAACAAACTGAGTTGACCGCTTTATGTACCATATGAATTGACCGCTTCTGTTGTGGTGGTTTGGCTCGGTCGCGTTGAAGCGGGTCACGCGGCCTGGAGCCTGTCGTCGTCGATGGTTTCGCCGTCGGCGCGGTAGCGCGCCAGACACCTGGGGTCCGTGGAAGACGGCCAGGTGGCCGTCGGGATATTCGTGCACCCGGACCTGCGCCTTGACGTAGTGGTGGCGGTGGCGATCGGCCGGGATCTGCAGCGTGCGGTTCTTGTAGCGCACGGTGTTGTCGCCCGCGACGACGCGGTCCTCCTGGGCGCAGAGGATGTCCTCGAGCGTGCCGGCAAAAGCCACGAAGGCCGAGCCGGTGTCCGCGGCCGGGCGGGCGAAGCGGGCGTTGTGCGCCGGCCAGAAGAGCTCCTCGAGAAAGCGATTGGCCTCGGCCATGGTGGCGATCCCGGCGAGGCGCAGCTCCTGGGGCAGGCGCTTCTGCAAGGTCCCGAACATGCGCTCCGAGCGGCCCCGGGCCTGCGGCGAATAGGCCGCGATCAACTCGATGCCGAGCTGCGCCAAGGCCCGGCCGATCTGGGTCGGGTTGTCCTTGTCCACACCGCCGCCTGCCTCGGGCGTGTGCCAGTAGTGCGAGGCCCGATCGGCGTAGAGCGAGCAGAACAGCCCGTTTTCGGCGATCACCTCGCCGAGCCCGCGGAACGTGCTCATCGTGCCCTCCTCGGCAACGAAGAAGCCCGAATAGACCTCCGATGTCGCATCGTCCATGGTCACGATCAGATCCCACCACTGGCCCGCAACCCACTCGTGGCTCGAGCCGTCCTGGTGCAGCATCATCCCCACCACC
>CBDCIT010000050.1:0-65060 GCA_965217615.1 Alphaproteobacteria bacterium
CTGATCGTCGGAAGCTATCAATGCAGCCATTTTCTTACTGATGTGCGAGTGATCGAGGTTTCCCCGTCGTTCGGTGAAGGATATATTGCAGACTAGATCAAGAAAGAATCGTGCAGCGGAGAGAGTGTTGCGGTTCGTCAGCGCCGCCAACCAGTCATATTCGCTCAGAAACCGATCATCGCGTTTCGCGAGTTCGCCGAGCACGGTTTCGGCCTCCGCGAGTGGAGAGCAGCCCAAAGCGGCAAGCAACGAACGCAGATTCCGCGGCTCTGCCCGGAAACCTTCCGCCCGATCAAGAACATGTAGTACGGCGGAAGGGCTTTCGGTAAAAGGCAAGAGCCTCAGCCATCCCTCTTGCTCTTGTATCACCCAAGCTTTCGATTTTGCCTCTTCCAAGAGGTCATCGATACCGCGAAGTACAAATTCGGAAGAAATCGCTTCGCCGGAAAGCGCAAGGACCGTGAGGAGGTCTCGTTTAGCTGTGGCGGGAACCGGCAATTGCAAAAGAGCATCAATGGTCTCCGCTTGGTCAGCATACGGCATGCTGAACGCAACAGTTGCGAGCTTTAGGGCGCATATGAGATTATTTTCGCCAACGTCCGGTTTAATAAGTTCCTTAATCGCAGCGATCATGTCATTGACAAACGGATGTGTCTCTTCGACAGTTCCTGACTGTCGTTTTCTGTATGCTTCAGGGACCACCGAAAAGTCTGGCCATGACCTCAAGAAACCGGTTTTGTCCTGCGGGGGCTGCGACTCTCGCCAGATTGCTTTGAGAACATGGGCTGCCTCAAACCCAAACTCGGGATCTCGCAGGTAGGTTCTCATCGCATCGACCGTCTGTTGGTCGCCGATGGCAGCAAACGCACGCTGGTATTGAAGTGTCCAGATCGTGTGGGCATCGTTTTGGATTTGACGCCCTTGCTTGCGTGCATCCAGCCACTCCTCTTGAGCACGTTTTCTTCGCTTCAAATCCTCTGGCAACAGCTTCAGCAATACAGGCACAAGCTCGGGTGATTCGAGTCGTTCAGCAGCTTGAGCTATCTCGGCAAACTGGGCGCGAGACGCTTCAGAAGAGATGAGCAGGATTTCGGCCCACCGCTGCACTGCGGCTGTGATTCGTTCATGGGGCTCGGGAGCAAGACTGAGGCGCTCGCGCTCGACACTTCCTCCGTGCCGGGAAATGAGCTCGGCCAGCATATAGATTTGATGTGGGTCTTCGGCATGCGAACGCTCAAGTATGGCCTCCGCGAACGGATCGACCTTGGAGCCCGAGATCAAACCCATGAGCTTATGATACTCGTTGCTCAACGACTCGTCGTGTCTGTCATTCGCCTTGATGCGGGCGTAAACCACAAACATCTGGTCGATCAGGCTACCTACAGTCTTCGGCCCCACAACGCTCGCAGCTATAGCTGCGTCTCTTCCATCTCCGGTGTGTTTCAGAACACAATCGGTCAGAGGGCCGTCATCGATAACAACAGTTGAAATACGCAGCATTTCCTCAGCCTGAAAGGGCACCTTCTTGCCTTGCACAAGCAGCGCCAGAAGCCCGGCGCCAACTTCTTCCGGATAGAGTTCATAAGCGTGCTGTATCACCCACCTATTATCCTGCTCTTGATTCTGGTCTGAAAAATCGGTCCTTTCAACAAGCTCTCGGACTTTCTGTTTCGCATCCTGGTCGTGGACGTTTGTTCCCAGAATCGTATTCAGGATTCGCACTGGGTCGGGTTCCTCAACGATACACTTGTCGGCTTCTTCTTGAATTCTCGCGGATACCTCAGGGTCGAAAAATTCGCGGGAGTGCCATTTAAGCGCCAGGGACCGCCAAACCTCGTCCGGGGATGACGCGAGAATGTCATTGGCGAACCGATCCGCGCGCCGGAAGACCAGCGACTCGATTGTGGATTTTCTGACCTCCGGACTCGCATCTGCCTTGGCCAGAGACGTGGCCAGCTCTATGCCGTCCATGTCACCATGGCTGGCGATCTCTGAAATGACGTGTTTTCTCAACTCCTGTGGAAGAGCCGCGATCCGTTCCTTCGCATCCGGTCCGAGCACGCCGGGTCTAAATCTCCGTCCTGCCCTGAGCGTGCGCAGATGTACCTGATTGTCCGCGTCTGAAACCAGAGGCCATACGAATTCAGAGAACTCCGCACGCCCCGTATCGATCATGAATTTAACCGCGCGATCCACGCGTCCGGGCGTATGCCATTTCTGGGCAAAGTACACAACGTCTTCCCTGACCTGATCCCATACTTCATCGGATGAGCGCCGGATCATCTCGGCCGAGAGCAAGGGATCGATCCCGAGCGTTTCGAGAATGGCCCATACGACGCCATTTATTCCCCCTTCGTCTGCGCGTGACAAGCGGTCGCACGCGAAAAGGACCGCCTCCTCCCAAACAGGAATATCAAGAATGTTCTCTCGGAGTAACTTGTTCGCATCACTGTTGCCCTGCGAGGCGGACAGCATCAGTTGCTGAACGCGAAACGAGGCGAACCATTCTTGAAACTGCTGGTGCTGGAAGGATACGCCACCAGCTTCTATTCCAGACCGAACGAGCATATGCGCATTAACGAGGGCATCGAGCATGTTCATGGGCTGTAGCAATTCGGCGATTTGCTTTCCGGCCTTCAACCGCTCCTGCACCTTGTTCACCGCGGCACGTGCTCGCGCTTCGGAAAGCGCCACAGTCTCGTGACCGGTGGCATCGACAGCGATCTCCTCCAGAAACTCTCTATGAAACCCTTGCAGGGCCTCACGCAGGGTTGCCAGCTTGTCCTGGTCTTGTTCCAGTTCCGCGACAAAGGATCGGAGCACCTCCTCCTTGGTCGTGGGAAGGGATCCCCCCCGCGCTCGTTTCAGCAAGGCCGTAAGGTAGAGAGGGATGGCAGCCAGCTCCCTGAGACCTGGCGTTCGCCATGCATGGTCCATCAGGGATTCGCCATCCGCGCCGCGAAGGGACTTCGCTAAGTCCAGTTGCTGCTCTTCGGTCAGCAGTTCAACCTCGACGACCGGGCCGTCAATCGGGATGTCGAAATCCTTGTTCCTAGAGCTGATGACAACGCGTATATCGGGAAAGTCTCGCCACAAACCTTTAAGGTCGTTGCGTACGCGCCGTCTGGATGCTTCGTTCAGCTCATTCCAGCCATCAAGAATGAGTACCAATTTCGCATGCCCGGCGAGAAGCTCAAACTGATGCTCACTGGCGTCATGAAAGGCGGCGCGACACAGGAGTGATTGAAAGAAACTGTCCGACCGGGTCGCCCATTCACTCAAGGGAATGAAAACCGCCACAGACGCGGCGTAGGCAAGCGTAGCTTCAGCTAGTTGCAGCAAAGTCGTCGTCTTGCCAGTGCCAGGGGCAGCAATGACGACAACCTGATCGTATAGGTCGATTCCCGAGGCCAATCCGGATACGGCGCATTTCCTTGTGCTTTCGCCATACAGCATTCTCAGATTGAGGATGATAGGATGGGATGGCCAGCCTGGCGACTGCTGAAAGGCAGTCAAATCTGACTTGGAATAATCCAGTAGAAGGTCAAAAGCTGTCTGAACATCGTCGTCGTCTTCCAGAAGTGCGCCGAGCGGACTCGGTATCGACGCAATGACCTCCTGGAATGACCTGCGCTCAGCAAGTCTTTTCCACTTGAGCAACTCTTCAACGGTAAAATGAGATTCATCGGAATCGACAAGTTTTCCGTGAGTGCCGCACAGCCAGATTCCATTTCTCTGGTGCCTACGCTGCGCCGTGGTAAGCGTGGGATCATATCGTGGGCCACCAGGTGATGCGGCGGTAATGTGAGCAGCAAACCCGACGTTGATCGTACGATCATCATCTGATGCTGCCCCCCTCGTTAGAATTCCGCAATCCGGTTTCGAGCACCGATAACCCGCACGGTGCGCCATCCTCTCCTTGGTCGTTTCTTTAAAATCGTCTCTCACGAACCTTATTCACCCGGTTTTGTAGGTGCCCCCCAACTTGGATGCGCATTCCGACGAAAGCGGCCACTGATTGCAATCCAAAACGGCCACTTTGGCCGGGGGTCGCATTTGGCGTCGTGATTGTCGCCGTTGGGTGCTCCTTTGATGTCATTGTCGTTCGGCGTGGTCAACTGTCTGACGTCAGCGCCCTTGGGACAAATTGAGGTAATTGCATAACGGAGGATTTCTGGTTCATCGTCGTGACCGAAAGGAACGAAGATGAGACAAAAATCAATGAGCAAGAACGACCCGGCGGAGAGCACGGTTCGGGATATTCGGCGCAAGACACGCAAGCAGTATACGGCTGAGGTGTATTAGGGTCCGGACCCATTAAGGGAATTCCCAAAGCGGGGCTGGCATGATTCATTGTTTCCAGCGAGGAGGCGATGGAAATGTCGGATTTCTTTTGGTTTTCGGATGCGCAATGGGCTCGGATTGGGCCGCTTTTGCCGACGGATACGCGCGGCATGGCGCGCGTTGACGATCGCCGGGTGCTGAGCGGGATCGTCCATGCCCTGAGGAATGGCGGGCGCTGGGCCGACTGTCCGCGTGAGGTCTACGGACCGAAGAAGACGCTCTACAACCGCTTTGTACGCTGGGCGGAGCGCGGCATCTGGGAACGGATATTCAGCGCGCTGGCGGGCGGCGAAGACGCCCCCGACCGGCTGTTCATCGATTCAACCTGCATCAAGGTTCATCGCTGCGCCGGCGACGGAAAAGGGGGCCTTGGCCCATGGCATCGGCCGCACCAAGGGGGGCCGCAACACCAAGCTCCACGCTGTCTGTGATGCGAAAGGCAGGCCCCTCGTCCTGCTCCTGACACCAGGAAACGTCCATGATTGCAAGGTCGCCCAGCGCTGTATCGAAGCCATGCCGCCCGCCGCCGAACTCGTCGCCGACAAGGGCTATGACAGCAAAGCCCGGCGCGACTGGCTGGCAGAACGCGGAACCACGGCCGTCATCCCACCGCGCAAGAACCGCAAGGTCCAATACCATTATGACAAGACCGTCTACAGGCAGCGCAACATCATCGAGCGCATGTTTTGCCGCCTCAAGGACTGGCGCCGTATAGCCACCCGCTTCGACCCCAACATCAAAAACTTCATCGCCGCAATCGCCCTTGCCGCCGCCGTCATCTGGTGGCTGTAATGAGTCTGGACCCTAGTTCCGACTTGACCTGACACTGCTCCGTTGCAGGAGCGAGGGTTACCGGTTTTGTGGCGGTGCAAACCGAACCATCGAAACACAATGAAAGGTAACCGTCATGCTACACTTTCAATTACCCACATCTTGGGGTTTATCAGGGTATTGCCACAATTTGTTGCGTTGTTGTTGCAAATCGTGATTCCTTGTCCGGCACCGAATCGGGAACGAAGAGGTGCCAATCATGGAGGAAGGATGGTTCGACGAGGAGCTTTCGGGCTGCCGGCTTGGCGACGGCCGCTTGGACCGTCGCCTTCGTCAACTGGTCCAACGCGTGGATGCCGGGTTCGGAGAGACGATACCTTTGGCCTGCCAGGACTGGGCGAGCACGAAGGCAGCCTACCGCTTCTTTTCCAACGAGCGGGTGAGCGACGAAGACATTCTGCGGGGCCATTTCGACGCGACACGACGGCGGTTCGCCGCCAGCGACGGCCCCATCCTCGTTCTTCATGACACGACAGAGTTTACCTGGAAGCGCAGTCGGTCCGAAGCCGTCGGCTTCACCACGAAAGTGGGCGGCCGCAAGGACAAGCGTGGTCGCCCGCGCATGCACACGGTCTGCGGGCTGTTGATGCATTCGAGCCTGGCAACGACCGCGGATGGTTTGCCGCTGGGAATGGCCGCGGCCAGGTTCTGGTCCCGGAAGAAATTCAAGGGCACGAACGCCCTCAAGAAGAAGATCAATCCAACGCCCGTGCCGATCGAGGGCAAGGAGAGCATGCGCTGGCTGGACAATCTGCGCCAATCCACCGAACTGTTGGGCGCTCCCGCGCGCTGCGTTCACATTTGCGACCGCGAAGGCGACATCTGGGAGTTGTTCTGCCTGGCCGAGGAGTTGGACACCCACTTCCTGATCAGGCGTTGTTCCGACAGGTTCGCCGGCGACGGCTCCCTCACGGTGGAATCGATCATGGCCGAGGAGAAGGTCCGCGGGCTGCACTCGGTCGCTGTCCGTGACGACAAGGGCAAGGTCGGCTCCACGCAGGTCGAACTCTCTTACCGCCGCATGACCATCTTGCCGCCCATCGCCAAACGGAAGCGCTATCCGGCGCTCACGCTCACGGTATTGCACGCCCGAGAGCCGGAGGAACCGGTCGGACGCCCGCGTATCGACTGGAAGCTGATCACCGACCTGCCGGTCGAAAGTCACGCTGACTCAAGCTATCGCATGGCGCGACCGCGAAAGCCCGAGAGAACGCCGCGATGCAGGATCGTGTGCCGACCACCAACGCTATCAAATCACCCTGAAGGGCCTGGGTTTCTGTGCCGGACGGAGTTTATAGGAGGGACAGGATTGAAATCGAGGCATCCGGAAAATGACTGATCGAGATTGCTTGCCCAGCTTAACGACTATTGCAACCAGACCTCAATATGTGACAGCTAGATTGATCAATAAATGGCTCTTGACGACAACCAGCGAGTGCGTTCTGGGAAGCGCTGTATTTGCTTCTTGAAACAAACTGAGTACATTGTGAAGAGGTTCGACCAAAGGCTACAGCGACACAGTATTCCACTTCACGCACGGTTACTATGCAATCAAACCCACCTCCCCTACTTTGGCAATCGTCTATCGCATTGGAACGTGCGATCGACGAATTTGGTTGGTCAAAGGCCAATCCAACAACAGGACGATTGCAATCCGGGATTGTGTAAGAAACAGCACCAAACTTTCCTGAGCCGGTGTTGGAACAGCTATTATTTACCCCCTGCCGCAATTGGGCAATTTGGTTATCCAAAGTCCGAAGGCCTCCCTCGAAGCAATTGGCGTGTTGCCTAAATCGCAAATACACGTCCAATTGACCCCGATAGATTGCACAGATACCTTGGTTTGAAGGTATCCTTTCAAGTGCATCAGCAAACCTTTGTCCTACCGCGTCGCAACCGCTACCATTGCCACCGTTTCCATTTTCTCCGCCTCCGCCTCCGCCACAAGCTACTAGAGCTAGCACACTGACCATCATCACAAAATTCAGAATGTATTTCTGGAAAGACGGCAAGCACATGACCTTATCTCCCGATACAGCTGCGCAAAATCAACAGTCGCTAAGTCGTGCGGCTTTGCAATCTAGCGGTCGGCTAAGCTTGGATATGTGCAGTCCATTCGCTTCGCCTGTCGGTTGGGGACTGGCCGAGCCATCAGTCTGTGTGGGAGATGCTTGTCTTTCACCAACTTCGATCTCACCCATATGATCTACAGCGCGCCATAGCCGCTTGTCATCCGAATCCGTCGTAAATGCCTGAGCACGACGACCGAGACCGGCCCAGCGCAATGAAGTCTCGTTACTCCGCACACCACCGAGCGGTATTTTCAACGAGGCGTGCAGCGCCATGGCATCTTCGCTCGTGCCTATACCCTCCCAACCACTCCGGAACTCGAACCACGAATGAGGCTGCCAGTGGACTTCGATCCGGCCCCGACCAGCCCAAGAATCACTGGCAGGTCCATATTCCCACAGGCCGTACCCGGAACTCACGCTGATGGCGCTGGTCAAATCGGCAACATAACTCAATTCAACTCCTTCAAGTGCGCGCTCCTCATAGCCGTAGCGTCCTGGTCGCCAGCCTGTCACTGGCAAGTAATAGTTGATGGAACTCTGACTCCAGCGATCCAGATACTCTAGGCCAGCCACCATCCGCGCGTGCCCACGCTCAAGGTTTTCCTGAACGAACAACGACGATCCGAAGATGCCATCGACGAGCTTATCACCACCAAATGCGAGTCGATGCACAATGCCAAGCCGGACGTCGCTCCGCTGTAGCCCTTGCGCGTCCTGCCAGCGCGTCACACCATTCTGTAAGAACAACGACCGGGTCGGTGTCTCTGCGTCCGTGTATGAATGCGCCGTCAGCGGAAAGACAGCGTCCAGATCTGCGCTGAGGGTCCCGGTCGAGGCCGTAAGGCCAAGCCGGCGGCTAATGTGGAAATGTTCGCCGAAGTTCGCCTTCCCATGTTGCTCCACCAGCTGGAGCGCAGAGTCCGCCACATAGTAGACCAGCTGTTCTACTGCACAATCCCTTACCGCCGACAAGTCATTGACGGGGTTTTGCAGGGCTCCCATGCACTTCTCAGCCCCAAACACGGATATGCCCCAGTCGCTAGGCTTCACCTGCGGCTCTTCCGCCCAGCCGGGCAAAGACACCGATGCAAGCGCTAGGGTACCGGCTACAATAGACAAAGAGCGAGAAAGCGCACTTGGATGGACCAGTCGGCGAGGGAACGAGAGTTTGCACATCGTGAAAGCCCCAGTGGTTCGTCTCCGCATCCGGCCCGATGGCGTCGGGCCGTTGCAAAGTCACAAGAGACTTGTGAAGTTTCGCCTATTCGCTAAACACGAAAAGCGACCCCCGCCGGGTCATCGGCTGTTCTATTCAGCGGGCAACCCGACAGGAGCGGATCGCCCCTTATGACAAAACAAGGTGAAGGATACGGTTAGAGCCGGTGGACAGTCAACCATTCGGCGCGGCCTTTGTCGCTAACACACGATATGACCGGTCTATGTAACAGATGATCTGTCCGGTTTTAGATTTCCTCCAAATCTGGAGGAATCGGATGCGCCGGACGGAGCAGTTGCAGGGACTGAGATTGATGAAGTTCGAGGATGTCTACGGACGTTGTTATCGGGGTGATTTGAGCCAGGCCGAGGCCTCGGAGATCCTGGGCATGTCGGAGCGGACGTTCCGGCGCTGGCGGGAGCGCTATGAGGCCGAGGGTGCCGAGGGTTTGTACGACCGGCGCCTTGGGCGGGTCTCGGCGCGCCGCGCGCCGGTGGACGAGGTGATGCGGGTGCTGGAGCTGTTCGAGACGCGCTACCCGAACTTCACGGCCAAGCACTTCCACGAGAAGCTGGTCTGCGAGCATGGCTTCGGGCTGAGCTACAACTGGCTTCGCCTGAGCTTGCAGGCGCACGGCAAGATCAAGCCGGCGCCCAGGCGCGGGGCGCCACCGCCGGAAGCGGCCGCGCCGACCGGTGGTGGGGATGATGCTGCACCAGGACGGCTCGAGCCACGAGTGGGTTGCGGGCCAGTGGTGGGATCTGATCGTGACCATGGACGATGCGACATCGGAGGTCTATTCGGGCTTCTTCGTTGCCGAGGAGGGCACGATGAGCACGTTCCGCGGGCTCGGCGAGGTGATCGCCGAAAACGGGCTGTTCTGCTCGCTCTACGCCGATCGGGCCTCGCACTACTGGCACACGCCCGAGGCAGGCGGCGGTGTGGACAAGGACAACCCGACCCAGGTCGGCCGGGCCTTGGCGCAGCTCGGAGCGCATGTTCGGGACCTTGCAGAAGCGCCTGCCCCAGGAGCTGCGCCTCGCCGGGATCGCCACCATGGCCGAGGCCAATCGCTTTCTCGAGGAGCTCTTCTGGCCGGCGCACAACGCCCGCTTCGCCCGCCCGGCCGCGGACACCGGCTCGGCCTTCGTGGCTTTTGCCGGCACGCTCGAGGACATCCTCTGCGCCCAGGAGGACCGCGTCGTCGCGGGCGACAACACCGTGCGCTACAAGAACCGCACGCTGCAGATCCCGGCCGATCGCCACCGCCACCACTACGTCAAGGCGCAGGTCCGGGTGCACGAATATCCCGACGGCCACCTGGCCGTCTTCCACGGACCCAGGTGTCTGGCGCGCTACCGCGCCGACGGCGAAACCATCGACGACGACAGGCTCCAGGCCGCGTGACCCGCTTCGACGCGACCGAGCCAAACCACCACAACAGAAGCGGTCAATTCATACGGTACATAAAGCGGTCAACTCAGTTTGTTATCGACACTATTCGGCGCGGCCTTCGGTTCGACGTGTCGAACCGGCTTGTCGACCATGCCCTAGAAGATGAAGGCGGATGCAGCGTCGGATCATGCGTGCAGTGCACGCGCGCGCCGTTCAGCGGTGGCGCGGTCGGCGCGCCTGCGCAAGCTCGTAGCTCGCCTGCATCCGCATCCAGTGCTCGGCGGTGCCCCAGCCGATATCCTCAAGCGCCAACGCCATGTTCGCGGACACTCCCGCCTTGCCGTTCAGCAGCCGCGACAGCGTTCCGCGCTCGCAGCCGAGCTGCGCCGACGTCTCGGTCACGTTCCAGCCCATATCGTCCATGCTCTCGCGGATGAGTTCGCCCAGGTGCGGCGGGTTCTGCATCGGGCCGACGTGATCGCTCGCAATGTCGTTCATGGTCAGTGCTCCCATTCGGTCATGGTGGTCGATTAGGTCCACGTCCACGGCCTCGCCGTCCTCGAAGCGGAACACCACACGTCAGTTGCCCGAGACGCGAACGCTCCACTGGCCCGCGCGGTCGCCCTTCAGGGGATGCAGCCGAAAGCCCGGCGCGTCGGCGCTGCCCGGATGCGTTGCCTCTTGCAGACGGAACAGGATACGCCGAAGCCGTGGCGCGAGACCGGCGGGCAGCCGCGCGGTGTCGTCGCGTTCGTGCAACGCCCGCAGTCCCTTGTGCCTGATCCTCATGATTCACTGTAGCGCGCCACGTTACACGCCGCAATCGCTCGCCGCGCCGTCGCGACCGGCGGCGACGTTGCGGAGCGGTAACGTATGCACGGCCCGATCCTGCGCTGCGGGAACATGTGCGGCGGCCGCTGCGGCGCGGCGGGACCGCGCGTGCCCGCACTGGCGCCGACAGTACGGGCCGAGTAAGTGATGCTGCCGGTGCGCGCTGTCAATTGCGACCGAAAAGTTCCCATTTTTTGGAGTGCGCCCCTATGTCCGGACAGGATCACTCGGCGGCCTTGACCGTATGCCGGGCGTGTTGATCCTCGAACTGTACCGGGCTCAGATATCCGAGCGCGGAGTGGAGACGTCGTGAGTTGTAGACCTCATCGATGAATCTGGGAAGGTCTGCGGTGACGTCGTCGAAAGTCTCGTATTCCATGAGATAGACTGCTTCGACCTTGAGGGTCTTCATGAAACTCTCAGCAATAGCGTTCTCGTAAAGGTTGCCACGCCGGCTCATCGAGCCGATCAGCCCATGTTTGGCGAGCAGCTTGCGATAGTCCGCCGCTGCGTATTGGGCGAGTTCAATCGGTCGTCTCAACACTCTGGCATAGGAGGTTGCTATGACGGTACGCAGACGGCGGTCGGATCGGTCTGGACGGAGCAAGTTGCATTCGCCAGGTCGACCGGACTCGGCACGGCGTGAGGAGCTTGTTCGGTTCTGGGCAGCGATTGCGACGGGGCGTTCGAGCGAGGACGCGGCCCGAGATGCCGGTGTATCGTAGTAGGTGGAGCGTGGCAGGCCCATCAGACGACATCCTCGCGCGATGGTGAGCCCACGGGGCCGGCAATCACGGACGTAGTCGCGCTTCTCGGCCGTGGTGCGCTCTTGAGTGCCCTTTTAGAAACTCGATCTCCAGCGCCTGCCGGCCTACCAGGCGCTCAAGGGCAGAGATCTTCGCCTCATATTCCTGGAGAAGGCCGGCGGCTTCCTCGTCTTCGTCAAACGCGCCGGCTTCGAGCTTCGACACCCAGATGCGAATCAGGTTGCGCGAGACGTCGTGGCGCCTGTCCAGCCCGTGAAGCGTCTCGCCTCCGAGATATTCCTGAGCAACCTGTCGCTTGAACTCAATACTGTAGGTTCGGTGCTTGGCCATGGCTTCCATCCTCTGAAAGCTCAGCGTTCCCGGTCAATTCCAAACGTGCAACCTGTCCACCCTCAGGGGCGCACTCCAGATAGGGGGTCATCTGTGGACGTATGTGGACGCCCCTTCGGATGCAAGCAGTTTTCGGTCAGGTAGGTTTAGCATGTGGTCAGGTTCTGACGTATGTCCGGCCTCAATAAAGCGGCATTGATGCGCCGCGGGCCAGTATGGAGATGCGTGGATCGGATCCAATATCGCCTCCGTGAGCTTGTATGCTCGGTCCATAGAACTGGTTTTCCGATCCCGTCTCATTGACCGTTTGCCCTTACCTGTCCTCCGTCCTGTTAACATCCCCGACGTCATCCCGATAGGCTGCAGCCGCTCAGGCGGCAGCCTTCTCGAGATTCCGGTATGTTTCCTTCTTCGTCAAAAGCGCCCAGACGATGCGCGCCATTTTGTTGGCCAGTGCTACGGCAACCAGCTTTCGCGGCTTGCGCGCAAGCATGCGTGCCAGCCATGAGCCTTCCGGCACCCCGCGCCGGACGGCCCACCGGATCTCCGCCATGGCACCCGTGATCAGAAGCCGTCTGAGATCGCGCTGACCCATCTTGGATATCTTGCCCAACCTCGGCTTGCCGCCGGTGTGTGCTGGCGCGGCACGAGGCCGAGAAAGGCAGCGAAGTCGCGTCCGCGCCGGAAGCTTTCCATCGGCGGCGCGAATGCCTGAACTGCCATTGCGGTGATCGGTCCGACGCTTGGTATCGTCATCAGTCGCGAAGCCTCTTCGTCCTGGCGCGCGCAGGTGCGGAGTTCCTTCTCCAAACCGACAATCTTCTCATTCAGGCCGGCGATCTGTTCAAGCAGAAGGCCGCCCAGTTCGCGAACCGGCTCCGGTAGCCCCGAGGCCGGATCCAGGAGTTCTGCTTGCAGCCGACCGACATGAGCGGGCCCCTGCGGAGCGATGACGCCGAACTCCGCCAAGTGGCCGCGCAACGCGTTGATCGTCTGCGTGCGCTGACGCACCAAGAGATCGCGCGTGCGGAACAGCATCCCTTGGGTCTGCTGCTCTTCCCGCTTCACGGCCACGAAGCGCATGGTGGGACGCGAGGCCGCCTCGCAGATTGCCTCTGCGTCCGCGGCATCGTTCTTGTGGCGTTTGACAAAGGGCTTCACGTAAACCGGTGGGATCAGCTTTACCTCGTGTCCGAGCTTCTCGGTCTCCCGGGCCCAATAGTGAGAACTCGCGCAGGCCTCCATCGCCACCACGCAGCGCGGTTGCGAAGCAAGAAGGCCCAGGACCTTTATCCTGGTCAGCTTCTTTCGGAATACAACCGATCCATCAGCTGCCGCGCCATGAAGTTGAAAACTGTTCTTCGCCAGATCGATGCCGATGATGCTAACGTCTCCCATGAATGCCTCCTCCTCCAGGGGGTTGAATGAGACGCCACCTTGGCACATCGCGATGCCGTCGGCAGGGGCGTCCACTCCATCGCCTCCATTGATGCAAGCATTTCTTTGAACGTCTCGGGGCATGTGGTCAGGTGTGGTCATCTGTCCGGCCTCATGATGCGGCTGGTTTGACGCCGCAGGCCCTTTATGAGGCGACAACAGTCAAGTGACAATTTGGACTATGGCGGCGGCATGCGTCGGTCTCCCCGGGTTTCCGGCTCTATGGTGATCGTGCCAGGTTCGGAACGTCTTCTTGCATCGGTCGCGCGGCAATACGCGTACCCACCTTTTATCCGGCCGGATCCGTCAGCCTGCGTGATCCGTACCCCGATCCCGCTTACTGCGGGCGCAACGTTCCGAGGGTGGGGCCCATCTGTATGGCGGCGTCTTTCAGCCCGTCGGAGCTTCGGCCACACGCCACCCGGCCCAGCCCCGGCCGCGTCCGGCCGGTTTGGAACAGCGCGGTCTTGCGATCAGATGAGCTTGGCGCCAGTCGGCACGAGACCGGTCTCGGAGAACCGCCAATATGGGAACCTTAGGTTTATGGGAATCAAGTTGCTTTGATCACCTGATTTTCACGGATCTGCGGCAGTTTCCAGTTCCCATAAAAGTTTGCTGCGCTACGCCGCAAGCATGGCCAGGAGTTGATCCTGCACCCCCTTGAAGTTTCCTTTTTGAATCTCTGGCGGCTGCCGCTCTGACAGGATCTCCAGTTTGTCGGCCGGGTCGACCCGCAGGTACATCTCGGTGGTTTGGATGCTTGCGTGACCCAGCCACAGCCCTACCTGTCTGATGTCGCCGGTTGCCTCGAGGGTATGCAGCGCACATGCGTGACGCAGCGCGTGCGGCGACACCGTCTTGTGGGCGATGGACGGAACGACGGACGAGGCGGTCGCGGCATGAACCGCGAGGCGCTTGGCAAAGCCACGCCGTGTCATTCCGGTCCCTTGTGCATTGAGGAACAGGTGGAAGTCCGTTCCATCCGGCCGCACGCCCAGCCAACTGTGTAGTGCCGTACTGGTTTCCTTCCAGAGCGGCAGAATGCGGCCGCGACGGCCCTTGCCCATGACCCGGACCTGGTTGAGTTCGGGTTGCGTGAGGCTGTCAAGGTGAAGGCTGACCAGTTCCGACACCCTCAGGCCGGCATTGTAGGTCAGGCACAGCATCGCCTGATCCCGCAGGCCGGTTCGTGTCGTCGTATCCGGTGCATTGAGCAGGGCCTGAACTTCGTCGCGGGTCAGATAGTCGATCAATGGCTGATCGCCTTTCTTGAAGGGGATGGCACGAACCTGCGCTGCGTAATCGAGATATTCAGGATATCGGAACTCAAGATAACGGTAGAAGGCCTTGATCGCTGCGAGTCTCATGTTGCGTGTATTCACGCCATTGTTGCGTTCCGTCTCGAGGTGGCCGAGAAAGGCGAGCAGGTTCTCCGTATCGAGATGTTCGATCTTCAACCGACATGGCTGTATTCCGAGGAGTTCGGCAACAAAGGTAACCAGCATCCTGAACGCAGTGACATAGGATTCGATGGTATGCGGGCTGACGCCCCGTTCATGCGGCAGGTATTCCCGCAGGAACCCGGCCAACGGTTTTGCAAGATCAGTCATTGTTATCCCCCCTGATATGAAGTTCTTCGGTTGCGGCCGATATCCGGTTGAGCAGGGCGGGTGTCGCTTCGAGGTACCAGTAGGTGTCGGCGATATTCGAGTGACCAAGGTAGGTTGAGAGCGCCAGCATGCGCCGACTGATATCGCGACGGTTGCTGGATGCGGCACCGATCAATGCACGCTCCGCGAAGCCGTGGCGCAAGTCATGCAAGCGCGGGCCAGGGGTGCCTGGCTTGCCGCGCAGGCCTACACGGCGAGCAAGCCTGACAAATGTTCCCGTCAGGTAGTCCGGATCGACAGCACGTCCCGACGGCATGATGAACATCGGATCATCCAGTGCGCCAGGGCCTCGTTTCTCGAGATAGGCATCGAGAGCGACCTTCACGGTGTCATCCAGAGGTAACAGGCGTGCTTTACCGAACTTGGCGTTGTGGACCTCAAGGCCATCCTCGGTCAGATCCCTGATCCGCAGGCCAACCGCTTCGGACCGCCGCATGCCGGTTGCCGCCAGCAAGCCGATGATGGTGTGGAACGTATGCGGGGTGATCGAGCCTGAGGGTGGAAGCTCCAGCGCAGCGTTCATGATTTGTCTGATGCCACCAAGCGACAACAGGTGAGGCGGTGGCCGGTGCCGGAGCGGTCGACCCATAGCGTCGCGGTGAGGAATTTCGTGGCGCTCGTCCTCGGCATGCAGATACGCGGCAAACCCGCACACGACACGGAGCCTGAATGCCCGCCGCCCTTGCGACGGTGCCTGCGATGCCCAGTCCAGTACTGTCGCGACCTGCACGAACTGATCGCCCTGTGCTTCGGCATGGGCGGCAAAGCTACCGAGAAGACGTTCCTCGCCGCTATAGGACAGGCCCGTTGCTTGCTTCATAGACACATAGGATGCGGCCTTGTCGGTCAGGGTCATGGCGCGTCTCCCGGCCAGGGTTGCGCGACCTCCAGCAGCATTGGCCGGTCGACCCGTGCGTAAAGCGTTGTGGTTTCGACCGATTGGTGACGCAGAAGCGTGGCCACGGTTTCGAGTGATGCGCCGCCACGCAGCAGACCTGTTGCGCGTGAATGCCGAAACAGATGCGCGGCAGGCAAACCTTCGGCATCGATTCCGGCCCTTTTCATGGCCCGCCGAACAATGGGGGAAACGCTGCTTCCACAGGACAACGCGTGATACGGGGCACGAGCGCCCAGAAAAACAAACTCGCTGCGCATGTGAGGTCGGCCCTCAAGGATATAAATCTTCAGGGCGTTACCGGCATCCTGGGGCAGCGGTAGCGCGACCCTTTGGCGTGACTTGCCGTTGACGTGGATACGAGCTTGCTCCCAGTCAATATCATCCAGCCGCAGGGCTGCGATGTCGCCGGCCCGCAGCGCAAGCCGGGCCAGCAGCAGCATGATGGCGTGATCCCGCATGCCGACCGGCGTGTCCGTGTCGCAACTCGCAATCAACGCCTCGATATCGGCTTCGCTGACGTATCGTGGCAAGGCGGCTGTCGGTTGCTGCCTGACGGTTGGCACGGCGGCAACGAGCCCCGGTCGGCAGATTCCGTTGGCGCCCAGGTACCGCAGATACGCGCGCATGGCTGTTGCCAGGTTCGCGAGTTGGCCAGACGAACCGACTTGCGCCCAGTTTGCGAAAGCATTCCGGATGGTGACCACATCATACGCCGCCGGATCGTCACCCAGGTCTGGAAGCAGTATCCGATGCAGATACCGGTCATAATTTTGGATGGTTGTCTCGCGCGCCCCACGATGACGACGCATCCAGTCGAGAAAGCCATCGACAAGATCGCTGCGTGCCGCAGGCGGTTCCGTCTCACGCCAATACCCGATCACTCCTTCACGGACGAGAAAGTCGGCAAACTTCACGATTCTCTTTCGAAACCCGGATGATGATCTACCGAGCTTGCCAGCATGTTTGAAAAAATGCGGGCACGCACAAGCACAGTCGTGACCGAGAAAACTCTGGACCACTCCATCGTCGATCTGATCAAGAGCGAGGTCCGAAAGGTATAGCCAGACGATGAAATGGCGACACGAGCGCCGAAATTCTAGCATCGTGGAGCCGCTGTAACCTTGACCAGACAGACTTGAGATGAACGCGTCCACATGCTCACCGCCCTGGACGATAAACATCGGCATCTCCACCAGTTGGGCATCCATAAGATAGGTGAGAAACCTGTCGGCCCTCGATCGGCTTCTGCGCACGTGAGATTGAAACCCGGACGGACAGGTGCAGTCATGGGACATGAAGCCGGCAATCTTGCGAATATCCAGTGCCTCAATCTCTATCCCGTTGAAAGACAACCAGCGCACAATGTGCCTGGCAGTTCCCACGAGTGTATCGATCCAGGACGGCGCTAAGTCCTGATTTTCCAAGTAAGTCCGATACTCCGGAATGACATCATTCAACTGATGCCTAAGAACCGGGCGCGAAGTGTGTTTTTGAAAAGGAACAGCCATGTTCCAGAGTCTCCTGTATGGTTTACCCAACAGGAGCTAGGTCATTCGCCGGCCCAAGACTAAATTTTATGGGAACTGAAATCTGCCGAAGATCCTTGAAAATCAAGTGATCAAAGCAACTTGGTTCCCATAAACCTAAGGTGCCCATATTGGCGGTTATCGGAACTTTCCGGTAACCGCCAGAGGGCGATGAGCAGCTTGCGGGCGAGAGCCGCGATCATCACCCGACGGATCCGTCCACGCGCTCCAGCGGTACGCTGTTCAAACCATTCTGAAAGCGCGCTGTCGGGCTGATACCGCACCCAGCGCCACGCCATTTGAATGAGTTGCGCCCGGATCCAGGCCGGGCCATTGCGACCGATCCCCTGGTCCCGGAGCGTGTCCCCGCTGGCCCAGGGGGTTGGTGTCATGCCGACCCAGCTTGCGAGCTCACGGCGGTTGCGGAACCCGCGGTAGAAGATCTCGTGGATTAGCAGGGTCGCGTCGTTCTCGCCGATCCCCTTCAGCCGGGTCAGCGTCGCGATCTTCACCATCGCCTGCGCAACACTACCCTCCGGGACATCCGCGATCGAAAGTTTTGCTCCCGCCCGCGCAGCCTCGTCTCGCTCGGCCTCAACCTGCGCAATCTGTCGTTCCACAAGGGCCAGGCGCTCTGCACGCCGCAGGATCTCCTGTCGGGCTAACGGTGGAAACGGTGATCCATACGCGGTCCTCACTTCGGCGAACTTCGCCTCGAACCCCTTGGCCCGGGGCTCCAGGTCGAAGACGCCGTGCAGCTTGAGGAGCCCCTTGATCGAGTTCGTCAACGATGTCCGCTCCTTCACCAAGCGCTGGCGCTCCCGAAGCAGGCGCTTGCGGTCCTCTTCCTCCACACTCGGCACCCGCACCCGGCTCAGCACGGCCGCGTCGCCGCGGTCATGCGCAAGTAGTGCCCGGACCATCTTCTTCGCGTCAATCCGGTCTGTCTTCCGCTGCTTTGCCTTCCGGTTTACCAGGAGGCTCGCAGGATCCAGCACGATCGTCTCGACAGACATAGCCCGGTCCAGCCAACGTGCCAGCCAGAACCCCTCATACCCGGCTTCGTAGCAACACAGAACACGCACCTCACTACCGAGAACCCGTTCGGCCTTGGCCCGATGATGCTCAATTCGAGTCTTGAGGCCCTCAACATCTGCATCGGCGAGGGGGTGAAGGCCGATCCGCTCACTCGACGGGCTCTTGAGCCCAACCACCCAACTCTTCCGGCTGATCTCAATTGCGACGTACAGCGTGCTAGGTTCCGCACCGGTCGGGGCGGCGGTGATTTCGTTTCTTGCTGGCATCTCCTGTCTCCTGATGAGGGTTTACAAGAACGGCAGCGTAGCGCCGATCCCGGATTCGCCTCATAGGATCTGTATGGAGATGTGCAGACCGGGTCCAAGATCAATATTGCGGGCTTGAAAGCCCCTTGACCCACCGCTGGTTTTCCCGATCCCGTCTCGATTGACCGTTTGCCCTTACCCGTCCTCCGACCGGCTCACACCCCCGACGTCATTCCGCGAGGTTGCCGCCGTGTCAGGCAGCAGCCGGCGCGAAACCTCGGTAGGTCTCCTTGCGTGTCATGAGCGCCCAGACGATGCGCGCCATCTTGTTGGCCAGCGCCACCGCGACAAGCATTCGCGGCTTGCGCGCCAGCATCCTGGCCAGCCAGGGGTCGTTCGTTTCGCCACGACGAACCGCCGAGCTGACGACAGCCATGGCGCCGATGATCAAGAGGCGCCTCAGATCGCGTTGGCCCATCTTCGATATCCTGCCCAGCCTTGGCTTGCCGCCGGTCGTGTGCTGTCGCGGCGCGAGGCCCAGCCAGGCAGAGAAGTCGCGGCCGCGCCGAAAGCTCTCCATCGGCGGCGCGAAGGCCTGGAGCGCCATCGCGCCAATCGGACCG
The DNA here is from genome assembly GCA_965217615.1 of Alphaproteobacteria bacterium. Taxonomy (GTDB): domain Bacteria; phylum Pseudomonadota; class Alphaproteobacteria; order UBA8366; family CAVOAK01; genus CAVOAK01. Next base: position 19,224 of record CBDCIT010000050.1, read on the forward strand.
ATCCCCGGGATCGTCATGAGCCGTGCCGCCTGCTCGTCCTGACGCGCGCAAGCGCGGAGCTCCTTCTCCAGTCCGCCGATCTTCGCGTCGAGGTGGGCGATCTGACCAAGCAGAACGCCGCCCAGCTCACGGACCGGCTCTGGTAGTCCCGAACCCGGATCCTCAAGCGCCAATGCCAGCCGACCGACATGAGCCACACCCTGCGGGGCAACGACGCCGAACTCTGCCAGGTGGCCACGTAGCGCGTTGATCGTCTGCGTGCGCTGGCGCACCAGAAGAGCGCGCGTGTGGAACAGCATCGCCCTTGCCTGTTGCTCTTCCCCCTTCACCGCCACAAAGCGCATGGTCGGGCGCTGCGCCGCCTCGCAGATCGCCTCCGCGTCCGCCGCGTCGTTCTTCTGCCGCTTCACCAAAAGGGTCACACACTGCCCGTTTTCATGACGCGGTGACGGTTCATTACCGCTTCCATCCGCTGTCGGGTTGCCGCGTGGCATGCCTTGGACGTCGAAGAGCATGTGGACAGACGATACTGATTGTTCGGCATCCGGACCGAACCCAGTTGCATCTTCCTGAGTGGATGACCCGACCGGATGCCGCCCTGCTCGAGGTTCGCGAACTCCCCAGGATCTCCCTGCGGGCGCTTTCCGATTTGCGGGATCTCATCGCACCGCTTCTTCTTGCGCGCGACGAAACGCGCACAGGAGAACGTGATGAACCAAAGACCTCGCAAGGCTCCTCAAGGAGAACTGTTTCCTCTGGAACACCCGTCGGCCCTGCTGACCGGCGAGCGACGGGAGGTGTTGATCCCGCTTCTTTCGATGATCCTGGCGGCGGCAATGGCAACCGCGGCCGGGGCGTCAAACAGCCGCACGATCGTGGGAGCCAGCCATGACGGGTGACGGAACAAGAATCACTGCCGGCCATCTGGTGCGTGCGGCCTGCGTCTACGTGCGACAGTCGACGCCCGGCCAAGTTCGCAACAATCTCGAAAGCAAGCGCCTCCAGTACGCATTGCAGACCCGAGCGAAGGAATTGGGCTGGCACACAGTCGAGACGATCGACGAAGATCTTGGCCGTTCGGGCGGTGGCGGCGTAGAGAGGCCAGGCTTCCAGAAACTGCTGACTGCGGTCTGCGAAAGCAGGATTGGCATCGTGCTGTCGGTCGATGCTTCACGTCTCGCCCGAAATGGTCGTGAGTGGCATACGCTTCTCGAATTCTGCGCCGTGGTCGGCTGTCTCCTGGGAGATGGGAACAGCATTTACGATCCCGCCTTACCGGACGATCGGCTGTTGCTTGGTATGAAAGGTTCCGTCAGCGAGATGGAAGGTTCGGTCCTGCGTCAGCGATCCCACGACGCCCGCCGGCAGAAGGCCGCGCGTGGCGAATTGTTCCTGAACCTCCCGGCCGGATATGTGAAGGCCGGCCGTGACGCGATCGCGATGGACCCCGACCAGCGGGTGCGGGATGCTATCCGTCATGTGTTCCGCAAATTCTCCGAGTTGCGCAGCATTCGCCAAGTGTTCCTGTGGTTCCGCCATGAAGGCATCGAGCTTCCGTTCCGGTCCCTTTGCACTGGTGTTCACGGATGGCAGGTTGCCTGGAAGCTGCCGGTGTACAACACGGTCCACCAAATCCTGACTAACCCGATCTACGCGGGAGCTTATGCCTACGGGCGCAAGAGTCGACGCACGGTCATCGACGACGGACGCAAGCGCGTTGTGCATGAGACTCGACGTAATCCTGAGGACTGGAAGGTGTTGATCCGCGACAGCCACGAGGGATATATCGACTGGGACGAATATGAAAGGAACCTCGGCCTGATCGCAGCCAATGAACCAACTTTCAAGGGGGCGGTGCGCAACGGTGGCGCGCTGCTAACTGGCCTGTTGCGATGCGGGCACTGCACCCACAAGCTCCAAGTCGCCCACTCGGGGAACAGCAGGGTGGGCCGCTATCTCTGCCAGGGCAGGCGAGCGCAGATTGAGGGCACGACCTGCATTTCCTTCGGCGCGGGGGATGTCGACGAGGCCGTCGCCGCCGCCGTTCTCCGGGCGGTCCAGCCTCTGGGAGTGGAAGCTGCGCTCCACGCGGTCGAGGACCGCGGAAAGGATGCGTCCGAACGCACCCGGCTAGCGGAGCTCGCGCTCGAGGACGCTCGGTTCAAGGCGGACCAGGCGCGGGCGCGGTTCGAAGCGGTCGATCCCCGCAACCGCAATGTCATCGGCAACCTGTCACGGGCATGGGAAGAGCGCCTTGAGCTCGTGGGGGAGCGGGAATGTCAATTGGCCGCGGCTCGTTCGCAACTTCAACATCAGGAGCTGACATCGGGCGAGCGCGCGGCGTATCTGGCCCTCGGTGCAGATCTGGAGCGGGCCTGGAACCACGAGAACGTGACGACGCCAATGCGCAAGCATGTTCTACGTGCGGTACTTGTGGAGATCATCGTGACTGTATCGGCCGACCGGATCGACCTCGTCCTGCATTGGCAGGGCGGTGACCATACCGAGCTCTCGGTACGTAGGCGAAAGAGAGGGCAAACGCGCATAGCAACGGACGCCGACACCGCCGAGATGATCCGGGAACTGGCCCGGCTCATGCCGGATCGCGCCATCACGGCGTTCCTGAACCGCGCTGGGAAGCGAACCGGCAAGGGCAACACCTGGACCGAAGTGCGCGTGCGCGCCCTCCGTTCGAACCGCGGCATAGCGGTCTATCGCGAAGGAGAGCGGCAGGAGCGTAACGAACTGACGCAGACGGAGGCCGCGGCAAGACTGAATGTCAGTGCCAGGACAATGAACCGGCTGATCCGGCGCGGTGTTGTTCCCGCCCGTCAGGCCTGCAAGGGTGCGCCGTGGGTGATATCGGCCGATGCGCTCGGTTCTGCGGCGGTTGCTCTGGCTCTGGAGGAAGGAACATTCCCGTCGGCATCGGATCCGGGACAAAAACTCTTTCATTTTGAGTAACGTAGCGAGGTGCCTTGGTATGACTGTCGATTCACGAACGGCTTCACGTAGATCGGCGGGACCAGCCTCACATCGTGGCCGAGCTGCAAAATCTCTCGGCCCCAATGGTGAGCACTCGCACAGGCCTCCATCGCCACAACGCAGCGTGGTAGTACGGCGAGAAAGTACAGAAACTTCTCCCGACTAACCTTCCTGCGGAACGCGACCGAACCGTCCGCCCGAGCACCGTGAAGCTGAAAACTGCGCTTCGCCAGATCGATCCCGATGATATTAACCTGTTCCATGGACGCCTCCTCCTCCGGGGGTTGGTCACACCACCACCTTGGCACATTGCGATGCCGTCGGGAGGAGGCGTCCACTCCATCAATATTGAAAGCCGTTTGACAGCTCGGACCGATGGCGCTGGCGCCTCACCCCCGATCATGCTTTTTTTAAGCAGCCGGTTCTCCAGCACCTGTTCGGCAAGCGCCTCCTTGAAGTCATGCATCTCGCGGCGCAGGTCCTTGACCTCGCCCGAGGACGCCTGGCGGGCGGTATCTCCCGAAAGCCGCTTCTTGCCGGCCTCGAGGAACTCCTTCGACCAGCTGTAGTAAAGACTCTCTGCGATCCCCTCCCGGCGGCACAGCTCGGCGATGCTGTCCTCGCCGCGCAGGCCCGACACCACGATCCGGATCTTCTCCTCAGCCGAATACTGCTTGCGCGTCTTGCGGCGAATATCCCGAACAGCTCTTTCCGCCGGGTCGTTCTTGCTCATGGATTTCTGCCTCATCTTCGTTCCCTTCGGTCACTACGATGAGCCAGAAATCCTCCGTTATCCAATTACCTCAATTTGTCCCATAAGCGCTGACGGGGAACAGTCATGCACGCGGCCAGCGGCTGATTTCCGCCAGGAATGCTTGTCGTATCTCGTCGCGTTCGGTTTCTGGCAGCCAATTTGCCATATTGTGGAAGACGTGCCGCCAGCTCCGCAATTGCGCCGGCGTCCATGGAAAGGTTTCGGCGGTGCGCAATTCCCGCAGTACGGCGTTTAGGCGCTCACGAATCGCATCTCGATCCGGCCCCTGCGATACCTGCTTTTCGAGACGGCCCGCCGCGAACAGATCACTCTGCCGCATCGATATCCTCCAAGTCTACTGCCTCCGCGCTCGCACGGACTGGCGCGCCAATTTGTTCGCGCGATAGAGCGGCCTCCGCTGCCACCTCCAGAATCCCATCGGCCTCGTCGAACAGATGCAGGGTCTGCTCAATTCGGGAAATCATGTCCAGCAGATCGCGTTGCAAGCGTGCGGTCAACACTTCCCCGTTGCGCGCGCGGAGCCAGCGGTAGAGAACGGAGTATCCGCTGACGGAGAATTGCCACGCACGTTCCGACACTCCAGTGACACGAAGCGACTGGTCGGTGAGAAGGGCAAGAGTTCCCTCACTCCCGCCGCCAGTGAAGGCGCGTTTTGGCGCCGGTATGTCCAGGTGAGGGTCGGAGGCATTCCCCACCAATCGCGCTTGTCGGAACTGCTGCTCGGCAGGCGCATCGGCGAGCGTTTGCACTGCGCGGATACGTGCGCCGAGCGCTGCTGCCGTTTGGAACACGGCAGGGTCAGCCGGAAAGGGAACGTGTGGAAAATCGTCCTCAAGGTCGTGGGCAAAGCGGGTCGTATAGGTCGACGCCGAAAGTAGGGCAAGGATGGTGTCGAATATCTCTTGCGGCGCGATTGAGGCGCCGTAGGCTGCCGAGATGCCGGAAACGAGGGCGGGATGAAGATAGTGGCCGATGCCCTCGACCGCGTGGTTCCGAAACGGAAAGACCCAGCCGCCGTAGCTGCCGCGGAAAGCATGTTGATCTGGAATCAGTCCATGGCACCAGACCGCCGGGCCGTCCCCAGTTCCGTCCTCACAGGCAAATAGGGCCACGTTTTGTTCACCCCAAGCGTTTTGGAGATCCGGCTTCGGGAAATCGATAAACTCTCGCTGGTTATAGAGAAAACGAATATCAAATGGGCGATAGGAAGTGCGTTGGATAGCTGCTTCATCGAACACGCTCCTATGAGCGGGACCCGCTTTCCGGTCGCGCGTTTCCTTAAACTCCTTGGCGGCATCAAATTGATTGAGAGCCAACCAACGGACGATTCTGTCCCGGAGTTTGTTTTTCGTGACCGCATAGGCAAACGCATCGCGGTAGGTGACAATCCCATTGGATCGGAAAGTAAACAGTTCGTCGATTGCCGGCCAATCGGTTCCGGAAAATCCGAATGGCCTGAGGCGATCCATTCCGTCACCGCCGACTGGCCGATAATCGAGCTGCGCCGGGTCGGCAGCAACGGCACACGCCAAGGCGAGCTTTTCCTCGCGACTAAACGCGCCTTCGCGCCAAACATCCGCGTATTCAACCGTTTCTTTACCGTTGGATGTTGCCGCGCCGGTAGCCTCTGCGATAAGAATGCAAACGCCGACTTCGATGTTGAAAACGTTCTCGTCTTGCTTGACCGTGGCGGGCCGGGCGCCGCGGCGATCGCCGCGAAAATCGATGATTCGGATACGGTCGAATCGTTCGCGTAACATCTTGCGTAAGCCGCCGAATCCGCGGCCGGTAAGGAAATTGCGATTGGTTATAAATGCGAGAATACCTCGGCCTTCTGCGCCCTCGGCCTCGAAAAGACGCCACAGCGCCCAACGGTAGAAAGCGATGTACAGGTCAGGGAATGCGTTCAAAGATCGCCCATGTCCGGCGTCTCTGACCGGCCGTTTCAAGTCTTCCCAACGGGCGTCCATGTCAGTGCCGATAAGCCGCGCGACTTCTCCGGCACGCAGGCGTTTATAGGGCGGGTTACCCATTATAACGAGGATCGGTACGTCACGCTTGACACAGTCGGCCGCCTCGCGCTCAGCTACCATTGGCGCGCTAAGAAACGCGAGATGGGGTTCCAACCCTGCTGTATCCGCTGGCGGGGCGAGCGTGTCGGTTAGGAATATCGGTAGCCGTTCTACATTACCTCCGCGACCGGCAATCTCTCGCAACATCCGGTAATGCGCGACGGTGTACGGCCCCACCAACAGTTCGAAGCCGTGTATCCGTTGCGCAAATGCCGTGATTTCCGCCGCGATAGCACCCTCGCCAAACTTCGCTGTGACCTGCTCGGCCGCTGCGCTTGCGGCCGCAATCAGGAAAGTGCCGGTGCCGCAAGCGGGATCGAGAAGATTGACGTTTGCGTCGAGTAGACCCTCGGTGCCGAGGTGTTCGCGCAGTGCGTGGTCGACCTTCGCCACTATGAGTCGGACGACTTCGGGCGGTGTGTAGTAGACCCCGTATCTTTTTACAGCCTCGGGATCGAAGACGCGCAGGAAATCCTCATACAGATAAAGCACGGGATCACGCCCTTTGACCGGCTCCAACAGTGCCGGATCGACGGAATTGACGGTGTCGACGGTCACGTCGAAAGCCGCACCAAGCATTGAGCAAACTTCGTCCAGGGTTAGTGCCCGCAAGGTTCCGCGTAGAAGCGGATAGGTTGCATCTGCAAGCTGTTCGTAGGCATGGGGACCAACCTCGTTACCTCCCGCTTCGCGGGCGAGCAACAGGCCGAACACCAGCGTTTGTGCAAATGCCGCTGAGAAAAGCGCGTCCGCGTCTTTGGGATCGTAACCGCCGGCTTCGGCGCGTGCGAACAGCGTCTCGTTAAAGTCAGCCCGGACGTCCGACACGACATCATCCAGGCCCTCCCGGCACTGCGCTGCAACTACAGAACGTACCAAGCGCGCGGCGTGTGCGAGAACTTGTGCGATTTCCTGTGCGTTTGCCGGCACGATTGGCTGAGTCATCGCCAGCGTTTGAATGACTGCCACGAAGCCGTCATGGTCGTGGTTGCGGATCAGCCTGGCCGCAGTAGTCGCGTGCGTGTCCGGGTCAATCGCTGCGGGCGGCAAGATTTCTGCCCGTGCACCCGGTTCGCTCCGACGATAGAGCTGGATAGAAAGAAAATTGCAAAGCGCCCAGGTAGGCAGTTCGCAGAACCGTTCGAACTGATCGGCATTGTGACCGGTAAATTGCGCTGGAACTATGGCGGTGTCGGGTTGCTTAAGCTCAATGAAAGCCCGTGCCGGGCTGCCTTGATGGATAAAGGCGATGTCCGGGCGGCCAACGCCACGGCGTCTGTACTCCGGCAGCACGTTCGGAGGTGCGACCATGAGTTCGGGAAGAATCGCCTCAATCAGCGTTTGGAACCTCGGTGCGAGCAGAAGCTCCAGGGCTGTTCCGTCACCCGCGTCATGAGGATTCGCCGCCCGATCCTCCCGTACGGCGGTTGCGAATTCAATGATCGAGTCGACAATGGGCATGCGAGAAAGCTAAAGGTTACGCAGTTGTTTGACCATGCCAGAATAGCCGGACATCAATTGCCATCGGCAGGCAGATCTGACTTTCAGCCTGATCGCACGGATCGATCTGACAGTCACTTTCGCGGCGCGCTTTGTACAGGCCGAAAGCATCAAGATCAATAGTGCGATCGAGTTGGCTCCCGCGCCTGGGTTCTGCGGGCGCGTCAACAGAGTCGTGATCCCGGTGGGCTGAGAGCGAAATGGCGCTCTGGAATCACCCCACGATCTCGGCGATGCGACCAGCGATCCGGTTGGCGGCGGATTTGACGGGATCGTTGGCGAGATGGGCGTAGCGCGCCGTCGTCTGGACCTGGGTATGTCCGAGAAGCTTGCCGATCATGGGCAACCCTTCGCCGACCAGCAGACCACCGCTGGCAAAAGAATGCCTCAAGTCATGAATTCGTACATCGTCGAGCGCGGCGCGCGCGCGGATGCGCCGCCAGGGATGTTGCAGGTCAGTAAGATGACTTCCCGGTTTGCGCCCCGCTATTACCCAGGGGTTGCCGTCACGCCTGTCGATGCGCTCAAGGACGGCGATCGCCGGATCGCCGAGATACACCACCTTGGCGCCCGTCTTGGTGTCGGGCAGGCGCAACTCACCCGCCTCCAGATCGACATGCTCCCAGAGCAGCTTCTGTATCTCCGATAGACGGCACCCGGTCAGCATCAGCAACCGCACCGCGGTGATGGCTGAGGCCGTCTCCGAACCGTCCACCTCGATATCTTTCAGGGCTGCGCCCAGACGTTGATACTCGACATCCGATAGAAACCGCTCACGCTTCTCCTCCCGGAATCGCTTTACATGCCGGCACGGGTTCGAGCCGTCGGGGCGGAGATCCCACAGCTCCGCCAGATTGAACATCTTGGACAAAACCCCAAGCGTACGGTTGGCCTGATAGGGCGTGTCGCGCATATCGTAGTGGAGCGCCGCGATATCGCTCCTCTGAATATCAGGCACCCGGTACCTGCCGATCCGGGGATCGATGAACAGCTTGACTGAGCGGCGGTATTCCTCGGCCGTGCTCGGCTTGCAATGGGTGGAGACATATTCCTTCAGGAACCGTTTCCCCAGCGCGATCATGGTCGGCGCGTCGGCATTGCGCCCCGCGGGGTTCTTTCCCGCTCTCGCGTCGGTGATGATCTCGGCGGCGCGCACGCGGGCATAGGAGGGGGTAACGGCGCCATGGGGGCCTATGGTCATCTTTATCACCCGGCCGCGATAGCGGGTCTTGACGATATAGACCTTGCGTCCGGAGGGATGAACACGCACGCCGAAGCCCTTGAGGTCGTCGTCCCAGACAACGCGCTCGCGCTCTTGGCCAGCCAGTGCATCGACAGTCCGCTTGGTGATTTTGGCCACCGAGCTTTATCCCTTGCAATCGGATATCAGGCACCTTATAGGTACCTAGAGAGAGCAAGTCAAGGCGCATTGAAGCGCATCCCTGCGCACTCGAAAGGGCAAAAACACTACGGTTTATCGTACTAGAGCGCACTCCAGCGCATGTGTGTCATGACAATAATCTCAAACTCATAACCTGAAGGTCGTTGGTTCAAATCCAACCCCCGCAACCAAATAAAACGCCGCTAACTCATCTGGTTAGCGGCGTTTTGATTTGCCGCCTATTTGCCAAGACATCGGATTGGCAAACGATTGGCGAACACATTGAATCAAACTCCAGCGCACGTCTGACGGTAAAGGGTAAAGGTGGCAGGGTAGGAGGGGTCGTTGCCGGTAAGGATTCGGTCGTGCCGTGGAGGCCGGCGGCTTCTGCGGCAGGCAAGCTCCCAAGATGACTGAGGCAGTCATCTCGAACCCTCCGGTGGCGACGTGGATTCACCGGTTGAGGGTTCGCTTCCAGTCTTTTCTGAGGGTGCGAAGCCAGATGTCCTTTTTCGGCTGGGTGCGTCTGGTGTGTCGGTCGTATCGTCCCCGGCCCTGGGTGGTTCCGACACGGATCCAGCCCGATGCATTGTAGACGGCGCCGGTATGGCGCGGGGTTTCGACGAAGGTCTCGATGAGCACCGGGGTCGTGTTGTAGCGCTCTGCCCAGTCGTCGGGCAGGCGGCGGCGGACGATGGCGAGGATGTGCGAGCCGAGATTAGGGATCTTGATCCAAGGCAGAATGAGGAACCTCGGGTTGTCGACGACAAGGGGGAGGTTCTTCTCGCGCAGTTGCGGCGTCCATCCGATGAACTTGTCGCGCGGGGCGAGCCTCCACGCGGCCGTGCTGAAGCCGAGCATGGCGACGGGCCAGCCGTTGCGGTCGTGGACGGCGTAGCGCATCTGGGCGCCGACCAGGGTCTTGTAGCCGAGATAGTGGTAGCGGGCGACGAACTCGTTCCAGAGCTTGCTCTCCCGGGTGCCGCGCACGACGGGGCGCAGGTCGAGCGGGCGGATCTCGTCGAGGGATGTCGGGGCCGGGAACAGCGGCGGCTCGGTGTCCGGTCCGAAGACGATCGGACCGGGTCGGCTCTGCCGCTGCTTCGGTGGCGGCAGGGCGACCAGGCCATCGCGGTGCATGGCCAGCATGGTGACCCTGGCCATCATGTCCTTGAGCCCACCGTCGGACTTGAACCAGCCGATGCACCGGCAGAACTGCCGAGGGCCGTTTGTCGCACACGCTGCCAGCCAGTCCTCCAGCCAGCGCAGGACGTCGATGCCGTTCAAGTTGAGGGTGCCGACGACGGAGTACATCAGCGCCGTGAATCGAGCGCCGGTCTCGCTGTCGGAGCCGAACGACAGGCGTCTTCCTATGGCTGGCCCTCTGAGCACCCTTTCGGCGAGATTATCCCGGATCATGGATTATTCCGGAATCGTCGCGGGACCCGCCAGTTCACGCACCATCGAGTGCAAGATGCCGGAATAATCACAAACTGTCTTCTCCGCTGGCTCGCTCGCCAGCGTATGCAAAGGAGAAGACAGATGTCGACAACCAACTTCTTTCCCTCGGCAGCAGCGGACTGGGATCGGCTGTATGCCGGCCCGCTCGCCAGCCATGTTGATGATTTTGCGGATTGGCTCGCGCATCAGGGCTACGCGCGGAGGACCGGACGCCGGAAGCTTCGACTGGTCGGCCAGTTCAGCCGCTGGCTGGCGGATCAGGGGCTCGACCTTCCGGCGCTGGACGAGGTGCAACTCGAACGGTTTTGTAGCTTCCGATCACGCCTTGGCAAGTACACGGCCAACGTCATGTCCGACGGTCGGGAACTGTTGACGTGGCTACGCGAGACCGAACGTCTGGCGCAGATCGGGGCCGAACCATCGTACGATGCCCCGGTTGGGGACACCGTAGACCGGTATGGGCGCTTCCTCTTCGGCGAACGCGGCGCAAGCCTGAACACGGTACAGGCTTACCTGTCGACCGTTCGAGCCTTTCTCGGTGATCGTCTCGACTCCGGGCCTGCTGATCTCGGGTCTCTGGGTCTCCAGGACATCAACGGATTCATTCTCCACTCCTGCCAGACCCTCAGCCCGGCGACGACACGGGTCCATGTTGCGGCTTTGCGCAGTTTCACGAGGTATCTGTATCAGACCGGGATCATGGCCACGACTATCGCCGACGGAATAGCCGGGGTCAGAACCTGGCGCCTGTCGAGCTTGCCCAAGGGGCTGGAGCCGGATCAGGTCGAAGCGGTGCTCGCCAGTTGCGACCGCGGGACGGTCACCGGCCGGCGCGATTACGGTGTTCTGCTGTTGCTGGCGCTCCTCGGATTGCGGGCCTGCGAGGTCGTCCGCCTGACCCTGGACGACGTCGACTGGAGCAACGCCGAGATTACCGTAGCCGGCAAAGGTGGCCGGCACGATGTTCTGCCGCTGCCCCACGAGGTCGGCGAAGCCATGGCCTCGTATCTGCAGGGTGGGCGACCGACCTGCGCGACACGCCGTCTGTTTGTGGGACGTTATGCCCCTGTTCACGGCTTTCAGTCATCGGCTGCGGTTGGGCATATCGTTCGTCGTGCGCTTGCACAGGCCGGAATCGAACGTCCGGGCAGGGGCGCGGCCCATCTGCTTCGCCATTCACTGGCAACCAGAATGCTGCGCAACGGAGCCTCGCTCGAGGAGATCGGGCAGATCCTGCGGCACCAGAGTCCCGACAGCACGCGGATCTATGCCAAGGTCGATCTTGACGCCCTTCGCCCCCTGGCCCCGGCGTGGCCGGGAGGTGCGGCATGACAAGCCTTCGGACCCTGTGTGAGGACTATCTCGCCTTCCGCCGCTCCCTGGGGGCCAAGCTCATGACGCGCGGACTCCTATTCCAGTTTATCGCGTTTCTGGCGCAGCGCGAGGCCCCGTTCATCAACGCCGCGCTGGCGCTCGAGTGGGCCAGCAAGCCGGAAGGCGTCCAGCAGAAATGGCGGGCGCGCCGCCTATCGGAAGTCCGTCAGTTCGCCCGCTATGTTCACGCGGTCGATCCGCGCCACGAGGTGCCGCCTCAACGGCTCCTGCCCTATCGGCGCCAGCGCCCCCAGCCCTACATCTACAGTGACGTCGAGATCGAAGACCTGATTGGCGCCGCACGTGATCTGTCCGGGCAACTCCGCCCGCGGACCTGCTCAACGATACTGGGCCTGCTGGCGGTGACCGGCATGCGGAGCGGCGAAGTGGTCCGCCTCGACCGCGATGATGTCGATCTCCGGCAGGGCATCCTGACCATCCGCGAGAGCAAGTTCGGCAAGTCGCGCCTCAACCTCTGCCACGGCACGACTGTGCAGGCTTTGGGCGATTACGCTGCCTGGCGGGACGAACGCTGTCCTCGTCCGCAATCTCCTGCCTTCTTCCTGAGCGAACGCGCAAAGCGGATCGACAAGGCAAACTTCCGCAAGACGTTCAAGACCCTGACGTATCAGACCGGTCTGCGGGACCCTGCGGCTTCCCGTGGACCCCGCCTTCATGATCTGCGTCACACCTTCTCCGTAAGAACTCTGATTCGGTGGTATCGCGACGGCGTTGACATCGACCGCCACCTGCCACGTCTCTCCACCTGGCTCGGCCATAGCTGCATTGCCGATTCCTATTGGTATCTCACCGCAGTTCCCGAACTCATGGCGCTTGCCGCCCGGCGTCTTGACGAACGGCAGGGGAGGCACAGCTCATGAGTGCGATCGCCGACTTTGCCAAGTTGCTGGCCCTGTTCTTCTCCAGGTACCTCATGCAGCAACGTCAGGTTAGCCCCAACACTATCGCCAGCTACCGCGACACGTTCCGGCTGCTCGTCAACTATGCCAACAAGGTCCTCGGCAAGCCGCCACAGGACCTGTCTTTCGAGGATCTCGACGCCGACTTCATCGGCGACTTTCTCAATCATCTTGAGCACGAGCGCGGCAACGACGTCCGTACCCGTAATGCCCGCCTGTCTGCAAACCGGTCTCTGTTCGCTTATGTCGCCCTGCACGAGCCGCACCATGCAGCCCTGGCTAAGCGGGTCCTGGCCATACCGACCAAACGCTCTACCCGACGAGAGGTCGACTTCCTCAATCGCGCGGAGAGCGAGGCTCTCCTGCGGGCACCGGATCGGACCATCTGGGTCGGGCGACGCGACTACTGCTTGCTGTTGGTGGCGCTGCAGACCGCAATGCGGAGCTCAGAGATCATCGCCCTGCGCCGCGTCGATGTCCGCCTTGGTGACGGCGCTCATGTCCGCTGTCGCGGCAAGGGGCGGAAGGAGCGCTCGATCCCGCTGCGCCGGGACTCGGTCGCGGCCCTCCGCGCGTGGTTGAAAGAGCGCGGCGGCGAGCCCTATGACCCGGTCTTCCCGAACCAGCGCAGCAGGCCGCTCACGCATGACAGTTTCGACTATCTCCTGGCTCGGAACCTGGATGTCGCGCGGGCGGCCTGCCCGTCGCTGGCGGACAAACGGGTCACGCCCCATAGCCTGCGGCACAGCGCCGCCATGGAACTGCTTCACAACGGCGTAGACCGTGCAACCATCGCGTTGTGGCTCGGGCATGAATCCGTCGAGACCACCTACATCTATCTGCATGCCGATCTCGAACTGAAGGAGCGGGCAATGGCCAGAACGACCCCTGCCGGGACCCCAATGAGAAGGTACGAACCCCAAGACAATGTCCTGGCGTTCCTGAACAGCTTGTGATTATTCCGGCATCTTGCGCTCGATGGTGCGTGAACTGGCGGGTCCCGCGACGATTCCGGAATAATCCATGATCCGGGATAACAGGGCTTATTCCGTTAACGGAATAAGCGCGATTATTGTTCATCGGCACCTCCGGACGGTCGAGGAAGACGCTCAGCCCATCGCGATGATTGACAAGTGAGCGCAGCGTCTTGCCCTCCCGTGCCTTGTCCGGCAGCCCGGCGAGCTCTCGTTCGGCGTGTGAGAACAGACCGTCGAGCGCCTCCTTCAGCGCATCCTGGGCTGCGTCGAACATCGGCGTCTGGCGCTTGAGCCCGGGATCGTAATGAGCCAGCCGCGCCTCGTTCAGGCGGTAGATCGATGCGATCCGCTCGATCCATCGTTTGCACCATTCCGTCAGCCGCACCTGGCCGGCCGCGCAGTCGATAAAATCCCGCCGCATGTGGCTCCAGCACCACGCGAGGGTCACCAGGCCGCCGAGCAGGCGCGCCAGCTTCTTGTATGCGCTGTAGCGGTCGCAGACGATGACCGTGTGGAGGAGGGCCTCGGCGAACAGCTTCTCCGCCGCCTCGGCACTGCGGCTCGGATCGATATGGAAGTAGACTGCGTCACTGCTGACCGAGGTCCAGAGCCAGGCCCGGCTCGAACGGCCGGTCTCGCGAAACGCCTGGACGCGCCATGTGGTCTCGTCGACATGGCGCAGAGCCGTTTTGTTCTGGTGCGCGAGGATCGCATCGGCCAGCGGCTCGAACAGCGGCACGAAGCGGGGCACACTGTCGGCCAGCGTCCCGGGCGAGATCAGCAGCCCCCGATCAGACAGCCACGCCCCAACCCTGTTGAGCGGGCGGAAGCAGCCATAGCGCTCGAACAGGAAACACGCCCACACGCTGATCCCGTAGAGCGTGTTGTCGAACAGCCGCGGCACCGGAGGCGCCGACACTTCCAGGGGCGAGGACGCGCAGTCACAGCTCCGGCGCCAGCGGGGACGGACGATCCTGCGTGTGTGGGCTCGGATCTCGCTCTCGACGATGGTGGATTCCTCGGCACCGTTTGGCGCATAGGGCTGTCCGCAACAAGAGCACACCCGCGCATCCTCCGGCGGGTTGAGCTCTTCCATGCGCTCCTTGAGCCCGGGCCGCTGGGTGCGGCCATGGCCGGCGGCGCCGGGCTGTTGGCCGCGCGGGCGTTCCGAGCGCGGCCTCTCCTGCTGCTCGCTCTTTCGCCCGAACAGCGCCTTGGACAGCACCGCGCCGGTCGCACGAAGCCTGGCAAGCTGCGCTTCCAGCGTCTCGATCCGACTCCGCGACGTCTTCGCGGCCTTGCGCAGCCGGGCGTTCTCCCTGGACAGGGACTTGATCGCAGTCTTCTGGCGCCGCGATCGCCTCAGGGCGTTGCGCAGTTGAGCGGCCTGGTCCGACAGCGACCTCGACAGCGTCTCGGCGGCCGCGCGATGCTTGCTGAAGATCGCGCCCTATTGGCGATCGACCTATCGTTCGATGAGGCATTCCCAACGCTGACACCGCCGCTCGACTAAGCGCGTGTCTTGTCTGACGCACCTCAGTTATCGCCCGGCTGCGACGACGCCCGACCACGGCGAAAAGGGATATGTCGCACCGACATTTTCACCGGTTTTCTGATCGTGCATGACCGCGTTGGGGCTGGCAAAGTCGACCGGATAGACGCCGGCAGGAGCACTCGAAACCGCAACCCGTTTGGCGATCGCGGACACCACCTCCTTCGGCAACCGCGTGTCGCAGACGACCGCGTCCGGGCCGGTAACGTCAATCCGTGGAAGGTGTATCGCCTGCTCCAGGTCTAACCCGTAATCGACGATGAACCAGGCCAGTTGGGCGACCGCCGCAACGATATGCCGACCGCCGGAAGCACCGGCCGCAAACCAGCCCCGGTCATTTCGCGTCGCGATCAGCGGGCACATGTTCGTCAACGGCCGCACACCTGGCGCAATCGAGTTGGAACCGCCCGGTTGCGGGTCGAACCACATAACCGCGTTATTCATGAGAACGCCAGAGCCGGGCAGCATGACCTTCGAGCCAAAATAGGCAAGTAATGTGTTCGTCAGCGCCACCATATTGCCCTGCTCGTCGATAACGCTGAGATGCGTGGTGCAGTTCGGCCTACGCTCCGAACCACCATGCCCCATATCTGAAAATCGTCCGGCATATGCAGAACACAGGGCCTCTGCGTACCTCGCATAGGCGTCGGCGCCCGGCGACGGCAAGCCGTTGATCTCAGAGCCGCTCAGCTCTTGCATCGTGTGCACCAATGTGGGCCCAGCGCAGAGACCATTAGGGACGTAGAAATCAGTGCCGCGATACTCAAGCGATATCGGTGGGACGGTTTGGGCGCGATAGTCTTGGAGATCGTCCAACGTTAATACGCTACCGCCGGACTGCAGGTCCGCAATGATCGAGCGCGCCAATTCGCCTTCGTAAAAGTCTCGCCGCCCGCGCTTGGCGAGCTGGCGCATGGTTTCGACGAGAGCCGACTGGTCTAGCGGCGGTGCATCCACGACCGGCGGATAGCCCTGCGGCAGGAAGACATTCCTGCTGGCCCGAAACTCAGCCAACTCAGCCGCAGACGTCGTAATCGTATGGCTCGCGTACCAGTCAACCGGCAACCCTTCCTCGGCCAACGCGATCGCTGGTTGCAGCGCGTCGGAGAAGGAGATTCTGCCAAAACTTTCCAGTGCCAGACCGAGGCCATCTACGGCACCCGGAACGCAGATCGATTCGTATCCCTTGAGATTTCGATCGTCTTGGACGGCAGGCCAAGAAAAGAACCCCGGCGCCGTCCCGCCGACGAGGGGATAGCGAGCCGGATCGAGGAGTTTTGGTGCGACCATCGAGAAATCGACGACCGATACGGTCTTCTCCCCCGCCATGTAGATGACCATATAGCCGCCACCGCCGATACCGCTCATCCACGGCTCGCAGCAGCCCAGCGCGAAAGCCGTCGAAACCGCCGCATCCACCGCGTTGCCGCCCTGCGCAAGAACGTTCGCGCCAACGCCGGCGGCAACGGTATTCTGTGCTGCAACAAGGCCCGTGGCGGATCGGATCGCCGGCTTGCGTACCTCCCAATTTTCAGCAACCAAAGCGCCGCCCTCCATCGCCAGTCCGCTTGCTATTTCTTCAAGGACGACGAGTTGACATACGAGGATCAAACGGACAGCTACTATATGGCCAACATCACGCCTGCAGCAAACCGGCGCAAGCGGAAGCTCAAATTTCCGCTGATACCGGGACCGCCGGAAAACCAGCGGCGCGAGCTGTCGACGCATGTCTTTCCCAACACAACAATGACGATGCCGGCTGACCACTTCGCGCCGGTCATCTACACGCCGCTCGGGCCCGACCGGACCGAAGCCAAAATGGCTTGGTTCTTCGTTGGCGATGCCGCCACCTCGTCAGAGTATGCCGAGGCGCGCGAAAAGTGCGTCGACCGTTGGTTCGGCAAGTCGCGGACGATCGAAGGTTTGGATGGGGTTCGCAACGAGGATTACGATCTTATGCAGACCCAGCAGGTTGCCAGACTCTCTCCGGTGGCCAATCAGGTGCTGTTTTCGCCCTACTGGGAGCGCCTGGTTCACCATTTTCAGAACAAGCTGATTGATGCCATGATGTAGGCGGGTCTGTTGCCCATGCAGTGACGGACGGGGAGGGGACGATGGCCGTAGGTGCTTCCAAAGAACAGCTGGCCTCTGCATATAACGGCTACCACCGGATTGGTGATGCCGACGACGATCCAAATTTGACTCACGTTGGTCCCGGCACGCCGGGCGGCGAGTATCTCAGGCGCTTCTGGCAGCCGGTCTGTATGTCGGATCGATTGACCGATTTGCCTTTAGCGATCCGCATCATGGACGAGGATCTTGTCGCCTTCCGCGACCTGTCGGGCAACGTCGGTATCTTGCATCGGCAGTGCAGCCATCGCCGCACGTCACTCGAATACGGGGTGATCGCGGAGCATGGCATCCGTTGTTGCTATCACGGTTGGCTGTTCGATGTGGATGGCCGCATCTTGGAGACGCCGGGTGAGCCCGAAGACAGCCCGATCAAGAACAACCTGCATCATGGCGCCTATTCGGCGCTCGAATACAAGGGACTGGTGTTCGCCTATATGGGACCGCCGGACGAAAAGCCGGAGTTCCCGTTCTATGACACGATGGAGGTCGAAGGCAATCTGACGGTTCCCTATGAGATCGACATGGACTGCAATTGGCTGCAGGTCCAGGAGCAGCCCATGGACCCGTTTCACAGCGTCTTCCTGCACACGCGCATGACAGGCCCGCAGTTCTATGAGTCCTGGGGCGCCTTCTCGCGGGCGGAATGGAGAAAACTGCCGGACAACACGGGACTATTTGTGACCAACACCCGCCGTTGGGAGAACTTTGTCTGGGTTCGATTGAACGAGTTGTTTTTGCCGAATTTCTCTCAGCCGGCTGATATTTATCAAAATCCGGATCGTGAGAAGTTTTTCCCAAGAGTCGCGATCACCACTTGGACGGTGCCGGTCGACGATACGCACTGCAAAATTTGCGCTTGGCGGCACTATAGCGACGAACTGGATTCCGAGGGACGTGGCGATCCTAAGAAGTGCGGACACAACACAATTGATTATATGGGACAAACCAAATACGAACGCAGCTATGAAGAGGGACAAAGACATCCGGGCGACTACGAGGCGCTTGTCGCGCAGGGTCCGGTCGCTAAGCGCAAGCTTGAGCATTTGGGCAAGACCGACGCGGGCGTCGCAATGCTGCGCCAACTCGTCCGCAGCTCCATCAACAACGTGAAAAAAGGTAAAAGCCCGACGCGAGTGAAGAAGCAGGACGACGGGCTGATCCACACGATCTCCTGCGATGTCATTGTCGATCTGCCGCAAAAGGGCAGTGATGAGGACGACGCCAAGTTCCGTGGGAAATTCGGGCGCAACGTTGCAGACATTGTGCTGGACACCCTGCCGCTGCCCCGCGAGGCGCGTCGTAAGGAAGTCGAGCGCCGCGTCAAGGAGTTGAAGGCAAGCTAGGGGCTGTGAGGAAAGATTATGACACTCGCACAAGTCTCCGCCGCGGCGACCGAACTGAAGAGCTACGAGGCTGAGATTATGTTCGGGTCCGCGCCGTCAGACGTCTACCGGGCCATCGTCACCGAAGATGGCGTCAAGGGATGGTTAACGTCCGACTGCGAGATTGGGGACTCAGTGTTGATCGGCGCGCAGGTTGGATGCTGATCGGCACGCTAACTTATTGATTTGACGTGATCCTGTCGAATGGCGAAGAAGTGCGATTCCTGGACCGAGAGTCATTCGTGAACAGGACCTGTATCCACCGATAAAGTCGTTTCTCGAGGCGCGGGGCTATTTGGTGAAGGCAGAGGTTGACGGCTGCGATGTCGTGGCGATGCGCGGCCACGAGCCGCCCGTCATCGTCGAACTCAAAGTTGCCTTTTCCCTGGTTGTGGTTTTTCAAGGGATCGCCCGGCAGGGTTTCTCCGACAACGTCTATCTGGCGGTACCGACGTTCTCGAACCGCGGCGTCCAGCAAAGGGACGCGCTGGCCCTGTGCCGACGGCTTGGCCTCGGCCTCCTGACAGTGCGGCTGGAACCCGCGCCTTTGGTAGAGGCGTTTCTCGACCCGGCGCCTTACCGGCCGCGGAGACGCAAGCAAGCGGCTGAACGCTTGCTGCGGGAGTTCCAGCAGCGGGTGGGTGATCCCAACCAGGGCGGTGTCAACCGGCGCAAGATTGTGACCGCTTACCGACAGGATGCACTGCGCTGCGCCATGCATCTCCACCACCATGGTCCTTCTAAAGCCTCGGACCTCGCCATACAGACCGGGGTCGAAAGGGCACGGGCCATCATGTCCGCGGATCACTACGGCTGGTTCGAACGTGCTGCCCAAACGCCGCGCGGCATCTATACTCTGACGCCGAAAGGCCAGCGGGCGCTTGAGGAATATGCCTGCGCCGTGGCTGCACTGGGCAACACCGGAGACTAAAGGTTCAGCTTTGCGCTGATGTACGACGTGGGTGCCGATTTCAGCCCTTCCGGGGTGTAAGGAGATGCCGCCCGCGAGCCTGACCTTCAATCTCTTCCTGCTGATCCTGTGTGCGGTCACGGCTCTCGTTCTCAATTGGGCGAGAACGCTGCGGAGTGATCTGTGGCGGGTGTTGATCGGCGCATAGGTTGGACGTCGATCGGCGCGCTAACTTATTGATTTGACGTGATCCTTCCGTAATGGGGCAGTTGAAGTCAAACACAGATCTTCACGATCTTCCGGCCTGGCACGGTCTCTTGAACATGAAGCACCGTCGCCTGCGCCCGATTGTCGTCCCAGGCATGATCAACATGGGTGGTCGCCTTGGCAGAAGCGGCTAACTGACCTGGCGCGTCACAGAGAAGGAAGCGGGATCCCGGATGTCTCCGTCGCCAGGCTCTCGCTTCCGTCCGTGGTCAGCGCAGCGGCTGCCAACTGAATGCCTGGTCCAAGACGATTCCCGAGTGTCAATCTGTGGGGCGTGCTCGACCGCAAAGAGGCGATGCGGCAAACAAGGATCACAACGTGCATCATCGGGAACCGCGTCCCAGCGAGGGGACACCGCTGGATCGCCACCTTCAAGAGCGGCTCTTTCCTCCTCTCGTTGCTGATTGCCGGTGGGATGCAGCCGCGCCTATACTGTCTGGAGCGCCATCGCCTCCTCGCGCGTAAAGCGGAACTCGGTGCCGTCCCGCCACATCCGGTGAAGCGCCACGCCGATACGGCGAGCCAAGGCAACGGTCGCACGCTTCTTGCCACGGAGCTTCGCCAGACGTAGAGCCCAGGCCTTCAGCCAGTTCGGGCCGGTAGTGCGGTTCAGCATCACCGTGGCAGCTTGATAGAGCGCCGAGCGCAGACCGGCGTCGCCACACTTCGTGATGGCGCCGACGATATCTCGCTCGCCGGACTGGTCCCGTCCCGGCGTCAGCCCTACCCAGGGGCCGACATCCTTCGATCTCCGGAAAGGCGCTAACACCTGAAGCCATCAAAGCATTTCGCGACGAGGGCTATTACGCGCCGCTTCGTATCTATGAGCGAGCGGAGGCAGACAACCTTTACCGCGCCTACACCCAATTTCAGAAATCGGCGGTGGAACTCCTCGGGCAGGAGCAGCGCTTCAAGACGCATTTGCTGGCCGGCTGGCTTGCGGGCGTCGTCCGCAATCCGCGTATGCTCGACATCGCCGAGGACCTGATCGGCCCAAACATTCTCTGTTGGTCATCCGGGTTCTTTGGCAAGGCGGCCAACAGCACGGGCCGCGTGGGTTATCATCAGGATGCCTGCGTCAATTTCGTAGAGCCGCATGATGACGTCATCCATGTGTGGCTTGCCCTGAGGCCGACGACGACCGAGAACGGTTGTCTGCGCGTGTTGCCGCGCTCGCACCTGGGCGAGGTCATTCCGCTAGCGCTGTCGGAGGTCGGCGAAAAGCCCGCGGGTACTTTGACGGAGACCGGTTGGCAGGCGGCGCTCGACGCCGAAGAGGACGCGTTCGTCGACCTCGTGCCGGACGCCGGAGAGGCCTCGCTGCATCATCACTGCACGGTGCATGGCTCCGGTCCCAACCGGTCCGGCGCTCATCGCCTGGGCATTTCGATCACTTACATGACAACGGCGGCGCACAATCCCAAGTTTGCCGTCGATTCCGCGACGCTTGTGCGGGGCAAAGACGACTACGGCCATTTCGAGGTCGAGCCGGTGCCCGACGCGGACTTCTCCAGCGCGGCGATCGCGGCCTTCCAGCGCGCGAAGACGACGCCGGGCGGCGAAGGGGTTGGCGCTGACACCGTGCGGCGAGCGTAACGAGACGCATCATAGGAGTGATGCGGCGGCGCCACGCGACCAAGTCGACTAAGGTCCCGTGTGCGCCGGCTTCCAGCCGTAGGTTTTGGCGCATGCGCCACCCATCAACATCGCCCGCTCGCCTTCGGTTAGGCGATCGGTGAGGCGGAACGGTTCGACGGCCTGTTCGAAGTTGACGGACGAAAAGGTACGGGTCCAGTCAGTGCCCCATAGGCAGCGCTCAAGACCCCAGGCGTCGAAAACACGGGCGAGAGGGTCCCAGATGTCCGGGTAGGGGTAGCCAGCATGGGAGAGGGTGCAGGCGCCGCTGACCTTGATCACCGCGTTCGCCCGGCTGGCGAGCTCTAGCACTTTCGGCAGGTCGATCCAGGTGTCTGAGCTGTCTGATCGATACATCGGCGGCAGAATGCCCAGATGATCGATGACGAAGCGGGTGTCGGGATGGCGATCGACCAAGGTGATAGTAGCATCCAGGTTTTCCCAACACAGTATGTTGACCGGGAAGTCGTGCCGTACGGCTTCGCGCAGGATCAGATCGACGCCGGGGTCGCCCGGTTCCAATCCCGCCTCTTCTTCGTACATGATGCGAATGCCGACCGTACCCGCCGTGTTCTTCCACTCGGAAATCACCTCGGCGACCGCCGGATCTGTCGGATCGACCGGCTTGACGAGGGCGAACCGTCCCGGATGGGCGTTTTGCACCTCGACCGCATAGCTGGCGTCGTACCGGTACATGGAAAATGCGGATACAAAGATTGCCCCGTCGACGCCGAGCGCATCCATCGCCGCCACCATTTCGTCGCCGGTGACATGGTCGGGCCAGGGCGGCACCTTGAACCAGGGGCGCTCCGGTGTGTTGGCGGCATAGACATGGACTTGGGAATCGATAATCGGCATGGCGGCGGTTCCTCTGCTCAAGGTGGATTTCCAGTATTCCAACAGTTAGCGGCGGTATCGTCCAGAGCAGGTCGTGATCCGGGACGAATCGTAGCTCCCTCTCTAAGTCAATTCTCAGTCGTCAGTTGAGCGCTCGGATATCTTGATAACAAAGTCCGACCCGGGGGATGTCGACTGTAGTCGGCAACTGGGAGTCACTATCAAATCGTTCCACGTACGCTTGCGGCAGTTTCGGCGGAACGTCGGAATATTCTCAAGGTTTTGAATTTCTAACGGCTTCGAGGAAAGCTTGGTATCCTCCGGCAATGATGTCGCCGCTTTTGAACCGCACATACCGGCGATTGTTCGCCGCCCAGGTGATCTCCTTGGCCGGCACCGGCCTATCAACAATCGCGCTTGCACTTCTGGCCTATGACTTAGCCGGACGTAGCGCCGGCGCTGTCCTTGGCACAGCGCTCGCCCTCAAGATGGTCGCCTACGTCGGCATTGCACCGATTGTTGGTGGATTCGCAGATCGCTTGCCGCGCAGACGGCTTCTCATTGCGCTCGACGTCGCGCGTGCTGGTTTTGTCATCTGCTTGCCGTTCGTATCCGAAATTTGGCAGATATACATCCTGATTTTTCTGTTGAACGCCTGCTCAGCAGGCTTTACGCCGACCTTTCAAGCGACGATTCCGGATATTCTGCCTGACGAGGCGCAATACACGCGGGCGCTGTCGCTCTCCCGGCTCGCATACGATCTGGAAAACCTTCTGAGCCCGACCCTTGCCGCCGCTGTACTCCTTTTAGTTAGTTACGACGCACTGTTTGCCGCCAACTGCGTTGCCTTTCTGGCGTCCGCATTTCTGGTTTTTTCGGTGATCTTGCCTGCACCGAAACAGCAAGAACGCGTGGCGGGCGTGTGGCATAATCTGACATACGGGATCAGGACCTACCTAAATACACCTAGGTTGCGGGGACTTCTGGCTCTTTCACTTGCGGTTGCCGCCGCCGGTGCCATGGTGATCGTCAACACTGTGGTCTACGTCCGCGATCGGCTGGGTGGGACGGAGAGCGATACCGCGCTGGCATTCGCTGCGGCCGGGGCGGGGTCGATGCTCGTCGCCCTTCTTCTGCCGCGTCTCCTTGATAATCAGCCTGACCGGCCAGTCATGCTTGTTGGTGGCGTGCTGCTTGGAGGTGGCCTGCTTCTCGGCCTCACAGTACCGAGCCTTCCGGCGCTTCTTTCAGTTTGGTTTATCCTTGGGGCCGGCTCGTCGTTCATTCAGACGCCAGCCGGGAGACTTCTCAGACGTTCGGCCCACCAAGCGGATCGGCCAGCGGTATATTCCGCGCAGTTTGCGCTATCGCACGGGTGTTGGTTGGTCGCCTACCCGCTGGCCGGGTGGCTCGGCACCGCATTTGACCCGTCGACAGCATTCACGGTCCTGGCAATTGTGGCTTTGATCGCGACAGTCACTGCGCTGGTTCAATGGCCGGCGTATGATCCCGTTGAACTGGAACACCTACATTCGACAATGGAGCACGAACATCTGCACGTTCACGACGAGCACCATCAACATATGCACGAGGGTTGGGAAGGACCAGAACCGCACCGCCACCCGCACGAGCACGCAGACGTGCGACACTCACACGCCTACGTGATCGACCTTCACCATCCAGTTTGGCCGAGCGCTTGATAGAGTACGGTCAAGCTCTGATAGCTCAGCGACACATTGCAACCGAATTTATGTCCGCGTTTGGCAAAAAGTGGACATTAGGCGCGGGCTACGGCGGCGTTCCCCCCGCCGTAACGCCTGGTGGCGCTAAACGCTCGATCTGCGCCAGCATGTCCTCGCTCAATGGGACATCCGCGGCTGCCGCATTCTCCTGCAGATGGGACAACCGGTCGCTGCCTGGAATTGGAATGATGTCCGGCCCCTGATGCAGCAGCCATGACAGCGCTAGTTGCGCCCGAGTTACGCCGACTTCGCGCGCCAGGTCCAGCAGCGGCGCAAAGCGTTCACGGTTGGTCTTCAGGTTTTCCCCGGTAAACTGTGGGATGTTCCGGCGGATATTATCTTCCGCCGGTTCGTCCATTGCGCCAGCCAGAAAGCCCCGCCCCAACGGTGCCCAGGCAACCAGCGAAATACCGAATTCGCGCAAGCAGGGCAGCAGTTCCGCCTCGGGCTCGCGGTGCAGCAGGGAGTACTCGTGCTGGACGGCTGCCATCGGATGGACGCCATGCGCTCGGTGCACTTGTTCAGCGTCTGCGTTGCTGAGACCGAGACGGGTGACCTTGCCGGCGCCGACCGCTTCGGCCATAGCGCCGACGCTGTCCTCGATCGGAATTGTCGGGTCAGGATGAAGATACAGCAGGTCGATGGTGTCGACACCGAGCCTGCGAAGGCTGCCCTCGATGGCTCTCGACGCATAGTCCGGTCGGCCATTGACCCTGAGTCGATGGCCCCATCTGGTCCGGATTTCCGTCCCCTCTTCATTTTCGTCGAACACCACGCCGAATTTGGTGGCAACGAACGCCTTGCCGTCGTGCTGTGCCAGCGCCCGACCAACAATCTCTTCGTTGCGGCCCTTGCCATAGATATCAGCGGTGTCGATCATCATGCCGAGACTCATCGCCTCGACGATCGTCGCAATGCCCTGTACTTCGTCCGACGGGCCATAAAACCCTTCAAGGACCATGGCGCCAAAACTGACTGCGGCGACGGAAGGTCCGTTTATTCCTAAATTACGTTGTTTGATGAGATGCCTCCCTTTGTCCTTCTGCCGCCGGCGATCTGAATATATTACATTGGCGGACGCCAGCCGGACTGGAAGTATTGAGGATAGCAAGGGGAGAATTGAATGATGAATGCGAGCACGAGAACTGCATTTGTGAGCGGCTCGGGCCGAAAGATCGGACGCGCCATCGTTCTTGAGTTGGCCAAGCGCGGGAACAACGTGATCGTCAACGGATCGCAGGACAGCAAGGCGTGCCAGGCCGTGGTTGCAGAAGCCGAAGCGTTAGGCGTAGAGGGCCTGGTCGCGATGGGTGATGTCGGCGATCCGAAGGCGATTGACCGTATGAGCGCAGGGGCGCTGGAGCGATTCGGGACCGTCGATATTCTTGTGAATAACGCGGCTATTCGGCCGCATGCGCCTTTCCTGGAGACGACCGACGAAGATTGGCAGCGGGTCATGGACATCGATCTGAACGCCGCCTTCCGATTGTCGCGCGCCTTTCTGCCAGGCATGGTTGCCCAAGGTTGGGGTCGCATCGTCAACTTCACCGGCATGAACTCGATCAAAGGGAGAATTGGGGGTGCACCAGTCACGGTTGCAAAGCATGGTGCTTGGGGGCTGAGCAAGTCATTGGCTTTGGAGTTTGGTCCTTCCGGTATCACTGCCAACACGATTTCGCCGGGCTATATCGCGCCCGACGATCCGGATGCTGCGGAAGGTCAACACAGCGCCGAGACGATCGCTGAAATTCCACTTGGACATGTTGGCCAGCCTTTTCACATTGCAGCGCTGTGCGGCTTCCTGGCGTCCGAAGAGGGCGGTTATGTGACTGGCCAGATGATCGCTTGCAATGGCGGCGGGGCGACCTGACGCTTTTTCGAAAGTCGATGACGCACAGAATCCGGCTGAGAGCCAGTTAGGTTCTCTGCCTAAGGGGCCTGGTCCAAACGCAGCCGCGGCAGCTAGCTGCCGCGGATAACCGAGCCCCTGTGTGGCTTACGCTTCACCGATGTCGATGCCCTCTTCCGTCAGCACCTTGTTGGCGATACGGAAGGCCTCGACGCCGGCCGGCACGCCGCAATAGGCGCCGATCTGCACTAACGTGTCGCACAGCTCATCGAGCGTGCAGCCATTACGCAGTGCACCGCGGAAATGAAGCTCGAACTCCGGCGCCCGGTTGAGTGCCGCCAGCATGCAAAGATTGTTGAGGCTTATCTGCTTGCGCGACAGCGAACTCTTGCTCCAAACGCGGCCCCACGCAACTTCGGTGGCAAACTCTTGCAGGGCCATGGTGAAGTCGTTGGCATTGGCAAGCGCCCGCTCGACATAGTCTTCTCCCAGCACCTGCTTGCGGACCTCCAGGCCCGCTTCGAACAGTTCGGATGGCATGATTCCCCCATAGTTTATTGACATGGATGGCCCGCTATTCGATTCGGGCAGTGCTCGACAACTTAGCACGTTGCGGTGAAGTTGGAGCCGACGGTAACGCGTTTATCGGGGCTCGCTGGCTCAGCTCGGTTGTATCGGCTCCAGGCTATGACCGGATATCGCTCACGCGTTTCCGTTCATCAGGCGCCAGATTTTCTCCTGCGTTACCGGCATGTCGATGTTCGAAACGTTGAACTCCGACAGGGCGTCGAGGACCGCGTTGACGACAGTGGGCGGGGCGCCAATGCTGCCAACCTCGCCACAGCCCTTCACCCCCATCGGGTTGGTCTTACAGGGGTAATCCTCGATGAAATTCAGCTCGATGGACGGAACATCGTCGGCCCGCGGCATGCGATAGTCCATGTAGGAGCCGGTCAAGAGCTGCCCGCTCTCAGGGTCGTAGATGCAGCTCTCATGCACCGCCTGGCCGATACCCTGGATGAGTCCACCGATGACTTGACCACTCGCGAGAAGTGGATTGACGACGGTTCCAATATCATCGACGGCAACGAACTTTACGATCTCGAGGGCGCCGGTATCCCGGTCGATTTCAACCTCGCAGACGTAACAGCCGTTGGGGTAGGTGTATGCTTCTACTTCAAATTCGCCGACTCCTGATAATCCGGTATCCTCTCCCTCAGTTGCAAACTTCGGATCGGCCGCGGCCTCGGCGACCTGGGCAAGGCCAGCGCGGCGGTCGGTGCCGACAACGCTGAACATGCCGTCGGCAAATTCTATGTCGGCTGCCGACGCTTCCAACACCTCGGCCGCAATCCGCTTGCCGTTCTCGATCAAGGCCAATGCCGCGCGTTGACAGGCAACGCCGCCAACCGGCATCGATTTCGAACCGCCGGTACCATGACCGGTTGCGATCAAATCCGTGTCACCCTGAATCGTGGTGACACGGTCGTTGTCGACACCGAGCTGTTCGGCGACGACCTGAGCGTAGCCGGTCGCTATACCCTGACCGATCGCCTGGGTACCGATGACGACCTTCACGTCGCCTTTATCGTCAACGCTAACGGCGGCCGTTTCGTTGCCGTTGCCGCAGTTCTCGAGGTAGTAGGCGAAGCCAAATCCGCGCAACTTGCCCGCATCACGACTCTTTTCCCGTCGCGCAGCAAACCCCTTGTAATCGGCATGATTCAGCGCCGCTTCCATCATCCGTGGAAAATCGCCATCGTCGTAGATGTTCCGTATCGCAGCGGCATAGGGCATGGCTTCCCTGGGAATCAGGTTACGCCGCCGCAAATCCGCCGGATCGATGTTGAGCTGGCGCGCCGCGGCGTCGACCAAGCGCTCGACGAAGTAAATCGGCGGCGGCCGTCCGGCGCCGCGATAAGCGTCCATCTGGACCGTGTGTGTAAAGACGCCAGTGACTTCGGCATGGACGGCCGGAACCGTGTAGGCGCCGCTCAGCAACCCTGCGCCGCCACTCGTGGGCATATACATCGCAAAAGACGAATAGTGGGCGCCGAGATTGCCGATCGAGCGCACGCGAATAGCGAGAAACCGTCCGTCGGCGTCGAGCGCCAGTTCCCCACGGTTTATCTGATCGCGGCCCTGATTGTCGGACACGAACGCCTCCGTCCGCTCACTCGTCCATTTGACCGGCCGATTGAGGTCGCGCGCCGCAAACAGGACCAGCGGCGGCTCCGGATAGGTCATGGTCTTCATGCCGAAACTGCCGCCGACGTCTGGGGTTACGACGCGGAGCTCTTCTTTTTCGATTCCAAGCACGTCGGATAGGGCGCTCTGCGTTAGGTGGACACCCTGCGACGGGCTATGCAGCGTATAGCGCTTGCCGTCCCAATCACCGATTGCCGCCCTTGGCTCCATGGAATTGGCGACCACCCGGTTGTTGACCAGTTCGACGCGGACGATATGGTCGGCCTTCTCGAAGGCCGCATCCGTCGCTTCCCGATTCCCTATTTGCCATGTTAACGCAACGTTGTTCGGCGCGCCTTCCCAGACCTGGGGTGAGTCTGCATTGGTTGCATGTTTGGTGGCGGTGATGGATGGCAGCGGCTCATAGGACACATCGACGAGTTCCGCCGCGTCCTGGGCCTGACCATGGGTCTCGGCGACAACGAAGGCGACCGGATAGCCGACATGCCGGACCACATCGACGGCCAGGATCTCGCGTGTCGGCGAAAACACTTTCGACCCGTCGATATTCGTATCGAAGACCAACAAGAAGGGAAGAGACTTCAGCCCGGCAGCCTTGATGTCGTGGGCCGTATAGACGGCCAATACACCGGGAGCCGCTTTCGCCGCGGAGGTGTCGATACCGGAGATATTCGCGTGCGCATAGGGCGACCGTACGACGACCCCGTAAGCCTGACCGTCGAGGTTTATATCGCTGGTATACGTCCCGTTGCCGGTTAGAAAGCGCTGGTCCTCAAGCCGCGTTGGAGCTTGGCCGACGCCAAATTTTGCCATGATTGTACCTTCGTTTAACCGAGCGCGATGATAGGAGTCGGAGGGGTCGGGTCAACCGAAAAGGGAATCTGCACGGACCAATCTTTTGGGTTGCCTGTGCAGCGCCGAGCAGGCTGCAGGCAAAGCACCTATCACGATACCAGTCGCTGGCCATCGCGGGCCTCGCCTCATATGATCCGGGCCCGCGAGCAGGGATACGGAGGTTACGGTGAGCAGACGATTGACGATGGCGCTGGAGCGATACCCCCGGCACATGCCGTTTCACATGGGAACGGTGCAACCTCCGGAAGGCTATGACATCACACCGCTTGAAGTCGCCGTGAGCGACACGGACCGGCGGGATGGAGTTGATCGTCACGACAGAATATATCCCGGCAAGGAATTCGATATCGGCGAGTTCTCGCTTGCCTCCTACGTCATGCTGAAGGCGCGCGGCGAGCCATTTACTGCCACGCCGGTCTTTCCGCGTCGGCTGTTCAGCCACAATCATATATTTGTCAGTATCGATTCTGGAATCGAGGAGCCCCGGGACCTGATTGGCAAGAAGGTCGGCATCCGGTCCTTCCAGACGACGTTGACCGTGCTTGTTTTGGGGGATCTCAAGCTTGAGTACGGCGTGCCATGGCAGGAGATCCATTGGGTTTGCCAGCACAAAGAACCGTTGCCTTGGACGCCGCCGGACGAACTGTCGATCGAGTACATTAGCGGGGGCAAGGAAGTCCCGCAGATGTTCGTCGACGGCGAAATAGACGCATTCATTCACCCTTCGCTGCCGCCGGCCTTACTGGCGCGGCCCGACCGGGGGCGACGACTGTTCTCCGACCCGAAGCGCGAAGCGATCGCTTATTTCAAGAAGCACGGCTACTACCCGATGATGCATGTGCTGGTGTTTCAGCAGTCGCTGATTGACGAAGAACCCGAACTGCCGCTGAAGATGATCGCCTATTGGGAAGAGTCGAAACGACAGGCGCTGCGTTACTACAACGATCCGGGATTCTCCGAGCTGGCCTTTGCGCGCAACGAGTATGAAGCGCAGTGTGAGACCATGGCGCCAGACCTGTGGCCATCGGGGCTTGCGGCCAATCGCAAGAACTTGGAGCGTTTCATCGGACGCGTCGCGGACCAGAAGCTCATCGACGAGCCAATCCCTGTCGAAACACTGTTTCCCAGCTCCGTATTGAACACCTGACATGGCGAATAGCGCATCGTGGAAGGTTTAGGGATGCGTGCCATTAAACAACGCAACTTGGGAAGAAACGGGCCATCGGTCGCCGCGCTCGGCTTTGGCGGCATGGTCCTTGAGGGCGTTTATGGCCAGCCGGTTGATGCACAAGCCGTGTTGACGATCGTCGAGGCGATGACCCTCGGCATGATGATCGATACCGCCGATTCCTACGGCAGGGGCCACAATGAAGAACTCGTTGGCCAGGCGTTGGCGCAACATGACGGCAAGGCCTTCATCGCCACCAAGTGCGGTATCGTGTTCGAGGAAAATGAAGATGGATCGGATTTCGTGACCGATACGGGCTATACGCTCAAGGTCAATGGCAGGCCGGATTATGTGTCGAGGGCCATCGATGCCAGCCTCCGCAGGCTCGGTGTCGAGACAATCGACCTGTTGTATCTTCATTATGTCGACCCCGCCGTTCCGATTGAGGACACCGTCGGCGCCATGGCCGAAACGGTCGGCGCCGGCAAGGTCGGCTATCTTGGTCTGAGCAACCCAGACGCTGGGCAGACGCGCCAGGCGCATGGCGTCCATTCGATTGCCGCTGTCGAGCATGAATATTCCCTGTGGCGCCGTGGAGCCGAGGTGGAGCTGCTGTCGTGTTTGCGTGAATTGGGCATTTCGCTGGTTGCCTGGGCACCATTGGGGCGGGGCCTTTTGACCGGTGTGATGAGCGAACCGGCAGAAGGTGATATTCGCCAGGCCATGCCGGAGTTTGCTGGAGAAAAACTGATAGCCAACCGGGACCGTTTTGCGCCGCTGACGGACCTGGCCCGGGAAATCGGCGCAACCCCCGCGCAACTCGCGCTGTCATGGCTGCTGCACCAGGGGCCGGACATCATTCCAATTCCAGGCAGTGACCGGTTGGCGTATTTGCACGAGAATGTGGCGGCCGTGGACCTCACATTGAGTGCGGATATGTTGGCGCAAATCAACCGTTTAGCCTCACCGGGCGTAACGGAGGGAAGCACGTGATGAAACAACGCAACTTGGGAAAAAACGGACCCTCCGTCGGTGCGGTCAGTTTTGGCGCCATGGTCATTGAAGGTTCTTATGGCCAGGCGTTGGACGATGCACATGGCGTTGCGACGATCGTCGAGGCGATGAGCCTCGGCATGATGATCGACACCGCCAGTTCTTATGGCAGGGGCCACAATGAAGAACTCGTCGGCCGGGCGCTGGCGCAGCGGGACGGCCAGGCGTTTGTCGCCACCAAGTTCGGTATGGTCTTCGACGAAGATGAAGAATCAACGGAAATCCGGACCAGATGGGGCTTTCCCTTAAAGATCAGTGGCAGGCCGGACTATGTGTCGAGGGCCATCGATGCCAGCCTCCGCAGGCTCGGTGTCGAAACCATCGACTTGCTGTATCTCCACTTTCCCGATCCCGCCGTGCCGATGGAGGACACTGTCGGCGCCATGGCCGAAGCGGTTAAGGCGGGAAAGGTCGCCCATCTCGGCCTCAGCAACGTCAGCGCTGAACAAACGCGCCGGGCGCATAGCGTCCATCCGGTTGCAGCAGTCCAGTATGAATACTCCTTGTGGGACCGCGAAGCCGAGGCCGAACTGCTGCCGTGTTTGCGCGAACTTGGTACTTCGTTGGTTGCCTGGTCGCCATTGGGAACTGGCTTTTTAGCTGGCCGGATGGACGAACCGGCGGAAGGCGACATGCGTCGATATAATCCGCGCTTAACCGGCGAGAACTTTTCAGCCAACCAGGATCGATTTGCACCGCTGTTGGACCTGGCGCGCGAGCTCGGCGCAACCCCGGCGCAACTAGCGCTGTCATGGCTGCTTCATCAGGGGCCGGACATCATTCCAATCCCAGGAACCCAAAGCATGACACATTTGCACGAGAATGCGGCTGCTGCGGAGATCCAATTGAGCGCAGAAATGCTGACGCAGATCGACTCTTGGGCCGGACCCGGCGTAACCGCAGGAGGGACACCACCTCCGCCTGCATGAGGCGCCGGACACAGCACAGCATCATGGAAAGATTCGCAATCGGACAGGGCGTTAGGCGCACGGAGGATTCGCGCCTTCTCAAGGGGTTGGGCCGATTCCTGAACGATGTGATGTTGCCAGATCAAGCCTATGGCTTTGTCGTACGTTCCCCCTACGCTCATGCACGCGTCCGCTCGGTCGATGCCGAAACAGCTAAGGTCGCATCGGGTGTGCTCACCGTGTTGACCGGCGCCGAGCTTCAGGCCGACGGCATCGGTCCTCTGCTTTGCGACGCCAAAGGACTGATGCGGGGCGACGAACCGATGTTTCATATCCCGCGGACAGCTTTGGTGTTGGATCGGGTGCGCCATGTCGGCGATCCAATAGCATTCATTGTTGCCGAGAGCCTCGGTCAGGCGCGAGATGCCGCGGACTTGGTCGAAGTCGGCTACGAGCAGCTGCCATCGGTGACTTCGGCGGTTGAGGCCATCGAGGACGGCGCGCCGTCGGTATGGGACGACTGCCCGAACAATGTCTGTTTCCGGTATGAGCTGGGTGACAAGGCGGCGACCGAAGCGGGCTTTGCCAAAGCCGCTCACGTTACGCGGCAGACAATTCCGATTAGTCGTCTCTCCGCAAGTTCGCTTGAGGCCAGAGGCTGCATCGGCCAGTACGACGCGAACCAGGACCGCTACACGCTCTACGCTGGACTGCAGGCGCCACACGCCGTGCGCCAAGACTTGGCAGAGAACATCTTCGGTCTGCCGCAACATAAGTTCCGTGTCATTGCGGGCGATGTTGGCGGAAGTTTCGGCATGAAGGGTGGCACCTATCTGGAGTATATTTTGGTGCTTTGGGCCTCGAAGAGGCTTGGCCGTCCGGTCAAATGGGTCAGCGATCGAAGTGAAGCTTTCGTCAGCGACAACCATTCGCGGGACAACTTGAGCCAAGCGGCGCTTGCGCTCGATAAGGAAGGACGGTTTTTGGCGCTTACGGTATCGACGGTAGCGAACATGGGCGCCTACTTAGCGACCAAAGGACCGTTTTCTGCCTACGTCAATCTCGGCTCGCTGGCCGGCGTCTACACGACACCTGCGATTCATGTGGAGGTCACGGGTGCTTACACGAATACGAACTCGACGGCGGCCTATCGCGGTGCCGGCCGGCCGGAGGCATCCTACGTCATAGAGCGGCTGATCGACACCGCAGCCGGCGAAACGGGTATCAGCCCTGTCGAGCTGCGGCGGCGCAACACCATCCCGCCCGAGGCGATGCCCTATGAGACTGCGCTCACCTTCACCTATGACTGCGGCATGTTCGAGCGGAATATGGACGATGCCCTGCGGCTGGCCGACTATGAGGGTTTTGAAGCACGCCGGAGCGAAGCACGAAGGCGAGGAAAACTCCGCGGGCTCGGCATTTCCAACACGATAGAGCAGGCTGGCCACGGCCTGGAATCGGCAGAACTTCGTTTCGATCCGGGCGGGTCGATCACCGTGCTGGTCGGGACGATCTCTCATGGGCAGGGACACGAGACGTCATACCAGCAACTGGTTTGCGACCGGCTTGGGCTGTCGCCGGAGACGGTTCGTATAGTGGAGGGCGATACGGACGCCGTCGCCCACGGCGTCGGCACCATGGGCTCGCGCTCAATGGCTACCGGCGGCGGCGCAATTTCTCTGGCGACGGACAAAGTCATCGAGAAGGGAACACGGCTCGCAGCGCATCTGCTCGAGGCGGCCGAGGTTGACGTCGTCTTCTCTGATGGCGGCTTCTCCGTCTCAGGCACCGACAGATCGATTTCCCTTGGCGAGGTCGCGCGGCAGGCCTTTCTCGGCCAGAATCTACCACCGGATGTCGAAGCAGGACTGGCTGAGTCGGCAACCTTCGTACTGGAGGTTCCCACCTTTCCCAACGGCTGCCACGTGTGCGAACTGGAAATCGATGAGGAAACCGGCGAGCTGGCGTTCGTTAACTACGCCGTCGTCGACGACGTCGGTACAGTCGTCAATCCTATGCTGCTTGAAGGGCAGATCCATGGCGGTGTCGCGCAGAGTGTCGGGCAGTCGCTCTCAGAGGCCATCGTCTATGACGAGGCGGGGCAGCTCGTGACCGGCTCCTTCCTCGACTACGGGATGCCGCGCGCTGACACATTCTGCTCGATCGTCATGGCGAGCAACCCCGTGCCGACAGCGACAAATCCCTTAGGGGTGAAGGGTGCGGGTGAATTGGGAACCGTTGGTGGCTTGGCCGCTGTCATGAATGCGGTGGCCAATGCCCTTGCGCCGCTTGGCATCAATCACTTCGACATGCCGGCAACACCGGAGCGCATCTGTCGGGCGATCCGTGAGGCGCCCGGTCGGGCAGCGGAATAGGCGATATCCCCTTTACACGTCGGCCGGTGCTGCCGTTTGCGCTTCTCCATTCATCAGGCGCCAGAGTTTCTCCTGAGTGACCGGCATGTCAATCGCGGAAACGCCGAACTCCGACAGCGCGTCGAGGACTGCGTGGACGACGGCGGGCGGGGCGCCAATGCTGCCGACCTCGCCACAGCCCTTCACCCCCATCGGATTGGTTTTGCAGGGGTAATCTTCGATGAAATTCAACTCGACCGCCGGCACGTCGTCGGCCCGCGGCATGCGGTAGTCCATATAGGAGCCGGTCAGGAGCTGCCCGCTTTCAGAGTCGTAGATGCAGCCCTCATGCACCGCCTGGCCGATCCCCTGGATGATCCCGCCGGTGACCTGCCCGCCTGCGAGGAGTGGATTGACGACGGTTCCAATATCATCGACGGCGACGAACTTTACGATATCGAGGGTGCCGGTCTCCCGGTCGATTTCAACCTCGCAAACATAACAGCCGTTGGGGTAGGTGTATGTTTCGGTTCCAAATTCGCCCACTCCCGATAGTCCGCCATCTTCTCCCTCGGCCGTGGCCTCGGCGACCTCAGCAAGGCCGACATGGCGGTCGGTGCCGACGACACTGAATAGGCCATCGGAAAACTCGATGTCGGCGGCGGATGCCTCGAGCACCTCGGCTGCAATCCGCTTGCCGTTCTCAATCAGGGCCAGCGCCGCCCGCTCACAGGCTACGCCGCCGACCGGCAGCGAATTGGAGCCATCAGTACCACCACCCGTTGCCACCAAGTCAGTGTCACCCTGAATTGTGGTGATTCGGTCGTTGTCGACACCGAGTTGCTCGGCGATGACCTGAGCGTAGCCTGTTGCGAGGCCCTGCCCCATTGCTTGCGTGCCGATCACGAGCGTCACGTCACCTTTGTCGTCGAAGCTAACGGCAGCCTTTTCGTTGCCGCGGCCACAGTTGTCGACGTAAGACGCGAAGCCGATTCCGCGCAATTTACCCGCATCGCGGTTCGTTTCCCGTCGGGCGGCAAATCCGTCGTAGTCCGCTTGGTTCAGCGCTTCTTCCATCATCCGCGGAATGTCGCCGCAGTCGTAGACATGCTCGATGGCTGTTGTGTACGGCATGGCGTCGTTGGGGATGAAGTTCCGCCGCCGCAACTCCGCCGGATCGATGTCGAGCTTGCGCGCTGCGGCGTCGATCAGGCGCTCGACAAGATAAATCACCGGCGGCCGTCCGGCACCACGATAGGCGTCGGTCTGGACGGTGTGCGTGAAAACGCCGGTAACCTCGACATGAACGGCCGGAACCGTATAGACGCTGCCAAACAACCGTGCGCCGGAGAGTGTCGGCACGACCATCGCGAAGGACGAATAGTAGGCGCCGAGATTGCCGATCGAGTGCACGCGAACAGCGAGAAACCGCGCGTCGGCGTCGAGCGCCAACTCGGCACAGTTTATCTGGTCGCGGCCCTGATTGTCGGACACGAACGCCTCCGTGCGCTCGCTTACCCATTTGACCGGCCGATTGAGGTCGTGGGCGGCAAACAGGACGAGTGGCGGTTCCGGATAGATCATGGTCTTTATGCCGAAACTGCCGCCAACGTCCGGGGTCACGACACGGAGCGCGTCCTTCTCGATTCCAAGCACTTCTGATACCGCGTTTTGCGTGAAATGAACGCCCTGCGAGGGGCTATGCAGCGTATAGCGCTTGCCGTCCCAATCACCGATCGCCGCCCTTGGCTCCATGGCGTTGGCGACCAGACGGTTGTTGACCAGTTCAACGTGGACGACTTGGTCGGCCTTCTCGAAGGCCGCATCTGTTGCTTCGCGGTCCCCCATCTGCCATTTGAACGCGACATTGTTCGGGGCGCCGTCCCAGACCTGGGGGGCGACTGCATCGGTTGCATGTTTGGTGTCGGTGATGGAGGGCAGAGCCTCATAGGCGACCTCGACGAGTTCCGCCGCGTCCTCGGCTTGGGCCTGGGTCTCAGCAACAACGAAGGCGACCGGATTGCCTACGTGGCGCACGACGTCGACGGCCAGGACCTCGCGTGGCGGCGAAAACACCTTCGACCCATCGATGTTATCGAAGGCTGTGAAGAACGGCAGGGGTTTCAACCCGGCGGCCGTGATGTCCTCGGCTGTATAGACCGCTAAGACGCCGGAAGCCGCCTTTGCCG
This sequence comes from Alphaproteobacteria bacterium, assembly GCA_965217615.1. Lineage (GTDB taxonomy): Bacteria > Pseudomonadota > Alphaproteobacteria > UBA8366 > CAVOAK01 > CAVOAK01. The sequence goes on from CBDCIT010000050.1 coordinate 55,711, forward strand.
CAGAGCTGTCAATGCCGGCAATTCGCGCATGCGCATAGGGCGAGCGCACGACAATACCGAAAGCCTGGCCATCAAGGTTGATGTCGCTGGTATAGGTCCCGTGACCGATCAACAGCCGCTGATCTTCGAGCCGGGTTGGCGACTGGCCGACACCGAACTTGATCATGCTACAGCACCTCCCGCCGACCGCCGGCGATGACAGGAGTCAAAACGGAAGCCGGTCTAAGCGAGTCCGATCGCTCGAATGTTGACGGACGAACTCAGTCTATTCCCGGCGGAGCAACTCCGTGACCTTGCGGCGCCTAATCTTCCAGCCATCGTCCGTGAGCACGCATTTATTGTCGTGGCGGCACAGCGTACCGGGTTGGATCACTGGGACCTTCCCGTCTTTGATCTCATCCCATTCATGAAAATATTGTTGGACGTATGACATGACATCGGCGTTTTTCTCGTCGATCACGGTAACCACCAAGTTGGAGACGTAGGTACGAAAGAAGCGTGGCCCATGACTGGTTGATATCGACTTATAGAGTCCATCGCGGCCGCGCGTTACGCCCAGACCTGGATATTCCGAGACAAAATCCTCCGTCATGCACTGGACGGCACCTTCAAAGTCGTCTTCGTCCCCGAGCATGTAGTATTTGTAGTGAACCTCGGCACACTCATATTTGATCGCGAGTTCTTGAGCTTTGTCCATCCTGAACCTCCCTTGGTACTAGGTGCCGGAACCGCACCCTCGGCGTTGCCGAGAAATGTGCGTACCCGGCGCAGATAGTGGCAAACGGTTGGAAGGCGGACATCAAGGTTTAAATATCCCAAGACGCCCACCGCCGACTCAGATGATTTCGTTGAATTCCCGCCGTGCGATTTGCCAGGCTTCGTCCGTGCGCACGAGCTGGTCCACGGTCTCGCAGAAATGTTGGGGCGTCGCGTCTTGCACCTTCCCCTCCGCGACATCTGATTTTTTATCTTGAACATCAGCCAGTATGCAGTAGCCGTGGCATGATCGGCATCCTGCACCGTCACAGTAATGTTCGAAAGTACGCGGCGGCGCCACGTGTCCTTGATTCTTGATGCCATCGATTTAACATTCGCTTCGCGGCCTTCCGCCGTGACGCCAGAAGCAATGCCCTTGAAGACGACGTCGGGCGTAAAGAGTTCAACGGCCTTTTCCCATTCCTCAAGGTCAGTGAGACGGCTGTTCTGAATCAAGACGTCCTTTATTTCGCGCTCAATCTCAAGCAACTGTAACGTATCAATGGCATTACCTCGTGTTTGAATTTTCGTGCAAACTTCCTTGACGGTTGAGTTCGTCACGTTCCGTTACAAAAAGTAGTTCCGACAACGAGCTGTGTAAACCAAAGCTAGGAACGTGCGCCGTAGAAGTTTTGATGTTGGGCGATTGGCGCGCGGCCGCCGGAGAGGTGGGATTTTGGCCCGAATATGGACATCTGGCCCGCCCGACTCTGGGATGGAAATCCCAGACCGGAAGGCCGGAACGGAAGAGATTCGCGTTTCATACGCGGTCGATGGGCACTGCGCGCCCCGGAGCAAGTGCGTTGGCGGGCCAGCACCTGCCTCAGCACGTGGCCACCGTCCCCATCCGCTTGATGTTCAACGCCAAGCACACGAGGTCCCACTCGCCGCGCACCTTCGCCAAGCCTCGCAGGCTGAATCGTCGGAATCCGAGCACCTCCTTGATCCACCCGTTCGGCGCCTCCGAGAGCCACTTGCGTTGCGCGTACCGGGCTTTGCCCGCGGGGCTCGCCAGTTTCCCACCCATGCGGTGCGTGGCAGGGAGCCGGGCCGGGTCGACCGCCACCTGGGACTTGCCTTCACGCCCCAGCGCTACGTGCGCGTCGATGCCGCGATCTTCCAGTTCCAACAGATCCGGCTCGTTGCAGTAGCCCGCATCGGCCAGTACCACCGCAGGCTCGACCCCAAACGTCTCGTTGATCTCGTCGAGCATCCCCACCAGCTGACCCTGGTCGCTGGCCTGTGGCCCCACCTGAGTCGCGACGATGATCTGGTGCTCCCCATCGACCGCCATCTGCGCGTTGTAGCACTGCTGGAACCCCTCGCTGCTGGTCTTCATGATCTGGCTCTCGGGATCGGTGAAATTGCCCTGCGCCTTCGGCTCGGGCGCGCCGTAGGCCCGCTTGTAGGGCCGCCCGCCCCGGGGATTGCGGTCCTGCCCAGGCTCGCGCCCGCGCTCATCGTCGCGCCCGCGTTGCGCCGCCTCCAAACGCGCTTTGGCTGCCTGGATCGCCGCCAGGCGCTTCTCCCTGCGTTGCAACTCCTCGGGCAACTCGTCGCCCCGGAAATCCTCGCCCCAACGCCCGTCTTCTTCGGCGTCCACCATCCCCGCCTTCGTCAGCAGCGCCTCGATCTCCGCCTGCAAGCGAGCCGCCTCTTTGCCCATCCGCTCATAGCTCATCGCCTTGCGCTTGCTCGCGTTCGCTCGCACCTTCGTCCCGTCGACCGAGAGCTTGCCGAACCGCGCCAGTCCCATCTCGCGCGCCACCTGCACCACCCCCACAAACAGCTCGCTGAACTCCGCCAGATGTCGGCGGCGGAACTCACATACCGTGCGATGTTGCGGGAAGTTGCCCGCCGCGAGCATCCGAAACGCTACATCCTCCTCCAGCTTCCTCGCCACCGCGCGCGAGGAGAATGTGCCCGTCGAGTAGGCATAGATCAGCACCTTGACCATCATCGACGGCTCGTAGGGGGCGTTGCGTCGACCGTCCCCCTCGTAGGGTGTTGATCGGCGTGTCGATTGGACGCCGATAAGCACGCTAACCCGTTGAGTTTACTGGACCTAGGGGGGTCAAAATTGGACGCCGATCAACATCTTGTCACTGGTACCGCTCTCCAAACCGTCCTGGATCGCCTCCTTCAAGGCGCGGAACTACGCGTTCTGTTCCTGGTCGCGGCGAATCAGGTCGCGGACATATTCGCTGTCGTTGCCGTATTCGCCGCTTGCGATCTGCGCCCTGATGCATCGTTCCTGCCGGTCGGTCAAGCTCTTCCTCTCCGCGGCGCGGGGCGCGGCGGGGGACAGCGGCATGGATTGGGCGTGGTGCGGGAAAGAGTGGCCCGGGGGGCGCCCCGGCAGGCGCGGGACGGGCTTCTCCGGCGGCTGCATGCCGGCAACCGGGCGGTCTCGGTGCTGCCGGACAATCCGGCGCGGCAAGGGATTCCGACCGCCTGTTGCGCACCGTTATGATGGCGTATATGCTGTCATCCAATGATGCAAAGGATCGTCGTGGATACGAATGTTCTGGTCTCCGCGATCCTGTCACCGGATGGCGCGGCGCGGGAAGTCCTGCGGCGATGCCTGACCGGCGCGGCACTGCCACTGATCGGCAACGCATTGTTTCTGGAGTATGAGGATGTCCTGTCAAGAGAGCAGTTGTTCGCCACGGCGCCGATCGGTCCGGATGACCGGGCGGCGCTACTGGATGCCGTTCTCGGTGTCTGCCAGTGGATCAACATCTCCTATCTCTGGCGCCCGAACCTCCGGGACGAGTCCGACAACCATCTGGTCGAGCTGGCGGTCGCGGGCAATGCGGCGTGGATCGTGACGGGCAATGAGAGGGATGTCGCCGCGGGCGAACTGGTCTTCGACGGCTTCCGCGTGGTCACACCGGGGGCCTGGCTGAAGGAGGACGATTGACATGGCGACACTGACGATCCGGCTTCCCGATGCGCATCGCGACCGCTTGGCGGCGATGGCGGCGCGGCGCGGCCTGAGCCTGAACAAGCTGATGGAAGAGCTGTCGGTGCGGGCGTTGGCTGAACACGACACCGAAATGCGGTTCCGGATGCGCGCGGCGCGCGGCGATGCGGCGCGCGGGCTGAAACTGCTCGACGAATTGGATCGCCGGCATGCGGGGCGTACAGGCCCATGAGGCTATGGTGGCCCGCCGGTGGGTCCTGCCGTGTTCCCTCCGCTCTTACGCCGCGGCGTTGTTCGGATTGCCTTGCGGCTCGAAGGACGGGCCCGGCGGCGAAATGGGAACAGCAATGGGAACAGCCTTGGCCTCGCCGCGCTGAAGGTAGCGGGCATGGGCGCTGGCTGCGGCGAGCCAGCCGTCCTTGAACTTGACGATCCGGCCTTCGAGAGCAATCCAGGTTTATAGTGCGCGTGCGTTCGGATGCTCCGCCGGGCTCATCGCAGGAGCGCCTGATACCCCCCGTTCATCATCCGAAACCCGCGCTTGACGCTGCGAATGGTCCGGTTCTTGAGGGTCTGGTCGGGGTCGTTCCAGCGCCGGCGGACCTCGGCCTGGCCATGGAGAAAGACGGCGATCTCACGATAGGACCACCCTTGCCGCCGCCGGTCGAGGGTGGCAAGCGCATCGCGGTGGCGCATGCCCTCCACCGTGCCGTCTCGCAAATGCAGCGGCGCCGGACGGTTGCGGTAGAGATCGGCGAGAGTCTTGGCGAGCCGCAGGCGCCCCTCGATATCGGGAAAGCGGTCGAGAACGATTTCAAGAGCGAACGGCTCGGCGCCGATATACCGGCCGGTGCAATCGAGTTGAACGGCCCGCCAGCGGTCGGCCAACAGAAGAGATTGCTTGTCCTTGCCGATTCTGAGTATGGCCTTGCGGCAACGCGCCGCGTCGATCCGGACGATGCTTGCCAACCTCTGATCGGCGGCTTTGCGGATGCGCGCCGAGACAGTGAACCCGACGATGGCGTGGGTCTCACAGCAGATCCGAGAGGCATTCCCGTGGGGCACGGCGCCGCGGCACCTGATCCGCGACCGGGACGGCGCATACGGGCAATCGTTCCACTCGACCGTGACGGCGATGGGCGTGGAAGAGGTCGTCACGGCATCACGGAGCCCGTGGCAAAATCCGTATGTGGAACGCCTGATCGGCAGCGTGAGGCGCGAATGCCTGGACCATTCGATCATCCTCAACGAGCGGCATTTGCAGCGCATTCTTGGCTCATACCTCGACTATTATCACGGTTCAAGGACCCACCTGTCGACCGGCAAGGACACACCGGATGGTCGACCCGTTCAGCCGGCCGGGTCCGGAACGGTCGTTTCCTTGCCGAAGGTCGGCGGTCTGCATCATCGTTACGAACGCCTCGCGGCCTGACCACCCCCGCTCGGATTCGATCAATTCCTCTTTGTGCCGACGTGGACGCTGCCGACATCCGCATGCCCTTGCATAGGTTCACTGGCACGATCCGGCGGAATAAGCATCGTGACGACCGCGCCCATGGTCGATTACAAAATCCACTGGCTCAAAATGATGTCCGTGCCGGAGAGCCGAGCCGTCGTTGGGAGGCACGATAGAATAAATGGAAGGGACAGCTACTCGGGGACAAGCCCTGACCATATCCTTCCCACACCTGACGGACCGGCGTAAGTTTGTCGAGGTCGACCTAGGGCGCGCGACTTGATTCTGGAATGATCGATGCGGATGACAACGGTAATTGCGGCGCTGCGGTCGTTGGCGAAATCTCTCTGGCCTTTCGCAAGGGATCCCGCCCCGCCCGAACACGAACCTCCTCTTTCGAGTCCCGATACTGAAGATCAGCTTCGTCCCGCTTCAGCAGCCGTCGAGCCCGACGAGGCGCCCACGGCCGCTTCACCGACGACTGACGATGGGCAACACACTCATCCCGAGACCGTCGAGGAACCAGAAAGCGGCGAATCGGACGGCATTGCCGAGGGCAACACAGGCGCAGCAAATTCACGGAATACGGAGAGCGGGCCGCGCCAATTTGGAGGGAGGCGAGGCCGACAGTCCGGTAATCCGGGACCGGAACGGCAGCAGTCTCCGTCTTCCCGCCCGGAATTGGTTTGCCGGAAAATTCCCGCATCTGCGTGCTGGGAGGTGATCCTGATCGCAGACGAGGAATCTCAGCTCGTGACCGCGCATCTCGAAGGTGCGCCTCTCCACTTCACCGACGGACGATGCCGCATCCCGTCGCTGAACGACCGCCTGACCGTTGCCTCTCAGGACGGGCAGGAACACATCCTTCCGCTGTTCGAAGGCGAACCTCTCATCTTCAAACTGCCAAAGAACTGGGCCGGCGAGGGGCGCAATACCTCAGGGATCACCAGCGGACACTTCATCGTCATCGCGCCGAATGAATGGCAACGGACGGGTCATGCGCCAGTCGAAGCCGATGGTTGTGCTGATCCGGCGTTCCTGGCGCACTATTTCCACCGCGACGCTACCGTATCGGATGAGACCGCCGCCGGCTTCCGCGAGTGGGCCGGCTCTCCCGTCGCCACCGGCATCGAACTCACCGGGCGGAACATCTACGACGATTCGGACCACGGAATGCTGTTCGTTGGGGATCCGCCCGATCTCAAACCCTCACCCGAATTTGAGTGGGCGCGGGTCGGAGAGGAGATCGAACAAGGCTGGGGACAGAACTTCCAGCCTGACCTGCAATCGCTCTCGGAAGTTCTGGATGCCAGGGAAGGCCGCTTTTTTCTCCGGGTTTACGACCCGGAAGTGCGCATGCTCGACAGCGTGGCCTTCCGGTACGCCCGCGACTTGAGACGGATCAACGTCAACGGGACCGAATATGCACAAGGCACGGTGCTCCTACCCCGGGGAACAGGATACCCGCGCACCGAGATATGCCTGGTCGGCGCCGACGGCTCGACGCGTATGCCCGTGCTGCCGCCCCAAGCAAAACACGCAATTGCGCCGTCGGGCGCGATCGAGGTCCCGCCGCACCCGGACACGGATCGCGTAACGTGTAGCCTTGGATCCGATGCGCGCGGCGTGAATATTGTCCTCGACCTTCCTCGAATCTGGTGGCGCCTGGAAGACGGTCGCCCCGACCCTGGCGCGTGGCGCGACACCCCTCTCGTCATGACACGTGAGGAATTCAGGAATCACGCCTACGCCGACGCGACGCTGTCGGTCTTGTCAAAACGGCAATCATCAGTTGGCGCAGGGTTCGATGATCGACTTGACTGTTGATCGGCGTGTCGATTGGACGCCGATAAGCACGCTAACTCGTTGAGTTTACTGGACTTAGGGGGGGCAAAATTGGACGCCGATCAACACCCTGGCTGCTACCAACCGAAAGCGACAATTGTTGGGTGGGGTTCGCACCCACCAGGAAAACGCACCTTTCCACGGCGCACTGAGAAATGCGGGTCTAACGATGTCAATGGGTTAGCGCGCCGATCGGCTCCGAATATACACGCCGAGCAACACACAGCCATCTCACCGAAGCGGATGCGTAGTGTTCGTCCAAGCAGCCTGCAACAAAAATGCCCCTACGATAAAAATGATGACCCCTCCAACCAACCCAACGACATCGATTGTTGTGGCGATGCGGGTAGCACGATCAGGGAGCACCGCCGCTAAACGCAACGAGGCCTTACGCGCAAAGACCGCTAGGGTCGCAAGTATCGAAACGGTGATTGCGGTGCCGAGCGACATCGCGAGCACCGCAGCAACGCCAGCCCAGCGGAGATTCAATGAATAAGCCACAAGTAGGACCAGAATCGCGCCGCTGCAGGGGCGGACACCGATCGAAGCAACTATCCCGGTGAGCCCCCGCCAGGAAAGTGGCACGTCCAAGTCGCGTTGGGAAGGTCCGTAGGCATGACCACAGCTTGGATACTTCGAACCGTGTCCATGTTGATGCGCGGAGGAATGAGAATGAGCATCATTGTGATCGTAGGGCGTTGAGTAGTGTTGGCGTCGTGACAAGAGGCGGCGCGTCCGGCTCGCCACCAGAATGAGGCCGACCAACGCTACGAGCCCATAGCTCAGGGTTTCTAGATCGGTCGCGGCACCTTGAGCTTGGCGCATGGACAGGTCAAGCAGCCCGACGGTCGCAGATACAGCCACTATGGCTGTGAAACCCTGACAGAGAGAGGCGATGAGCGAAAGCAGGAGCCCGCGCCGTAACTTGCTCTCTTGCGTCAGGATGTAAGTCGAGATCACTACCTTGCCGTGGCCAGGACCAGCCGCATGGAAGACGCCATAAAGAAAGCTTAAGACAACGAGCGCCCAAGCCGCTGCCGGCCCTTCCACCTGAACCATCCGCATAGCCGCAGCAAGCTGACGATGCAGGCCACGCTGCATTGCCTGCACTTCCACCAGATAACCCGACCAGAGGCCGGCGAGAGTGTCCGGTTGCACCACAAAAAGAATGCCGACCACCGTAGCGAGAACGGTGAGCGATACGGGAATAGCGGTTCTGCGGACCACTATCGACATGAAACCTCAACCCGCTCGGCAAAGATGCTGCCAAGTGTGTTGTCAGGTTTTGCGTCACGGTCGAGCGCTCGCGCAAGCAGAACCGCCTCGGTGGTAGGATTAGGCGGGATGATCAGGGCAGTGCACTTTTCCGACCATGGTCCACGAAAACCGATGATATCCTCCTTAAGATGGAGAATTTCGATATAGAATGTCGGGTCAAAGACAGCGAATGAGAGCAGTTTTGTCGAAGCGTCGATGGGTGTTGAAAACGGCACCACAAAGCGCATCCATAGCCGCCTATTGCGGAGTTCGCTCTCGTACTCGTTGACTATGCCGAGCGGCACTTTTGCATTGTCCGACTTTACTTCGGTAAAGTAGTTGTAGGCGCGCAGGCTCTTGAGATTGGTCTCTGCTAGCGCGGTCAAAGCCTTTTTCTGGGCGTCACTAACAACTCCATCGACAGAGAAAACACTATAAAAATAATCAAAAAGCCATTCTTGCTCAATACCGATAACATGTCCGTTCTCATCCAATACTATGGTGCTACGCAGGTCGATCCATACATGCGGGTGCGCCTCAGCCAGAAAGCTACCGGATCCCGCCAGCATGAGAAGTACCGCCAGAACCCCGCTTTTTAGACATGGGGTTGTTCCAGATAACTTACCGATATTTTGTCTAATCCGTTGTCTCAATTGCGCCAACCGGATTGAAGGGGCACTGTTGTTGAAAAGCCACCCGCACTCCTTCAAGAACAGCCCGAACTGAACCTTTGGAACACCGTTGAATTTCCGCATCTGTCGCTTTGCCTAGTTCCCTCGTCTGTCCAAACAACAAGGTGTGTTCAAGAGCACAAAACCAGGGGGGTCAATTTTGGACGCCGATAACCCCCAATAGGGGGTCAATATTCCACGCCGATCAACAATCAATAGGACCCGACTCGCTGGCCGATGATGGAAACACCCAGCCGCACCCAGTTGTTCATTCTCGGGAGGCGCTTCTGAATTGGTGCGCATCGGCGCCGTTTTCCCTCACTCGTTTCGATCCGGCCTCGTCTGTGCCAGGCAGTCCTTAAACGATGCAGCCATGTTACGGAGCAGGGTGAAGTACAACTCGGGTCCGCTCTCGATGGTCGAGCCCAAGGGATCGATA
>CBDCIT010000051.1:0-35956 GCA_965217615.1 Alphaproteobacteria bacterium
AAAATCGAAACTCCGGGATAATGCAAACATCATGTGCCCAGAGCCGGGCTCTGGTTTACGAATTCGGCAATTCATCCTCCGTTATGAGGCGGAATGTGGGCATCGCGGGCAAATTCTCGATGTCCGCTTTTCACTTTATTGCCGACATAGTTAAGACAGGACGCAAACGTCCGCTTTTGACCCAATGCAGACATTCCACCCCAATTGACTTGACCTCCGGGCGCACATGGAACTCCAACTTTAGCGCGCGTCTGGGAGGAAGCGGCCCAATGGCCGAAGAGCGCGTCCAGAGAAGGCTAGCGGCGATCCTGGCGATAGCCGTGGTCGGCTACAGCCATCTCGTGCGTGAGGACGAGGCGGGGACGCGTGCGCGCTTCAGTGCGCACCTCAACGAGCTAATCGAACCAAGCATAGCCGATTATCTTGCCCGGCTTCTTTATCGGTCAGCGTGAAGTCGAAACCCGACTCTTCGCGCATAAGCCGGCGAGGGGCGGCTCGCCAACCTTTTTTGGCACGCTCTTCCATATCTCTGCCGGAGATGTAGAATGGTCTTCGCGCGCAAAGGGGAGGCAACGACGCGGAGCGTCATTGCTGGCATTTGGCTCGTCGCGGCGGCGGCGATCATCGGGCCGTCGGCGGCGGCTCAGGACAGAGGCGGCAAAACGATCAAGTGCACCAACAGACTCGACGATTCGCATGAGACGAGCACCGTTCCTTAAGTGGGCAGCGCCGCTGCTGGGTGCACTGTGGCTGGCCATCGCCCTGGCAGCCGTTCCCCCCGCCATTGCCTTGGAGATCGGCGAGGCCGCCAAGGTCGTCTACAACGTCTATGGCGACAACTTGAACAGGAGGATGAGGGAAGGTGAGACGCTAATCCAGAACCAGAGGGTTCGGACCGGCGTCGATAGCGCTGCACAACTCGTCTTCGTCGATGATACGAAATTGGTGATCGGTGCGCGCTCGGAAGTGACGCTCGATGAGTTCATCTATCAGCCCGACACCAACCTTGCCAAAGGCAGCCTCGAACTCGTGCGCGGCCTGATGCGGTTTACTGGCGCGACCGCCTGGGTCGATCTCACGGTCAAGACACCCACGGCCACGATTGGTATCCGCGGGACGGTATTCGACGTCCAGGCGTCGTCGCGCCGAACCGAAGTGGCGGTACATGAGGGGACGGTCCAGGTTACCTCTTCGTTCGGGACCGCGGTCGTCAACGCGGGCGAAGTGCTGACGGTGACGGCGGGAGGCGCACCGAACAGGTCCGATAGCGTTTCGCCGGGAATGCAGGCCGCAGTCACCTACATGTTTGCGCTTTTGGCCCCCAAGGGCGTCTCGGACGAGGAGACGCGGCACACCCAGAGCCAGGATGAGGAGTCGGCCGCCCGGCCCGAACTCGCCCGCGCCCCGAGCACAACCGATGACGAATTCAGCCACGCCATTCGCGGCAAGGACCTTGAAGACCTGATCTATCTCGATCTCAGTTTTGGCCGGATCGTCATCGAAATGCGGCCCGACCTTGCACCCCTACATGTCGCCCGCCTGAAAGAGCTGATTCGCGAGGGCTTCTACGACGGGCTCGCCTTCCACAACGTGGTGCCGGAGTTCGTCGCCGAAACCGGCGACCCGACGGGCACGGGCCTCGGTGGTTCAGGCGTCAAGCTACCCGCCGAACTTTCGAGCGAAAAGTTCGTGCGCGGAACACTCGGCATGAAACACGATATCGGCGCGCCCGATAGCGCCTACAGCCAGTTCTTCATCATTTTGGGGCCGGCGACCCACCTCGATGGCAAATACACCATCTGGGGGCGCGTGATCTACGGCATGGAACTCACCAACTCGATCCGCCGCGGACAGCCGCCGCGCTTTCCTGACACGATTCTGACGATGCGTGTCGCTGCCGACGTCACGGACTGATCCGACGGGGCAGACGTCCGCTAATGGCTATAAGCGGACATTCGATCGTGGCTTCACAAATGGTTCGGTCAGACTAAACTAGCGGGTGGTGTTGAACGTGGGGCGGGTCAAATCAGCGATTGCAGAAGCGCTTGGTGAACGGTTTGAGGAACGAGTAGACATTGTCCTCAGTGGACGGCGTCGGACCTCAATGCTTGATTCCGCTTCCGCGCTGGAATGCACTTGAACGTTTACGAGTGCGGCTATTGAAGCGGGCGGGGAATAAAGGAGTTGCGTGTGTCAGACAATCCGTTCGCCGGCCGGGTATACGTTGTGACCGGCAGCACACAGGGCATCGGGCGGGCAGTTGCGGTTGCATTGGCGCGTGCAGGCGCAGCCGGACTCGTCATTTGTGGACGTAACAAGAGTGCCGGCGCCGAGGTCAAAGCGGCCGTCGAAGCGGAAGGTGCCGCAGCCAAGTTTGTTCGCGCGGATCTGGCCGAGGTTGAGGACTGCCATGCAGTCACCGCCGCGTGCGACATACAGTTTGGGCGCGTAGATGGCCTTGTCAACGCCGCCGGAATCACCGACCGCGGAACCATCGAGACAACCACTCTCGAACTATGGGATCGGATGTTCGCCATCAACGCACGGGCGCCATTTATTCTTATGCAGAACACCATTGCGATCATGCGCGCAATGAGTATCGAGGGTGCAATCGTCAACATCATCACCATGTCGAGCCATGGCGGGCAGCCGAATCTCACCGCTTATTGCGCGTCCAAAGGCGCCCTCGCGACCTTAACGAAAAACGTCGCACATGCGGTTCGGGCCGATCGCATCCGTGTAAACGGCTTAAACCTGGGTTGGGCCGATACGCCGAACGAGCACAGGGTACAGAAGGCCGAAGGAGCGGACGAGGATTGGCTCGCTCGCGCGGAAGCCTATCAACCGTTCGGTCGGCTCGTAAAGGTGGAGGATGTCGCCCGAGCGTGCTTGTTCCTACTTGGCCCGGAGTCCGGCATCATGACCGGCGCGCTGATCGACTACGACCAGAATGTCATGGGCACCTATGATTGAATCACGTGAGGCCCGTCAGTTGCCGCATGGCGTCGGCGAGCCCGGGCGCCGACGCGGCGACGGCATTGCCGTGGGTAAGCCCATCGCCTGAGAGGAAGTCGTTCGTCCAGCCGCCGGCCTCGCGTACAAGCACAATTCCGGCGAGGCAATCCCAAGCATTGATGTGCGCTTCGTAATAGCCGAGTAGGCGACCGGCGGCGACATAGGCGAGCATGAGTGCGCCCGAGCCGTTGCGTTGGTACATGCCCCCGCCGCTAGGAGGCGCTCGATCGCCTGCACCGCTGGCTTTGGTTCGGTTCGCGTCGAATAGCCAATGCCGACTGTGCCTTCGTCGAATCGTGTCTGACCGCCGGCGCGAATTTGCTCGCCGTTGAGGTGCGCGCCGCTCCCGCGTCGGCTGGCGAACATTTCATTCGCATTGGGATCGTAAATTACGCCGATCTCAATTTCACATCCGACAACGAATGCAATGGAAACACACCAGACGGGAATACTGTTGACGAAACAAGCACTTCCATCGATTGGGTCGACTACCCAAAGGCCTGGAAGGTCGCTGTCGACAGCTGTTGAGCCGCTTTCCTCACCGAGGAATCCATCCCCTGGGAACAATCCCTCGATGCGGTTGCGAATCAGCTTTTCTACATCGTGATCGGCATTGCTCACGATATCCTGAGGCCCTTTGATTCTGACCTCTAGCCCAACGCTGCGACTGAAATACTGAAGTGCTAGCGCCCCTACTTCCCGTGCAATCATTTGCGCAGCGTTAAACCGGTCGTCAACTTCGCGATCGTTCATAGTCCCGTTCCGCGGAAGGAAGTGACATCAGCAGGGGAAGTTTCACGCGCCTCAACGCCACGTGGTTGCCGGCCCTGGGCGACCTATCGGTCATTGAGGCCAGAGAGTTGTACCGCGAACTCTTGCCGACAGTTTGGCGCAACGTCGATTTCATCCGTGATTGGCTCGACACCTTGATCAAGTCAAAGGCCGGCTGTGAGAACGGCCTGGGTGAGCCCGGCATGGCCCAATTGAGCGTATGTCATGGGGTGCGCTTTTGCCGGGTCTTGTTCCGCTTCCACGACAAGCCAACCCTCGTAGCCCTCGTCCTTGAGTGCCGCACACAGCTTCGGGAAATCTACGCAACCGTCACCCGGAACCGTAAAGACGCCTTCTAGTACGGATTCAAGAAAGCTCCAATCGCTGGCTTTTGCCCGATCCAACACATCTTGGCGCAAATCCTTGCAGTGGACGTGATTGATGCGCCGTCCATGCTGCATGACCGTGCGAACCGGGTCGCCGCCCGAATATGTAATATGTCCAGTATCAAGCGTGAGGCCGACTGCATTACCGGTCCTCGCCATCAACCGGTCGATGTCCTCCTCGCTCTCAATGACCGTACCCATATGGTGGTGGTAGGCCATACGGACCCCGCGCTCTGCCAGGTACTCGGCCAAAGCCGTCAGCCGCTCGCCATAGGCCGCCCAGTCCCCATCCGCGAGCGTCGGTCGCCGCGAGAGGGGCTGCGACCTGGTCGTGTGGACGCTGCCTGTCACTTCAGCATAAACCATGACGGCACATCCCATCTCCGCGAGCAGGCGCAAGTGATCCTCGACAGCCGAAATCTCTTCAGCGACGCTTCGCTCGAGCAGTCTGCCGCTATACCAACCCGAAACGAGATCAAGACCATAGCTGGCGAGTATCGGGCACAATGTGGCGGATCTTCGCGGAAACTTGTGCCCAAGCTCAATCCCTACAAAACCGGCCTCGCGTGCCTCGCTCAGACAGCTCTCGAGTGGTGTGTCGGCGCCCAGCTCCGGCATATCGTCGTTGGTCCAAGTGAGCGGGTTGATGCCGAGCCGAACGGCCAATTGCTCAGCCTCCGACTTGTTGACGCGCCCTGGCCGTGACATAGGCTTCCCGTATCTTTGCCACAGCTTCCCGATCCGAAACCTCAGGCACGGCCACGTCCCACCAATGCCCGCCTTCTGTAGTCGAAAGCATAGGATCCGTTTCGATGACGACGACGTAGGTATGTTCGCATTGCCTGGCGCGGTCGAGTGCGTTCTCCAGGTCCGCGACGCCGGCAACCTTCTCCGAAGTGGCGCCAAGTGCCGCGGCGTGCGCGGCGAAGTCGATCGCTGGATTTACTCCCGGGACGCCGTCGTCGAATAGGTTGTTGTAACTCGCGCCGAGGCAGGCTTGCTGCAGGCGATCGATGCAGCCATAGCCGTGGTTGTCGAGCACGACGATGATCAGTTTGCGATCCAACATCAGCGAAGTTGCGATTTCCGAATTCATCATAAGGTAGGAGCCGTCGCCGACCATCACTACAACCTCGCGGTCTGGACGCGCCATTTTGACGCCAAGACCGCCGGCGATTTCGTAACCCATGCACGAATAGCCGTATTCCAGGTGATAACCGCCCGGTTGTTCGGCGCGCCAAAGTTTGTGCAACTCGCCAGGAAGGCCACCCGAGGCGGCGACCACCACGTCGTCTTTCGCCGCCTTGCGATTAACTGCGCCGATCACCTGCGCATCCGACGGAAGAGGTGAGTTTGACGTCGCCGTAGCTTTGTCGACCGTGTCGTTCCAGTCCGACGTCAGGGACTTCGCGCGCATGCTCCAGGTTGACGGCGCCTCCCAATCAGCAACGGCTTGAGTGAGTTCCTCCAATCCCCGCATGGCGTCGGCCACCAGAGGCTGAGCCGCATGCTTCCATGCGTCAAAACCGCACACATTGAGTTGGATTAGCTGCCAATTTGGATCTTGAAATAAGGTGCGCGAGCCGGTGGTGAAGTCCTGTAGGCGAGTGCCAACGGCCAGCACAACGTCGGCTTCAGCAGCAAGCGCGTTTGCCGAGCTAGCGCCGGTGACTCCAATGGATCCTACGTTGCACGGATGGTCCCAAGCCAACGCACCCTTGCCCGCTTGGGTCTCGGCAACGGGAATGCCGTGGTCGTCAGCGAATTCGACCAGTGCTTCTGCCGCCAGCGAATAATGGACGCCGCCGCCGGCAATGATCAGCGGCCGCTCTGCCTCAACGAGCAGCGCTGCCGCTGCCTTCAACTCTGCCGTATCGGGTCCGGGCCGGCGTTGCGTATGTACCCGTGGCTCGAAAAGCTGCTCGGGATAATCACAAGCCTCAGTCTGCACGTCCTGAGGCAAGCACAGGGTCACAGGGCCACACTCGTCGGGTTCCGTCAGTACGCGCATCGCTTGAGGCAAGCTGGTAATCAGCTGTTCCGGTCGGGTGATCCGGTCCCAGTAACGCGATACCGGCCGCAGGCAGTCGTTGACCGAAATCGTCGGGTTGCCGAAGACTTCCAGCTGTTGAAGGACAGGATCGGGCCGGCGGTTGGCGAATATGTCGCCGGGCAACAGCAGGACTGGCAGGCGATTTACGTGGGCAAGGGCGGCTGCCGTGACCAAATTTGTTGCGCCCGGCCCGATCGAGGTGGTGCAGGCCATCATCCGTCGCCGGCGAGCGGCCTTGGCGAATGCGATCGCGGCATGGGCCATCGCCTGTTCATTATGCGGCCGAAAGGTCGGAAGGCTGTCACGCGCGGCGTACAATGCCTCGCCGAGACCGGCAACGTTACCGTGTCCAAATATGGCAAAGACGCCTGCAAAAAGTGGCGTTTCGACGCCATCGACCACGCTGTGTTGGGCGCAGAGATAAAGGACCAGCGCTTGCGCAACAGTCAAACGAACGTGGTTCATGACGCTACCCCCAATTGCCGGTCCGGTTTTTGAAAGCGAAACATCGACTCCCACTCACGCCGCTGCCGTGGCGCGGCCCCGCCACAACTCGATCAGATGGCGGTAGCGAGTGGCCATATCTTGAAGTGTTTCGAGGTCTTGCTTGTCATCGGCGAACCAAGCTTCGGCGGGTTCGCCGAAAATGCTTTCCCCGACCGCGAAGCCCTTACAAATTGGCTGTTCCGCCGCCGCCGCAAACGCCCGGCCAAGTGCGTCCGCCGGCGCGCGTAGACCGAGGATCAACACGCCGCGACAGTCGCTATCGTGACGGGCGATGATCTTCGCGATAAGATTCCACTCCCCGGCACTCTCAGGCGGCATGAGACACCACCAGTCGGGTTTGACGCCACGCTGATAGAACCGCTCCATGGCCCGCGAGATGATCCCGGTATCGCACGGCGCCTCCTGCGGAGAAACAACTTCGACAAGCAGTTCGTGCCCACTGGACCGGCAGGCGTGGAACAGAATCTCCATCTGCTCCTCCTGACGATCCCGGAGAAGTGTTTCATCGCCCGGGTGATATGAGACGTGGCATTTAACGCAATGCTCGGCTGGCCACGTACGCAGTGTCGCCGCAACGTTGGCCCCACCCACGAACGCCAAGGGCCGCGACCCGGGCAATTCAATGGGCCGCCCGATCCACAAGCCCGAGCCGGTGGCCTGGTGGAGGGTGTCCTCGCCGAATCGGTCATCGCAAACCACTCCAGCACTGATGCAGTCCTCGGTCGCGTGACCGACGGCGCGCCAGCACAAGCGCTTAAAGGCAGCAATTTCGTCGGGCCCTTTCCCGTTTCGCTCCGCGATGTCCTCGAACTCGCTGCAAGGGTCGAAGGCGAACGCGAACAATTCCGGCCAAACCCGATGACGGGTCGTCACCCAATGAATGTGGTTGATGCGCTCATCTTCGCGCAGGCGTACGAAGTCACTGCCATGTTCCAAGAAATCCTGCAATTCCGTCCAGCTCGGCATCGCCGGGGCGCAGCCATGGCGCGAAACGGCGAAGGCCCCGCAGGCATTTGCCCAGCGCGCGCTAACCTCCAGCGGTTCGTCGCACAGCCAGCCTCGCAAGAATCCGCTCATGAACGCGTCGCCGGCGCCGAGAACGTTGAATATCTCGACCGGAAATCCCGAATCCGTGAGTCCGTCATCCGGATCGTCCGGTATCTCGCCGTCAAACACCGAACAGCCCACCTTCCCACGCTTCAGTACCACTGTGGCATCGCTAATTTCCCGGATTTGACGCAACGCTGCAATTGTGTCCACGGAGCCGCCGGCAATGTGGACCTCTTCCTCAGTGCCGACGATGAGGTCGCAATCCGGAAGGACGGATTGCAGGTGCTGTGTGACGGCGTCATCGGCGACGAAACGTTCTTCACCTAGTTCCCTTGCTGTCAGACCCCACAAAACCGGGCGGTAGTCGATGTCGAGAATGACCCGGGTACCGGCTGCTCTTGCGTGGGCCATTGCGACGCGGCTCGCGCAATCGACACCTTCGGTCGAGAAATGTGTTCCGCTTACCAGCAATCCCTTCGACGAGCCGATGAAGTCCTCGTCGAAATCCGACGGGCTCAGCGCCATATCGGCGCAGTTTTCACGGTAGAAGATAAGGGGAAAGGTCTTCTTGTCGCGAATACCCAATATGACCAGAGCCGTCAGGCGCTCCGCGTCTGTATTCACATGGCTAACATCCACCCCTTCAGCCGCCAGTGTATTTCTTATGAAACGGCCCATATGCTCTTCGCCGACGCGGGTGAGCGCCGCAGACCTAAGACCCAACCGGGCAGTGCCGATCGAGATATTGGTCGGGCAGCCGCCAACATATTTGGCAAAGCTGAGCATGTCTTCGAGCCTGCCGCCGACCTGCTCTCCATATAGATCGACACTGGACCGCCCGAGGCAAATTAGGTCGAGCCGGCGCTCAGTCATAGTCTCCGACACCCGGCGGCCGCCAGATGTCAGCGTCCTCATCCATCACCCACGCGTGCTCCTCTGTGAATTCGGGCACGATGTAGGGATTGCCCGCCAGATGTCGGATGACCCACGTGTAGTACATGCCATAGCCTGGGGCGGCCGCTTGCGCGTGGTCGATGCTGTGGAGGATTTTCGTAGTGTCGTATTGGCGTACCTTCACGACCGTTTCTCCCAGTTCCGCGTGGCCGAATCCACCTGGCTTGGTGAAGCGGTAGTGATAGATTTCCGGCTGCGCGTGATGATGTGGCGGATAGCTTGACCACCTGCCGGGCATCGTAATGACCTCGCCAAGGACGAGTTCGGCGTTGGCATCAGAGTTCGTGCGATCGAAGATCGTACGAACGAACCGATAGCAGGCATTGCCGACTTGATCTTTGCCACGATGTTCCGTCGGCACATCGTCGGGTGCAAATACGCGAGGTTCGAAGCGTTCCGTGTTGGCGGTCGAATAGACGGTGAATTCACTCTCGGCGTTGCAATCGATGCGAACCGATTCCCCGGCGGAAATATGGATGCAGCTGGGGCCCTCGTCGAACAATGAGGTCCGTGCGAATGCGTGGGACGAGCCGGCAACGGCGACGTTGGCCTTGCCGTGCATGAGAAGCCAAGCTGTTTCCGTCTCTACCATTGTCTCCCAGGTCTCGCCGCCAGCAAGCTTGAGCACGCCAAACGCGATGCCGGTATTGTCCTCGGCGTCGTCGAAACGGGTCACGGGCGTGAAACCAGGGCCGAACCCGTCGCGGTAGTTGCTTAGGTGCAAGGACATGGCTCCCTCATTTTCCTTCATGATTCGGTGATCGGCGTAACAAAACCAATACTAGGCAGACTCTACGGAAATAGCCTAACGAATCGAATTTTTTGCGACGTAAAACAACGTTACCATGCGGATCGAAGTTTGACTGTGTTCGACTAACTTGTTCGCGTCCTAGGGAGGCGGTTGTTGGCGCAGCCGCACTATGAAGATGATCGAGATTTGCCAGTTTGGCGCGGGGCGGATCGGCCGCATTCATGCGGACAACATCACAACGCATTCCAATGCCCGAGTTCGATACATGGTCGACGTCAACCCGCAGTCGGCGGAGGACCTGGCAGCTCGATGCGGGGCGGCGGTCGTCGATAAAATTGAGGCGCTCGCTGACCCGGCCATTGACGCAGTGGTCATTGCCAGCTCCACCGACACCCACGCCGCGCTCGTCGAGGACGCAGCCCGCGCCGGTAAGGCCATCTTTTGCGAAAAACCCATTGATCTCGAACTCGAACGTGTAAACGCCTGTCTGGACGTCGTTGAGGCGGCGGGAGTTCCAATGTTGGTTGGATTCAATCGGCGCTACGACCCGAGTTTCGCCGCACTGTGCGACGCCATTCGCGCGGGTCGAATCGGCAAACTTGAGATGCTGACAATAACCAGCCGCGACCCGACCCCGCCGTCACTCGATTATTTGCGGGTGTCCGGCGGATTGTTCCGCGACATGATGATCCATGACTTCGACATGGCGCGCTGGCTCTTGGACGACGAGCCGGTGGAGCTCTTCGCGACGGCGAGCTGCCTGATCGATCCGCAGATTGCTGAGGAAGGCGATGTGGACACAGCAGTCGTGGTAATGCGAACGGAAGGCGGCACGATCTGCCAGATTTCCAATAGTCGCCGAGCGGTATATGGCTACGACCAGCGGGTCGAGGCGTTCGGCTCAGGCGGCATGATCCAAGCCGGAAATCGTTTTCCGACCGCCACGGAAACGTGGGGCGGCGGCGGCATCGTCCGCGACAAACCTTTCAACTTCTTCCTGGAACGCTATGCCGAGGCGTACAAGGCCGAGCTGGACCACTTCATCTCCTGCGTAGAAGGCGAGGACACGCCGCAAGTGAACGGGCGCGACGGCCAAAAAGCGATGGTTCTGTCAGAAGCCGCCGAGCAGTCCCAAAAGACCGGACGACCCGTCCGCGTTTGATCGCCAGGCACTGCGTTGCGGCGCATTCTGAGGTGCGACATGGATGCAATAATCTAGGTTCTGCGTCAGGCATATGGCGGCAATTGTGGGGCGATCGTCCCGAGCGCCCATATGTATGTGTAACTAGCCAAGGGAGGAAATCGTTACTGCAACTCAATTCCTGATCGGTCTCCTCGGTGCCGTCGCCATGATGTTGTGGGGAACTCGCATGGTACGGACCGGGTTTCAGCGTGCGTACGGGGCCGACTTAAGGCGCGCAATCCAAGCCGGAACTAAAACCGATTTCTCGCACTTCTTGCCGGCATCAGCGTCACCACATTGTTGCAGAGTTCGACCGCTACGGCGCTTATTATCACGAGCTTCGCGACGCGCTCGCTAATCGCGACAGCCCCGGCGCTCGCAGTGATGCTTGGTGCCGATGTCGGAACGACGCTCGCGGCTCAGATCCTTAGCTTCGATATTGGTTGGCTACCCCGCTATTGATAGTGACCGGCGTCGTCGCGTTTATGGTGGGACGCCGGACACGCCACCGGGATCTTGGGCGAGTCGCCATCGGCCTCGGCCTGGTGTTGTTAGCCATCAAACTTATCATCGGCGCAAGCGCACCAATGCGCGAAGCGGAGGCATTGCAAAGCGTCGTTGCGGCTCTTGCGCAAGAGCCTCTGCTCGCACTGCTTGTCGCCGGCCTGCTGACGTGGCTTGTGCACTCTAGCCTCGTCATGGTGCTGCTCATCATGTCACTGGCTGCGACTTCGGCCATACCAATCACACTTGCCTTTCCGCTTGTTCTAGGCGCTAACCTCGGTAGTGCATTGCCGCCGATGGTGGTTACGTTGCGCGCTCCGGCGACAGCACGGCGCGTGCCGGTCGGAAACTTTTTATTTCGGCTGGTCGGCTGTCTAGCGGTCCTGCCCATCGTAGGGCTCGTCGCACCCTACTTGGGCGCACTCGACCCAGATCCGGCACGCCTGATAGTCAACTTCCATACCGCGTTTAACCTTTGCCTTGCGATCATCTTCATCGGGCTGACGGATGCAATGGCCGCTTTGTGCGGTCGGTTCTTGCCCGAAGGGCAGATCGTCGAAGATCCAGGAGCGCCCCGTTATCTCGATCCAACGACCCTAGATGCGCCCTCGATCGCGCTCACCTGCGCGGCTCGAGAGGCGCTGCGCATGGGCGACGCTGTCGTATCTATGCTCACGAAGTGCGGTACTGTACTAAGCAACGATGATCGTAAGCTGGTGGACGAAGTGGTGCGCATGGACGATATAGTCGACCGTCTCCACGAGTCGATTAAGTTGTTTCTGACAGAGGCGAGCAAGCGGGCGCTGGATGAAGAGCAGAGTCACCGCTGTTTCGAAATCTTCGGATTTACCACCAACCTTGAGCACATTGGCGACATCATCGTCAAAAACCTGATGGAGCTCGCTTCCAAGAAGATCAAGTATCGCTTGCACTTTTCCGAGCCGGGTTTGCAAGACATCGAAGAATTACATCGCAAAGTGTGGCGCACCCGGTTCCTTGGACACAAGTTTGTCTCACGCGGCGGGCCTGATTGAGATCGCGGCGTGCCACGCCTGACGAGCTTGAGCGGGGCTCAGGTAGCCGTTCTTTTCGACGATCCACTGGGCATTGTAGAGTTCGACGAAGTCGCGGACGGCGTCCCGCAGCTCCGCGATGTTGCAGTAGATGCGACCATGGATGATCTGTTCCTTCAGCGTGCGATTGAACCGCTCGGCGACGCCGTTGGTCTGGGGCTCGGCGACGAAGGCGTAGGACGGCTGGATGCCCCAGAACTTGATCTGGTTGGTGAAGTGGTCCGACAGATACTGGGAGCCGTGATCCATCCGCAAGGCCAGCCCCCGAGCCGCGCCGGCCGCGGTCGAGCCATACAGCCCGGCAAGCCCCATGGAGATCGGCTGCAGGGCGGCGAAGCGGTCGCCGCGCTTGCAGACATGCCAGCCGACACACTCGGCGTTCCAATGCTCGACGGCGGTGAAGATCCAGCCCCAGCCGTCGTCCACCGTGAACACCCGAACGCCATCGGTGCCCCACATGAGGTTCGGGGCATGAGTGATGATCTCACCGTCATGGGGATTGCCGCCACGGCGGCGGCAGCGATGGGGCGAGAGCAGATTGTTCTCGCGCATCAGGCGGAGCACCCGCTTGCGGGCAACCCGGATGTCGCGGACAGACCCGAAGCCGAGCCCAGACCTTGCGGTAGCCCTCGCCCTCCCAGGGCGATGCCTCCAGGTCGGCTTTGATCGCCACCAGCAGCGCCTGGTCCGAGATCGCGGGCTTCGGTCCCCGACGCTTTGCCGGCGGCTGCTCGGCGTGCTGGCCGGAGGTCATGGCGTAGAACGAGGAGCGGGCCATGCCCCAGGCGGCGCAGACCCGCCGCAGGCCGTAGGCCAGACCCGTGCCGGGAGAGGTGGCGGCACTCATCGCCGCGACCTCCGCCGCCCCAAAGGGCCGAAGGTCTCCGTCTTGGCCTCCAGCAGTTCCACCTGCATGGTCAACTCTCCGATCCGCTTCATGGCGCTATCCAGTTCCGCCTGCACCGGATCGCCCTTGCGTTGCTTGAGCGAGGCGTCGATCCCGCCGATCGCTTTCTCACGCCACTGCTCGAGCCGGAAGATCTCTACGCCCAACTGGCGCGACAGAAGTTGCACCGGCTCGTCACGCAAAAGCTGCAGAACGACCTCACGCTTGCGCGCCACTGTCCATCGCTGGCCAAGTCCCAGCGGGCCTGCCGGCAAAGCCTGGCCTGGGGAAAACGTGGACGAGCCAAGCTCGCCAGCATTTACCACAGGCCCATCAACAGCAACTTTCTTCTCAAAATTATCGGTCATGTTCCGGTCCTCCTTGGACACTTCGATTAAGCCAATTCTGTGTCCAAGGAAATCGGGTCCGACTCAGTAGCTGATGACATCCTCGCGGTACTCCTGGTTCGCTATATGGCGTTTCAGAGGTTTGGGCAGCCATAACTAAATTCTTGAGCTTTGCCCGGGCGATGGTGGGCTGCAACAAAATGAGCCCGCAGTCGGGAGCTGCGATAAGCCGCTCTTCATCGATGTGCGCAAGTGCCGCCCGCAGGCGTTCGCTGATTTCCCGCACGCTCTCGACCTTTGTGCTGGCGATGTTGATCGCGCCGAAGATCACCGTTGAATTCGAGAACATCCCGAGCAGGTCGAGATTATTGTGGCAATGAGCATCCTCGATGGAGACCGCGTCCACCGGTGTTGCGTCGAGGGCTTCGGCCAGCTGAAAATAGATCTTCTGGTCAGCCTTGTGGAACTTGTGCTGATCGACGGCATTCGGATAGCCGCAGCAGATGTGGACCGATCGGTTCACGCTTTCGGGTACTCCCTCGAAGCAGCGGATAAGCGCCGAGATACCATAATCAAGAGCTTCCCTGGGCTTCCGGGCGAAGACCGGCTCGTCGATCTGAATCCAACTGCAGCCGGCCTCGGCGAGCGCACGGATTTCGCTGTTAAGAACACGCGCAAGTGCCGCAGCAAGGCTGGCCTCGTCACCGTAATAGGCATCGGCCGTGGAATCGATGATCGTTAGCGGACCCGGCACGGTGATCTTGACCGGATTGACAGTGACCGACTGTGCGATCCGCCAATCACGCGGCAAGAATGGTGCGCTGGCGGACAACTCACTGACAACCGTCGGTACTCGGGCCTGCCAGGTGCCGTTGCGCATGATTTTGCTCGTAAGGTGATCGAATTCAAATCCACCGATCTGCCTTAGGTGATAATAGATGTAATGCTCGCGCCGGATCTCTCCATCGATCGGTATATCGATGCCAATCTTGACCTGCTCCCGAACGACCGTCTGGGTCGCCCGATCAAGAAGCTTTTCGCTGTGATCGGATAAATCGCTTTCGAGGTCCGTATGGATTTTGGTCGGCCGGTCGGGATTGAGCAATCTGTCTTCGTCCCATCCCATAATGGGTACGTTTGTGGGCTTGGGATAGGATCCTACCGCCGTCGTTCTGAGTGGCACTGATTCGCCCTTTAGCCAACTACTGCCGATCGCTGCGACCGGTCACGAGGTATCAATATGCAATTCAGACAGTCAGCCGTCTGCTTGCAAAAACTTTGCCAATAGGTCTGTTGAAGATTGAGTTCCGCGGGCTCTATTCGCGTTAAGAAATTCGCTTTTGCCTGCGGAAGTCATCGGGCCAATCGATTTTGGGGCGAATATTGTAGGGCAGGGTGCAGCGAGACTAGCTGCTGTACTTGCGGGTGAGAGTCCCGTCGGCGCAATTCTCAGTTTAGCGCCGTAGTGATATCCGGCAGGCATGCGGGGCGACCCGGTGGTCTGAAAGCCCGGAAGTAAAAGCCCCGGAGGGCCGGAGGGTCGTAGTGCCTCTCAGGTCTGGTCAGTTCGGTGGGGCGAGCGAACAGTAGGGCCGTAACGAAAGTGAACGGATTAAGCGTCGAAAATCATGTCCTGCATGAAGCTGATTTGCGGGGCAAACGGAGCTGCCAAGGGTTTCCTGCCTATCCGATGGCCAGTGCCGGTGCGGAAGAACTGAGGCGCACGCATCGGGGCTCCCGGCGTATTGAAGGCGGCAATACTGGACAGTACAGCAGTGAAAGTCCGGAAGGTGTGGAGGTCAGACAGGATGATCCTTGGATGTCAAAGACCGTGTCTATAACTGGCTGTGCCGGGAAATGAGACGGAGATCTCCAGACTGGCGGATGAGGTCGTCAAGCGTTGATGGGCGGGACAACATAACCCGGCTGGAGCGAGGACCTCAGGGCTCAGGTGGCAGTGCTGCTACCGTATGGTCCGCACACAGAGGCGGACGGTCTTCAAGGCGGTCGGCACGGTCTAAGGACGGAGCAAACGAGGGCTGTGGTCAGGAGAATGGCTGGGTCGACCTTAACCCTGACGCGTCCGCGGAAGGCTCCACTCCGAACTGTGAGGTGCCTGATGCTTGAAGCCGGACCGGGGAAAACCCGATGTCCGGAATTTTAGGGGGGGCGGCTGGAAACGTGGCCTATGGTGGAACTGTGAACCCACCCCGCAACCGAAAGGGCGGGGCTGGAAACCCTCCACCTACTGGTGCGCGCGCCAGTGCCCTACCCGACAAATGTCGAGTTATGACAGCGTTGGCGAACCGGCTGACGATGATCATGTTGTGCTTCGCGAGCTTCTGTTCCATGTCGATCACGACCGAAAAATCCAAGAAATCCTCGAGGTCTCCTGTAAATCGTCGTGGCCAGCGTTCGGTATAATGCCCTACTGCAGGTTTTCTTTCCTTGCATAAGCGGCTGAATTCGAGACTTTCGAAATTGGGATGCTTGGCTACCGACGCATCGATTCCGGTAAATTCTTCCCACCCCAATAGCAACGAGGCGTGTTTTCCCCACTGTGGATGCACCTGAATCCGGAAATTGTTGCGGTTGGCATCCGCGACGGCCTTCGATGTGGAAAGTATCTCTCCATGCCAAAATGACCACGCCGCTTCGACTTTCAGATCTTCGGAATATTTGACCCAGACAATTTCATGGTCGGCGGGATCGTTATCGGTCAGATAGTCGATATCGTCTTCCCAAATCAGATGATATCCGATGAGCCTATTTTCCTCGTCCGGGTGGATGACAACTACGGTATCCTTGAGTTCGAAGGGTTCGTTCCGTGTCGTGTTCAGCCGAGGTAAGAATCTTTTGGCCAGAAATATCTGCTGTTCGGTGGGTGATTTCAGCGATTCCAGACTGAGAACCGTATCGTAGAGTGCCGAGGCTTCGTCGAGACGGCGCTTTTCGTGCACGTCAACGGCTTGCCGATAGATGTCAGGTGCATCAATTTTACGTGGGTTAACAATATGTACACCCGAATTTAAATGATCCAACGAAAGGATTTCCGCGCTATGCCAAATTTCATTGAATTCCCTTAAACGACGCGAATAGAGCTTGCTTTCGGGATCCAACTCTATCGAAACCGGATCAGCCCCCACGTGGCTTCTCGCAACCGTGAGGATCGGGGAAGTTGCCGATAGAGCAAGGCCTCGTCCTTGGTCGTCGAAACGAAAAGCAACCCTTTGTCCGATTTTGTGTCATAGAGCCGAATCTGAAATCGCTTCTCGAGCGTCTCGATATCGTGTTCATGCTGCTGAAGCAGCATGTTCAGGTTATCCCGGAGAATCGCCTTCGACGCCTCCATTTCAGCCTCGAGTCGATTGGAAATCCGGCCATTCCATATTTCCTCCTGATCCCGACGTCTAATAAATTCCGCTGACCGCAGGCTTAGTAGAAGCACTTCTACAATGCCTTCGTTTTGAAGGATCGCGAGCAGCCGTTCACCGTATGCGTGCAGGATGCCGAGGGCGTTGACCCCCAGAATTCGTACCCGCCGGATGTCCGGCAGAGCGAAGAGGTCGCTTTCGGCCTCGATGTGGCTCCGGCGCTCCTTGGAACTTGCCTTAACGCTCGTCGTCATGGCGATGATTCTGGCATAGGCCGATGTGATCGCATGGTCTCTCGCGCGACCTGTTGTCGGGTAGCTGGAACCGGAGAAGCGCTCAAATGAGCACCTGCCGGCGCCAACAGCTGAACCGACCCTTCGGAAACTTCGAGAAAATAAGTGCCGCAGACCCATTCCGCAATACAAGTGTCGTTGATATTTCGCGCATGGATGCGGCGATGGCTCGCGCGTCCGCAGGCGTGTTAGCCAATGCAAAGGCTGCCAAAGGATTTTTTCGGCGGTAACGCAACGTCGCTACACAGCTCCACGGATTCGCATAATGCAATTTGAAATGATACCCTCAAGTATGTCCTAAAAAAGCAAAATGCATTTCGACCAAACGGCCGCAAGTCGTGCGGCTCCAAGTTTTCAACAGGGAGGTATAGTGATGAGTATATTTTCACGATCAAAATACCTTAAAGCGCTCGCCGTTCCGGCGGCGGCATTGGGTATTCTCTTACCCATCGCGAGCACGTCGTCGAGCGCCGAGGAGGTCGAGTTGACGGTTTGGTCGCGGCAGGACGTATCGGGACCATTGCGCGGCGGCAACCTGATTACCGCCGCGAGTAGGTTAAACGCGGCCCTCAAGAAGGAAGGTTCCGATACCCGCGTCACGGTGCTCGTACGGCAAGGTCCGGCATCTGGGTTCGACGATGACGCACTTCAGCTCTTGAAGGTCTTCGGCATCGGCAAGGGCCCGGATGTTTTTGTCGCTGCGCATGAATGGACGTGCGCCTTCGCCAATGACGGATTTGCCCTCAATTTGGAAAAATATGTTGCCAAGTATCCTGAGCACTTTGCCGACATAATCCCTAGCCTGTGGAATTCGACGAAGTGCAAGGGCCAGCGATACGCAGTTCCGCAGGACGCCGAGGCTCGCATGTTCTTCTATAACAAGAAACTCATGCGCGAGGCCGGCATCGATAACGCGGTCATCGAGGGCCTGCCGAAGCAAGTGCTCGCCGGCGAGGTGACGCTGGACGACTTATCCGCCATCGCCAAGCAAGTCGTGGACAAGTCGCAAGCCGAGTACGGAATAATGCACCGTCCGAGCAAAGGGCCGGACTACTTGATGATCTTCAACTCCTATGGCAGCAGTTTCCAGGACGAAAAAACCGGCAATCTGCTGCTGGAACGCGCGAAGCTGGAAGGAGCGTATGGCTGGTTTGAGCGGAACGTAAAGAATGGGGTTACGCCAGCGAACAATACGGCGATGGAGTGGGGCACTATTCGCAAAAACTTCTACGCCGACAATAAGACAGCGTTCTGGATGTACGGCATCTGGGACCTGGGTAGTAACGCGTTCCCATCTTTCGGTGTGCCTAGCGAAGAAATGGCGTTCTTCAAGGACTGGGGCTGGACCGCCGCACCGCCCGTCAAGAAAGGCGGCGAGCCGGGCAGCCTTACGCACCCGATCGTCTACGTCGTTAGCGGCAAGACGAAACATCCAGACTTGGCGGTCAGGCTGGTAGGCTTCGCCTCCTCGGCCGACCTGAACACGGATCACGCGGTTACGACGACGCATATCGGTATCAACAAGTCGCAAGCCGACGATCCGAGGTACCAAGCAGCCTGGCCGCTGTTGCGCGCGACCGAGTTGTTACCGTTCACCAAGTTCATGCCCAACCATCCGGATTTCGGCCCCCTCAACCTTATCGTTTACAAAGGCTTGCAAGGCGTCGAACAGGGTCGTTTGACGGCTGCTGAAGCGGCGGCATTCGTCATCGATGAAGCGCAAGGTCAACTCGAAAATGTGATTGTCAAATAACGCGAACCGCTTTGGCGGCGCGGGAGAGTGGCGAACGATGCTCTCCCGCGCCTCATTATTTTTCGCGCTGGGACGACGCCTCGCTCCAGTTGAACTGAGCGCTAAATATGGCTCGATTCCCGAATAGGATTAGTCTGCGACTGGAAAATAGAGAAGGACATGGCCGCGATAACTGAGGTCGACCTGGACGCGCGCCGTCGGCTTGCGTCAGCTAGGTGGCGGAAGCGCACAAATCTGTTGATTTTCATTGGGCCGGCCATTGTCCTTATATTCTTGTTCTATGTTGTCCCGGTCATCGTCGACATTATCATTTCGTTTACGGACATGGGCCGCAGCCTTGCGGTCCACGAGTTCACGACCAAGCAGTATCAAAAGGTTTTCACCGGCGACAAGCGCCTGCCGCAAGTCATCGGACTGACTTTTGTCTACGTGTTCGGAACGCTGGCCGTTTTCAATGTAACTTTCGGTTTGTTGTTGGCCATCCTTACCACCTCGATACCAAAGACCTCGGGCGGGTTTTTTCGCGGTATCTGGCTACTGCCACGCATGAGCCCTTCGGTGCTCTATATATTCTTGTGGCTTTGGGTCATTGACCCGTCGGAATTCGGTCTGCTCAATCAAATAGTGACGAATGTGTTCGGTGTGACGGAACCCGTCGACCTGATGACCAATGCGCCAGTTATGCTGATCATCTTTTCGAATGGTTTCATCGGCGCCTCGATGGGGATGATCATATTTACGTCGGCGATCCGATCGATCCCCGAGCATTTGTTTCATGCTGCCCGGGTGGACGGCGCAGGCGGGTTGGCGATCGTGCGACACATCACGCTGCCAGCACTGCGGTGGCCAATCAGTTTCATTACGATCTACCAGACGCTGTCGCTCACCGTCAGCTTTGAATACATCCTTCTTCTTACCAAGGGTGGCCCTTTTTTCGATACCACCGTCTATGCGCTTTATATCTATCGTCGCGCATTCGAAAACGGCCAATACGGCTATGGCGCCGCGCTTGCCTTGTTCCTGATCATCATAGGCGTCGCCCTCGCCCTGCTTGGCTGGAAGTTCTTCGACATGAATAGGTTGCTTCAGACACCGAGGATTGAAGTGCAATGACCCTGGAAGTCATCACCAGCGACCTCCGGGATCAAATCCAGACACCGTGGGACCGGCTTGCTACGCGCGCGAAGTGGACGCGTAGAGCCAAGCTGGCGGCAATCTATGGATTTCTAATCGCCGTCTCGGTGCCTGTCCTCCTGCCCTACTTCTGGATGGTCTCGGTGGCGTTTTCGTCCAAAACCGGCACGGTCGACACGATCATCTTGTGGCGCTCGATGGCCATACTCGTCCCATTCGTTTTCGGCTGTTGGATTTGGTCGACGATTGCAAAAAATGCCAGGCAAATGCTAATCGGCTTCGCTGCCATCACGGCGTTGGCGGTCGTCGCATTCGTCATTTTCGTCTTGCCAGATCTCCACCTCGGAAACTTCATCTTTATCGGCGAGAGAAATTTCGGGGATATCGTCCGCGAGACTAGGACCGGCTCGAAAACGGGAGAGGTCGCCGGCGGGATTGACTTTCCAAGCGTGTGGCTCGCATTTGCAAATTCACTGTATTTGGCAGGTGGTCAGACCATCATCGTCGCGACCGTCGCTTCTTTGGCGGGCTACTATCTGTCGCGGTTCAAGTTCTCGGGGCGCGCTGCGATGCTGCGATCTCTGCTGGTCTTGCACGCGTTCCCGGTGCTGACGCTAATCGTGCCGCTTTTTCTTATCCTCAACTTCGTCGGTCTCCTGGACCAACTTTTGGGCGTAATGCTGGTGCTGGTTGGGTTCGAGTTGCCCTTCGCCATTTTCATCATGAAAGGTTTCTTCGACGCAGTCCCTTGGGAAATCGAAATGAGCGCATTGACCGACGGCGCATCACGCCGGCGGGCATTTGTCGAGATCATCCTGCCGCAAGTTACCAACGGTCTGATCGCGATCTCGGTATTCTCGTTCATCCGCGGATGGGAGGAGTACATCTTTGTTTTCACCTTCCTGATCGATAACGTGAACTGGACCATGAGTCTGTACATGTTCTTCGTTCGTGACGACATCATGGGCATTGACTTTGGCCTCGTCTCAGCCGTCGGCACCTTCTATCTAGCACCAAGCCTCGTGCTTTACGTAGTGGCCTCGAAGTATCTCGCCCAGATGACCATTGGCGGCGTGAAAGGATAAGCGCGTGGCCCAAATCGAATTGGATCATATTCGCAAGGTGTGGGATGACGTGGTCGCAGTCGACGACATGAATCTGACCATCGAGGATGGCGAATTCGTTGCGATTCTCGGACCGTCTGGCTGCGGAAAGTCGACCACCCTATTCATGCTTGCCGGTATCTACGCACCGAGCGAGGGCACACTAAAGTTCGACGGTTATGTGGTTAACGACGTTGAAGCCAAAGACCGAAACGTTGGCATCGTATTTCAGTCTTACGCTCTCTATCCCCACAAGACCGTGCGCGACAACATCGGTTTTCCCCTCAAGTTCAAGAAGGTGCCGGACGAGGACGCTAGGCGGCGGATTGAGGAAGCCGCGAATCTTGTCCACGTGGCGGAACTTCTGGACCGACTTCCCAGCCAACTTTCCGGCGGCCAGCAGCAACGTGTTGCCTTGGCCCGTGCGTTGGTCAAGGAACCGCAGCTGTTGCTCCTCGACGAGCCTCTTTCGAACCTGGACGCCAGTCTACGTTTGACTTTGCGCACCGAGATCAAACACCTGCAGCGCCGGTTCGGCCTGACCACCATCCTGGTCACCCACGACCAGGTCGAAGCGACGACCATGGCGGATCGCGTTATCTGCATGAGCAAGGGCCTAATCGAGCAGGTGGGAACACCCGAGGACCTTTATCTGCGCCCCACCAGCCTCTTCGTCGCCACATTCATCGGAGCGCCGCCAATCAACATCTTCGAAGGGCGCGCGGTCGACGGAAAGATTACATTTGGTGATGTGGTCTTGGAGGCGGTTGGACCGGTGCCTGCTGGTCCGGTCAAGTTCGGTATCCGCCCGGAGCATTTTCGGTTTACCGATCAGGGGCTGGAAGGCCGCGTCGATCAGATCGAACCGATGGGCCGCGAGACCCTTCACGTCGTTGAGACGCCGCTCGGCGTGGTTCGTGTTCTCGACCCGTCGAGCGATGTCCCTCACGCAATCGGTACCGATGTACGCATCGACTTCGACGAGAAAAATCCTCTTCTCTTCGACTTCGAAACGGGAAAACTCCTGGAAGACGCACGTACGCGGTTACCGAACGGCGGCTAACTCTAACCGCAATAATGTTCGGGCCACCACTGCCCGTCACAGCGAGTTTCATTTTTCGCCTGCGCTTTCGGGCGAGCCGAGACGCCTTTCGAATACGATAACACAAGCGAACGACCGACTTGTCCGCTTACCAATCGAAAGTGGTCGATGATTGGTTTAGGCGCTGGCGACGGCAGTTAGCCATTCGCGGACGTTTTCTCACGTCACCTTGATAGTCGGCCGTTTTGTCCAATGCGGCGTTGAGCTATTTCCAAACCTGCTGCGCCAGTCTGAGCCAGTTTTCACCTAGGATGCCACGGATGTCGGCCTCCTGGTATCCGGCCTCCATCATGTCCTGTGTGAGCCGCGGCAGATCCTCTGGTTCGATCTGCTCGATTGGTCGTGGGTTATATACGGGATTCCATGGATTGGGATTGTTGTATTCATTGTCATAGACGTAATCGAGGGCGATGCCGACATGCTGTGGGCCGACGAGTTCCGCAATGTGGTCTATGTGACGCAACAGCGCCTTGGTTGACAACTCGCCTTTCTCGCAAACATTAGGCCCAAAGCCGATCACGCCGATCACGCCACCCGAGGCTGCACAGGCCTTGATCTGCTCGTCGGGCACGTTGCGGCTATCTCCAGGGTCCCTGACCACCCGTGCATTTGCATGGCTGATAATGACCGGCCCTTCGGCCGCCTCGAATACGTCCATCGCGGTGCGATGCCCGGTATGGGCCACGTCCACAAACATACCGGCTCGATGCATCTCGGCGATCAAGCTGCGGCCATATCGGCTTAAGCCACTGTCAGTCACCTCCTGGCAGCCGTCGCCGACGGCATTCTTGAGATTGTAGGCCATCAGCATGTGGCGGATGCCGAGCTTGTAGTAAAGCTCGACCATGTTGAGATCCTGGGCAACCGGGTTCGTCCCCTGGAAATGGAAGCTGACCGCGAGCTTGCCCTCCTTCTTTGCGCGCAGAATGTCGTCGGCCGATTCGACGACGACGTATTTGTCCGCGTGCGCGCGGAACCAAGCCTGCTCCCTGGCAATTGTCTGGACGGTATCTACCAAACCGTTGTAGTCGATGGCGAGCGTTAACGAGACCATGTTGAAGCCGCTCGCCTGCATGCGCTCCAGCGCTGACCATTTGAGATCTACGGTGCCTTTGTCCCCGAAGGGAAAGGTCATGTCCCAAACCAGTGCGTCGGCGTGCAACGCCGCCGCTTCCTCCGACACGCTCCAATCGCTCATCGCTGTCACTCCTATGTTCTGATACGCGGGTCCAGCTAGGCTGTGCGTCATCGACATTCCATTTGCGCCGACCAACTAATACCCATCGGTGACTATCCGCACGGCATCAGACAGGCTATTCCAAACCTCTCATCCAGTCGTGCTAATTGTTGAGGTGTTGCGGCTTGCGCCGCGCGATGCCCACAGGGAGGTGATACGAAATCCTAGCCGCGCTAGTTTTGGTCGACGTCGAAGTCCGCTTTGGGTCAGAAGCAGACGCTTCTCGACGCCACTGAGGTGGTCCGCTTGTAGCCAAAAGCGGAAAATTCGAGGCTAGACAACTGCACCATTTTATCGTGAGACATACATTTCCCTCGATGCTGTGGGTGCATTCGTCGGCTCGCACAGGATAAACATGTGCAAATTCATAAGCGCTCCATGGTGAATTGAGTGATCGAATCATGATGAAAGGAGATTGTCTCAATGGCTGAGGAAGGCGACTGGGTATTGGAGGGCGGCTGCACCTGCAGAGCGGTGCGCTATCGTATAACGAGTAGACCGATGTTTGTTCACTGCTGTCATTGCCGCTGGTGTCAGCGCCAAACAGGGGCGTCTTTTGCCGTCAATGCAATGATCGAATCCGATCGCGTTATCCTTTTGCAGGGCGCACCGGAGTCGGTCAGTACGCCGTCACCCAGCGGCACGGGGCAGAAGATTATTCGTTGTCCAAACTGCCGCATAGCCGTTTGGAGCCATTACGCCGGTTCCGGCGATGCGGTGTCGTTCGTTCGTGTCGGCACTCTCGACGAACCGGATCGACTGGTGCCGGACATCCACATCTACACGAGTTCGAAGCAACCGTGGGTCGTGTTGCCGACGGGCATACCCGCCGTGGAAGAGTCGTACGATCGCAATGAATATTGGCCTGAGGAAAGCCTATCGCGGCGCGAAGCTTTGCTTAGCTGACCATTTCGAATATCAAAAACTGCGGCTCCAGCCCCGCGTAGATAGTCTGCTTTGGATCAGAAGCAGACCTTTCCGGACCTCGCGATGATGGTCGCTCTTAGCCAGAAGCGGACATTGGCGCGACCTAGCGGTTACTCCGGCAGCCCCGCTTTGCGGATGCCTTCGCAATGATGTTCGCGGTCTCGGCTTTCTTTGAAACGTAGGCCTTGCATATGATCGGCGATAGAGAAGTCTGGCTGCAGGCGCAGAGCCTCCCCAACGTGCAGCCTTGCCTTCTCGTCGGATCCGAGTTGCGCATAGCAGTTGATAATCTCCACGTGGTGGCCATAGCGGGGCACACGAGCCTGCTTGAATGACCTGCTCCCCTTATTGCAGGATCAGATGTAGGAAATCTCTAACTCAACATGTGGGTCCGGATAAGGGGGCAGATCAGACTACATCATGGACAACAACTCATCAATTTCCGGTTTTATCGTCTGTCGCTAACACACGATATGACCGGTCTATGTAACAGATGATCTGTCCGGTTTTAGATTTCCTCCAAATCTGGAGGAATCGGATGCGCCGGACGGAGCAGTTGCAGGGACTGAGATTGATGAAGTTCGAGGATGTCTACGGACGTTGTTATCGGGGTGATTTGAGCCAGGCCGAGGCCTCGGAGATCCTGGGCATGTCGGAGCGGACGTTCCGGCGCTGGCGGGAGCGCTATGAGGCCGAGGGTGCCGCGGGTTTGTACGACCGGCGCCTTGGGCGGGTCTCGGCGCGCCGCGCGCCGGTGGACGAGGTGATGCGGGTGCTGGAGCTGTTCGAGACGCGCTACCCGGACTTCACGGCCAAGCACTTCCACGAGAAGCTGGTCTGCGAGCATGGCTTCGGGCTGAGCTACAACTGGCTTCGCCTGAGCTTGCAGGCGCACGGCAAGATCAAGCCGGCGCCCAGGCGCGGGGCGCACCGCCGGAAGCGGCCGCGCCGACCGGTGGTGGGGATGCTGCTGCACCAGGACGGCTCGAGCCACGAGTGGGTTGCGGGCCAGTGGTGGGATCTGATCGTGACCATGGACGATGCGACATCGGAGGTCTATTCGGGCTTCTTCGTTGCCGAGGAGGGCACGATGAGCACGTTCCGCGGGCTCGGGAGGTGATCGCCGAAAACGGGCTGTTCTGCTCGCTCTACGCCGATCGGGCCTCGCACTACTGGCACACGCCCGAGGCAGGCGGCGGTGTGGACAAGGACAACCCGACCCAGATCGGCCGGGCCTTGGCGCAGCTCGGCATCGAGTTGATCGCGGCCTATTCGCCGCAGGCCCGGGGCCGCTCGGAGCGCATGTTCGGGACCTTGCAGAAGCGCCTGCCCCAGGAGCTGCGCCTCGCCGGGATCGCCACCATGGCCGAGGCCAATCGCTTTCTCGAGGAGCTCTTCTGGCCGGCGCACAACGCCCGCTTCGCCCGCCCGGCCGCGGACACCGGCTCGGCCTTCGTGGCTTTTGCCGGCACGCTCGAGGACATCCTCTGCGCCCAGGAGGACCGCGTCGTCGCGGGCGACAACACCGTGCGCTACAAGAACCGCACGCTGCAGATCCCGGCCGATCGCCACCGCCACCGCTACGTCAAGGCGCAGGTCCGGGTGCACGAATATCCCGACGGCCACCTGGCCGTCTTCCACGGACCCAGGTGTCTGGCGCGCTACCGCGCCGACGGCGAAACCATCGACGACGACAGGCTCCAGGCCGCGTGACCCGCTTCGACGCGACCGAGCCAAACCACCACAACAGAAGCGGTCAATTCATATGGTACATAAAGCGGTCAACTCAGTTTGTTATCGACATTTCCGGTTTCATCGTCACTTTATCGATCCATGCTTGGGGGACGCCTTGATCACCGCCGATCCCATAGAGGGCTGCGTAAATAGCACCAATCGTGATTGCACGACCCGCATTATCACCGGCCGCGAGAATGTTCATCCGCACCGCATCCACATACGTCGCGCAGTTGGCAATTAGATGGATGTTTTGCGGCAACCCAAACGGCAAATGACAGCTTTTTCCAAAATACGCGGTCACCTCGGCATTGGGCTCTGCAACCCGGGCTAAAGCAGC
This sequence comes from Alphaproteobacteria bacterium, assembly GCA_965217615.1. Classification (GTDB taxonomy): domain Bacteria; phylum Pseudomonadota; class Alphaproteobacteria; order UBA8366; family CAVOAK01; genus CAVOAK01. Next base: position 26,478 of record CBDCIT010000051.1, read on the forward strand.
ATCGATGATTTCCCTGATTTCGGGGTTGGCACTTTCTTTGGCCGCTTCGAGCACGGCATCCTTGCTTCCAGTCCTGATCGCGGTTGCCAGCATCGCCGCGTGAACTTTGGCATAGTTGACCGAACGTTCATTGTTGTTGGTCAACCTTGTGGCCACATCAACAATATCCGAGAAGTTCTCTTTGTCATGATAGAGCGCGACAATAGGTGGAAGTTTCACAATTGCCGGGAATTGATCATCCCCTTCGTCGCCGCACAGATAATTTTTGCTTTCATAAACAACATTAAGCATGTTTTGGCAGTATTCAATTTTCTTCTTATCCACTTCGCTATCCCGCTTGTAGTCCTGACTATTTAAAACCCGCTGAGCTAACCGCTCAAGATTTTTCTCCTTACTCTTCTTATTGTCGTAGAACTTGAATTGGACCATGACCTTATCCTCAAGAACGCCTCTTTGTTCTTTGCTTATGCCGTTATCGAACGGTTTTGCTTTTGCATAGGCATCCCGTTCCCGCTTTTTCAGGTTATACAAAACAACTTCAGTCGGCCGATCGATATAGCCGACATAGCGGCCTCCAGGACAGAATGACTGGCGAATTCTTTTTCGTATTCAGCCTGGCTAAATTCGCCATCGTTTTTGGTCAAGGCCTTTAGCATGACTAAAAGCTGATCCCCATAGTGCGTGATGTCGCCCGCTGTTTTCCCGTGATGGACGCAGACTGAGCCCCACCCATCCACATATAATGAAGGATCTGGTTATGGAATTCTGGCGTGTCACCGCCGGCCGCTTTGATCTGATCATGCTCATAGAGCCAATGAAAACCCTGGAAGCGGCATCTGCTACCATTCCGCCCCAGAAGACATCTTTAAATTTATTCATACTTTCCCCTCAGCTGAGCACATCCTAGTCTAAGAGAATTCAGCGATGTGGTTGCGAAGTATCAAAATCAAGCGCGCCTTCGACCACTCACTCAATCTTTCAATTGAATAACATGTCGACGGCATTGACCTCTATCAGTCAGGAAATGTCGTCAGATGACGGTGCCCAAACACATCACGAGTCCGCTAACAGCCCGTTGATTAAGTGGCTTTTTCCGGCTCTCACCCCCAGATGAAGAATGCGGCGGCGAAAGCCGACTGGCCGCTTTGCGAGACCCCCCGTGCCACCAGCATGGCCCCGGTGGGCGTGAGCAGAACGAAAATACCGCCATATCCGCCCGCCACGGCCTCCCGCGGGGTGCCGGCGCCGATGAGCTGGCGCATCAGTAACGATAGATTGTGGCCGGCGACGTGGAGCAGGTATCGCTTGTGCACATTCTCTCGCCCGCGCAGCCAGGTTCGTCGCATGCCGCCACGATCGAGGTTGTGGGCAAAGCAGCGCTCGACGATCTCGGCGCGCAGCTTGAAGGCCTCGCGGGCGACCCCGGACTTGAGCCGCGCACGGTTGTTGGTGACCGCGCGCCGCGCCGCCTCATCACCGTGCCAGCGCGAAAAGCCGGTCTGCTTGGGCGCCGCGATCCGGGTCTTCCAGGGACTGTCGTGTCCAGAGCCCTCAAGACCGTCCGTGAGTGATAACCTTTGTCGGCGACGCATTCGGCCGGGTCCTCCGCCGTCGGTGCCGCATCCACCGCCCCGAGGTTTGCCTCGGCCTTCGCCAGGGTCTTGGAAAGCGTCGTGGTGTCGCCCTCATCGGCCGGGTGCAGCTCGGCCGCCACCACCGCGCCGGTGTCCAGATCCACCGCGTGCTCGGGCTTGTAGGCCAGATGCGTCGTGCCGTCCTTCATCTTGGCGATCTTGGCCTCGGGGTCGCTCTTCGAAACCCAATCCGTGTTGGAAAGCTTCTTGCCCTTGCGCTTCCGCTCCAGACGCGCCAGATCCTCGGCCGTGGGTGTCTCGACGCCGCTTTCCCGGGCCAGGCGCTCCAGCATCTCCCGGTAGCCTTCGCCGTTGGCGCGCCGCACGATGTTCCGCAGCGCCGCGTTGGCCTCCATGGTCGAGGCATCGACGCCGATGCGCTCGCCCTTGATCAGCCCCGCCTCGGCGATCAGCACCAGAACCCAGTCGAAGACCGCCGCGTGGACTTCATGGGGCAGGCGCGTGCGGCTCCGTGACAGCCAGGAATGGTCCGGTACCCGATCACGGCTCCCCAGTCGCAGGAACGCCCGCAGCGAAAGCGAGTCCGAGCAGCGCCACTCCAGACCGCGCTCGCTGTCGATGCCCTCGAAGTAGCCCACCAGGTGCATCCGGAAATAGCGCCCGGGCGGCACCGAGGGCGCGCCCATCCGGGCCGCGTAATAAGGCCGGCAGCTCGCCTCGGCAAAGGCGTCAAAGCCGCCCTCGATCAGCACCGACTGCAAGCGGTCATAAAACACATGACCCGGAGAGCGCGGCATCTCCGACCAGCTCACCATCAGGTCCCCCTGACCATCCTTCTGCCGTCCCATCGCCATCGGCAAACCCCCCTTGCAAATCAGGGAACCAGAGAATCAGACGGCGCCGACTTAATCAACGGGCTGCTAAGGGTCATGAACGGACGTCTCTACGTTTCGCGATGATGATCCGCTTGTAGCCAAGAGCGGCCGTTGGCCTATCGGCGTACAGTCCGGGGTGTGAATTTCCGAGCCATATACTGGAGCATATCCCAGACAGTGCCTTCGAGATCGGGCGGTCCCAGCCGGTTAGGTTCCACATGACGCGACTTTAGTCCTCGTCGCACCAACGCAAGCTGAGCGCGATCTTCCGCCATAATCCTGTCGATATCGACAAATCGCGACTCCGGGGCGTGGCCAAGGTCTGGCCTGAACGATGACGATGTAACGCGGTTGATCACTTCGCCGACGCCGCGGGGTTGGAGGCAGAGCGAGCCCACACCATTCGGGCCAAGGGAAACAGCTTGTGAAGGAAAGATCCAAAAGAACAAAACGTATCGCTTCTCCTCCGCTGTTAGGTCCGGGTGGTAGGGCTTACGCTGTCGCGTCTTGCGGGTGTAGTGCGACTTGTAGCCGGTATAACCCTCACCCGTCGGGATCTTCTCACAAAGCCGCGTCGGTGTGCGATGGTGCAGGGTCAGGTTGTGCACCGTGCTCAAATGGTAGCCCTCCATGAAATTCTCGGCGAGAGACTTCCAGTTCGTCGGCCATACCTCATCCTTCACGGATTGAAAGACCATCTCCTCCGGGTGAAAGTTCCTTACGTAGGGTTCGAGGCCCTTTAACCGGGGCGCCAGCGGCTTGGCCTTGCCGTCCAAGTTCACATAGATAAAGCCACGCCAGAATTCGGTTGCCAGCTCCGGCAAGCGGCATCCACCGACCTTAAATCCCTTGACCTGATCCATATAGGGCGCGCGGAGAAGCTGGCCGTCGTTCGCATAGGTCCAAGCGTGATAGGGACAAACGAAATGCTTGGCGTTGCCCTTACCCTCGACGATGACCGAGGAGCGGTGGCGGCAGACGTTTGACAGCACGCGCACCTTGTCGTCTTGTCCGCGCACGACGATCAGCGGCTCGTCCAGGAGCTGTGTCGCGTAAAAGTCGCCGCGCTTGGCAACCTCGTCAACTCGACCGAGGCAGACCCATTCCTTGCGGAAGATCTCTTCCTTCTCGAGTTCGAGAAACGCCTCGGAAGCATAGAAACCGGCCGGCGGTGAGCGCGTCTGGCTCTCATCAAGGTCCCTGATCGCCGCCAGCGCCTCTAAAATCTCGCCAACGCCGTTGGCGTTCTCAGATTTCATGATCACCTCGCGATACCAGCGACATCAGCCGCAAATGATAGATCATGCATGTATTTGCATCCCAGCGCCACCGGGCTCCATTCCGTGATACAGCGGCAGCGATGGGATCATATTGACGCTGTCCTCATGACGTTCCTAAAGTGCGCGGCCCCAATCTTGACTGGCGAAAAAAGGAAAGCGAAATGAAGGTCGTAGGCGGAAAGCTGTTCTATGGGGAAGCCATCGGCATCCTCAAGTTCGATAACAAGCGGTTTCCAGTTATCCCAGGCAGTGTAGGCAACGCATGCTCGTACGATTTTCCGGTGCGATTGAAGGTGATTCCTGGAGTTGAAGACAACCCCTTTCCGCCGATTAGGGGCACCGATGGGGAACTAATCCCCGAGGTTCAGGCGATCGTTCAAGCCGCCAAGGAGATGGAAGCCGAGGGAGTACGCGCCATCGCCCTGAGTTGCGGCTTCTTTTCGTTGATTCAGGATGTTGTGGCCGAAGCAGTTGAGATCCCGGTGTGCGCGTCGTCGCTGATGATGATCCCCTCGATATTGCGGATGCTGGGAAAGGACAAAGGCGTGTGTGTGTTGACCGCTTCCAAAAGTCTTTTGTCATGGGAGTTCTTCGAGGCCGTTGGGGTCACCAAAGATATGCCGGTCGTGGTAGCTGGCCTCGACGACTCCGAAGAATTCAACGCCTCGCGTATGGGCGGCACGTCACTCGAGTTGGATGTCGACCGGCTGCGAGACGACGTCGTGACCGCAATTCAGGAGGCGATCGATCGTAACCCCTCGATCGGCGGGGTGGTTGTGGAGTGCACGAGCATTTCGCCCTTTTCCCGCCGATATTCAGCAAGTGACGGGGCTGCCGGTGTTCGATCAAGTTGCCTACATAGACATGCTTTACCGCGCCGTGGTGCCAAAGCGCTATCAAGGCTTTCTCTGAACCCTCCCGTTCCGCTGAACACAGCCAGAACGATTCGCCGAGCAAGTCCGCTATGGATCAGAAGCGGACGTTATTCCGCGTCACGATGATGGTCCGCTATTAGCCAAAAGCAGACGTTAATTCGCTTCTGCGTTATTGCTGATCGCTTCGGCTTGGATCTCAAGTTTTTCCACCTCGGCGTTGTGCTCAAGTTTCCGGAGCAGGACATCGTGTAGATTACATTTCTTAAGAGCTTGTCTCAGACTGCTAAGAATTCGTTTCAGCCCGTTTCATTGGCGGATCAAATGACGAAGTTTTTCATTAGGTTAACGCCAACCTGTCTTGGTTTCCGTTACATAGCGTTGCAATTAGGAACAAAGATTTCTGTTACCCTATTGTTACCCCGCGGTCATTAGCGCGCATTCATTGCTCGTACGAATTTGTCCGAACCGTCGTATCCAATTGAAGGCGGCAGCCTTCATCGGAAGTGCGCATGAGTCGGACCCGATTTCCTTGGACACAGAATTGGCTTAATCGAAGTGTCCAAGGAGGACCGGAACATGACCGATAATTTTGAGAAGAAAGTTGCTGTTGATGGGCCTGTGGTAAATGCTGGCGAGCTTGGCTCGTCCACGTTTTCCCCAGGCCAGGCTTTGCCGGCAGGCCCGCTGGGACTTGGCCAGCGATGGACAGTGGCGCGCAAGCGTGAGGTCGTTCTGCAGCTTTTGCGTGACGAGCCGGTGCAACTTCTGTCGCGCCAGTTGGGCGTAGAGATCTTCCGGCTCGAGCAGTGGCGTGAGAAAGCGATCGGCGGGATCGACGCCTCGCTCAAGCAACGCAAGGGCGATCCGGTGCAGGCGGAACTGGATAGCGCCATGAAGCGGATCGGAGAGTTGACCATGCAGGTGGAACTGCTGGAGGCCAAGACGGAGACCTTCGGCCCTTTGGGGCGGCGGAGGTCGCGGCGATGAGTGCCGCCACCTCTCCCGGCACGGGTCTGGCCTACGGCCTGCGGCGGGTCTGCGCCGCCTGGGGCATGGCCCGCTCCTCGTTCTACGCCATGACCTCCGGCCAGCACGCCGAGCAGCCGCCGGCAAAGCGTCGGGGACCGAAGCCCGCGATCTCGGACCAGGCGCTGCTGGTGGCGATCAAAGCCGACCTGGAGGCATCGCCCTGGGAGGGCGAGGGCTACCGCAAGGTCTGGGCTCGGCTTCGGGTCTGTCGCGACATCCGGGTTGCCCGCAAGCGGGTGCTCCGCCTGATGCGCGAGAACAATCTGCTCTCGCCCCATCGCTGCCGCCGCCGTGGCGGCAATCCCCATGACGGTGAGATCATCACTCATGCCCCGAACCTCATGTGGGGCACCGATGGCGTTCGGGTGTTCACGGTGGACGACGGCTGGGGCTGGATCTTCACCGCCGTCGAGCATTGGAACGCCGAGTGTGTCGGCTGGCATGTCTGCAAGCGCGGCGACCGCTTCGCCGCCCTGCAGCCGATCTCCATGGGGCTTGCCGGGCTGTATGACATTGCTCCCGGATCCCGGACCAGGCGGTAAATTGAATACCGATCTGGAGGGACGAGATGACAAAGCAGACGAGGCGGCGATTTTCGCCGGAATACAAGGAACAGTCGGTTGCCCGGCTGTCGGAGCCGGGTGCGACGCATAGCAGTGTGGCTGCCGAGCTCGGCGTCACGCCAACGCAGTTGAAGACTTGGCGGCTCGAGCTTGAGGCCGCGGGCTCGGCCGCGGCGACCGCGGCGCAGAAAGCCGAGGCCGCTGAACTGGTGCAGCTTCGCCGGGATAACAAGCGGCTGACGGAGGAGGTTGAGGTTCTACGCAAAGCCTCGGCTTTTTTCGCTCAATGGGCGGCGAAGACATGAAGACGAAGCACGCTTTCATCGCCGCCCATGCTTCAGGGCACGCCATCCGGTTCATGTGCCGGGTCCTGGGGGTTGCTCACAGCTGGTTCCACGCCCGGCGGCGTGCGGCCCCAAAGAGAGCTGAACGCGCTGCCCGGCGTGGCAGGCTCGGGTCAGAGATCCGGGAGATCTTCGAGCAGAGCAAGAGGTGCTACGGCGCGCCTCGGATCCATGCCGAGTTGAAGGCCCGCGGCTTACGCATCTCGAAGCGCTCGGTCGCCAAGCTCATGCGAGAGAACGGCATTCGTCCACCGCGAGGCAGGCGGCGGGCGCCGATCACCACCGACAGCCGCCACTCCCATGCGATCGCGCCCAATCTGCTCGACCGCAACTTCGAAGCCGCTGCGCCCGATGCGGTCTGGCTCGCTGACATCTCCTACATCCCAACTGACGAAGGCTGGCTCTACCTCGCCGCCGTCAAGGATCTGGCCACGATGGAGATCGTCGGCTGGTCGATGTCCGAGCGGCTGAAGAGCGTCCTGTGCGAGGAGGCGCTGAAGATGGCGATCCGCAGCCGCCGGTTGCCCATGGGGCTGATCCACCATTCCGACCGCGGTGTGCAATATGCCTGCGGTGACTACCGCAAGCTGCTCCGCCTCCATGGCATCAAGGCCTCCATGAGCCGCAAGGGGAATTGCCTCGACAACGCCCCTATGGAGAGCTTCTTTGGGTCTCTCAAGACCGAACTCGTGCACCGTACCCGGTTTTCTACCCGGCGCGAGGCCAAGGCTGCGCTATTCGAGTACATCGAGATCTTCTATAACCAACGACGGCGCCACTCGAGCATCGGCTACCGGACGCCGGCACAGGCCAGGAGGGATATGACCATCGCTCAGGCCGCATAGGTGAAGAACCACCTGGTCCGGATTTTGGGGTCAACGTCAGTATGGCTCGACCGCGGCCGGCGCGGCTCGGGGGCTGGCCTTGCGGATGGATCACGGCTCCCAGTATCTGTCGGACCACTTCACCAACCAGATCAAGTTCTGGGGCATCCAGCCGTCCTACGCCTTCGTCGCCGAGCCCCAGACCAACGGCGTCGCCGAGCGGTTCAATCGCACGCTGAAGGAACAGATCATCCATGGTCGCATCTACTGCAACATCGCGGAGCTGCGGGACGCCGTCCACGACTTCGTCGAACTCTACAATGCCCAGTGGATCGTCGAAAAGAACGGCTACCTGAGCCCCGCTCAAGCTCGTCAGGCGTGGCACGCCGCGATCTCAATCAGGCCCGCCGCGTGAGACAAACTTGTGTCCAAGGAACCGGGTGCGCTACAGGAAGAGGGTTACGAGCATATGCTTTTCATTACCCACAGCACGGGCGGTATCATCGTACTCCAATACCTTGTCGATCGCTTGGACGACGCAATTGAATCCAACAACTATGACACAATGGAATTACCTACAGTGCTTGCGTGGTCAACTCCCATAAAAGGACTGCGCTAGCATATTGTTACGGGCGGAAACGCATTAAATTTTTTGGGGCAACTCAAGAAATTCTGCCGCAATTAGACGACAACAATCCTTACTTGATCACACTCCGTGAGCGATTGGCGCAAAATAGGGAACGTTTATCTCAAATTCCAATTCGGTCATTACGTAACTACAGTCCCCATGTGGAATTCTTTCACGGCATGGATCAGGATTGGGTTGTAACGCCCATTGATGCAAGTGAGAGGAATAATGGCTGGATATGGGAATCTCCATACGGAGAGTTGACTAACATTGATGTTGGACACCTCGCAAACATCAGCGACCCTGGCAATCCTCTCGTGCACAAGTATCCTGGGAGGATCGTGTTGTCTGAAGCTATGAAGAGCCTTCCCCTGTAGATAAAGGAAGTCGAAATATTCCCTTTGGATAAGCCGGTTTACGACAATGTTCTTCTTCCCTTACAAAAAACCATGGTGAAAGGCGTTTCCTACTATGCCAAACGCTGGAGCTTTCAGGCCGATGCCGAAACACTTATTCGATTCTTGAGCAGGGTGTTATTGAATGAGTACCCGAGAGCAAAAGAGGTTGCCTACTTGCCACTCGATGAACTGAAATCTAGGGTGTTCAGTACTCATTTAGTAAATACTAGTCCGACGACCCGCAAAGGTGTCCTACGATTCATCAAAGAGGTTGTTAGCAAGTATGACCGAACTTCGAATTTTTCGGAGAGAAGCCCGGGGTTTGGTGAACCGGAGTTCATAAATTCAGTTCTCAAGTTCGCCGGTGAAATTGATAAAGCTCTCAATCAAACCCCAGAAACAACCCCAAACATTCTGGAAGCTCGTGTAGTTATTGCTTCACTCATTCTCACGTCTTTAGAAAGCCCCCAAGAAGATGTTATTGAGACATCGATAATGTGCTATCAGATCGAGCGGCGAGTTTCCCAGACACCGTGGCAGAACAGGTTAACCTTATCGAAAAGCTCGATGCTTTCTACACCCCAAGGTCAAGCCAACTAGGTGCGTTGGCGAAAGAGCAAATTGGCCGAACGATGCTTGGATTGTCGCAACGAGGTGGTGATCTTGGAACGAAGGCGGCTACCTTCCTGAACAAAAGCGTACGATTTGGTGGAGATATGGTTCCTGCTTGGAAGTCATTCCAAAGTGATAAGCTCGATGATGCGTTTATGCGCTTTGATCACAGCGTTCTGCCGAAGGAAAGTGATCCCTCGGATTGGGTTGTCGAATGGGCCAAAATCTATGCAGGCCTATCGCATTTTGCAGGATCGAAGGGCAATCGATTCCCACTAGTCAAAAATGGGTATAGTAAGGGCTTCACGCTTTACGAGAGCCTCACAAACGCACAGCGTAAAAAGGTGGACGAAGAAGTTATGCAATATGGATTACCGCAAGTAGGGGAGGGATATTATTTCCTGCAAAAGAGGCACAGTCCGGCCGATTGGACAAAAATGGTCGCTCCCTTTGCCC
>CBDCIT010000052.1:0-56523 GCA_965217615.1 Alphaproteobacteria bacterium
GACCGAAAGGACATCTTCGAGCGAGCGCACCAAGCCTGGATTGATGCGGGCCGAATACTGGGCGGGCGTTGCCTCGGAAACTCCGGACTCGAGTGACCGGCCTTCAGCGCGCCATTTCCGCATGCCGCCATTGAGGATTGAAATCTCCTCGTGACCGAACGCGCGGAACATCCACCACACCCGACCCGCCGCCGCCATCGATCCACCGTCGTAGGTGATTACGCGATTGCTATTGGAGATACCAAGTTTGCTCACCTCGGCAGCGAACTTGTCGGCGTCCGGGAACATATGGGGCAAGGGGTTGCTGGTGTCGCTGACGCCGTCAATATCGAAGTAGACAGCGCCTGGAATATGCGCGGCCGCGTACTCGGCATGGCGGTCGCGATTCTCGGCCGGTAGATACCACGAGCCATCGAAGACCCTGATGTCGTCGTCGTTTAGGTGAGCGGCAAGCCATTCGCTTGAAACGAGCACATCACTGTAGTTGGCGTTCACGCGATACCTCGTCTTGGAATATGGCGCAGTGATTATATGCGCACTGATGTCGCTGAATATAGACGCCCGGCCCTCAAGCTATGAACGGACTGTTTTGCTCGGTGTCTTGAAATGCTCGAAGGTGTCGTTTTCCATGTCGAAGCCGATGCGTTCGGTCAGGGTTTCCAGCGACCGGCCATACATGTGCAGATGCATAGTTGGCACGTCGCCTTGATTTTCGATGCTGTGGATGTCGTCGGGCATCAGGGCCACGCCAATTTTGGGCTGTACCACGACCTCACGCTCGAACTCGATCGTCGCCTTACCTGGCACGGAACCGTCGTCAGTCCGCTGGAAGAATTGGTTGACCTCGTCGCCTTCGACGGCCGTCACAACCGCCCAAGTCGTGTGGTTGTGGGGCCGTGAATAGTGTCCAGGCATCACTCGGTTCATGTAAAGCGCAAAAGTCTGATCGGCATCCTCCGACAGGATATAGCGGCGCGTTGTGTCGCCATCGGTCGGCACTGGGAAGTCGCCTGCCGGAAACAACTCCGATTGTGCAGCAAGGCCATAGAGTACACTGCGAATCTCTTCGAGCGACCGCGGGCTGACGCCGCTTGCCGCGACAATTTCGTGAATACGCGCCACCGCCTTTACGACGGCGGCGGCCCGCCGGTCCGCGACCTGAAGTTTTTCCGCTGTAGCTGCCATGATGCCTCCTTTGGACCGCCCACGCCGAAAACTGCCGCGGCGCGTATCCAATCTGATGTCCGGGTCACGCCTAGCGCCAGCGAAAACCTGCCGCAAGCGAGCCGGTCGATACTGGTGAAATATCTGTGTGCGACGTGGAACGCGATAGGTTCCCCGTCCGATGACTTACGTGCTGGAAGTTTGGCCCGCCTGAATCCGCTATTGGCACGGTTGAGCCGTCGAGTGATAGACTGGCGTTCATTCGATTGGAGAAGATGACGATGGCGCAGTCGACTTCGAACCGGTTTGTGCGCACTGCCTCGCATTGGGGTGCGTATTGGGCCGAAGTTACCGACGGACGCGTGGTCGGCGTGAAGCCGTTCGAGCGGGACGATCATCCCTCACCACTCCTGCAGTCGATCCCGGACGTCGTCCATGGAGAAAATCGCGTCGACCGGCCCTACGTTCGCGAAGGCTTCCTAAAACATGGCAAGGATAGCGACCGGTCCGGCCGTGGCGTCGAACCGTTCGTTCCGGTGGAATGGGAAACGGCGCTCGATCTCGCCGCAAGTGAAATCAAACGGGTCAGGGAAGAGCATGGTAACGCCTCGATCTATGCCGGTTCATTCGGCTGGGCGAGCGCCGGGGCGTTCCACCACGCGCAGGGCCTCGTTAAACGCTTCATGAATGGCTATGGCGGTGCAACCGTCTATGCGTCTGGATACTCAATGGGCGCGGCGGGGACATTATTGCCGCGCATCCTCGGAAACACATCAGCCGTCGCCGGCCCAGTGACGACTTGGTCCAGCATCGCCGAAAACACCGAACTCATAGTCTCATTTGGCGGTCTGCCGCTAAAGAACATGCAGGTCGAGGCATTTTGCGCCGGCGATCATTCCGCGGAAGAGTGGCTGCGCCGTATAAGCCAGGGCAATTGCGAATTTGTTTATGTTGGACCGATCCGTGGAACAGACGCTGCGGACTTTCTCAAGCCCGAGTGGTTGCATCCAAGGCCGGCTTCGGACACGGCGATGATGCTGGGCCTCGCGCACACTTTGGTCGAGGAGGAGCTGCACGATCGCGACTTCCTGGCGGCTTATACCGTCGGCTTCGAGCGTTTTCTGAGCTACCTCATGGGTGAAGTCGACGGAACGCCGAAAACCGCCGAATGGGCGGCCGAGATCACCGAGATCGAAGCGGAGACGATCCGTGCGCTGGCGCGCCGTATGGCCGCCGCCCGAACGATGATCTCTGTCAGTTGGTCGTTGCAACGAGCCGATCATGGCGAGCAACCATTTTGGACAGCAATCACGCTTGCGGCGATGTTGGGGCAGATCGGGCTGCCGGGTGGCGGTTTCGGTTGCTACGGATCGGTCAATCGGCTCGGCAATCATCGCCGCGCGGTGCCATCACCGCACATGTCGCAGGGCAAGAATCCGATAGACAGCGTCATACCCGCCGTCTGCATAACCGACATGCTGCTCAATCCGGGCAAACCCATGGAATTTAATGGGGAAAAGTTCAACTACCCGGACACCAGGCTGATCTATTGGTGCGGCGGGAACCCGTTTCATCACCAACAAAACTTGAACCGATTGATCGAGGGCTGGCGGTGCCCGGAAACGATAATTGTCAATGAGATTGCTTGGACGGCCACCGCACGCCACGCCGATATCGTGTTTCCGGCAACAACGACGTTGGAGCGCAACGATATTACGGCGAGCAACGCCGATCGGTATTTTTTTGCGATGCACAAGGCGATTGAGCCGGTGGGCGAAGCGCGCAACGACTTCGATATCTTCGCAGACTTGGCAAACCGTCTTGGCTTTCGTGAGACCTTTACTGAGGGAAGAAGCGAGAGGGAGTGGCTGCGCCACCTCTACGATATGTCACGCCAACAGGGCGCACGTTTTGGCGCCGAGTTGCCAGATTTCGATGTGTTTTGGGAAAGCGGCTACGTCGATGTGCCGCCGCCGGAGACGCCGGGAATCCTGATGGGTGATTTTCGCGCCGACCCAAATTCCAACCCGCTCGACACGCCGTCGGGCAAGATCGAAATCTTTTCGGAGACGATCGCCTCGTTCGAATATGATGATTGTCCGGGCCACCCAACCTGGATTGAGCCAGGAGAATGGCTCGGTGCCAAAGAAAAGGTACAACGTTTTCCGCTCCACCTAATCTCCAACCAGCCTACCGGCCGTTTGCACGGTCAGGGGGACAACGCGCGTATCAGCCAGGGATTCAAAGTCGCCGGTAGAGAGGCGATCTGGCTCAACCCACGTGATGCGGACACGCGCGGCATCGCTGAAGGCGATGTGGTGCGTGCCTTCAACGATCGAGGACAGTGCCTTGTCGGCGCCCACGTCACGGAAACGATCATGCCAGGAGTCGTACTGATCCAGACCGGCGCCTGGTACGATCCGGTGGAACGAGGAAAGGTCGGGTCGCTCGATCGTCATGGCAACCCAAACGTGCTGACTTTGGACAAGGGTTCCTCCAGACTGGGACAGGGATCGAGTGCGCAAACCGCGTTGGTCGAGGTCGAGAAATGGGTTGAGGACGCGCCGGCCGTCTCGGTTTTCGCGCCACCGCTTGTCGCAGCCGAATAGCGGCGGTGCTGGAGCTCTATAACTTTCCGCCTTCAACCTGCAGCCTTAAGGTGCGGATCTGCCTTGCCGAGAAGAGCTTGGAATGGACCGATCACCGCATGGATTCGCGGAACGGTGATCACCTAAAGCCCGAGTATTTGGAGCTCAATCCGAACGGCGTTGTGCCGACACTCGTCCACGACGGCAAAGTGATCATCGATTCTTCAGTCATCCTTGAGTATCTCGACGAGGTGTTTCCCAAAGTAAGCATGACGCCGGAAGAGCCGGTCGGCCGCGCACATATGCGCAAATGGCTTCGGTACTTTGAGGAAGTCGCCACGCCGGCGGTTCGATTTCCGTCGTTCAACCGGGTGCTCATTCACTCGTTTAGGAAACTTTCCGAGGATAAGTTCGAGAAGGCCGCGAAGTCGCGGCCGTTGCGCAAACATTTCTATCTCAAAATGGGACAGCAGGGCTTTGGCGAAGCCGATATTGCAAAGTCGATAGACGATATTCGCGACACAGTCGAACGGATGGAAGGAGCGATTGCCGACGCTGGGCCATGGCTGATTGGTGCGCAATATACTTTGGCGGATATCTGCGTTGCGCCCCTGATCGACCGAATGGAAGATCTCGGGATGGAGCATATTTGGGAGGAAGACAGTCCACATGTGACCGGCTGGTTTCGCCGTATGAAAGAGCGATCGGCCTATCGTGAGGCCTATTACAATGGCGCCCGATTCTCCGAGATATACCCGGAGCTGGAACTTGGACGCTCCACACCTGCTCAGTGAGCACATGTTCATTGGCCGAGCTTTGATCCATAGCGCCGATTGTGTTAACGCTTCGCGGTGCGCCATTGCACTTTTGATGCACACGGCAAGCAACGTACGACTCGTATGTAGCTGACCTCGCACTATGTGATGGCGCGGCGGAGACCTAGACTCATGGACATTGCAGAGCCCAAAATTATCAAACCCGAAGACGTTGACCCGATGCATAACTGGCGTGGAGCAATTCCCGCGCCCGGACATACCGCGGTCGACTTTGAGGAGCGGGTCGATTTCAGGCGCCTCCACAACTATCGGCTCGCCTGCGCACGCCAAGCACTCAAGAACTCCGAGCTGGGGGCACTGTTGTGCTTCGACAACAACAACATTCGCTACATCACCAGCACCAGCATCGGCGAATGGGCGCGCGATAAGGTTGCGCGTTACGTGCTGCTCGCTGGGGATGAGGAACCTCACCTCTGGGACTTCGGGTCGGCGGCATCGCATCACCGTATCCATGCGACTTGGTTGCCACAAAGCTGTTGCCATGCGGGCATGGTCGGGCTGCGGGGCGCCGTGCCGCCGAGTGCAGGCCTGATGCGCAAGGCGGCGGAGGAAATCAAAGGACTTCTCGTGCAGGCGGGCGTCGCCGATTTGCCGATCGGGATCGATATCGCCGAGCCGCCGATGATCTTCGAGTTGCAGCGGCAGGGCATCGAGGTGAGGGATGGCCAGCAAGTCATGCTGGACGCGCGCGAAGTCAAGAGCATGGATGAGATCATCCTGCTCAACATGGCGGCGTCCATGGTGGATGGTACCTATCAGATGCTCTACGAGGAGATGAAACCGGGCGTCCGTGAGACCGACCTCGTCGCCAAGGCAAACGAGATGCTCTACGAGATGGGATCGGACGATGTCGAGGCCATCAACGCGGTCTCAGGTGAGCGCGGCGTCCCACATCCGCACAATTTCACCGACCGTATTCTGCGGCCGGGCGACCAAGCCTTCTTCGATATCATACAGGCCTTCATGGGATATCGAACCTGCTATTACCGCACCTTCAATATCGGCAAGGCGACCGATGCCCAACGGGATGCCTACAAGCAGTGCCGGGATTGGATCGACGCCTCCATTGAGCTAGTGCGGCCGGGTGTGGGCACGGATCAGATCGCAGCCGTCTGGCCCAAGGCGGAAGAATTTGGGTTCAGCGACGAAATGGAAGCCTTCGCCCTGCAGTTCGGCCACGGTCTCGGAGTGGCACTGCATGAGAGGCCGATCATTTCTCGGCTCGTTTCCTTCGACGAACCGATGGAACTGAAAGAAGGCATGGTGTTCGCGCTCGAGACGTATTGTCCCGCAAAAGACGGGTTCTCGGCGGCGCGGATAGAGGAGGAAGTAGTCGTCACGAAGGACGGCCCGCGGGTTATCACGCTCTTCCCGGCTGATGAACTCCCAGTAGCAAACGCCTATTGAGCGTACCGTTAACCCAGCATTTGGGTTCAATTGGATTACATCTTCCGGCCTAAGATTCGGAAGTGTGATCCTGTGACGTGGCGCGGAGCACAGGGGAACCACACGTGGCATCGCGAACAAAAGAAAAACAGACACCCAAGCAGACGTCCGGGATGCGTGCGAACGACGATATCGGTGAAGAGGTTCGGCTCGCGCTCTTCCGTTCGCAATTCGAGATACGCCAACTGGAGAAGCGTGCCTACGATATGTTTCTACAGAACATGGTGAAGGGCACAAGCCATCTAGCAATTGGACAAGAGGCAATCGCCGCCGGATTCGCTGTCTCAATGAAGCCGGACGACTATACATTCTGCACATATCGCGGCCACGCACACACGCTGGCGCGAGGTGCTCCGATGGCAGGTATTCTCGGTGAATTGATGGGTCGAGAATGCGGGCTGCTTGGCGGCAAGGGCGGGTCCATGCATCTGACCAGCGTCGAGCATGGCGCGATGGGGTCCTATGCGATCGTTGGTGCGCATCTGACGATAGCTGTGGGCGCGGCCTGGTCGGCCAAATACCGGGGTAGCGATCAGATCGCCGTCTGTTTCTTTGGCGACGGGACGACCAACATTGGCGCCTTCCACGAAGCGATAAATCTTGCGGCCGTGTGGACGCTGCCGATCGTGTTCGTCTGCGAGAACAACCTCTATATGGAATATACGCCGATCGGCGATGTAACAGCGGTCGAACATCCGGCGGCGGACCGTGCGGGCGCATACGGGCTCGATCCCATCATCGTTGACGGCAATGATGCGGACGAGGTCTACCGTGTGGCGCAGCTTGCATTTGCGCGCGCGCGCGCAGGCGAAGGGCCATCGCTGATCGAAGCGAAGACCTATCGACATGGCGGACATTCTCGCGCGGATCCTGCGACATATCGACCAAAAGAGGAGTTGGAAGCGTGGCTCAAGCGCGACCCCATCCCGATGTATCGTCAGCGCCTGCTCGATTTCGGGATAGCGGAAGATGTCGTTGACGCGATGCAGGCGGATGTCGACGCAGCGGTCGATCAGGCAACCGAGATCGCAAAGTCGTCGCCAACGCCGTCGCTCGACGTGATCGAGACTGACGTCTGGGCTGACGGGAGTTCGTCGTGGCGAAATTGACGTATCGCGAAGCGGTCGCCGCTGCAATCGCGCAGGAAATGGCGCGCGACGAGCGGGTGGTATTCCTGGGCGAGGATGTGGCTGCCGCTGGCGGTGTCTTCAAATCGACAGTCGGTCTGTTCGAGAAATTTGGCCCGGAACGCGTGCGAGATACGCCGATTAGCGAGCAGGCTATTCTTGGCGCGGCGATGGGTGCTGCGATGACCGGGCTCCGGCCGATTGCCGAGATCATGTTCTCCGATTTTTTTGCGGTCTGTTGGGACATCATCGCCAACGAGATCGCCAAGACCCGCTATATGACGAACGGTCAGGTCACATTGCCGTTGGTTGTCCGCACGGCCAATGGCGGTGGCTCACGGTTTGGCGCACAGCACTCCCAAAGTGTCGAAAACTGGGCGATGGCCGTGCCGGGTCTCAAAGTCGTAGCGCCCTCGACGTCGGCCGATGTGTTCGGACTTCTTGCGGCAGCGATACGGGATCCCGATCCGGTGATATTCTTCGAGCACAAATCACTTTATGCAACCAAAGGCGAGGTCCCAGACGGCGAGCATATCGATTCGCTGGGTACGGCGCGCATGCTGCGTGAAGGATCCGACGTGACGATTGTGGCGCTTGCGGCGATGGTGCCCAAGGCGATGGAGGCGGCCGAGCGACTCGAGGCCGAAGACGGCATCACCGCAACAGTGATCGATGTCCGTAGCCTAGTACCGCTCGACACTCAAACCATCCTTGGTGCGGTCAGCAAGACTGGCCGCCTCGTCACGGTCGAGGAGAATCCGAGGCTTTGCGGGTGGGGCGCGGAGATCGCCTCGATTGTCGCCGACGAGTGCTTCCATGATCTCGATGGACCGATTGTGCGCATCACCACGCCGCATATTCCACTGCCGTCGGCCGATAATCTGGAAGACGAGACGGTGCCGAATGTCGAACGCATCGTCGAGACGATCCGCACACGGATCGACTAGTCGCAGCAGCAGATTATGTTGTGACCGACCGGGTCGGTTTTGCATCGATGGACAAACGCGACCGGTGATGGCCTGATTGGCGTCAACTGGTGAAGCGCGAAGGCGGGGAAAACGCTGATGGACGTGGTAATGCCCCAGCTAGGTGAGACTGTAGCCGAGGGGACGGTCGTGGTCTGGCACAAGAAAGTCGGCGAGCGGGTCGAAGCCGACGAGCTGCTGTTCGAGGTCGGGACCGACAAGGTGGAGACCGAAATACCGGCGCCGGCGAGCGGTGTTCTGGCAGAAATCCTCGTTGCGGAAGGCGAAACCCGTGATGTCGGCGTGCGGCTTGCAGTCATCGACGATGGAACGGCAACGGAGAGTCCGAATCCACAGGCGACAAAGGACACACTCGTAGAGCAACCCTCGCCGCAGGCTGCGAGCAAAGAGCGACCCAAGAAAGACGCGCCGCGAGACAAATCGTTGTCGCCGGTCGTTCGCAAGCTTCTTGCCGAGCACGCAGTTGAAACCGGCGAGATCAACGGCAGCGGCGAAAGCGGGCGTATTACGCGGCGTGACGTATTGTCGTACCTAGAACGGCGGCAGGGATCGTCGGCGGTTGACGCGGCCGCGGGAGTTCAAGTCATTCCGTTCAGCCGTCACCGGAAGCTCACCGCCGAGCATATGGTGCGATCGAAAGCGACCAGCGCGCATGTTCTGCAAGCGGTCGAAGTTGATTTTCATCATGTCGATCACGCACGCAACGCTCACCAGACGGAATGGCTGCCAAAGGAAGGTTTCACACTCACCTATCTGCCCTTCATCGCCAGGGCGGTATGTCAGGCGATGAGTGATTTTCCTCAGCTAAACGCGCATGTGGACGGCGACAACCTCGTCGTCCACGAGAGTATACATTTGGCGATCGCGGTCGATCTCAACTTCGAGGGTCTCGTCACGCCGGTGGTTCGCGATGCGAATTCGATGACAACGACCGAGTTGGCTCGTGAAATTCATGACTTGGCGGAACGCGCGCGGGCTCGAAGTCTCGCGCCAGACGATTTGAGCGGAGCAACCTACACGATTTCCAACTCAGGTTCGTTCGGTACCCTGATTACCGCGCCGATCATCAGCCAGCCACAGGTTGCCATTCTGTCGGTCGATGGCGTCGCCAAGAAACCCGTCGTTATCAGCGGCGCGAATGGCGACGAAGTCGCTATACGCCCAATTGGCATCTTGGCGCAGTCCTTTGATCACCGAGCTGTCGACGGCGCCTATTCTGCGGCATTTCTCAGGAAGGTTAAGGAAAGTCTGGAATTACACGACTGGCAGTCGGAACTCACAGGATAACTGCTGGTCGCGCCAACGCGCCCGCGGGTCGAGCATGCAGGCACACGTCAATCTTGAGCTTGTTCTCACTAAAGCGGTTTAGAGAGAAGGAATTGTCGGATCATGGCGGATAACTCGCTTAAGGACCATACGATTGGGTGGATCGGTACCGGTCGCATGGGGTTTGCGATGGCAGCGCGTCTGTTAAAGGCTGGCGCGGACGTGTCGGTCTATAACCGCACGCGTGCCAAAGCAGAGCCGCTCGCGGAGCTGGGCGGAAGGATCGTTGATTCGCCGGCCGAGCTGGCGGATCGCGATATCGTCTTCACGATGGTCGCCGGACCCGACGATTTTCAGGCGGTGACGACCGGTGCCGATGGCGTTTTGTCGGTGAAGGGCACGTCGCCCACGCTCCTGATCGACTGTACGTCGATCTCCAAAGAGGCCGCCGCCAAAGTGCGCGCGGCTGCAACGAAAGTTGGCACGAAAATGCTCGACGCTCCGGTGAGCGGCAACGCGAAGGTCGTCAGTGCCGGCCGGCTGAGCATCGTCGCTTCGGGCGCCCGTGAGGCCTACGATGAGGCGTTGCCTTATCTCGAGGCGCTTGGGGAAGGCGTGAGCTATGTGGGCGAGGGGGAGCTCGCGCGCATGGTGAAGATTTGCCACAACATCTTTCTCGGTGTTGTGACACAGTCGCTGGCCGAAATTACGGTGTTGGCCGAGAAAGGCGGCGTGCCGCGGCATGCCTTTCTCGACTTCATGAACAAAAGCGTGATGGGCTCGACATTCACCGGATACAAGACGCCTGCTTTTGTCAATCTCGACCTCACGCCGACCTTTACGCCAGTATTATTGCGAAAGGATTTGGACTTGGGACTCAGTGCGGCGCGGAAGCTGGAGGTGCCGCTTCCGGTGGCGAGCTTGGTCCGCGAAATTGTGCAAACGCTGATCGGCCATGGTTATACTGACTGTGATTTTGCAGCCTTGCTGCCGCTTGCAGCAAAAGCAGCGAACCTTGACCTCGAGCCGGAAAACGTGGACGTCGGTTCAGGGCTCTGAAGCGGCGCGCTTATGCCACACGTTCATGGCATTGAAGGCAGCCAAACTGAATAGGCGGAACAAAAGCGATAACGATAACCGATTGGGAGAATTCGGCGATGGCGACCGGCCTGTTTGACAATCACGCTCATATGGGTCCCAAGGAGGCGCTCGATGAGGCCGCCGCGCGCCAGAAAACGGGCTTTCCAAAGATTCCGCCGGAAGCGATTTTTCGCGCCGATCGCAATCTGCAGGCAATGGACAAGCTTGGCATTGAGCGCCGAGTGTTATCTCCACCGCCGCTCCTCTACGGCTATGAGCTGGATGCCTCGGCGCAGCCTGAGCATTGCCGCCACCTCAACAATTGGATCGTCGAAGCAACCGAGGACGACCGGTTGTTGCCGATGGGCTTGCTACCACTTGGCGCGCCCGAGGCGGTGGTCGAGGAGTTCGATCGCTGCGTCGAGCAGTTGGGCATGCACTACTTTGCGATCGGTACGCATGTCGGTGGCGCCCATCTCGATGAACAGGTTCCCGATTCCGTCTGGCAGAAGCTCGGCGGGGTTGGAGCGCTCGTGATGATGCACCCTGGAATCAAAGGGATAGCGACCGGCTCGATGCCTATGGCCTGGCAAATTCCTTAGGCATTCCCTTCGAGACGGCGGTCGCCGCCGCCCGGCTGATAGGTGCCGGCGTGATGACGCGCCACGACGACCTCAAGATTATGCTCGCCCATGGCGGCGGCGCATTGAATGGTGTGCTGGACAGGATGGACAAAGCCTGGTCGATATTCGAAAAGGGCGAAAGCAAACCGAAGCCGTCGGAAGTAGCCCGCAGGTTCTACTACGATACGGTCGTCTTTGCGCCGGAACATCTGCGATTTCTGGGCGAACTGGTCGGGTCCGACCACATTCTGTTTGGGACCGACAGCCCGTTCGGCATGGGGATCGACGATCCCGAAGCCTTACTAAAGGAGGCTGGCGTCAGCGTTACCGACACCGCCTAACTGGCCATCAAGAACGGGTTGTCGTCGACCTGATCGAACCACTCGGTCGACTCGTTCCAATAGTCGCTACGCTCCTTTAGCCAGCCGTCCTTGTCACGCTGATCAACCCAAGGGCACCTCTAAGAATTCGCGATTTGACAGAGGATGATTGGTTAAACGGGCTGTGGCCGTCTACGGCCATGCTGGCACCGGGATTTCCGGGAGTTTCCCGCGCTCCAATTGAGCTATTTCCGCTTCAAGACCGTGCCCAGGCGATCTCCTACTCAGAGTATTGTCACACCGCCGCGGCGAGGCGGTTCAGTTGGACCAGACGGCGCATGTTGTGGGCGAGGTTCTTCAGCCCTATCCGAGCCTTTGCCCGCGCCAGCCCGACACTACGCAGCAGCGTCCCGCCCATGTCGTTGCTCTGGGCCCCGAAAACATGCTCGACGCGGACCCGAACGGACGAACGGGTCTTGTTGCCTTGCTTCTCGCGCTCGCTCAGCGGCTTGTTGCGGCGGGCTTTGCGATGGATCCGGCTCCTCAACCCCTTCTTCTTCAGCGCCGCCTCGATCTCCGCCGAGCGATAAGCGCTGTCCGCCCATACGCCCAAGGCCGTGTTGTCCCCATCCAGGATATCGTCGAGAACCTTACTGTCGTGCGTCGCCGCGTCGCTCACCTGATAGCGCCGCACCAGCTTGTGCCGACGGTCCACGTTGACATGGTTCTTGTAGCCGTAATGGCTCCTGCCGTGCTTCTTGGTCCACCGCGCCTCGACATCCTTTTGGCGCCGCTTTGCCGGCTTATCCTGCCAGCATTCCGGCGTCTCGCCAGCCTTTATCCCCGCGTTCTCCTTGCGGCTGTTGCGCTGTTTGGGCACCGCCACGATCGAGGCGTCGATGATCTGGCCGCCCATCGCCAGATAGCCCTGATCCTTCAGGTGGCCATCGAACGTCTCGAATAAGGTCTCGATCACCCCAGCTTGCGTCAACTGTTCGCGGTACAGCCACACTGTCTTGGCATCGGGAACCCGGTCCTCCAGACCCAACCCCAAAAACCGCATGAACGACAGGCGATCCCGGATCTGATGCTCAACCTGATCGTCCGACAGATTGTAGAGTGCGCTCAGAATGATCGTCTTGAACATCACCACCGCGTCCCACGGCTTGCGTCCCGCCCGCGACTTGCGCGCCTTGTCCGAACGCCGACACACCGCATCCAAACACCCACGGAAGTCTTCCCACGGAACAACCTCGTCGATCTTCGCCAGAGGCTCGTTCTTGGCGTCCAGCCCGGTATACCGCTTCGAAAGATCAAAAAATCCTATCTGACCCATGAACACCCCTCCCGATGTCAACAAATCGTCAACCCGATTCTAAACCGACGGTGCGCGAAAATGGCATTTTTAGAGGTGCCCCCAATTGTTGAATAGGTTGAGGGCGTCGGGGTCGCCTTTGCGCATGCCGACACCAACGCAATAATACTCAAGCGGATAAGGGTCGGGCGGCAGGTAGAACGCATCGGGGCGCTGCATTAGTGTAAATCGCGGCTTCGGATCGCTCGAAATAATGGCGTGCGCTACCCCGTCCAGCACCGCCTGGAGGCATCTTGCATCATCTTCAAGCTGCTGGTCCTGGGCCTTGGGGAAATAGTGTCGCCAAACGTTTGCCGCAACCGCGGCGCCTCGGCGCACGAGCTTGATTTCCGGTTTGTTCAGATCGGCGACAGAGGAGATTTTCCCCTCGTGCTGCTTGCCGACCAGTATGCCGACGCCGACCCACTTGTAGGGGACGGAGAAATTTATCACCAAGTTGCGTTCTGGCGTGATGCCGATTCCTGAAATGATGACGTGGAAAGTCTCTGCTTGCAGTTCGGGTATGAGCTCCGCATAAGGCGTCGGCACAAGTTCGAGCTCGACGCCGAAATCCTTCGCGAGCCGTTTCGCGACATCGATTTCATAGCCGATCCACTCACCGCGCTTGTCTTGCATCGCCCATGGATGAAAGCTCCACATGCCGACACGAAGGGCGCCAAGTTTCTTGATTTCCTCGATAACGCTCGCCGCGGCGAGTTCGTTCATCGCTGATCGTGTCATTTCTGCCTCCCTTGCCGCGCTCGTGATTCAGGCCGATGCTAGCATGGCATGATCGATCCGGACACGTCGGGTTGCGGCGCGAAGAGGAGGAGTGCTGCGTATCTTCAAGGCGGAGGAAACCCGCGAACTGCTGACACTTGAGGAGGGATTCCGCGCCTGCGAGGCAGCCTATCGCTATTACGGCGAAGCCGGCGATGTGCTCTCGCACCCCTCCTCTGTCATGCCGGACCTGCCGAAGGATCCGACGGGCCAGGGCGCACGCATCCAGATGACACCGTCTATGCTATCGTCCAAGGGATGTCGGGTTGTGATATCGCTATGGCAAAGGCGGTTGTTGACAAGGCGTCGTCGATTGGTGTCGGCCAAGTCGTAGCACTCTAGCAATTGGTCTCCAAATTAATAACCGGAACGATGGCATAGGGACTGTTCAACACGCGGCCCGCCTGCGATCATCGCCTGAGCAGAACGGCCGACTTTCCTGTGCCGTCAATGTGAATTGATTCTGAAATGGAGGGAATCAGGGATGCCACCAAAGGCTTACACGATAAACATGTCAAAGATCAGGGATATGGAAAAATGGTCGGAATACGGTAAGCGCGCGGGCGTGCTGTCGAGCGGGCGCGGGGCGAAAGTTCTCGCATTTCGGGGCCGACAACAAGTGATCGAGGGCGAGCCTGTAGATTATCAGACGACGATTCTCGAATGGCCGAGCTATCAGACGGTGTTGGAGAATTTCGGGTCGCCCGAATATAAAGAAGCCAAGAAGCACCGAGAAGGAGCCGGCGTCATGCAGATGGTGGTCGTCGAGGCCTACGAGGAGCCGAGCTGAGAACGCCATACCGCGCGCGCTTGGGTTCGGTAAGACATATGTTCGCCATAAGATTGTCGAACCGGAAAATGGATCGTTGGAACTGCGCCGGCGGCCGGATCTCCCTCTGTCTTTTGATCCTGTGTTTGCTGAGTGCGCCCGGTATGTTGAAATCTGCGCCACTTTCTCTCGAAGTGGCTGCAGAAGGACCGCTCGCAGGCGATCTCCCGGCCAATATCAAAGAACGCGGCGTGTTCCATGCTGCCTTCGTGCGTGCAGTGCCGTGGGCGTTTCGCAACAGGCACGGCACTTATGTCGGCTTTGAGATCGATGTTGCAAAGCGGCTCGCACGCGATATGGGCGTAAAACACGTTGCCGTACCCACGACATTCGGTTCGATTATTCCCGCGCTTGTTGCGCGCCGTTTCGACGCAATTGTCAGCAGTATGGCGGTCACCCCGCACCGACAGGCGGCGGCGGTATTCACCGAACCCTATGTGCCCGAGAGTGCCTTTGGAGAGAGCGTTGTCGCCAGCCGTACACTTGTCAGATCCGTTACCGATCTCGAGTCTCTCAATCGGTCAGATCTCGTCATTGCGAGCCGGCGTTTTTCGCATGCATCGAAGGTTGCGTTGGAGACGTTTCCCGACGCCGAGCACAAGCATTTTGAATCACACGCCCGGGCGATCGAGGTCGTCCTCTTGGGTGAAGCGCATGCGGCGGTCGGTCCCGAACCGCATCCGAGATTGTGGTCGCTCGAGAACGCCGAGGGTCTTTACATGCCATTTGGCGAGAAGACCCTAAATGGCGGCTTGAACGCAATCGCCGTGCGTTTGGGCGACCGCGATCTGCTCAAATATCTCAATAAATGGATCCTAGCGCGCAAGGAGGACGGCTGGCTGACGGAACGCTTCCGCTATTGGTTCCGATCGACCGAGTGGTTCAGCGAGATGGTCACCCCGCCCGTTCGCCGTTACAGCAACTAGCGACAGCGGAAAACGGGAAACGCTGTGAACGGCCTGCAGGCAACGGCGTCAACATACGCAGCACCGGTGACTTGGAAGTAGGATTTATCCCACTTCCCACCAAGTATTCAGAATATTCTTAGTAGAACGACCGCAATTACACCAACTTCCGTTCCCGAAGTCTGTGGCGGAAGATAAAAGGAGTAGTTTTAACTGCTTAACATTAAACAGTTATGTGCTAACGGCCAACTAATGGCCGATTTGGGATAATTCCCACTCACATATCCCACTTTTCGCGAGAAGTGTATTCATTTGACAGAATTGTCCGGCGGTCCTAATGGAGGGATCATGGACGAAGCGCAAACGCTCATCGCCGAAATCCGGGAATACTGCCGCCGCGAGGGTTGCGCGGAGTCCACTTTTGGCCGGTTGGCTGTAAACGATGGCAAGTTCGTGGGCCGGATTCGCAACGGCGGCCGCGTCACGACCCGGACCATGGAGCGCGTGCGCAGATTCATGCGCGAACAGCCGACATCAGGTGGAGGCAAGGGTCGTGACGTGTTCAAGCCGGGCGATGCAGGTGCGTCCGCATCAACAAGCGCGGATGCGGCCGCAGTTGATGACACGACCAATGCTGTCACAACGTCCAATCGGGCGTTCCGATTCTACGATAACCGCCAGAAGTACTTAATGTTCATAAATACCTGCGACGAGAAGTGGGTGACGGCAGAGCGCGTCGGCATGGAACTCGCCCACCTCCATCCGCGGCCGCCGGCGCTGCGCCTATTCGACGCGGGAATGGGAGACGGCACGGTGCTGGCGCGCGTAATGCGGCATATGCACCGACGGTATCCGACAATGCCGTTCTTCGTCGTCGGCAAGGAAATCAGCCTTGAGGATACCCGGCTCAGCCTATTGAGACTCTCGGACCGCCTAGTCGAACATCCGGCGACTGTACAAGTCGTTACCAACCTCTACTACACCGAAGCGCCCAGATTGAAGCCGCAGTCGATGGCAGCGGCGGCGGCCCTGAATTGGCAGGAGGTGGCACTCTCCGGAACGACGGCGCACGAGTTCGACGAACAGATTAGGGCGCTGCAGCCGACGTTGACGCATGGTTGGCAGGTCCGCCAAAGCGAGAAGACGGGGAACCCGCTCTACGTCCGCCCTTCGGTGCTCGTGCTCTATCGGGAGGACCATAAATTCCTTCTCGACCGGGTTATTCCGCAGCCGGGTGAGACGCTCGGCAACTACGATTTGCTCATCGTCTCGCAGCCCTATCGCCTGCGCAATCCTGTCGAGTTCAAGGTCGATCGGGTTTTGGCGCCGTTGGCCGACAGTATTGCGCCGGGTGGGCGGATGCTGGTCATTCAGTCATACGGCGGCGATCCTGGCCTTGAGATCATCCAGCGGATTTGGCCCGGCGAGAATCCGTTTACTGCAAATCGTCATGTGTTGCTCAAATCCCTCAAGGAACGGCTGGCCCGCAAGAACCGCGATCTCAACTTCAATGCTTATTCCGACCAGCGCGCGGTATTTCGCTACGACATGCATACGCTCCCTTCGGAAGTCAGCAACAGCATCGGCACCTCGACGCTGCTCGCCGCCTGGAATGCAGCCATCTATGTCGGCCAGATCGACGATGATCGGCTCGACGAAGTTATCGCAAGCCGCGATTATCTCGACGCAACGGCCGATGTTCTCCACAAGCACGGCGGCCTCTGGTTCTACGACGAGTCTTTCGTTATCAGCAGGCGGCGGGGCTGAGCCGTGGCCACGAACAAATGCGCCAAGGAGAATGCGGCAGAGAGAAAGTGCACTTTTATAGCTTTGGGGAGTTGTCACTGATCGCCCAGTGGATTAACGCTGTCCGTGAGGGGGGACATAGCCTTCGACCTCAACGGCCAATACTTCATTGCTGATCCTGAATCGCTGCACGCACTTGCGGCAAACTCAATGCACGGCTAGGAACAACACTTGGCCGACACGCAAGGTGAGTGGCGTCTTCGAAGGGGCGAAAGATGGCGTGTCAGCAACCAGATGACCAGGGGGCACAATGACACATGAATCATTTCTGTTTACCAGTGAGTCGGTGTCCGAGGGTCATCCGGACAAGATCTGCGACCGGATATCCGACGCGATCGTCGATACGTTTTTGACCGCGGAGTCCGAGGCGCGCGTTGCTGTTGAGGCTCTGACGACAACCAACCGAATTGTGCTGGCGGGCGAGGTGCGTGGACCGGAGTCAATCACGCATCGAGACATCGAGGAGGTCGCGCGCGCCTGCGTCAAGGAAATCGGCTACGAGCAGGAAGGATTTCATTGGCAGAAGGCGAATGTCGACGTTCATGTTCACGCACAGTCTGCCGACATTGCGATGGGCGTCGATGCGCGGGGCAACAAAGATGAGGGCGCTGGTGACCAGGGCATTATGTTTGGATATGCGTGCCGCGAGACCGATGTCCTGATGCCGGCGCCGATCCATTATGCGCACAGCATCCTGCGGTCGCTTGCAGACGCGCGTCATTCCGGAGCTGAACCGGGCCTCGGCCCCGATTCGAAGAGTCAGGTGACGCTGCTCTACGAGCAGGGAAAACCGGTGCGCGCTACGTCGGTTGTCGTCTCAACTCAACACAGCGGTGAGCTGGAACAGGACGCGGTTCGTGAAATCGTCCGCCCGCATGTCGTGAACGTGCTGCCCGAAGGCTGGATGTGCGGCGAGGAGGAGTTCTACGTCAATCCAACCGGCCGGTTCGTGGTTGGCGGTCCTGACGGAGACTGCGGGTTGACTGGACGGAAAATCATTGTCGACACTTATGGCGGCTCCGCACCGCACGGCGGCGGAGCATTCTCGGGCAAAGATCCATCCAAGGTAGACCGCTCTGCTGCCTATGCCGCGCGGTATTTGGCGAAGAATGTGGTCGCGGCGGAACTTGCCGAGCGGTGCACAATTCAGGTTTCGTACGCCATCGGCGTTTCGAAGCCGCTTTCGCTGTATGTCGATCTTCATGATACGGGCGAGGTCGACGAAGCGCGGCTGGAAAAGGCGCTGACCGAGGTAATGGACTTGAGCCCGAGGGGAATCCGCGAACAGTTGGCGCTTAGCCGACCTATATATGCCCGCACAGCGGCCTATGGGCATTTCGGTCGGCCGCCTGACCCCGACGGTGGATTTTCATGGGAGCGCACGGACCTTGTTGACGCGCTCAGGTCAGCGGTTTAGACAACGCGACCCACAAAAGTCGCGATGGTGTTGACGCGAAAAGTTGCTGCGCAGGCGGACATCAATCGCGTCGTAACTGGGAGGTAAAGAGTGGCTAGTAGCAAAGGGCCGAAGGGCGCATTCAATTTGCCAGTTACCGTGGCGCGGCGCACGCCTGATCGGACAATTCAGGATTCGTGGCCGATGATCGATATGCGTGCCATGCGCGCCTATCGCTTAAATCGCGTCAGACAGCAACTCAAGCAGCAAGATGTGGCCGCAGCGCTGCTCTACGACCCGATCAATATCCGCTACGCAATCGGCGCCAGCAACATGCCGGTCTTCAGGATGCATTTCGTGGCCGGCCGATATTGTTTCTTGCCGACAGAAGGGCCCGTTGTGTTGTTTGACACCGAGGAATTTACGCAAACTGCGAGCGAGCTCGAATCGATTGACGAGCTGCGGCCGCCGATCAATTGCCGCGGCTCCTATGTCGGCGACAATGCCCCTGCACATGTCGCGCAATGGGCCGACGAGATCGCCGATCTGCTGGCGACGCATGGCGGCGGCAATCGTCGGCTCGCGGTCGACCGCTGCGAGCCTGCGCAGACATTATCGCTGGCCGCGCGCGGCATGGACGTGATCGATGCCATGGAAGGAATGGAGTACGCCCGTTCGATCAAATCAAAGGAAGAGATCGACTGCATATCGATTTCGATTGCTGTCTGCGAGGTCGGCGCCGCGCGCATTCGCGAGGCGATTGAGCCGGGCGTAACCGAGAACGAGCTGTGGGCGTTGATGGCACACGCCAACATCGCCATGGGGGGCGAGTGGCTGGAATGCCGTCTCCTGACCTCTGGCGGACGGACCAACCCTTGGCTTCAGGAAGCCTCCGATCGCATGGTGCGGGCCAGCGAATTGGTCGCCTTCGACACCGACGTCGCCGGTGCGTTCGGTTATTGCACCGACTTCTCCCGCACCTTCTTTTGCGAGCCTGGCCGGCCAAGCGACAATCAACGCAAGCTCTATCGATTGGCCTATGAGGAATTGCACCACAACATGGCGCTCATCAAGCCGGGTGTCGGTTTTCAGGAGTTCGCGGAGAAGGCCTACAAGGTGCCGGACATATATCTGCCGCAGGCCTACGGGTTTGTTGCCCACGGTGTCGGCATGTGCGACGAGTGGCCGAACATCTACCCATTGAAGAAACTGCAAGACTTAAATCTAGACGGCGTCTTCGAGGAGGGCATGGTGATCTCGGTCGAGAGCTATATTGGCGAGGTCGGTGGCCCCGAGGGCGTCAAGCTTGAAACTCAATTGCTGGTAACGGAGTCCGGTATAGAGTGGCTTGATACCTTCCCCTTTGAGGAGGATTTGCTGGGCCGCGAAGTTTGAAATCAGGGGGTTCGGGCGCATCCCGTTTGGCATGCCGGACTGCTAAAATAAAGGGAGATAAATGATAATGTATGAGGATCTATGGGGCCGCATCGGCGAGGGAGAAGTGATCATTCTTGACGGTGCGGTCGGCACGCAGCTGCAAGGGCTCGGCGTGCCGATCGGCATCACCGCCTGGGCTGGAATTGCCCAACACAGCCACCCCGACACCGTGCGCTTCATGCACGAGACTTATATCGACGCCGGCGTCGACATCATCACCACCAATACCTATTCGTCGGCGCGTCACTGTCTTGAACCGCTGGGCTTAGGCGACCTGACGCGGGAATTCAATCTGCGCGGCGTCGTGCTGGCGCAAGAAGCACGTGACCGCAAGGCCAAGCAGCGGCCCGTCTACATTGCGGGCTCAGTTTCGAACTACGGAATTCTCCTCGGCGGCGAGCCGCTGCCTGCTCCGATGGAGGCTAGCTGGAGCGCGTATACCGAGGAGCAGTGCAAGGCGAATCTACGCGAACAGGCGGACATTCTGGTCGAGTCCGGCGTTGACTTTCTTCTAGCAGAGCCGACCGGCGGCACCGAGCATAGAAAATGGGTGATCGAGGCCTGTCTTGCGACGGGGCATCCGACTTGGCCTGGCTTTAAGGCCCATCACCAGGGTGACGACGACGCGTTATTGACGGGCCATCGGTCCGAGGAGCCGTTCGAGAAAGGCCTGGATGCGGTTCTGCCGATGGGCGGCGATCTCATGACGATCTTTCATACGCCGATTGACGACACCACCGCTGCCATTCCTGTCTTGCAGAAAAAGTGGTCGGGACCGATCGCCGTCTACCCCGATGCCAACCGGGGGGGTCGCGATTACGTGGCCCGGCGTCAGGACCCGAAGATCGTCAACCGCGATAAGCCGGAGGCGTATTTGGAATTGGCCCGCGGCTGGGTTGGGCAGGGTGTACAGGTCATCGGTGCCTGCTGCGGCTTCGGATTTGAGTATATCCGACCCCTACGCGACGGCCTGCCGAGCCATGTTCCATCGCCAAATAGCCGCACGGGAACAGACGGCTGAACCGGCAACGACAAGGCTCGGGCCATCCGATCAGGAGATAAGTAAATGTCGGCATACAAGGACTTACGCGGACGTATCGACGGGAGCGAAGTCATAATTCTCGACGGCGCAGTCGGTACCCAACTCCAGGAGCTCGGCGTGCCTCTCGGGGCAACGGCCTGGGCGGGCATCGCCCTGCACAGCCATCCTGACACAGTGCGCTTCATGCACGAGAGCTACATCAAGGCCGGTGTCGACATCATTACGACCAATACATATGCATCGGCGCGACATTGTTTCGAGCCGCTCGGCATGGGCGAGGTAACCTGCGAGCTCAATATTCGCGCCGTCCGCCTGGCGAAGGAGGCCCGGGACCGTGTGGCAAAAGATCGCCCGGTCTACATTGCCGGCTCGGTCTCCAACTTTGGCTGCCGTGTTGGCGACAACGCCGGGGCGCGTATCGCCCGCCATGGCTGGAGCGCCTACACCGAAGAGCAATGTCAGGCAAACCTTCACGAACAGGCCGAAATCTTGGCGGACGCGGGCGTCGATTTCTTCGTCACCGAGTCAACCGGCAGCACCATGAAGCGGAAATGGGTCGTCGAGGCCTGTCTCGCTACGGGCGTGCCGACCTGGATTGGCCTCAAAAGCCATTACCACGAAGAAACGGACGCCCTAAACATCAGCTACGACTACGAAAACCCAGAGCCGTTTGACACCGGGGTCGACGAGGTCCTCCCACTGGGCGGCGATTTGGTGTCGATCTTCCACACAATTGTGGAGACCGTGGACAAGTCCTTGCCGGTCATTAAGGAGAAGTGGTCGGGCCCGATCGGCGTCTATCCGGACGCGGACCGCCACGACTATGTGCAGGCACGCAGCGATCCGAACTTCAAGATCAGAACATCGCCAGACGAGTTCCTGGAACTCGCCCGCGGCTGGGTTGATGACGGCGTCCAAGTCATCGGCGGATCTTGCGGATTTGGGCTCGACTATATCAAGCCGCTTCGTGAAGGCCTGCCGAGCCACATTCCAACGGCTTTGGTGCATGGAGCCGCGATGGTGTGATCGCCCATTCCCCGGTTGGTTAGCGGATCCTGATTGTGTTTGGTTTCGCCGCACGGATAGAGCGATTGAGTGCGTCGATCTGCATGGCGATTTCGGTTTGTTGGGATTGGAATGTGCGAGCGGTGAGCTTGCCGCCGTTGAGCCTCTTGACGCGAGCCATGGCTGTTTCGCCAAGCGCTCTCAATCCGTAGCCCTGTCGTTTCTGCCAGTTCATCCTTCCCTTCGACGCGATCTCCGCCGCATGGTGCTCCCGTTCCGATCCGCCATGAGGGGTGTCCGGGGGAGGAATGGATGTGGCGCGTGGCGGGATGATGATTTCAGGTGGTGAATTCGGTGGCCGAGCTTCTCGGATCGCTTTTGTCACGGGCTCCCCGTCATAGGCGCCGTCGGCAAACACGCGCCGGATCATCCCACCGGAACCGGCGACCAACGGTCCCGCCATCGTCGCATCGGCCGTGTCGTCACCGGTCAGTTCATGCGTCCGGATCTCGCTGCTGGCCGGGTCAACCGAGATATGCAGTTTGCGCCACGAGCGCCGCGTTTCACCGTGCTTGGCGCGAGCCCACTCGCCAGCGCCAAAGAATTTCAGGCCCGTGGAATCCAGCACGATATCCGTAGGCCATTTGTTCGTGCTAGTTTCCACAACGACATCCACCGTTCGCCGCCACCGCGACAGCGTGGTGTGATCCGGCACCGGCAGATCGCACCCCATAAAGTCCACGAGGGAACGCACAAAGCCTTCCGTCTGGCGCAGCGGCAGTCTGAAGACCATCCCCAGCATCAGTGTCGTGGAAATCGCCAACTCTGAAAACCGCCGCTGGCCACCAGGAGTTCGCCGTTTGGCTGCGTCCCATTGCTCCAGGGCGCGCTCATCAATCCAGAAACGAATGTCGCCGCGCCGAACCAAACCACGGTCATAATCCGGCCAGTTCATGACCCGGTACTTGGCTCTGGGGATATGGTGGCGACGCGATGCGTGGAACTTGAAAGGCATGACAAACTCTCAAAGACGGAAGCGGAGCCAGATATACTAATCCTCAGGTCCATGCACCAAAGCCGTAGCTTGCCGATAACCTGTTCCGCGGTATGTCGTTTACGTGGCATCCTGACCCCCGTTCAAACAGTCCTAGCCTAACATTCGGCCTGGACCAGGTTTTGGGGGTCAGGTCAGAACAGCGCCCAGTACGTTTATGACGAACGGCCCGAGCATTTCGCCGAGTGTGTACGGCGGCTCTTTTAGCGCGGCTGGAGCGATCCTATTGGGCAATCACCTCGCGCTAGTCGAAGGAGGGCGCATCCGCTATGGGGTACTAGGAGACGTTCGGCCGCTAGTCTCCGAATTTCCGCTTTGGGTCATAAGCGGACCTAAACTCCAACTTCCGAATTAGTCTGCTTTGCGGGTTATAGCGGACGTAGATCAATGGCCCTCATGATGTCCGCTATTAGCCAAAAGCGGACATTCGACCACCGTGCACAGGATAAGCGAAACCTTGAGGTTGGCAGGTGACAGAATTGCTTGAAAAACCACGTGGCGCTACGGTCGTGGTTATCTTGAAGCACGCGGGGAGTGTCTCGTGAACGAATGGAACATATCGGCAGAGGCGGCGGCGCTGCACCGAGATGCGGTCGTATGCGACATGCTGGTGCCGTCTGGTGGAGCTCCCGACCAGCTATTTGAGCGTTTGCTCGGGGAGATGAAGAACGGTGGCTATACCTTTGCCATGTTCTCGGTCGGGGGCGACTGGTTCAACCTCAGCAATTCGATCCGCCAGATCGCCGAGAAGCGCGCCTATTTTCTTGCCCGACCCGAGGCGTACGTATTCGTCGAAACGGTCGACGACGTGTCGCGTGCAAAGAAGGAAGGCAAGCTCGCCGTTGTATTTAACTTTCAGGGCACAAACCCGCTCCACGGCGACCTCAATATGATCCCGCTCTACTACAAGCTCGGCATCCGCCAAATGCTGATGGCCTACAACATGAAGAATGTTGTCGGCGACGGTTGCATGGAGCGCACCGACGATGGGCTGTCGCGGTTCGGCGTCGCGGTGGTCGAGGAGATGAACCGCGTCGGCATGATCGTCGATGCGACCCATACCGGCTACCGCACGACTATGGACATGTTCGAGGTCTCGAAGGACCCGGTCATTTTCTCGCACTCGAACGCGGCTGCTTTGTGGGATATCCCGCGCAATATCAAGGACGACCAGATCAAGGCCTGCGCCAAGTCAGATGGCGTCATATGCATCAACGGCGTCGGCGTCTTCCTCGGCGACAACGAGGCCTCGCCGGAAACTGTGCTGAAGCACATCGTCTATGTGGCTGAGTTGGTGGGCACTGAACATTTGGGGATCGGCACCGACTGTGCACGGGGCGACGTCTGCCGTGGCGACTTCGAGCCCGTGCCGGCAACTACCGTCGACCCCGCGAAAGCAGCGAGTTTGGATACCTACAACCGGCAGGATCTGCACCAGGCGGCACATCTCCATGCGTCGGGTGGCAAGTCCATCGGGCCAGACTGGGATTATATCCGCTATGTCGAACCGTCGCAGATGCCACATCTAACCGAAGCCATGCTCAAACACGGCTTCAGCGAGGCCGAGGTGCGCGGAATCCTTGGCGAGAACATCATGCGCGTCGCGAAGCGAGTCTGGAAATAGCCTTACGCCGAGACGGATGATGTGGTGACCCGTTTCAACCGGAAACCGGTCGGCTGTTGCGAACCTGAGGAAATATCCGCTTGTGACCCAAAGCCGACTTTTGACAATTCGTAAACCGCCGGAAAAATCGACATGGCGTGAGAGGAGTCGGCGATCCAGGCGAGTGATCTGATCACGTTGATCCGGTTAGTCCGGAGATGCTAGCGTTCAATAATTGATCTACCGCCTTTTCTGGCCTCAGTCGCCGGCGTTCGGTTCTGTACGCGAATGCGTTAAAGATGGAATCGCTGCCGGCCCAACAGCAGGAACAAGCGCAGATGTTCCGCCAAAGAGATCCTAGCCTGGAGGTACCACCATGCTGACACCCCGTGGCGCATTTGCGTCTCGCGAAGTGCGCATCGTTGAAGAATTTCCTCTGCCTATAACGGTAATCGAGAACGTCTTCATTCCGTTAAGTGACGGTACGCATCTCGCTGCGCGGATTTGGCTGCCTGAGGATGCCGAGGCCGACCCGGTACCGGCGGTCCTCGGATACATTCCCTATCGTAAGCGTGACGATACACGCGATCGAGATCACCCGACCTACAGCTACTTCGCCGGGCATGGACATGCCGGAGTCCGCGTCGACGTACGCGGTACCGGCGATTCCCAGGGATTGTACATGGGTGAGTATCTGAAACAGGAACAAGATGACGCAGTAGAAGTCATCGCCTGGCTTGCCCGTCAGCCGTGGTGCAACGGCTCGGTTGGCATGATCGGGTTATCGTATGGCGGTTTCACGGGACTGCAGATTGCCGCCCGCCACCCGCCCGAACTGAAGGCGGTAATTTCGTGTATGGCCACCGATGACCGCTATGCCGACGACGTCCATTACGTCGGCGGCTGCCTGAACCTGGATAAAATGCATTGGGCAATGAGCCAAATGTTGGTCGCGACCGCCCCGCCCGATCCCGAAATCGTCGGGCCGGAGTGGCGAGAGACCTGGCTGGCGCGGCTGGAGGGTAGCGGGTTCGCCTTCCTGGACTGGATAGAACATCAGGCGCGGGACGAGTTCTGGAAGCAAGGTTCCGCATGCGAGGATTACGCGTCGATACAATGTGCGGTCTATGCGGTTGGTGGCTGGGCCGACTGCTATTCCAATGCCGTCTTTCGCTTGCTGACCAATCTAGATGCCCCGTGCAAAGGGTTGGTCGGTCCTTGGGGGCACGAATACCCCCATTGCGGCAGGCCTGGGCCCACCCTCGGGTTCCTCCAGGAATGCGTGCGCTGGTGGGATCATTGGCTGAAGGGTATCGACACGGGAATCATGAACGAGCCGAAGCTGCGCGCCTGGATTCAGGAGTCGGTGCCACCTAGCGCAGACTATGACGATCGGCCGGGGCGCTGGGTGGCGGAGGAGAGTTGGCCTTCGCCACGGACGGAACCTGACAACTGGTTCCTCGGCGACCACAAATTGGGGCGCCATGCCGAGGAAGACGTGGAGCTGGCCATCTGTTCCCCACAAACGGTCGGCATCGCATCCGGCTGGTACTGCTCCTTTGGCATGCTTCCCGATCATCCGCTCGACCAGAGAATGGAAGCGGGCGGCTCGCTTGTCTTCGATAGCGACGTCTTGGACAAGCCCATCGAATTTCTTGGCGCTCCCATTCTCGATCTCGAACTGTCGAGTGACAAATCCGGCGGTCTTCTGGCGGTTTGCCTCTCCGAAGTTCTTCCCGATGGCGCTGCCACGCGCGTGAGCTTCGCGGTGCTCAACCTGACCCATCGCGACAGCCACGAGACGCCCGAACCGTTGGTTCCGGGCGAACGTTACAAACTTAAGGTCCAGCTGAACGAAATTGGGCACCGTTTCGCAAAGGGTAATCGTCTCCGTCTGGCAATCTCGACGGCGTATTGGCCCATAGCCTGGCCCGCTCCAGAGAAGACGACGTTGACGATTTACACCGGCGCCAGCCGGTTGGAGATGCCACGACGACCGCTACACGCCGACGATGCTGCGCTTCCTGCCTTCGCCGAACCCGAGGCGGGACCGCCGCTGGCAAAAAGACAGACCCGCGTTGGTGACGGTTACTGGACAATCAACGCGGACCCGGCCACAGGAACGACCGTCACCGAACGGTTACGGGACCAGGGACTCTGGCATATCGAGGAGATTGACCTGGGCGTTGGTCAAAGCCGGTTCGAGCGCTTCACGATAAAACCAGAAGACCCTAATTCTGCAAAGTGTGAAGTCTTCTCACATTGGGAACGTTTGCGTGGCGACTTCAAGATACGCATCGAGGACAAGGTCACTGTGACATCGAGCAAGGAAAAGTTTTTCGTGCGGGCAACGC
Source organism: Alphaproteobacteria bacterium (assembly GCA_965217615.1). Lineage (GTDB taxonomy): Bacteria > Pseudomonadota > Alphaproteobacteria > UBA8366 > CAVOAK01 > CAVOAK01. The sequence continues at coordinate 27,002 of CBDCIT010000052.1, forward strand.
TCGACGCCTGGGAAGGAGACGCGCGCGTCTTTGCCAAGAGCTGGGATCGAGCGGTCGACCGAAAGCTCGTTTAACAAACGCCTTCGGCAACAAGCCAGCCGGTGTCGGAGTGGCTGTGCAGGGCAATGCCCGCCCATGCCGTCGCCCCGAGCGGCACGCCAAGCTCCAGGAGCTGGGTGCCGACGGCGCCTTCGAAAATGATCACCTCACCACCGTCGATACGGCCGCGCAGATCCTTGTATGCGGTCATCGCATTTCCTCCCGTTTGAATCACCCGAGCTTTTGCGCCGCCGCCTGCTCAGCCGTCCGTTCCCGTGCGGCTGCCTGGCGTCGGAACATGGCTCGGCAAGCCGTCGCGCAAAGGCCGAATATACTCGAACCCGAAGCCGCAGCAGGCGCCGATGATCTGCACGCCCTGCCCGACCCAGCCACGGGCAATTTCCAAGAACGCTTCGGGCGGCTCGCGGTTGACGATCTTGGGGTCCTGGCGCCGGCTCACATAGTCGCGACGGCGGCCGTTGTCCGGATAGACCGCAATCGGGCCCGACCAGCCGATTTGCAATACCGGAATGGCGTCGGCGGTGGCGTCGACCGTGGTGTGAAAAATTGTCATGACGTCGCCGCCCATCGGCAGGATCGCCTCCACGCCCTTCTCGAACGGCTCGTCGGAAAGATGGCCGGTCAAGAGCGCGCCATCCTCGCCGTGGTGGGCCTTGAAGCCGGTCCAGGTCGGCAACCCGGTCGCATGGCAGGCTTCGATCACCCACTTCCTGTGCTCGGTCCCGCCGGTCGGCTCCGCCAGGAGGAAGTCGACCCCGGACTCGGCCAGGATTTCCGCCTGCTCGCGCAGGTTTGCCTTGCACTGCTCCTCGGTGTAGTTGCTCCAGTTATCGTGGTATCGGGGCGGGAGCGGCTCACCGCCAAGCAGAATGCCGTAGTTGGAAACCGAGCCGGCGATATAGACCGGCCGCTCTTTGGCCGCCCGGTCGCGCGCCTCCTGCGCCAGCACGACGGCGCGCAGGTTGAGCTCCCGCGTCAGGTCGCCCAGGCCCAACGGCTCAAGACAGTGACGTGCCGTCGAGTAGGTGTTCGTCGTGATGATGTCGACGCCGGCCTCGATATAGGTCTCATGCAAGAAGCGCACGGTGTCAGGGTGGTTGTGCTGGGCGATCCCAGCCCAGGCGGTGATGCCGATCGGTACGCCGAGTCCGTGCAGCTGCGTGCCAACCGCGCCGTCGAGAATGATCACCTCGCCCTGGCCGATACGGCCCTGTAGATCCTTGTACGTTGTCATCGAACTCCCTTTCTCTCTTTGGGGGCATAGCGTTCCGCACGGCAAGCCGCCACAAGCCCCTTATTTCAATCCTTGCGGACCAGCAGGTTCTCCTCGAAGGGAAAAGTATCCAGCCACTCGATGCCGGTCTCCGTCACCAGCACCTGGGTTTCGAGCTTGACGCTCTCGGGGCCGCCGACCTCGCCCATGTAGCTCTCGACGGCAAGCACCATGTCCTGTTCGATGACGCCATCCAGCTCGAGGTCTTGCAGTTTTTTCAGCGGATAAATGTTCGGCCACTCGTCGCACATGCCAACGCCGTGGGCGACGAACGTGTGAGCCTGCGGCGCATAGATGTCCGGCACCTTGTAGGCCTTCTCGGCACACTCCTGGAAGCCCACGCCCGGTTTGATGAGCGACATGTTGTGGTGCACCTCCTCATAGGCCAATCCGTGGAGCTTGCGTAGGTTTTCGCTCGACCAGCCGGGCTCCCAGAATAAGGTGCGGGAGAAGTCGGTGCAACAGCCGAACGCGCCGATGACGTCGGTGTCGAAGGCGACGAGCTCGCCGGCCTGCACCATGCGGTCGGAGGCTTCCTGGAGCCAGGGATTGGTCCGCCCGCCCGAGGTCAGAAGGCGGCATTCGAGCCACTCCCCGCCCATGGCGATGTTGGCGTGGGCCTTCAGCGCCCAGAGCTCGTTCTCGGTGACGCCCGGCTCGAGCGCCTCGCGGATGCGCGCCGCGCCCACTTAAGGGGACGGCTATTGGATAATCAACGCGGACCCGGCAACAGGAACGACCGTCACCGAACGGTTACGGGAGCAGGGACTCTGGCATATCGAGGAAATCAATCTCGGCGTTGGTCAAAGCCGGTTCGAGCGCTTCGCGATAAGACCAGACGACCCTAATTCGGCAAAGTGTGAAGTCTTCTCCCATTGGGAACGCTTGCGTGGCGATTTCAAGATACGCATCGAGGACAAGGTCACTGTGACATCGAGCAAGGGAAAGTTTTTCGTGCGGGCAACGCTCGACGCCTGGGAAGGAGACGCGCGCGTCTTTGCCAAGAGCTGGGATCGAGCGGTCGACCGAAAGCTCGTCTAACAAACGCCTTCGGCAGCGAGCCAACCGGTGTCGTAGAGGACAATGGGAGGGGTGTCATATTGACTCGGTCGAAGGCATTGTGCACCATCTTATTCTTGAGGTCCGGTCTGGCCCGAAGGCTCGTTCGGGAAAGTTGGCGTGCCTTCCCCAGTCGCGGGCAAAATGCAAACGCGCAAGGCGCGTGTTTTACGCTCTCGCGTTTAACTTAAGACATAAAAGAATCCTGGCAAATTCGATAGCCAGCAGCGCGGCAGCGACACCAAAGGGAGGTACGCTATGAGTCTCCTAAATAAGTCCCGTCGGGAGTTTCTTCTAACATCGGCCATGGCCGGCGCCCTGAGCGCCGCGCCCTTCCCGATGCGGCTCGGACACGCACAAGGCGCACGGGTCCTGAGAATCCGACTTGAAAGAGACATCTCAGTTCTCGATCCAGGATACATGGTAGGGGGCAGTACAAATTCGATCATGAAGGCAACTATGCCGAGCCTCGTCTACTACGGCCAAAAGGGTGGCAAGTTGACATGGATACCCACCGACTACGTTGAGCACATCGCACAACGGGATCCGACCCATATCGATTTCACTTTGAAACCTGGATTCCAATGGACGAACGGGTTCGGCGAGTTCACGGCAGAGGATGTGAAGTTTACTTACGAACGTCAGAAGACCACGAACTTCAAGGGATATTACAAGGTCCTCAACCGTGTCGACATCAAGGACAAGTATAGCGGCACGCTGGTTCTCAACAACCCGTTCGCGCCGTTCTGGCTCGTTACTTTGGCGGCGGGCACCGCGACGATCATGTGCCAAAAGGCCACGGAATCCGTGGGCGGAAAATACACGACTGAAATTCCGGCGACCTGCGGTCCCTATCTTTACGACTGGCAACCCAAACAACGCATAACGTTCCGGCGCAATCCGGAATGGACTGGTCCCAAACCGGATTTCGACGAGATCCAGTACATACTTATCGCAGAAGAAAAGACGGCGGAGTTGGCATATGAGGCGGGTGAGATTGATATGACGCTTCTGTCGTTGCCCACCTACGCTCGGTACCAGAAGGCTCTTCCAAATAACAGCAAAATCCATGATGTTCGATCCTCCCCGTGGGGCTGGATGGGTATGAACACGGAACACCCGAAACTCCAGGATATTCGCGTTCGCAAGGCGATCCAGCATGCTGTCAATGCCGAATCCGCCATCGAGGCGGCCTTTGGCGGTACGGCGAAATTGTCGCACGGACTCGTGCCCCCCGGGCGCATCGGCTATCGGGAACGGCACGGGTACAACTACGATCCGGACAAGGCGCGCGCGCTGCTAAAAGAAGCAGGTGTCTCGGGACTGGAACTCGAGCTGCGGACCCTAAGCAAGCAAGAGCGCGTCGTCGCCGCTCAAGCCATCCAGTCCGACCTTGCGAAGGTAGGAATCAAGGCCAAGGTTATTCCTATGGATCCCGGCGTCTGGTGGAATTCGGGCCAGGAAGCCAAGGGCGATATGTGGAAGGACATGCAGATCTTTATTATGCAGTTTGGACAAGTCAACGATCCCTTCAATGTGTTCCAATGGTTCGTGAAAGATCAGGTCGGTATCTGGAACTGGGAGCGGTGGTGGGATCCCGAATTTGAGGATCTTTTTTGACAAAGGATCCAGTGAATCCGATTCCGCCAAACGACACGAGATCTATGTGCGAATGCAGGAAATCATGGAAGATACGGGCGCGTATGTATGGCTGTGGCACACTCCCACGATTTACGTGCATCGCGATACGATCAAGCCTCACGCGTTAGGAAAAGGCAATCCCAACTTCCGACTTTTCAAATCGGTAACGGTTTAGTTGCCGTCTCGGCTGGGATCCAAGGTGGACCCCAGCCGGTCACTTTATCCCAGCATTCCAAATCGTGTGGCACTACACACTATATCGCTTGGGACTGGCGCTGGTCATCGTCTTCAGCGCCATATTTTTGCTGTTCAGTCTCCTGCATCTTGTGCCGGGCGATCCAATCACCATCGCGCTTGGCGAGTTGGCCACGCCAGAGATGGCGGCTCGATACATCGAAAAGATGCATCTCAACGACCCCATCCACGTGCAGTTTTACATTTTCCTGAGCAATGCACTGCATGGTGATCTAGGTGTCGATATATTTTCAGAGCGAAGCGTCACCCGTACCGTCCTCGAACAGCTCAAGTTCACCATCGTCCTTGCCATTTCCGGACTCGGCTGGGCGGCGCTCTTAGGCATCCCGCTAGGTTGTTTCTCGGCGGCTTATCCGAACAGCTGGCTCGATCGCTTGGCCGGCGTACTTTCGGTCGGTGCGATCGCCGTGCCCTCTTTCCTGGTTTCCATATGGTCGCTGCTCCTCTTCGCCATCACGTTCCCATTATTCCCGGTAATTGGAGCTGGCGAGCCAGGCGACCTGCGAGACCAGATTTGGCACTTGATCCTGCCTGCCTTTGCCGTGGGCCTCGGCTGGGTCGGATATCTGGCGCGGCTTGTACGCTCATCTATGCTGGAAGTGTTGCAGGAGAACTACATTCGCGCTGCGCGTGCTTTTGGCCTGTCGCAGCGTGTTGTGATTTACCGCTATGCCTTGAAGGTGGCCGTGTTGCCCACAATCACGCTGATCGGGATGGGTTTTGGCCATTTGCTATCCGGTGCAGTCTTCGCCGAGATCATCTTCGCACGTCCCGGAGTGGGAAATCTGATCTTCGACATGGCAATGAGCCGGAATTTCCCGGTCGTTCAGGGCGCTGTGCTGATCACGACCGTGCTCTATGTCGCCATGACGCTTCTGGGCGACTTGGTCGTCGCATGGATAGATCCTCGTGTCCGTCATTCCCTCTGAGATCGCAGTCGCCGTCCGCGACGAGGCGCGCTACGGTGAGCGCGGCGAGAAGCTCCGTCTGTTCCTGCGCAACCCTCAGGGCATATTTGGCCTCGCGCTGGTGCTAATCATTTGCTTCAGTGCGGTTTTCGCGCCGTTGCTTGCGCCCCACGACCCTTACGAAATCGATGTCCCGTCGCGCTTGGCGGAGCCATCGTTTGAGCATTTCGCTGGTACCGACCAATTAGGCCGTGACACCTTCTCGCGTGTTTTATATGGCGGGCGCGTGGCTCTCAAGGTCGCCGGCATAGGCGTCTCTGTCGCGCTCTTTCTAGGTCTCGTTCTTGGGATGCTGGCGGGATACGGACCACGGGCGCTGGATAACGCGCTGCTGCTCATCTTCGACACGATTCGTTCCTTCCCGACGATCGTTATGGCGCTTGCGGTTATTTCGCTGACAGGGCCCAGTCTGGAAATGATCCTTGTCATCGTTATTGTGACTTACATTCCCCATTATGCGCGGCTCGTACGTACCAGCACGCTTGCTCTTAAGAACAGGCGAATTCATAATTACCGAACGCTCGATCGGCATTGGCATCGGAAAGATGCTGTGGCGGCACATCTTGCCCAATGTGATCGGGCCGCTCTTGATAATAGCGGCGATGGACGTTCCCACCGTCGTGACAGTAGAGGCGGGGCTGAGTTTCCTTGGTCTGGGCGTACTCCCGCCAACGGCCAGTTGGGGTACGATTCTAAACGAAGGCTATTTCGTCATCCGAGATTCGCCGTGGTTGGTCATTGCCGGCGGCATTCCGCTTGTGCTCACGACTCTGGGTTTTACTTTCCTGGGTGAAGCGCTTCGCGATGTGTTCGATCCCCGGCTCGGAAAGCGCGATTGAGCGTGTCGAACCAGCTGGAAGTCCGCAACCTGAATGTCGACTACCACACCCCCCGAGGGCGTGTGTATGCCCTTCGCAATGTTAGCTTCAATGTGCCGGAAAACAGAATCTTCGGCATCGTGGGAGAAAGTGGGTCAGGCAAAAGCACGGTCGTCTGGGCGGCCACGCGCCTGCTCGCCAACAACGCCATCGTCGAGGGTGGCGAGATCCTTTTCAGGGGAAAGGATGTGCTCCGCTTCAATGAGCAGGAGCTCGTGAGCTATCGTGGCGAACAGGCTTCGGTCGTGTTTCAGGACCCCATGACCTCGCAAATCCCGGTGATGTCCTACCGCACGCAGATGGCCGACATTCAGTATCGTCGGCGGGACCGCACGGCTACCGACAAGCGCAAACGCGCGATAGACATGATGCGCCGGGTGGGCATACCCGATCCGGAGCATCGCGTGAGCCAGTTCCCTCATCAGTTCAGCGGAGGCATGCGTCAACGTGCGGGGATCGCAATGGCGCTGCTTATGGACCCGCTCTTGCTCTTTGCCGATGAACCGACCACAGCACTCGACGTAACGATGGAGGCGCAGATTATCCATCTCCTGCGCGAACTTAAGGACGAGTTCCAGGCAACTGTCGTGCTCGTCTCACACAATCTCTGGCCTCGTCGCTGAGCTCTGCGACGAGGTGGCCGTCATGTATGCGGGAGAGGTTGTCGAGCAAGGAAGTGCGCGCCAAATATTCCATACCCCGACCCATCCCTATACTCAGGCTCTTATGAAGTGTGATCCGGCGCGCATAAATAAACGCGCCCGCACGCTGCCCACAATTCCGGGCGACGTGCCCGATCTGCACCGGGTGCCCGCCGGGTGCGTCTTCGCGGCGCGGTGCCCCAAGGCATTCCGCGCCTGCACAGAGCAACGGCCGCGGGACCACGCTGTGGATGCCGGGCATCTGGTGCGTTGCCATTTGCTCGATAATAGCGTTGCAAAGGACGGACAGGCAATACAGCAGGTCTCGACAAACGGTGGGGGTATCACCATCGAGCCAGGGCGCAGACCTCGGGAACCCGAGACGCTCCTTAAGGTCGAGAATCTAAGTGTGCACTTCGAAAACATTGGAGCACTTAGGGCCGCGATCAGCGGTGTTGAGAACCGCTTCGTGGATGCGGTCCTGGATGTTTCGCTCACGCTCGGGCCAGCCGAGACGCTGGGTCTTGTCGGCGAGAGCGGGTCAGGCAAGACGACCCTTGGGCGGGCCATCCTCGGCTTAGTAAAACCTTACACAGGCTCGGTCAAATTCGACGGCCGCGAACTGACGACGCTATCGGAAGCAGCCTTCAAACCGCTCCGCCGGGACATGTCCATGATGTTCCAGGATCCGGTCGGATCGCTCAGCCCGCGCCAGACCGTACGCGCTCTTATCACCGAGCCATACGATATCCACGGACTCGATGGGCGGGATATACAGACCGAAGCGGAACGCCTATGCGACATTGTCAGTCTGCCTCGTAACTTGCTGAGCCGCTATCCCCATGAGTTGTCGGGTGGCCAGGCAAGGCGGGTCGGGGTGGCACGCGCACTATCGCTACAGCCACGTTTGATAATTGCGGACGAGCCGACGTCCGGGCTCGACGTCTCCGTGCAGGGTGAAATTCTGAACCTGATGAGCGAGCTGCAGCGCGACCACGATCTGAGTTATCTGATCATCGCGCACAATCTTCCGGTTGTCCGACACATAAGCGACCGTCTGGCGGTCATGTATCTCGGCCGGATAGTCGAACAGGGTGACTGCGACGCGATTTTTGAGCGACCGGCCCATCCTTACACCGAAGCGCTTGTAAAAGGCGTGCCCGTACCGGATCCTGACAAGCGGCGCGGGTTCGTCTCTATCGAGGGCGAGGTGCCGAGCCTTGCCAACCGTCCCGCGGGCTGCGAGTTCCACACCCGTTGCAGATATGTGCAGGAGCGTTGCCGTATCGAGGCGCCGGAGGATTGGGTACTGGCTCACGGGCATCACGTACGTTGCCATTTTCCATTAAACTGACGCTTCAATAGATGGGCTGCAAATAGGGTCGAAACCCTTGCTGAAACGCTCGCGACAGGGCCGGCACTTTCGCCTCACTTCCCGGTGTCGGTGCGGCCTGTTTCCGTCTGATGGATCTCATGAAGAGATCCTGTGCGGTGCACTGGGCCACCATGGCGACGCTTTGACGTTGGACATTTGTCGTTGGGCCTAAGAGAGTTCGACGCATCGGTAATCGGTCGAGCGGATTCGACTTATTTTCAAAGGAATGGAGCTTGGCCAGTCTCACGCCCCCGGGAGAAGTTAGCGCCGCACCGCACATTGGCGGTAAGCCCGCATCCAAGCTTCTCGGCATCAGCTGCGTGATCGGCGCGGTCTTTGCCTTTACCACCCAGGACATGGCGATAAAGTGGCTGAGCGGCGACTATGCGTTGCATCAGATCGTGCTCATCCGGGCCTCGATTGCGCTTATCCTCACACTTGCGATATTTGTCCCTTTGGAGGGTGGCTACCGCAACCTTCGAACCCGACGCCCGCTGCTCCACTTGCTCAGGGGGCTTGCGATCATCGTCACCAACATGACCTACTTCACGGCGCTTGCCACGCTGCCACTAGGCGAAGCGACGGCGCTGTTCTTTGTCGCGCCGCTTTTCATCACGGCCTTGTCCGTGCTGCTTTTAGGCGAGCGGGTGGGCCTGCGACTATGGATCGCTGTGTTCATTGGGCTCTCGGGTGTCATTGTCATGCTCCGGCCTGGCGACGAAATTTTTCGCGCGGCGGCATTACTGCCCGTTGCGTCGGCTCTTGCCTATGCGCTCTTCCAGATAATGACGCGCAAGCTTGGAATTGCCGAAAAGGCCTCGACCATGGCCTTCTATATTCAGGTGTCCTTCATCTTCTTCAGCAGCGGCATCGGTTTGGCAATAGGCGACGGGCGCATTGCGGGCGAGGGATCTGCGCATACGGACTTTCTGCTGCGCGCCTGGGTCTGGCCCACGCCCGGCGATTCGCTGATCATACTCGCCATCGGTGGGCTCAATGCCGTCGGGAGCTATCTCATCAGCCAGGCCTATCGAACCTCAGAGGCGGGTCTCGTCGCGCCGTTCGAATACTTGGCGATGCCACTCGCCGTGTTCTGGGGCATCGTCATGTGGGGCGATTGGCCGGACGCGGTTGCTTGGCTCGGCATTACCCTGATCGGCGGCGCCGGACTCTATGTGCTCTATCGCGAGACCGCAGGCGGCGCGCGCAATATCGTGAATCGTCCTATGCCGAGCAACAGGTAGTACTGCGTGGCGCGCGAACCTGGAGACGAACCCTGGCCTTGCGCCTCAAGCGGTATTGACACCAGAGAACTGACTCTAGGTCATCACCCGCGTTGCCATATTGCATTGAAGCAATTGTATTCAATAGATGGGCTACCAAAGAAGATGCCGGAGCCGGATAGGACCGGATACGTTCCAGTGACCGGAGGTCGAATCTGGTACCGTTTGAATGGAAGCCACCACCTTGCGGCGGGCAGGACGCCCCTCGTCGTCATTCACGGCGGTCCGGGGATGTCGCACCACTACCTGCTGCCCTTAGTCGATCTCGCCGACGAGCGGCCGGTCATCCTTTACGACCAACTCGACAGCGGGCATTCGGATCTCCCCAACCTCCCATCCAATTGGAACGTCGAGCGGTTCGTCGCGGAGGTTGAGGACTTGCGTCAAGCACTCTCCCTAGACCGGGTTTTGGTTTTCGGCAACTCTTGGGGCGCCACGGTGGCCGCGGAGTACGCGATGACCCGGCCCAACGGGCTGATAGCGGTTGTGCTGTCGAGCCCGCTTTTGAAGACCGGGCGATGGATCGCAGACAATACCGAGCACCGCAGGCAGCTTCCCGAAGACGTGAGGAGGACGCTCGACAAGCACGAGGCGGCCGGAACCATCGACAGCGCCGAATACCAGGAGGCAGTGTTGGTCTTCTACCGCCGCCACTTTAACCGTATGGATCCATGGCCAGAAGAGCTCAATAAGACCTTCGACCTGTTGAGCAGCGATCTTTACGTCACGATGTGGGGCAATACCGAGTTCAACGCCACCGGAACGCTTAAAGACTACGATTCGACCGAGTCCTTGTCGCGCATCCTGGTACCTACGCTTTTTACCTGCGGCGCGTTCGACGAATCGACGCCGGAGGCCAATAAAGACTTTGCGCGCTTGTTGCCGAACGCCACGGTTAAGGTTATCCCGGGCGCATCGCACACGGCATTTCTGGAACAGCGGAAGCTCTATATGGCGACGCTCCGGGAGTTCTTCTCCCGCGTGGCCGAGGAAGCATGAGGCCCCGGGACGGATGCATCTTCGTTGTGCGATCTGGTCTAAGAGCCGTTGCGATCGACCTCGACGACCTATCAAAAATCAAAGAGCCGCTAACAACAATTGATACGTCCGCCTTGGGTCAGGAGCGGACCTCTGACGAACCCGCCAAGTATGTCCGCTTTCAGGGTCAAAGCAGGCGTATATCACAGCCCAGCTTGAGATCCGCTATTAGCCATAAGCGGACATTACGGCCTGAGAGGGTAATGAAGACATCTGGAAGCCGGACGTTTAGTGAACCCACTAGATTCCGCTTCAACAATCAGGTGGTGGTGCCAAGCAGGAATTGGTGACAATCTCAGGCCGTCTATCTACGTTAAGTAAACATATGCGGCTTTGGTGCATGGAGCCGCGATGGTGTGATCGCCCATTCCCCGGTTGGTTAGCGGATCCTGATTGTGTTTGGTTTCGCCGCACGGATAGAGCGATTGAGTGCGTCGATGTGCATGGCGATTTCGGTTTGTTGGGATTGGAATGTGCGAGCGGTGAGCTTGCCGCCGTTGAGCCTCTTGACGCGAGCCATGGCTGTTTCGCCAAGCGCTCTCAATCCGTAGCCCTGTCGTTTCTGCCAGTTCATCCTTCCCTTCGACGCGATCTCCGCCGCATGGTGCTCCCGTTCCGATCCGCCATGAGGGGTGTCCGGGGGAGGAATGGATGTGGCGCGTGGCGGGATGATGATTTCAGGTGGTGAATTCGGTGGCCGAGCTTCTCGGATCGCTTTTGTCACGGGCTCCCCGTCATAGGCGCCGTCGGCAAACACGCGCCGGATCATCCCACCGGAACCGGCGACCAGCGGTCCCGCCATCGTCGCATCGGCCGTGTCGTCACCGGTCAGTTCATGCGTCCGGATCTCGCTGCTGGCCGGGTCAACCGAGATATGCAGTTTGCGCCACGAGCGCCGCGTTTCACCGTGCTTGGCGCGAGCCCACTCGCCAGCGCCAAAGAATTTCAGGCCCGTGGAATCCAGCACGATATCCGTAGGCCATTTGTTCGTGCTAGTTTCCACAACGACATCCACCGTTCGCCGCCGCCGCGACAGCGTGGTGTGATCCGGCACCGGCAGATCGCACCCTATAAAGTCCACGAGGGAACGCACAAAGCCTTCCGTCTGGCGCAGCGGCAGTCTGAAGACCATCCCCAGCATCAGTGTCGTGGAAATCGCCAACTCTGAAAACTGCCGCTGGCCACCAGGAGTTCGCCGTTTGGCTGCGTCCCATTGCTCCAGGGCGCGCTCATCAATCCAGAAACGAATGTCGCCGCGCCGAACCAAACCACGGTCATAATCCGGCCAGTTCATGACCCGGTACTTGGCTCTGGGGATATGGTGGCGACGCGATGCGTGGAACTTGAAAGGCATGACAAACTCTCAAAGACGGAAGCGGAGCCAGATATACTAATCCTCAGGGCCATGCACCAAAGCCTCGGGCTGTGTCTCGAAAGTGGTGGAAATTTGAGGATGGCGTAATCTCCGGGTGACAAGACAACCACCCAACCGGCGGCTAGCACCGCCAAGGAGATCACGCCATGAAGAACACTACCGAGACTTCCGCGCTTTCGCTACTGGCCAATGACGCCGGCTATGATCCGCTCGAGGACCGGCTGCGGGAGAACATCAGATCCACGATCGAGGCCGTTTTTGAGGAGGAACTTGCGCAGTTTCTCGGGCGCTGCCGATACGGTCGAGAGGACGCGCTTCGGCAAGGGTATCGGAACGGGCACCGGGAGCGGCAACTGACGGGGACATTCGGGACCGAGAGGGTGAGCGTGCCGCGTGCACGGATCGTTGAGGAAGACGGTCGGGCGTCGGAATGGCGTTCGCGGGCGCTGCCGCGCTACCAGCGGCTGACCAGAAAGGCCGAGGCGCTGATCGCTTCGGTGTATCTGTCCGGAACCAACACGCGGCGGGTGAAACGCGCGCTGTTCGGGCTCTTCCGGGGTGCTGTGAGCAAGGACGTTGTGAGCCGGGCGTGGCGCAAGGTGAAGGTCGATTGGGACGCCTGGTGCAGCCGTGGCCTCGCGGATGAGGATATCGTTCGGCTGATCCTTGACGGTACTGTGATCAAGACCCGACTGGATCGCAAGGCCACCAACATCTCGGTTCTCGCGGCTATAGGGGTGCGCCGGGATGGCCAGAAGGTCTTGCTTTCGATCGGGAATATGGGCGGAGAAAGCCAGGCGGCGTGGCGCCAGTTCCTCGACGACCTTGATGCGCGTGGACTGAAACGGCCCGGGTTTGTCATCGTCGATGGCGCGCCGGGACTGGAGGCGGCTCTGTCGGCGCTTTGGGGCGATGACCTTCCCGTTCAACGCTGCACCGTGCACAAGCACCGCAACCTTCTGGGTCATGCTCCCAAACACATGCATGACGAGCTGAGCGAAGATTACCGCGATATGATCTATGCCGACACTGCCTCCGAGGTGGAAACCCGCCGCAAGGCGTTTGTCCGCAAGTGGCGGCTGAAATGCAGGGCCGTCGCGGACAGCCTCGCAGAAGCGGGCGACAAGCTCTTTACCTTCACGCGCCTGTCCAAGAGCCAATGGAAATCAGCCCGAACGACCAACGCCATTGAGCGTCTCAACGAGGAGTTCAAGCGCCGGATCAAAACACAGACCGTGCTGCCGTGTCCCGAAACAGTGCCGATGCTCCTCTGGGCGCTCCTCGCTTCCGGCCAAATCCAGATGCGCAAAGTCGATGGATGGGAAACCCTCGATCAGCTAATCGCCGACGAAACCCTTGACCGAGCGGCCTGACCGCCGCAAAACTCAGCCCGCTCGGAGAGGCGCCAAAACCAATTTCCACCACTTTCGAGACACAACCAAGCCTCGTGGACGGCAACAATGTGATGGAGTCACGGCCAGACGGCTGGTGGCGCGACCGTGCCGGAGCCGCACGACGAATCGTCGCCGAGATCGCCCTGCTTGCGCGCAACGGTAAGGGGGTATGGACGATCGTGTTCGATGGGCCGGGGCCGTGTGGCACGGAACCGTCGCCAGAGTACCTTACCGTGATTTACGCCGGGCATGGCGTCCGCGATAGCGCGGACGATCGCATCGTGGAGCTGGTGGGTGCACTCCCAGATCGGGCGATAGCACTGGTCTACACCTCTGACGCGGCTTTGCGCGCGCGTTTGCATGCGATGGGCGCGCAGGTCGTTGGCGCCCGGGCACTGCTGAAGGATATCGCGGCTGTCCCTACCTCGACCACCGCCTCGCCAAAGTCGACCTGGGCATGGCCCGGCGGATGATGCAGCGGCACTAAAGCCTCGCGCGTCAACTTGCCGCCGGGCCCGGACATAGTCCCCCACGATGATGTAGCCACCGGCAAACCCGTGCTCGTCCCGTAGCCGCTCGCGTACCACGAACCGCCACATGTTGTTCAACAGCGTGGAGCGTTGGGGTTTCAACATCAATCTGTATGACGTGCCTGATCTCGAAGCCTTCCTCCGCGCGGCCCTCATGCTGCCCCGATCATTGACGGCGGACTTCAACTTTCCGGCTTGGCAATACTACGGCCGCGGCTCGGGCGAAGAGCGGGTTGATCACCATTACGAACTGCGTCCCGTCGACATTCGCCGGCAGGGTGCAGCGAGACTAGCTGCTGTACTTGCGGGTGAGAGTCCCGTCGGCGCAATTCTCAGTTTAGCGCCGTAGTGATATCCGGCAGGCATGCGGGGCGACCCGGTGGTCTGAAAGCCCGGAAGTAAAAGCCCCGGAGGGCCGGAGGGTCGTAGTGCCTCTCAGGTCTGGTCAGTTCGGTGGGGCGAGCGAACAGTAGGGCCGTAACGAAAGTGAACGGATTAAGCGTCGAAAATCATGTCCTGCATGAAGCTGATTTGCGGGGTAAACGGAGCTGCCAAGGGTTTCCTGCCTATCCGATGGCCAGTGCCGGTGCGGAAGAACTGAGGCGCACGCATCGGGGCTCCCGGCGTATTGAAGGCGGCAATACTGGACAGTACAGCAGTGAAAGTCCGGAAGGTGTGGAGGTCAGACAGGATGATCCTTGGATGTCAAAGACCGTGTCTATAACTGGCTGTGCCGGGAAATGAGACGGAGATCTCCAGACTGGCGGATGAGGTCGTCAAGCGTTGATGGGCGGGACAACATAACCCGGCTGGAGCGAGGACCTCAGGGCTCAGGTGGCAGTGCTGCTACCGTATGGTCCGCACACAGAGGCGGACGGTCTTCAAGGCGGTCGGCACGGTCTAAGGACGGAGCAAACGAGGGCTGTGGTCAGGAGAATGGCTGGGTCGACCTTAACCCTGACGCGTCCGCGGAAGGCTCCACTCCGAACTGTGAGGTGCCTGATGCTTGAAGCCGGACCGGGGAAAACCCGATGTCCGGAATTTTAGGGGGGGCGGCTGGAAACGTGGCCTATGGTGGAACTGTGAACCCACCCCGCAACCGAAAGGGCGGGGCTGGAAACCCTCCACCTACTGGTGCGCGCGCCAGTGCCCTACCCGACAAGTGGACTCCGGAAGCACGGACGCCTGATCTCCAGGAACGGGGATGCTCAGTGAAGGTGCTCATCGTCAACGAGAAGTATCCGCCCTACATCAGTGGCGGTGCCGAGCGTTCCGTTCAGATCCTCGCCGAGGAACTCCCCACTAGGCGCCCCCCTTAAGTGACTTTGCGCCCAAAACCCAGACAGGCGTTCTTCATTTATGCGGCCTGAGCGATGTTCATGTGCCTCCGGGCTATACCGACGTCCGGTAGACCGCATCGACGAAATGGGCGCTTGAATTATATGCGGCATTGCCGCATATTTGGCGTTGATGCAGCTCTTCGTTGCCCGCACTTATGAACGGGCCATTCGCAAGTTGATCTCGGAGGAAGCCCGGAAGGAAATGGAGGCGGCGATCGTCGCCGACCCTGACGAAGCGCCAGTCATGCGGGGAACTGGAGGCATTCGCAAATTGCGATGGGCGGGTTCCGGCCGGGGCAGGCGGGGCGGCATACGGACAATCTACTTCTACCATTCCGGCCCGGAAGCTATCTAGCGCTGACGGCTTACGCTAAGGCAGATCGCGACGATCTGACCTCGGCGGACAAGAAAGTGCTGTCACGGCTGGTGACCGCAATCAAGAAAAGGGAGACGGACAAATGAATATGGAACGAACTCAGGTCGGTCGCGAGGTCGAGGCGGCACTGAGCGAGGTTCTTGCCCATGTGCGCGGCGAGGTTGATCTGCCGTGCCGGTTCGTCGACGACCCTGCCGCCGAGCGGATCCTCGCGCTTCGCAAACGCTTGGGGCTGAGCCGTCAGAAGTTCGCGGATCGTTTTGGTCTCGATGCGCGTGCCCTGCAGGATTGGGAACAAGGCCGCCGCGTTCCGGATCGTGCCGCCCGTGTCTTACTGACTGTCATCGACAGTGATCCGGAAGCTGTCGTGCGGGCGCTCGGCAAGTAAAGGAGCAAACACCGAGTGCCTCATCCCCGGGTGAGGGCACGCTTCATTTCGTCACCGCCCAAGAGGTTCCCGCCGATGCTTCCGGTGATGCGGGCGGCGGCGGTCTGGATGGAGTCCCTGGCGAGGTGGGCATAGCGGGCCGTCGTTTGCACCTGGGTGTGCCCGAGCAGTTTCCCAATCATAGTCAGGCTCTCGCCGAGAGCCAGCGCACGCGAGGCAAAGCTGTGGCGCAAATCGTGGATCCGCACGCCTTCAAGGCCCGCCTGCTTGCGGATGCGCCGCCAGGGGCGTTGCAGGTCGGTGAGGTGAGAGCCGGGCAGGCGGCCCGCGATGACCCAGGGATTGTCCTCGTCACGGGGAATGGCTGACAACACCGCGCTGGCCTCTGGACCCAGTGGCACCACCCGTCCCCCGGTCTTGGCATCGGGAAGCTCGATACAGTCGTTCTTCACATAGTCCCAGCGAAGGTCCCGTATCTCCGACATCCGGCAGCCCGTCAGCAGAAGCAGGCGGAAGGCGGCTACTGCCGAGGGCATTTCTTCCTCGGCCTCGCGCAGGACCTGGCCCAACCGCTCGGTCTCTTCCGGCGACAGGAACCGCTCCCGCTTGTGTTCCTTGTAGCGCTTGACATGCCGGCAGGGATTGGTGCCGTCGGGGCGCCAGCCCCAGACTTCGGCAAGGGAGAACATCTTGGACAGTACCCCGAGCGTCCGGTTGGCCTGATAGGGCTTGTCCCGCAGGCCGTGATGCAGGGCGGCAATGTCCTTGCGCTGCACCTCCGGAACACGCAGCTCCCCGATCACGGGGTCGACAAACAGCCTCACCGAACGGCGGTATTCTTCCCGGGTGCTCGGCTTGCAATGGACCGGGACATATTCCTCCAGGAATCTGCGCCCGAGATCAGCCATGCTCGGCTCGGCCTCGCGTCGGGCCTCTGCGTCGCGCGGGTCGATGCCTCTCTTCGCGCAAGCCAATATCTCAAGCGCGCGGGCACGCGCCTGATCCGGGTTCAGCGGTCCGTGAGGGCCGATGGTGAACCAGCACAGTTTCCCGGCGATGCGGGTCTGGACGACGTAGCTCTTGCGTCCCGAGCGCCGAACACGCAGGCCGAATCCGGTGAGTTCTCCATCCCAATAGACGGTATCCGTCCCACCGGCCTTGATGGCATCGACGGAGCGCTTGGTGATACGGGGGATGCGGTTTGCCACGGCATTGCTCCTTGACGGGAGAGGGAGCATGTATCACCATGGCTAACTATTGGCAAACACTTTCAGGTAAACCAGAGCGCATCCCTGCGCACGTTTGTCGTAGAGGGAATCGTTGAATCCCACGTAATACTGCTATTTATCGTACTCCTGCGCACGTGCGCACACCCCTGTCTACCCTATGTGACAAAACTAATAACCTGAAGGTCGTTGGTTCAAATCCAACCCCCGCAACCAAATCAAGCCCCTGAAAACGTTGTAGTTTTCAGGGGCTTTTGATTCCGAGGAATGAGTAGAAATATGAACAGTCAACACATGGTCAACACGAGTGTGTGAGCGCAAATTTGTATACGTTGTGGCCCGTTAGGGATCCGCTTGTCCCCGAATGGCCACGTGGCCACGCGGTGTCGAAGGGCCTCGAACTGAGAAGGCCTAACTTCGGGTCAACGGGGCGGAGTCAGCAGTCGGTGTTGACCGATGCATGTGTGCGAGCTCGGAGCGTGGTTCGGAGATGCCCGTGTTGACGGGCCGATCTCGCAGGGGTTCCGCCGAGTTGGGGGCCGAAGGTTGCAAATGAGGGGCTGGCCAGTCTCTCGGTGACAAGAATGTGCCCGGTCCGGTCCTGAAGATGCAAGAGTCGATCCGCCTTGGTGTTTTGCGTCGGTCGCTGGTGATATTGCTTGCGGTAGGCGTCGATGTTTGTTGCCGTCAACCGAGAGGTCGCATACTGAGTTGGTCGTGAACGGATGGCGTAGCTGGCCTGAACGCGAGGGATAAGGAGGACTCCCTATGACGGTGCCGTGGTTGCAACCCGAGCAATACGAAGCCGTGCTCGGGGCGCTCGCTCTGTTGGTCATTCTTGCCATGCTCCTGGAGCGGGCGCTGGCCGTCATCTTCGAATGGAGTGTCCTCAGAGACTGGCTGAAGGAAAAGCGGCTTCGGGTGCCGATCGCGCTCATCGCATCATACGTAATCTGTGTCTGGGGCCAGTTCGACGTCTTATCAGTGGTCTTCGCCAAGACCGGGGGATATTCCGGTGCATTGTCGTTTGGCACATTTGCAACCGCGGCAGTCATCGTCGGCGGAAGCAAGGGCGCGATCCTGCTCTTCCAGGGTGTACTTGGGTTCGGACGGGAAGCAGTGAACGCACGGATAGCCGCCAAGGCAACCAAACCTGCCAAACCTGGGGAATAGCGCTGGAACAACTGGAAGGTAGGCATCCGATGTTTCGCTTTGCGACGATGGCAATCCTTGTTCTTCTGGCTGTGCCGGCATTGGCCAACGATCCTCTGGACGGAATCGGGATAGAACCTGAGTTCACGGGCAAACCCTGTGAGCGCGCAAAGAATTTCGGGAGCTAGATCGATGCAGACCGCGACGGCGAAAATACGCGAGAAGAAGTCCTGATCGCGGAATTGCTGGTTCCCGTCACCAAGGATTCGAAGGGGAAGGTGATAGCGGGGGTTTGGTACAAGGCCAACCAGGTGCGCCTGATCTTCGCCGCCTTCGCCTATGTTGCGCATTCCGATGCAAAGCGGCCACTCATGGCGCGCTCGGCGGGGTCGTTGTCGATTTCCAGGAAGCCGTGCTCCAGATATGGCCGTAGGCGCTTCAGGCGGGTCAGCGCATACCGGATGGCCGCCGCCAGCGGGGTTTTTGCCGTTTGCAACCAGCGCTCCAGATCGTCGAGGCGCGGCCCGACCTTGGCCCCGCGGATTGCAACGCGCCGGTCGGGCGGCTGCCCGCGGGCTTCCTTCTCGATGGCGTAGAGCGCCGCGATGCGTTCCAGCGCCTCGGCCGCGATCGCCGAGCCCTGGGCGGCATGGACATCGAAGAACTTCCGTCTCACATGCGCCAGGCAGGCGACCTCGCGGACCGGGCCGGCGCGGGCGAGCTTGCCGAACCCGGCATAGCCGTCGGTATGCATCCAGCCGCTACCCTGCCAACGGATAACGGAGCTTTGGAGGGCGCTACTTGCCGTGGCCTTCATACAGGTCCCCCACGCGAGTCCCGCAGTAAGTAATCACCCTGGGCTGATGTCCAAACTCTGCGCACCTCATGAAGTATCGGCACGCGCCATAGACATCGCAATACTCAAGGCGCCCGACGAAATAGAGCGACTCCTCACCAGACACGATAGTCCTCAGACGTGTTTGAGAAAGAACGGGAGTAACGAACTGCCTCCCCACTTCGGTCGGAGCAACATCAGTGAGTGGGTGAAATTCGCGTTTATTCCAGTCTAGCGCCAGAGAATCCAAGAACTGCTGTTGTCCGGGAACGCCGACAGAAACGTAGTTCTTGAAACGTACTTGTCGAGCCTCGGTTGTGCCGCCGATCTCTATCGGATTCACAATCCTAATCCCGGATTGCACGTCGTCGATCTGCTCTAGTTCAACGCGAAAGGACATACGCGCTCTCTGCTGATCTCGAAATATCTGTTCCAATGTAGACGTGAGCATGCTCATCGATTCGACCTGAGCAGTCATAGCATCGCGTTGCTGTCTCATCTCAACTAAGGTTTTCTGAAAACTCTCGTTGCTGCTCTCAAGCGCCTCGCGGCTGAGTTTCAGCTGATCATAAACACCCAAGGTTTGAAATATGAGAACGTCGACGAGGACAGCGCTTATGATGGCTGCCACTAGTCCTATAGCCGCGTTTGCAAACCCATACGGGCGGTCGTTCTTGCGATAAGCGGGTTCCTGAGCGATGCTCATGCCGTCGTCACTGTCGCCAGGAAGGAGTACTCCTTGTTCAGGCCCCGTTGCTGGGTTTTGGTAGGTACCGTATCGGGCCTGGGGTCCTTGGTTGTCAATCGGCGTGCAATATTGACCCCCTATCGGCGTGCAATATTGACCCCCTGAGTGGCACGGCGGAGGTTGTCCCGGTAGTCAATAGGGGGGACCCGAGCGGCTTCGTGTAGCGCCTTGCGGTGCGCGGAGCGAAGCCGCGTGGGCTTGACGTATACGTCAAGCCTGTTGACCCACCGGGGCAAGCGGGCCACAGGCACGGCCGGCGTCCGGTCAGGAGCGGTTCTTGAAGCGCCAGCTCTCGTTTCGATGATCTCGCAATGGTGGGTCAGGCGGTCGAGCAGCGCGGTGGTCATCTTGGGGTCGCCGAAGACGGAGGGCCATTCGCCGAAAGCGAGGTTGGTGGTGACGATGATCGAGGTGCGCTCGTAGAGCCGGCTCATCAGGTGGAACAGCAGCTGGCCGCCGGCCTGGGCGAAGGGCAGATAGCCGAGTTCGTCGAGGATGACGAAGTCGCGTCGGACGAGTTGGTCCGCGGTACGGCCTTGGCGTCCGGAGCGGAGTTCGGCCTCGAGGTGGTTGACCAGGTCGACGACGTTGTAGCAGCGGCCACGGGCGCCCTTTCTGATACAGGCGCGGGCGATGGCGACGGCGAGATGGGTCTTGCCGGTGCCGCCGACCAGCACGATGTTGCGCTTGCTCTCCAGGAAGTCGCCGCCGGCGAGTTCCTGGATCAGGGGCTCATTGCCCGGGGAAGCGGCGAAGTCGAAGTCGGCCAGCTCCTTGGCCGTCGGCAGCTTGGCGGACGTCATCTGGTACTTGATGGAGCGCGCCTGCTTGTCGGCGACCTCGGTCTGCAGCAGCGTACCGATGATCTGTTGCACCGGATGACGGCGCTTGAGCCCGTCGGCGAGGATGTCGTCGTAGGCGGCGCGCATGCCTGCAAGCTTCAGCGCCGTCATCATCGCCAGCACATCATGACGCTCCATGACCGGCCTCCCTCAGGCGGTCGTAGCGGCGGCAGTCGGCCACCGGCTGGTGGCGAAGCTGCAGGCCCTCGGGCGTTGGGATGGCCGGCGGCGGCGGCTGCTGGCACTGCCGGGCGAGGATGTTGAGCACAACATCAGCGCTGCAGGCGCCGCAGGCGAGCGCTTCGGCGCAGGCCGCCTCGACCGCCTCCAGCCCGTCCTCCAGCACCGCCGCGAGGATTTTGACGATCTGACGATCGCCGTCGTCGCGGCCGGTGAGCCGCGCCCGTATGCGGCCCAGCGCGCCGGGCAGTTGCCAACCCTTGAAAGGCGCGCCATTCCTCAGCGCACCGGGCTTCCGTGTCAGGATCGGCACGTAGTGCCATGGATTGCAGGCGATCTCACCGCGTCCAAAGCTCCGGGGGTGTTCGGCAACGGTCTCGCCATCCTGGCGGATGACAATACGATCGGCATAGGCCCGCACGTCGACCGTCCGCCCGACGGCGCGGGCCGCCACGCTGTAGTGGTTGTTGTCGAAGCGCACCAGACAGGTCTTGGAGACCGATACCTCGGTGGCGTGGAAGCCGTCGAAGGGGCCGCGATAGGCCATCAGGAAGGGCCGCTCCTCCTCGAACACCTGCCACACCGTCTTGCCCTCGATCGTCGGATGCGGCCGCTTCTTGGCGTCCTCGATACACCGATCCATCAGCCACGCGTTGATCTCGGTGTAGGAGCCGCCCCGCGGGATGGGCACGAACAGGCGGCCGCGGACGTCACCCACCTGCCTCTCGACCTGGCCCTTCTCCCAGCCCGCACCCGGAGTGCACGCCACCGGCTCCACCAGATGGTGGGAGCACAGCTCCAGAAAGCGCCGGTTGTAGGCGCGCTCCTTGCCCACGAAGACCATGCTCACCGCCGTCTTCATGTTGTCGTAGATGCCCCGCCGGCAGACCCCGCCGAAGAAGCGGAAGGCGCGCTCATGCGCCTCGAACACCATCTCCTGGCTCTCGCGCGGGAAGATCTGAACCAGCTGCATACGGCTGTAGCAGAGCCGCATGTGCGCCGCCTTCACCTTGGTCGTCACACCCGACAGGCACGCGTACTCGTGGCTCCAGTCGAACTGGTAGGCCTCGCCGGGATCGAAGCTCAGCGGCACAAAACCCTGCGACGGCGACAACAGCCGCCACCGCCGACGCCAGGTCCTGGCGTAGCGGCGCACCGCGTCGTAGCCGCCGCCATAGCCCAGAGCCGCAAGGTCTTCATGAATCCGCAGCAGAGAAAAGCGGTCCCGGCGCGGCTTCTTCTCGTTGGCCTCAAGCCGGCGCTCCAACTCCTCCACCCACGGCCCAAGCTTCGGCATCGGCTGGATCTTGCGCGCGTAGCTGTACGAGGTCTCATCGCCCCGTACCACCTTGCGCACCGTGTTCTTCGAAACCCTCAAATCCCGGGCGATCTTCTTGATCGGAACGCCCTTCACCAGATGATCCCGACGGATCCGCGCAATCGTCTCCACAACCAGCATCTCCCCCACCTCGTCTGTCCAAACAACAAGGTGTGTTCAAGAGCACAAAACCAGGGGGGTCAATTTTGGACGCCGATTACCCCACCAAGGGGGTCAATATTCCACGCCGATCAACAACCAAAGGTCTGGTGAGAAAATTGAACGCGCTTCGGAAATCTCTCGGCGACGACCTCGCCGAAGAGGTCTTCGCAAGGTGGCTGGAGCGGGAGGCTGCCTTACAAGCCAGGAGCAAGCCGGATCCCGTGGCGATGAAGATCGTCGAGGCTCTCGCGGGCTTTGAGTGGCCTGCCCCCAATGTATGTGCCAATCGCTATGTTAGTCCTGGCACGGTGATTGGGAAGGGCTGATCCGGCTGGAGCCCATCCATAGCGCAAGCCGGATCAGTCCGGTTAGGCGCGATGGTCACTGGCGCCGGGGGTCTGTAGCCCAGCGCACTGTGTGGTCTGACCGTGTTGTAGTGCTGCCGCCATCGCTCGATCAGCACCTGGGCCTCCTTGAGCGAGTAGAAGATTTCGCCGTTGAGCAGCTCGTCCCGGAGCTTGCCGTTGAATGACTCGTTGTAGCCGTTCTCCCAGGGACTGCCCGGTTCGATGTAGAGCGTCTTCACACCGACCCGCGCCAGCCACTCACGGACGGCCGTGGCAGTGAACTCGGCACCATTATCCGAGCGGATGTGGTCCGGCGGGCCACGATCGACGAACAGCGCGGCAAGGCGATACAGCACGTCGTCGGATCGCAGCCGTCGTGCGACGTCGATTGCCAGGCACTCCCGAGTGTACTCGTCGATGATGGTCAGCATGCGGAATGCCCTGCCATCGTGTGTGCGAGCCATGACGAAGTCATAGGCCCAGACATGGTGCGGCCAGTTCGGACGCAGACGGATGCAGGACCCATCGTTGAGCCATAGCCGGCCCCTCTTTGGTTGTTTTGCAGGCACCTTCAGTCCCTCCCGTCGCCAGATGCGTTCGACCCGCTTGTGGTTCACGTACCAGCCCTCGCCGCGGAGCAGCGCCGTGATCCGGCGATAGCCGTAGCGACCGTACGCGCTGGCCAGCCGCACAATGGCCGCGGTCAACGCCGCCTCATCGTCAGCCTCGACACGCCGATAGCGTTGCGTCGAGCGTGGTTGCCCAATGACCCGGCACACCCGACGCTCGGGCAGGGCATGCCGCGTGGAGATGTGCTGAACATAGCCCCGGCGGCGCTCGGGGCTTAGAAGTTTCCCTCAGCGGCTTCCTTCAGAATCAGCTTATCCAGCCTCAGATCAGCGACAGCTCGTCTCAGCCGCAGATTCTCCCGCTCGAGCTCCTTGAAGCGCCATGCCTGCTCGATCTTTAGGCCGCCGTACTCCTTGCGCCAACGGTAATACGTCTGTTCCGAAACACCCAAGGTCCTGCAAACCGCGGGCACCGTTTGGCCGCCCGACAGGCTAACCTCCGCCTCCCGTAGCTTACCGATAACCTGTTCCGCGGTATGTCGTTTACGTGGCATCCTGACCTCCGTTCAAACAGTCCTAGCCTAACATTCGGCCTGGACCAAGTTTTGGGGGTCAGGTCATGAGAATGACCCGAAGTTCAATCTCGGAAATTATGGCTACACACTGCGCCGCGCCAAAGGCAAGGGTGCGCCGGGCTTCATCGCATACAAGAATGAAAAGGCGGATAAAGCGCCGACCCCGTCTTCTGAAGTTGAGGAGCCCGGTCGATGACCGCCTTTGATGACCGCAAAACAGCCGCCGAAGCCAAGTTCACGCATGATCAGGAGTTCCAGTTCAAGACCATCGCGCGGCGCAACAAGCTGCTCGGCCTGTGGGCAGCGGAGCAAATGGGCATTTCAGGCGCGGATGCCGAGGCCTACGCCAAGCAGGTCGTGATCGCCGATTTTGAAGAACCGGGCGATGCCGATGTCTTGCGGAAGGTGCTCGGCGATCTGACCGGCAAAGGGATCGCGACGGACGAACACAAGGTGCGTCACGAGATGACCCGCCTGCTCGAGGAAGCCAAAACGCAGGTTTCGACCGAATAGAACGCGATCATTGGGTTAATTCAACAGGCTGGCACTGCGGGATCCCGGTGCGTCAGCAACGCAAAGCTATGCAGCCTCCGCAGCATAGATTGATAGTTTCTCTGAACCGCACCGACGTTTCCATTTGAGTTTTACGAGGAGATTTGTAGGCTAAAGGGATGGCCGAGTGTGTATGCCATCAAACGCCCGTCGGTGATCGGTCGCTATACTAATGACATAGTGTTATGAGCGCCTGGCCCCTGGGATTCTAGCTGAATTGAGGGCCAAAACCTCACCGCTACCGAGCGACAATCTCAAGAACAAACTTTTTCCTGCTTATCCCTGAAAGTCATCCGGCGATGAGGAGGCGATAGGGCATCGGGTCGGTTCGGGCGGCGCTATGGACGAAGCGCGGGATCATCGTCTGGAGTTGATAACGGCGGTTGTAGCGCCAGGCGAAACTGGCGAGGTAGCGCCCGGCGTGATCGGGGCCGAGCTTGCGATAGGTCCCGGTGATCGCGCACTTGATGTTGCCGAGCGTGGTGTTCACCCCATTTGAACGGTGCCATGCGGGCCGCCTGTCGGCCCGACCCGGTGCGGATTGCCTGATGGCTGCAGGCGATCTCGTCGAGTGCGCTCCAGCAGCCCAGGTCGTCCGTCACAACCGCCGCGCCGGGGGCCAGCCAGTGCTTGGCGCCACGCGCGATCTCGCGCTTGCGGAAGCCCTTGACCGGCGCCAGCTTCAGCTTGCGTGGGCGCCCCTCGGGACTGGTCGAGACCGCCGCCACGAAGGGCGTTTTGCCCGCCGCGCCGCGGCCCCGCTTGCCGCCGGAGCGCACCCCGCCAGATAGGCATCGTCCATCTCGACCCGCCCCGTAAGCGGCGTCTCCCCCTCGCGCCGCGCCATCACCGCCATGATCTTGTGCTTCACGGCCCAGGCCGTCGGCTGCTTGACCCCGAGACGGTGGCCGAGTTCCACCGACGAGATGCCGTTCTTCGCCGTCACGATCAGGTGGATGGCTGCAAACCAGAGTGTCAGCAGCAGCTTGGTCGCGTGGAAGATCGTGCCCGCCGTGGGCGATGTCTGCTTCTTGCACCGGTTGCATTGATAGAGCCCGCGCCCCGCCAGCACGCAATGCCCGCGATGGCCGCAGCAGGGGCAGAGGAAGCCGTCCGGCCAGCGCAGCCGGAGCAGCGCCGCGCGGCACTGCTCCTCCGCACCGAAGGCCTCGCGAAACGCCTCGTCGCTCAAACCACGCACGCGCGATGCAACCTTGAACCTCATAACCGTGACCCCCTCATACGGAACATATTGAGAACATACAGCCTCACATGCGGAGTGTCACGGATAAGCAGGAACTTTTTTGGTGGTTCACACCTGACTTTGGGCATCCGAGGCTGAGGGAGCATCTGAGCGGGTCTATGGCACTAATGAGGGCCGCACCGACGTTCGGGTGGGATAAGTTCATGCGCAGCTTGCAACGCGCATACCCCAAGCTGAACGAGACGATTCCCTTGCCGCTGGACGACTGATCATGGCCGCACTGAAATTCTGGATGGCGCTGATGGTGATCCAAATGCCGTCCTTTACTCAACCCTTTGTCGAGACCGCCATCTTTGGGAGCCACGACATATATGCGAGAGTGGAGTTCCTCCAATGTGGCTTTGTACTTCATGAGAGGAAATCGACTGTCAAAATGCCGGAGTGTTCGTAGGGATTGCTCAAGAGATGGATTGTTGGGGATCTACGGATGCTGGCGTGCTGCTCTTCTGATTCCACTGACGTTGTTTCCTATCGCGGATTGTGTTGCCTCTATACGAAGCCGCCGGACCGTCTGATCCGCATCGCCGGGGCGGGTGCAGCGATCGCGATACTTGCGTTTTCAAGTTGGTACGTAGACACATATTGCTATGCGTGCTTGCCGAACAGAGCAGGCGCGCACAGTCTGCAACATACCAGTTGGCACTTGGTTCCATTGACCGACGCTCTCCCATACCTTGCTGAATCGCTATTGTACAATGCGGCGCGGACGCGCCAACGGTGTTGGGATTCCCGTTGGGGTTACAAGTTGGATGCGGGCGACGAGTGGGGCGCTTCTGCGTGTACACCGATTGTCCAAGCGGAGAGGTCTTTCGCATGAAGCCATGAAGGCGGGCGTGTTGGATGATAGTCAGCTGAGGACGGAAGTCGTCAAATGCGCGCTGAGTTCTGAAAGAGGCAATGTCCCGGACCACTCGGTCCCATGGTTCCGCGCGGTGCCGGAGGTCCTGGCGGCGGCATGCCTGCGCTACACGCACTAGCCCGGTCGAGCGCTTCTCCGTGGCTGACAAATGCCGAGTCGCGCCGCGCACGTCAATTGGCAAGTTTCTGAGTCGGTTCGCCGAGGATCCGCATCATGCGCTTGGGCTGTGCTCGGCGCGGGGGCGCCGCCGAGGTTTTGACCCGCCGCAGCTTCGGCGGTGGACCGGACACGGCCCGGCGTTTTCCGCATGGCTCGCTCTCACGGCGGCGCTACGCTTTCCCCTCGAGCTCGTGCCGGGGCTCTTCTGCCTGCGCAGCCAAACGGGGAAGCCCCTTCGCCGTCAGGTCGCGAACGAACTCCGACGGCGTGAAGGGCGGATTGCTGTACGCTTCCCCGAAGGGTGCGCAGCACGCCGAGCGCCTCGGAGGGATAGAGATCGAACGTCCGCGACAGAAACCCGTCGGCGTCGATCGCCTCGATATCGGAATCGGCGCGAGGACATCCGCCGGAAAGTCGGCGAGGTTGTCGGTGACGATATGCTGCGCGCCGCAGCGGATTGCCGCCGCCAGGACGTGGCGGTCGTCGGCATCGGGAAGTTCGAGCGTCCCGATCAACGGCTCGTATCCGGTGACCAGCGCCTCCGCAAAATGCTGGCGCATGCATGTCGCTGGGAGCGGACACTTCGTTCAAGATGCGGCTTTCGTTCGAGGAGGTTCACCGTCCACTCGTCGAGAATTCCGTTCGGTCCATCGCGCCCCGGAACAGTCTGGGCGTGGTGGAAGCGCAGGAGAATGTCTCGCTTGCGGAACGGATACAGGACGTTGGCATCGAGGAGGGCGACACGACGGTCCGCGAGCTGTATCAAGACGCATCGAACTCTTGGCCGAGTCGGGCGAGGTCGTCGAGCGCCGCACGGCGCGCGGCGTCGCGACGGTCCATGTAGGCCATCAGATCGGCGCGCCTGACGCGCCGGTGCGCACCGACCGAAACGAACGGGATCTTGCCCGACTTGAGCAGCTTACTGAGGTGCGGTCGCGAGACGCTCAGGATGTCGGCCGCCTGCTGCGTGGTCAGCATCGCGCCGGCCGGAACCAGCGTGACCGTATGACCCGACGCAACGCCGCCCAGAAGATCGAGCACCAAGTCGGCGATCGCGGGCGCCAGGCGCACGGGCTCGCCGTCTTCGCGGTGAATGGCGAGGACGCCGTTCCCGCCCCGTGCGTCGGCAAGCGCGGTTACCGCTTGTGCTGCGCACGCAATCTCGTCCTGCGTCGGAAGACGGTGTTCCAGATCCACCGCGTCGGTAGCGTTGCTCATCCCGATCCCTCCCTTCCCGCAATGTCCAAGGGCCTCGATAGCGGCGCGCGGGCCTGCGGACAAGTGTAATACAAAAAATAACAGAAACAAGTGTAAAGACAAGGCTGCTTCAGCCGATAGAGGTCCGACCCCGACCGTCGTGCGGAGTCGGCATTTGGGTCGGCGTGCATCGCCGGCGCGGGCGAACCGGTGCAGCACACGCGATGCGCGAAGGCAGGTTGCTGCCGGTCGGAGGATGGCGCGGTGCGATGGAATGCTTGCGAATGCTCTTGCACGTGCGATTCGAGAATCGCGAGAATCGCACAGCAGATGGGGCATGCGGCGCCTGGATACGATCGAATCCGGTGACTATTCGATTACGGAATTTGTATCAGAAAATAATGTAAATGATTACGGTGGGTTAGGTGGCTATGCCGCACAAGAGTGGCGCAGGTCGTGAATTCGCACGTCCTCCTGCTCAGCACGCGTGCGGATGCGGCGCCAGGGGCGCTGGAGATCGGTTAGATGGGTGCCCGGTACTTTACCCGCGGATGATCCAGGGATTGCCGTCCTCGCGGGGCAGGTCCGCCAGCACGGCGCGGGCCCTCGGGCTCGAGCGGGACGACCCGTCCTCCAGTCTTCGCGTCGGGCAGCTCGATGCAGTCGTCCTTGACGTACTCCCAGCGGAGGAACTGGATGTCAGATAGCGTCCGCCCGGTCGAGCCCGTCATACCAGCCGTAGCCCTCCAGCCTGCGGTAGGCCTCGAACAGGCGCGGCGCGATGCCGGCTCGTTCGGCGGCGCGCCAGAGCGCCTGCGCATCGGCGGCTCCGGATCGCAGGTCATGACCAGGGCGTCGTGCCCGGCGGGGGCGAGCTTGCCCGGCTCGCGCCAGTCGTGGACATCGGCGATGGACGGCCGCCAGGGTCGCAGCACGGCCGGCGGCGGCGCGATGTCGATGCCGGCCTCGCGCGCCCGCTCCCGGTCCCCGAACGCGGGCCGCGGATCGGAATCGGCCGCCATGGCGCCGTAGATGGCGAGGCGCGCCACCTCGCGCATCCCCGGCGAGGCCGTCCCCGCACCGCGCGCCGGCCTAGCGCTCCCGGGTTCCGGTCGCCTCCGGCGAGGCGGCCCTTGATGCGCTGCCCGGAATTGCGTTGAAATTCCTGATCGACGAGTGTTGAAATAGGTTGGAATAGTCCCAAACTCTTACCAGCCGCAGCTTTCAGAGGAGAGGGCTTTGGTTCGTCGTATGACGCCGTCGCAATATAACAGCTGGCTTCGCCAGCAGCAGAACCGGTACAATCAAGCGGTCCGCCGCCATAATCAGGAAGTCGATCGTGTAAATCGCGCCAACAAGGCTGCCGCCGAGAAGGCGGTCCGCGATCACAACCGCGAAGTCGACCGAATTAATAAGCATAATAAGCGCGTAGTCGACGACCAAAAGCGCCGGGTGCGGCAGCACAATCAACACGCCCGTGCGGCGGTGGCCAAGTACAATCTGGCTATCCGGGCACACAACGCTCAGGTTGCGCGCGATCGTCAGCGCCGCCTCTCCGCGCTCCGAGCCCTGACTGTCACCCGCTACGTCGAGGTGCGGGATTTCGACCTTTGAGTTAAACGAGCGCTTCGACCGCGTCGAACGGTCAGCAGGGCGACAGCGT